>FCOD02000002.1 GCA_001544655.2 Caballeronia turbans
CGCGATCTTCGCGAGCGAGCCGCCGAACTTGCCTACCGCCGTACGCGCGGCCGATACGATCACTACGTCAGTCATTTTCTATCCTCGTCAAACAGCGAAAACCTGGGCGAAATTCCCGTGCGCGATGACATTCACGCGACGCGGAAACGCGTCAGTACAAATGGACGGCTGAGTTCGATCGAACCCGGGCAGATTGATGCGCAGCGTCGCGTGCGGAGCCATGTCCGACCGACCGATGCATGAACGAGCGACTTTAGAGGCGTCGCGCCGCCTACGGGATGACCTCGTCCGTAAGACGAGGTTTGCTCCGCAGAAAAAATCCCGAACGGGACGCGGCAAACGTGCAGCCAATTGCTGGTCCCATTTAAATGGGCCTTTAATAAAATCTCTCAGGTTAAGCACCGGCCTTCTCTTTCGCCATGCCGCAGTAAATCGCGCAAACGTGATTCACCGGCGCAAAGTTCTGCGCAGTCGTGCGGCAGGGCATATGGAAGTTATTCGGTCTTGGGCGCTTGTGCGACGCACCAAATTAGTAACAATTCTAAACGCAAAATATGCGTAAAAAATTTCATATTAGTAGGTGAAAACCCTGAATCAGGTAAAAAGACCCGCGCGCGATCTGCGGTGAGTTGTCGCAACGGTCGAACGCACGCTCATTAATCATCATATATGACGACGAAAATTGCGCAGGTCATATGATCATTTCGCGTATGCGCTTAAATGCTTCAAACCT
Organism: Caballeronia turbans; assembly: GCA_001544655.2. Lineage (GTDB taxonomy): Bacteria > Pseudomonadota > Gammaproteobacteria > Burkholderiales > Burkholderiaceae > Caballeronia > Caballeronia turbans. The sequence continues at coordinate 734 of FCOD02000002.1, forward strand.
CCGTGCGGCCGGTGTCCCAGCATATCGCCCTTGCAAGTGGCTTTGTCCTGGACCTGAGCGTACTGATGCAACCGTTATTCTTTATATGCGAATTAACCACTGCGTATAACCAATCCATCTTTATCAGGAACAAACACCTTCATCTAACGCTGATATATGACCGCGTGATGAAAATATGGGCAGTTAATTGATTGCGAAATTCCGCGACATAATGCCACTTGGCAGCGAACTCACTGACTTCGAGCAGACAGCCAAATCCGCCCGAAGTCCCGCAACGGTCAAAGCGCTAAAACGAGCTTTCCGCTCTTCGCGCGCGAGCAGCACGCCATCATCCGATCGTTCGATTGCCTTTCGCCTTTCGTCAGCACCACGTCGCGGTGATCTATTTCGCCACCGAGCACGCGCACTTCACACGATCCGCACAAACCTTCTTCGCAATCGCTCTGCACATCGACATTCGCGCGTCTGAGCGTGGTGAGCAGCGTCTGATCGGCCGGCACGGTCAGCACGAGACCCGAATCCTTCAATTCGACCTCGAACGCGCACTCGTTCCGGGGATCGAGCGTGCCCAGCTTCGATTCGAAATGCTCGATTCTGAGCGCGTCTTCGGGCCAGGACGCGCTCGCTTCGCCGAGCGCATCGAGCATGCGCGCCGGGCCGCATGCGTAGACGCGCGTGCCCTCGTCCACCGCGAGCGACGCAAAATCGTTGCGCGTGCCTTCTTCCGAGACGTACTCGTGAAGTCGTTCGCCGTGCAGCGCGCGCATCTCGTCGAGCAACGCCATCGATGTGCGCGAGCGTCCGCTGTAATGCACCTCGTAGTCGAGGCCAAGCATGCGTGCGCGCCGCGCCATCGCGCTGATCGGCGTGATGCCGATGCCGCCCGCGATCAGCACGAGCTTTTTCGCGCGCTCGTCGAGACGGAAATGATTGCGCGGCCCGCGGATGCGCCATTGCGCGCCGCACTTCACGTTGTCGTGAACCCACGCCGAGCCGCCGCGGCTTTCCGTCTCGCGCAACACGGCGATTTCGAATGCGCCGGCATCGTCGGGATCCCCGCACAGCGAATACTGGCGCGACAGTCCGCTCTCGCCGCAAACGACGTCGATATGCGAGCCCGCCGTCCAGCGCGGCAGAGCGCGCCCGTCCGCCGATACGAGCCGCACGCGCACGATTCGATCCGCGCACGCCTGAACTGAATCGACGATCACGGTGCGGCTCAGCGCATGCGACGACGGCTCGCCGATTCGCACGACCGCGCGCGGCTCGCGCACGGCCGGATCCGCGCGCTCGGGATTCATCGCCGGATCCCATTCGACGTAAAGATGCTCCGGCCCGCGAAACGATGTGTTCGGCACATACGTAAAGCGCTGCTCGGCGAGCCGCATGTGCGGCAGGCGGCGCGTGAGCTCGTCGAGGAAAATCTGCATCTCCATGCGCGCGAGGTTCTTGCCCATGCACTGATGCGCGCCGTAGCCGAAGGTCAACTGATCGCTGGCGTTTTCGCGGCGGATGTCGAAGAGATCGGCATCGGCGAACTGATGTTGATCGTGATTCGCCGACGACGTGACGATCAAAAGCTTCGAGCCCGCCGGAATGTCGATGCCGCCGATCTTCACGTCTTTCGTCGCGAGCCGCCGCCACGCCGCGACCGAGCCGTTATGGCGCAGGCACTCTTCGACCGCGTTCGGAATCAGGCTCGGGTCTTCGCAGATGTCGCGCCATGCCCGCGGATGTTGCAGCAGGAGCTTCAACGCATTCGCGGTGGCGTTCGCCGTCGTCTCGTGCGCGGCGACGATGCCCGCCATCATCATCGAATGCAGATACGAGTCGGTCACGACATCGGGCAGTTCCTTTTGCTTGCGAATGCCATATTGCATCCAGCCAGGACCGGACGGGTCTTCGCGCATCTTGTCGAGCACCTTGCCCGCGTATTGCCAGAACTTGCCGACGGCGTGCGCGACCTCGACCTGCTCTTCGGGCTTCGGCCGTCCCCAGGTGTTGACCGTGTGCGCGATCGAGTAGCGGCGCAGCGTGTCCATGTCCTCCTCGGGCACGCCGAGAAAATGCAGCGCGACGGTGAGCGGCACTTCCCACAACATCTGGTCGACGAGATCGGCGCGTCCGTCGTCGATGAAGCGGTCGACGTATTCGCGTGCGAGCGCGCGCACCATCGGTTCATGATGCGCAAGCGCTTCGGGCGTGAACGGGTCCATCAATGCACGACGGCGCGGCATGTGCGCGGGCTCGTCTTCGTTGACGAGCGTCCGGTTGAGCGCGAAGCCGTACGACGCGAGGACCGCGTTCGCTTCGGGGCCGGTCGGCGTGATCTTCTCCAGCGCGATCGACGGACTGAACGTGAGGTTGTCGCGAAAGATCGCCTTGATGTCGTCATAGCGCGTGACGACCCAGTAGCCGAGCTTCGGGCTGAAGAACACCGGCTCCTGTTCGCGTGCCCAGCGCACGTATTCGGGCGGGTCTTGCTGATATCCGTCGCCGAAGGGATCGAACTCGGCCGCGCGCGCGCTCACGGGGCAGCCGTTCGGCGCGCGCGATTCGTCATGAAAGGGACATTGCGGCGCGGCCTGCCCGCTTGCCACATCGGTCATGCTCGTCTCCAGAGGTTCTTTTAGTGTGGCCATGGTAATGCAACGGTCGCCCGCGCTTCCAGCGCGAGCAGCTTCAGATGGGCTTGCCTTCGCTCGATGACCAGTTCGGCATCAACTCGTTGCTCGCCAGGGTTTCGTCGATGAGCTTCTTCGCGGCCTGCCGTCCCACGATGGGCAGTCCGTCCGGATCGAGCACGCCGATCTGCACCAGGACCGACGCCTGATCCCAGTAGATATGCTCGTTGTAGAGCTTATCGCCGCGAAAGCGGATCACGGCGAGCATCGGCACTTCGAAGTACTGTCCCGTCGGCGCGAGCCCGGGCAGCAGCCAGTCGATTTCGCGGTCGTGGGTCGCGCAAAACACGAACTCGTCGACGACGCGATCCGCGCCGATCGTGCGCGACACCGGAATCAGCTTCGTATCCGCCGGGTTCGAATCGACGAAGTGATACTTGTAGAAGCGCTTCAACTGATCGTGACCAACGCCGCCCGTCATCGTCGGCACATGGTTCACGTAGGGTTGCGCGACCATCGTCGGCATGACGGCGTCGACGTCGCGCGTGCCGAATTCGAAGTAGCAGTGCTGTTCCCACAAGTGATTCAGATCGAAGAACGGGCCGAGCGCCTTGCGCAGCATCGAGAGCGTGCGCGAGTAAGCCATCAGCGCGGCAGGCTTGTCGTAATGCCGGTTGCCGGGAACGATGAAGCCCGCCGACGCGCCCGGATAGGCGTATCGCTCGATGTGCGGCTTGCCCGCGAGCGCCGCCTCGACTTCGCGCGGATCGTGCGTGCCGTGTTCGGGAAAGTGGAAGACCATCGGGCAGCGGATCGTCGGGACATCGGCGAGGCAGGCGGCGAAATCGTCGGCGTAGTAGCAGGCGGCGCAATCGACGTCGGCCTGCGCGGCGATGCGCGTCGCGAACCGCCCGCCGCGTCCGAAACCGACCACGCCGACCTTGCCCGCATGCTGCGGCAACGCACGAAGGCCATCGACTAGCGCCGCGAAGTTTTCCGCCGCGATGCCGCCGGGCCTCGGATCGTGCTCGGGAAGTTGCGGCGCGAGCACGACGTAACCTTCTTCCGCGTATAGATCGGCCGTGTGCCTGACGAAATCGTCGAGGCCGTCCGCGTCGTGAAGCAGCACGATGCCCGGCCCCGAACCCTTCGCGGGCTGCGTCACGTAGGCGGGAATGACCGTGCCGTCGCGAAGGGTGATGTCGATGAACGCGCCGCTCATTGTCCGTGTCTCCTTATATGTAGCAGTATTTTTTTGCGCGCGAAGCGCGGTTACGACAGCAGCGTGTCGGCGAGCAGCTTGATGTTGAGCACGACGATCACGCCCGCGACCAGCCACGCCAGCCCACTCGTCCAGCGCGACACGGCGAAGACGCCCATCTTGCGGCGGTCGGACACGAAGCGCACCAGCGGGATCACGGCGAACGGCAGTTGCATCGACAGAATCACCTGGCTCAGCACCAGCAACTGGCCCGTGCCCTTTTCGCCATAGATCGCCGTGACGACGATCACGGGAACGATGGCGATGCCGCGCGTGATGAGACGCCGCGCCCAGTTCGGGATGCGCAAGCGCAAAAAGCCTTCCATCACGATCTGGCCGGCGAGCGTCGCGGTGACGGTCGAGTTGAGTCCCGATGCGAGCAACGCGACCGCGAAGAGCGTCGATGCGATGCTCATGCCCAAGAGCGGCGACAGCAAGCGGAACGCGTCGCCGATTTCCGCGACCTCGTCGTGACCGCTCGCATGGAACACGGCGGCGGCGACGATCAGGATCGCAGCGTTGATGAAAAGTGCGAGCGTCAGCGCGATGGTGCTGTCGATGGTCGCCCAACGAATTGCGGCGCGCCGGGCCGGGACCGATTTGCCGTACGCGCGCGTCTGCACGATCGACGAATGCAGGTACAGGTTGTGGGGCATGACCGTCGCGCCGAGTATGCCGATCGCCACATAAAGCATTTCGCGATCGGCGACGATACGCGGCGAAGGGATGAAACCGCGCAGGACATCGGCGAACGGCGGCGCGGCGGCGGCGATCTGCAACGCGAAGCAGCTCGCGATCACGACGAGCAGCGCAATGACGAACGCTTCCAGCAGGCGAAAGCCTTTGTTGATCAGCAGCAAGAGAAGAAAGGCGTCGAGCGCGGTCAGGAGCGCGCCCGCGATCAGCGGGATACCGAAGAGCAGTTGTAGCGCGATGGCGGTGCCGATCACCTCGGCCAGATCGCATGCGACGATCGCCGCTTCGCACGCGAGCCACAGCGTGACATTCACCGGCTTCGAATAGTGATCGCGGCACGCTTGCGCGAGATCGCGTCCGGTCGCAATACCCAGTCGGACCGCGAGCGCCTGCAGCAGAATGGCCATCAGGTTCGACAGCAGAATGACGGTGAGGAGCGTGTAGCCGAAGCGCGAGCCACCGGTGATGTCGGTCGCCCAGTTGCCCGGGTCCATGTACCCGACGGAAATCATGTACCCCGGGCCGGCGAAGGCGAGGAAGCGGCGGATCCATCTTCCGCCGACCGGCACATGAACTGACGCGTACACCTCCGGCAGGCTCGGGCGGAACGCGTCGTCCTGCTCGGGCGGTTTAGAGGTGGGGCGTACAGGATCAAGCATCGGCTCGTCTCTCCCGCGGATACCCGCTTTGGATGTCCTGAAAATATGCGCCGCGCCCGATGAACATTCAAGCACGCGCGTCTGGTGGCACATCCGGTCGTTCGGTGAAAGCATTTTGATGCTGATAATTCGACTTATCAGATGTAGCGATTTCCCTTGTCAAATTCGAAGACGGTTGATAACCTCGCGCCAACTCACTGAAAAGAAAGCATAAATGGCGAGCGAAACAGCACGCTCCGGGAAACGCCTGGCGCGCAACGCGATGGATTCCACGGCCGGTAGCGTGCGCCTGCGCGCACCGAACCGGCTCACACGCCAGCACTTCGCGCTTTATCGTGGTTATCTCGACGGCGTGTCGGAGGCGCAGTTGCACGCATCGTATGGCGATGCCAGTACTGACGTCCGCACGACGCGACGCCTGATCGACGCCCTGCGCGACACGCTCTCGGTCCTTGCCCGTCGCGCACGCGACACGGAAGCCGCGCATTTGCTGCGGCTTCGTCCGGGCAGCATTCCGTTGTTCGAGCCCGAGCCCGCCGCTGCCGCCCCCGCGCTGGAGGACTTCCGCGAAAGGACCGACCCGGATGGCGTCTACAGCGAGTCGGAGTTGCTGGCGCTCTACGAGGAAGCCTATCCGCCGGACGCCTCCCCTGCCCTGGACCGGCGGGCCGCGCGTAATGCGCGGCTGCGGCGCCGGCAGGCAGATGCGCTCGCGCGCATGGAGGCGTCCCTGGCGCAGGATCCGCGTCCGGATCATCCCGTCGAAGGCTGGTTCGAGCCCGCAATCACCGCGCGGCTCACGGCCGCAGGGCTCATCACAATCGCCGATGTCATCGAACTGATCGAACGGCGACGGCATCGCTGGTACACGGCCGTGCCGCGGCTTGGCCCGAAGGGCGCACAACGCGTGGTCGACTGGCTCCAGCTTCACGGTCAGGCGCTTCGGCACACGCTTTCGCCGGTTGCGCTCGTGCCGCGCCGGCAATGGCAAGCGACCGGCGCTGTTCCGGCGCATCCTCCGCAGACCGGCGAACACGGCGAAATCGTAGTTGCGCCGATCGAGGCGCTGCGCGTTCCGGCGGCGCTCGACGGGTCGAAAGGTTCGAATCGGGCAGGCCCCGGCGCGCCATTCGGCACCGATCTCCGCGCGATTTTCGCCTGGCTCGACGCCCGATCGGGCAGCGCGCACACGCGGCGTGCTTATCGGCGGGAAGCGGAGCGCTTGCTGCTGTGGGCTCTGGTGGAAAAGGGCAAGCCGCTGTCGTCGCTCGACAGCGGCGACTGCGCCGAATACATCAACGCGTTTCTGGCTGATCCGCAACCGGCGGCCCGCTGGGTCGCCGCGCACCGAGGCGAACGATGCTTCGCCGGTTGGCGGCCGTTCGCTGGTCCGCTGTCCGACCGCAGCCGGGAGACGGCTCGTTCGATCGTGAACGCGATGTGCGAATGGCTCGTCGGCGAAGGTTATCTGGCGGTCAATCCATTCGCGGGATTTGCGCGTGTCGCGACGCCGCCCGTGTTCGAATCTGCCACGCGTTCGCTCGATGTGGCGCAGTGGAAATGCGTGCTGCAGTCGGTCGAGCGCGACGAATATTCTTTTTCGGAGCATCGCGACAGATTGGCGCTGCTCCTCGCCTACGCGACCGGACTGCGTCGCGCCGAACTTGCAGCCGCAACCACCGACGCGCTCAGCGTCGGACGCCTGGCAGGCGTGGCAGGCGCGGTCTGGCGTCTGTCCGTCGATCCGGGCCGCGGCGCGCCGCGCACCGTACTTTTGCCGCCCATCGTCGTCGAGATATTGAGGGAAAATCTCGCCATGCGCGGCTTGCAGGATCCGCTGGATCCGCTGGATTGCGCCGAGGGGACGCCGATCATCGCTCAGGCGCGTGGCGGACAACCGCTCACCCCCGATGGCATCGGGAAGATATTCAAAAGCATCTTTTCGAACGCCGCTGCGTTCATGGAATCGCACGCGCCCGGCAGTGGCCGGCACTTGAAGCGCGCCAGCACGCACTGGTTGCGTCACACGCACTCGACGCATGCGCTCGGTCATGGCGCGGAGTTAGGCGAAATCAGCGCCGGGCTCGGCCACGCCGACCTCTCTACCACCTCGCTTTATCTCAGAAACGAAAATATCGGCCGGTTTGTCGGCGTCGAAAAGCTGATCCGCAGCGCTTCGATCGTCCCAAAATCTTCAGAGCCATCCTAATTTCGCGTTTACACGGGCGGGCAGCGTTGTAAAAATGCCCGGTGCGGTCGCTCAAGTACTTCAGAGTTTACTTGAGGTTTACCGGTTCGCCGTTTATTCTTCGGTTTGCAGCTTGTTTTCCACCAACTGAAGAATTATTTGCTTACTCAGGCCCGCCAGTGACTGCGAACTCCATGCTAAGCGCTCGGCTTCCCGAAGTCGATCAATCCGTTTCGATCGAAACGCTCTTGGGAGTGGCGGCCCAAGCCACTGACATCCTCAATCAAATCCGCGATGCGATGTTGGAGCCGTACCCGCGCAAAAGCGCGCCGACATTCACGAGCGCGCAAGTCGCATCTCTGTGCGGCGTCGACAAGCAGCGGTTCCAGTATTTGACCACCAAGGGCGATCTGCCCGCAGGGACGTCCAAAGGCGCGGGTCGCAGCAAGGAATTCTCGCTCGAAGAAGCCCTGACCTGGATCCGGGCGACAAAGGAACGCACGCGGCGGCCCGAGCACAAGCGCGGGCGAATCGTAACCGTCGCAAACTTCAAAGGCGGGGTCGCCAAGACGACGACCGCGGTCTCCGCCGCGCAAGCCCTCACGTTGCTCGGGCGCAGGGTGCTCGTCATCGACTGCGATCCGCAGGGGACGACGACGCAGTTGTGCGGATGGGCGCCCGACGCTGAAATCTCCGACGATCAGACCCTTCTTCCGCTCATCTACGGTGATCGGGAGACGCTGCACTATGCCGTACAGGAAACGTACTGGCACAACCTGGATTTGATCCCGGCTTCGTCCTCGCTGTTCGACGCCGAATTCGAGATTCCGGCCAAGGTGCTGAACGACAGCACGTTCGAATTCTGGGAAATTCTCCGCAAGGGCCTGATGCCGCTCGCGAACGAGTACGACGCGATCGTCATCGACACGCCTCCGGCGCTCAGCTATCTGACCATCAACGCGTTGCTCGCATCCGACGCGATCTTGCTGCCCTGCCCGCCCGAGGCGCTCGACTTCGCCAGCTCGACGCAGTTCTGGCATCTCTTCGCCGACATTGCGAAAAAGCTGCCGGGCGTGCTCGAACAGAAACGGTTCGACTTCGTCAACGTGATCATGACCAAAGCAAAGTCGGACGACGTCTCGCGGGTGGTGCGGGGATGGCTGCAGAAGGCCTACGGCGATCGCGTGCTGCCCTTCGAGATTCCGGAATCGACCGTGCCGAAGGGCGCCTCGGCGCAATTGTCGACGGTCTACGATCTGTCAAAACCGGACGGCAGCACAGCCGCATACAACCGATTCAAAGAGCCGCTCGACCGACTCGCCGAGCATCTCGACGCGCAGTTCGTACGCGCGTGGAATCAGACGGAGGATTAAATGGGCATCGGGGACAGACTCCTCGCCAAGACAGCGAATATCGGCAGCAAGCCGACGGACGCGGCGCAGTCGCGTCCGGTCAACACAGAGGCGCGTACGTCTCCTGGCCGATTGATGGACGCGCAGCATCGCATCAATACGGCGCAGGCACGAATCAAAGAACTCGAATCGCAACTCGAGGAAGGTGCCGCGCTCGAAGTGCCGCTAGATGCGCTTGTTGAGGTGAAGGGGCGGCGTCGCAAGCTGACGGCTGAGCAGTTTCAGGAATTGAAGGGCAACCTCGCCCGGCACCCGCTCGCCACGCCAATCTTGGTGCGCGCGTTGTCCGAAGGTCGGTTTGAAATCGTCGCGGGCCATAACCGCGTCGCCGCATATAGAGAACTCGGACGCTCGACGATCCGCGCGAATGTCGCATCGATCGAGGAAGGCGAGATCGAATTTGCGGCGTTCTTTTCGAATCTGCTGTCGCCGTCGCTGACGGACTTCGAGAAGTACTGGAATTTCAAGCGATTGCAGGAACTGAGTGGCTTGTCACGCACCGAGATCTCAGAGAGCGCGGGATTGAGCAAGAGCCACGTCACGCGAATCTTTTCGTTCGATGCACTGCCGGAAGCGGCCAAGCTGGCACTCGCTGAGAAGCCCGAGCGGTTGGGGAGCAATGCGGCGCAGAAACTTGCAGCACTGACCGAGGCGGGCAAGTCAGAAAAGGTCGTGGAAGCGATTCGTCGCTTGATTGACGACGAGAACTTCACTCAGGACAAAGCCGTTGCGCTGGCTGCGGAAAAACCGCGGGTCGCCGCTCCAAGCGCAACCGTCGTTCGCTCGGGCCGGAGGAAAGTTTGTGAGGTTTCCACGAGAAACGGCGTGGTCGGCGTTCGCTTCTTCGAGAAGGACGCGACCGACGCTGAGCAGTGGGGGCAACGAATCGCCGATTTCATCAACAGAACGTTGAGCGAGACGGAGCAGGACTGATGCTCTACTAGGTTTTCTCTTTAAATCAATGACTTAGCGAATCAAACGAAGTCAGAACTGATTGAGCCTAGTAGAACTTCCTTAGAAATCAAGGACTTGACGTATCAGCAACCACGAGGCTGCTATGTAACGAACAGGAAGTAAAAAGACAAAAGCCTTCGGCGCCAACCGAAGGCTTTTGAATATCGGGCTTAACTGCATATCGCCCGTTCCGCTTCCCGACGCCAATCGGGTCACGAGTACACACCTCGAAGTTTAGCGGAACGCGATCGGCAGTCAAGCGTTTGCCCTCCATTTTTCGAAATGGACGTACTTGACATGCATATCGCGCAACTTTCCGTTGCAGGCGAGGATGTTTCTCGCCCTCAAAACTTCACATCGCCACCTGCTGAAGCGGATCGACTCGCTCTCGATGAATACGCTTGTGATCGATCCAACCTCCCTTGGGTGATCTTTCGCGCCGCGCACCGGGCAACCCATACAGCAGCATTGCCCGCTCGTGCGCGTGCCTTGCTCGCGGCGTTGGCCCGCACAGTCGATGCGTCCCGCCCCTACGCCCCCATTTTCGCCCGGCGCGAACTGCTCACGGGACGTGCTCAGCAATCCATGCGCACGTTTTATCGCAGCATGGACGATCTCGAAAGCACCGGCTTCATCACTCGGCCGCCACAGACCCGATACGGCGCGGCTGGCCTGTTCGGTCGCGCCTACATTCATCTGACGCCGAAAGCTGCCGCTTTGCTCGGCCTCGCGGAGCCAGCAATCGAAGCCGAGAATCCGTCCGCCCCGAGTAAGGAGCAGACGGACAAGACCGCACTCGCCTCTTCTTTCGGGCCACCGTCTGTCACCGTGGCAGACGGTGCTATATATAAGGATCTAATCCCTACTACTCAAAAGAGACAATCAGGACGCCTTCCTGCGGACCTCGACCGCCTGTTGGCGCTGGGATTTCGTGAATTCCTGATTTTTAAACTCATGCGCGAGGCAAAGATTCACGGCAAGCTTCTGTCCGACGTCGTTGAAGCCAGTTGGCAACATCTGCGCCGCGCCACGCATCCGATCAGCTACCTAAGGACCCTTCTGCGTGCTCCGGTGGATTTCGCCTACCGCGCACGGAGCCAGCGAAATGCACAAGCCAACGAGCAAGCCCGGCGCACGCGCTCTGAAGAAGTCGACACGGCCATTGCAGGTCTCGCAGGCCAGTCTTTTGTAAGCCGTGACAGCCTGCGACGCTATCGCATCTCCGCGGACGCGCGCTCGGTCATCATTCATCATCGAGAAGAGACCCAGCCGCGCGTGCATGCCGGCGCGTGGGCGCATGACTTCATCACGGCGTTCGAGGCAGGGCATATCGTGCCCATCGACCTTGATGCGCCAAGCGACGCCGAAGCGGCACTTGCTCAACGTTCCGCGGGACATCGGTCAGGACGCAGCACTCGATCCGAGGCCAACCTCGACGATCTCAAAGCGTTTCTACGCTTGAAGAGCGCCGCCGCCGCCCCATCTACGAAACCGAAGGAGCCGATGAAGCCGTCGAGTCAAAGCCGGTCGAGTTCGCTCCCTTTGGATTCGCTTTTAGAGACGATATCGCGCGTAGCATCATCGGCGAAGTTTCGCAATCTGCCCGTATTGGAGTCATGAGCAATCTGGCGGGGTCAGAGTCAACCGACCTTAGGTCAGACGAATGTCGCGTAACGAGCGTGCAGCGAAACTTTTTCAAATAAACTGCTGCGTCGCAGCAAATGCTGATATACTCTAAGGTTGCGCCTGAATGGGCGATTGGAAAACGCAAGTGCCGCGTCTGGATGCGGTTTGCGTGCTTTGCTCGATGCGATTTTCAGCAAGCCGTCCGTGGTCGAAGCTGTCATCGAAATCATCGCGAGCCGTTACGCTCGCTCCCGGGGATCTGTCGTCGCCGAGCAAACCTGTCGAGGAGAAAGTATGGCAAGTTTTGATCGGGAAGATTCGGAGCTGGATATCGTCGCGCCGGCGCGCAAGGCACCCGGCCGGCGGGCGAACAAAGGGAAGGGCCAGGCCGGCACGATACAGCCCGATGTCGCGATGACCGCTGAGCAAAATGAAGAGCGGCAGCGCCAGATGCGCGCGCTCATCCAGTTGGGCAAGGAACGCGGATACCTCACGCACGCTGAGATCAACGACCACCTGCCGGACAACTTCGCTGAGACGGCTGCGATGGAAACCATCGTCAGCACGTTCCACGACATGGGTGTCGCGGTCTACGAACAGGCGCCGGATGCCGAAACGCTGCTTCTGAGCGATAGCGCCCCGAGCGTGGTCACCGACGAGCAATCGGACGAAGAAGCGGAAAACGCGTTGTCCACGGTCGACTCCGAATTCGGCCGCACGACCGATCCGGTTCGCATGTACATGCGCGAAATGGGCGCGACCGAGCTGCTCACGCGTGCCGGCGAAATCGCCATCGCGAAGCGAATCGAAGACGGCCTGCACGAGATGATCCAGGCGATCGCGGCGTGCCCGTCGACCGTCGCGACCATTCTCGCGGATGCGGCGCAAGTCGAATCGGGTGAGCTGAAGATCGACGATCTCGTCGACGGCCTGAAGGAAGAGGACACGGCAGACGAAGATATTTCGGCGTCCGATACGAACGACTCCACGGACATCGATACGGATACCGACGAATCCGACAGCGACGACGAGGACGATGACGATCTCGACGGCGGCGATGCCGGTGCATCGAACGAAGCGCGCCTGAAGCAACTGAAGGCCGACTGTCTCGAGATCTTTGCGCGCGTGCGCGAGTTGGCCGAACAAGCGAGCAATCCTAAGGGTTCGGGCGCGGTCGCGGCGAAAGCTGTAGAAAAAGCGCGTGCCGAGATCCAGCGCGAGCTCGGTTCGATCCGCTTTACCGCGAAAACCATCGACCGCCTGTGTGTCAATGTTCAGCAGCAAGTGGCGCAGGTGCGTGATATCGAACGTCGCGTGCTGCAGATCGCGGTGGATCGTTGCGGCATGCCGCGCGAGAAGTTTGTCGAATCATTCGTCGGTCACGAGACCGATCTCGAATGGACGTCGCGCGCGGCCGCGGGCTCGAAGCAATACGGCGCGTCGCTCGAGCGCAGCTTGCCGGCGATTCAGGCCGAGCAGCAAAAGCTCATCGACATCGAAGGCACGGTCGAGATGCCGCTCAAGCAGCTGAAGCAGATCAACCGTCAGATGACGGCAGCCGAGCTCAAGATGCGTCAAGCCAAGCGCGAGATGATCGAAGCGAACTTGCGTCTCGTCATTTCGATCGCGAAGAAGTACGTGAATCGCGGCATGCAGTTCCTGGATCTGATCCAGGAGGGCAACATCGGTCTGATGAAGGCAGTGGACAAGTTCGAATATCGCCGCGGCTGGAAGTTTTCGACGTACGCCACGTGGTGGGTTCGCCAGGCCGTGACGCGTTCGCTCGCCGATCAGGCGCGCACCATTCGCGTGCCGGTTCACATGATCGAAACGATCAACAAGCTGAACCGCATCTCGCGCGAAATCCTGCAACAGACGGGACAGGAAGCGCATCCGTCCGTGCTCGCCGAGCGTATGGAAATGCCGGAAGAGAAGATCCGCGGCATTCTCAAGATCGCGAAGCAGCCGGTGTCGCTGGAAACGCCGGTCGGTGAAGATGCCGATGCGACCCTGGGCGACATGATCGAAGACCAGGGCGCCGCTTCTCCGGCGGATGCTGCCGTGCACGCGAACATGCGCGCTGCGATCGACGACGCGCTCAACGCGCTGTCGCCGCGCGAGGCAAAGGTGTTGCGTATGCGCTTCGGCATCGACACGGCTTCGGACTATACGCTCGAAGAACTGGGCAAGCAGTTCGACGTGACGCGCGAGCGTATTCGTCAGATCGAAAGCAAGGCGATGCGCAAGCTCATGCATCCGAGCCGCGCCGACAAGCTGCGTCCGTTCCTGGATCGCTGATCTTCCGAGCCGTCCGCACTACGTTCGGATGAACTCGATAGCGCGTGCCGCCCAATCAGGCGGTACGCGCTTTTTTATTTCCGAACAGAATCAACCGCGCGCAGTGCCCTTTGGCAGCTTCGACGCGGCACACGCCTGGAGCGCGGCGATCGCCTTGTTTGCGAGTGACAGCGTTTCCTCGCAGGCGAGACGGTCGCGGAAGATCGAGCATCCGCCGCCCGCGTTGACTCGCGCGACGGCGCTGCGCACCTTGTCCAGCGCGGATTGCGGCGAGCCCGTGTCCCGGATGATCGAGGCGACGTCGAACGCGCTGCCGGCGTCGGTTTCGACGTAGCTCGGGCATTGCGTTTGCGCGTGAGCCGCGACGCAGATCATGCCGATTGCGGCGATGGCAGGAAATCGCCGCGATCGAGCGGAGCGGAACGAATACGCACGAGCGGAATGAGAGCAGAAGAGGGTATCCATGAGCGTCACCACCGTCAGATATCGCATCGAAGGACGTGCACGTTCGGCGAATTTACCTCGGCTGGAAACGACCAACGCTTGTCCACAGTTTGGCTGGACAAGCATGTGGATATCCTGAGCATCGCCGGATCAACCTCCTGATGCGTAACGCATTTCAGCCGGCGAACGAAATTCGCGCTTCTTCGTCTCCCATTCTGAACCGGTTAAAAAAATCATGTCGATCGCGAATAAATCCGCTAGACCTGGAACGCCCGCACAGTCTGCCTGAGCTCGCGCGCCTGTGCATCGAGCGATAACGCCGATGTCGACGCTTCGTTCACGAGCGCGGCGTTCTTCTGCATCAGCCGATCCATCTGCGATACCGCGTCATTCACTTCGTCGATGCCGCTGCTTTGCTCGCGCGATGCCGTGGCGATTGCTTCGACCAGCGCGGACACGCCGTCGACGGAATCGAGCAAATCGGCGAGCGTCGCGCCTGCGCGCATGACCGTCGCGCCGCTCGATTCGACGTGAGCGTTTACCTCCCGCGTCAGTTGCGAAATCTCCTTCGCCGCAGTCGACGAACGCCGCGCGAGCGCACGCACTTCCTCCGCCACGACCGCGAAACCGCGCCCCAGCGATCCGGCGCGCGCCGCTTCCACTGCGGCATTCAGCGCGAGCAAATTGGTCTGGAATGCAATGGATTCGATGACGCTCGTGATGTGCCCGATTTGCGCCGACCGTGAGGACAGATCGGTCATGCGCGCGATTGCATCGGCGACGGCGCGCTCGCCGTCCTTTGCGCGCGCCGACGCTTCCTTCGCGAGTTCGCGTGCGCGGTTCGCGTGTTCGGCGTTCGTGCGCACGGTCGCCGCGATCTGCTCCATGCTCGCCGACGTCTGCTGCAAGCTCGCCGCATGCTCTTCCGTGCGCGCCGACAGCGCGTGATTGCCCTCGGTGATGTCCGCAGTTGCGATGCCGATGGTGTCCGTCGAGCGCTTGATGTCGCCGACCATCGACGCGAGTTGGCTGCGCATCAGGCTCATCGCGTGCATCAGGCTTTGCGTGTCGCCCGGCGCGACGGGCACGTCCGTCAGCAAATCGCCCTTCGACACCCGCCGGGCGACGCTCGCCGCAAGCTCCGGCTCGCCGCCGAGTTGACGCACGAGCGTGCGCGCCATCGAAAGGCACAGCCCGCCGACGAGCGCCACGCCAATAGCGATGCACGCGCCGACCGTCCACTGCACGAGGCGACTCACGCGCTGCGCGTCGTCGTATTCCTGCTGCGCGGCGGTGAGCTGAAACGCGCGCAGCTCGGTGCTTTCCTTCTTGACGCGCGCGGCCTGCGGTTCGATCTGCTGCGTCACGATCCACTGCGCTTCGGACAAATTGTTCGCGGCGAGCAGGTCGGTCGTCGGACGAAATCCCTTGTCGCGCAACGTCGCCCAGTCGCTGGCGAGCCGTTTTGCGCGCGGCGCCTCGGTTGCATCGAGCGGATAGCGCAGATAGCGGCCGAGCAGGGCATCGACGTTCGCAATGCGCTGCTGCGTCGACGCGACCACGGCTTGCGTTTTCTGCGCCGATGGATCGAGCACCGCGTCGCTGATCGCGAACTGGCTTTGCGTGATGATCTCGTCGATGGTCGAGATGGTTTGCAGCGCCTGCGCGCGGCCTTCGTAGACGTGACGCAGCGCGGCATTGCCTTGCTGGACGCCGAATAATCCGACGCCGCCGACGGTGACGAGCACGGCCGCGACCGCGCTCGTGACGATCGCGAGGCGCGCCTTGACGGTGAGCTTTGACATGTTCTTCGGTAGACGAGAGAGGTGCGCGGGGAAGTCCGGAGGCCTTGAGCGCGGCATAACGCGCCGCGATCGGCCAATCATCAGACATTTTCGGAGAGCGCAATCTACCGGTCGTGCAAGACGTTCATGTGACAACCGTCTCCTGCGCGCGCCGCATACGTTTGCGTGCGCGTTACCAACAAAGGGGCGGATGCCCGCGCGCCCGGCGCGGGCACGCGATGATCAATCGCGCTTCGGAATCTCCAGCCCGCGCTTCACGGCAGGTCGCGCCAGAAATGCTTCAAGCACACGCTCGACGTTCTTGAACTCATGAAAATCGACGAGTTCGCGCGCCTCATAAAAGCCGATCAGATTACGCACCCACGGGAACATCGAAATATCGGCGATGCTGTATTCGTCGCCCATGATCCAGTCGCGGCCGTCGAGCCGCTTGTCGAGCACCGCGAGCAGCCGCTTCGATTCCGCGACGTAACGCGCACGCGGCCGCTTGTCCTCGTATTCCTTCCCTGCAAACTTATGGAAGAAGCCGACTTGCCCGAACATCGGGCCGATGCCGCCCATCTGGAACATCAGCCATTGCAGCGTCTCATAACGTTTCGCCAGGTCGTCGGGCATCAACTGGCCGCTCTTCGCCGCGAGATAGATGAGAATCGCGCCGGATTCGAACAACGGCATGGGTTCGCCGTTCGGCCCGTTCGGGTCGATGATTGCGGGAATCTTGTTGTTCGGATTGAGCGATATAAATTCCTCCGACATCTGATCGTTCTTGTCGAAGCGCACGAGATGCGGCTCGTAGGGCAGGCCGGTTTCCTCCAGCATGATCGAGACTTTCACGCCGTTGGGCGTCGGCAGCGAGTAGAGCTGGATGCGCTCCGGGTGCTGAGCGGGCCATTTGCGGGTGATGGGAAAATCGGAGAGTGCGGTCATGTAACGTCCTCAAAAGTCGAACCGCGAATATAACCATTTCGCCGATTTCCGTGTTCCGCACCGCGGCTGTGCGGCGTGTCATCGGGCGGACGCATCGAAAGACAAAGATTGAGGGATCTCGTACAGACGCGGCCTGTCGAAGCGCAGAGTCTGTGTGTACCTCCACTACACGCTTGTAGAAATCGCTGCCGGACGAGCACGAGGATTGCGCGAAGCGCCCGGGTCAAGAAGCCAGCCAACAAAGAAGAAACCAAGCCCTTGCGGGAACACTACAGCGTGTGCGCGAAGTGCGGGCCGATTTGCTGGCTCGCTTATTGCATCGATGCGGATGCCCGAGCATCAATGTCGGAACTTTACGAACCGTTGGTTACCGCTGCCATGAAAACCGCTCCTCTCGCAACGCTCACCGCATTCGCTGCCGTGGTCGGGGGACTGCTGCCCAGCCTGTGCGATGCGACGCCTCTCGAAAGCCAGCTCGACTGCAAATCCAGTGCGCACAGGTTCATCGCGCCGCTTGTCGCCAACAAGTCCATCGATGCGCGCCCCATGCGCGTCGAAGCGAATTCCGTGAATGCATTCAAGCCGACGCAGGGCAGCGAGCTCACCGCATACGGCTTTCGCGTCTACGCCGTGCTGGGCTACGAGCAGGGCGACGACATGTTCAAGCGCGGCAGCGGCCAGCCGATCAACGACTCCGCATACGGCGTCGTGGTGCTCGCCGCGGCGGAGACGGTCGAGGCGAAAGTGCGCGAATCGGGCAGCACGGCCGTCGTGAAACAGGTCGTGCCGATGCTGATGACCGCCGTTTTTTGCGACGGCAGCGGCGTGCATAACACGACGACAGCGGGCCCGGTCACGACGGAAGCATCGCGCAATCGCTGATTCATCGCGATAATGTTCTCCCGATTTCGGCGCGCGCATGTGTCGCGCGCATAACAACAGGAGAACGCCAACATGTCCGACGCAGCCAACCAGTCTCAACGAATCGCCATCGTCACCGGAGCGGGTAGCGGCATCGGGCGCGCGGCCGCGCTCGCGCTGCTCGGCGACGGCTGGTCGGTCGTGCTGGCGGGAAGGCGTCCCGCGCCGCTCGATGCGGTGATCGGCGAATCGAACGCCGGCGCCCGCGCGCTCGCCGTACCCACCGACGTCTCCGATCCGCAATCGGTCGAAAAGCTCTTCAAGGCGGCGGTCGAGCACTTCGGCCGCGTCGATCTGTTGTTCAACAACGCCGGCGTGACGAATCCGCCCGGACCGTTCGAGGACTGGACGCCGGAGCAATGGCGCAATGTCGTGGACATCAATCTGAACGGCATGTTCTTTTGCCTGCAGCAGGCGTTCCGCACGATGAAGGCGCAAATGCCAATGGGCGGCCGCATCATCAACAACGGCTCCATTTCCGCGAGCGCGCCGCGCCCGAACTCGGCGGCCTACACGGCGACGAAGCACGCGGTGCAGGGCCTCACGAAAACCGCATCGCTCGACGGCCGCAAGTACGACATCGCGGTCGGACAGATCGACGTCGGCAACGCATACACCGAGCTGTCCGAGCGCATGTCGCGCGGCGTGCCGCAGGCGAACGGCGAGATCGCCGTCGAGCCGATGATGGACGTGAAGATCGTCGGCCAGTCGGTGCTGTACATGGCGAATCTGCCGCTCGAAGCCAACGTGCTGTTTCACACCGTGATGGCGACCAAGATGCCGTTCGTCGGCCGCGGTTAAGTCGTCTACGCAGTCCGATACCAGACGCGAATGCCCGAGTACCAGTGGCTCACGCTGGTATCGTCGCCGGCGCCGAACGTCGAGAGACTCTCGACGTTCAGCACGTCGATTCCGTTCTCCGCGATCCACCTGTTCGCGCGCTCGACGAGCGCCGCGCCGTTCTCATACACGTTGCCCTTGATGATGTGATGCTGCACGATCTGTCGCTCGAAGTCTTCATAGGCGATCTTTGCCATCCGTCGTCTCCTGTCTTTTCGTTTTGATGCGCCGGGTTATCAGCATGCGTTTATGTTGCAGCGCAGCGCTATCGCCGCATGACGCCTTCTGCCGATTCGAGCATCATATGGCCTGACACACGCTCGTGCGAATCGGTTTCTCCCGCGTTTGCACCAGCGAAGAATGAAAGCATTCCGGGAGGCGATCAAAACGAAAGCGCGCTGCCAGGCGCCGATAAATGCCTCACTCAAGGAGACAAGGAGAGCGCGATGGACATGCGGCAACGCGAGCACATCGAGGCAGTCGTCGCAGCGACGACGTGGGCGGAACAGGTCGTGTCCGCCCCCGCGCTGGTGCGCACGCACGAGAACATCATTCAGTCTTCGTGGCGGCGTTGCGTGCATCAGTACGGGCTCGATCCGTCGCGCATGCAGGAAGCGCGCATCCTGCCGCAGACGCGCCTGCGCGAACATCAGCAGCGCATCGACGATTTCGCGCGCATCGCGCGTCACGGTCTCGAGACGCTTTACGAGCAGGTCGCGGGCATGGGCTACGTCGTGCTCCTGACCGATGCGCTCGGCGTGACGGTCGATTACATCGGCGACTCGAACACCGATTTCGCGCTGCGCCGCGCGGGCCTCTATCTCGGCGCGGAATGGAGCGAAGCCGGCGCGGGCACGTGCGCGGTGGGCACCGCGCTCACGACGGGCCAGGCGCTCACCGTGCATCAGGTCGATCATTTCGACGCGACGCACATCCCGCTGACATGCACCGCCGCGCCGCTCTACGATTCGCGCGGGGCGCTTGCCGCAATCCTCGATATCTCCGCGCTCACGTCGCCGCAAGCGCGCGACAGCCAGAATCTCGCGCTGCAACTCGTGCGCATCTACGCGGGGCATATCGAGAACGCGAACTTCCTGCGCACGCACCGGCAGGACTGGATCCTGAAGCTGAACACGGCGCCCGAATTCGTCGATGTCGATCCCGAATATCTGATCGCGCTCGATGCGAGCGGGCGCATCGTCGGACACAATCGCCGCGCCCACGCGATGCTCGCAGCCGAGATTGGCCGGCCGATCGCGCCCGGAGAAGCGGCGGCGTCGCTGATCGGCATGCCGTTCGATACGCTCTTCGATACGCGCATCGAAGAGCTCGGCCGCTTCGTGTATTCGCGGCCGAGCGAGCTGCGCGCGGTGCCGCTCGCGAAATCGGGCGCGCTGCTCTACCTGAGCGTGATGCCGCCTGCGCCGTGCTTTACGCCGGCCGCGCACGCGACTGCACGGCGCAACATCGACGTGCCCGCGCCGCTGGCCGCGCTGAGCGGCGGCGACCCCGCGCTCACGCGACAGCTGGAACGCGCCGCGAAGCTCGTCGATTCGCCGATCAATCTGCTCATCAACGGCGAAACCGGCAGCGGGAAGGAGTTCTTCGCGAAGGCGCTGCATCGCGCGAGCGCGCGTCGCGCGGGGCCGTTCGTCGCAGTGAATTGCGCGGCGATTCCGGAGACGCTCATCGAGAGCGAGCTGTTCGGGCATCTTCCGAACAGCTTCTCCGGCGCGGGCGCGAAGGGCAAGCGCGGGCTCATCCAGGAAGCGGACGGCGGCACGCTCTTTCTCGACGAAATCGGCGACATGCCGCGCGACCTGCAATCGCGTCTGCTGCGCGTGCTGGCCGAAGGCGAAGTGCTCGCGATCGGCGCGTCGCGGCCCGTATCGGTCGATGTGCGCGTCATTTCCGCGACGCATCATTCGCTCGACGCGCTCATGCAGGACGGGCGTTTCCGTGAAGACCTGTACTACCGCCTGAACGGGGCGCGCTTCACGCTGCCGCCGCTGCGCGAGCGAAGCGATCTCGACTGGCTCGTCGACAAATTCCTCGAAGGCGCGGTCACGCTGTCGCCCGCGGCGCGCGAGCGCCTGCACCGGCATGCATGGCCGGGGAATCTGCGCGAGCTCTGCAACGTGCTGCGTTATGCGCGCGCGGTGTGCTCGGATGGTCTGATCGACGTGGAAGACCTGCCGGAAGGATTCGCGGGCGCGGCCGCGCCGGTCGAGCCGCCGCCGCGCGTCATCGAGGACTTCGACCCGCATCGGCTGCCGCCGGAAGGCATGCTGCTGATGCAGTATCTGCGCGCCGCGAGCTGGAACCTGAGCGCGGTCGCGCGGCAGATCGGCGTGAGCCGCATGACGCTGTATCGGCGCATGGCGCGCTACGGCATCCGCTCGCCGAATCAGCGCGACGCGAACGGGCACTGAGCCGATACGCCTGTACCCCCGTCGATACACCTGCCGCTGTGACACCTGTCACGGCGGCGCTCCGTACGCCCTCTGAAACGCCCGTTTTTCGCGGGTAATCCCTCGCTTTTTCACGCCTGAAAACGCCTGTCCGATTGGCATGGCGCTTGCCTTTATCCGCCGCACAAAACACAAAGCGGAGACAAGGCATGCGTGAGAGCGCAACGCCGCTCGTCGGCATCATCGCCAATCCTGTTTCGGCGCGCGACATCCGGCGCGTCATCGCGAACGCGAACAGCCTGCAACTCGCGGATCGCGTGAATATCGTCTTGCGGCTGCTCTCGTCGCTTGCGTCGTGCGGCGTCGCACGCGTGCTGATGATGCCCGACCGCGAAGGCCTGAAGGTCATGCTCGAGCGCCATCTCGCGCGCAAGCACGGCCCGGATGCATCGCTCGCCAAGGTCGAATTTCTCGGCATGCCCGTGACCGCGCGTGTCGACGACACCTTTCGCGCCGCACGCACGATGCGCGAGGCCGGCGTCGATGCGCTCATCGTGCTCGGTGGCGACGGCACGCATCGCGCCGTCGTGCGCGAGTGCGGACAAGTGCCGATCGCGGGGCTTTCGACGGGCACGAACAACGCGTATCCGGAAATGCGCGAGCCGACCATCTCGGGACTCGCGGCCGGGCTGTATGCGACGGGCCGCGTTCCATCGAGCGAAGCGCTCGCGTCGAACAAGCGGCTCGACATCGAGATACGCGATTCGAAAGGCGGCGTGCGCCGCGATATCGCGCTCGTGGATGCTGTCATCTCGCACGAGCATTTCATCGGCGCGCGGGCGCTGTGGAAGATCGACACGCTCGCCGCCGTCTACGTCTCTTACGCCGATCCGCAGGCGATCGGCATGTCGGCGATCGCGGGTCTGCTCGAACCGCTCGGGCGGCACGATCCGGGCGGCGTCGCCATCGAACTCGCGGCGCCGGGTCAGGGCGAGTTCGATCTGCACGCGCCGATCGCGCCGGGTCTCATCGAAGCCGTGCCGATCGCGAACTGGACGCGCCTGGCCGACGGTGTGCCGCATCGCGTGAAGCAGCGCTCGGGCATCGTCGCGCTGGACGGCGAACGCGAACTCGCCTTCGGCCCCGGCGACGAAGTGACCGTCACGCTCCGGGAAAACGCCTTTCGCGGCATCGATGTCGCCGCGTGCATGCGTTACGCGGCGGCATCCGGGCTGATGCGTCAGCTCAAAAGCAATACCCGCTAGACCACCCCAACGAAGGAGACAGACATGACAGCGTCGCAACAGCACGCGGGCGGCTTGCCGCTCTCTAAGGAAGAACTGCTGGGCGCGTATCGCAAGATGCGCACGATTCGCGATTTCGAGGAACGCCTGCACGTCGATTTCGGACGCGGCGACATTCCCGGTTTCGTGCACCTGTACGCGGGCGAGGAAGCGGCGGGCGTCGGCATCATGACCCATCTGAACGACGGCGACCGCATTGCGAGCACGCACCGCGGACACGGGCACTGCATCGCGAAAGGCGTCGATCCGGTCGCGATGATGAAGGAGATCTACGGCAAGAAGGGCGGTTCATGCAACGGCAAGGGCGGCTCGATGCATATCGCCGATTTGTCGAAAGGGATGATGGGCGCCAACGGCATCCTCGGCGCGGGCGCGCCCTTGATCTGCGGCGCGGCGCTCGCGGCGAAGTTTCGCGGCAAGGGAGAAGTGGGCATCACCTTCGCCGGCGACGGTGCGTCCAACCAGGGCACGTTTCTCGAAAGCCTGAACCTCGCGGCCGTGTGGAATCTGCCGGTGATCTTCGTGATCGAGAACAACGGCTATGCGGAGTCCACGGCGCGCGATTACGGCACGGCGGTCGACAGTTATGTGGATCGTGCGGCGGGCTTCGGCATTCCGGGCGTGACCGTCGACGGAACGGATTTCTTCGCGGTGTACGAGGCGGCGGGCGAAGTGATCAAGCGCGCGCGCGAAGGCGGCGGGCCGGCGCTGCTCGAGTGCAAGATGATCCGTTTCTACGGCCACTTCGAAGGTGATGCGCAGACCTATCGCGCGCCGGGCGAGCTCGACGATATCCGCTCGAACAAGGATTGCCTGAAGAAGTTCGCGGCCGCCGTCACGCAGGCCGATGTGATTTCCCCCGGAGAACTCGACGCGATCGACAAGGAAGTCGCCGCGCTGATCGACCGGGCGGTGCAGGAAGCGAAGGACGCGCCGTTGCCGACCGCCGCCGATCTGCTCACCGATGTCTACGTCAAATACTGAATCCTGGAGACGACAATCATGGCCCGCAAACTGAGCATGAAGATGGCGATCAACGAAGCCATCGATCAGGAAATGACGCGCGATCCGAGCGTCATCGTATTGGGTGAGGACATCGTCGGCGGCGCAGGCGCGGACGGCGAGAAAGACGCGTGGGGCGGGGTGCTCGGCGTGACGAAGGGGCTTTACGCGAAGCACGGCGACAGACTGCTCGATACGCCGCTGTCGGAATCCGCGTATGTCGGCGCGGCGATCGGCGCGGCGGCGTGCGGCATGCGCCCGGTCGCGGAGCTGATGTTCATCGACTTCATGGGCGTGTGCTTCGACCAGATCTTCAATCAGGCCGCCAAGTTCCGCTACATGTTCGGCGGCAAGGCGGAAACGCCCGTCGTGATTCGCGCGATGGTCGGCGCGGGCTTTCGCGCGGCGGCTCAGCATAGCCAGATGCTGACGTCCCTGTTCACGCACATTCCGGGCTTGAAAGTCGTCTGCCCGAGCACGCCGTACGACACCAAGGGCCTGTTGATCCAGGCAATTCGCGACAACGATCCCGTCATCTTCTGCGAGCACAAGAACCTCTACGGTTTCGAAGGCGAAGTGCCCGAGAACTCGTACGCGATTCCGTTCGGCGAGGCGAACGTCGTGCGCGACGGCAAGGACGTTTCCATCGTCACGTATGGACTGATGGTGCATCGCGCGCTGGAAGCGGCCTCGACGCTCGCGAAGGAAGGCATCGAAGCGGAAGTCGTCGATCTGCGCACGCTGTCGCCGCTCGATATCGACACGGTGCTGGAGACGGTCGAGAACACGGGGCGGCTCGTCGTCGTCGATGAAGCGAATCCGCGCTGCAACATCGCCACCGATATTTCCGCGCAGGTCGCGCAGCAGGCGTTCGGCGCGCTGAAGGCCGGCATCCAGATGGTCTGCGCGCCGCATACGCCGGTGCCGTTCTCGCCGACGCTCGAAGATTTGTACATTCCGAGCGCCGCGCAGATCGCCGACGCCGCACGAAAAACCATGAAGGGAGGAAAGCACTGATGTCCGCAATCACACCGATCGTGATGCCCAAATGGGGCTTGTCGATGAAGGAAGGCACGGTCAACGAGTGGCTCGTGGAGGAGGGCACGGAAATCACCGTCGGCATGCCGATTCTCGATGTCGAAACCGACAAGATCGCCAATGCCGTCGAAGCGCCCGACGCCGGCTTGCTGCGGCGCAAAGTGGCGGAGGCAGGCGATACGCTGCCCGTGAAGGCGCTGCTCGGCGTGCTCGCGGCGCCGGATGTGAGCGACGCCGATATCGACGCGTATGTGTCGTCGTACGTGACGCCCGCCGAAGACGAGGAAGAGGGCGAAGAAGCCGCGGCGTATCACTTCGTCGATGTCGACGGCATTCGCGTGCGCTACGCATCGCGCGGCGGCGACGACGCGAGCCGGCCCGCGGTGCTGTTCATTCACGGCTTCGGCGGCGATCTCGACAACTGGCTCTTCAATCTCGACGCGCTCGCGGAGAAGAATCGCGTGTTCGCGCTCGATCTGCCGGGGCACGGGCAATCGACGCCGAAAGTGCCGGGAACGTCGTTGGCGGATCTCGCGGGCTTCGTCGGGAAGTTCATGGACGCGGTGTCGATCGACCGCGCGCATCTCGTCGGACACTCGATGGGCGGCGGGATCGCGGCGCAGATGGCCGTCGACCAGCCGGCGCGTGTGCAATCGGTGTCGCTCATTTCACCTGCCGGTTTCGGCGATGAAGTGAACAACGCGTACACCGAAGGCTTCGTGACGGCGGAATCGCGCCGCGAGCTGAAGCCGGTCGTGGAGTTGCTGTTCGCGAACCCCGAGCTGGTGAGCCGCCAGATGCTCGACGATCTGCTGAAGTACAAGCGGCTCGATGGCGTCAGCGAGGCGCTGACATCGCTCAACGGCGGGCTGTTCGCGGGCGGCAGGCAGAGCGCGCAGCCGGGCGGCAAGCTGGCCGCGACGGGCAAGCCGGTGCTCGTGATCTGGGGCGAAAAGGACCAGATCATCCCGGCCGCGCACGCGAAGCAGGCGCCGGAAGGCGCAACCGTGCGCATCTTCGACGATGCCGGCCATATGAGCCAGATGGAGAAGGCGAACGAAGTCAATGCGTTGCTGAAGGAGCACGTGGCGAAGGGCGGCTGATCCGCCACGAGCCGCGCGCGCCCCGCCGGCGAAGGCCGCCGACGGGGCGCGCTCGTCTTTCGCGGTTATTGGCTACCATGCGTGGATGGCGTCGCTCGCGACGCGCCCGGACATCGATTCCATGCCCTTCCAACTGATCGATCCCGTTTCCCTTTCCGGCGACCCGCTCGACGCCGAGGAAGCGCTTCTCTCACGCGCGGCCGCCGGCGAGGCTGTCGCGCATGTCTGGGAAGCGCCCGTTTCGCTGGTCGTGCCGCGCAGCTATCAGCGTTACGCGGCGCTCGCCGATGCGCGCGAGGCTTTCGCACAGCGCGGCTGTCCCGTGTGGCTGCGTCTGTCGGGCGGCGGCCTGGTGCCACAAGGCCCGGGCATTCTCAATCTTAGCCTCGCGTATCCGGTGCGCGCGCCGATGGGCACGCTCTCCGAAGCCGTCTACCTGCATCTGTGCAGAATTCTCGCGAATGCGCTCAACTCGCTCGGCGTGCTGACGCACTGGCAGGCCGTGGAAGGCTCGTTCTGCGACGGCCGCTTCAATCTCGCATGGGGTCCCGGCGACGACGCGCGCAAGGTCGCGGGCACGGCGCAGTACTGGCGGCGCGTGCCGCACGGCGACACGGATCAGCCGCTTTACGCGGTGCTCGCGCACGCCGTCCTGCTCGTCGATGCCGATCCGATCGAAATCAACGAGCGCGCCAATGCATTCGAAGCGATGATCGGCAGCGGCCGCCGCTACGAAGAAATGCGCGTCGTGACCGTCGCGCAGGCGCTCGCCTACGAATGTTTCTCGCTACCCGCCGACCTGCGCGAGCGCGTGCGCGCGGCGTTGATCGACCGTGTGAAGGACGCGCCGCTGCCAGAGCACTAAAAACGCATCGAGGTGGCCATGCCGCTCAGAAGTGCTTCGAACGGGTTCTTCTTCGCGTTGTGGGTGGCCGTGTGCGCGGCCGCGCCCGAATTTCTGTGGCAGGGTCTCTTTTCTGTCTTCGGCCATTTTTCCCTGATCGATGCCGCCGCCGCGCTCCTCATCGGCGCGATCCTCGCGTTTTTCGTCGAGCCCGTTCTGGAACGCGTGCGCAGTCTCGGCGACGCGCACGAGCACGCGGAGAAATCGCCGGCCTTCGCCGCGTGCGAGGCGTTGAGCTTCGCGATCGTCGCCGTCTGCGTGCATGAGGCAATCACCGTGTACGTCGCGGCGAGCCATTCGAACGAACACGCAAGCGAGAACCTCGCGAGAGCCGTCGGGCAGGCGCTGCAATGGGCGGTCACACCGTTTTTCATCACGCTCGCGTGGATGGCCGCGCGAGCGCCGTCGTGGCTCGCATGGTCCGTGGCGGCACTGGCGGTGATCGCCACCTTCGTCGCCGGCGTGATATTCGGATGGAGCGCGCACGTGCTCGTGACGAGCGTGATTCCGGCGACCTGCGTGCTGATCGCGGGATGCATTATCGTGCGGGAACAGTGGGATGCGTCGACGTTCAGGCGCTGCGCCCGCGCGACCGGTGTGATCGCGCTCGCCTGGCTCGTGTTGACCGGCGCGCTGCAACTCGTCCTATGGCTCGCACACGTCCAGGCGTTTCGCGTTTATGAACGATCGGAGTTCTGGAGCGACTTGCGGTTTTACATCGGCTGGGTCACGGGGCTGCTCGTTGCGCCGGCCTTCGTGCCCGACGCGCCGCTGAACGCCGGCGGCGACGGCCGGCGCGTGCGGCGTTGACGACGTTGTCAGTACGTTCCGGGCGGTGGCTGCCAGCCCGGCGGCGGAGGTGGTGGCGGCGGTGTCGTGCTGTACGCCCCGGACGGCTGGACGGTGCGCGTGGCGCCGCGCACCGGCACCTTGTCGCCCGCGGCATACATGCATTGCAGATAGGCGTAATCGTAGCGCTGCTGCACGGTGTAACCCGATGCCTGCGATGCGCCGACGCCGAACGCGCTGCCCGTCAGCAAGCCCGCGCCCGCGCCGATGGCCGCGCCCGAGCCGCCGCCGAACGCCGCGCCCGCCGCCGCGCCGAGCGCAGTGCCGACGACCGCGCTGCCGACCGCGCTGTTGGTCGCCGCCTGATTGGCATCCACGCCGCCGACCTGATTGAGGGCGAACTGGCGGCACGAGGAATCGTCGGCGCGGAACTGGTCGAACGTCTTGGTGCTGCCGGGGAGCGCCATCACGCTAGGGCCGGTGGGCATCACGGTACAGGCCGAAAGACCGATCGCCGCGAGGAGCAGGGCAAGCCTTGAGTAGTTCATGGAATCTTGCGAATTCGCTTCGTTGTGTGTTTCAGGGCGCCGAAAAGCGTCAGTTCGACGGCGGCGGCGTAGCCGGAACCGGACGCCATGCGTCGGCACATTGCTTCACGTACGGGTAGTAAGCCTTCGCGGAGTCGCAGTAGTACCACATGCCGGCTTGCTGGGCGGGCGCGCCCGGATCGGCGGCCGGCTGGCCCTGCTCGACATATTGCACCGGCGCGGAAGGCTGGACGACCACGGGCGGCGGCGGATAGTAGTAGTACGGCGCGGGTGCCATGGGGTATGGGTAATACACGGGTCCGCCGACCCAAACGCCGACGCGTGACCAGGCATACGCGTTGGCGGTCACGCCCGCGCTCGCAATCAGCGATAGCGCGATAAAAGCCTTGAGGCGATTCACGACCTTCTCCAGAAAAATTGTTTGCGGTGTCGATGCCTATAACGGAAATCCGACCTCCGCTGTTGACCGGACATGGCGCATCTTTCAACGCTATTCCAGTTGCTGGAGAAATTCAATTACACGAGCGGGCGCGTATTTTTCGGCGCGTTACCCGGTAACAAAGTGTCGTGATTTCAGGCGCGCAGCACGGTCATTCCGGCTTGTTCGAACGGCTCGGTGAGCTTCGTGTCGGCTGCCTTTTCGACGATGATCGTCCGCGCGAGCTCGATTCCGCCGATCCTGTAAGCCGACGCCGCGTTGAGCTTCGCCGCCGACGCGAGCACGACGGTTTCCGCCGCGCGCGCCGACAGCGCACGCTTGATGTGCGCTTCCTCGAAATCGCCGGTCGTGAGCCCGGCTGTCGGATGCACGCCGGTGACACCCATGAAAAAGATGTCGGCATGGATGTGCGACATGGCTTCGACAGCGGCCGCGCCGACGGTGACGATCGAATGCTTGTAGAGCTTGCCGCCGATCAGCACGACGTCGACCGATGCGTGCTCCGCCAGCGCAACCGCGACGCTCGGGCTATGCGTGACGATCGTCGCGCGCAGATTCCCGGGAAGTTGACGCACGAGCAGCGCTGACGTCGTGCCGCCATCGACGATCACGACCTGCCCCGGCGCGATCATCTCCGCCGCCTTCTTCGCGATGCGCCGTTTCGCGTCCGACTCCATTTGCTCGCGCCGCGCGAACGGCGCGACCGCGGGCGAAGCGGGCAGCGCGCCGCCATGCACGCGCTGCAGCAGTCCTTCGGCGGCGAGTTCGCGCAAATCGCGGCGGACGGTGTCCTCGGAAATGCCGAATCGCGCGCTCAGTTCCGTGGCGAGCACTTGCCCGTCGCGCGCGAGGGCATCGAGGATCGCTTTCTTGCGTTGGCTGGTCAACATTGTCTTGCACGAAATTTCTTGATTTTGCACGAAGTTGCACGTTAGCATGAGTTCAACGAATTGTCGAACAGGTGATCCGATGGAAACGAAAGCGCGTGTGCGCGTCCTCAAAACCGAAGTGCTGTCCGACGACTGGTACGTCCTCAGAAAAGTGACCTTCGATTTTCAGCGTCGCGACGGCGTCTGGCAGCGTCAAAGCCGCGAAACCTATGACCGCGGCAACGGTGCGACCATCCTGCTGCGCGAGCGCAACACCGGCAACGTGCTGCTGACGCGCCAGTTCCGCATGCCTGCGTTCGTCAACGGACATGACGGCATGCTGATCGAATCGCCCGGCGGCCTGCTCGACGACGCAACGCCCGAAGAGCGCATCCGCGCCGAAGTGGAAGAGGAAACGGGCTATCGGGTGCATCACGTCGAAAAGATCTTCGAGGCGTTCATGAGCCCCGGATCGGTGACGGAGAAGCTCTACTTCTATATCGGCGACTACGACAGCGCGATGCGCGTATCGGAGGGCGGCGGCGTCGAGGAAGAGGGCGAGGAGATCGAGACGATCGAAGTGCCCTTGCAAACGGCCATGCAGATGATCGAGCGCGGCGAAATCATGGACGGCAAAACGATCATGCTCCTGCAATACGCGGCGCTGAAGGCGCGCTCAGGCGAGTAGCGACACCGCCTTGACCTGGGCCCATAACTGCATGCCTTCGACGATGCCGAGCCGGTCGATCGAATAGCGCGTGACGCGCGCGAGCAGCGGCGAGCCGTCGACATCGAGGCGCACTACGGCTTGCGAAGGATTGACGTCGCCCGCAATGCCGACGACCGTCGCGGACAGCACATTGAGCACGCTGCTGCGCTCGTGCTCGTGCGTGCCGGTGATGAGACTCACGTCGCGCGCTTTCACGGCCACGCGCATCGACTTGCCTTCGGCCATCGGCGCATGCACGACGGCGAGCTTGGCGCGAGAGCCAGGCAACGCGAGCGTGAGCAGGCCGTATGCATTGTCGTATCCCTCGACGATGCCTTCGAACACGACCGATGCATCGTCGGCGATTGCGAGCGGCAGGTCGAGCCGCGCGAGCGTCTCGGCGATGGGGCCGCTCGCCAGCGCGCGACCGCCTTCGAGCAGCACGAGATGATCCGCGAGGCGCGCGACTTCTTCCGGCGCATGGCTCACATAGAGCACGGGGATATCCAGCTCGTCGTGCAGACGTTCCAGATACGGCAGGATTTCGAGCTTGCGCTTCTGATCGAGCGACGCGAGCGGTTCATCGAGCAGAAGCAGACGCGGGCTCGTCAGCAGCGCCCGCGCGATGCCCACGCGCTGCCGCTCGCCGCCCGACAAGCCGGCGGGCATGCGCTCCAGCAAATGCCCGATGCCGAGCAGTTCCGCCGCCTGCGACAGATCCACGCCCCGCGCGGCCGACCGCACGCGATCGAGCCCGAAGCGCAGGTTCTTTTGCACGCTCAGATGTGGAAAGAGGCTCGCTTCCTGAAAGACATAGCCGAGCGGCCGCTTGTGCGTCGGCAGAAAGATGTTGCGTTCGGTATCGAGCCACACTTCGCCATTGACGACGAGCCGCCCGACGCGCGGTCGCGCGAGTCCCGCGAGGCATCGCAAGAGCGTGGTCTTGCCGGAACCGGAATGGCCGAAGATCGCGGTGACGCCGCGCCCGGGCAACGTGAGATCGAGATCGAACGTGAAGCCCTCGTACTCGACGAGAAAGCGCGCCGCGATAGCCTCGTCGGAGCCGCGATGCGCGCGGGCGGGCGCGAGAAGGGAGGACGTGAGTTCAGACATGAGCCGCCACGGAACGTCGGCTGGAATAAAGCACTAGAAGAACGACGAACGAGAATATCACCATGCCGCCGGCGAGCCAGTGCGCCTGGGCGTATTCGAGCGCTTCGACATGATCGAAGATCTGCACGGAAACGACGCGCGTGCGTCCCGGAATGTTGCCGCCGATCATCAGCACGACGCCGAATTCGCCGACGGTGTGCGCAAAGCCGAGAATCGTCGCCGTGACGATGCCCGGTCGCGCGAGCGGCAGCGCCACCGTGAAGAACGTGTCCCACGGGCCGGCGCGCAGCGTCGCGGCGGCTTCGAGCGGACGACGGCCGATTGCCTCGAACGCGTTCTGCAAAGGCTGCACGACGAAAGGCAACGAATAGATCACCGAGCCGATCACGAGCCCGGTGAACGTGAACGGCAGCAAGCCGATGCCGAGCGCCTGCGTCAGCCTGCCGACATAGCCGTTCGGGCCCATCAGCACGAGCAGATAAAAGCCGATGACGGTCGGCGGCAGCACGAGCGGCAGCGCCACCACCGCGCCGACGATGCCCTTCAGCTTCGAGCGCGTGTGCGCGAGCCACCACCCGATCGGCGTGCCGACGAGGAGCAGGAGTGCCGTCGTCAGCGACGCCAGCTCGAGCGTCAGCGTGATGGCCTGGAGATCGGTGCTATCGAGGGGCATCGACGGAATTACAGTTGATAGCCGTAGGACTTGATCACCGCGGCCGCTTTCGGGCCCTTCAGATAATCGATGAACTGCTTCGCGACGGGATTGTCACGGCCCTTGTTCAGGATCACGGCGTCCTGCTTGATCGGCTCATGCAGGTCAGGCGGCACGATCCACGCCGAGCCGCTCGTGATCTTGCCGTTCTTGTAGATCTGCGAGAGCGCGACGAAGCCGAGTTCGGCGTTGCCCGTCGCGACGAATTGCTGCGTTTGCGAAATGTTCTGACCTTCGACGACCTTCGGCTTGATCTCCGCGGTCAGGCCGAGCTTGTCGAGCGTCTGATAGCCGGCGAGGCCGTAAGGCGCGGCTTTCGGATTGGCGATGGCAATGTGCCGGAAGTCGTTCTTCTTCAGCACGTAGCCCTTGTCGTCGACGTAGCCGTTACTCGCGGACCACAGCGCGAGCGCGCCCGTCGCGTACGTGAAGCGGCTGCCGGGCACCGTCGCGCCTTCGCTGTCGAGCTTGGCGGGGGTGGAATCGTCGGCGGCGAGGAACACTTCGAACGGTGCGCCGTTCTTGATCTGCGCGTAAAACTGGCCCGTCGCGCCGAACGATGCCACGACCTTGTTGCCCGTATCCTTCTCGAAGCTGGCGGCGATCGCCTGCACGGGCGCCGTGAAGTTGGCTGCGACCGCGACCTGCACTTCACCCGCCAGCGCTGAAGTTGCGGCCGCGCCCCCGGCGAACGCAACGAAGGCGGACAGCAAAGCGCGCAAAATACGAATCTTCACGTAAGGCTCCATGAATCGAGTTGACATTCTGGTTATGGATCGACTTTGAGCGGCACGTTGGAGGCCGCGAGCGTGTGGCCGTACGGTTCGGCGAGCACCGTAATATATACGAGTATATTACGTCGGCGCATGCTCGCTCTGTCACATGTCGATCATGAGTCTCGTCGGAAGAATGCGAGTCGATGTGTTTGTGAGTCTCGCTCAAAGAATTGGGTTGACCTTGTGCGCGTTTTTCGAAGACACTGAACGATGAATACCGAACGACAGCAAAATAAGTTGAGTAGCGCTCAATTCGAACATATGAGGGAGACGGCATCGTGACCGACGCATCGAATCTGCAACGCCTGAAGCTCGGCATCGAAGGACACATTGCGCGCGTGACGCTCGATCGACCCGACGTGCGCAACGCGTTCGACGACGCGACCATCGTCGAGTTGACCGCCGCCTTCCGCGCGCTCGATGACGACGCCAACGTGCGCGTCATCATCCTCGCCGCGAGTGGCCCGGCGTTCTGCGCGGGCGCGGATCTCAACTGGATGAAGCGCATGGCGGGCTATTCGGAAGCGGAAAACCGCGCCGATGCGCTCGGCCTTGCGACCATGCTGAACACGATCTACGCATGCGGGAAGCCGGTGATCGCGCGCGTGCAGGGCGACGCCTACGCGGGCGGCATGGGCCTCGTCGCCGTGTGCGATATCGCGGTCGCGGCGGATACGGCGCATTTCTGCCTCTCCGAAGCGAAGCTCGGCCTGATGCCCGCGACGATCGCGCCCTACGTGATCCGCGCAATGGGCGCGCGCGCGGCGCATCGGTACTTCGTGACGGCGGAGCGTTTCGATGCCGCCGAAGCACTGCGTCTCAACTTCGTGCATGAAGCCGTCGCCGCCGATCAGCTCGACGCGTGCGTCGATGCGATCGCTGCCAGCATCGCCGCGAACAGCCCGAACGGCGTGCGCGAATGCAAGCGGCTCGTCGCGGATTTTGCGGGCAAGGATATCGACGAAGCATTGATTGGCGAGACCGCCGAGCGCATCGCGCGCATCCGCGCATCGGACGAAGGGCGCGAGGGCGTGCGCAGTTTCCTCGAAAAGCGCAAGCCTTCGTGGCTCGGCTGAGCGGAGCCTCTCGACGTGATTACACTGCATCACTGCGTGAGCGCACGCTCGTTCCGGCCGCTCTGGGCGCTGGAGGAAATCGGCGTGCCGTACGAACTGAAGATGTTGCCGTTTCCGCCGCGCGTGTTCGCTCGCGGCTTCAAGGACGTGAATCCGCTCGGCACGATTCCGGCGTTCGAGGAAGACGCGCTCTTCATGACCGAATCGTCGGCGATCTGCCAGTATCTCGCGGCGCGCTACTCGCCGGGCGCGCTCGACGTTGCGCCGCACGAGGCGGATTTCGGCCGCTATCTCAACTTCCTGCACTTCGGCGAAGCGACGCTCACTTTTCCGCAGACGCTCGTGCTGCGTTACGCGCATCTGGAGCCGCCGGAGCGTCTGCAGCCGCAGATCGTCGATGATTACGCGCGGTGGTTTCATGCGCGCCTGCGCACGCTCGCGCCGCTTCTGGCGGCGCAGCCGTATCTGTGCGCGGGGCGCTTCACGGCGGCGGACATTTCCGTCGGCTACGCGCTCATGCTCGCGGAACTTCTGGATCTGAGCGATGGCTTCGCGCCGTCGATCGCCGAATATTGGCGTCGTCTGCGTGAACGCGAAGGCTATCTCCGCGCCATCGGTGCGCAAGAAGCCGCGGCGCTCGCACAGGACGTCCCGACCACGCCCGCGCCGCGCCTGCGCCCGTAGTTACCCTCCTTCAAGTCCCCCCGTCCGGAGGGCTGTGCGGACCATCGCGCAGGCCTACTCTTCACATCACGCGCTGACGTTCACGCGCGCCGATTCAGAGAGACTTTCTTCTTGACGAGGTTGGCGATGGTCGTCTTTTCCTGGTTCCTGTCAGTGGTTGTCGCGCTGCTCGCGACGGCCACCATTGCGATGGCGCTGCCGCGCTCCGCCGCGGACGAGTTGAACGCCACCGCGCCGCAGTCGATTTTCAGCATCGAGATGAATCGCATCGACGCGATACTCGCGTCCTGCATGCCGAACGGCGACTGAGACGGCTGGCGCGACGGGGCGCGTCGCTGGGCGTCGGATGTAAGTGTTGTCGAATCAATGAATTGCGGCGATAGCCGAAACGATATCCACAGGCTTGTGCACGGAAACTGTGGACAACATCTGGATCGAGGCCGAAGAGCCTCGGAAGGTAACCCCAAGCCTTGCGCGAGGGGCGCGTCGGGAGACCACACAATCGACGAGATCGAAGCTCCGTGCGGATGCCGCGCCTCGACGGGGAGGCGAATTCCGCTATATTCGAGCGCTGATGCGCGCCCGACGGGCCGCACCGCACGGAGACCTTCGACGGATGACCAAGCAAGAGATTTCCGCCAACGACTACGACAAATTCCGTTCGGGCATCGTGGAGGTGCTCGAGAGTGCGCGGCGCGCCGCCGCACGGAGCGTCAACGCGATCATGACGGCTTCGTACTGGGAAATCGGGCGGCGGATCGTCGAATCGGAGCAGGGCGGCGCGCATCGGGCGGCTTACGGGGAGACGCTCATCGCGCGGCTGGCCACTGATCTGACGAGCCGTTTCGGCAGAGGATTCGGCAAGGCGAACCTCGCCAATATGCGCGCGTTCTATCAGCAATGGCCGCCGGAGCGGATTTTCCAGACGGCGTCTGGAAAATCGGCGACGGCTTCGCAAACGCTCCAGACGGCGTCTGGAGAATCCGCGCCTTCCTTGCCGTCCCCCAACGCCGACGTACGTCTCGCCGCGCTCGCTGCCCGCTTCGCACTACCGTGGTCGGCCTACGTGCGCCTGCTCTCCGTGAAAAGCGACGCGGCGCGCGCCTTTTACGAGAGCGAAGCGTTGCGCGAGGGCTGGTCGGTCCGCCAGCTCGACCGGCAAGTGAACAGCCAGCTCTTCGAGCGGCTCGCGCTGTCGCGAAACAAGGCGGCGCTGCTGGAAAAGGCCGCCGAGCGCGCTCCCGACGACACAATCACGCCCGAGGAAGCGATCAAGGACCCGTTCGTCCTCGAATTCCTCGACATCAAGGACGAATATTCCGAGTCGGATCTGGAGGACGCGCTGATCCGGCGCCTCGCGGATTTCCTGCTTGAACTCGGCGACGATTTCGCGTTCGTCGGACGACAGAGACGGCTGCGCATCGACGACACGTGGTTTCGCGTCGATCTGCTGTTTTTCCATCGACGGCTGAAGTGTCTCGTCGTCATCGATTTGAAAGTCGGCCGATTCAGCTACGCCGACGCAGGCCAGATGCATCTCTATCTGAACTACGCGCGCGAGCACTGGACGAAGCCGGGCGAAAACCCGCCGGTCGGGCTGATCCTGTGTGCGGGAAAGGGCAGTGCCGAGGCGCGCTACGCGCTGGACAACCTGCCGAACAAGATTCTGGCAGCCGAATATCAGACGGTGCTGCCCGACGAGAAGCTGATCGCGGACGAACTGGAACGTTCGCGCGAGGCGCTGGACGCGCGGCGTGGCCACACCGGCTAGCGCAGGAAATACGGGGCAAAAAAAAGCCCGCTTCATTGAGCGGGCTTGAATCCACATCGGTTGAGACATGGAGGAGACAGGTGTAAGTATAAACCCTTAAGCCTCCGCGTCAATACCTAAAATCAAAAAAATCGCAATCGGGTCTGCACCGCAGCAAATTTGCAACACCTTGTCCACGTCATGGCTTGCCGAGGCTGTGGTAGTACGCGGCCAGATTGGCGATATCCGCGTCCGACAAGGTCTTCGCCATCATCGACATCATCTCGTTCTTGCGCTCGCCCGAACGGAAATCGTTGAGCGCCTTCACGAGATACTCCTCCGTCTGCCCGGCGAGATTGGGCGCCTCCGGCAGCTTCGACATGCCGTCGATGCCGTGACACGCCGCGCACGCCGACGCCTTCGCGCGCCCGGCCTTTACGTCGCCGGCAGCGAACGCGGCGTGTGACATCGCCGCAAGCACGCCCGCAAACATCGCCGCCGTCACCCCAATCTTCATTTCGCCCCCGTATACGAGATGCGGTAGATCGCGCCCGCATAGTCGTCGGAGACTAGGAGCGACCCGTCCTGCAGCATCTGCACATCGGCCGGACGGCCCATGTACTCGCCGCTCGACGTGAGCCAGCCTTCCGCGAAGACTTCCGCCTCGCCCGCGGTGCCGTCGTCCTTGACCGGGATGAACATGAGGCGCGCGCCGACCGGTTTCGTGCGGTTCCACGAGCCATGCTCCGCATCGAAGATGCCGCCCTGATACTTCTGCGGGAACATCTTGCCGTTATAGAACGACATGCCGAGATCGGCGGCGTGCGCAGCAAATTCGACCTGCGGGAACACGAGGCCCGCCGGCGGATTCTGGTCCTTGTACTCGACCGTGCGCACCTTGCCGCCGCCGTACCACGGGAAGCCGAAATTCTCGCCGCCCTTGGTCGCGCGATTCAGCTCGCCGGGCGGGGTGTCGTCGCCCATGCCGTCGACCTGGTTATCGGTGAACCAGAGCGTCTTGTCCTTCTGATTGAAGTCGAAGCCAACCGAATTGCGCGCGCCGTGCACGTACACTTCGCGGTTCTTGCCGTCCTGATCCAGACGGATGATGCCGGCGAGCCCGTTGCGATCCAGTTCCGCGAGCTTGTCCTTGGGCGGCACGTTCCACGGCTGGCCGAGCGCGATGTACAGCTTCTTGTCCGGCCCGATGCGGCAATAGCGCGCGCCGTGATTGAAGCTCTCGAACTGCGTCGGGATCAGCTTGCCCTGCGGCACGACGACGGCCGCCGCGACATCCGGTCCGCCTTCACCGAAGAACTGCGCGGCCGGAAAGCCGAGCACGCGATTCTGTTCGACCACGTAGAGCACGCCGTCGGGCGAGAAGCACACGCCGTTGGGCACCTTGAACGTCACTGACGATGCGAACTGCACGACGTCGCTCGCGACGCGCTGCTTGGTCCGGTCGGTCACCTGCCACACGCGATTCTTGCGCGTGCCGACGAATACCACGCCTGTGGAAGGCTCGATCGCCATCGCGCGGGCTTCCGGCACCACGGCGTACAGCTCGATCTTGAAGCCCTGCGGCAGTTTGATTTGCTCGAGGTTCTTGCGCAGCGCGTCGGCGGTCTGGCCGGCTTGCGGGACGGTTTCCGCCGGCGTGGCGTTGCCGGTCTGACGAAAGTTCGACAGCGCGTTGACGTTGTCCTGCGCAGCGTTCGCATACGGCAGGCAGGCGAACATTGCACCGACGGCCAACGGCAAAAGCTTGAGTGTTGCGTTCATCTGGTTGTCTCCTGTTTGTTGTCGACCGGTCCCGCGGTTCGGCGCCGCGCTCCGGTTCCATTCAAAGCAAGACTCTTCTGACATGCACCGAACAACACACGACAACTTTCGCCGAAGCGCGCAGCCCGGAAAGCAACCGGACGCGAACGCCGCGACGCTGCCTGCAGTGAAAAAGAATCTTAGGACAGAAAACGCTTATATAAACACTGGACGACTAATTTTCGGGGTCGCGCTCCGCGCCAGGCGGAAGCTATTTCCGGCCGTCGAAGAGAAACACGTCGGAGCGATTCGGGCTCGGCAGCGCCACGAGGAGGCGCGCGCCGTCGAGCACCGCGTTACCGGTCACGGTCACATCGGGAAGCGGGCAGGGCGCGGGGCCGAACGTCACCGAGACGTCGTATGCGTTCGCGCCTTCGTGCGGCGCGGCCGTGCCCTTGAAGATGCAGCCGGATGTCGTCGTGCCGGCCAGATAGCCGTCACCCGCGACCGTGATGCGCGTTTGCGTCGTTCCGCCGAGCGCCATGCCGCGCCCGCTGTAGAGGCCGCCCAGATTGGCGCGGCTCGGCGCGATGTCGAGGATCGTCGCGGCTTTGCCGGAGAACGCGAGATCCGCGCTGCCGTCCTTGTTCGCGACGGTTCCATCGACGGCCGGCGCGTGCGCGAAATCGACGTTGAACACGACGGGCAATGCGCCCGCCTTGCCGACGCGATAGTCGAATGCCGAATCGCTGGTAAACCGCCCGTCGCTCGACTGCGCGCCGTTCTTCGCGACCGCGACGCCCGCGAGCCCCGTGCCGCCCGCGCCGCCGTAGAAGAGATACGCGGTGCCGTCGAAGAGCGTGAGCAGTGTGGCTTCGGCAGTGCTGCCCTTGAGCGCGCCCTTGTAGACGCCACCGGAGGGCAGCGTCGTGGTCGCGGTGCCGGGCGGTGGCGCGGTATTGGCGCCGTTGGTCGAACACGCAGCGAGTGCGACGGCGCAAACCACGATGGGAATCGCGTTTCTTGTCATTCAGGACTCCGGTCGCGAGCGGTGAGAGTTCTGTATAAGCGCTTCAATCATGCAGGTCAAGCGCGCCGCGGGTCATCATTCCGCGCTCGTTCAGCCGCTTTACGATGCGTTTCATGGCAACGCGACACTTGGAACGCGAGCGGAAACCAACAAGACATCGTCCGATCCGAGGTCGAAGAGGCGATTGCGTCGTCGCTCGCTTCTTCGGAGGATGCATCGCGTTCGGCGTTTCCGGCCATCAGCGATGCGGCCGCAATGGGCGTCGGTTCGATCTTCATCTTCCCTCTTGTCCCGCAGTGTGTGAGGGAAGCTTGACCGGCGAGAATTAGAGCATTGCGAGGGCGCGTTTTTCGCGACGGCGGCATCGTTTGAAAGGAGGCCAATTGCCTGACGCTCTTTCCTTGTCGAAGCCGCGGACCATCATCTTCGGCGCATTCGATCGACACAACTTCGGCGACATGCTGTTCGCGCATGTCGTCGCGCGGCTGCTTGCGCAGCGTCGTCCGGAAGTCGAGCCGGTGTTCGCCGGATGCGGGCAGCGAGACCTGCGCGCGCACGGCGGTCATGATGTCGCCGCGCTTTCGCAACTGGCGCAGTGCTGGCGCGACGAACCGGTTGCGCTGATTCACGCGGGCGGCGAGCTGCTGACGTGCGACGCATGGGAAGCAGCTGTGATGCTGACGACGCCCGAGGAAGCGCGCATACGCATCGCCCGATACGGTTCGCGCGCCGAAGACCGCAACGCCTGGGCGCGCACCGAACTCGGAACGGATGCGCGCGCGCCGTATGTCATCGGCCGCGAGACGTTTTCGCGGGCTACGTCGATCTGCTTCAACGCGATCGGCGGCGCAACGCTCGACGCCCGCGAAGCCGCGTTGCGCGAGGAAGTGCTCGGCAAACTCCGATCGGGCGACCACATCAGCGTGAGAGACGCGCCAACGCAGGCCACGTTGAAGCGCGCGGGCATCGACGCGCAACTCGTCCCCGACCCGGTATCGTTGGTCGCCGAGCTCTTCGACGAGCGCATCCGGACGCATTCGGATGCACGCGACGCGTTTCCTCGCGGCTACCTGGCGGTGCAGTTCAGCGCGGATTTCGGCGATGACGCCACGCTCACGCAGATCGCGCATCAACTGGATCGGCTCGGCAAGACGACCGGCCTCGGCATCGTGCTGTTTCGCGCGGGCGCGGCGCCGTGGCACGACGACATCGCCGTCTACGCGCGCATGGCCGCACGCATGCGCCACCCGGCCGTGACGATCTTCGAGTCGCTCAACGTCTGGGATATCTGCGCACTGATCGCGAAGAGCAAAGGTTTCGCGGGCACGAGCCTGCATGGCCGGATCGTCGCGATGGCGTACGGCTTGCCGCGCGTGAATTTTCAGCACGCGGACGCGGACGCTTGCAAGCAGCACGCATACACGTCGACATGGGAGATCGCGGATGCGCCGGGCCTCGTGCCGATCACGGCGATACACGCGGCCATGCGCGAAGCGCTGGCAATGGATCGCGCGGCGTTGCATGACAAGGCATCGGCGCTGGCGAAGGCGCATCGCGCGGGATTCGAACCGATCGCGCAGCGCGTGCTTCGATCATGAAGCCACGAAATCCAGATAGGCCTTGACCGCCGCCGCCCGCTCGAACCGCCGGTACATCATCGCCACTTCCGAGGGCACCGCTTTCCCCGCGATCTCCCGATACTCCACGCCCGGCACCGTCACGCACTGCGCGAGCGAGCGCGGCACGACGGCGACATCGCCGCCCAGCGATACATGCGCGAGCACGTCCGCGAGCGTGCCCGGCTGCGCGACGACCCGCGCCTTGAAGCGCCCGCGCCGCGCCACTTCGAGCGTGCCGGATTCCTGCTCGGGCGCGACGAACGACTGATCGCGCAACTGCGCCGGCGTAATGACGCGCGACGCCGCCAGCGGCGAATCGGCCGGCAACGCGACAATGAACGCATCGCGATGCACGGTGCGCGCCTCGACGCCTTCCGGGTACGGCACCGGCGGCCGCACGTAGGCGATATCGACGCGCCCTTCCATCAACAGCGCGCCGGCCTCGCGCATTACGATTTCCTCGATGCCGATCTCGACGAGCGGATAGCGCGCCCGAAAGCCGCGCACGGTCGCCTGCAGCACGCCGGAGTAGACCGCTGACCCGACATAGCCGATGACGATCTTCCCCAGTTCGCCGCGCTCCGCCAGCGCCGCCCGCTCGGCGCCGCGCGCGAGATGATCGAGCGCGCCGACGGCGTCGCCGAGATAGGCTTCGCCGGCCGCCGTCAGCGCGACCGATCGTTTCGTCCGATGAAACAGCCGCACGCCGAGCAGCCGCTCGGCTTCCTGAATCTGCCTGGTGAGCGCGGGCGGCGCGATGCCGAGCTCTTCCGCCGCACGCGCGAAATGCAGATGCCGGGCAACGCTCAGAAAACAGCGCACGTGACGCAACTCGACAGACATGTCTGTATTCACGAATTCGATAATTATTCGACGATTCTATGTCAATGACAGGGAAGACGGACACAACTAGCATCGGGAGACTCTTTCGCTTTTTCCGCGCATCGCCATGTCGAACACGTCCGATAACCGCTTCGTCCTGCTCACCGCGTCGGCGACCTGTGCGCTGATCACACTCGACACGAACGTCGTCGCGGTGGCGCTGCCGTCCATCGCACGCGATTTCCACGCCGGTTTCGCCGATGTCGAATGGGTCGTGAGCGCGTACATGGTCGCGTTCGCCGCGTGCCTGCTGCCAGCGGGGGCGCTCGCCGACCGCATCGGCCGCAAGAAGATGCTGATCGCGGGACTCGCCGTGTTCTTTCTGGCGTCGCTCGGTTGCGGGCTCGCGCCATCCGCGTTCGCGCTGAACCTCGCTCGCGCGGCGAAGGGACTCGGCGCGGCGATGTTGCTGACGTCCGCGCTCGCGATCATCGCGAACACCTTTCACGCAGGCGCGGCGCGCGAGCGCGCGTGGGCGGTGTGGGGCACCTGCATGGGCGTGTCGACGACCATCGCGCCGCTCGTCGGCGGCGTCATCACGCAATTGGCCGGCTGGCGCTGGATTTTCCTGATGAACCTGCCGATCTGCGCGCTGCTCGCGGCCTGTGCATGGCGCGGCATCCGCGAATCGCGCAACGGCGAAGCGGGATCGCTCGATCTCGCCGGCAGCGCGCTTTTCGCCGGCGCGCTCGCCCTCGGCATCTGGGCGCTGATAGACGCGCAAGCGGACGGCTGGACAGACTGGCGCACCGTCGCGCGGCTCGCCGCGTGCGCGCTGCTTTTCATCGTCTTCGTGCAGGTGCAGCGCTCGCGCGCACACGCGATGATCGACCTCGCGCTATTTCGCCAGCCGCGCTTCGTCGCCGCCGTGCTTGCGATGTTCGGCTACGCGGCGTGCGCGCAGGTGATGATGACTTTCCTGCCGCTCTATTTGCAGAACGCGTTCGGCCTGCCGGCGGTGCGCGCGGGCCTCGGCATGCTGCCGTTTGCGATTGCGATGGTCGTCGGTCCGCATATCGGCGCGTCGCTCGGCAAGCGCGTTCCGGCGATGGCGCTGCTGACGCTCGGCCTCGCGACCATCGGCGCGGGCAATCTGCTGACGGCGCTCTTCGCGGGCATGTCGAGTTACGGGATGATCGCGGTCGGCATGATCGTCACGGGCCTCGGCGCGGGCGTGCTGAACGGCGACACGCAAAAGGCGATCATGGCGTGCGTGCCGGCGCATCGCACCGGCATGGCCTCGGGCATCAGCACGACGACGCGCTTCACCGCGATCGTCACGTCCGTGGGCGTGCTGGGCGCCGTGCTCGCGACGCGCACGCACGCCGCGCTCGATACCCACGCAGCGAGCCTCGCCGATCCAAAGCGCGTGCTCGATGCCGCGTTCCTCTCGCGCCTGCTCGCCGGCGATCTCGCGCATGCGGGCGGAAGCCTCGCCGGACCGCAGGGGGCGGCGATCATGCGGATCGCGCGCGAGAGCTTCGCGAGCGGCTTCGCGGCATCGCTCGGCGTGGCGGGCGTATGCGCGCTGACGATCGCCGCGGCGGTCTGGCTGCTCGCGGGGCGCGTGCCCGTCGAAAGCAGCGCGACGGCATCGGCGTTGGCTGAATAGCCAGGCGCGAATGCCTCGCCGCGCGCCGCGTTCCGTCCTATGCTTTTCCTGACGCCATCGAACGGAGCGGCCACGCAATGAACAGCCTGGAAGGAAAGATCGTCGCCATCACGGGCGGGTTCGGCAGTCTCGGACTCGCGACGGCGCGCGTGCTCGCCGAACGCGGCGCGCGCGTTGCGCTGATCGGCCACGGAGGATCGTCGGATGCATTGCCCGCGCGGCTCGCCGATGCGTGCGTCGTCACGGGCATCGATCTGACGGATGCGACCT
Organism: Caballeronia turbans; assembly: GCA_001544655.2. Lineage (GTDB taxonomy): Bacteria > Pseudomonadota > Gammaproteobacteria > Burkholderiales > Burkholderiaceae > Caballeronia > Caballeronia turbans. The sequence continues at coordinate 43,790 of FCOD02000002.1, forward strand.
CGGCGCAGAAAGCCGTCGACATAATCGTTCAGCAGACGGGCGGCCTGCACGCGCTCGTGAACGTGGCGGGCGCATTTCGATGGGAAACGATCGCGGACGGCAGCGCCGACTCCTGGCAGTCGATGTTCGACGTCAACGTGAAGACCGCGCTCAACGCATCGAAGGCGGCGCTCGCGCAACTGAGCGCGAGGGAGGGCGGGCGCATCGTCAATATCGGCGCGCTCGCCTCGATGAAAGCGGGCATGGGCATGGGCGCCTACGCGGCATCGAAGGCGGCGCTGCTGCGCCTGACCGAAGCGCTCGCGGAAGAACTGAAGGACAAGGGCGTCACGGTGAACGCGGTGTTGCCGTCGATCATCGACACCGCGCCGAATCGCCGCGACATGCCGGACGCCGATTTCTCCCGCTGGGTGAAGCCGGAAGAACTCGGCGCCGTGATCGCGTTCCTGCTTTCGCCGCAGGCGCAATGCATCACGGGTGCGGCGATTCCGGTGACGGGGCGCGTCTGACGCTCAGCAGGTTTGCGCCCTGAATGCCTCGCCCCGCAAGCCTGCGCGATCCACGGCCGCGATGCGATTGCGGCCGTTGTCTTTCGCCTGGTACAACTGCGCGTCGGTGAGATTGATGAACGTCGTCACGTCCATGCGTTCGCCGGGCACGACGGTGCCCACGCCGAAGCTCGCCGTCACTTGCTGATTGTGCGGGGAGCGCACGTGCGGGATCGCTTTGCCGGCGATCAGCGCGCGGCAACGCTCGGCGATGCGCATTGCGGCTTCGGCATCGGTATCGGCGAGGATCAGTGCGAACTCCTCGCCGCCGAACCGGCCGAGAAAGTGTTGCGGACCCGCCGCCTCGGCAAGCGCTCCCGCGATGCGCTTCAGGCATTCGTCGCCCTGGACGTGGCCGTAGTAATCGTTGTACGACTTGAAGAAGTCGATATCGATCATGACGAGCGACAGCGGCCGGCCCGAGTCCTTCGAGGCACTCCATTCGCGCGCCATTACGTCGTCGAAACGGCGGCGGTTGCCGACGCCCGTCAGGCTGTCGCTGAACGAGAGGCGCTCCAGTTCCTGCTGCAACTGCGCGAGTTCTTCCTCGATGCGCTTGCGCTCGCTGATATCGAACATGAAGCCGATGAGCGCCTCGACCTCGCCTTTCTCGTTGCGCTCGACGTGCACGACATCGCGCAGCCACACATAGCCGCCGTCGCGGGTGAGCGCGCGGTAATCGGCTTCGTGATCCGTGCCCGCTTTCGATTGCGAGACGCAGAAGTTGACCACGGCTTCGCGATCGTCCGGATGCATGCGCTCGGCCCAGTCGTGAACCGTCTTCCACGACGACGGCGCCCAGCCGAGCAGCGACTCGATTTGCGGTCCGATGTAGGCGAATTCCATGGTCGCCCAGTCGATCTTCCAGGGGATCGCGTTGGTCGATTCGAGCAGCGTGCGGTAGACGGCGTGATCGTCCTCGCCGAGTGCGCGTTCTGACGGCGCGAGTGTGTCTTCGTGCCGCAGGAACGCGGCCTTGAGGGGGCTTTCGGATGGGGCGCGGTTCATTGCGTCGGGGGCGGCGATGGCAGGGTGACGATTTCGTTTGTTATCGGCGGCGGTTGGGGGTTCTGAAGGGTGATATCGGTCTAGGAACGGCGATGCATGCGCGGGGTTTCGGACTTTACTGGTGTTGAGTACTGGCGCTTATGCCTATGCTCGACGGGTAGCTTTAACGCTACAAAAGGTGGTCTCGTACTTTCGCCCCGATTTGGTCGGGGCGTTTTTTTAGTCTTTATGGAATTTTCGGGAAGGGCGGGTGTTGACTCGATATCGCGGGCATCGGGCGGCTTTCGGAGCACATCAGTCGCTCGAGCGTGGCATGAGGTGTTGCGGGATTCACTTCCCGTAGCCATAACGCCGCCGATGCGCCCCGCAGCCCGCCCGCATCGCCCCCAGCGACGCGACGATCCGCACGGCGCCCGCCAAGCGATGCAACAGCGCTTGCGGCCCTACCCCCGCGCCGACAACATCGTCCCTCGACACCCCGGCGCGAGACACCTGCACGCATAAAGCCGCTTGAGCGCGGCGGTGCGCCGGCCATCGACGGTCAGGCAATAGTCGATGAACAACTCCTGCCCTTTCGCGATCGGCCGGATCGCGCGGATGAAGACGCGCTCGCCGTCCTGCTCCGCTTCGCAGTTCGGCGCGCAACTGTGATTCAGCCAGCGCGCGGAATTGCCGCCGCGCGCACCGTCGATGACGCTGCCGTCATCGAGGCCGAACAGGAAGGTATGGCCCTCTTCCGCAGTCGATTTCGCGTGCATGCGCTGCGCTTCCTTCCACGACAGACGGTGGCCTTTGTATTCGAGCAGCATCGCGCCGATAGGCAGATCAGCGAGAGCGAATACGCCCCGGCCATGAACGGGCGAAGTCCGGACAGTGATTCGACGCATGGTGTGGCGGTTCACAGTGAATAGGTTGAATATTTGAGTGAAGGCGTGACCATCGTTATGATGTGGCCGTCATAAATCGCTGTCACGTCCAATGCCCGCAGTTTCTCCCCGCAAGAGCAGGAAGCGCAAGCCACTACGCGGCTCGCTTGCGCGATATCGCAACAGGATCGTCGAAGTACTCGGGGAAGCGCGCGGCCAGCGCGTGATGATACGTTCGATCCACGACGATGGCGTCGAGCGGCGCACCGCCGTCAAGTGGATCAACCTGCTACCGCTCGACACCGAGTTGTTCTAGCAGCAGACGCCTAGCTCAGCGACAATCCGCGGGCCTGTTCGAGCAACGCGGAGGCGGCCAGGAATTCCTTTCTGCCGGCCATCGTGAGCGCGGCGATCGCCGTGTCCTTGAAGAGTTCCTCGTCGGACGTGACCGGCGCACGCGATTCGCCAGCGCGTGCCTGACGCAGCCGAAAAAACGCCAGCATCTCGAAGGCCTGCGCGCGGTGATCTCCGCTCACGCCCGCCGCGACCAGTTCGGCCGCGCCGGTCAGTTGAGCCAGAGCGCTTTCGTAGTCTGCTTGTTCCATCGTCGCGTCTCTCCCGAATGATTGCCAGTAATTCTCGCGCGTTTGGTTCAAACTATCGCATCTGACAACGATGCGAAACAACGAACGGAGACGACGCATGGCGGCAAGCGAAGCGGTAATGGCATTGCGGGAAGCGCTCGGCGCACAGGTCGTGGCGCTGCCCGACGAATTCGGCGACAGGCGCGTCGCCGACTGGAGCGGCTTGCCGGGCGCGACGCCAGTCGCGATCATCCGTCCGCGCACCACCGATGAAGTCGCGCAGGCGCTCGCCATCTGCGCGAAGCACAAGCAGCCGGTCGTCACGCAAGGCGGCCTCACGGGGCTCGTCGGCGGCGCGAATCTGCTCGGCGGCGAAGTGGCGCTGAGTCTCGATCGCATGAATCGCATCGTCGAGATCGACGAAGTCTCCGCGACCATGACCGTCGAAGCCGGGACGCCGCTGCAAGTGGTTCAGGAAGCAGCGAGCGCGGCGGGTTTCTACTTTCCGCTCGATCTCGGCGCGCGCGGCAGTTGCTCCATCGGCGGAAATCTCGCGACGAATGCGGGCGGCAACCGCGTCATCAAGTACGGCATGATGCGAGATCAGGTGCTCGGCGTCGAAGCGGTGCTGGCGAGCGGCGAGATCATCGGCGGGATGAACAAGATGATCAAGAACAACAGCGGTTACGATCTGCGGCATCTGTTGATCGGCAGCGAGGGCACGCTCGCCGTGATCACGCGCGTCGTATTGCGCCTGCGGCCGAAGCCCACGGCAACCGCCACCGCATGGTGCGGCCTGCCGGATTTCGCCGCCGTCACCACGCTGCTCACGCGCGCGCAGGCGAGTCTCGCGCCGGGCGTATCCGCGTTCGAGGTGATGTGGGCCGGCTACCACGATACGGTCATCGCCAATCTGAAGAACCTTCGCGCGCCGCTTGCCGAGGCGCATCCGTTCTACGTGCTGCTCGAAAGCGTCGGCACCGATCCCGTTCGGCACGGCGAAGCCTTCGAGGAATTCTTGGGCGGCATGCTGGACGCGGGCATCGTGACCGATGCGGCGATTGCATCCAACGAAGCGCACGCGCGCGATTTCTGGGCGATCCGCGACGCGCCGGGCGAATACGATCGCTTCATCCCGAACTACGCGGCGTACGACGTGAGCTTCTCGATCGCGCAGGTCGGCGACGCGGCCGCGCAATGCGAAGCGCGTCTGCGCGCGCGCTGGCCCGATGCGATCGTGATGACATACGGCCATCTGGGCGACGGCAACATTCACATCGTCGTGGATCTTCCGGGCCGCGGGAAGCAGGACCACGACGACATCGATGCCGTCATCTACGACGTCACGCGCGAGTTCGAAGGTTCGATTTCGGCGGAGCACGGCATCGGCATGAAGAAGCGCGACTATCTTCACCTCGCGCGCCGCGAAACCGATATTGCGGCGATGCGCGCGATCAAGGCATCGCTCGATCCGCACGGGCTGCTCAATCCGGGCAAGGTGTTCTAGCCGCGCCTGTGCGCATGCCGGTGATGAATGTCGGGGAAATGCGCGTGTGAATGCGTGATCGGCAGATGCACGTGCGGATGCGTATGCGGCTCGTCGCCGGAATACGGAAAGTCGTGCACATGCCGATGATGCTCGTCATGCATGTGCCGATGCGTATGTTCGAGCCGCTCGTGCGTGTGCTCGTGTTCGTGGCGCTCGCGCACGTGCAGCCATACGCCGAGCGTCATCAGCGCGGCGGCGATCCAGAAGGACGCGCCCGGCGCTTGCGGCCACATCGCAAGCGAGAGCGCGACGCCGAACACAGGCGCGACCGAAAAGTACGCGCCCGTGCGCGCCGTCCCGAGACCGCGCAGCGCGATCACGAACAACACGAGACTCACGCCGTAGCCGCCGAAGCCGGTCGTCATCGCGCCGGCGACGATGTGCGGCGCAGGCAGATGCGCGCCCATCGCGAACGCAATGCCGAGATTCGTCGCGCCCGCGACGAGGCCCTTCGCGCAGGCGATCACCATCGCATCGGCGGTCGAGATCCTGCGTGTCAGATTGTTGTCGATGGCCCAGCACAGACATGCCAGCGCGATGAGAAGCGCGCCTCTCGTCGCGTGCGTTGCGCCCGGTTGCCACGCGAGCACGACGCCGCCCGCGACGATGGCGGCCATGCCGAGAAAGACGGAGAAATCCACGTTCTCCCGAAACACGATCCACGCGATTACCGCCGTCAGCACGCCTTCCAGGTTGAGCAGGAGCGAACTCGTCGCGGCGGGCGTGCTCGTGAGGCCGAACATCAGGAGCGCGGGCGCGGCGACGCCACCGAATGCGATCGCGCCGAAGAGCCATGCCATTTCCCGCGCACGCAGGCTTTCGTTCGTCGCGCGTCGGAGCGCGCGGCCGAGCAGGATCGCGCCGAGGCCGACGCCGCTGCCGAGGTAGAACAGGCCGGCGACCATGAACGGCGGCATCGGGCCGAGCAGCGCCTTGGCGATCGGCGTGGTCGCGCCGAAGAGCGCCGCGGCGGCGAGGGCGGTGAGGATCGCGGTGAATCGGCTGGGCATGGAAGGATCGTCGAACGAGCGCCGGTTTTTCAGTGTAGTCGAGGCTGAATCCTCGGATGATTCGCGCTCTCATTCTTCGCTCATTTTCGTCGCGCAGAATGCCTCCATCGACAAACAATTGCAACGCGGGAGACGAGAAATGAGAGCGATCAGATACGCGATGGTGGCCGCCAAACTGACCTTTGGCCTTGTGACGGTGGCGCAGGCGCATCCGTTCATCGGCGTGGGCATCACGGGCGGGCCGGTGTTCCCGGTGGCCTCGAGCGCGCAGAGTGCGCCGGCGCTGCCAGTCTATGCCCGTGCGACGGACTCAGGTCCCGCGCCGCTGCCGCCGGATGCGCCGCCGGTGCGGTACGCTGAGCCGGCTATCGGAAATATTTCGGCGATCATGGGGCGGGGGAATTTTCCGGGTGTTCAGAGTGGGGTGTGAGGGTCGATTGTGTGTCTTGCGATTGGTGTCTTGCGACTGGTGTCAGCGAGCGAAAGACCATCGACTCGCGCACCAAGCGGAGCACGATCATGCGGATGACCATGACATGGCCGAGAGCATAGCCACGCATCGCATGAAAATCCCGCTCACATCGAAGCGAAAAACATTCGTTTGTATGGCCGGCCGCCCTCCGTTAGCCTGACCGAATGAACGAACCCATCGACTACGCCACCATCGCCGACGCCGCCGGCGACGGCTACATGAACCGCGTGATCGCGAGCGTCAACGATCACGACGTCCACATCAGCGTCATGGACGCGCCGTATCAATGGCACTTTCATCCGAACTCGGATGAGACCTTCGTCGCCGTCGAAGGCACGCTCGTCATCGAATTCGAGGAAGGCGCCGTCGAACTGCGCGCCGGGCAATTGCTCACCGTGCCCGCGGGCAAGCCGCATTGCACACGGCCGGGCGGCGCGCGATCGGTCAACTTGACATTCGAGAGAAAGGACGCGCAAACCGTTTTCTGCGCCGCGCCGCGCTAGCGTGCCGCACGTGTTTCCAGATGTTCCACGAGACGTTGCGCTGCCGGCTGCAACGCGTCGAAATCCCTGAAGCACACGACGAAGCGCCGTTTCGCGAACGCATCGGAAAGCGGCACTGCCTCGACACCGAGCGCCTGGCGATACGTTCCCGCGACTTCCATCGGCACGACGCTGATGCCCAATCCCGCCGCGACGACGCGAAACGCCGCATCAAAACTCGACACGATCACGCGATACGACATCGTCTTGCCCGCCTGCGCGGCCGCGCGTTGCAGCATCGTATGAACGGCCGTCGCGGGCGGCAGACCGACATGCTCGAATTCCAGCGATTCCTCGAAGCTCACCGAAGGCCGCCCCGCGAACGGATGATCGGCGGGCACGGCGAGCGCAAGCCGGTCATGCCGATACGCGCGATGCTGCAAGCCGCGCAAATCGACGCTGTCCCAGCACACGCCGACCGACGCGACGCCTTCGCGCAGTTGCCGCACGAGATCGTGCGATAGCCGCTCTTCCACATCGACCTTGATGTTCTGATTCGCGGGCTCGCGCATGAACGACGCGATATCGTCGAGCAGCGCTTCCGCAATCGCCGATGCCGACGCGCAAATGCTCACGCGCCCCTTCAGACCGCCGCCGAACGCGGCGACGTCGTTTGCTATGCGTTCCATCGTGAAAAGCACGCTGCGCGCGTGCTCCAGCAGCGCGATCCCCGCGGGCGTCGGCTCGACGCCGCGCCGCGAGCGCGACAACAGCGGCACGCCGAGCGACGTCTCGAGCTGCGCGATGCGCTTGCTGATCGCCGAAGGCTCGATATGCGATTCCTGCGCCGCGCGCGCGATGTTCAGGTGCTCGCAGACGGTCACGAACAGACGCAGCGTTTTCAGGTCGATGTCGCGCATGGCGGCTGGCCACTCCTTTGACGTTCCGAACGGGAAGCATGAGCCTTCCAAAATACCGCTTTAATGGCGTTTGCGGAATCTCTAAAGTCGAGCCATACACACAAAAGACCGGAGACAGAGCCATGCCCGCGTTCCCCCAGCGCGCCGTGATCCGCGAAGTCGGCCTGCGCGACGGCCTGCAAAGCATTCGAACGATCGTGCCGACCGAACGCAAGATCGAATGGATCGGCGATGCCTACGCCGCCGGTCAGCGCGAAATCGAAGTCGGTTCGTTCGTTCCCGCGCGCCTGTTGCCGCAACTCGCCGATACGGCAGAACTCGTCGCGTACGCCAGAACCTTGCCGGGACTGTTCGTATCGGTGCTCGTGCCGAATCTCAAAGGCGCCGCGCGCGCCATCGAAACACAGGCCGATCTGATGCTCGTGCCGCTTTCCGCGAGCCGCGCACACAGCCTCGCGAATCTGCGCAAGACGCCGGAGGAAGTCGTCGCGGAAGTCGCGCGCATGCGGGCGGCGCGCGATGCATCCGGGTCGAAGACGATGATCGAAGGCGGCATCGGCACGGCGTTCGGCTGCACGATTCAGGGCCGTGTCGATCCCGCCGATGTGCTGCGCTACATGCAATCGCTGCTGGATGCGGGCGCGGATCGCGTCTCCATCGCCGATACGGTCGGTTATGCCGGTCCGTCCGCCGTGCGCGATCTCTTCGAGAAGGCGCGCGCCATCGCGGGCGAGCGTTTCTGGTGCGGTCATTTCCACGACACACGCGGCCTCGCGCTCGCCAATGTCTATGCCGCGCTCGAAACCGGCGTCGCGCGCTTCGATGCGACGCTCGCGGGCATCGGCGGCTGCCCGCATGCGCCGGGCGCGAGCGGCAATGCATCGAGCGAGGACCTCGCGTTCATGCTCGCCGATATGCACATCGACACCGGCATCGACATTCCTGCCTTGCTGAACCTGCGCGCGAAGCTCGCGGGCTGGCTCGACAGCGAAACCCTGCGCGGCGCGCTCGCGCTCGCGGGCTTGCCGGTCACTCACGAATCAACCGCTCCAATCGAAGCCTGAGGACGTCATGAATCAATCAACCCTGCCGCTCGAAGGCGTGCGCGTGATCGAGTTCACGCATATGGTGATGGGCCCGACCTGCGGCATGATCCTCGCGGATCTCGGCGCGGAAGTCATCAAGATCGAGCCGCCCGGCGGCGACAAGACGCGCAATCTGCCGGGCCTCGGCATCGGCTTCTTCCGCTCGTTCAATCGCAACAAGAAAAGCGTCGTCATCGACATCAACACGGAGGAGGGCCGCGAAGCCGCAATCGATCTGATCGGCGAATGCGACGTGCTGCTCGAAAACTTCCGTCCCGGACTGATGGCGAAGTTCGGGCTCGATTACGACACGTTGTCGAAGGCGCATCCGAAGCTCATCTACGTGTCGCACAAGGGCTTCCTGCCGGGCCCGTACGAGAAGCGTCTCGCGCTCGACGAAGTCGTGCAGATGATGGGCGGTCTCGCGTACATGACCGGTCCGGCGGGCCGCCCGCTGCGCGCGGGGACGTCGGTGAACGACATCATGGGCGGCATGTTCGGCGCGATCGGCGTGCTCGCCGCACTACGTGAACGCGACCTCACGGGACGCGGCCAGGAAGTCCAGAGCGCACTCTTCGAGAACTGCGTGTTTCTTTCCGCGCAGCACATGCAGCAATACGCGATGACGCGCGAAGCGCCGCCGCCGATGCCATCGCGCGTATCGGCGTGGAGCGTCTATGACGTGTTCACGCTGGCCGAGGGCGAGCAGCTTTTCATCGGCGCGGTGAGCGACAAACAGTTCGTGACGCTCTGCGACGTGCTGGAGCGCCCCGAACTCGCGCAGGAACCCGGGTTCGCGAACAACGCGATGCGCGTCGCGGTGCGCCCGCATCTGCTGGAGCGGCTCGGCGAGATTCTCGCGCATCATCGCGCGGACGAACTCGCACCGAAGCTCGAAGCGGCCGGCATTCCGTACGCGCCGATCATGCGCCCCGAGCAGTTGCTCGACGATCCGCATCTGAAAGCGAGCGGCGGCCTCGTGCCGATGCAGACCGACGATGGCGGCACCACCGACGTCGTCTTGCTGCCGCTCACGATGGGCGGACGCCGCCCCGGCGTGCGGCAACCGCTCGCGCGCGTTGGCGAGCACACGGATGAAGTGCTGGGGCAACTCAGGAAGAACGTCACGGCATGAAGCCTCGCGACGAGCGCACATAAAAATCGGCGCCGTCGCCAACAGAGTTGCATCAAAGGAGACAAAGCAATGCAGCCAACCTTCAGCGCGGTCGCCGAGCCGCTCGCATCGCCCGACGTGCGCGTCGCCACGACGCCCGGCGCGCAGATTTCCGCGCGCATGGATCGACTGCCGATCACGCGGCATCTATGGATGCTCGTATTTCTCATCTCGCTCGGCGGCTTCTTCGAAATTTACGATCTGATCTTCACCGGCTATATCGCGCCGGGCATGGCGAAGAGCGGCCTCTTGCAGACCACCACGCATGCGTTCTTCGGCTTCACGGGCATCGCGGGCTTCATCGCGGCGACCTTCGCGGGGCTTTTCATCGGCACGTTCTTCTTCGGCTGGCTGCCGGACCGCTACGGGCGACGCAGCGTGTTCACGTTCTCGCTGCTGTGGTACTCGATCGGCTCGGCGATCATGGCGTTCCAGACCACGCCCGAAGGCGTGATCTTCTGGCGCTTCGTGACGGGCATCGGCGTGGGCATCGAGATCATCACCATCGACAGTTATGTGACCGAGCTCGTGCCGCAGCACATGCGCGGCCGCGCGATGGCCTTCAACCAGATGGTGATGTTCGCCGCAGCGCCCGTCGCCGCGCTGCTTTCATACTGGCTGGTGCCGCAAACCGTATTCGGTCTCGACGGATGGCGCGTCGTCGTGCTCGCGGGATCGGCCGGCGCGGTGATCGTGTGGTTCATCCGGCGCGCGGTGCCGGAAAGCCCCCGCTGGCTCGCGATGCATGGCCGCAACGAGGAAAGCGAACGCGTCGTGAGTGAGATCGAGCGCGTGGTGGCGCGCGAATCTGGCGCTGCGTTACCGCCGCCCGCGCCCGTCGTCGAGCAGCCGGCGCATCGGCGCGCGTCGCTTCGCGAGTTGTTCGAGGCGCCGTATCGCTCGCGTCTCATCATGCTCGTCGTCTTCAACTTCTGTCAGGCGATCGGGTATTACGGCTTCGCCAACTGGGTGCCGACGCTGCTCATCGGGCAGGGCATCACCGTGACGAAGAGCTTGCTGTATTCGTTCATCATCGCGTTCGCGCTGCCCGTCGGACCGTTGCTCGCCATGTTTTACGCAGACCGCATTCAGCGGAAGTATCTGATCGTCGGCGGCGCGCTCGTCGTGATCGCGAGCGGTCTCGCGTTCGGACAGATGAAATCGCCCGCCGCGCTCATCGCGCTCGGCGTGCTGATATCGCTCGCGGGGCAAACCATCTCGGTCTGCTATCACGCCTATCAGACCGAGCTCTTTCCCACGGCGGTGCGCTGCCGTGCGAGCGGCGTCGTGTACTCGGCGAGCCGCGCGGGCGCGATGATGTCAGGCTTCATCATCGCCTCGCTGTTGAAGGACTTCGGCGTGCCGGGCGTGTTTATCGGCATAACGGTGTGCATGCTGCTCGTGGTGCTGGCAATCGGCCTGTTCGGACCGAAAACCAACGGCTTGCGTCTCGAGGAACTGAATCACTGAGCGGACGGCGCCACGGCCATCCGGCTTTCACCAGACCCACGCGCGGGCTTGCGGACAGGCGCCCGCGCGTGCGGCATCCCGCTCGAGTGCGGGAACAACTCCTGCATGGCATGGCTCCAAACGAGCGACGCAGGCAAAACCGCGTTCGCGATCAATCGTCTCCGTCGCTTCCATCATGTCCAGCCGCCGGCGATGAGCGCAGGCTCGAGCAATATGAACACGCAACTGAGTGAACAATGTAAGCCTCGCCTGTACCGCTTGAAATTCGAGACGCCGCCCGACAGCGTCGCGTTCGTGCTGGCGGACAGCCGCGAGGCGGCATGGCGCATCGGCAAGACGGTAATGGCGGTGCTGCACGGCGTCGGCATTCAGACGGTGTCGCTGCACGAGATTCTGTCGTTACAGGAACTCGTGCGCGTGGGCGTGAGCGAGGACGAAGACATGCGTATCTTCGAGCTCGCCGTCGCGGACGGCAAGGTCGAGCAATGGACGCACGCGCCGTACTTCCTCACCGACGACACCACGCTGCTCGGAAAATGGGCCGAATTGCGCGCCGATCTCGCCGCCGACGTCGCCCGGACGGCAATGCGCCGCGCCAAATAAGAACGCGGCGCGGATAGGTACGTCCTGTGCTTGAGCACGGTCAGACGCCGTGCATTCGTTGCGGTGCGTGACTCGGCGCACGCGCGCCCGTTTTGCGGCTCATCCCTTTGCGTCGTCCAGGAATGGCGGGGTGCTTCGATGATCCGGTCGTATAACCACAAGGGCTTCGTGCTCGAAGTCGCGATCGAAGCGAATTACAGGCTCGTGCCTTCGCCCGGCACGGTTCGCTATCTTGCAGTCGTGACGATCAGCCGCTCAGGAAGACCGGTCACCGCATTTTCGCCGCTGTGTGTCGGGAGCACGCGCTATTCGAGTTTCACGTCTGCCGAGGACGCGTTGATGAGCGCGCATACGGCAGCTCGCATATTCGTCGATGAATGGGTGCAAGCGGCTTCGTGATCCCTGCGAGACGATGACGAAGCTAGCCGTCTTCGTCATGCGATTCGGAATCGGGTCAAGCGGCGGCGCGCCGGCTCTGCTGTCGGTCCTGAGCGTCGGCGGCGGTGTCGAGTGCTTTATCGAGTAACGCGAGCTTGCGTTGGAGCGACGCCACGCGATGGCTTTGCGACGGGACGAGATCGTATTGCTCGTCCAGTTGTGAAATGCGCATGTCCCAATACTTGGCCGGAAGGCGATCCGAAGCGGCACTGCCTTCGACGAAACTTGCCAGAATCATTTCCAGATGTCGGAGTTCGCCCTCCGCGAGCTGCGCTGAGCGTCGCTGTCGAAATGCGGGGACGGTGGTTGCATCGGCATTTTTCATGTTGCACTTTCCGGCTAGATTTGCAGAGACCTCCATTAAAGCAATCAGCGTTCCGGGCAGGCGATTCAAGCTTATTCAATTTGTTTCGAAATGAAACTCCCAGATGCCGTAAGACCGCCGCAGGCCGTGGCAAACGTTTGCCGCCCCGTTACAATTTTTAAGAAGTTGCCGTCTAAATTTCGCAATGCCGTGCCGACGGCTGTAACTTCGACGCGCTTTCCGTTGGCACACCAGCGGGCAAGATTTGCAAGCGCACGAGATATCCGGACGAACATATCGACCGATTCGCCTGAATGCGAGTCGTTTCTATCCGCGCGAAAGTTTGTGCGGGCGTGCCTGAAATATTTCGGGTGACTGATTAATTGGAGCGAGGGGAGATTAAGCGCGACTTCGAAAAGAGCACATTAGGATTGAGTAGCGCAATGAATTTAGACCCGTCAAGCCGGGTTTGAACAGGGCGGTATCCTCTCGCGAAACCGCCCCGTGTCCTCAGATAATCTTTCTCGGAGACCTGTAGACGCGAAGAAGCTTAGCAAAAGCCGTGGGTCGATATAAACGCCGTGCGGCGCAATGGACTTCTCCAGAATGCGCAGTAATAACGTCGTCGATGTGCAACAGAAACTTCATCACCGTCCGGCCCTTGTCCTGGCTAAGCGGTTGACCTTAAAGAATAAGAAGGGTATCGCGAACCGATTCGCAGAATCAGCAAAAGATTATTGCGCGCGATACACGGACACATTCAAGTGACCGTCGCATAAAGTGTGTCCCAGTTTCTCGAGGGAAAACAGGCTTTCGATACGGCCGTGAACCCCGGAAGCTTTCGCTTTAAACAGGACACTAGAGAACCATGAAAAAAACCCTTCTCATCGCGGGCATTCTCGGCACGTTCGCAGCAGCAGCCCACGCACAGAGCAGCGTCACGCTGTACGGCACGCTGGATGCAGGTCTCGTCTATACGAACAACTCCGGCGGCCATAACAACTGGCAGCAAGGCAGCGGCTCGGTTTCGGATACTTACTTCGGCCTGAAGGGCAGTGAAGATCTCGGCGGCGGGTTGCACGCGCTCTTCAAGTTGGAGAGCGGCTTCAACCTCAATAACGGCCGCTTCAACGAAAGCAACACGATGTTCAACCGCCAGGCGTACGTCGGCGTTCAGCACGATCAATTCGGCACGATCACGCTCGGCCGTCAATATGATTCGATGGTCGATTATCTGTCGCCGTTCTCGGAAGCGGGCGCGGGGTACGGCAACAATCTGGCCGCGCACCCGTTCGACAACGACAATCTCGATCACTCGTTCTCGATCAAGAACTCGGTCAAGTACCAGAGCGCGAGTTTCGCGGGCTTCAAGTTCGGCGGTCTGTACGGCTTCTCGAACGACGCAGGCCAGTTTGCGAACAACCGCGCGTGGAGCGCAGGCGCTTCTTACGGCAACGGCCCGCTGAATTTCGCCGCGGCTTACCTGCAGACGAACAACTCGCGTAGCAACCTGAACGCGGGCGGCGCAGTTTCGGCCGGCCAGGGCAACAACGCCAATCTGACGGCCGAATTGCAGCGCACGTTCGGCGCGGGCGTGAACTACACGTACGGCCCGGCTACGGTCGCCTTTGTGTGGACCAACACGCACTACGACAACCTGCTCGCCGCATCGCAAGGCGGCACGACGGTGGCGCTGCCGGGAAACACGAATCTGCATCTGAACAACTTCGAGTTGAACGGCCGCTACGCGCTGACGCCGGCACTGAGCCTCGACGCCGCGTACACGTACACGGACGGCAAGGTGACGGGCGCGAACGGTTCGGGCGATCCGAAGTGGCACACCGCGTCGCTGCAAGCCGACTACGCGCTGTCGAAGCGCACCGATGTGTATGTCGAAGGCGTGTATCAGCACGCGTCGGGCGAGCTGGGCAATGCCGGCGCCAACGTCGCGATGATCAACACGCTGTCGCCGTCGTCGACGCAGAATCAGGTCGCGGCAACGGTGGGTCTGCGTCACCGCTTCTAAGCGCCACAGGGCGTCATGAAACGCAACGGCCGCGATCGACGAGATCGCGGCCGTTTTGCTTCAGGCGTTACCTTTTTTCCTCCGAACGCTTGATGAGCTGGTCGATGTCATGCCCCGCGCCGCCCGTGCCCGCGGCGAGGCGTGCCAGCGCGGTCGCGGCCGTGTCGCGGCGCACGCCGCTCTCGGGGCGGAACTGCTTCGGCAGCGCCATGTAGAAGGTCGCGCCCCGATCGGGCGTACCTTCGGCCCAGGCCTTGCCGCCATGCCGCTCGATGATGCGCCGCACGTTCGCCAGCCCGATGCCGGTGCCGTCGAATTTTTCGTTGACGTGCAGGCGCTGGAACACGCCGAAGAGCTTGTCCACGTAGCGCATGTCGAAGCCCGCGCCGTTGTCTCGCACGAAATAGACGACGTGGCCGATCAGCTCGCCCGTGCCCTCGTATGCGCCGATCTCGATCGCCGGCTGTTCGCGTTGCGCGCTGAACTTCACCGCGTTGGACATGATGTTCGCGAACGCGACGTGCAGAAAGACCAGATCGCCTTCGATGGACGGCAGCGCGTCCACCTTCCAGCGCACGCGCGCCGACGCGTGCTCGTCGATATCGTTCTGAATCACCGTATGGACGAGCGCGTAGACATCGACCTTATGCGGACGCAGCGCCGCACGGCCGAGTTGCGCGAATGAAAGCAGATCGTCGACGAGACGGCCGCCGAAACGCGCCGATGTCACGATGCGCTCCAGATAGCCGCGCCCGCGCTCCGACAGCTTGTCGCCATCCATCTGCTTGAGCAGGTCCGCGAAGCTCACGATATGCCTGAGCGGCGCGCGCAGATCGTGCGACACCGTGTACGAGAACCCTTCGAGCTCGTGATTCGCGCGGCCGAGCTCGGTCGCGAGTTGCGCGATTTCCTCCGCGCGCCGCAGCACGATGCCGAGCACCGCCGCGCGAAATTCCAGCGCAATCTCGCGCTCGGCGGCGCGCCACGGCAGCGAGCGATGACGCACGACATCCGTCCACGTATCGAAGCTCACGCGCGGCGACAGCGAGTCCGCGAGGCCCGTGAGTTTCGCGCGCGGGTCGCCGGCCCATTCGATCGTCTGCACGACTTCGCGGCGAAACCAGATCACATAGTTGCGGTAGATCTTCGAGATCGACACCGCCAGAAAACCTGCAACGTCCGGCGAATCGGCGAGCGCGGGGCATTCCTGCGACGCGCGGTCGGACATGACCACGTCCTCGCTCTGATCGTCGAGCCAGTCGACGAGCGCCGTGACGCCGTGCTCGCCCGGCGTCAGGCCGACGAGCGACGTGCGCCCCTCGAAGATCACCGCCGCGCCCGACGAGCGCGTGAAGCCGAGCAGATCGGACGCGTCCTCGACGAGCGAGTCGACGAAGCTGTCCGTATTGGCCATCGACGAAAGCAGCTTCGACAGCATGCGGCGCAGTTCGAGCCGGTAATGCGCTTCGCCCTGCGACTCGCGCGCCTCGATTTGCAGCGAGACGATCTGCGCGACATGCTCGCATGCTGTGCGCACTTCGAACGGCGGCAGGCGCGGCGTCGCGTGATGACAGGAGATGAGGCCCCACAGCTTGTCGTCGACGAGAATCGACATCGACATGGATGCGAGCGTGCCCATGTTGCGCATGTATTGCAGATGCACGGGCGACACGCTGCGCAATGACGCGTAGGTGAGATCGGTCGGGCGGCCGGTCGCCGGATGCAGCGCGGGCACGAGCGGCGCGGCTTCGTAATCGGCGTTCGAAATGAGCCGGATTCGGTTCTTGCGATACAGCTCGCGCGCCTGCGCCGGAATGTCCGAGGCCGGAAAGTGCTGGTTCAGATATGACGGATAGCCAGGCTCCACGGCTTCTGCGAGCACGTTGCCGTTGCCTTCCTCATCGAACCGGTAGACGAGCGTTCGCCCGAATCCGGTGATGCGCGCGATTTCATCCGCGGCGAACTGGCAGAGCTGCTCGATGGTGCGCATCGACTGCACGTCGGTGACGAAGGAGCGCACGAGCGGATAGATCGTCGAGAACACATCGGCGGTGTCCTGCGCCGGTTCGACTTCGACGAACAAAAGCCCTTCATGCCGATGCACGACGATCGCCACTGGCCCGTGCGTCGTCCAGCCGTCGAGCACGACGTTGCCGACATGGATCGTCGCGCCGTCGCGCGTGAGCTGCGCGAGGCCCGCGCTCGCGCGCTCGGCTGCGGGCTGGCCCAATACCGCCGACAGCGCGCGGCCGAGGCAAGCGTCGGGTGCGACGTGCGCGAACTGCGCGACGTTGGCGCTCACCTGCACGATGTGGCAGTGCGCATCGACGCCGAAAAGCACGCCGTGGGGCTGAATGCCGCCGGGAATGTGGATCGGCTCGCGCGCGCATTGCGCGTCGATGGACGCATCGTGCATGTCGGAGCCGGTGATTGCTGCGGTGGAGGTTTTGTCCATCCCTGTCCTGGTATTACGGTTTCGGCGGTTCATCGAGTCGACCGTTTTCGAATCATAGATGGGTTGAGGGTTCAGAAGTGAAGCGGGTGGCGCGTCATGAGATGCGTCCCGCCCGAGGCCGGTGATTTCTACATGTCGCGCAAGGCGCCGCGTCATTTCTACGTAAAGCGCGACGAATGCGCTTGCTGCATGAAACGTACCGCGACATCGCTGATACCATGCGAAGCCGACCCACGCGACGAACGCCGGAGGATACATGCTTCATGATCGCCGCGCGCGCCTGAACGATTGATTCGCGCACGCATTGCCGCGACGGTTCTGTCGGCCGCGATCGTCTGCATCGTTCATGCACCCGATGCCGCCGCGCAGTCGTATCGCGATGTCGCGCCGATCGCACCGCCTGCCGTCGAACGGCCGCGCACGTCGCCGTCGCAGCCCGGGCCGGCCGGCGGTTCGCACGATGTCGCGATTCGCGATCTGCGCGGCATCGCGTTCGTGCGCGCGGATGGCGCATCCGCAACGACGCAATCGGCTGCGGGCGGCGCGATCACGGCGACGGGCCTGCCTGTCCTCACGCCCGATTTTCTCGAGGGCTTTTCGGCCGATCTCCACGCGCCTCTGACTTTCGCGCGCCTCGCCGACATACGGCGCGCGGTCGTGCAGCGATATCGCGCCGCGGGCCAGCCGCTCGTCGATGTGTACGTGCCCGAGCAGGACGTGAGCGATGGCGTCGTGAAGATCGCCATCGCCGAGTTTCGCGCGGGGCGTGTGATACCCAAAGGCAATCGCTATTTCTCCGATGCGCTGCTCGCGCGCGAGATGCCGCTCGCGAGCGGCGAGCCGATCCATGAAAGCGATGTCGCCTCGGGGCTTGCGCTGCTCAACGCGAATCCGTATCGGCGCGTGGACGTGATTTATGCGCCCGGCGCCGCGCGCGATACGACCGATGTCGTGCTGCAAACCGAGGATCGCTTTCCGTTTCGCATCTACGGCGGCTATAACAACGATGGCGTGCGCGATCTCGGACGCGATCGCATTCTCGCGGGATTCGATTACGGCAATCTGTTCGGCATCGATGCGCGCATCGGCTATCAGATGACCGCGAGTAACGATCTGCTGAGCGGCAATCCGGATATCGAGGGGCGGCCCGATCGTCCGCGTTACATCGCGCACGCGTTCAATGCGGTCGCGCCGTTGCCGTGGCTCGATCGCCTCGAGTTGTTCGGCGTGTTCGCGCAGAGCACGCCGCGTCTGCCCGACAGTTACGGGCAAACCGGCATCAGCGCGCAGATCAGTTTCCGGTACGACTGGCGCTTGCCGCCGCTCGATCACGCGGGCGCGTGGCAACAGCAAGTGCAGCTCGGCTACGACTTCAAGCGCTCGAACAACGACCTCGAATTCGGCGGCTTTCAGGTGTTCAATGCGAACACGCATATTCATCAGTTGGTCATCGCCTACGATCTCCTGAAGAGCGATGCTTCCGGCGATACCCATCTGAACGCATCGCTCTTCGTGAGTCCGGGCTATTTCGACAGCAACAGTAACGAGGAAGCGTACGATGCCGCGCGTCTCGGCGCGACGCCCCGCTATCAGTACATGCAGCTGTCGGCGCAACGCGACATGCCGCTCGGCAAGTCCGGCTTTTCGGTGGCGGCGCGCGGGCTCGTTCAGTGGACGGGCACCACGCTCTTGCCCAGCGAGGAACTCGGGCTGGGCGGCGATGCCACCGTGCGCGGCTATGAGCCGTATGCGGCGCAGGGCGATCGCGGATGGAACCTGCAGACGGAACTGCGCGCGCCGGCGATATCGGCGGGCATCGCGGCGATGCAGCCGTTCGTGTTCTTCGACGCGGGACACGTGTGGAATCGCATCGCCGAATTCGGCGAGGTCAATAATGCGTCGCTGGCGAGCGTCGGAGCGGGGATTCGCGTGCAGGCCGGACGCTTCGTCAGCTTTCGCGGCACCTATGGATTTCCGCTGAAGGCCGTGGTGCCGAATGGATCGAAGGCGCCGGTCGGCGAGATCTTTCTCGTGATCGGGAGCTAGCGCGCCGGACTGCGCGCCGCGCCGTCCAGCGGTGTAGTTGCACGCGTTTCAGGGCTGCGCCTGCTGCCACTGCAAGACAGGATGCGTCGCCCCTGCCGGCATCGCCCAGACCCCGCCCGACGGGATGTTCCAGTCGAGGAAGTTCGACGGGTTGCTCATCTGCGCGGTGCTGAGCCCGTTTGAATCGGGCGGAACGGTGCCCGAATTCGACCCCGCCGCTTGCGTGCGAATCGTCGTGTCCTTGTTCCAGTAGACGTTGTTGTGAATCGCGCCCTGGTTGTACGCCGCGATGCCGCCTTCCGGATCGCCCGGAGGCCCGCCGCCGCCAACCTGCCCGGTCGCGAACGATTCGTTGATCACGCCTGTGCTGCCGTTGGCATACACGATTCCGCCGCCGCCGCCGAAACCGCCCACGTCGCCCGTTGCGTACGACTGCGTGATCAGTCCGTTGTTGAAGGCGACGAGCCCGCCCGTCTCGCCATGCGTCCCGGCGTAGGTCGTGCCGGTCGCGAACGACTGCGCGATCGTGCCGTTGTTCACGCCAACCAGCCCGCCCGCGGGAATCTGATAGCCGACATCCGCCGTGCTCGACGACCGTTCGATAACCCCGTTGTTCACGCCGACGAGGCCGCCCGCGCCGGCGCCGCCGAAGCCGTTCTGCCCGACGCCGCCCGTCGTGTTGACGTAGGTGACGAGACCGTTGTTCTGGCCCGCGAGCAAGCCGAACGCCCCCGATGAATAGTCGCCCGTCCTGGCGTCGGTGAGATTCAGATTGCGCACGACGCCGCTCGCGCCGATCACGCCGAACATGCCGTAGCGGTCGTCGTTCAGATTCGCTACGGTCGCGAGCTTGTCGATCGTGTGGCCGAAGCCGTCGAACTGGCCGGTGAAAGGCGTCCGCGTCGCGCCGATCGCCGTGAAGGAGTTCGGATAGGCGGTCGCGCTCGCGTCGATGTCCTTGCCGAGCGCGTAGTTGCCCGCGAGGTCTTTCGACATGTTCGAGAGATCGGCGAGGGTGTTCACGAGCCGGTACGCGGTCGTCTGCGAGACGAGGCCGCTATACGGCGCGGCCGTCCATCCGCTGTTCGTGAGCAGCGTGCCCGGCGCGTAGCTGCCGTTCATGTCATAGAGCGCGCTGACGATGCCGCCGCTCTTCGACCAGTCGATCGTGCCGCCATTCGTCACGCTGCCGCCGTTGTCGATGCCGCCCGCGTCCGCGCGCAGCGTCAGATTGCCGTTGCCCGCGTTGCCGATGGTCGCGCCCGCGCCGATCGCCACGCCATGCGCCGCGCCGAGCGTGAGCGATGCATTGCCGTTCCACTGGACGTTGCCGCCCACGGTCAGATCGCCGCCGCTGGCTTCGACATCGACCGATGTGCCGTTGAAGAGACTGCGCGCGAGCGAGTCCGCGTTGGCCTGATCGACCGTGAAAGTCGGCGCGCCGAGCTTCCATGTGCGCGCCTGCACATTCGCGCCCACGATGTCGAGCGCGTTCCCGCGCGTCTCGACCGTGCCGCCGCTGCCGTCCGCGTTCATCGCGCCGATCGTGCCGTTCGCATGCACCGTGCCCTGGTCCGCGACCAGCCAGACGTGGCCGTCGCGCGTCGCGGTGCCGGTCGCGCGGGTCGCGGCGCTGTTGCCCGCGAGCGCGTACACATTGCCGTCGGCGGCCTGGAGGCTCGCCTGCGCCGCCTGGATCATGCCGCCGTTCATCGCCGTGCCGCCGCTGCCCGCCTGCACGAAGACCTGCTGTCCGCCCGACGCATCGCGCAGGAGCACCTGATTGCCCGCCGCGATTTCCGTCGTGCCCTGCGGCGTGCTGATGCGGCCGCCGTTCACCGCCGCCGTGCGCGATACGAGAAACACGTCGCCGCCGCTCGATCCGATGGTGCCGAGATTGATGACCATGCCGTCGCCGCCGCCCGAGAGCGTGAGCGGGCCGCCCTGCATGAACGCGCCGTTGTCGATGTCGAGTGCCGATGCGACGAAGCGGCCGCCCGTCGCGACGACACCGCCCGGGCCGACGAGCACGCCCTGCGGATTGACGAGATACACGCTGCCCGTTGCGCTCAGCTGCCCGAAAATCACCGATGCTTCGCCGCCGCTCACGCGATTGAGCGTCGCGCCGGTTCCGTTGTTGAACGTAACTTGCCGTCCGCTGCCGATCGAGAAGCTGGTCCAGTCGATGACGCCGCGCGTGGATGTCTGACTGATCGTGACCGACGGGCCGCTGCCGCCGCCGCTGATCGCGCCGCTGCCCGCGACGAACCGGCCGCCGTCGGGCAAGGGCGGCGCGGCGCCTGCGGGATTGGCGCACGTCAGGCCCGCGACGAGCGGCACGAGCATCGCGAGCGGCCGCACACGCGTGCGGCGAATCCGGGTTCGAGGAAGAAACGGACGAATGTTGCGCTGCATGACGACCTCCGGTCGGTGTCGATTGTTCTCATCGTTCTTGGCCGCTGACGGTGTAGCCGCTTTTCGGCCCGACGATCCAGGACACCGCCGGGAGGCGCGAACATCGACGTGCGAGCAGGCGCGCCGATGGTAGCGCCCGCGCCCCGTGCGCCAATGTGGGGTTCCGCACATTCGTGCCGGTCGAGAAAATGTCCGGGCCCGAACGCGGTACGCGTCGGGACCCGTGCGCGACGTGGCATGAAAATTTATCGCCGCTGCGCGGAAAAGTCCGAGGGGAAGAAGCCTTGCGTTATTGCGAAGGCCTGCGCCGGCTCGTCAGCTCGAGCCGGCACTCGTGATAGATGCGCTGCACGAGCGCGCATTCGTAGTCGAGATCCTCGCCTTCGAGAATGCGCTCGATGTCGCCGCGCGAGGCGTCGGCGTCGAGCGTCGTCGAGAAGCGCTCGGCGAGTGCCTGCGCCGCCGCCGAAAGCCGCGCGGTCTCGATCCACTCCGCCGCGCGATGGTGCCGGTCGAGCCAGCGATGCGCCGCGCGCACCTGAAAGGAGGTATCGGGCCAGTCGCCTTCGATGTAATACGCGCCGAGCAGTCCGCACGTGAGCCAGCACATCAGATGCACCCGGTCGTCGGGTCCGAGGGGATAGCGCACTTGACTCATGATGGCGGCATCGAAATGGCCCATCGGGAAGACGCATCGACGATAGCATGCCGCACATGCGCCCGACATGCGGCTCGCGTATGTCCTCACGCGGGCCGCATGTGTCCGGAGAATTCCTCGAACGAAACCGCTCATATCGTGACCGTCACCACGAGCCCGCGCGGCGCGGCATCCGCGAGTTCGACCTTCGCGCCCATGCGCGCCGCAATCGTGCCGACGATGGAAAGGCCGAGGCCCGAGCCGTCCTCGTCGCTGCCGAGCACGCGATAGAACGGATCGAAGACGCGCGCGCGTTCCTCCGGCGCGATGCCGGGACCGCTGTCCTCGATGCGAA
This sequence comes from Caballeronia turbans, assembly GCA_001544655.2. Lineage (GTDB taxonomy): Bacteria > Pseudomonadota > Gammaproteobacteria > Burkholderiales > Burkholderiaceae > Caballeronia > Caballeronia turbans. Next base: position 66,237 of record FCOD02000002.1, read on the forward strand.
TCCACGGCCGCGCATTCGCCAAGCCCGTCGAGAGGTCCACGCGCCCGCCCGGCGGCGTGTATCGGATCGCGTTATCGACGAGATTCTTCACCATGATGGTGAGATCGGCTTGCGGCGCGCGGATGTGGACGTCATCGACGCTCGACACGCCGATGTCGATGTCCTTCGCTTCCGCGAGCGGCATCAGATCCTCCAGCACGTTGCGAAAGACTTCCTGCACGCGCAGATGCGCCGTGTCGGCGTCGTTGCGTTGCTGCAGGCGCGCGAGCGTCAGCAATTGATGCAGCAGCGAGCGCGTGCGCGCGAGACCGCGCCGGAGCGCATCGAGCCGCTGGCGCGCGGTGTCCGGCAATTCGGATGCGGCGAGCCGCTCGGCCTGCAACGACAAGGCGGTCAGCGGCGAACGCAATTCGTGCGCGGCATCGGCGACGAAGCGGCGCTGCAACGCCACCGACGCTTCAACGCGCGCGAGCAGCCGGTTGATTGCGACCACGAAAGGCGCGATCTCGCTCGGCAGCGCGTCGCCGGAAAGCGCGGACAGATCGTGCTCGGGGCGCGTGTCGAGACCGGCCGACAGCGCCGTGAGCGGCCGGAACATGCGTCGCACGATCAGATGCAGCGCCACGAGCAGCACGAGTGCGAGCGCGGCGAAGGGCATCACGGTGGCGAGCGCGCTGTTGCGGGCGATCTCGTCCCGGCCCGCCGTCTGCTGGCCGATCACGGCGCGTGTGCCGTCGTCGAGCGTGGTGACGGCAAGACGCCACGGCGTGCCGTCGACGATCGCGTTTTGCAGGCCATCGGGCAGGCCGGGTGGGAGCGCGAGCGGCGCGCGCTCGGCGATCGTCTGAATCACGAGCTTCGATTCCGCGTCCGCGCCGTCGACCTTGGCGAGCGCTTCGCGCCGCATCACGGCGAGCGTGCGCGGCGTGACGAGTGCGGCGATCTGCTTCAACTGGCCGTCCTGCAACTCGTTCGCCTCGTGAAGCGCCGTCTTGAAGGCGATCACGCCGCCCGCCGCCGCAATCACGACGATCAGCGCCGACAGCCAGGCCGACAGCCTGAACTGAAGCGAACGCGTCACGATTCCTTCGAAACCATCCAGCCCACGCCGCGCACGTTCTTGATCGCGGTGGCGCCGAGCTTCTTGCGCAGCGAATGGATCAGAAACTCGACCGCGTTGCTTTCCACTTCCTCGTTCCAGCCATAGATGCGATCTTCGAGCTCCGCGCGCGAGAGGATCGCGCCGGGGCGGACCATCAGCGATTGCAGCAGCGCGAATTCGCGGCTCGAGAGGCGCGTCGCGATGTCGCCGCACGTGGCTTCGCGCGTCGCCGGATCTAGCGTGAGCACGCCGTTCGTCATGAGCGGCGCGGCCTGTCCGCCACGGCGGCGGATCACGGCGCGCATGCGCGCCTTCAGTTCGGCGATGTCGAAGGGCTTGATGAGGTAGTCGTCGGCGCCTTCATCGAGGCCGCGAATGCGCGCTTCGACGGAATCGCGCGCGGTGATGATGATGAGCGGCACGTGATGCGCCCCGCGTCGCACGGCGCTCAGCACGTCGAGGCCGTCGGCGCCGGGCAGGCCGAGGTCGAGCAGGATCGCATCGTAGACGTGCGTGGTGAGGCTCGTGAGCGCGAGCTTGCCGTCGCGCACCCAATCGACGGCGTAGCTGCTCTCGCGCAGTTCGTCCTGCACGGATTCGCCGATCATGCGGTCGTCTTCGACGAGCAATACCCTCATGGCGTGTCTCCGGGCAGTCATGGCTTTTGTCGACGCTCGACGGATGGCGCTGGCTTCATCTTGCGGTCTTCACGTTCAGAGAAGCCGCAAGCGTAGCGGAGGGAAGCTTAGGAAATGCTTAGGATTTCCCGGTGCGCGAGACGCACCGGGCGGTTGCTCCGACGTGAGCGTCAGAACGCGTGCCGCAACGCCACCCGCGCGACGAACTGCTCCGAATTCGAGGACAAGCCCTGCGTGCCCGGAATGAACGCCTGATCCATGACGGAACCGGTCGATGTGCCGGCGATCTTCTGATACGCGCCCTGCAGATAAACGTCAGTGCGCTTCGACAGGAAATAATCCGCCATCAGACCGGCCGAATGGATGTGCGGCTTCACGGTGCCCGCGGTCGAATCGTAGGTCTCGATCGAATACACGTATTGCGCGCCGACGAAGAAGGCCGGCGTGAACTGATACTTCCCGTTCACTTCGAAGTTCTGATACTTCAGGTTCTTCAAAGTGTTCCCCGCCGATGCGAGCGGCAAGCCGATATAGCCGTTCGTCGACGGATCGCGATAACTCGAATTCGTGTACGCGAAACCCGCGGTCGCATTGCCGAACGTGTAGTTCACGCCCGCGCCGAAGATCTGCATGCGCCGGGCGATGAAGCTCGCGTCGTTCGTCGCGATTGCCCCGTTCGCATTCGAGCCCGTGCCGTCGGCGCGCAAATAGGCCGCGCCGACCAGCAAGCCGCCGCTGGCATACGACGCCCCGACGCTGTACTGCCGGTTGGCCGCAAAGTTCGCGTCGTTGCTGAAGCTATACGTGCCGCCGAAGCGCAAGCCCGCGAGCGTCGGGCTCGCGTACTTGACCGTGTTGTTCACGCGAAACGAGTTGTCGGTGTTGTCGTTATCGAACGGATGCGCGAAGAGATAGCCGGCCCAGTTGCCGTTGGCTGTCGTCGGCGCGAGATAGTCGACCACGGAATCGTACTGGCGGCCGAGCTTGAGCGAGCCGAAACGGTCGTCGCTCACGCCCACGTACGCCTGCCGGCCGAACATGCGTCCGCCTTGCCCCGCCGCGCCATTGCTCAGGTTCACGCCGCTTTCGAGCTGGAACACCGCCTTCGTGCCGCCGCCGAGTTCCTCGACGCCGCGCATGCCCCAGCGGCTGCCTGCGGCGTAACCGCTCGTGAGCTCATAGACATGATTACCGCCGACGTTGCTCGTGTAATCGAAGCCTTCGTCGAGGATGCCGTACAGCGTGACGCTGCTTTGAGCATGAGCTGATGTTGCGATGCACGCGAGCGCGGCCAGGGAAATTGCTTTGTTTCTCATGAAAGTCTCAAGTCTTTTACTTATTCGTCAAGAAGTCCAAACCATCGATGTGGACGGGACCGCGAGCGACGGATTGTGCGCGATGCAAGTGCGGCTGCAAAAGGATTTAGTCGAACAGCAAGCGTGAGTTTTGCGAATGTTCTTCCAGAAAATTCTTCGCTTGTCGTTGCAGCGCGAGGCGCGGAAGAATGCGCCGCAGATGCGTTGCCTTGTCGCAGCGGTTGCCCGACATGCCGGCAACCGGGCGGCATGACGCAGAGCGACCAAGGAATCCGCCAGACATGAAGCCAGAACGCAATTTTGTGAACGGACGTTTCATCGAGCCCGTGAGCGAGCACGTCACCGCCATCCTGAATCCCGCGACCGAAGAAGTGGTGGGGCACGTCCACGACGCGCCGCGCGAGCAGGCGCTCCTGGCCGTCGAACAGGCCGCCTGCGCGCAGCGTCTGTGGCGCGTGATGCCCGCCGCCGAGCGCGGCGAGCACATGCAGCGTCTCGCCCACGCCATCGTCGAAGCCTCAGCCGGGATCGGCGCGGCGCTCGCGGCAGAGTCCGGCAAGAGCCTGCTCGATGCGACCAACGAAGCCGTCTACGCCGCGCAGATCACGCGCTATCACGCGGAATGGGCGCGCCGTATCGAAGGCGAAGTCATTCCGAGCGATACGCCGAACGAGAATCTCGTGCTGCATCGCGAGCCGATCGGCGTCGTCGCGTGCCTGATTCCGTTCAATTTCCCGATCTATACGCTGATGCGCAAGATCGCCCCAGCGCTGATCGCGGGCAACACGGTCGTCGTGCGTCCGAGCAACAACACGCCGCTGTCGGCGTTCGAGCTGGCGCGCGCCGTGGAGCGCGCGGCGCTGCCTCCGGGCGTGGTCAATATTCTCGCGATGGATCACGCAACGGCCGAAGCCGTCTGCACGCATCCGAAAGTCGGCATGATTACGTTGACGGGCAGTGTCAACGCGGGCCGCAAGGTGCTCGACTACTGCAAGGCGAACATCGCGAAGCCTTCGCTGGAACTCGGCGGCAAGACGCCCGCGATCGTCGAGCCGGACGCCGATCTGCAAAAGGCCGCGCGCGAACTCGTCGCATCGAAGCTCACGCATAGCGGTCAGCTCTGCACGGCCATCGAGCGCGTCTATGTGCACGAGAGCGTTCACGACGCGTTCGTCGGCCTGCTGCGCGAGCAGATGATGGCGAAGCGCATCGGCGACCGTCACGAGGACGCGAGCAACATGGGACCGCTCGTCAACAAGGCATCGCGCGACGGCATTCACGCGATGGTCCGCCGCGCGATCGAAGCGGGCGCGACGCTCGAAACCGGCGGCGAGGTGCCGGATCGCAAGGGCTTCTTCTATCCGCCGACGCTGCTCTCGAACTGCCGTCAGGACATGGAGATCGTGCAGGAAGAGACCTTCGGCCCGGTGCTCGCGGTGCTCGGGTACGCGAGCATCGACGAAGCACTCGCGATGGCCAATGACCACCAGTTCGGCCTCTCGTCGGTGCTCTACACCGAGAACTACCGCACGGCGATGAAGGTCGCCAACGCGATCGAAGCGGGCGAGCTCTACATCAACCGCACGCCCGCCGATCCGTATCAGGGCTTCCACGCCGGCTGGAAGCGCTCCGGCATCGGCGGCGACGACGGCAAGCACGGCATGCTCGAGTTCACGCAGACGCGTCTCGTCGTCATGAAGTACTGATTCTCGCGGCCGGTGCCGGCCGCATCCGCTTTTTACCCTCAACAAGAACATATGGAAGGTTCAGCCGCGCGGCATCGACATGCCGCGCGCCGCTGCCCTTCGAGGAGCACGCCTGTGTCATCGAATCCCGCTCAATCCGGCCGAAGCGTCAACGCGCCGCGCGAAAGCACGCGCGCCGACCGCTATATCCAGCTCGCGCTGCTCGTGATCGCCGCTGGCGCCATCTATCCGATTCTGTATCTGCGGCAGGTCTATCAGCCGACGATGCTCGAAGTCTTTCACATCACCGAAGCGCAACTGGGTTATCTCTACTCCGCGCTCGGCACGATCTTCCTCGTTTGCTATCTGCCGAGCGGCTGGCTCGCGGATCGCGTCGCGCCGCGCGTGCTCATCAGCTTTTCGCTGATTGCGACGGGCGCGCTCGGGCTGTGGTATTCCACGGCGCCGTCGTTCGGCTCGCTGATCGCGATCTTCGGCGGCTGGGGCCTGACGACGGGTCTCACGTTCTGGGCCGCGATCATCAAGCGCGTGCAGATGATCGCCGCCGCCGACGAGCAAGGCCGCTTCTTCGGCTTTCTCGATGGCGGCCGCGGCCTGATCGAAGCGCTGCTCGCGACGCTTGCGATCGGTCTTTTCGCCTGGACGACGCAGACGCGCGGCGAGTCGGCTGTCGCGGGCTTCCGGCTCGTCGTCTACATGTACGCGTTCCTGTGCATCGGGCTCGGCGTCGTGCTCGGCCTCGTGCGCGACCCGCAAGGCGCGCAGCCCGCGCAAGGCGCGCGAGAAAAGCGCAACGTGTTCCGCGATCTCGCCGTGCTGCTGAAGAATCCGCAATTGTGGCTGCTGTCGGCCATCGTGTTCTGCGGCTATCAGGTGTTCTGGGCGACGTACAGCTTCTCCGCGTATCTGCATGAGAAGGAAATCGGCTTGTCGGTGGTCGCGGCGGGCTTCATCACGACGGCCAAGTTGTGGATGCGCCCGATCGGCGGCATCGGCGGCGGCTTTCTCGGCGACCGCTCCTCGAAGTCCTCCGTGCTCGTGTTCGCGCTGTTCGCGGCGGCCGGCGCGCTGCTCCTGCTGATGGCGGCGCCCACGATCGGCAGTCACGTGCTCATCACGGTGATCGTGCTTTTCATCGGCGTGATGACGTATGCGATTCGCGGCCTCTACTGGTCGCTGCTCGATCAATGCAAGGTGCCCGCCGAAACGATGGGCCTCGCAATCGGCCTCGTTTCGATGATCGGCTATTCGCCCGATGCCGTGCTGCCGCTCATCAACGGCTATCTCACGCAGAACTTTCCGGGCGCGCATGGCTATCAGCTCTATTTCGGCTACATCGCGGTCATGTCCGCGCTGGGCGGCGTGGCCGGCCTCGTCTTCAAACATCGACTGAACAAAGTGGGAGCGCAACAATGAAAATCGCCGCACTTGAAACGCATATTGTCGCGGTGCCGCCGCCGCACGTCGGCGGCATGTACTGGATTTTCGTGAAGCTGCGCACCGCGTGCGGCATCGAGGGCGTCGGCGAGATCTACTCCGCGACGTTCCATCCGAAGGCGATGACGCCGGTCATCGAAGACGTGTTCGAACGCTATCTGCTCGGCCACGATCCGCACCATGTCGAGCGCTTCTATCGCGAGGCGTATTCGAGCGGCTTCACGCAGCGCCCCGATCTCACGATGATGGGCGTCGTCAGCGGCCTCGAAATGGCATGCTGGGACATCATCGGCAAGGCGGCGGGCAAGCCAGTCTACGAGCTGCTCGGCGGCCGCGTGCACGAGCGCCTGCGTTCGTACACCTATCTATACCCGAAGAACAGCCGCGGCGAATACGACTACGACGATCCCGATCTCGCCGCCGAATGCGCCGCGCATAACGTCGCGCTCGGCTTCACGGCGGTGAAGTTCGATCCGGCCGGCCCGTACACCGCGTATTCCGGCCATCAGATTTCGCTCGAAGTGATGGACCGCTGCGAGACGTTCTGCCGCAAGGTGCGCGAGGCTGTCGGCAGCAAGGCCGATCTGCTGTTCGGCACGCACGGGCAGATGGTGCCGTCGTCGGCGATTCGTCTTGCGCAACGGCTCGAGAAGTTCGATCCGCTGTGGTTCGAAGAACCGGTTCCGCCGGGGCAGGAAGGCGCGATGGCGCAAGTCGCCGCGAAAACCAGTATTCCGATTGCCGCGGGCGAGCGCCTGACGACGAAATACGAGTTCTTCAAGTTGCTCGAAGCGCGCGCGGCGTCGATCCTGCAATTCAACGTCGGGCGGGTGGGCGGTCTGCTCGAAGCCAAGAAGATCGCGAGCCTCGCCGAGGTCCATTACGCGCAGATCGCGCCGCATCTCTACAACGGTCCGGTCGGTGCGGCTGCGAGCATCCAGATCGCCGCGTGCTCGCCGAACTTCCTGATTCAGGAAAGCATCGGCACATGGGACGGCTTCCACGCCGAGGTGCTCAAGTCGAAGATCCGCTGGGAAGAGGGCTACATCGTTCCGTCGACGGAGCCGGGCTTGGGCGTCGAACTGAACATGGATGTCGTGCGGGCGCATACGCCGTACACCGGCGAGCGCCTGCACTTGCAGATGGCGGCCAGGCCCGCCGACGTGAAGGATCTCGCGCCCGCGAAGGGCTGAACGCAGGGCACAGAAAGCATGAAGAGCATGGAATTCGATTACATCATCGTGGGCGCCGGATCGGCGGGCTGCATTCTTGCCAATCGCCTCACCGAGTCCGGCGAGCATTCGGTGCTGCTGCTCGAAGCGGGCGGCGCGGACGATTCGTTCTGGTTCAAGGTTCCGGTTGGCTTCACGAAGACCTACTACAACCCGGAATACAACTGGATGTACTACAGCGAGCCGGAAGCGCAACTGAAAAACCGCTCGCTGTATTGTCCGCGCGGCAAGGTGCAGGGCGGTTCCGGCTCGATCAACGCGATGATCTACGTGCGCGGCCAGCCGCACGATTTCGACGACTGGGCGCGCGCGGGCAACGCGGGCTGGGGCTACCGTGACGTGCTGCCCTATTTCCGCCGCCTCGAATCGCACTGGGCCGGCGACACGCCGTATCACGGCGCGCACGGTAAGATCAGGATTTCGTCGATGAAAGACGGCGCGCATGCCATCTGCGGCACGTTCCTCGAAGGCGCGCGGCAAGCGGGTTTTCCCGTCACGGGCGACATCAACGGCGAGGACTACGAAGGCGCGACCATCTACGACATCAACGCACGCAATGGCGAGCGTTCGTCGAGCAGCTTCGAGTATCTGCATCCGGTGCTCGGGCGCAAGAACCTGCGCGTGGAGCGCCATGTGAGCGTGAGCCGCGTGCTGTTCGACGGCAAGCGTGCCACGGGCGTGATGGCATCGCGCAACGGCGAAGCGCTGCAATTCCGTGCGAAGCGCGAAGTGATTCTGTCGGCGGGCGCGGTCGATTCGCCGAAGCTGATGCAGCTTTCCGGTCTCGGCGACGGCGCGCTGCTCGCGCGGCACGGCATTGCGCTCGTGCATGAATTGCCGGCCGTCGGCAGGAATCTGCAGGATCACTTGTGCGTGAGCTTCTACTATCGCGCGACGGTCGAGACGCTCAACGACGAGCTCGGCTCGCTCTTCGGCAAGGTCAAGGCCGCCATGCGTTATCTGAGCTCGCGCAAGGGGCCGCTTTCGATGAGCGTGAACCAGTCGGGCGGCTTCTTCAAGGGCGATGACGACGAGGCGCAGCCGAACCTCCAGCTCTATTTCAATCCGCTCTCGTATCGCATTCCGAAGAGCAGCAAGGCGCAGCTCGAACCCGAACCGTATTCGGGCTTCCTGCTGTGCTTCAACCCGTGCCGGCCGACGAGCCGTGGATCGATCGAGATCGCGTCCAGCCGCGTGGAAGACGCCGCGAAGATCAGGATCAACGCGCTGACGACGCCGAGGGACATCCGCGAAGCGGTGCAGGGCAGCAAGCTCGTGCGCAAGATCATGAGCTCGGCCGCACTGCGCGCGATCACCGCGGAAGAGATTTCGCCGGGACCGGACGTGCAGAGCGACGCCGACATGCTGGAGTACTTCCGCGAGCAATCGGGCTCGATCTATCACCTGTGCGGTTCCTGCGCGATGGGCCCGGACGCGCGCACGGCGGTCGTCGACGAGCGCTTGCGCGTGCATGGCGTGCAGGGGCTGAGGATCGTCGATGCGTCGATTTTTCCGAACATCACGTCAGGCAATCTCAATGCGCCGGTCATGATGGTCGCCGAGAAAGGCGCGGACATGATTCTGGACGACGCGCGAACGGTCGTCGGGCAAGTCCCGACGCCGGCGGAGCCTGCCGCGATCGCCTGATCCGAAGCGGCATAATTTGCCTCGATCCGTAAAATGTCGCTTCATGGCGGCGTTATTCCGGCGTGGATGCGTGTTCAATGCACGCAGCAAACGCAAGGAAGGGAGACCGATTTGAAGCGAAAAATGCCGGCCCTGAACGCGCTGAGGGCCTTTGAAGTGGCAGGGCACACCGGCAGCTTCACGCGCGCCGCGGAGATGCTGCATGTGACGCAAAGCGCGGTGAGCCGCCAGGTGCGCCAGCTCGAAATGCAACTCGGCGAGCCGCTGCTGTTGCGCCGGCATCATCATCTGGAGTTGTCGGCGACGGGGCGGCACTTGCTGCAGGCGCTCAGAATGTCGTTCGACCGCATCGAGCTGACGGTGCGCAGCATTCAGGAAAGAACGCATTTAAGGCGACTGCGCATCAACGCGCCGCCCACGTTTTCGAGCCGCTGGCTGATGCCGCGCCTGCAATCGTTGCGCGCGGCCGCGCCGGACCTCGAAATCTCGCTGACCACGCGCCGCAAGGACGATCTCGTCGAATCGGGCGCGCTCGACTGCGCGATTCGCTTCGGCAATGGCGAGTGGGACGGGCTCGACAATCAGTTGCTGATGAACGAGCGGCATATCGCCGTATGCTCGCCCGCGCTTCTCGGCGAGCGCGATTCATCCGGCATCGACCTGAACGAATTCACGCTGCTGCACGTGCTCGCCGCCAGCGATCAGCGGTATCTCACCTGGCAGCACTGGCTCAAGGCGGCGAATATCGATAACGTCGATACGCGCGGCGGCTACGAGTTCGATCTGCTCGATCATGCGATTCGCGCCGCCGTCGACGGCCTCGGCGTCACGATTGCCGATCGTCACATGATCGCGCCCGAGTTGCAGCAGGGCACGCTCGTGCCGATCGTCGATGTCGAGGTGGACGGGCACCAGTCCTACTGGCTCGTCACGCGGACCGGCCAGGACGATGCGCCGCAGGTCGCGCTCTTTCGCGAGTGGCTGCGCGCCGAGATCGACAAGCAGGTGTGCCGGCCGGGCGGTAAGCAAGGCGCGCGCGACTAGCGGAGACGATCACGCGGCGATCTCGGCAATGGCCTGTTCTTCCGTGGACGCGAGACGCTGCCTTTCGGCGTGGCGATCCGCAGCGTGCGCGATCTCATCGCACTGATGCTCACGGGCGCGACGAAAGGCGCGCCGGCGGCATGTTGAAAACCGAAACGGCGTGTTTCGAGGGAAGCGGCGAGCGATCGTCGCATTCCTATTGGCTGCGAAGGGGTTCGGTACTAGTCTCGATGTCGCCGGCTCGCAGGCCGTCATTGAAGGAGTATCAAGACGATGTCGAAACGCTTTCCGCTGAATCCGAAACATCCCGAGCGTAATTGCTGGGGTTGCGATCACTATTGCGCGACGGACGCCCTGCGCTGCGGCAACGGTTCGAGCCGCACGCAGCATCCGGCCGAACTGCTCGGCGACGACTGGTACGAACAGGGCGACTGGAATCTCGATATCGTCGGGGACGCGAAGTCGATTCAGCCCGGCGTCGCACGATCGGATTGATTGGCGTGCAGAAGGACAATTTCGACGAGCGCACCGAAGGCGCTTTCGCAACGCGTCCCCTTGCATGGTAAACAGCGCCTGCTCACCTACAAAGGAATACGCGCGGTGAAGCATGTACCGTCGTCGATCGACGAGCACACTTCCAGCGTGCCGCCATGTGCCTCGACGATCTGCTTGCAGATGTACAGTCCCAGGCCCAGTCCTCCGCCCGGTGCGCTGGTTTTCGGCCGCCAGTAAGGTTCGAATACGCGCTGGAGCACCTGCGGTGGAATCGGCTCGCCAGCGTTCGACACCGAAAGTACGAGTGTCCCGGATTCGACGATAGCGCGCACGACCACGGGCGCATCTGGCGAACCGTGCGTCAGCGCATTCGCGAGCAGATTCGACATGAGCTGCTGAAGGCGAGCGAGGTCGCAGCGAGCCGGCCCCTCCACGGAGATCGAGCAATCGACCGCTCTCGACGGATACGTCATGCACAGTTCGTCCACGACCGCTCGCAGGTGAACGCCAAGGTCGCTTTCGTCGGCCAGTGCGACGACCATGCCGGAACCCATGCGGCCGCGCGCGAAGTCCATCACGTCATCGATGAGTCTGGCCATTCTCAAAGCCGAGCGCTTCAGCCGCTGTCCGATCGCCTCGATGTCGGGCTCCGCTTTGCGGCGGCTCAATAGCTCAGCTGTCGCACTGACGGCCGACAACGGGCTGCGCAAGTCGTGGCCCAGAACGGCGATGAATTGTTCGCGCAACGTGGCCGTTTCACGTTCGAGAAGCAATTGCGATTCGGTCGACCGCTGCCTCTGCTCGCTGTCCAACTGCATGCCGATCAGATTGGCGAAGACCTCGAACATACGAACGATTTTCGGATCCGAGACGGCCGCTGGGCTCGCGTCGATCGCGCAGAGATTGCCGAAGTACTCGCCGCCCGGCAATACGATCGGGACGGAGATGTAGCTTTTCAGGCCGTAAATCGCCGGGGTATGGTGGTCGCGATACTTCTCGCTCTGCGTGAAGTCGTCGATGACGATCGCCAGCCGCGCGGCGCGAGATTCGAAGCAAAGCGTGGAGTGAAGTTGCAGTTGTCCGCCCGGCTTGAGGCCGAATCCTACTTTGTCGAGTACGGCGCACGCGGTCCAGGTTGCATCGGTCACGCGTGCGACGGCGGCAAAGCCCATCCCGGTCTCTTCGCAGATCATCTTCAGCATCGAAGGGACGGCGCCGATACGCGCAACAGCGCCGATGTCGCGCGTCAGTGCCTCGTCGGAATCCACTGCGTTGATTATGTTTTCCATGTTTGCTGCGTACGCGTCCGAGTTAGGGCTTCGACAGGATCAGTCAGAACTACCGGGGGTGTTGGAATTTCGGCTCCGGACGATTAGCCTACTACACCAAAGCGTCGGCACGGTTTCTGCTCCCGGTGGTCAGAGGCCTGAATTCTCGTTCGTACGATTGGGCTTCGCGTGTTTCGGGTATTGCGGGGAGGCAAAAATGAAGAGAGTAAGAATCGACCTCTTGCGTCCCACACAGGTGACGCACGGTTTTCGGGAAATCCTCGACAAGACGAAAGTCTACGAGTCGCTGTCGGGCCATGATCTGGAAATGGCCATCGCCGAAAAGCCGGTTCCTGTCGTGCTCGGTCCCGGCGGCGCACCGTATGTCATCGACCATCATCACGTTGCGACCGCGCTGTGGCGCGCCGCGATAAAGAGCGTGCCCGTCGTTCTGGTGGGTGACCTCACATCATTAAGCAAAGCCGACTTCTGGCTGACGATGGAAAACAATCGCTGGACGTATCCCTACGACGCGCAGAGCAGGCGCGTCGCGTTCGCCGAATTGCGGGACCATGTGTGGGAACTGATGGACGATGAATTTCGGAGTCTGTCGGCGTCGGTGCGCGACGCGGGCGGCTATGAAAAGACAACTGTTCCGCTGGCGGAATTCCGCTGGTCCGATTTCTTGCGAAGCCGTTTGCCGCCGCCCGAAAGCGATGCCGAGTACGCATCGCTCGTCGAGAAAGGCGTGGAACTCGCGAAGACAAAAGCTGCGCGCGGGCTTCCGGGATATCTCGGCCCGGCTGACTGACGCTGACAAAGACCGTCTCCACGGCAAGCCGGGCAGACCTCTGGCCTTGCTTGCTCGCTCTACCGGAGGACACGATGAACATCCTCGTAGCGATATTCGGAGAAGGCAGGGACCTCGATGCCTTGCAAATGGCGGCCAGAACGGTCGTCGTTTTTTTCGCGGCACTTGTTTTCATTCGAATCTCTGGTCGACGGTCCTTCGGCCAGCGTTCTCCTTTCGATTATGTGGTCGGGATCCTTCTCGGCGCCACGTTGAGCCGCGTCATTGTCGGTGCTTCTCCGGCAGCGCCGACGCTGGTTGCTTCGCTCGTCATCGTGCTCATACATCGGGCGCTCGCGTGGGCTTGCATTCATTCGCCCCGACTGGAGTCGCTCGTGGTCGGCGTGGAACGAGAAGTCTTCAAGGATGGCCGATTCAACGAAAATCAGATGTCGGCCGCACTTATCACGAAAACCGACGTATTCGAGACCGCGAGACAGGAACTTCATACGCTCGATCTCGAAGAAGTGCATTCGGCGATACTCGAGCGCAACGGGCAGGTGAGTCTCGTGCGCAAGAAGAGGGAGCGAAAGCAGGATGACTGACTCCGATCCGCAGGCTGTGACTGATCGAGCGTCATCGTCGACGCCCGAACAATCCGCCCGGGCGTTGCGGTTGACGTCTCATTCGCTTTCCGTCCCGCCGAGGCGGCTGTGGTTCGAGCGCCAACCTTCGCGCTTCTTCCGCCTGCGATGAACTCTCCAGCAACGTGCCGTTGTTCCACATCCAGAGCGGTAGAACCGTCACGACAGCATGGTTGCCCGTGTCTTGCACGACGACGAAACAGCAATCATCCGCTTTGCTGTAGATGAGGTTCAGGCCCCTGTTCGCCGAAGTTCCGCCGAGCCAGATGCATCGACCTGCGTCGATCATGGTGCGAAGGGCGGTTGTCGAGAGGGAACATCGTTCGTTCACGCGTTCCTTTGCGTGCGGCGAAATCCAGGACCGGCGCGGGCTCGATCGTCTCTTTGAGAAATGCATACTCTCCTCGGCGATCCATGCGTTGCGGCGCGCCGCGAATGCAAATTCGTCGCGCTGGATAAGCACGGTGAATATAACGGGCCGCGTCTATGACAGCCTAGGTCGGCGCAAATACCACCGCGCCAGCGTCGGAGACGTGCGTAAAGCTTCGAAAGAAGCGATACGTCTGATCGCCGACTGTCATCCGATTCAACCCGACCTGGGTCAGTTCAAGTATTTCCTCTGCTACCGCCGTCGCAACCGTGCCCTGGCTCGTCAATTTGACGTCCTCGTCCGCGGGATTGCCGATGTACACCGCGAAAATGTCTTTATCGCGGCGCATCATGACCACGCACTTACCCTTTTCCAGAGATATTTCCAGGTATGAGGCGAGCGTTTGCAGCGACTCGGGCGTGTGCCCTTCAAGGCCGGACGTTGCTTCTGAAGCGGTGCGCATTGTGCTGTCTCCGTCCAAAGATGTAGGTCCAGCAACGTTAGAGTACTCCCAAGCTGCCCGGCTTCGCCACGGGCGCTCCTGCAAGCGTTTCCGGGCGAGTCGGTCGGTACGGCGAGAAGCAACGACACATACGGAGTCAGATATGCAAGGTCGCGAGCCGCGACTGCGCCCCGAGGTTCCAGCCGACGCTCTTGCACCACGATACGGGGATTGTTCGTCCACGTCGGCTTGTCTGTTCAGGGCGCAATGCTTTTTCCCGCGCCGGAGTCCGCATAGAGTGGCAGGCTCAATCTCGGATTCGTCATTATGCAAATTGATACGCCTGCGACATCAGCGTCGCCATATGGAAGGACCACATCGTTGCGCCAATGGCTTTCCGTGGTCGCGGTCGCTGTCAGCGCATTCGCCTTCGTCACGGCCGAGTTCTTGCCGGTCGGGCTTCTGAGTCAGATTGCGCACGACCTCGGCGTCAAGCCTGGCGTTGCCGGTTTGATGGTGACGATGCCTGGAATCATGGCCGCCATATTCGCGCCGGCGCTGATTGCCGGTGCTGGACGCATGGACCGCCGTTTCGTATTTCTGCTGTTGACGGCAGTGCTCTTGATCTCCAACGTTTTGTGCGCAATCGCTACGAGTTTCCCGGTTCTCCTCGCTGGCCGCGCCTTGCTCGGCGCCGCGCTGGGTGGATTCTGGACCTTGGCGACGGCCGCTGCGCCCCGACTCGTCGAACCGAAGGATGCCGCAAAGGCCACCGCTACCATTCTGACGGGCGTCACGTGTGCAACGGTCATCGGCGTGCCGCTCGGCACGTTCATCGCTTCGTTCGCGTCGTGGCGAGCCTCGTTCGCCGCGACCGCGGGACTCGTGGCGCTCGCCCTTGCGGCACAGGCGCTCCTCGTGCCGTCGCTGCCGTCTGCGTCGGCGCTGCGCGTTTCCGATTTCAAAACATTGCTTCGGCGTCCGCAAACCCGGTGGAGTCTGCTGATGGTCGCGCTCGTGTTCGGAGCGCATTTCTCGACATACACCTACATCGCGCCGCTGCTGGAGCAGGATTTCTCCGTGCGCGGTATTACGCTGCTGCTGTTCGGATTCGGCCTGGTGGGATTCTTTTCGAATGCGCTGATGTCGATGGCGGTTGCGAACCACCTGAAAAAGTCCGTCGCGGCGATGATCTTGCTCTTGCTGATCGCCATATCGTCGATGCTGGTGCTCGACCATTCGATCGTAGGTGAAGCAGCAGGGATGCTGCTCTGGGGCGTCGCCTTCGGCGCGCTGCCGCTCTGCTTCAGCGTATGGATTCAGCACGGCACGGCGGACATGCCCGAAGCGGGCTCGGCGATGTTCGTCAGCATCATTCAGGTCGCCATCGCCGCCGGGTCCGCAGTGGGCGGTTCGATTGTCGACCATGCCGGGGTAAGCGCCGACTTCACGTTGGGATGCGGGCTCGCCGTGCTCGGTCTGTTAGCGCTGCAACGCCTTGCCGCACTGGAGCGGCCGGCCGCCAAATCTTCCTTCGTCAGCGAGTGCGAGCCATCGGCGGATTGACGTGCGGCCCGAAGCGGTTATTGCGTCGAGGCCGCGCGGAAAGTTGGCGGCTTCAGAGTTGTCGAGCCGCGCGGCCGTCGCGCGGCCGTCGAGTCATCACGACGATCCCCAGGCCGGAGACTATCGTTCCGCCGAGCATCGGCCAGGAGAGCGGCTCTCCGAATAGTGCCCACGCCCATACGAAAGTGACCGAAGGACTCAGGAACAGGACGCTCGACACGCGTGCGGGCGACGACCGCCGCAGGCATACCCAGTACAGCCCGTAACCACCAAGTGTCGAGATGACCGCCGTCCAGCAAACGCTGGCGGCGAAGCCGGTGGTCGCGATCGGCATCACGCTCCCTTGCGAACGCTGCAGACAGAAGAACACGAGGCATGACACGACGCAGTGTATCCAGAGAGTACACAAGAGACTCAGCGAGCCGGTGCGAGAGGCGGTCCGTTGCTGCCAGACCGTGGCCACCGCCAGCGACATCATGCCCGCGACCGGCAAGGCGTATGCCCAACGAGGAGCGGAGCCGAGGGTCAACGCGTCATGACTGACCATGATTGCCCCGGCCAGCCCGAGCGCCATGCCGGCCCATGTCCGGCCCGAGTTGCGCTCCCTGAGAACCAGGGATGAAATGACGACCGTGCCAACCGGCAGAAGATTGGCAATCAGCGCGCAAAGACCCGCTGATACGCCGAGCTCGATCCCCTTCCCAACGCCTGCGATATAGCCTGCCAACGCGAACAAGCCGATTGCAGCCTGCCGCGCCACCACGGATGGCGGCGCGCCGATTATTTCCCGCAAGACAAAGGGAAGCAGGCAGATCGAAATGACCGCACAACGCCACAGCACGACGAGAAACATCGGCGCGTAGTCCGTGGAAAATCGCATCCCGACGAAGCCCGAACTCCACGCGACGACCATCAGCGCTTCCAATGCCGGCAAAGGCAGGCGTAGCGCATCAATGGCAGGCGGATTCGAGGCAAGGCCGGGTCGCGAAACTTTTGTCATGCGTCCAGCGTAGTCTGCGATCGGCGATTAGAAAATCAAAATATACTGATGAGGTCGTTCAATACGGTTGAACCATCATGGAATCGGTCCTCGATATCGAACTCTTGCGCACCTTTCATGCGGTGGCCCGGCTCGGCAAATTTCGCTCGGCGGCCGAGCATGTGCATAGAAGCCCGGCTGCGGTCAGCATTCATATCCAGCGCCTCGAAGCCATCGCCGGTGGCAGGCTGCTCGACCGGGACAACCAGTCCGTCACGCTGACCGCGCTCGGCAAACGGCTGCTTGCAGGTACGAGCGAGCTGTTGAGCGCGCATGACCGCGTGCTGCGGGAAATTCAGGGAAAAACGCTCGCGGGACGCGTCGTGCTCGGCGTGCCGGACGAGTATGCCGCGCATATCGTCCGGGATATTCTTCCGGGCTTCGCGGTCAGCTGGCCCAATGTGGTGCTGGAAGTGAAAACCGCACCGAGCCTCAAGCTTCGGGACTGGGTGACGCGCGGCAAGCTCGACGTCGCGTTATTGGTTCAACCCGTCAAAGCGAGCAGACCGGCGGATGTCCTGACGATGACCACGCCGGTCTGGGTCGGGAGTTCGACCTTCGTGCTGGCCGAGGACCGCCCGCTTCCATTGGCGTTATACGGCGAGCCGTGCCCCTATCGTGTGGCAATGACGACTGCGCTCGAGCGTGCCGGGCGCAAATGGCGCGTCGTGCTCGACAGTGCGTCGAGCCAGGTCATCAAGACCTGCGTCGAGTCGGGGCTTGCCGTGACGCTGCTCGACCGCGCGCGCGTCAGCGAAGATATGCGAGTGCTGGACATGCTTCCGCATATCGGCGATCACGAAGTCGTTTTGATGCGGGATGGCACCGGCCGTGCAAGCGACGCGATCGACGTGCTCATCGCCACGATCAAGGAAAACTTCAGGCTGTAATGTCAGCTCTCCCGCGGCGCATCGATATGAGCGGCATCGCTCTCCAGTATCCGCGGAACCACGTCCTTGACGAACTCGACGAACGTCCTGACCTTCGCATTGAGATACTGCCGCGACGGATACAGCGCGTAAAGCGTGAGCGCCTGCAATCGATAGTCAGGCAGCACGCGCACGAGCGCGCCGCTTTCGAGCAGCTTGCTCGCCGTCGACATCGGCAGCGCGCCGATGCCCACGCCCTCGCGCAGCGCGACCGCCAGCGCGCCCGCGACATTTACGCCGAAGTTCGTCTTCGCAAGCGCGAAGGTCTCCGTGCCCTTCGGGCCTTCGAAGGTCCAGACATCGCGCGGAAAGAGCGGCGAGACGAGTTGATGACACGGATGACGCGACAACTCCGCAAGCGTGCGCGGCTCGCCGTGCCCGCGCAAGTACGCCGGCGACGCGCACAGCACACTATGCACCGTGCCGAGGCGCTGCGCGACGAGGCTCGAATCCGGCAACTCGGCGATGCTCGCCTGCACGGTGAGATCGTAGCCTTCGTCGATGATATCGGGCGTGTGCTGCGACAGCGTCAGATCGACGGACACCGCCGGATGACGTTCCCGATAGCGCACGATGGCGGGCACGACATACGACTGCCCGAGGCTCGTCGATGCATGAATGCGCAAGTGCCCGGAAGGGCGCAACTGTGCATCGGCGGCTTCGGCTTCGGCCACGTCGACGCACGCGAGTATCTGCTCGCAGCGCTGCAGATAGCGCTTGCCCGCCTCGGTGAGGATCACGCGCCGTGTGCTCCGATGCAGGAGCCGCGTATTCAGATGCGCTTCGAGCGCGGCGATGGCCCGCGAGGTCGCGGCCGTCGATATATTCATGCGTTGCGCGGCGGCGGTGAAACTGCCTTCTTCGGCTACGCGGGCGAACATCCGCATGCTGCTGAGTGTGTCCACTTTTTATGTGCTCTGAGACGGATCAGTCGATTCGCTTCTGCCATGCGGCGATCACGCTCGCGCACAGTGCGACGCCGATGATGTAATAGAAGCCATCCAGCGAACTGAGGAAGTTCGCCTGCTGCGTGACGATGCGGCCGATCTCGACGAGCGCGAGGCTCTTCGCTTCGGATGCGCTGTGGCCCATGCGCTCGAACGCGCCGAGCAGGCTCTGATATACGCCCTGAAACGTCGGGTCATACGGGTTGACCGTTTCTACGAGCCGCGTCTGATGCAGCGCGACGCGATGCTGTTCGAGAATGATGATGGTCGCCGTCGAGAACGAATACGTCAGTTGCTTGACGATGTTCTTGAAACGATAACCGTGGCTGTACTCCTCGACCGCGAACACACGGAATGTCAGGTTCGCGACCGGCAGCGCGATGAAGAGCAGCAGCATGCCGCGCAGGACCATCGGCGCGATGAGCCATGGCATGCTCACGTCGGGCGGCAAGCCGATCATCCATGTGCCGATGAACGCGGCCAGCAGAAAGCCGGCCATGATCATCCACTTCTTGTGCCTGATGCGCGACGCGTAGCGGAAATAGACGACGGCCATGCCGAGCGAGACCATCGACGTGAAGCCGACGAGCCGCCCCGCGTTTTCGACCGGATAGCCGAGCCCGCCTTCGAGCAGGCGCGACACCAGAAAGCTCATCGCGTTGTTGATGTAATAGAACGCGATGTACAGCACGATGCCCACCTGAAACGTCTTTTCACGCAGCGCATGCAGCCGCAACAGCGGCTTCGGATGATGCCACTGATGCCATATGAACCAGCCGAGCGACAGCAGCCCGGCAACAGTCAGCACGATGAGCTCGGGCGACGTGCTGAAAAGCTCGAAACGCACTTGCTGCATGACGATCTGCAGCGCGCCCTGCGCAAACGCGAAGATGATGTACGGCCAGAAGTGCGCTTCGCCGCGCGCCTCGGGATGTACGCGGCCCGTGGACGGCACCGCGACGAACGCCAGCATGCCGAGCGCGACGCCCGCGAACGCGGTGCACGAGAAGAGCGCGCGCCAGCCGAGCGATGCGACCAGATAGCCGCCGCACAAGGGAGCGAGCGCAGTGCCGAGCAGGATCATGTTGAGAAAGCGGCGCGTCGCGGCGGGGCGCGTCTCTTGCGTAAAGCGCGTCTGAATGAGGATGCGCGCGGCGCTCATCATCGGGCCGATGAAGTAGCCCTGAAAGCCGCGCGCGAGCGCCAGCTCGATGGCCGATTCGGATAGCGTCGCCGCCACCGCACCCGCCGCGAACAGAAACAGGCATCCCGCGATATAGCGCCGATTGCCGAGCCGTTCGATCCACCATTGCTGCTGCAGGATGCCGAGCACGGACGCTACCGCATACGCGCTCGACGCCCACACGAGTTCATCGGACGATGCATTGACGCCGCCCGCGATATAGCTCGTGAAGAATGAAAAGACCGAGTTGTCGAAGTAGTCGAGCCCGGTGGCGAGCGCGATAGCCCACGCAAACAGATCGCCGGGAAAACGTTCCGCGACCGGCTTTGTCTGCCGATATGGCGCTTGCGTCATTCGCCCGCATCCTCGGCGCGCTGCGTCTTGCGCCGCTTGCGCGCGGCCAGGCGTTCTTCCAGCAGCACTTCCTTGCTTTCGCCCGCGATTCTGCGCCGCAAATAATCGAGGTCGCTGGCGAGTTCGCTGCGCACCGCCTGCGCTTCCTTCAGTTCGCGGCGCACGGCGGCGATGCGCGCATCGACCGATTCGATCTGCTGCGACAGCGCCTGCTCGATCTCCCGCAGCGACGAAGCCGAATAGCCGGTACGGCCTTCGCCTTGCGTTTCCATCGGCCGTTTCAGCATCTCGACGATGCCCTGCAGCGAGAATCCGAGCGAACGCAGCCGCAGGATGCGCGCGAACAGTTCCAGGTCCTGCTCGCTGTAGAGCCGGTACCGGCCTTCGCTGCGTGAGGGCGTGACGAGGCCACGCTCTTCGTAATACTTGAGCGTGCGCGGCGTGACTTGCAGGCGCACGGCGGCGTCGCGGATGGTGAGGAGCGCGGGCTTGGTCGCGGACATGACGGCACCGGAGGGGCAGATCGATGCCGCAGTATAACGCAAACCTGTACGTTCGCGTACAGGTTTGCGGGCATGCGGAGTGCTTTGCAAAGAGGGCGCGATGATAGACTTGACAGCCTTGCGGCGCTGGTCGTCGGTGCCGCCGAACGTCACGAAGACAGAAACGAATGAAACGATTCTCGATGATCCGCGATTTCCACCTGGCCGACTGGTTCACGCTGGGTAACGCGGTGTGCGGCACGGGCGCGCTGTTCTCGTCGATGTCCTATCTCGACGATTCCGACGTGCTGCATATCTATCTCGCCTGCGCGCTCGTGTTCGCCGCGCTCGTCTTCGACGTGCTCGATGGCCGCATCGCGCGCTGGCGTCAGAAGGCGTCGCTGCTCGGCAAGGAACTGGATTCGCTCGCCGATGTGATCTCCTTCGGCGTCGCGCCGGCGATCATCGGCTATGGCTTCGGCATGCGCGGGCTGTACGACCGCATCGTTCTGGCGTACTTCGTCGCGTGCGGCGTGTCGCGTCTCGCGCGCTACAACGTGACGACCGAAGAGATGTCGGGCGGCGGCGGCAAGGTCACCCATTTCGAAGGCACACCGATTCCCACGTCCTTCGTGATCGTGCTGCTGCTGACCATCGGCGCATGGTCCGGCGCGATCGGCGAGAGCATGTGGCTCGGCACGTGGCGCGTCGGCGGTTTCACGCTGCATCCGCTCGTGCTGATCTACGCGATTTCCGGCTCGTTGATGATCAGCCGCATCCGCATTCCTAAGCCATGACTTCCTGAGCCATGACATGCGGCGCGCTTGCCGACGGCGCCGCATCGAACTTGTCCTTCAGCGACGTCGCCAGAAAATCCACGAACGTCCTGATCTTCGCGTCCACGTGCTGACGCGACGGATACACCGCATATACGCTCGCGCTCATCAGCGGATAGTCGGGAAAGAGGCGCACGAGCCGGCCGTCCCTGATGTCGTCGGCGACGAAGTAATGCGGCATCGCGCCGACGCCCGCGCCTGCCAGAAGCGCGACGCGAATCGCCCCGGCGTCGTTGACCACGATCTGGTCGATGCTGGCGGTGACCCCGGAGGCGAGTTCCGCATGCCAGTCGCACGGATGCGCGAACGGCGCGTTGATGCGCGTAAGCGCGTGCATCGGCAGATCGGAGATGGACTCCACCGCGTGTCGCCCGAGATACGCCGGCGCCGCGACCAGCACACGCTGAAAGCGCCCGACGATGCGGTACGCGTTGCCCGAATCGGGCAGCGAGGCGGCCGACAGCACCGATACGTCGAATTGTTCCTGCACGAGGTCCGGCATGCCCGCCAGCAGCTTCAGATCGACCGTCACTTGCGGATGCGCGCGCCGGTATTCGACGATCGTCGACATCAACTGCGCGAGGCCCAGATCGGGCGCCGCGTGCACGCGCAGGCGGCCGCGCGGGATCATGGCGGCATCGCTCGCTTCGGCGTCGGCGGCGTCGATGTCGGCGAGGATCTTCCTGCATTTGCGGTAGTAGCGCTCGCCGCTGTCGGTGAGCGACACGCGGCGCGTCGTGCGCTGCAGGAGCCGCGTGTGCAGGCCGTCTTCGAGCGAGGCGATTGCCCGCGACACGATGCCCACGCTGCAATCCATATCTTTCGCGACGCCGCTGAAGCTGCCGGTTTCGGCGACGCGTGAGAACACCCGAATGCTGAAGAGCTTGTCCATATCCGCTTCGCCTCCGATTCCGATCATGTCAACGATGGAATGAAGATACGTTCGCGAAGCGCTTCGCGCCATCAGCCGTGGATACAGGGCCGCCTATCCTTGTGTATAGGTTCGGGCCGAATGACGCCGGCCGATCAGGATGAAATGCGCCAGCGCGATGAGCGGAAACACCGTGGCGACGGTCGCGACGAGCATCCAGCCGCCGCGCTCGTACAGCGGGCTTGCGAACGCCGAGCCGAAAGCACCGCCCACGAAGATGCTCGTCATGTATATGGCGTTCAGGCGGTTGCGGCTCGCGGCGTGCAGCGCGTAGATTTCACGCTGGCCGAGCACCATGTTCATCTGCACGGCGAAATCGAGCACGATGCCCGTCACGACGAGCGCGCCGATGCCCCATGCCGGATGTATCACGATCGGCAGATACGCGAGCGCCGCGAGAATCAGCGCGATGAAGGTCGCGCGCACCGTGTGGCCCGCGTCCGCGAGACGCCCGGCGATGGGCGCGGACGTCGCACCCGTCGCGCCGATGAGCGCGAAGATGCCGATAGCCGTCTGCGTGAGCCCGTAGTGCCGCGTCAGTTCGACAGGAATGCCGGTCCAGAAGAGGCTGAACGACGCGAACATCAGCGCCTGATACAGCGAGCGATGACGCAGCACCGGCATCGTGCGCACGAGGTGGCCGAGCGAGCCGATCAATTCGAAGTACGTCGCCTGATGGCTCGGCTGGCGGCGCGGGATCGTCAGCGCGAGCACGGTCGTGATGCCGATCATCAGCACGGCGGCCGCGCCGAACATCGCGCGCCAGCCGAAGTGGCCCGCGACGAGGCTCGATATCGGCCGCGACAGCAGAATGCCGAGCAACAGTCCGCTCATGATGGTGCCGACCACCTTGCCGCGCGATTCGTCCGGCGCGAGATGCGCCGCGAGCGGAATCAGGATCTGCACCGCCACCGACGAAAAGCCGATCAAGAGCGAGATCACGAGAAACCAGCCGGGCGTGTGCGTGAACGTGGCCGCCGTGAGGCTCGCGATCGACACGAGCGCGGTCGCGATCATGAGCTTGCGGTTTTCGAGCAGATCGCCGAGCGGCACGATGAAAAACAGACCGAGCGCATAGCCTATCTGCGTAAGCGACACGATCAGGCTCGCCGTGCCGCCCGCCATGTGCAGATCGGGCGCGATCAGCTCGGTGATCGGCTGCGCATAGTACAGGTTCGCGACGATCGCGCCGCAGCAGAACGCGAAGAGCGCGATCAGTCCGCGCGTGAGCTCGACGTGCTTGCCGCCGTCGAGCGCGCTCGATGTTGGAGTCGACATGTGGGTTCCCGGAGTGGCAGAACGGGACTATACGGGGTTCGCGCGTAACGCGCTCGACACGCCCTGCGCGCCGGTATCGTCCGACGAATGCCTGGATGAAAGCGGAGGCCTCAAGCTATACGTACATATGATTTCGCGGCCGTTGCCGCGTGCGTAAGATGAGTTCCATCGAGGCGGTGGACCCGTCCCATGCCCGCCGATATTCACGCACGGTCCAGGACAACGCCCTTGCAATCGCCTTCCAGAGTTTCCGTGATCGACGATGACGAATCCGTCCGCGTCGCCTCCTCCAGCCTGTTGCGCTCGCTCGGCTGGGAGGTCAGCCTGTATCCGTCGGCGGAGTCGTTCCTCGACGCCGATCCACTCGAGGGCCTCGCGTGCATCATCACCGATCTCAACATGCCCGGCATGTCCGGCCTTCAACTTCAGCAGCGCCTGCGCGAACTGAAAGCGGGCGTGCCGATCATGTTCATCACCGCGTTCGCGTCCGATGCCGCGCGCCGTCAGGCGCTCGACGGCGGCGCGGTGTGTTTTCTCAGCAAGCCCGTCGATGGAACCGTCGTCGCCGATTGCCTGGAACGCATCAAGCAAGGTTTTTGGAAGGAATAGAATTCATGGCGTCATCCGGCTGGCGCGCATGGTTCTGTCTGCCGCGCGCAGGCCGCGATGTTTTCAACGAACGCTTCTCGAACGCTCAATGACCATGCCGCCTGTCTCGTTCGTCGTTCGTTTCCATTCGCCGGCGTCCGACCGGCCGTGATGGAGACATTCCAGAGCGCGCCGCGCGCGGTGCGTCACGATACCCGCATCGTGTCGATCCTAGCGGCGGCCATTGCGCTCGTCGTCTTTCTGATCGACGCGCTCACACCACTCGATATCGCCATCGCGGTGCTGTATGTCGTCGTCGTGCTGCTCGTCGCATCGACGGGCAATCGCACCGCGACCGTCACGACGGCGTGGGGTTGCGTCGTGCTGACGCTCGTCGGCTTCGTTCTCTCGCACGACGAAAACGTGTCGGGCGGCGCGCTCGCGCGCTGCGCGGTGAGCCTGCTCGCGATCGGCACGACCGCCATTCTGTCGCTGCGCAATCTGGCCACGACGACCAAGATGCAGGAGCAGCTCGAACTGCTCAATCTTGCGCACGACGCGATCGTCGCGCACGACATGAACGAGCGAATCACCTTCTGGAATCGCGGCGCCGAAGTGCTATACGGCTACTCGGCGCAACAGGCGATCGGCCAGCCGATTCATAGCATGACACAGTCGAACTCGCCCGTGCCGCACGCGCAGATTCGAGCGGAACTGCTGCGCTCGGGGCGATGGGACGGCGAGATCACGCGCGTGCGGCACGACGGCAGCGAGATCGTGATCGCGAGCCGGGCCGCGTTGCTGCGCGACGCGAAAGGCCTGCCGTGCGCCGTGCTTGCGACGAGCAACGACATCACGCAGCGCAAGCGCATGGAAGCGGAATTGCAGCGCCAGCGCGATGCGCTCAAGCGCAGCGAGGCGTTTCTGCTCGACGCGCAGCGTCTTTCGCGCACCGGCAGCATCGCGACGCGCCTGCCCGCCGGCACGATGTGGTGGTCCGACGAGGCGTACCGCATCTTCGATTACCCGCGCGATGTCGAGCCGTCCGTCGAAGCGATTCTCGCGCGCACGCATCCCGACGACATCGGGATCGTGCGCGGCGCGCATGAAGCCGCGATCGGCGGCGTGTGCGACATCGACGTGGAGCATCGGCTTCTGTTGCCGGACGGGTCGGTCAAGCATGTGCATTTCGTCGCCCATCGCGCATCGACCGAAGCGGATGGCGACGAATACGTCGGCGCGCTGATGGACGTCACCGACACCAAGCTCGCCCAGGAAGCGCTCGCGCGTTCGACCGCCGAACTCGCGCACGTCACGCGCGTGACGATGCTGGGCGAACTGGCGGCGTCCATTGCGCACGAAGTCACGCAGCCGATGGCCGCGATCGTCACGAGCGGCGATGCCGGCCTGCGCTGGCTCAACCGCGCGCAACCCGAAATCGCGGAAGCGCAGCAATCGATCACGCAGATGATTCGCGACGCGAGGCGCGCGAGCGAGGTCATCGCACGCATTCGCGCGATGGCGAGAAAGCGCGACAGCCAGCCCGCGACGCTGGACGTGAACGAGATCGTCGGGGAGACGATCGAACTCGTGCGGCGCGAGCTCGGACGTCATCGCGTGGAAGTGCAAACGGAGCTCGCGACGCCTTCGCCTACCGTGCGGTGCGATCGCGTGCAGTTGCAGCAGGTGCTCATCAACTTGATGATGAACGCCGCGCAGGCGATGTCCGGCGTGAACGGGCCGCGCGTGCTGCGTGTCGCGACGGGCGCGAGCCCGAGCGACGAAGGCTACGCGCAGATCACCGTGCAGGATTCCGGCACGGGCATCAGCGTCGACAGCGCGCGCCGTCTTTTCGACGCGTTTTTCACGACGAAGGCCGAAGGCATGGGCATGGGTTTGTCGATTTGCCGTTCGATCATCGAGGCGCACGGCGGCAGGATATGGGCGGAGTCGCCCGATGAAGGCGGCGCGCGCTTGCGCTTCGTGCTGCCCGAAAACCAGGGGGGAGACGATGAGCATTGACAAGGGCGCGGACGCGAAAACGAACGCCGCGATGGTCTACGTGGTCGACGACGACGAATCGATGCGCGACGCGCTTCGCATGCTGCTGCGCTCGGTCGGCCTGAACGTGATGACGTTCGCGTCCGCGCACGAGTTCCTTGCGTATGACATGCCCGAGGTGCCCAGTTGCCTGATCCTCGACGTGCGGCTGAAAGGGCAGAGCGGGCTCGCCGTGCAGGAGCAGATGGCCGCGAGCCAGGTCGGCTTGCCGATCGTATTCATGACGGCGCACGGCGACATCGCGATGACCGTGAAGGCGATGAAGGCGGGCGCCCGGGATTTTCTCGCGAAGCCGTTCCGCGATCAGGACATGCTCGATGCCGTCGCGCAGGCGCTGGAAGCCGACGAGGAACGGCGCGCGGCGAGCCGCTCCGTCGCGGACCTGCGCCGCTCGTACGAATCGCTAACGCCGCGCGAGCGCGAGGTCATGGCGTTCGTCGTGTCGGGTCTGATGAACAAGCAGATCGCGGCGGAGATGAACCTGAGCGAGATCACGGTGAAGATTCATCGCGGCCAGGCGATGAAGAAGATGGCGGCGCGCTCGCTCGCCGATCTCGTGCTGAAGGCCGAAGCGCTCGGCGTGAAGATGCCGCAGGGCGCATCGACGCCGTCGCGGGCGCAACGGCCGTGAGCGCGGTTATCGCAGCGGCGTTTTGATCGCCGGTGCCGCTTCTTCGTCGAGCGCGATCCGCTCCAGCGGCAACTCCGTGTCGCAACCGGCGCGAGGGAGCGCGCTCCAGTCATGCGGCGCGTTCAGCGAATACCACGTGCCGAACGCCAGCACGGCGGCGCAGCCCGATAACAGCCTGCGTGTCGATGTATCGGCCATGATGCGCTCCCAGTGCGTGACCATGACGTCAGCTTAGAGAAGCGCACGCGCGCCGGCCATTCTACGAAGGGCTCGGCGCGTTCATACCAACGTGTGATGCGCTACCACGCGCGGCCGCGCTCGCCCAGCGCGGCGACGGCCTGCTCGTCGTTGGCCACCGCATCGCCGTCGCGGCCGGAAAACCGAAATCCGCCGCGCTCTTCCGATTTCGCTTCATAGAGCGCAGCATCGGCCCGCTTCAACGCGCTTTCGAACACTTCGCCCGGACGGGCGAGCGCGATGCCGACGCTCACGCCCACGCGCACCGTCAGCCCGCACGAGAGCGCGTAGGGCGCGGACAGTTCGCGGATGATCTTGCGCGCGAAAGCGGTGTTCGACGCATCCGCGATGTACGTCGCGACGATCGCGAATTCGTCGCCGCCCAGACGCGCGGCCAGCTCGCCGCGGCGCATCGCGTTGCGCAGGCGATCGGCGACGAGCTTCAGCAGGTCGTCGCCCGCGTTATGGCCGTGCGTGTCGTTGATGCGTTTGAAGCCGTCGAGATCGACGTACATCACCATCACCTTTTCGCGGCCGGCGCCGCCCGCCATCAGACGCTCGGCATGATCGCCGAGATAGCGCCGGTTCGGCAGGCCCGTGAGCGAATCGTGATGCGCCCAGTGCAGGATCTTCGCCTCGGCCTTGCGGCGCTCCGTCACGTCCTCGATGATGATCACCGCGCTGCCGTCCGGCACCGGGTTGCGGCTCAGCTCCAGAAGCCGGCCGTCGCGCAGCGGCAGATCGAGCGGCAGCTTGCCCGCCTCGAGCCATTGCGCGCAGCGCTCGGAGAACTGTGCGCGCAGCGTCTCGCCGAACTTCGCCACGCCCACGTAGCCGATGAACTCGGGCAAGGACACGTTCAGCCGCAGCATTTCGACGGTCGCGCCGAACAGCTCCGCCGCCTTGCGATTCGCGATCACCACCTTGCCCGACGCATCCACGGTGCACAGACCGTGCGGCATATGCGCGAGCGCCGCGTCGAAGCGCGCGGCGATTTCGGCATGGCCCTGCTCGGCGGTCATCAGCGCGACGAGGCCGGAGTAGTGGCGCTGCACGACCGCGCACATCGCGCCGATATAAAGAAAGAGCGGCGGCAGGAGAATCCAGTAGCCGGCCGGCCCGAACAGGCCGCCGACGCCGATCGGCAGCGCGCCGAGGCACACCTGCGCGATCGCCAGATGCGGCGTGCCCGCGTTGCGCGACGCAATGCCGCCGAGCAGGCCCGCCGTCACCATGATCGCGAGGGAGGCGAGCACGGCGTCGCCGGAAATCACGCAGGCCATCGCGCCGAGGCCGGACACGAGACACGTCGCGAGCGCGAACGGTGCGTAGCGCCCCGCCCACGGGCCGGGATGCGGCGCGACCGGGCGGCTCAGCGCACGGTAGCGGCACACGATCGACAGGCGCACGGCGAGCAGGAGCGCGTCGGCGGCGACCCAGAGCATCGCCCAGACCGCCTGTTGACGGCCGAGCGCGATCATCGCGACGAAGGCGCTGGAAATGCCGGACAGCAGAAGCGGGCGGACGTCCTCGACGAGTGTCGACAGCAGCGACGCGCGAATGGCGGTCGTGATGCGCCCGTTCTCTGTCGCCGGCGTGGCCAGAATCGAATCGATCAAGGACGGATTGCCTGACATACGGAAGACCGGGGCCAGCGAGAGGACGAAAAACCGCGGGCGGCGATGCCGTCGCCGCCGGTACTCGTGTATACGGCCGCGTGTGCACATACTTTAGGCACGGGCTCGACGCTGCGCATGCGCGGCGCCGCCGATTATTCGCCCGGAGCGCATTCTGACTTTCCTCCGCGCTGGATTATGCTAGCCGGCGGACATAGTAATCTTGCGCTCAATCCTTGCAGTCAGACGCCGGCGCGCGGGTTTTGCCTCATCGAAAGCTTTCGATTCAGAGGCGATGATGGACGAACGTCCGCGCGCGCCCCTTGCGCGGGCGTCGTCGATGAAGAACGAAAGCGCAGCGTCGTCGTAAAGATGGCCACAGAAACCGTCGTGCGAAACATAAATGGAGACGTCATGGACACGAACTCTCTTCCTCCCGGCGCGCCAGGCGAGTCGCACGCCGAGCACCGGAAGCAGACGAAGAAAGCCACCGCGAGCGGGTGGATAGGCTCGGCGCTCGAGTACTACGACTTCTTTATCTACGCGCAAGCCGCAGCGCTGATCTTCCCGCAGCTTTTCTTTCCGTCGGGAAATCCGAAAGTGGCGATCGTCGCGTCGCTCGCAACCTACGGCGTGGGCTATGTCGCGCGGCCGATCGGCGCGTTCGTGCTCGGCCACTACGGCGACACGCACGGCCGCAAGACCGTGCTCGTGCTGTGCATGTTCCTCATGGGCTTCTCGACGATGGCCGTCGGCCTGTTGCCGACGTATCACAGCGTCGGCATGCTCGCGCCGGCGCTGCTCGTGATTCTGCGGCTCGTCCAGGGCTTCGCGGTCGCGGGTGAAATCTCAGGCGCGAGTTCGATGATTCTCGAACACTCGCCGTTCGGGCGGCGCGGCTACTTCGCGAGCTTCACGCTGCAGGGCGTGCAGGCCGGCCAGATTCTCGCCGCCGCCGTGTTCCTGCCGCTCGCGTACTTCATGCCCGAGGATTCGTTCAACTCGTGGGGCTGGCGTATTCCGTTCCTGCTCTCGGCAATCGTGCTGGTCGCGGGTTACATCATCCGCCGCGAAGTGCACGAGACGCCCGCGTTCGAGAAGGAAGGCGAAAAGGGCGCGGTGCCGCGCTCGCCGATCGTCGATGCCTTCAAGTACAACCTCGCCGACATGATCCGCGTCGTCTGCATGGCGCTGATGAACGTGATTCCCGTGGTCGCGACCATTTTCGGCGCGGCGTACGCGGTGCAGCCGGCTTACGGCGTCGGCTTTCACAAGAGCGTGTATCTGTGGATTCCGGTCGTCGGCAACATTCTCGCCGTGTTGGTGATTCCGTTCGTCGGCAATCTCTCCGACAAGATCGGGCGCAAGCCGCCGATCATCGTCGGTGCGATTGCGTCGGGGCTGCTGTCGTATCTGTATCTTTATGCGATCAGCATTCACAGCGTCGGCCTGGCGATCGCCGCGTCGCTGCTGATGTGGGGCATCGTCTATCAGGGCTATAACGCGATCTTCCCGAGCTTCTACCCGGAGCTCTTCCCGACGCGCACCCGCGTGTCCGCGATGGCGATCGCGCAGAATGTCGGCACGACGATCACGGCGCTCCTGCCCGCGCTCTTCGCCACCGTCGCGCCGCCCGGAGCGACGAACATTCCGCTCATCATCGGCTCGATCACGC
This sequence comes from Caballeronia turbans, assembly GCA_001544655.2. Classification (GTDB taxonomy): domain Bacteria; phylum Pseudomonadota; class Gammaproteobacteria; order Burkholderiales; family Burkholderiaceae; genus Caballeronia; species Caballeronia turbans. The sequence goes on from FCOD02000002.1 coordinate 96,721, forward strand.
TCGCGGTCACGATCATCGCCGCCGTGGCCGCCTGGAGCGCGCGCGAGACGTACCGCATTCCGCTCAGCCAGCTCGGCGAACAGGACGCACGGCCGGTCGAGAAGTCCGAGTACGAGCGCTTGCGCGCGGAATCGGTCGCGAACGCGCGCGCTTCCTGAGCCTCATTTCCCCGATTGTTTTTCTCACGGCGGCGCGCAACCCGCGCCGTCCGCGTGTCCTCGCACGCGCTATTTTTTATCGACCCGGTGAATTCAAGTGAATACTGACTCAGCCAAAACACGCATCGCGGTGGCCGGCGCAGGCTATATCGGCCAGGCGCACATGGGCGTCGCGCAGGCGAGCGCGACGTGCACGCTTAGCGCCATCGTCGATCCGGCGCCGGCGGCGGCCATCGCGGAGAAAGCGGGCGTGCCGCTCTACAGAACGCTCGATGAACTGCTCGCGAAGGATCGCCCGGACGGCATCGTGCTCGCCACGCCGAACCAGCTGCATGTGGAGCACGCGCGCATCTGCCTCGCGGCCGGCGTGCCGACGTTGCTGGAAAAGCCTGTCGCGCCGACTGTGAAAGAAGCGCAGGCGCTCGTCGATGAAATCGAACGCTCGGGCGTGAAAGTGCTGATCGGCCATCATCGCGCGCATAGCCCGATCATGGCGCGCGCGAAGCAGGTGATCGACGAAGGACGGCTCGGGAAGCTCGTCGCGGTGATGGGCAGCGCGGTGTTCTTCAAGCCCGACGAGTATTACGCGAGTGCGCCGTGGCGCCGCGAGCCGGGCGGCGGGCCGATCCTGCTGAACATGATCCACGAAGTGCACAACCTGCGCATGCTGTGCGGCGAGATCGTCGCGGTGCAGGCATTCGCTTCGCACGCGACGCGCGGCTTTGCCGTCGAGGATACCGTCGCGGTCAATCTGCGCTTCGCGAGCGGCGCGCTCGGCACGTTCATGCTGTCCGACACGGCCGCGTCCCCGCGCAGCTGGGAGCAGACCTCGCAGGAGAACAAGGCATATTCGACCTATCCCGATGAAGACTGCTACGTGATCGCGGGCACCTTCGGCTCGCTTTCCGTCCCCACGATGCGTCTCAAGTCCTACGCCGCAGCGGGCGAGCGCTCATGGTGGAAGCCGTTCGAGGAAAGCATCGTGCCAATGCAGCGCGACGATCCGCTCGCGCGTCAGATGGAACATTTCGGGCGCGTGGCGCGCGGGGAAGCCGAGCCTATTGTCAGCGCGCGCGACGGGCTGCAGAATCTGCGGATCACCGAGGCCATCGCGCGCGCCGCCACGAGCGGCGAGATCGTCGAGACCGCCTGAATCTCTTCAATTCCCCCATCCAGTTCAAGGAAATCACATGGCAAAGATCCTGACGCTGCACGGCGTCAACCTCAACATGTTCGGCAAGCGCGACCCGAAACAGTACGGCACGGCGACGCTCGCGCAAATCGACGAGCAAATGGCCGCGCTGGGCAAGGAGCTGGGCGTGGACGTGGAGTGCTACCAGACGAATATCGAAGGCGAAATGTGCTCGCGCATTCATCGCGCGTTCGAGGAAAAGGTCGATGCGATCGTAATCAACGCCGGCGCGTGGACCCACTACAGCTACGCGATCCGCGATGCGCTCGCCATTCTGAGCGCACCGGTCATCGAAGTGCACATGTCGCACGTGCACGCGCGGGAAGAATTCCGCCACAAATCGGTATTTGCGGAAATCGCCAAGGGGCAGATTTCGGGCTTCGGCGTGGACAGCTATCTGCTGGGCTTGCGCGCGGCGGTCGCGGCGATCGACGCGGGCAAGTAAGGCTGGGCACTGCTTTCTGATGTTTTTCCAGCGAGGCGCATGGGCGCCTCGCCGGAGTCACCGGGTCAGACCGGACGGCTGAAATCCTTCGACGCATGCGCCGCCGGCTCGCGGTCGCGCTGCTCACGCAGCGGTTCATGATTGCGCTGCGCCGCGCCGCGGATGAACAGCACCGCGCAGACCGCGCAAATTCCCCAGACCGCGGCGATGATCGTCAAGTAGCTCATTTTCCTTCTCCCCGATGCTCCGAGCGCGGGCGGCTCGTGCCGCCCGCGCTGGCCCTGTTGGTCCGTTACGCCTGCGACGCGGGCAGCGCCAGCAAGCGTCCGATCAGCTGTTGCGCGAGCGCATGCTGCTCGGTGATGGTCACGGCGTCGTCGTCGGTTGCATCGCGCTCGCCGCGCAACTTGCCCGCGAGGCGCATGATGTTGTCCGACGCCGCCTGCAGCGCGTGCAGCAATTCGGCTTGCGTCGCCGCCGCGCTGTCCTGCGATCCTTCAGTGAAACACTGCGCCGTTCGATGCGGCCTGGCGTTTCCTTCCATCGTCTGATACATGGCGACCCCGTTGTGAGTGGATGATGCGATTCTCCCGCCGATGCGCGCCGGGCAATCCTCCGAACAACCCCTGATTTCGGCCTCAGTTCGTTTGTTGTGCGGCGCTCAGGTCCGGGACGCGCGCTGCGGTAGGTCCGCCCATCAAGGCTTCTGGGGTCGCCGGGCGGTAAAATCGCAGATCCGTCGACAGATAATCGGCCTTTTTTGCAGCGGCCTGTGGGGTCATCCGCACGAAAAAACAACACTTTTTATCTGATTAGAAGCGCGGAAAAGTCGGACGAAACGACGCGGTCGATCGTCCCGTCAAACGAGCGGGTAATTTTGCGGTTCATGCAGGCATCGACATGGTTTCAGGCAAGACAAACGAAGCATCCCAACACGAACTCAGGCGCGGGCTGAAGAGCCGCCACATCCAGCTGATCGCGCTCGGCGGCGCGATCGGCACCGGGCTTTTTCTCGGCGTCGCACAGACCATCAAGCTCGCCGGGCCGTCCGTGCTGCTCGGTTACGCGATCGCCGGGCTGATGGCGTTTTTCATCATGCGGCAGCTGGGCGAGATGATCGTCGACGAACCGGTCGCCGGTTCCTTCAGCCATTTCGCCGACAAGTACTGGGGCCACGCCGCCGGGTTCATCTCCGGCTGGAATTACTGGGCCATTTACATTCTGGTGAGCATGGCGGAGCTGTCCGCCGTCGGCATCTACATGCAGTACTGGTGGCCGGGGCTGCCGACATGGATATCGGCGCTCGGGTGCTTCGTCATCGTCAATGCGATCAACCTGACGAGCGTGAAGTCCTACGGCGAAACGGAATTCTGGTTCGCGATCGTGAAGGTGGCCGCGATCGTCGGGATGATCCTGTTCGGCGGCTATCTGCTCGCGTCGGGCAAGGCCGGACCGGAGGCGAGCGTCACGAACCTCTGGCGGCTCGGCGGCTTTTTTCCGAACGGCGTGAGCGGGCTCGTTATGTCGATGGCCGTGATCATGTTTTCGTTCGGCGGGCTGGAGCTCGTCGGCATCACGGCGGCGGAAGCGGAAGATCCGTCGCGCAGCATTCCGCGCGCGACCAATCAGGTCATCTATCGCATCCTGATTTTCTATGTCGGCGCGCTCGGCGTGCTGCTGGCGCTGTATCCGTGGGACAAGGTGGCGACCGGCGGCAGCCCGTTCGTGCTGATCTTCCGCGATATGAACAGCACACTCGTCGCGAACGGGCTCAACGTGATCGTGCTGACGGCCGCGCTGTCCGTATACAACAGCGGCGTGTATGCGAACAGCCGCATGCTCTACGGCCTCGCGCAGCAGGGGAACGCGCCGCGCGCGCTGCTGAACGTGAGCGGGCGCGGCATTCCGCTCGCGGCGCTTGCGGTGTCGGCGATCGTCACGGCGGCGTGCGTCGTCATCAACTACGCGATTCCGGGGCGCGCGTTCGGGCTTTTGATGGGCCTCGCGGTGTCGGCGCTCGTCATCAACTGGGCGATGATCAGCATCATCCACTTGATGTTTCGCCGGCAAAAGCGCGCGAGCAACGAGACGACATCGTTTCGGAGCTTCGGCCATCCGTTCACGAATTACATCGTGCTCGCATTTCTCGCGGGCATCGCGTGGGTCATGTACGAGATTCCGGACCTGCGCCTGTCCGTCTATCTGATCCCCGCCTGGCTGGCCGTTCTCGGAATCGGCTACTATCTCAAAAAAAGGGGCGCTGACGCAAAGCGCGCCCACCGCCTGCAATCCCGCTGATCTCTCGTCCTGATACCGACACCATGTTCGAACATATCGATGCCTACCCCGGCGACCCCATCCTGTCGCTGAACGAAAATTTCCAGAAGGATCCGCGCACCAACAAGGTCAACCTGAGCATCGGCATCTACTTCGACGACGAAGGCCGCCTGCCGGTGATGCAGGCGGTGCGCGAGGCCGAACTGTCGATCCTGAAGGATCCCGGCCCGAAGCCCTACTTGCCGATGGCCGGTTTCGCGCATTATCGCGACGCCGTGCAGGCACTCGTATTCGGCAACGACAGCCCGTCGCGCGCGGGCGGCCGCATCGCGACCGTGCAGACGCTCGGCGGCTCGGGCGCGCTGAAGGTCGGCGCGGATTTCATCAAGCGTTATTTCCCGCAATCGAAAGTATGGGTGAGCGATCCGACGTGGGAGAACCATCGGTTCATCTTCGAGCGTGCCGGCTTCGAGGTGAACACGTACCCCTATTACGACGAAGCCACCGGCGGCCTTCGCTTCGACGCGATGCTCGAAGCCATCGACAAGCTGCCCGCGAAGAGTGTCGTCTTGCTGCACGCGTGCTGCCATAACCCGACGGGCGTCGATCTCGATCAGGCGCAATGGGTGAAGATCATCGACGTGCTCCAGAAGCGCGATCTGCTGCCGTTCGTCGATATGGCGTATCAGGGCTTCGGCGCGGGTCTGGACGACGACGCGTTCGCCGTGCGCGAACTTGCGCGCCGTGGCGTGCCGGCGTTCATCGCCAATTCGTTCTCGAAGAATTTCTCGCTGTACGGGGAGCGCTGCGGCGGCTTGCACGTCATCAGCGACGATGCCGCCGCGGCCGACCGCGTGCTCGGCCAGTTGACGAGCGCGGTGCGCGCGAACTACAGCAATCCGCCGACGCACGGCGCGAAGATCGTCACGCATGTGCTGAACACGCCCGAACTGAAGCAGTCGTGGGAGCAGGAGCTTGCGTCGATGTGCCAGCGCATCGCGCGCATGCGCCAGGCGATTCACGACGGCCTGAAGGACCACGTGCGCGGCGAAATGCTCACGCGCTACATCAAGCAGCGCGGCATGTTCACGTACACGGGTCTCGTCGCGGAGCAGGCGGATCGCCTCAAGGAGGAATTCGGCGTGTATATCCTGCGCTCGGGCCGCATGTGCGTCGCGGGCCTGAACGACAGCAACGTGCAGATCGTCGCCGATGCGATCGGCAAGGTGCTCGCCGCGAAGTAACCGCTATAGCGCGGGACAGGACAGCACTTTCTGCGGCGGCAGGCTGCCCGGTCCCGTGTCGACCTTCGTGCCGCGCGGCGGCGTCAGGATGAGCCGCGCGCTGGTCGCGCTTTCATTCGCGAGCACGTACAGGTCGCCGCTCCCCTCCGGCTGCCAGTACACGCGATACACCTCGCCGTCCTTGTAGACGTGCAACGCGCCGTGCCGCACGGTGCCGCCCCGCCAGAAATTCACGCTTTCTCCTTCGCGCAGCGCGATCATGCCGTCCTGTCCGTTCGTTGCGCTTTCGAGCGTGCCGCAGATGGCATCGTCGGCATGGGCGTGCGTGCATGCGACGAGCGTTGCAAGCGCGCCGGCGCACATCGTGATTGATGCGTGTTTCATCGTGATCGACTCCTCCTGAGACATGGCGCGTGCGCCGTCCCGCGCTCGTCGCAAGATATGCGCCGACGTTGCGCCGCGCGTGTGCTACTTTGAATGGAAGCAGCCTTCGATCTTGGAGGGTCTCATGACTGTGATCGCGCCGGACGAAAAGGCGGAGTTCCTCGCGATTCTCGAGCGCCATCGGCTCGACGAGAGCGATTTTCTCGTGCAGGAAGGCGGCGAGTCCGATGTCGTGGACGATGTCTATCCGTTGCAGGGCCTCGTCACCATCACGCGACGTTCCACGCTGAAGGAACGCGAATATCGCATTGGACACGGCACGCAATGGACCGCCGCGTTCGAAAAGGATTTGAATAAAGGCGTGTTCGGCTGAACGAGCACGCCGCATGCAGGTTTTTTTCACGCACTTCTTTGAAGCGGAGCACGCGATGAGACCGACCGAATTCAAATCGTTCAAGGCGCATGTCGCGATGCTGCTGCGCGATCTTCCGCGCGGCGTGACGGCCGATCTGACCGACGTCGCCGTCGCATACTGGAACGGCACGCAATTGGTCGGTGCCTATCTGCGCGACAACGGGCGCATCGACGAGGATTTCGATTTCGACGAAAACGCGTGGGGCAACTGGGGCGACGAATTCCTGCTGTGGTTCGATGCGCCGCGCTTCTCCGAACGCGCCGATCTGAAGGCCGCGTTCGTGTCCGGCGTCATGCCCGCGAATGCGTGCGGCGGACTCTGGCCGCGGCCGCTCTGACCGGAAGGCGCGCACGCGCCTTTTCCCCGAAAGTCATCTGTAAAGCCAGCTCCGCGCGCGTCCATCTCCGGCCGAACGGCACAACGATTGCTCCCATCCACGACGCGACAGCGTCCGAACCACGACCGTCTCCTCGGCCGTGTTCCGCCATTCATCGTCACGGAGGGTTTCAGCATGGCTGTCAACGGAAGACTTCATCCGCTCACGTTTTTTACGGCCATCGTGTTCATTGTCATCGGCGTGTTGCTGGCGGCGGGCGGTGGGTATCTCGTGGCGCTGAAAGGATCGTGGTACTACGCGATCGCGGGCGCGGCCATCGCCCTGACAGGCCTTTTGCTGCTGATACGGCGGCGCTCCGCGCTGCTGCTCTTCGCGCTCGTGTTATTCGGCTCGACGATCTGGGCCGTGTTCGAAGTGCATTTCGACTTCTGGCAACTGATGCCGCGTCTGTGGATCTGGGTGCTGCTCGGCATCTGGCTGCTGATTCCGTTCGTGCATCGCGGCGCGCTGTTCGGCCCGCCCGCGACCGCGCGCGGGGCGCGCACGCCGCTCGCGGCTGCGATCGTGCTCGCACTGCTGCTCGGCATCGGCACGTATTTCATCGATCCGCATGATCGGCCGGGGCGCATCGACGTGAATGTCGCCGCCGACGCGAATCAGCCCGACGCCAACGCCGCGACCGGCCGTGCGCCGGGCGACTGGATCGACTATGGCGGCTCGCCGCTCGCGCAGCGTTACGCGCCGCTCACGCAGATCACGCCGGAGAACGCGCATCAACTGAAGGTGGCGTGGACGTATCGCACCGGCGACATGCCCGGCGCAGGCGATCCGACCGAGACCACCGACGAGAACACGCCGCTCAAGGTTGGCGACACGATCTTCCTGTGCACGCCGCACAGCAAGGTGATCGCGCTCGATTCGGCGAGCGGCAAGGAAAAGTGGCGCTTCGACCCGCAGATCCAGAGCCCGATCGGCTTCAAGCACTGGGAGCATATGACTTGCCGGGGCGTCGCTTATTACGATACGTCCATGCATCCGATGCCATCCGAGGCTGCGGCGGCATCCGCGCCGGCCGAAGCGAGCGCGCCGGTTGCGTCGTCCGAAACCGAGGCACTGGCCGCGTCCGCGCCTGCGGCGGCATCGGAGCCCGCCGCGCCGGTGCAGACGCCCGCGCAGACCACGGCGCTGGCCGAATGCCCGCGCCGCCTCTTCCTGCCGACCGCCGACGCCCGCCTGATCGCTCTCGACGCAGAAACCGGCAAGCCGTGCGCGAGCTTCGGCAAGGGCGGCGCGATCGATCTGCGCGCCAACATCGGCCCGTTCACGCCGGGCGGCTATTACTCCACGTCGCCGCCGGCGGTGTTCCGCAACCTCGTGATCGTCGGCGGCCACGTGACCGACAACGAATCGAACAATGAGCCTTCGGGCGTGATCCGCGCGTTCGATGTCAATGACGGCCATCTCGTCTGGAACTGGGATCCGGGCAATCCGGACGCCACCGAGCCCATCGCGGCCGGTGGGACCTACGTGCGCAACTCGCCTAACATGTGGTCGATGTTCAGTGTCGACGAGAAGCGCGGCATGATCTATCTCCCGATGGGCAACCAGACGCCCGACCTGTGGGGCGGCGGGCGCACGCCGCAGGCGGAAAAATTCGCGGCGGGCGTGGTCGCGCTCGATGCCGCGACGGGCAAGCTGCGCTGGAACTACCAGTTCACGCATCACGATCTGTGGGACATGGACGTCGGCGGGCAGCCGACGCTCGTGGACCTGCAGACGGCGCACGGCACGGAGCCGGCGGTGATCGCATCGACGAAGCAGGGCAGCATCTACGTGCTGAATCGCGAAACCGGGCAGCCGATCGTGCCGATCAGCGAAGTGGCGGTGCCGCAGGGCGCGGCGAAGGGCGATCACACCGCGCCGACCCAGGCGGTCTCCGCGCTCAACTTCAATCCGCCGCACGTGAAGGAAGCGGACATGTGGGGCACGACGCCGTTCGATCAGCTCTGGTGCCGCATCAAGTTCAAGAGCCTGCGCTACGACGGGCCGTTCACGCCGCCATCGGAACAGGGGACGCTGGTGTTCCCGGGCAATTTCGGCGTGTTCGACTGGGGCGGAATTTCAGTCGATCCGGTGCGGCAGATTCTCATCGCAAATCCGGATTACATGGCGTTCACGTCGAAGCTGATTCCGCGCGAAAAGCTTCAGGAAGGCGCGACGAGCACGAGCGAGACGAGCGGCATCAAGCAGGCGCGCGGCACGCCGTTCGCCTATGAGATCAGCGCGTTTCTGTCGCCGCTCGGGATTCCGTGTCAGGCGCCGCCGTGGGGCTACATGGCGGCTGTCGATCTGCGCACGAACAAGATCGCGTGGATGCACAAGAACGGCACGATCGTCGACAGCGCGCCGCTGCCCGTTCCAATGCCGCTCGGCGTGCCGAGTCTCGGCGGGACGATCGTGACGGCGGGCGGCGTCGCGTTCCTGACGGGTACGCTCGATCAATACGTGCGGGCGTACGACGTGCGCGACGGAAAGAAGCTTTGGGAAGCGCGTCTGCCGGCAGGCGGACAGGCGACGCCGATGAGCTACGCCGATGCGAACGGCAAGCAGTACGTGCTCGTGACGGCGGGCGGCCACGGCTCGCTCGGCACCAAAGCGGGCGATTACGTGATCGCCTACACGTTGCAGTGAGCGATGCAAGGAGGCGCGGGACTTGTCTCCCGCGCCGGCGCATTACGTCCGACGATAGGCTTCGGCCATCAGCGCGCTGACCTTGGCGCGTGCGATGAGCGCATCGCGCGTGGCGGCGCGCAGCTTGGCGGCGATGAAGGAAACGAGGGCGATGGGCGTTGCGGCGATGATTCCCATGATGGACTCCGGACTAGGGGTAACTAACTAGGTAATAACCCTAGGTTAGCACATTTGACGCGTTGCAACAAATTTCCTTGCACGCGGAAGTCCTTGGGACGTTTGAGAGGGCATCGCGCCTGCCGCGCGAAGCCGCGCACGCGCCGCGGCTAAACCGGCGGATTGACCCTCGGCGGCACTGCGTCGAGTTGCCGGAACACGCTCAGCCAGTCTTCGAGATGCCACGTTTTCGACACGAGCCCATCGCGCAGCTGGTGAAACGAATGAATTGCGAAGCGGATCGGCTTCTTCGTCGCGGCGATGCCCAGCAATGGCCCCGACTGCGTGCCGCTCACTTCCGCGCGAATGCCGACGCGATCGTCCTGCACCAGCATGTCGAGAATGTCGATGCGCATGTCGGGCAGCGCGGTCGCGAGATCATCGAAGATGGGGATCATCTGATCGGGACCTGGCTTCTGTCCGGGCGGCTCGGGAATGTACTCCCAGTCGGGGGTGACGGCCTGCCGCAAGAGCGCGACGTCCTTGGTGGAAAACGCGCGATAAAGGCGCTCGACCGCTTCGCGCGCGGCCGATTGAGTCGGTTGACCTGCCTGCATGGTGCCTCCTTCTCGGTGCTGTCTGCATGAGGTGGGAACGGCGGCATTGCCCGCCCACTGTACCCCAACCCGTCTCATGGACGCAGGAACGCCCATGCACCCGTGTTAAGCTCACGCTTCTTCGCTGGGGAGTAGCCGGCTTTTCCGCACTGGAAAAGCGCTCATGTCAACACGCTCGGTCGTTCAGACCGTGGCATGGGCAGCCGTCACAGGTTGGCAAGACCATCGACGGAATTCGCGACCGGTCGGGCGCGTGTTCTGTCGTTCCATCTTGCCCGACCAGAGCGCTACTCGATGAACCTCGCCTCTACGATATTTCTAGCCTTCGCCATGTCCACCGACGCCTTCGCCGCCGCGGTCGGCAAGGGCGCGACCCTGCACAAGCCGCGCATCGCGGAAGCGTTGAAGACCGGCGTGATCTTCGGCGTGATCGAGGCGCTGACGCCGCTCGTCGGCTGGGCGCTGGGCAAGGCGGCCGCGCAGTATGTAACGGCCTGGGATCACTGGATCGCGTTCGGCCTGCTCTTCGTGCTCGGCGCGCGCATGATTCGCGAAGGCTTGAGCGAAGCGGCCCACGACGAGGAAAGACCCAACTCGCATTCGTTCTGGGTGCTCGCGCTCACCGGTTTCGCGACCAGCATCGACGCAATGGCGGTCGGCGCAGGCCTCGCGTTCATCGATGTCGATATTTTCTCGACGGCCGCGACCATCGGCTTCGCGACCATGCTGATGGTGACGATCGGCGTGATGGTCGGGCGGCTCGTCGGCGCGACCATCGGCAAGCGGGCGGAAATCGTCGGCGGTCTGGTCCTGATCGGCGTCGGCAGTGTCATTCTGGCTGAGCATCTTGGCTATCTGAGCTGAGCTTGCGCGCCGTGTCGCCGCGCGGTGTGAAGACGGCGAGCGCGGCGGCGACGATGAAAAGCGCGGGGACATCGCCCGCCAGGTGACCGAAATGTCCCGCGCCGCCGAACGATTGCACGGTCATGATCGCGCCGTGCACGACGCTCGAACACACCGTGAACCAGATGAGGCTCAGATGCCGCATCGGCGCACGGGATGCGATGAGCAGAAACACGCCGAGCGTCGCATAGATGCCGACGATCATCAGCGCATACTCGGAGCGGCCCGCGTGGCCGCTTTCCCATGCCCATCCCGAAGGCCACAGCAACATCAGCGGATAGAGGCCGAACAGCGCGATCAGCCCGACGATGACGAGCACGATACGCAGACAGGCGAGACGGCGGGCGTCGTTCATGGCGTGCTCCTCGGCGGCGCGGCATGAACGACACCATACGCCGAAGCGCGCCAGAACGGCTCCGAAGCCGTCAGTCGTTTCGACCAAAAAACATCGCAAATAAAATAACAACTACTGCGATTTGGCCGATACGATTCGTCGATCCACTGCCTTTAACCTCGCATCCAGCACGTCATGCCACGTCCGATTTCCGCGCGCATTCATCTCGACGCCGTTCGTCAGAACCTTCAACTCGTCAAGCGCATGGCGCCGTCCTCGCGCGTCTGGTCCGTGATCAAGGCGAATGCCTACGGTCATGGAATAGAGCGCATTTATCCGGCGCTCGCGGAAGCGGACGGCATCGCACTGCTCGATCTCGACGAAGCCGTGCGCGTGCGCGAACTCGGCTGGACGAAACCGATTCTGCTGCTCGAAGGCATTTTCGAGCCTGCGGACGTCGAGACGGCAGATCGTCATCGCCTCACCGTGACGGTGCATTGCGACGAGCAACTCGCGCTGCTCAAAGCGGCGCGGCCGAGCGAACGCATCGACATCCAGTTGAAGATGAACTCGGGCATGAACCGGCTCGGCTACCGGCCGGGCGAGTTCGAAGCCGCGTGGGAGCGAGCGTCGGGCATCGGCGCGGTCGGCTTGATCGGCCTGATGAGCCACTTCGCGAACGCGGACGATGGCGCGATCGACTGGCAAGTCGACGAGTTCGATGCCGCCACGCGCAATCTTCCCGGCACGCGCTCGCTGTCCAATTCGGCGGCGGTGCTGTGGCATCCGCGCGCGCATCGCGATTGGGTGCGGCCCGGCACGATCCTCTATGGCGCGTCGCCGACGGGCCGCGCGCGCAACATCGAAGGCTTCGCCCTGCGCGCGGCGATGACGCTCGAAAGCCGCATCATCGGCGTGCAGACGCTCGCGCCGAACGAGACGATCGGCTATGGCCGCACCTTCACGGCGGATCGCGCGATGAGAATCGGCGTGGTCGCATGCGGCTACGCGGACGGCTACCCGCGCCACGCGCCGACGGGCACACCCGTGATGATCGACGGCGTGCGCACGCGCATCGTCGGACGTGTGTCGATGGACATGCTCACCGTCGATCTCACGCCGTGCCCGGCGGCGGGCATCGGATCATCGGTGGAACTGTGGGGCGAGCACGTCCGGGTGGACGAGGTGGCCGAGCCGTCCGGCACCATCGGCTACGAGCTGATGTGCGCGCTCGCGCGGCGCGTGCCGGTGAGCATCGACGCGGGCGTGACGAGCGAGCCCAAAGCGCAGTCGGCCTGACGCTGCCGCGCAGGCGAACTCAGGCGCTCGTATCGCCGATCACGCCGGCGAGTATCTCGATACCTCTGCGAATCTGATCGACCGGCACGCTGGCATAGCCGAGGATCAGGCCGGCGGGCCGGGTGCGCGCGGCAACGGCCGGCGCGACATAGAGCGGCGACACCGGATAGACACCCACGCCTTTCGCATGCGCAGCGGCCACGAGCGCCGCCTCATCGTTCGAATCGAGAAACGGCAGCCACAGCGTGACATGCAGCCCGGCGGCACTGCCGGTCACCTCCGCGCGGCGCGGCAGAAGACACGCGATGGCATCGAGCAGTGCGGCGCGACGCCGTTCGTATTCCCGCCGCACGCGCCGCACGTGACGTTCGTACGCGCCGCCTTCGATCAGCGATGCGAGAACACGCTGATCGATGACCGCGGAATGACGGTCGCTCAGCCTTTTGGCCTGACGGAACACCGGCACGAGATCGTGCGGCAGGATCATGTAACCCAGACGGAGATGCGGCGAAAGCGCCTTGGAGAATGTGCCGATGTAGATCACGCGGCCATTCGAATCGATCGATTGCAATGCGTCGATCGGGCGCTGGCCGTAACGGAACTCGCCGTCGTAGTCGTCCTCGATGATCCACGCATCGTGCCGTCGCGCCCATTCGAGCAGTTCGAGCCGGCGCCCGACCGGCAACACGCCGCCCAACGGAAACTGATGCGATGGCGTCACGTAGGCGAGCCGCGCGCGGCCGCGAGCGGGCAGACGGCGCGTGTCGAGACCATGTTCGTCGACGGGAACGGGCAGCGGCACGCCGCCCGACGCTTCGAAGCAGTGGCGCGCGATCAGATAGCCCGGGTCTTCGAACGCGAACGTATCGCCGGGATCGAGCAAAACGCGCGCGCATAGATCGAGCGCCTGCTGCGTGCCGTTCACCACGACGATCTGCTCACTGTCGCAGACGAGTCCGCGCGCCCGGCCCAGATACGCCTGCAGCGCGCGCCGCAGCGCGGCATCGCCTTCGGGCGCGACGTAGTAGAGGCTGTCCGGCTGATGCAGCAACTCGGCCTGATAAGCCCGCTTCCAGATCAGCGATGGGAAGTCGCGCGCGGACACCGCGCCGTACAGGAAGCTGACAGTGCCCTTCTTCGTCTGAGGCAGAACCGGCATGGGCAGGCCGGAGACGCGCCGGCCGTATGCGGAGAGCGCAGGCGCCGTGCGGGCGACACGCGCGGGGCCGGGCGGCGCGACGGGCACGGGCGGCGTCGCGACCCGTGCGACGCGGCCCGCCGATGTGACGAGAAAGCCTTCGGCCGCGAGCTGTTCGTAGGCGGCGGTAACCGTGGTGCGCGAGACGCCCAGCTCCGCCGCCAGCGCGCGCGTCGATGGCACGGGCGCGCCTGCGGGCAACGTGCCGTCGGCGATCTGCGCGCGCAGCAAATCGTAGATGCGTTGTCCCGTACCGACCGCGCTCGACGAAGGCTTGTTCAACTGGACCATGAAAATCGACCGAAACTGGACCTTCGTATTGTGCCTGTTTCGGGCGATAGTCACGGAGTTCCGTCACATCAGTCGAGCATTCACGATGTATATCCCGCCGCATTTCGCAGAAACTCGCCCCGAAGAGTTGCAACGGATCATTCGCGCGCATGCGCTCGGCATCCTCGTCACGCGCGACGACGCCGGTCTGGACGCCAATCACATTCCCTTCGAATTCGATCCGGACCGGGGCACGCACGGGTTGCTCACCGCGCACGTGGCGCGCGCCAACGATATCTGGCAGCGATACCCGACCGGCACGCCCGTCATGGTGATTTTTCGCGGCGCCGAGGGGTATATCTCGCCGAACTGGTATCCGAGCAAGCACGAGGCGCATCGGCAGGTGCCGACGTGGAATTACGAAGTCGTGCACGCGCACGGCGTGCTCACCGTGCGCGATGACGAGCCGTTCGTGCGCGGCCTCGTCGCGCGCCTGACGCGGCGGCACGAGGCGAACGAGCCGAAGCCGTGGAAGATGGGCGACTCCGAACCCGAGTTCATCGACGGCATGTTGCGAAACATCGTGGGCATCGAGATCGCCGTGACATCGCTCGTGGGCAAATCGAAGCTGAGCCAGAACAAGGAGGCGCGCGATCGAATCAATGCAGCCGATACGTTGCAAGCGCGCGGACATGATGAGCTGGCTCAGGCGATGTCGCGGGCCGGGTGACAGACCATGACCTTCCTTACATTTCTCATCGCGGCGACCGTGCTTGCCATTACGCCCGGCCCCGGCATCGCTTATGTCGTCGCGCGAACCGTCGCAGGAGGCCGCGCCGAAGGCATGGCGTCGTGTCTCGGCACGGCGGTCGGCGGCCTGTTTCACGTCGCTGCCGCGGCGCTCGGCCTTTCTCTGCTGATCGCCCGGTCGGCGATGCTCTTCAGCATCGTCAAATACATCGGGGCTGCGTACCTGATCTACCTCGGCATTCGCCTTCTGATCCGCAAGGAAGAGGCAGCCGATCTCGCCCCGGTTACGTCGCACGGTGCGCGTCGCGCGTTCCGCGAAGGCATTCTCGTCGAAGCGCTCAACGTGAAAACCGCGCTCTTTTTCCTGGCGTTCCTTCCGCAGTTCGTCGCGCAAGGTCAGGCGTTGATTCCGCAACTGGTGCTGCTCGGGAGCATCTGCGTCACGTTGAATACGCTCGTCGATGTCGGCGCGGTGCTCGCGGCGTCGCGCCTGCTCGGCTCGAGTGCCGCACGTGCCGCGCGCGCGAGATTCCTCACACGCACCTCGGGTGCCGTCATGCTGGGATTGGGCGGATATCTGGCGCTCGCGCGCAGGACGTTCGCGCTTTGAAGCGGTTCAGCAAACGCGCGTCACCACCGCGCGTCCGACGTCCCCGGCGGCGCCGAATTGCGCGTATAGCCCGTGGGCGTGCGCGCCAGTTGCGCGCTCGGCCGCACGGCCATCAGCTCGCCGAAACCGGATTCGTACCGCTCGACATACGGCGCGAAATCCGGCTTCGCCGTCTTCAGCCCGCCCGCCACGCGCCCGAGTCCGCGCACCCAGTGCCCCGTCTGCGCGAGCGAAACCTGCACATGCCAGCTTCCGCCTTCGCGCTGCTGTTTCCATAGCGCGGCGGCCGCGCCGAACGCCATCAGGAAGCCGCTCGCCATGTCGAGCATCTGCATGGGCAAGGGACGCGGCTTGCCTTCGCCCGCCGCTTCGCCTTCGGCTGCGTTGAAACCCATAGCGGTCTGAACGAGCGAATCGAAGCCGCGCCGCTCGGCCCACGGACCCTCGGTGCCATACGCACTCAGCGACGTATAGACGATCCCCGGCCTGCGCGCCGCCAGCGCCTGCGGCCCGAAACCCAGCGATGCGATCCCGCCCGGCCGATACCCCTGCGCGAACACATGCGCGTCATCGATCAGCCGCCAGAGCGTGTCGCGATCCGAAGCCAAGCGAAGGTCGAGCAACGCCGAGCGTTTCCCCCGGCTCGTATCCGCAATCGCGGGAATATTCGGCAGATGCGGTCCATTCACGAGCATCACGTCCGCGCCGAATGCAGCCAGCGCGCGCCCGCCGACCGGCCCCGCGAGAATGCGCGTGAAATCGAGCACACGCAGGCCGTCGAGCGGACGCGCATCGGCGGACAAGGGCGGCAACGCGAGAGGCGCCGCATCGCCGATGCGCGTGATCGTCATCAATGGCTGCGCGGCGACGGCTTGCGCCTGCGGCGTCGCGTCCCACGCATCGAAGGTGCGCAGCATCGTGACGACGAGCCCACGCTCCGCCGCCGCGTTCTCGAAATCGCAGCCGCGCCACGCGAGCAACGCGCGCTCGGCGTCTTCGCGCGTCGCCGTTTTCGGATCGAGCCCGAGCAGCCGCAGCGCGCCATCCTGATGATGTTCGAAGTTCGCGTGAATGCGGACGTAGCCATCGGCGCAGCGATAGAGCCCGGAAAAGCGTCCCCACGTTTCCGGCTCCTTGCCATCGACCATGAACGCGCCGGTGCATTCGACCGCCGCATGCGTCATGTCGACCGACACGCGCTGCCGAGCGCCGCCACGCAGCGCACCAAGCTCGCACGCCGCGAGCGCGGCCGCGCCGATGCTCGCCTGCGCCGCCGTGCCGACGGCGAAGCTCGATGGAAAAACCGGATCGCGACCCGGAAGGTCGATGAAAGAAAGCGCATCGCCGGGCAAGCCGGCGATGCGCCATATGTCGTGCAGCGTATCGAAGGAAGAGGTCATGATCGGTCGGGCGCGTGCTTCGTGTGAAGCACCCATTATCGCGCCAACTGCGTTCAGTGACGCCGCGTCGCCAGCTCCGCGCCCTGACGCAGCGCTTCGAGCATGCTGCCTTCATCGGCGATGCCCTTGCCCGCGATATCGAACGCCGTGCCGTGATCCACCGACGTGCGAATCACATCGAGCCCCACCGTCACGTTCACGCCCGCTTCGAGACCGAGCACCTTCACCGGACCGTGCCCCTGATCGTGATACATCGCGACTACGAGATCGAAGTCGCCGCGCCCCGCGCGGTAGAAGAGCGTATCGGCAGGCAGCGGGCCGGTCACATCGAGACCGCGTTCCTGCAGGACCTTCACGGCGGGGATGATCTTTTCCTCTTCCTCGCCATAGCCGAACAGCCCGTTCTCGCCCGCATGCGGATTGATCCCGCACACCCCGATGCGCGGCTTCTCGATGCCCGCTTTCACGAGCGTCGCGTTGCCGCGCTCGATCGTGCGCTGCACGAGGCCCGGCTCGATCTTGCGGATCGCGTCGATGATGCCGATATGCGTCGTCACGTGGATCACGCGCAGTTGCGGCGCGACGAGCATCATCGACACTTCATCGACGCCCGTCAGATGCGCGAGCATCTCCGTGTGACCGGGAAACTTGTGGCCGCCCGCGTGCAGCGCTTCCTTGTTGAGCGGCGCGGTGCAGATCGCGTCGATCTGGTTCGCCTGCGCCAGTTCGACGGCGCGCGCAATGTACTGATACGCCGCATCGCCCGCGACGGCGGAAAGCTCGCCGAAGGGCAGGTCGTCGGGAATCAGGCCGAGATCGATGCAATCGATCACGCCCGGCTCGTAGCGCGCTTCGGTCGCATCCTTGATGCGTCGCACGGTCGCCTTGCCGCCGACGATTTCGTTCGCACGCTCGAGACGGCGCGCATCGCCGATCACGAGCGGACGGCACTGCCGATGGACGGCGTCGTGCGCGAGGCTCTTGACGACGACTTCCGGGCCTACGCCGCTCGCGTCGCCCATCGTGATGCCGATTACGGGGAGTGTGTTGGTCATGATCTTTCGTCTGGTGATGTCGTGTCTTAACGCGCGACGGGAATATCCGCGCCGCGCAAATGCAGGTAGGCGCCGAGCAGCGCGTGCTCGCTGCCGAACGCGCCCGCTTTCGTGACGATGGAAGGGCCTGTGCCGCCCGCTGGCCGTCCGAGCGCGACACCCGCTTCTATTTCGTGCACGAGTTCGAGGCTGCCGACGCTCGCGGCGGAAAGGATCGCGCGCGCGGTTTCGCCGCCGGTCGCGATCAGTCCGCCGAGCGCGTCGAATTGAGGCGCGACGAGCGCCGCGAGCGCGTTCGACAGCAGCGCGCCTTCGGCGGGATCGAACGCGTCGTCGCGGCCGATGCGCACGATCGCGTCTTCCCTGCCGCGCACCGAATCGCCGATTCGTTCATGCCACGCCTGCCATTGCGGGTGTTGCGCGCCATCGCGTAGCACGGCGGGCGGCACGATCATTTCGCGCACGCCGGCTTCGGCGCACAGCATCGCGCATTGACGCTCGGAAATCGCGGAGAGGCTGCCGACGAGCGCGAGGATCGGGCCTTGCGTCGGATCGATCGAGCTTGCCGGGTGCGAGGACGCATCGGCATCGAAGAGATCGGGCAGGGCGGCCAGTTCGCGCGCGAGTCCGCCGGAACCGACCCAGAAAAACGGCGCATCGACCGATGCGGTCACGCGGGCAAGCGCGGCCAGATCGCCGCTGGTTTCGGCATCGACGATGATGGCGTCGATGCCATCCGCCGACGCGGCCGCCGATGCGATCATCGCGGCGACGTCGTGCGGCGCGGCCCGGAACGCATCGAGCGAAACGTGCGCGACGCGCAGGCCGACCATGTCGAGCATCGCGCGCAACCCCGCGTTTTGCCCGGCGTGTTCGAGCTGCCACGTTTCGGTGTCTTCGAGCGGCACGCCGCGCACGAACACACGGCCATCGCGCACGGTTCGGCCCGTCGCCGGGAACGCGGGCGTGACGATCGCCGGTCCGGCGAGCCGCGTCAGCGCCGCGACTTCCGCGCTCCAGTTGCCGCGCAAGGTCGAATCGATCTTCTTGTAGAGACGCCGGCCCGGCGCGCGCAGCGTCTGCCAGGTGCTCGCCGTGCGCTTCGCGGCGTCGGCGGGCGCGAGGCGGCGCGTGTCGGTGTCCGCCGCGATGACTCTTGCGTTCGCGTGTGATGCGTTCTCATCGAGCGAGACGACGGTTTTCAGTCCGGCCGCCGCGAACGCGATCGCGCAATCGGCGGCGCCGGACAGATCGTCGGCGACGATCAACAAGCTCTTCATTGCGTGGCCTCGCGTGTCTTCGATGCCAAGCGCGCATCGTTTTGCGCGTTCACGCGTTTCGCAATCGACGCGGTCAATATCGGCGACACGATTGCCGTCACGACGACGCACGCCGCGACGAGCAGCGTTGCGGATTTGGCCGCTTCGTTATAGACGGGATTGGCCGCCGCGATCAGCGCCGGAACGGCGGCCGCGTTACCCGCGGTATTCGCCGCCGCCGCGCCCGCGACACCCGTGCCGCCCGTCAGACGATCCGCGAAATAAAGCGGAATGCCCGTCACGACGACGACCGCGAAGCCCAGGCCGATGCCGAGCAGGCCCGCCTGCCAGACCTTGTGCAGATCGAGGCTCGCACCGAGCGCCAGCGCGAAGAACGGAATCATCACCGGCACGGCGCGGCCGAGGAAGTCGCGCATCTCGCGATCGAGATTGCCGAGCAGCATGCCGACCACGAGCGGCAGGATGCTGCCGACGAGCGTCGGCCACGGAAACGCCGAGAGACCCGCGACGCCGAGCGTGACCATCGTCAGGAACGGGCCGGATTCGAGCGACATGATCGTGTAGGCGCCCACATCTTCGGAACGGCCGTACTGCCCCATCAGCGCCATGTACAGGCCGCCGTTCGTGTCGTTCATCGCGGCGACGACAGCGAGTGTCGAGATGCCCGCGAACACGCCCGACGTGATCGGCTGCTCGCCGAGGAAGTGCCCGAGCACGACGCCCGCGACGACCGCGGTGCCGACCTTCGTCGCGAACAGTGCGCCGCCTTTTTTCAGGAGATAGGGCGTCGCCTTCACGTTGATGCTCGCGCCCATGCACACATAGAACACCGCGAGAATCGGCAACGCTCCGGTGAAGAGCGCGTTCGTGAACGAACCGAAGAACTTCGGCATGTTCGGCGCGAAGGTCGCGATCAGCGAGCCGATCAGAAGCGGGACGATCATCATGCCGCCAGGCACGCGCTCGACGGCGCGCTTGATATGAATCTGAGCCATGCAAGTCTCCAGAGTGGTTTTTGCGCGATTCGATCATAAAGTGATCGAATCGAGCGTATGGGAGTGTAGTCCTTCGGCGTATTTCGCGCAAATCCGTCGTCGTGCGGGTTTACTCTGATCGAATCGATCAAATTGCTTGCGATACGTTCAGAATGAACCGCCAGCATTCGACGGACCCGGCCGGTTCGCTACACTGTGCGTCGCCGTCAGAACCGCAAAGAACTCAGGGAACAGGATGAAAGTCGAAAAACGCCGCGAAGCCATGCTCAAGGCCGTGCTTTCCGGCATGAACGATGTCGCCGCGCTGTGCGAGCACTTCGGCATGTCGGAAGCGACGGTGCGCCGCGACCTGCGCGCGCTCGCCGAGGAGCGGCGCATCGTGCGCACGTACGGCGGCGCGGCATCGGTGGGCATGCACGAGCCGGAAGAATCGCTCGATACGCGCCGCGAAAGTTTTCGCGAGCAAAAGGAGGCGATCGCGCGCGCGGCCGCGCGTCACGTGCAGGACGGCGACACCATCTTCCTCGATGGCGGCACGACCACGGCGGCGCTCGCGCGCTGGCTCGCCGGCCGTTCGGAAGTGCACGTCGTGACCAACAATCTGCTCGCGGTCAATGTGCTCGCGTCGGCGGACGTGCGCGTGACGCTGATCGGCGGCGACGTGCGGCCATCGAGCATGAGCACGCTCGGGCCCATCGCGCAGGTGGCGCTCACGCGCGTCACGTTCGACAAGGCGTTTCTCGGCGCGGACGGTGTCGTCGCCGGACGCGGACTGTGCGAAGCGACGGCGGAGCAGGCGTTTCTGAAGGAATGCATCATCGCGCAGGCGGCGGGCGTGTTCGTGCTGGTCACGTCGAACAAGCTCGAGCGCGCGAGCCAGCAGCACTGGACGCCGCTCGAGCGCAACTGGACGCTCGTCACCGACGCGCTGGCCGAAGCGCCGGTGCTCGCGCGCTTCGAGGAGCGGGGCAATGTGACGGTGGAATGCACCGAGCTTACGTCGAGAGAATCGTGACCAGCGCGACGGCCGAATCGCCCGCAAGCTGACCGCCGTTGTTCTCCGCGAGCGCGACCTTCGCGCCCGGACGCTGCCGCGCACCGGCCCTGCCACGCAACTGCCCGGTGAGTTCGACGATTTGCGCGACGCCGATGCTAACGGCGCGTTCTGGCCGGTGCGGAAAGTGCCGTATCGCCTCGCGAAAACGCCCGCGCGCGTGCGTGCCGTTCCCGGCGCGCCGGAAATCGTCAGACGCGCGCCGCCAGCGCCAGCACGCGCTCCAGTTCCGGAAGATCGACCGGCTTGACGAGGTGCGCATCGAAACCGGCGGCGCGCGTGCGCGCCATGTCTTCGTCCGAGCCGAGGCCCGTCATCGCGGCGACGATCGCGCGTGTGCCGCCGGGCTTGTCGCCGTCCTGACGCATGCGGCGGATCACGTCGAAGCCCGTCATGCCGGGCATCGACAGATCGAGCAGCACGACCTGCGGCCGAAGCGCTTCGAACAAATCGAGCGCGCCCGGACCGTCGTAGGCGGCGCGCGCGTTGTGGCCGAGCAGCTCGACGAGCAGCGTCATGCTGTCGGCGGAATCGCGGTTGTCATCGACGACGAGCACGTCGAGCTGACGGCTCGTCACGGCGAGCGGCGTCCCGCCTGCCGGTGCGCCGCTCGCCGGCGCCTCGGCGAGCGGCAGCCAGAGCGAGAACGCGCTGCCTCGTCCCGCGCCGCCGCTCTTCGCCTCGACATGCCCGCCGTGCAGTTCCGCTATCGCGCGCACGAGCGTCAGGCCGATGCCGAGACCGCCTTCGTCCGGATGCGCGCCCGGCGGATGCTCCTGCACGAAAAGATCGAACACGGTGCCGAGCGCCTCGGAAGAAATGCCGCGGCCCTCGTCGGTCACGCGCACCAGCACCGAGCCGCCGCGCGGGCCGACTTCGAGCGTGATCGTCGAGCCGGGCGGGCTGAACTTCGACGCATTGTTGAGCAGATTGTTGAGCGCCTGCACGAGCCGCGTCGCATCGCCGTTCACGAAAAGGGGCTGACCGCTGTCCTTCACGTCGATGCGTTGCCCGCGCTCGTCGCACAGCGGCTGGCTGGCCTCGACACTCAGATGCACGACATCGGCGATATCGACGGTCGCCGTCGTCAGGCGGATCTTGCCCGAGCTGACGCGCCCGGCTTCGAGCAGATCGTCGACGAGCCGAGTCAGATGCGCGAGCTGACGATCGACGATCTGGCGGCTGCGGACCACCTCGGCATCGTCGGACGCCTTGAGCTTGAGGATGCTCACCGCGTTGCGGATCGGCGCGAGCGGATTGCGCAGCTCGTGACCGAGCAACGCGAGAAACTCGTTCATGCGCCGGCTCGATGCTTCCAGTTCCTCGAGACGCCGCCGCGCGGTCATGTCGCGCGTGATCTTGACGAAGCTCTGCTCGCCGTCGCTGTTGCCGGGCAGTGCGCTCAGCATGACGTGCGCCCAGAACTCGGAGCCGTCCTTGCGCACGTGCCAGTCTTCGTGCTCGATGCGGCCGCGCTTCGCGGCGAGCGCGAGGTCGTCGCCGGGACGGTCGCGCCCGTGTTCGTCGGATGTGTAGAAGAGCGCGAAATGCCGGCCGATCGCTTCGGCCGCCGAGAAGCCGTAGATCGCACGCGCGCCGTCGTTCCACGAGCGCACATGGCCGTTCTGGTCGAGCATGCAGATCGCATAGTCGCTCACCGAGTCGATGAGCAGGCGCAGACGTTCGTTCGCCTCGGTCGCGACGTGCCGGTCGGTGATGTCGTGCACGAAGCACGCGAACTGGCGCTGGCCTTCGTACCAGACTTCGCTGATCGTCAGCTCGGCGGCGAACTCGCTGCCGTCGCGGCGCAGCGCGGGCAGCTCGAAGCGCCGGTTGATCATGCGCGCCTCGCCCGTCGCGAGATAGCGCGTGAGTCCGGCGCGATGCGCGTCGCGAAAGCGCTCGGGCACGATGTGCGAGGCAAGCTCGCGGCCCGTCACTTCCTGCTGCTTCCAGCCCAAGAGGAGCGTAGCGGCCTCGTTCCAGTCGACGACCATGCCGGCCTCGTCCATCGACACGAACGCGACATGCGCGTTGTCGAGCACGGTCTGGCGTCGGCGCATGGCGTCGGCGAGCTTCTTTTCGAATTCGATGCGCAGCGACGACTCGACTGAAAGATCCGCGGTCACGCTGGCGTTTTCCTTCACGAGCTTGCGGTTTTCCTGCGCGATTTCCTCGCGCGCGATGGTCTCCGCGATGCACGCGCAAAACGCGTCGAGAATGCTGATATCGGGTGGCCCGAAATGATCGGCCTCGCCGGAGATGAGCTTCAGCACCGCAACCGAGCGGCCTTCGTAGACGACGGGCGCGACCACCATCGACACGGCGCCGACCGCCTCGCATGCGGCGCGATCGACCCGATGGTCCGTCGCCGAATCGCGGCAGATGAGCGCCTGCTGGCGCGTGATGCACAGGCCCGACAGGCTGCCGGCAGTAGGCAGCCGCACGCCGATGTGCGCCGCCGCCGCGCCGCTCACCGCGCGATAGATGAGCGAGTCGCCTTCGATCCATTCCACCACGGCGGACGCGACGCCCGCGACTTCTCTCAGCGTGTCGGTGACTTTTTGCAGATAAGCGGACAAGGGAAGCCGCGAATGGGCGAGGCTCGCGAACGTGGCGAACCATCGCTGGAAATGCGCCAGTTGCTCATGTTTCGCCTTGATATTGCTTTCCGGGCTCGACGCCTCGTATTGAGTCCGCATGGGCCATGTCCAATCGATGGATCGCGATCGTGAATCGCGGAGGCATCGTAGTTTGCAAGACGGATAATTTCGTCAATTGGAACATAAATATCGGGCAAACGTTTGCGGTGAATTCTGCGTCGCGGGCCGGGCGTCTTTCTGCCGAGCCCGGCGTTTTCACTTCGCTTTATTGCGTGGCCCATTCGCGTGCGGCTTCGGCGGCGAAATCGCGATAGTCACGCGGCGGACGGCCGAGCAGCGAAGTCAGGCGCCCGACTTCCTGTGCCGAGGCCACCGCGCCATCCTGTTGATAGCGCTGCATCATGAGACGCATGTCGTAGGCGAGCCAATCCGGGCCCGCGCCTTTCATGCGGGTTTCGAGCGCGTCCAGATCGTCGCCGCCGTAGCGGATCTCGCGTTGCAGCGCATCGCGCCAGATCGCTGTGATGCTGTCGCCCGTCAGCGCATCGGGGCCGACGAGTTCATAGGCTTCGCGCGGCAAGGGCGCGTCGCTGCGTTCGCGGCGCAACAGTTCGCGCGCGGCGGCATCGCCGATATCGCGGACATCCACCATCGAAATGCCTTTGGCGCCGATCGGCATGCCATATACGCCGTGATGCAGCAGTGCATCCTTCAGGCGGATGTCGTTCTGCATGAAGTAGGCTGGGCGCAGGATCGTCGCGGGGAGATCGCAGTGTTCGATCATGCGCTCGACCGTGTGCTTGCTGGTGAAATGGGGCACGTCCGTGTAGGCATCGCCCTTGAACACCGACAGATACACGATGCCCTTCACGCCCGCCTCGCGCGCGATGCTCATTGCCTGCAGGGCCTGCGTCAGTTCGTCCGGGGCGTTCGGCGCGAGAAGAAAGAGCGTGTCGATGTCTTTCATCGTCTCGCGCAGCGCGCCGATTTCAGTCAGGTCGCCCTTCACCGCCGTCACGCCCGCCGGAAAACTCGCGCGCTCCGGCGAGCGCGTCAGCGCGCGCACGTTCGCGCCACCGTCCTTCAGATGGTCGAGAACCTGTGTGCCGATCACGCCGGTGCTGCCCGTCACGAGAATAGTCATGTCGATCTCCTTGGATCCGTTGAACACAGCGCCTACGATAATTGTTCCGGTTTCGAGCCGATAGACCCTGCTTCGGGACAGCTCGTCTCAACGATGGAACGATCATGGACCTGACCGCACTCGCCGATTTCAACACCGTCGCGTTACACGGTGGCTTCGGACCCGCCGCACGTCGCACGGGCCGCCCGAAAGCCACGCTCTCGCGGCGCGTCGCGGACCTGGAGCACAGTCTCGGTGTGCGGCTCATCGAGCGCGGCGCGCGCACGCTGCGGCTGACCGAGGAAGGCCGTGTCCTGCACGAACGCACGCGCGGCCTGCTCGCCGAAATCGACGACGCGGGCGCAACGATTCGCTCGCGCGCGCCCGTGCCGAGCGGACGCCTGCGCGTGAGCGCGCCGATCGTGTTTGCGCATGTCGTGCTGCCGCGCCTCGCGTCGCGTTTTGCGTCGGCGTATCCGCAGGTCGAGCTGGAGATCGTCGCGGAGGATCGTGTCGCGGACCCCGTGCAGGACGGATACGACCTCGTCATCCGCATCGATCCCGACGCCGACGAATTGCTCGTGGGACGCCGCATTGCGATCGACCGGCGCGTGCTGGTCGCGGCGCGCGGCTTCACGATCGACGAAGGCGCATCTTCCTTGCCTGCCGTCGTGCTCGCGCGCGCGGGCGGCACGGCCTGGCGAATTCAAGGCGGCGACGGCCGCGAGCGCACGATCACGCCCGAGCCGGTTTTGCGCCTGTCGTCGTTGCTGATGGCGCGCGAGGCCGTGCTCGAAGGCGCGGGCGTGGCGTTATTGCCGGGCTTGCTGGTCGAACCCGAGATTGCCGCTGGACGGCTCGCGAGGCTCGGACTCGATGCGGGACCGGCCGTCGAAATCTGGGCGCTCTATAGTTCGCGGCGATTGCTGAGCGCGAAAGTGCGCGCCTTTCTCGATATGCTGCAAAGCGCGGCGTGACTACGCCGGAAAAAACAACCGTGGTGCTAGGTTATTCGGATCGCGGGCTAAATATCGACCTGCGATTCGACGATCTCCCGGACCCTTCCCAACGCTTCCCTCAACGTCCCCGCATCCACCGATCCCAGCGCGAGCCGCAACGCATGCGGCACCTGCGCCGCGGTGCAAAACGGCCCGGCCAGCGACACCGAGATCCGCTCTTTAATCAGCGCCGCCGCGACACCGTCCGCGCGCACGTCCCCAGGCATCGGCAGCCATACGAAATACGAAGCAGGATGCGCGACCCGCTTCAATCGTCCCAAGGCGCTCGACGCGATCGCCTGACGCATCGAAGCATCCGCGCGCTTGTCCGCTTCGAGCCTGTCCACCGTGCCGTCCTCGAGCCAGCCGCACGCGATGGCCGTCATCACCCCGGGCGTATTCCAGGTCGTCACTCTGATCGCGCGTTCGATCTTCGGCACCCATTCGGGCGGTGCGACGACGTAGCCGACACGCAAGCCCGTCGCCACGTTCTTCGAAAATCCCGACACGTACACCGTGAGTTCGGGCGCGAGCGCGGCGAGCGGCGGCGGGGCATCGCTGGCGAGAAAGGCGTAAGCCGCATCTTCGATGATGACGAAGCCATGCTTGCGCGCAATCGATACGAGTTGCCTGCGCCGCGTCGCCGTCATCACCCAGCCGAGCGGATTGTGCAGCGTCGGCATCGTGTAGATGGCGCGCACGCGTCGCCGCTTGCATAGCGCATCGAGCGCGTCCGGATCGGGGCCCGCGCCCGACGCCGGCAGCGGGGCGAGTTCGAGCCGATGCGCTTCGGCCAGCAACTTGAATCCGGGATAGGTCAGCGTGTCGACGGCGACCACGTCGCCGGGTTTCAGCATCGCCATCACGGTCGTGGCGAGGCCGTGCTGCGCACCATCGACGAGCATCACGCGATCCGCGCTCGCATCCAGGCCGCCGCGCAGGAGATGACGCGAGACCGCCGCCCGGTCGCGCGCGCGTCCGCCATGCGGCTGATAGCGCAGCAACGCTTCCAGATCGCCCGCCGATGACAACTGCCGCAACGCATTGCGCAGCAACTCCGCCTGACTCGCCAGCGCGGGATAGTTGAAGTTGAGATCGACCATGTCCGCGGCGATGGCCACCTGATCGATGCCGAGTTCACGCGCGAGCGTCGTTTCCTTCACGAAGGTGCCGCGTCCCGTTTCGCCGCTCACGAGACCCATCGCGTTCAACTCTGCATAGACGCGCGTCGCGGTCACGATGCCGAGTCCTTCGCGCGCGGCGAGTTCACGATGCGTCGGCAGACGTGTGCCGGCCTTGAGGCGACCGGAACGAATGTCCTCAACGAATCTGTCGACGATTTGCTTGTAGCGCGGCGGTTTCGGCATGAGCGGCCTAAGCGGATGTATTCATGACAATTTTTTGATTGTATTCATTTTCGACCGTAGCATGCGCACATGCCACACATGCGCTGAAAGGAGCACATCATGCACATTGCCATTCTCACTTTCGAGGGCTTCAACGAACTGGATTCGCTGATCGCGCTCGGCATTCTCAATCGCGTGAAAAAGCCGGACTGGACCGTGTCGATTGCGTGTCCATCCGAAGAAGTGCGTTCGATGAACGGCGTCGTGCTGAAGGCGCAAGCCACGCTCGAAGAAGCCGCGAATGCCGACGCCGTGATCGTCGGCAGCGGCAGGCTGACTCGCCAGGTCGTCGCCGATGCGTCGCTGATGGCGCGCATCAAACTCGATCCCGCACGCCAGTTGCTGGCCGCGCAATGCTCGGGCACGCTCATTCTCGCGAAGCTCGGCCTGCTTCAGGACGTTCCCGCCTGCACGGATGTGACGACGAAGCCGTGGGTCGAGGAAGCGGGCGTGCGCACGCTCGATCAACCGTTCGTCGCGAACGGCAACGTCGCCACGGCCGGCGGATGCCTCGCATCGCAATATCTCGCGGCCTGGATGATCGCTCGGCTCGAAGGCATCGAAGCGGCACGCAGCGCGATGCATTACGTCGCGCCCGTCGGCGAGAAGGAAGCCTACGTCGAGCGCGCGATGAAAAACATCACGCCGTTCATCCGCATTGCCACGCCGGCGTAGCGCGAAAATTCGTGCACTGCGATGCCCGTCGCGCTGCGCGTGACGGGCTTGTTCGTGCTGCACCTGCGTCATGAAAATCGTGCGTTTAAGGCATTAAGCGCTTCGGGAAAGTCCTTAGAGAAACATCAGACGTCTGATGTATATTTCATGGACTGTCATCCGAGAGACCTTCATGCGCCTGAGCGTCGAGCGATCGATGAGCGACAAGATCCAGGAGTCGCTCCTCACCATGATCCGCGAGCGCAAGCTCAAGCCCGGCGATCAGATTCCCACTGAGATAGAGCTTTGCGAGCTGCTCGGCGTCGGCCGCTCCAGCCTGCGCGAAGCCGTGGCGCAGATGATCTCGCATGGCTTGTTGTCGCGTCAGCAAGGCAAGGGCACCTTCATCAGACAAATTTCGCTGAAGCTGCACGGCGGCCTCGATGATCTGATGTCGGTGACCGACATGATTCGCAGTGTGGGCGCGGTGCCATCGACGAGCCGCATCCAGATGGATACTGTCGCGGCTTCGGAGAGTCTCGCGGAAAAGCTCGCCATCAAGTACGGCGACCCGTGCGTGAGAATCGAGCGCGTGCGGCGCGCGGATGACGCGATCGCCGCGTATTGCATCGACACGATTCCGAAGCACGTGTTCGATGCCGCCGAGGGTGAGCTGGGCGAATCGCTCTTCGGTATGTTCGCGCGCACGGGGCGGCGGCTGTCGCATACGCATACGTCGATACAGCCGACCATTCTCACGCCGCGCGATCTGCCGGAACTGGGCGATGGCTTCGGCCTTTTTCTGCTGCTGGACGAAGTGGATTTCGATCAGAGCGGCGAGCCGCTTTGCTATAGCAACGACTACTACAACACGAGCATCTTCAAGTTCGATCTGGTGCGCAAGCGTCGCTGAGCAAGATGCACGCGCCCGGGCAACATCGGAGGAGACACCGATGGAGTTTGAAGCTTTCACCGCGCAGGAACTCGCCGCCTATCTCGGCGGCGTGCCCGACGTGCGCGCGCTGCTGGGCGACCCCGACGATCTCGAAGTCGTCGAAGTAGGGGACGGCAATCTGAACTACGTGTACTTCGTGACGAACGCGAAAGCGCCGGGGCGCAGCGTCGTCGTCAAGCAGGCGCCGCCGTTTTTGCGGCTCGTCGGCAAGACGTGGCCGCTTTCGTGTCAGCGCATGGAGCACGAAGTCGCTGCGTTGCGGCGCTTCGGCGCGCTATGTCCGCGTCATGTGCCGAAGGTGTATCACGCGGACAGCAAGCGCTTTCTCGTGGTCATGCAACACCTCGCCTCGCATCGCATCCTGCGGCAAGGGCTGATGGATGGCGCGATGTATCCGCGTCTCGCGGATCATCTCTCGACCTATCTCGCGCACACGCTCTTCTACGGCTCCGATCTCTTTCTCGCGCCCGACATCAAGAAGCAGGCCGCGAGCGCCGCGGTCAATGCGGAGTTGTGCAAGATCACCGAAGATCTCGTGTTCACGTTTCCGTTCGAAGATCATCCGTCGAACGTCTATAGTCCCGCGCTGCCCAAAGCTGCGATCGAAAGGCTGAGAACGCATGCGCCATTGCGCATCGCGGCGGCCGACATGAAGTGGGCGTTCATGAATCACGCCGAGACCTTGCTGCACGGCGACCTGCATACCGGTTCGATCATGGTCAACGAAGAAGACACCTTCGTGATCGATCCCGAGTTCGCGTTCTATGGACCGATGGGCTTCGATGTCGGCGCGGTGATCGCGAATCTGTTGCTCGCGTATTTCTCGCGCGACTGGCATGGGCGCATCGACGGGCGCGATCCCGTCGCGTATCAGGAGTGGCTGCTCGAACAGATGATGCGCATCTGGAGCGGTTTCAGCGCGCAATTCGTCGAACTGTGGCGCGATCACGAAAGCCGCAGCAAGCGGCGTTTCATCGGCGGGGACGCGGAGAGCCGCGCGCTCACGGCGTACCGCACGCACTTCATGCGGCGGCTGCTGGCCGATACGCTCGGCTTCGCGGGCTGCAAGATGATTCGCCGCATCGTCGGCATGGCGAAGGTCGCGGAAGTCACGCGCATTCCGGATGCGCAAGCGCGGGCGAATATCGAAGTGCGCTGCCTGCGTTGCGCGGAAGCGTTACTCGTCGAGCGCGCCACGCTCGGCGATATCGAACAAGTGGCGGCGCTCGCGCGCGACATTCAGCGCGATACCGCGACGATGTGACAGGAGATCTCATGGCTTCGCAGCCCTTGTTCACCACGCTTCCACCCACGATCGAATGGCGCGACGGCGATCTGCTGCTGCTCGATCAGACGCGTTTGCCGCATGAGATCGTGGTGGAGAACATCGCCGATGTGAAAGCGGTGTGGCGCGCCATTCGCGAGTTGCGTGTGCGCGGCGCGCCGGCGATCGGCGTTGCGGCCGCTTATGGGCTTTGCATCGCGATGCGCGGATCGACCGCGCTGCCCGTCGCGCAGTTCAGAACGGAGCTGGAACGTCATGCGAACTGGCTCGAAACGGCGCGGCCCACGGCGGTCAATCTGAGCTGGGCCGTGCGGCGCATGCTGCGTCATGCACGCGATGTCGATGCGAGCGATGCCGCGACGCTCTACGAAGCGCTCGTCGCGGAAGCCAAGCGCATACACGAAGAAGATCAGGCGTTGTGCGAAGGCATCGGCGAGCATGGCATGCCGCTTATCCGCGAAGGATGCGGCGTGCTCACACACTGCAATGCGGGCGCGCTCGCGACGAGCGGCATCGGCACCGCCACCGCGCCGATCTACGCGGCGCATCGCGCGGGCATCGCGTTCAAGGTCTATGCCGATGAAACGCGTCCGCTTCTGCAGGGCGCGCGTCTCACGGCGTTCGAATTGCAGCAGGCGGGCGTCGATGTCACGCTCATCATGGACAGCGCCGCCGCGTCGGTCATGTCGCAAGGACTCGTCGATGTCGTCATCGTCGGGACGGACCGTGTCGCCGCGAACGGCGACTTCGCCAACAAGATCGGCACATTGGGGCTCGCCATCGCCGCGCAGTATTACGGCATTCCGTTCTATGTCGCCTGTCCTTCATCGACGCTCGATCTGCGCACGCCGAGCGGATCAGGCATCGAAATCGAGGAGCGCGATGCCGAGGAGGTCACGCACCTCGCCGGACGACGCATCGCGCCCGATGCGATGAAAGCGCGCAACCCCGCGTTCGATGTCACACCGCATGCGCTCGTCAGCGGCTTCGTCACGGAGCGCGGCATCGTGCATGCGCCGTTCGAGCGCTCGCTGAAAACGCTGTTCGCCGCAGAGGGGAACGCCGCATGAGCGCGGCCGATGAAAGCGCGCTGCGCCGCGCGATCGTCGGGACGGCGCTCGAGATGGAGCGGCTCGGCATCAATCAGGGCACGTCCGGCAATGTGAGCGCGCGATATCGCGCGGGCTTGCTGATCACGCCGAGCGGCGTGAGCGCGCGCGAACTCGACGAGAAGGACATCGTGTGGCTGCCGCTCGATATCGCCGACGATGCCGAGCTTCTGCGCATTGAACGGCCCTCGTCGGAATGGCGCATTCATCGCGACATCCTGCGTGCGCGTGACGATATCGACGCAGTCGTGCATACGCATTCGATCGCGGCCACCGCGCTCGCCATTCATGGGCGCGATATTCCCGCGCTGCATTACATGGTCGCGGCAGCGGGCGGCAAATCGATACGCTGCGCGCCTTACGCCGTCTTCGGCAGCCAGCAGTTGTCCGACCATGTGCTCGCCGCGCTCGCCGATCGCCGCGCGTGCCTGCTCGCGCATCATGGCGTGATCGCGCTCGGTGCGGACCTCGCGCGCGCCGTGTGGCTCGCGCATGAAGTGGAGGTGCTGTCGAAGCAATATCTGCTGGCGTTGCAGATCGGCCCGCCGCCCCTGCTTTCCGACGAACAGATGGATGAAGTGCTGGAGAAGTTCAAGACTTACGGCAGGCGCAACACGGAGGATCGCTGAAACGCGTGACGGGAAGCGAAGCCTCATCGCAACGAAACTCGCATTGAACAACTCGTACAACGGAGACAGCCATGGCATGGAGTTCGGCAAGATTCGACAGTTGGGGAACGTTCGGAAAGTCCGGCGGCGCCGTATTGTTGTGCGCGGCGGCCGCGTTGAGCGGATGCTCGAAGAGCGACAACACGTCATCGACGAGCAGCACGAGTTCGGCGGCGAGC
Organism: Caballeronia turbans; assembly: GCA_001544655.2. GTDB lineage: Bacteria > Pseudomonadota > Gammaproteobacteria > Burkholderiales > Burkholderiaceae > Caballeronia > Caballeronia turbans. Next base: position 128,765 of record FCOD02000002.1, read on the forward strand.
GCGAGCGCGCCCGCCAGCGCCCCGGCGAGCGCGCCGGCCGCAACCGCCGCCGGCGGCAAGCCCAAGATCGGCTTCTCGATCGCGACATTGAACAACGCGTTCTTCGTCGGACTGAAGGCGGGCGTCGAGCGCGGCGCGAAGGATCAGGGCTTCGATCTCGTGCAGACCAATGCGAACGGCGACGCGCAACAGCAGGTCAACGATGCGATCAATCTGCTGAGCCAGGGCGTGACCGCGCTCGTGCTCAACCCGATCGATTCGAAGGCGATCATTCCCGCGGTCGAAAAAGCCAACTCGATGAACATCCCGGTCTTCACGCTGGATCGCGGCTCGGATGGCGGCAAGGTCACGTCGTTCGTTGCGTCGGATAACGTCGCGCTCGGGCAGACGGGGGCGAAGTGGATCGCCGAGCAGTTGAAGAAGCGCTACGGCGAAGAGAAGGGCAACGTCGTCGATCTGATCGGTCTCGTCGGCACCACCGCCGCAACGGATCGCGAGAAGGGCTTCAGCGAGGAGATCGCGAAGTACCCGAACATCAAGGTGGTTGCGCGTCAGGAAGGTGCCTTCGATCAGGAGAAGTCGCTCAACGCGATGACCAGCATCCTCCAGAAATACCCGCAGATCGATGCAGTCTTCGGCGCGAACGACGACAACACCGTGGGCGCGGAGAAGGCCATCGACAACGCGGGCCGCTACAAGCCGCTCGGCGACAAGGCGCATATTCTCGTGATCGGCGCCGACGGCACCGCGCAGGCGCTCTCCGCGATCCGCGCGGGCAAGCAGGACGCGACGATCTCGCAGAACCCGATCCAGATGGCGGCGAAGTCGCTGCAGTTCATCGCCGACTACAACGCGAAGAAGGACGTGCCCGCGAACTATGCGTGGCCGACGATGCTCATCGACAAGTCGAACATCGACTCGGATGAAGTAAAGAAGTACGGCCTCTGGTCCGAGGAAGTGAAGCAGTAAGGGCAACCGGGGGCCGCGTGTTTCAGCGACGCGCGGCCCGCACACGGAACGCACGACATGAGAGTCGAAACCCGGGCGCGAGCGAGCGCCGCTTCGAATGCAGCGATGCCCTTGTTGCGCATGCAGGGCATCGTCAAGAGCTTTCCCGGCGTGAAAGCGCTGCGCGGCGTGAGCCTCGATCTGCACGCGGGACATGTGCTCGCGATCGTCGGCGAGAACGGCGCGGGCAAGTCGTCGCTCGTGAAAGTGCTGTCGGGCGCGTATGAACCCGACGAAGGCACGATCGACATCGACGGCATGCCGCTCGCGCGCGGCACCCATGCGGCGATCGATGCGGGCGTGGCCGTCATCTATCAGGAGCTTTCGCTCATCAACGACATGACGGTCGCGGAGAATCTCTTTCTCGGCCGCATGCCTTCGCGCAACGGCTTCGTGAGGATGCGCGAGGCCAACACGATGGCGCGCGAGGCGTTGGCGCGCGTCGGCCTGGACAACGTGCCGCCGTGGATGCGGCTCGGCGATCTGCCCTTGAACAAGCGGCAACTCGTCGAGGTCGCGAAGGCGATCGCGCGCGATGCGCGCATCCTCGTAATGGACGAACCGACCGCCGCGCTGCAAAGCCATGACATCGCCAACCTGTATGCGGTGGTGCGGCGGCTGCGCGCGGAAGGCATGGGCATCATCTTCATCTCGCATCATCTCGAGGAAGTGTTCGAGCTTGCGGATTCCGCCGTCGTGATGCGCGATGGCGCAACGGTCGGCGCGCGTCCGATGTCCGAATGGACCGAAGCGGATCTCGTACAGGCGATGGTCGCGCGCAATCTCGAATCGTTCTATCCGTGGGAACCGCGCGAATATGGTCCTGTCGTGCTCGAAGTGCGCCATCTCGCGAGCGCGCCGCTTCTGCGCAATGCGAGCTTTTCCGTGCGCGCGGGTGAGATCGTCGGCATTGCGGGCATCGCGGGCGCGGGACGCACGGAATTGCTGAAGACGATCTTCGGCGCGTTGCCTGTGACGAATGGCGAGATTCTCGTGAAGGGCAGGAAGATCACCAATCATTCGCCGACGCAAGGCGTGCGTCACGGGCTCGTCTATACGTCGGAGGATCGCAAGCTCGAAGGGCTCGTGCTGGAAGCGAACATCGAAGAAAACGTCGCGTTGTCGAGCCTGAAGGCGCTCGCGAGCGGCGGCTTCGTGAGCCGCGCGAAGAAGCGCAAGCTCGCGCAGGATGCGAGCGCGCGCTTCGGCGTGCGTGCGTCGTCGGTGCTGCAGATCACGGGGACGCTGTCGGGCGGCAATCAGCAGAAGGTGATTCTCGGCCGCGCGACGGCGACGAGTCCCGTCGTCATCATGCTCGATGAACCGACGCGCGGCATCGACGTGGGCGCGAAGTCCGAAATCTACGCGCACATGGTGACGATGGCGCGCGCGGGCGCGGCCGTCGTCATGGTGAGTTCGGAGCTGCCGGAGTTGCTCGGCATGTCGGATCGCGTGCTGGTGATGTATCGCGGCAGCATCGTGACCGAGATCGCGCGCGACAAGGCGGATTCGGAAACGGTCATTCAGTGGGCAACGACAGGAGCAGGCGCATGACCTCCACGGCAGCCGAACGTTCGGACACGGAGGCGCTGTCGCGCCGCGTGATCCGTCAATTGAGGAGCGGCATCGGGCCTTTGTTCGCGGCGCTCGTCATCATCTGTATTGCGTTGTCGATCGCATCGCCGGAGTTTCTCACCACGAGCACGCTCACGAACATCATGGTGCAGGTGTCGGTGGTGGGCATCGCGGCGGTGGGCGGCACGTTCGTCATCATCACGTCGGGCATCGACTTGTCGGTCGGCTCGCTCGTCGCGTTGAGCGGCATGGTGGCGGCAACCGTGATGGCGGGGTCGAGCCCGGGCGCGGTCGGCCTGGGCGTTGCGGGGCTGTGCGTCGCGCTTGCGGTGGGCGCGTTCGCGGGCGCGCTGAACGGGCTCGCGATTTCGTGGCTCAGGCTCGTGCCTTTCATCGTCACCCTGGCGGCGATGGCGATGGCGCGCGGCCTCACGCTCGCCATTTCCGATGGCCGCACGAAGTTCGATTTTCCCAACGCGTTCACGATGTTCGGTGCGAAGACGGTCGCGGGCTTGCCGATGCCGATGATCGTGATGCTGGTCGTGTTCGTCGCCGGGCATGTGTTGTTGCGCAAGACGACGTTCGGGCATCAGGTGTTTGCCGTCGGCGGCAATCAGGAAGCGGCGCGGCTTGCTGGGATTCCTGTGAGGCGTGTCGTGTTTTTTACTTACATGCTTGCGGGCGTGACCGCGGCGATTGCCGGGATCGTGCTTGCCGGGCGGCTGAATTCTGCTTTGCCTTCGGCGGCTAATGGGCTCGAGTTGCAGGTCATCGCGGCGATTGTGATTGGGGGGACCTCGCTTGCGGGCGGGCGCGGTTCTATCGTCGGGACGTTCATTGGGGTGGTGCTGATCGGCGTCATCAACGTGGGCCTCTCGTTGCTCGGCGTGAATCCGTTCTGGACTCAGTTCATTCAAGGCGGCGTTATTTTTGCTGCTGTGTTGCTTGATGCGCTTAGTCAGCGGAGGAAGGTTTGATGTTTTTTTTTGCTTCGCTGGATCCCGTTTTCTTGTTGGTTTATTAGCGTTGCCCCTATGCGGGGCGGCAGTCACTTTCTTTGCTGCTGCAAAGAAAGTAACCAAAGAAAGCAGCTCCACACGCCCGCGGTCACACGCAGTTTGGCCATGCTTGCCAGCCCATCGTGGGCTGCCTAAGTGTCGCCCTCAAAGGACTAACCGGGCTTGGATCGCGCACGGTCTGTCACCTCGCGTCGCATGGCGGAGCGGTTCAGCACCAAATGGCTCCAGCCCGCTTCGCGGCCGTTGGGTCAATCGGGTCCGCCCGAACTTTCTTTACTAACGCCTCCATCTCACTGCAAGTGCCGACCGATGTTGTCCCTTGCAGACCCAGCGGCAGCGCGTAGCGCTGTGCCGAAGCTATTTCGTGCTGAACCTGTGTCCTTAGAGCACTAGCTTGTCAGACCGTGCGCGATCCAAGCCCGGCGGGGCCTATGAGGGCACTCTCTACAGAGCCCACGATCGGCTGGCAAGCATGGCCAAACTGCGTGTGACCGCGGGCGTCTCGAGCTGCTTTCTTTGGTTACTTTCTTTGCAGCAGCAAAGAAAGTGACTGCCGCCCCGCACAGGGGCAGTGCTAATAGACCGACAAGAAAACAGGATTCCACGCAAACGCAAACGCAAACGCAAACGCAAACGCAAGCGCAAGCGCAAGCGCAAACGAACCAACGAGACAAAGGAGCCACAAAACCATGAAAAAGATCATCAACCAGCCCGAAAATTTCGTCGATGAAATCATCGAATCACTACTACTTGCCCATCCGAAATGGATCAAACCGGCGACTGAAGACCACCGCGCGCTGGTCCGAGCCGACGCTCCAAAACCAGGCCGCGTAGGCATCATCACCGGCGGTGGCTCGGGCCACATGCCCGGCTTCCTCGGTTACGTCGGCGAGGGCCTGTGCGGCGGCGTAGCGGTCGGCAACGTATTCTCATCGCCATCATCGGAGCAGATCTTCGAAGCAACGAAAGCGGTCAACGGCGGCGCCGGCGTGCTCTATGTCTATGGCAACTACGGCGGCGACGTGCTCAACTTCGACCTCGCAGCGGACCTCGCGGACGCCGAAGGCATCGACATCAAAACGGTCGTGCTGACCGACGATGTCGCCTCCGCGCCGAAAGACCGCGCAGACGACCGCCGCGGCGTCGCGGGCATGGTGTTCGCCTTCAAATGCGCAGGCGCGGCGGCCGAACGCGGCGATTCGCTCGATGATGTCGCGCGCATCTGCGCCAAGGCCAACGCGAACTGCCGCACGATGGGCGTCGGCCTGTCCCCCACCATCCTGCCCGCCGCCGGCAAGCCCACATTCACGTTGCCCGAAGGCGAAATGGAGATCGGGATCGGCATACACGGCGAGCCGGGCACGCATCGCGGCAAGCTCGAATCCGCCGATGCCATCGCCGAGCGCATCACCCGGCAGATCGTCGATGATCTCGCCGCGCCGAAGGGTTCGCGCGTCGCGCTGCTCGTCAACGGCCTCGGCGCGACGCCGCTCGAAGAACTCTATCTGCTGTATCGACGTTGCGCGAAGCTCATCGCCGACGAAGGGCTCAAGATCGCGCGCTCGTATGTCGGCGAATACGTGACGAGCCTCGAAATGGCGGGCGCATCGATCACGGTGATGCTGCTCGACGACGAACTCGAAGCGCTGCTCGAAGCGCCCGCGCGTTCGCCGTTCTTCCGCGACGGCACCGAGTCCTGAAAGGAGCTGCGATGAGCGTAACGAGCAAGGAACTGCGGGACATCCTCACGCGCGCACTGAACGCGCTTCCCGCACATGCCGACGAACTGCGCGATCTCGATGCCGCGCTCGGCGATGGCGATCTCGGGATCACGGTGCAGTCGGGATCGGCGGCGGTCGTGAAGGCACTGGGCGCGCTGCCCGAAGAGGCGACACTGAACGAAGTCATGCTTGCCGCCGCCAAGGCGTTTTCGACGGCGAATCCATCGACGTTCGCCGCGCTCGTCGGCGGTGGCCTGCTCGCTGCCGCGAAGACGGTGAAGGACAAGGACGCGATCGGGCGCGACGAAGCGCTCGGAATCGGCCAGGCGGTGGCGGCGCGCATCATCGAGCGCGGCAAGAGTCAGGTCGGCGACAAGACCGTGCTCGATGCACTCGTGCCGAGTCTCGATGTGCTGGCCGCATCGCAAGGCAACGCGACGGACGCGCTCGACGCGATGATCGCGAAGGCCCGCGAGCAGGTCAGCGCGACCGCCACGATGCAATCGAAAAAGGGCCGCGCCGCGTGGGTGCAGGAGCGCAGCATCGGGCACGCGGACCCGGGCGCGACCGCTTACGTGAGGTTTCTCGAAGCGTTGAAGAACGCGCTTGCAGCATGAATGCGGCGACGTTCATGCGCGCTTCTTTTGCGGCACGACCTCGCGCTCGCGTTTGCCCGACCGAACGACCTTCAGCTTCTTGCGCGTGAGGGCGAGCGCTTCCGCTTTAGTCGCGACGCACGGCCCCGAGCCGAGCAACGGCTCGCGCGCCGTCTCGCGCAACGCGAGCACGGACACCGCGCCGATCACGGATGCCGCCATCAGGTAATACGCGGGCATCATCAGATTGCCCGTTGCATCGACGAGCCATGCCGTGACGAGCGGCGTCGTGCCGCCGAACAGGGACACGGACACATTGAAGCCGATGGCGAGCGCGCCAAAACGAATGCGCGTCGGAAAGAGCGCGGGCAGCGCTGAAGGCATCACGCCCGTGAATGTCGAAAGGAGCGCGCCGAGTATCAGCAGCCCGAGAAACACCGGCAGCAGCGCGCCCGCGCGCACGAGCACAAGCGCGGGAATCGAGAGCGCGAAGAGCCCGATACAGCCGAACAGCATCACCGGCTTGCGGCCGATCAGGTCGGAAAGGTGGCCCGCGAAGAGCGTCATCGGGATCATCAGCACCATCACGAGCAGCACGAGAAAGAGGCCATGCGTTTCGTCGAAATGCAGGGTGGCCGACAGAAAGCTCGGCAGGTACGACAGCGCCATATAGTCTGTGACATTGAAGATCAGCACGAGGCCGACGCATTGCATCATCGGCTTGAACTGCTGCGAGAGAAGCTCGGCGAACGTTTGCTTCGGACGCGACCGTTCATGCGCCTCGCGTGTCTCGGCTTCCTTCCTGAACGCCGGCGTTTCTTCCAGTTTCATGCGGATATAGAGGCCCACGAGACCGAGCGGTCCCGCGATCATGAAGGGCACGCGCCATCCCCACGAGAGCAGAGCGTCGTGCGGGAGCAGCGCGGTCAGCAGTGCGACCGTGCCCGCGCCGAGAATATAGCCCGCGAGCGTGCCGACTTCGAGAAAGCTGCCGTAAAAGCCGCGCCGCGCATCGGTCGAGAACTCGGCGATGAACGTGGCCGCGCCGCCGTACTCGCCGCCCGTCGAGAAGCCCTGCACGAGACGCGCGACGAGCAGCAGCACGGGCGCGAGAATGCCGATCGAGTGATAGCTCGGAATCAGGCCGATGCAGAACGTGCCGACGGCCATCATGATCATCGTCATGGCGAGCACGCGCTGGCGGCCGATCCTGTCGCCGAGCGGGCCGAACACCATGCCGCCGATAGGCCGCACGAGAAAGGCGGCAGCGAACGTGCCGAAGGTCGCGATCAACTGCGCGGACGGACTGCTCGACGGAAAAAATACTTTGCCCAGCACGACGGCGATATAGCTATAGACGCCGAAGTCGAACCATTCCATCGCATTGCCGAGCGCCATCGCGCCGACGGCACGTTTGAGAAGCGCGTGATCGACGACGGTGATATCGCCCAGCGTGAGATTCGGCGACGATTTGCTGCGGGCATTACGCTCGTGCGAGGGGCTCAATTGTCTCACTCCAGTTTTCAAGGCGAACGCGTGCGGCTGCGTGTGTTCGCGCAGAAAGGCCGCCGATGAGGCGCGCGGCCCTCGGCATGATGGTTCTAGAGTGTGCGGATAGCGACGCGCCCATGCCTTCGCTCACGCGTCTCTGAATCGGCAGAAAGCGACACACGCACGCTCGTGTTGTCGGATCGCATCGCACAGGCATCGCGCAAGCGTTGGCCGCGATCCCACACCCGCGCGCTTCGACGATGCTCGCGCGCCACGCCGAGCCCCTTTGTTCACAGGCCTCTCAGAGAATCAGAGCGATGCGTCTATCGTCATTGGCACAGGCCGTGCAATGAATGAGGCGGGCGCGATGCTTCGGCACCATGATTCGATTCCGGCAAACGTGTCGATCGTCGCGCCTCTTTTTATCGACACGTTCACGGGGATCGCCATGAAAGCGAAGACCATTGCCGTTCTTATCGTCGCGAGCGCGGCGTCATTAGCTGTTCCCGCCTTCGCGGACGATTCAAGCACGGTCGCACCGGCATCGCACGCGCCGTCTGCCGTTCATGCGATGAGCGCGAAGCACGACACGCAAAACATGCGCGACATGCCGGATGCGGGCACCGGCGCAGTCGGCGGCGGCGATGCCTACAAGACGCAGTCGGGCAAGCGCGAAGAGCGCGACAGCATCGATGCCTGGCTTCGCGGAGGCTGAAAAAACCGCCGCAATCAGTCGAGCGTGATCCCGTCGAAGCGATGCCCGCCGAGCGGGCTGATCAGATAGCCGTGCACGCGCTTCGATATCGGCTGAAAGATGTTGGCGTGCGCGAGCGGCGTGTACGGCACCTGATCCTTGAAGACCACCTGCGCTTCTTCATAGAGCTTCGTGCGCGCGTTCTGATCCGTGATGAGGCGCGCTTTTGCGAGCAGATCGTCGAACTGCCTGTTGCACCACTTCGCCATGTTGCTTCCGTGGACGGCGTCGCAGCCCAGCGTCGTGCCGAGCCAGTTGTCGGGATCGCCGTTGTCGCCGAGCCAGCCGTAGAGAATCGCGTCGTGCTCGCCGTTCGTTTTCGCGCGCTTGTTGTACTCGGCCCATTCGTACGTGACGATATTCGCCTTCACGCCGATCTTCGCCCAGTCCGATTGAATCAGTTGCGCCATCAGGCGCGCGTTCGGATTGTAGCCGCGCTGCACGGGCATCGCCCATAGCGTGATGGTGAAGCCGTTCGGAAAGCCCGCATCCTTCAGCAGTTCCTTCGCCTTCGCGGGATCGCGTGGCGCGTCCTTCAACGCCTTGTTATACGACCATTGCGAAGGCGGCATCGGGTTCGTCGCGATGGTCGCGGCGCCTTCGTAGACGGTCTTGATGATCGCCTGCTTGTCGATGGCCATGTCGAGCGCGCGTCGCACGTTCGCGTTATCGAGCGGCTTGTGCGTCGTGTTGTAGCCCACATAGGCGACATTGAAGCCGACACCGGACAGCACCGTGAGCTTCGGGTCCTGCTTCGATGCGGCGATATCGGCGGGGCGCGGGAACGACGTCACCTGGCATTCGCCGCTCGATAACTTTTGCTGGCGCACGGCGGCATCCGGCGTGATCGAGAAGACGAGCTTCTCGATGTGCACATCCTTCCGGTTCCAGTACGTCGGATTCGCGTCATACCGGATCGTCGCGTCTTTCTGATAGTCGCGAAATACGAACGCGCCCGTGCCTACAGGCTTCTGATTGAGGTCTTCGGGCTTGCCCTGCTTCAGCAATTGTGCGGCATATTCCGCCGAAACGATCGACGCGAACTCCATTGCGATGTTGCGCACGAACACGACGTCCGCGGTCTTGAGCGTGAAGCGCACGGTGTAATCGTCGAGCTTCTCGACGGACGCGATGTTCTTGTCGTAGCCGAGATCGGTCAGATACGGAAAGCTGACCGGATGCGCCTTCTGGAACGGATCGTTCGGATCGATCATGCGCTTGAACGTGAACACGACATCGTCCGCGTTGAAGTCGCGCGTGGGCTTGAAATACGGTGTCGACTGGAATTTCACGCCGTGCCGGAGATGAAACGTGAAGGTCTTCGCATCCGGCGATTCCTCCCACTGCTCCGCGAGACCGGGCACGAGATCGAGCGTGCCGCGCCTGAATTCGACGAGTTGGTCATAGACGGCGTGAGCGCCCGCATCGAAGTCCGTGCTGGTCGTGTACTGCGCGGAATCGAAGCCGGCGGGACTGCCTTCGGAGCAGAACACGAGCGTCTTGCTCGCGGCCGATGCAGTCTGCGCGGTGATTGCAAGCGCGGCGGAAAGAGAAACAACAAGGAAACGTCGTGAAAGAAGCATTTTTCTTGTTTGCTCGGAAGAGTGGGCGAGCCGCCTCACGGCGGGCATGACCCGTACTCTACCAAGCAAACGTCTTTCCTTCCCGCTACATCGAGCGCAGCGCGAAGCGCTTGAGCTTGCCCGTTTCGGTGCGCGGCAAGGCATCGAGGAAGGCCACGATGCGCGGATATTTGTAAGGCGCGACATTGCGCTTCACGAAGTCCTGCAATTCGGCGATGAGCGCATCATCGGCCGTGAAGCCGGGATTGAGCACGACGAATGCCTTCACCACTTGCCCGCGCGTTTGGTCGGGCACGCCGATCACGCCGCATTCCGCGACGGCCTCGTGCTGCATCAGCACGCTTTCCACTTCCGGCCCGGAAATGTTGTAGCCCGCCGATACGATCATGTCGTCGGCGCGCGCCTGATAGAACACGTAGCCGTCTTCATCGATCACGACGGAATCGCCCGGTAGATTCCAGCCGTCGCGCACGAACTTCGTCTGACGCTCGTCCGCGAGATAGCGGCAACCGGTTGGGCCGCGCACTGCGAGCTTGCCGATCGTGCCGGCCGGCACCGGCTGCATCGCATCGTCGACGGCCTGCACGGCATAGCCCGGCACCGCGCGTCCGATAGCGTGCTCGCGCACGTCCGCGCCCGCCGACGAAACGAAGATGTGGATCATCTCGGTCCCGCCGATGCCGTCGATCATCTCGATGCCGCTCGCTTCGCGCCATAGCACGCGTGTCGAATCGGGCAAGGCTTCGCCCGCGGACACGGTCTTCTTCAGGCTTCGTACGTCGAAGCCCGCGATGAGCGGCGCCATCTGCCGATAGAAGGTCGGCGCGGTGAACATGATCGTCGCGCGAAAACGTTCGACGGTTCGCAGCAGCGTTTCGGGCGTGAGCTTTTCGAGCAGTACCGTCGATGCGCCCACACGCAGCGGAAAGCAGAGCAGGCCGCCGAGACCGAACGTGAACGCGAGCGGCGGCGTGCCGCAGAACACATCATCGGATGCCGGCTTGAGGATGTGTCGCGGGAACAGATCGCACATGGCTAGCACGTCGCGATGAAAGTGCATGCAGCCTTTCGGCGCGCCCGTCGTGCCGCTCGTGAACGCGATGAGACACACGTCGTCGGCGGCGGTGTCGCACGCATCGAAATGATCGGGCTTCGTCGCCGCGAGCGATTCGAGCGAGCCGGGTGCGTCGTCATGGAACATGAGAACCTGCGCAAGCGCTTCGCAATGGAACGCGTCGCCCGGCGTCTCGCAGCGTTTCAGTTCTTCCGTCAGGCGCACATCGCATAGCGCCGCTGAAATGCGCGCCTTGTCGATGATCTGCTTGAGCTCCTTCGCGCGCAGGAGTGGCATGGTCGGCACGACGACGAGACCCGCCTTCAACGCCGCGAAGAACGCGACCGCCATCTGCAAGGTATTCGGCCCGCGCAGCAGAACGCGGTTGCCCGGACGCAAGCCCATCTCATCGACGAGCACATGCGCGCTGCGATTCACGAGCGCGCGCAACTCGCGATAACTCGTCGCACGAGGCTCGCCGTTCACATCGGACCAGATTGCGGGGCGATCGCCATGTCCGCGTTCGATTGCGCGATCGAGCAACTCGGTCGCGCAATTGATGCGCGCGGGATAGGCGACATCCGCGTTGTCGAGCATGAACACCGGCCATTGTTCCTGTGGCGGCAGATGATCGCGCGCGAATGTATCGACGTGTGCTGACCGTTCCATCGTGCTCTCCGCTTAATCGGGAATAACCGCCGTGGCTTCGATTTCCACCAGTGCTTCGTCTTCGATGAGCGCGACGACCTGCACCGCGCTCATCGCGATATCGTAGTCGCCGATCAGCTCGCGAAACGCCGCGCCGATTTCCTTCGCCGCCGCGAGATACGCGCGTTTGTCCGTCACGTACCACGTCATGCGCACGAGGTGCTCGGGCTTGCCGCCTGCTTCGCGCAGAATCGCCACGACGTTGCGCAGCGCCTGGGTGGCCTGCGCGCCGAACTCGTGATTCACGAAGCGCGCCTGTTCGTCCCAGCCGATCTGTCCGGCGATATACACCTGCGTGCCGCGCACCGCGACGCCGTTCGCGTAGCCGCGCGGCTTGAGCCAGCCCGAAGGCAGAAGCGTCTTTTTCATGAGCGTGTCTCCTCTTGCAATGCGCGGCTCGTGCCCGGCGCGAACCGTTCGATGGCGCGGGCGATGTCGCCGGGAATGTCGATCGAGCGGCCATCGTCGAGCGATGTCGTCACGAGAACCTGCTTCGCGCGAAAGCGCACTTCGCCATCGCAATGACCGACGATGTCGATGCGAATCGAGCGCTGTCCGACGGAATCGACAGCCAGCGTGAACGTCACCGTTTCACCCATGCGGCTCGGCCGCGAGAACTCGCAGTTGAGCTTGACGATGGGCAGCCCGACGCGACGCGCGGAGATCATCGCTGCATAGTCGATGCCGAGCGCGTCGTTGAACCAGTCCTCGACGAGCGCGTTCGTCATCACGAGGTATTGCGGGAAATAGACGATGCCCGCCGGGTCGCAATGCGCGAAGCGGATGCGCATCGGCATATCGAAGGCTTGCGTCATCGTTGACGTTCTCCGTGCGCTTTCAACAAGTCTCGTCCGACGATCAACTGCTGCACTTCCGTCGCACCTTCATAGATGCGCAGCGCGCGAATCTCGCGGTAAAGCGATTCGACTGCCGTGCCGCTTTTCACGCCGAGGCCGCCCCATAACTGCACGGCAGCATCGATCACTTGTTGGGCGCCTTCGCTCGCGTGCCACTTCGCCATGGCTGCTTCGCGTGTGACGTTCTCGCCCTGATCGCGCAACCACGCGGCGCGATAGACGAGCAGCGCGCTCGTGTCGATGGTCAGCGCCATCTGGGCGAGCTTTGCCTGCGTGAGCTGGAAGTCGCCGAGCGTCTGGCCGAACATCTTGCGCGACGCGGCGCGATCGAGTCCCTCCTGCATTGCGCGGCGCGCGAAGCCCAGCGATGCGGCCGCAACGGACGTGCGGAAGATGTCGAGCGTGCGCATGGCGATCTTGAAGCCTTCGCCTGGCGCGCCGAGCATCTGGCTGCGCGGCACGCGCGCCTTGTCGAAATGCAGCCGCGCGAGCGGATGCGGCGCGATCACGTCGATGCGTTCGGCGATCTGCAGCCCCGGCGTATCCGCATCGACGATGAACGCGCTGATGCCGCGCGCGCCCGGTGCTCCGCCGGTGCGCGCGAACACGACATAGAAATCCGCGATGCCGCCGTTCGAGATCCATGTCTTGTCGCCATTCAGCACGTAGTCATCGCCGTCGGCGCGCGCATCGAGCGACATCGCCGCGACATCCGAGCCTGCGTCGGGCTCCGACAATGCGAACGCCGCGAGTGCCGTGCCGTTCGCGACACGCGGCAGATAGCGCGCCTTTTGCTCGTCGGTGCCGGCGAGCGAGATCGCGCCGGAGCCGAGGCCCTGCATGGCGAAGGCGAAGTCCGCGAGGCCGTCGTGCTTCGCGAGCGTTTCGCGAAGCAGACACACGGCGCGCGTGTCGATCGACTCGTTCGATGCGCCGTATTGCGTCCCGCCGACGCAATGCTTGAGCCAGCCCGCGTCGCCCAGCATCCGCACGAGGCGCTTGCAGGCGGCGTCGGTATCGGCGTGATCGACGTGCTTCAGATGCGTGTGCGCCCATGCATCGACATCGCGCGCGAGTACGCGATGCCGTTCATCGAAGAAGGGCCACGCGAGCGCGCTGTGCAGATCGACGTTCATTCAATCACCTTCGAAGACGGGGCGCGTTTTCGCGGCAAACGCGCGATATGCGCGCTCGAAATCGCGCGTGCTCATGCAGATGGCTTGCGCCTGCGCTTCCGATTCGATCGCTTCGTCGATGCTCATGCTCCATTCCTGATGCAGCATCTTCTTTGTGATGCCGTGCGCGAAGGTCGGGCCTGCGACGAGTTCGGATGCGAGCTTCGCGGCTTCGTCGAGCAAAGTCTCGGGCGTGCAGAGGCGGTTGTAGAAGCCCCAGTCGTAGCCTTCGTCGCCGCTCGCGGCGCGGCCCGTGAAGAGCAGTTCGGCCGCACGTCCCTGGCCGATGATGCGCGGCAGGATCGAGCACGCGCCCATGTCGCAGCCCGCGAGGCCGACACGTGCGAACAGGAACGCGAGCTTGCTGCGCGAAGTGCCGAGACGCATGTCGGAGGCCATCGCGAGGATCGCGCCCGCGCCCGCGCATACGCCATCGACGGCGGCGACGATCGGCTGCGGGCAATGGCGCATCGCCTTGACGAGATCGCCGGTCATGCGCGTGAAGAGCAGCAGCTCGGGCATCGGCAGATCGATGAGCGGCGCGATGATTTCATGCACGTCGCCGCCGGAACAGAAGTTGTCGCCCGCGCCGTGAATCACGACGGCTTTCACATCGGTCGCATAGGCGAGCTGGCGAAAGAGGTCTCGCAACTCCGCATACGACTCGAACGTCAGCGGGTTCTTGCGCTCGGGGCGATTGAGCATGATGGTCGCGACGCCGTTCGTCACGGACCAGCCGAAGTGCGTCGCGCGATAGTCCGCGAGCGTCATGCGATTGCCGGCGAGAAGCGCGGCGGCGGCGGATGAGGTCATCGCTGTCTCCTTCAGTCCTTTAGCGTATTCATCAAATGCTGCTTCAGTTTGCCGAGCCGCTGATGCGTCTGCGATTTTTCATTCAGTTCGAGGCCGCCGAACATTTCGACGACCCATTGCTCGTGCGCGGTCGCCATCTTGTCGAATGCGGCGCGGCCTTGCGGCGTGAGACGCACGCTGATCGAGCGGCGATCATTCGGATCGATGTCGCGCGAGACGAGTCCTTCCTTTTCGAGCTGATCGGTGATGCCCGTCACGTTGCCGCCGGTGACCATCATGCGGCGCGACAGCTCGGTCATCTTCAGGCCTTCCGGATGACGTTCGAGCTGCGCCATCAGGTCAAAGCGCGGCAAGGTCGTATCGAACTCCGTGCGCAGGCGTTTGCGCAATTCGGCTTGCACCAGGTTCGTCGTCGTCAGCATGCGCAGCCACAGGCGCAGTCCCATGTGGCTGTCGGCGCCCGTGCTCATTTCCAGATCGACGACGTTGTCCGCCGGCTTTTCTATGCCCTTGCGCGGCGTTTTCGGCTCCGTCGGGGCGGTCGTTTTCTTGTTGCGTGCGGCGTGGGTCACGTTACTTCTCCACCTGATACGGAAATAGATTGGCCGTTCATCGAATCGGAGCCGGGGGCGCACAGCCATAGCACGGCGTTAGCGACTTCTTCCGGTTGCACGAAGCGGCGTTGCGGGTTGTGGCGCACGAGGGCATCGCGCGCATCCTGTTCGCTGCGCGAGGTCTTCGACATGATCTGATCGAGCGACGCGCGCAGCAGTTCGGTTTCGGTATAACCGGGGCACACTGCATTGACGGTGACGCCTTTCGTCGCGACTTCCGCAGCCAGCGCGCGCGTGAGGCCGATGACGCCGTGCTTCGCCGCGCAGTAAGCGGCGACATACGCATAGCCGATTTGCCCCGCCGTACTCGCGACATTCACGATGCGGCCATAGCCGCGTTCGAGCATGGAAGGCAGCACGGCGCGCGTGCAGAGAAATACACCTGTGAGATTCACGTCGAGCATGCGTTGCCAGAGCGCGGCATCGGTATGCGTGAAGGGCGCGGCTTGCGCGTGGCCCGCGTTGTTGATGAGGATGTCGGCAGGACCGGCGCGCGAAAATGCTTCCTCGACGGCGGCTTCGTTCGTGACATCGACGCTGATGCACGCGACGTCGCCATGCGCGCGCATCGCTTCGCGTTGTGCTTCGAGGCGCGCGCGATCGCGGCCCATCAACGTGACGCGCGCGCCCGCCCGTGCGAGCGCTTCTGCGCACGACGCACCGATGCCGCTGCCTCCGCCCGTGATGACCGCGTGCTTGTCTGCGAGAGCCGTCATGATCAGACCGTTCCTTCCGCGCGTTGGGCGCGTTCCTGTGGCGTGAGGCGCGCGTTGTCGGCGGCCAGCGCTCGCTCGCGTTCCAGGTTGCGTTCGAGTTGCGATTTGGCGGCGGCGTACTGCTTCGGCCACGCGATGTCGAAGTAACCGATCTTCGCGGCTTCGTTCAACGTCCACGCCGGATTCGCGAGATGCGGACGCGCCACCGCGCAGAGATCCGCGCGTCCCGCCGCGATGATGCTGTTCACATGATCCGCTTGCGAGATCGCACCGACGGCGATCGTGGCAATGCCCGCTTCGTTGCGGATGCGATCCGCGAACGGCGTCTGGAACATGCGGCCGTACACGGGCTTTTCCTGCTTGCTGACCTGCCCCGACGACACGTCGATCATGTCCGCACCTGCTGCCTTGAATGCGCGTGCGATTTCGACCGCGTCGTCCGGTGTCGTGCCGCCATCCACCCAGTCGTGCGCGGAAATGCGAACGGACATCGGCCTGTCTTGCGGCCATGCCGCGCGCATCGCCTCGAATACTTCGAGCGGATAGCGCAGACGGTTTTCGAGCGAGCCGCCGTACTGGTCGGTGCGATGATTCGTTAGCGGCGACAAAAAGCTCGACAGGAAATAGCCGTGCGCGCAGTGCAATTCGAGCCAGTCGAAGCCCGCTTGCGCGGCCATTTCGGCGGCACGCACGAATTGCGCTGCAATTCCACGCAGTTCTTCATGCGACGCCTCGCGCGACCATTGGCTCACGCCTTGCACGTACTGTTGCGGCGAAGCGGAGACGAGCGGCCAGTTTCCATCAGGCAACGGCTGATCGATGCCTTCCCAGCTCACGCGCGTCGATGCCTTCGCGCCCGCATGACCGAGTTGCATGCCGATCTTCGCATCCGATTGCGCATGCACGAAATCGACGATGCGCGTCCACGCGGCGAGATGCTCCGGCGCATACATGCCGGGACATCCCGGTGTGATGCGCGCCTCGGGCGACACGCAGGTCATCTCCGTCATGACGAGCGCGGCGCCGCCCATCGCGCGCGCGCCGAGATGCATCAGGTGATAGTCGCCCGCGACGCCATCGACGGCGGAATACTGCGCCATCGGCGATACGACCACGCGGTTCTTCAGCGTGACGCCGCGCAGCTTGAACGGCGTGAACATCGGTGGAATGGAGCGTTGCTGTGCAGTGCGCTCGATACCCGCGCGCGCGGCGAGCCAGTCTTCGAACGAGGCGACATAGCGCGCATCACGTTCGCGCAGGTTTTCATGCGAGATGCGCTGCGAGCGCGTAAGCAGCGAATACGCGAACTGCTCCGGTTCGAACGCCGCGTAACGGTCCACATGCTCGAACCATTCCGTCGAATTGCGCGCGGCGTTCTGGATGCGCAGCACATCCACGCTGCGCACCTGCGTGTAATGCGCGAGCGCGCCTTCGAGATCGCCGTTCTGCCTGGCGAATGCCGTGTCGATGCTGTTCGCGAGTTCGATCGCGTCTTCGAGCGCGAGCTTGGTGCCCGAACCGATGGAGAAGTGCGCGGTATGCGCCGCATCGCCCATCAGCACGACGGGCGTGCGCTTGCCGTTCGCGCCATCGCGCCAATGCACCCATTCACGATTCACCACGCGCGGAAAGCGAATCCATTGCGCCGAGCCGCGCAAGTGCGTGGCGTTCGATATCAGCGCGTGACCGTCCAGATACTTCGCGAAGAGCTTTTCGCAAAACGCGATGCCGTCGTCCTTGCTCATGTCGGCGAGGCCGGCTCCGCGCCATACGCGCTCGGGCGCTTCGACGATGAACGTCGACGTGTTCTCGTCGAAACGATAGGCATGCGCCTGGAACCAGCCCCACTCCGTCTTTTCGAATGCGAACGTGAAGGCGTCGAAACACTTGTTCGTGCCGAGCCACACGAAGCGGCAATCGCGCAGATCGATGTCGGGTCGATAGGTCGACGCGTATTTTTGCCGGACCGCGCTGTTCGCGCCATCGCTCGCAATGATGAGGTCCGCCTCGTAGTCTTCGTCGTTGACGACTTGCGTCTCGAAGACGAGCTTTACGCCGAGATCTTCGCAGCGTGCCTGCAGGATATTCAGCAGACGTTTGCGGCCGATGCCGCAGAAGCCATGCCCCGACGAACGGATCGTGCGGCCGCCGACGTGGACTTCGATGTCGTCCCAATGATTGAAGGCATCGAGGATGGCGTCGGCGCTTTGCGGGTCCGCCGCGCGCAGGTTGCCGAGCGTCTGGTCGGAGAACACGACGCCCCAGCCGAACGTGTCGTACGGCCGGTTGCGCTCGACGACGGTGATGTCGTAGCCAGGGTGGCGGTGCTTCATCAAAAGCCCGAAATACAGGCCCGCCGGGCCTCCGCCGATGCAGACGATGCGCATGCTTGCTCTCCGACCGTTGTCTTCTCACGTCGATAATTTAGGTTTTGATAGTTTAGATGTCAAGTAAATAGTGGGCTGGAGGGCAGTCGCCCGCGACCCTTGCGCGTAACTACCGGAGGCGAGTCACCTTGTAGCTTGCGGTGGCATTCGTCGGAACGCTGAATCCGAGCGCGGACGATGTCAGTCTGTTTCTACCGATCGAGCACGCATGTCTTGCCGAAGCGTCGCAGGCGCAGGCACGTACAGCATTGTTCGCGCGCTACAGCCTCGCGGGCGCGCTCGCGGGCGCGCGCTCGGTGCGCTGCTGGCCGGCGTCCCCGACTGGGTCGCTGCGCATTCCGAAATATCGGCGCTTTCGGCCATGCGAGTCATGTTCATGGTGTGCGCCCTGTCGGGACTCGCGATCCTGATCCTGTACCTGTACATGCCATCGCATCAGCCAGCTACCACCAACGTTCCCGCCGCGCTCGCGGGTGTTTGCCTCGGCGACCGGAACGAATGAAGTCGTGGCGATCGACAGTCACGCGGCATATCTTCGTCAACGTTCAAACGCGTCGGCAACTGGTCGAGATCGACCTTTCGACGGGTGCAATCGCGGCGCGGATCGACTTGCCCGGAGCAGACGGGAATCACGGCTTGCTCATCGTTGGGCAAGCCAGACTCGCCTTCATTGCGTGTGAAGGCAACAGCAAATTGCTGGTGCTGGACATGCGCACAATGCGTGTCTCCCAATCGTTCGACGTGGGACGAAATCCGGACGTACTGGCGCTCGATGCTTCGGCGAGCACGGTGTATGTGGCTGGCGAGGGCGGTGTCGTCCCGATGTTCCGTTTTGACGGGACTCATGTGGCAAAAGTGGGCGAAGGTTCTCTGGGGCCGAACGCTCATGTCGTGTATGTCGATCCGGCGACGCATCGATCGTACTTCGCTCTCAAGGATCTCAACGGTCATCCGGCGTTGCGCATCATGGCGCCGCAGTGATGCTGGCATCGTGCGCTGATAGCTGCAAGGGTGCTGCGCGGGTTTGCCCCTAGCTCGCGATAAACAAATGGAATTGCTTTGCGAGAAAATTTGATTGGATTTCCATCGGGTGCGGACCTATCGTGCGTAGTCCGATGCGGCAATCCGCGCGCTCGCATCGAAATAACGGCCTCGCCGACAGAACAAAATATCCAGGAGACTTACCCATGGAGCAATCCTCCGCGGTGCCGCGTGTGCCGGAGTCGGACGCCAGCGCCGCTCAGAACATCGCTTCCAACGATCGAGCTACGCCAAGGGTGCGGCGAATCCAGCGTACCGCGCTTGCTCTTCTCCTCCTGAGCGGGGTCATCAACTACATCGATCGCGCAACGCTATCCATCGCGAATCCGCTGATCCGGCAGGATCTCGGGCTTTCGGTCGGGGAAATGGGCCTGCTGCTTTCCGCGTTCCTATGGGCTTATGCGTTTGCGCAACTGCCGGCGGGCGCATTGGTCGATCGCTTCGGCGCGCGGATCATGCTTACCGTCAGCCTCGCGACTTGGTCGGTGGCGCAAGCCTTCGGCGGCGTCGTGAGCAGCTTCGGCCAGTTCTTCGCCGCTCGCATGGTGCTGGGAATCGGGGAGGCGCCGCAATTTCCGACGAGCGCCAAAGTCGTTCGCGACTGGTTCGGCAAGAAAGAGCGTGGCGCCGCGACCGGCATCTGGAACAGTTCATCGACGCTGGGCACCGCAATATCGGCGCCTTTGCTGACAGTCGTAATGTTGACCGTGGGATGGCGATGGATGTTCGGCATCATGGGAATCGCCGGGCTCGTCGTGGCACTGTGTTTCTTTCTCGTGCATCGCGACCCGCGTCAGGTCGACCTGACGCAGCGGGAGCGCGCGTATCTCACTGACGTCGATGGTGAAATCCAGAGCCGCCCGACATGGCGCGAGTGGCGCCGTCTGTTCGAGTTCAGCACCACGTGGGGCATGCTGCTGGGATTCTTCGGCACGATCTACGTCTTGTGGCTCTACAACGCGTGGTTGCCGACGTATCTGCAAATGGAATTTCACCTGACCATCGCGAAGTCGGGGTGGGTGGCGGCGGTCCCCTATCTCTTCGGCGTAGTGGGCAGCCTTTCCGGCGGAAAGATTTGCGACGTGCTCGCTCGGCGAGGGGTGTCGGCGATCAACAGCCGGAAGTACCCGATGGCCGCCTCGCTTTTCGGTGTCGCCGTGTTTACGGTGCTGACTGGCCTCACGCACAGCGCGACACTGGCGGTCGTATTCATCTCGATCTCGATGTTGCTCCTGTATGTGTCGAGCAGTGCGGCCTGGGCGACGGCGTCCGTTGCCGCGCCCTCCAACTGCACCGCGTCGATCGGCGCCATGCAGAATTTCGGGGGCTACTTCGGCGGCGCGCTGGCACCGGTCGTCACGGGCTTCATCGTGCAGCAGACACGCTCGTTCCAGCCTGCGCTCTTCGTCGGGGCGGGCGTTGCCGCCGTCGCGCTGATCGGCTACTGGCTGCTCGTGCGCGGCCCGATTCCGCCGGCGGCGCTGGCCCAGGACGCGTAACCGCAACACAGCGCTGCTGCGAGCGAGAGTCAGAGACTCTCGCTCGCCTCGACTCAGCCGGTCAGTGCATCAGGAAACCCGATCTCATAGCGCCGAGCGCAGGCCTCGAGTGCCGGTGCGATCGTCGGGTGCAGCGCGACTCCGTCGCGTAGTTGCTCGCGCTTGAGGCTCAATCCGCGATCGCCCGGCATCCGCACACCCGACGTTCCAGGGCGCGGCGGATTGTCCCGACAGGCATCGCCGAGCCAGTCCATTTGCCGCGCGAACGCGGCGGGACCGCCAAAAGCCGCCGGATCGTATAACGACACAAACACGGTGGCGCCCCATCCCTCGGCGGGATCGGCCCGGCCGTGACCGGCGAGACCTCCCGTCAGCGCCTCGATCATCAACGCTAGCCCGAAGCCCTTGTGTCCCCACGTCATGCCGCCGACCGGGAGAATCGATCCCGGAGGCTCAGTGGACAGCACGGCGGGATCGCGGCTGGGCTGACCGTCCGCATCGAGAAAACATGCCTCCTCGAAGAGTTCGCCGGCCTTGTGTCGGCGCGCGGTCATGCCGTTCGTCACGGTCGACGAGGAGATATCGATCAGAAACGGCGTGCCCGATGTCGGAATGCCCGCCGCGATCGGATTCGGTGTAAATACCGAACGCGTGCCGCCATGAGGGGCCACGCTTTGCACCGCCGGGTCGGAGCTGCCGAGCACGATCATGAATCCGTCGGCAGTGGCCTTTTCCAGATAACTGGCAAGACAGGCGATGTGATGACTGCGCCGAATCACGAGCGTCGCGCTCCCGTATTCTCGTGCTCTCGGCGCGAGTGTTTCGATGCCGCTGAGCACGAGCCACGGGCCGGGAAGACGCCGGCCATCCCACAACAGGCTGGCGCCCCGGTCCGCCACGACCTCGGGCTCGCCGGAGCACGTCATCGTGGCGTTTTCAATCTCACGGATATAGCCGGGCAGCAGCGCGAGCCCGTGCGTATCGTGTCCCATCAAGTCGCCATCGACGAGCGTACGGGCGACTGCCAGCGCTTTGACGTCGTCCATTCCGGCCCTGACCAGCAGACGCTGTGCGAAGCCTTGCAGTTCATCGGCGGAGTACCGGGCTTGTGTATTCATCGTGATCGCGTCAGTAAGGTGGTTGTTGGAAGCTGCCGGGCAAGTAAAGGCCCGATGCGCTCTGGATTGTCCATTGCGCTTTTGATAAGCGTCCAATCGAGAATTGCGTAAAATCAATTCCATCTGGTTATGAGTCTCTACGCGTTTGCCCTATGCCTCAAGATTCGAATAACTCCGCTATTTCAGCGCTGACGAAGCTGCGCTTCAGGCATCTGCAGTTGCTCGAACTGCTCGGGCGTACGCGCAACCTCCGTATTGCGGCTGAGCACATGCACATCACGCAGCCGGCCGCGACGAAGATTCTGAGCGATCTGGAGGCGATGTTCGGTGCGCCGCTCTTCGAACGGCTACCGCGCGAAATGCGGCCGACCGATCTTGGAACGCTCTCCGTCCGCTACGCCGGCACCGCGCTATCCAGTCTCGGCAAGTTTTCGAACGAGTTCGCGACACTGAAGAACGGCGGCTATGGACATCTCACGGTGGGTTTCATTCCGGCTTCCGCCGCACAACTCGTGACCGCGGCTATCAAGGAGATCCAGCGCCGGCGCCCGAGACTCATCATCAAGCTGGTCGAGCAAAGTAGCGATCAGCTCGCGACATGGCTCGAGGAAAGGCGACTCGACGTGATGGTCGGGCGCCCGACAGAGCCACGACACGAAGCGCTTTTCCATGTGGTCGATCTATTGGCGGAGCCTGCACGTACGGTCGTCGGGCAGCATCATCCGTTGCTGAAGCGGCGGCGCATGGAGATCACCGATCTCGGCCAGTGGCCTTGGATCCTGTATCCCCAAGGCACCGCCATGCGGCAGCTATTCGAAGAGACGTTCGCGGCGGCGGGGATGATCGCGCCGGTGGGTATCGTGGAAACGCCCTCGATTTTTTCGACGCTGGAGTTGCTGCAGGCCACCGACATGATCTCCCTTCAACCACAGGCCGCGATGGACAAGTACGTCAAGCATGGCCTGCTTGGATACCTGGACGTGCCGATACGGCGGACGCTGTCGAATTACAGCGTTATTACGCGAAAAGACGAAGCCACTTCGCAAGCGATGGACGAGTTCGTTGCCATCCTCCTGGCAATCGCCGCGCAATACCGGGTAGTCGACAAGACTGGTGCGGGCGCGCGTTTCCCGGTTTCGTAAGCAAGGGCAGCGTCCGCATTCTCTCATTCTCTATTTCTCATCGAATCGGTAAGTTTTTCGCGCACTTTCCATCCGCCAGGCGAACTTCCTCGAACGTAGCCATCAAGTTTCGCCTTTATCGACCGACAAAGCTTCGTATGGAGTTGAGTGCGAAGAAGCCGCGCGGCAGTCCGCTGCATTTGCCGTGGCGCGGTTTTGCGACGCAAGAGAGTGGCCCCGGGTAGAAGAAGTTGGCCGTGGCGATGTGGTCTTTATCGAAGAAGCGTGGATTGGTACGGATGCTTACGAAGAATGCGACGGTAGGGCCTGCGGCTGGCGGGGTGGGGCCAGCATGCATCGAGCAAACGCAAGACGGCGATGGCCCGCGAGCCGGTCTGCGCCCGCGTGACGCTGCGCAGGCTCGTCGATGAAGCCGTCCGTTCCGTTCCGCCTGTTCCTCGCGATGGCTACCGGCGCGATCTACGCCGCGGCATTGCCGGCCGTCGCCGCCAACGCGCCCGTCGACGCAACCGTTCCTGCCGCCGTCAGCGACGCGGCCTCGATCCACGTGCCGTTCTCCGCGCTGGGCGCGTATGAGCCGCTGCATCTGCGCGGCCTGGAGGACGCACGCTCGGTCTCGCTCGGCGTGCGGCTCGACCGCGTCGTGACCGGCGCGCGCCTGCGTCTGCGCTATACGTATTCTCCCGCGCTCGCGTTCGCGCTGTCGCACGTCAAGGTGTCGATCAACAACGAGGTGATCGCCACCGTGCCCTTCGACAAGGAGCACGCGGGAACGATGGTCACGCAGGACATTCCCGTCGATCCGCACCTGTTCACCGATTACAACCAGTTCGGCCTGCGCTTCATCGGCCATTACACGCTCGATCATTGCGAAGATCCGGCCAACACCGCTTTGTGGGCCGACGTGAGCCCGACGAGCGAATTCATTCTCGACACCGCGCCGATCAAGCTGCCGAGCGATCTCGCGCTTCTTCCCGCACCGTTCTTCGACCCGCGCGACGTGAGCCGCCTCACGCTGCCGTTCGTGCTGCCCGCGTCGCCCGACAGCGCAACGCTCAAAAGCGCGGGCGTTCTCGCCTCGTGGCTCGGCGCGCTCGCCGATTACCGCAACGCGCGTTTCCCGGCGCGCACGTCGCTGCCGGCGAACGAGCACGCGCTCGTCGTCGGCACGCGCGCGCAATTGCCCGCCGAATTATCGGCGCATGCGGTGCTGCCGGAGATAGACGGGCCGACCATCTTCGTCACCGACAACCCCGCCTCGGCGGACCGCAAGCTGCTCGTCGTGACCGGGCGCACCGCCGCCGAAGTGGACGACGCGACCTATGCGCTGGTGCTCGGTCGCGCGGCGATGTCGGGTGCTTCGGTCAAGGTCGCGCACGTCGATATCGGCAAGCCGCGCGAGCCCTACGATGCGCCGCGCTGGATGCCGACCGATCGCCCGGTCGCCTTCAAGGAACTCGTCGACGACCCGTCGCAACTGCAGGTCTCGGGCGGCACTCCCGATGCGATCCGCCTGAACCTGCGCGTGCCCGCCGACCTCTTCGCGTGGAACAGCGCGGGTGTGCCGCTCAACCTGCGCTACCGCTACACCGCGCCGACGGTGCAGAACAACTCCGCGCTCGCCGTCGACGTCAACGACCAGCTCGTGAAGTCGTTCCGCCTGCCGCCCGCCCGCAGCGACGACAGCCAGGGCCGCTTCCAGTTGCCGCTCTTGTCGGGCGTCAACAGCGGCTCGGCGAGCGCGCTCGATATTCCGGCGTTTCGCGTAGGCAGCTCGAACCAGCTGCAACTGCGCTTTAACCTCGATTCGCAGAAGACCGGACTGTGCGCCGGCGTGCAGAACAACCCGGCGCGGGCGGCGGTGGACCCGGATTCGACCATCGACTTCTCCGGTTTCGTGCACTACGCACAGATGCCGAACCTCGCGTACTTCGCCAACAGTGGCTTTCCGTTCACGCGCCATGCGGACCTGGCGCAGACGGCCGTCGTGATCCCGGATCATCCGAGCGACGCCGAGCTCGAGACGATGCTGACGATGCTCGGCCACATGGGCCAGTGGACCGGCTTTCCCGCGCTGCGCGTGACGATCGCCCGTCCCGGCGATGTCGCGGCCCTCGCGCAGAAGGATCTGCTCGTGATCGGCGGCTCGCCGTCATCGCCGGTGTTCGCACGCTGGCACGACGCGCTGCCGCTGTCGCTGTCGATCGCGGGCGGGCGCGCGGCGGGTGCCGCCGCGGCGAACGACGGCATCGCACGTGCGTCCTTCTCGGTCGGCGAGCGCTGGCGCGACGGCAAGCTCGCCACGCATGGCGGCGCATCGCTCGATCAGAGCGGCCCGCTCGCCGCGATCATGGGCTTCGAGGCGCCCGGCGCGGCGGGGCGCAGCGTCGTCGCGCTGGCGGCGACCGGCGACGGCCGCCTCGGCGACCTGCTCGACGTGCTGGAGCGCTCCGACCGCGTCTCGCAGGTGCAGGGCGATCTGTCACTGGTGCGGCGCGGCGGCGTCGACAGCACGCGCGTCGGCGATACCTATGTGATCGGCTACGTACCGTGGTACGCGAAGCTGTGGAGTCTCGCGGTCCGGCATCCGGCGCTGCTCGGTGTGCTCGGCGCGCTGGCGGGCCTGCTGCTCGCGATCGGCGCGTTCACCGGGCTTCAGGAACTGGCCGCGCGCCGCCGGGGCATCTGAGCGATGACCGTTCTTCTCTCGCGCCGCATGACGCGTCCCGCCCGCCGGAGCATGTGAATGAAGGCTCCGGTCTTACTGCGCGCGGCGTGCGTGGCGTCGATCGTATGCGCATCCGGCACGGCTGGCGCGAACGCGTTCGGGGCAAGCGTGGCCGACGGGCCGCACGGCGCGCCCGCGCAGGCCGCAGCCATGACGGCATCCGGGCCGTCGTCCGGTCATCCGCGCGTCTGCGCATCGTGGGCGCGCTGGGAGCGGTTCAGGCGCGACTTCGTTTCGAAGGACGGGCGCGTGATCGACGTCGGCTCGGCTGACGAACGCACCGTTTCCGAAGGTCAGTCCTACGCGCTGTTCTTCGCGCTCGTCGCCAATGATCGCGCGAGCTTCGACACGATCCTGCACTGGACCGAGCACGAACTCGCGCAGGGCGATCTCGCTTCGCACCTGCCCGCGTGGCTGTGGGGCCGCGACGAAGCCGGCCAGTTCCGCGTGCTCGATGCCAACGCCGCATCCGATGCCGATCTGTGGATCGCCTACGCGCTCCTCGAAGCCGGCCGCGCGTGGGGCGAGCGCAGCTACACGGCGCGCGGGACATTGCTCGCGAAACGCGTGCTCGACGAGGAAGCCGCCACGCTGCCGGGCCTCGGGCCCACGCTGCTGCCCGGGCCGGCGGGGTTTCATCCCGCCGCCGATACCTGGCGCGTGAATCCGAGCTACGCGCCGCTGCAAGTCATACGCGGTATCGGCGCGCACCTGCCGGACGACACGCGCTGGCCGCGCCTCGCCGCGACGAGCGCGCGCATGCTGATCGATACCGCGCCGCGCGGGTTCTCGCCCGACTGGGCGCTCTACCGCGCGAAAGGCTTCGCCCCCGACGAGCAGACCCAGGCCGAGAGCGCCTACAACGCGATCCGCGTCTATCTGTGGGCGGGCATGCTCGCCGCCGACGACGACGCGCGAACGAAACTGCTCGAACGCTTCGCGCCGTTCGCGGCGTATATCGAGCGGCACGGCGCGCCGCCCGAGCGCGTCGATACGCGCACCGGCACGCCGGGAGAAAACGACGGCAACGCGGGATTCTCCGCCGCCGCCGTGCCGTTTCTCGCCGCGCGCGGCCAGAGCGCACTCGCGGATGCGCAGGCGGCGCGCGCGGACCACGAAGCGGCGCCGGGCTACTACACGAGCGTGTTGATGCTCTTCGGCCTCGGCTGGCGCGAAGGGCGCTTCAGCTTCGCGGCCGACGGCACGCTGCACAGCGCGGCATCCGAATGCGGAGCCGCCAGATGATGCACGGACCCAGGCTGAACCGGACCGCGATCAGCGCGGCGCTCGCGTCGGCGAGCGTCGTCTGTGCGACGCAGATGCTCGCGATGCCGGCGCACGCCATGCAGCCGCCAGCCACGACGCCCGCACCCGCACCCGCGCCCACGCTCGCGCCGATGCCCGCGATGGCGGCGCGTCTCTACGCCACGGCGCGCGTCTGGGGCAACAAGCATCGCGACGATCTCGCGCTGCAGGCGATCGACAAGGCGCTGCTGATCGCGCCCGACGATCCGCGCCTGCTTGCCGAGCGCGTGCGCGCGCAATTGCGCCTCGGCAAGACTCAGGCGGCCCAGACGGCGCTCGCGCGCATGCAGGCAATCGCCCCAGACGCTGCGATCACGCACCAGGCCGCCGACGAATATCGCGTCGCCGTGAACGGACGTCAGGAGATGGCGACCATCCGCCTGCTGTCGCGCAGTGGCCAGACGGAAGAGGCCGCGCGCCGCCTGGGCCTGCTCTTTCCGCACGGCGCGCCGTCGGGCGCGCTCGGCGCGGAGTACTGGCAGATCATCGCGGCGACGCCCGCGCACCGCCGGGAAGCGCTCGACGCGCTGCATCGCCGTGTCGCGGCCGATCCCGCGGACACGGACGCTGCGCAGACGCTCGCGCGCCTGCTCGGCACGGACGAGGCGACACGCGCCGAGGCGAACCGCATCGCATGGAATCTCGCGACGCGCACCGACACCGACCGTGCCGCCGCGCTCGACGTCTGGCGTCACGTGCTGGAGAAGGCAGGCGCGGACCCCGCGTATCTGCCTGCGTTGCGCGCGTACCTCGTGCTCGTACCCGACGACGCCGAATTCCGGGACCGCGCCGATCAGCTCGATGCGCGCATCGAGGCCCAACGCCGGCTCGAACGCGATCCCGACTACATCGCGCGCGAACGCGGGCTCGCTGCGCTGTCACGCGGCGATCTCGCCGCGGCCGCGCCGCTGCTCGCGCGCGCCGCCGCCGCACGTCCGGCCGACGCCGACGCCATTGGCGGCCTCGGTCTGGTGCGCATGCGCGAGGGCAATCGCGACGAGGCGCGCGCGCTCTTCGAGCGTGCCGCCGCGCTCGCGCCCGACAATCGCGCCAAGTGGCAGAACCTCGCACGCACGGCGCAGTTCTGGGGCACGCTCGCGAAAGGCCGCGAAGCGGCCGGGGCGGGCAGACCGCAGGACGCCGAACGCTTCGCGCGCGAGGCGCTCTCGGTCGAGCCGGCCAGCGCCGACGCGAAATTGCTGCTCGCCGACGCGCTGCTCGCGCAGGGCGACTGGCGCGCCGCCGAACCGATCCTGCGCGCACAGCTCGCGGACCGCGAGCCGAGCCTGTCGGCGCTGCGCAGCACGCGCACGCTGCTCGAACGCACCGGACGCGGCGATCAGGTCGAGGCGCTCATCGACGCGCTGCAAAGCCGCTTCACCGCCGCCGGCGATCGCGACAGCCTCGCGCAGATGCGCGCCGAGCTTGCCGCGAGCGACGCGCAGCAGCTCGCCGCGCAGGGCCAGAACGGTCCGGCCGCGCAAAAGTACGAAGCGTCGCTGCGCGCCGATCCGGATCAGCCCTGGACGCGCTTTGCGCTCGCGCGCCTTTATCAGAACCTCGGCCTGCCGCAACTCGGCCGCGCCGTGATGGACGACGGCCTCGCACGCGCGCCCGGCGCCCAGATGCGCTATGCGAGCGCGCTGTACCGCAATTCGCTCGACGATCTCGCGGGCGCACAGGCCGCGCTGGCTGCCGTGCCGGAGTCCGAGCGCAGCGACGCGATGCGCGCCTTCGCCCGCAATCTCGATGCGCAACAGGCGCTGGCCGATGCACGCGCGGCGCTCGCCCGCGGCGACGCGCAGGCCGCGCGCGTATCGCTCGGGCGCGCGCAGGGTTTCGCGCAGGACGATCCGAACATGCTCGCGTCGATCGGCTCCCTTTACATCGACCAGGGCGAGACGCAACGCGGCCTCGCGCTGCTCGCGGACTGGATGGCCGCGCATCCGGAAGACACCGACGCCGACGTGCGGCTGCGCTATGGCGATCTGCTCGGCAGCACGCGCGAGGACGATGCGCTCGCCGCGCTGCACGCGACGCTGCGGCGCGACGGCGGGCTCACGCCGCGCCAGTCGGAGCGTCTCGAAGATCAGGCGCTGCGCCTCGCGCTGCGTCAGACCGACGATGCGATCGCAACCGCCGACTATGGCCGCGCCCGTTCGGTGCTCGAGACCGTGAGCGACGCCGGCCGCCGCGACAAGCGCTACGCGTTCGAAGTCGCGGACCTCGCCCGCGCGCAGGGCCGCAATCGCGAGGCGCGCGCCGCGCTTGAGCCGCTGCTCGCACGCATGCCCGACGATCCCGAGACGCAGCTCGCGTATGCCCGCGTGCTCGGCGACGATGGCGCGCACGACGAGGCGCTCGCGATCGTGCGCCGCGTGGTGGACGCCGCGCCGCCCGATGATATCGACACGCGCCTCTCGGCCGCGCGCAGACTTTCCGCGCTGCGCCGCCCGCGGGAGGCGAGCGGAATCACGGAGGCGCTGCGCGTCGCGTATCCGGCGCGCCCGGATGTCACCGTGCAGGCGGGCCGCGTCGCCGAGGATCTCGGCGAGTACGACAGCGCCGCGTCGCTGTATCGGCTCTCGCTCGCGCAGGAGCGCGCGGCGGGCATCGGATCGGGCGCGGGCTTCAGCACGCCGGCCGGTTCGATCCGCCCGACGCCGGGCCAGGCCGCGCTCGACGATCTCGATCAGCGCCGCAATCCGGAAGTCGAGACGGCGTGGATTCCCGCGTACAAGTCCGGCGATGCGGGCGTCTCCGCGTATCACGCACAGCAGGTTCCGGTGTACGTGCAGATTCCGTATCGCTACGACGGGCACTTCTTCGCGCACGTCGATGCGGTCCATCTCGACGCGGGCACGCTCGAGGCGGACGCGCTCCTCCATCCGGAGCAGCTCACCACGACGGGCCTGTCCTACACGGCGCAGACATTCGGCACGACCGCCGCCTACTACGGCAATCCCCAGGCGCTGCAGACCTTCCTCAACGCCTCGCCGGTCACCGAAGGCGACCTGCATCAGCACGCCAACGGTCTTGGCGGCGGCGTGGGCTATACCTCGGATGCCTGGCGCATCGATGCCGGCTCGACGCCGATCGGCTTTCCGGTGCATTACCTCGTCGGCGGGGTGCGCTACAAGTTCGACGCCGGTCCGGCGAGCCTGTCTTTTTCGGCATCGCGCCGCCCCGTGACGAGCAGCGAGCTGTCGTACGCGGGCCTGACCGATCCGATCACGCATACGACCTGGGGCGGCGTGCGCCGCGACGGCATCGACATGCACGCAGGCGCCGACATCGGCGCGGTGAGCACCTTCGCGGATATCGGCGTGGGCGAGCTGACCGGGCGCAACGTCGCGAGCAATCAGGAGTTCATCCTCAGGACCGGCTTCAATGTGCCGATATTCAGACAGGCGACGATGCGCGTGCTGACCGGTCTCGTCGGCAACGTCTGGCATTACACGGACAACCTGCGCTACTACACCTACGGGCAGGGCGGCTATTACAGCCCGCAGCGCTATCTGTCGCTTGGCGTGCCGGTCGAATGGATCGGGCGGCGCAACGATTTCACGTGGGATGTCACCGCGACGGTCGGCATATCGAACGCGTACGAGAAGGACTCGCCGTATTTTCCGATCGGCCTGCCATCGGTCGCGGGGCTTGCTGCGAGCCAGTCGAACAACGTGTTCGGCGGCAGCTCGACGAACGGCGTGAGTTTCTCCTACGGCTTTGCCGCCGTCGTGCAGTACCGCGTGAATCCGTATTTCGTGGTCGGCGCGCGTCTGAACATCGACCATTCGCACGACTACGCGCCGAGCTCGGGAATGATCTACGCGCGCATCGCGTTCTCCGCGCGCAAGGACGATTTCCGGATCAGCCCGACGCCGGTGCGTCTCTATTCGAGTTACTAGACGGGCGGCGAAACATGCTTCGGATAACGCCCGGGGCGCGCGCGGCGCGTCAGGGATTGCAGGAACGGACCTAAGTGAGCAACGACTCCAACCGACCCGATGGCGCATCGAGCGCCTCGCCTTCACGAACCGGAACCGGCATCTTCGCCGCGCTGTTCCGGCTCGTCCGCGCGCGCCTCGGGGGTGGCCAGCCCGCACCGTGCCGCCTTGCCGTCGATGGACTGCCCGACGATCTCGCGACGCTCGCGCCGGGTGCGCTTTATACGGTGCATGTCGCGCCGCGCTCGCCGGAATGCGATGCGCTCGTCTGGGCCAGCGCGCGCGCAGCGCACACGCGCCACGTGACGGTCGTGCTCGCGCGCGAACGCGCGCAGGCCGCCGCCCGGTTGCGCGAACTCGGCTTCTCCGGCGAGCCCGCGCCGGGATGGCCACGCCGCCTGAACGTGCTCGCGATGCCGGATGACACATCCGGCGAAACGCCCGGACGCGACGGCGAAGGTGCGCCGCCGCTTGCGCTCGCGCGCCTGTTCGGCGCGCTGCGCGCGCTCAAACGCTTCGGCCTGCGCTCGAATGCGCTCTATCTGGTCGAAGGCGCCGAGCGCTGGTTCACCTGGCGCGACTCCGATGCGCTGGCGCGCGAAGGACGGCTGCTGGCGAACTGGTGCGCGGCGCGCGGCATCACGATGGTGCTGCTGCTCGGCCCGCACGCCGGCGCGAGCGATGCCGATACCGACACCGGCGAACATCAGGACCCGGACGATGCCGCCGGTTCGACCGGACGCAGCGCCCTCAACGGCGCGTGCGCGGGCGCGGCTCGCGTGCGGCGCACGCACGGCGAGCTGCTCTGGCAAGTCGACTTCTGGCGCACCGGCCGGGCGCTCGTGACCGGCGACATGCATGCGCTGCGCTTCACCGAAGACGGCCGCCTGAGCGTCGCGTCGCCCGAGCAGCAGGGCGAGGCGAGTCATGCGACGCTCATCGCGCGCGACGAGCAGCGCGTGGTCGTGAGCCGCGATGTGGTCGGCGAGGAGCCCTGGGTCCCGCGCGAGTGGGACGTGCTCGACGGCCACGACGCCGTGCTCGCTGCCTGCGCGGGCGCGCGCGCTGCGACGGTCGTGCTGGCGCATCGGGACGGCGCGCAACTCGAGGCGCTGTGTGCGGCCGTGCATACGCTCAGGCACACGTGCGGCCGGGCGCTGAAGATCGCGGTGGTCGAGCGCGGCGAAGTGCTTCGGCATCAGTACGAGTTGTTGATGCTGAGCCTCGGCGCGAACCTCGTGGTCGCGCGCGACGTGCCGTTCTCGCGCATCGAATCGCTGCTCCAGTCGCTGCAAGGACAGCTCTATACGCGTCCGCTGGTTTCCGACTACCGCACGGCGCTTGCCGCGTCGCTTGCCGACACGGCGACCGGTTATCTGAACGTCAGCGCGTTCTGCGCGCACGTGGAAGGCGCTGTCGCTCGTGGCGCAGTGCTGCGGTTGCCGCACGTGCTCGTCAGACTGACGCTGCCGGCCACGCTCGCACATGTCGACGCGCTTGCCCAGTGCAAGCCGCGCCGTGCGGGCGATGTGTTTACCGCCGATGCCGCGCATCTGTACGTGTTCCTGTTCGCGTGCCGTCTCGCCGACGCCAACGCCGCGCTCGCGCGCATCTTCGGCGGCCCCGTGACGCGCATCGCGACCGACATCGCGTACCTGTCGAACGAAGGCATCGCGGCCGAACTGAAGGCGCTCGAAGCGTCCAGCCGGCGTGTGCCCGCCGCCGATTACAGCGATCTCTTCCGGACGGCCGCGGCCGTCGCGCCGGACGCGCACGCCGTGCCCGCGTCGCAAACGCAGACGCGAAGCGAGGACGAGCCGGAAACGGTACGTCGCGCGCGCGAGGCACTGCGTGCACTCGAAGAGGCGCTCCAGACCGAGGCATCGAAAGCCACGCAGGGCGACGCGCGTGCACCGGCCACACGCCGCGCGGTCCCCGCGCGCATGCCGCTCGCCGCGTCGAAGAACTGAACCGGACCCCATCATGGACATTCTGCTGATTTCCGTTCTGCTCGGCGCGCTGGCCGGCGTGCCGGCATGGATCGTATGGCAGCGCGGCAGCGTGCGCCACGGCATGGCCGCCGTGCGCCGTTTCGATCCGCGCGACGCGGTGCCCTGCCGAATCGAAGCCGTCGCGCTCGACGCGCGGCTCGTGCCGGACGCGGATGCGCCGCCCGTCGCCGATAGCGCCGAGGCCCGCTCATGAAAACCATCGCCTTGATTTCGACGACCGGCGGCGCGGGCCGCACCATGCTCACGGCCTCGCTCGCCGTGCTGCTCGCGCGCCTCGGACGCGAAGTGGTCGCGCTCGACTTCGATCCGCAGAACATGCTCGGGGCCTGGCTCGGCCTCGACTCGCTCGCGGGAGAAGGCATCTCACGGGCGCTGACGGACGCCTCGCACGCCTGGCATGAGCGCACCTGGCGCAACGACGAAGGCGTGCTCTTCGTGCCGCATGGACAGCTCACGCTCGACGAAGCCGCCGCGAGCGCCGCGCGTCTCGCCGCGGACCCGCAATGGCTCGCGCGCGCGACCGGCGAGATCGGGCTCGCGGACACGGGCATCGTATTGATCGACACGCCGCGCTATCCGTCGCCGCATGCCGATCACGCCGCGCGCGCCGCCGATCTCGTGCTGTGCATCTGTGCGCCCGAGCCGGCCGCGTGCGCAACGCTCGTTGCGCACCTTGCCGCGCTGCGCGAGTCGTGCGCCGATGTGCAGCTCGTCGTCAACCGGCTGAATCCGGCGCGCGAAATGCAGCGTGACGTCCTCGCGATGCTGCGCGTCGCGGCCGGCGCGCCCGTCGCGCAGCGCATCCATCTGGACGCGGCGATGCCTGAATCTTTTGCACGCGGCGGCTGGCTTTTCGACGAAGCGCCGCATTCGCAGGCATCGCACGATCTGCACGGACTCGCGCAGCACGTCGATGCCTGGCTGCCCGCGCTGACCGCAAGCGAGCCGTCATGACGCGCGGGGACCGGCGTCAGGAAAGCGCGGGCCTGCGCGAGCGCATCATCGGCTGGATGGCGCGCGGTCTCGGTCTTGCCGGCGAGCGTTCGCTGCTCCACTGGTGCCTGCGGCTGTTCTTCAAGCCTCCTCGCGCGGGCCGGCGCGACATCGCCCGCGAGCTGCTGCGGCGGGTCGCCCGGTGCGGCATCGTCGGCTGGATCGCGCGCGGCCTCGGCCTGCCCGACGAACGCTCGCCGCTCGACTGGTGCGTGCGCCTCTTCTTCAAGCCGCCGCGCGCGGGCCGGCGCGACCTTCCTCGCGTGCTGCTGCGTGCGTTCGTGTTGCGCTGGGCGGCGCAGTGGGGCGTCATCGACGTGCGCCGTCCACGCGAATGGCTGCTGCGCGCGCTCGTGCGGCCGCCGCGCGCCCGCGCCCGCACGCTGTCGATGGTCGAGCGCGTGCGCGCCGCGCTGGACCGCATCGAGCGCATTCTGTCGCCGGGGGTCTATGCGTTCGTGTGGATCAGCCGGCGCGCCGGCGCGCTGCTCGACGCGCTGCCTTGGGCGCGCTGGGGCGACGAACTCGAAGGCGGCGCGAAGCGCGTCGGCCGCGCACGTGTCGTGCTGCCGGCGGTGGTCGCGGCGGGCGCGCTGCTCTGGACCGTGGTCGGCACATCGCCGCTCGCCGCAGGCGGCCAGTTCGTGTTCTTCGCCGTGCTGACCGGAATCGCGCTGATGATCCGCCGCCTGCCGGGCCGCATGCCGGTGCTGATTCTCGCCTCGCTCGCGCTGCTCGTGATGGTGCGCTACGTCTGGTGGCGCACCACGCAGACGCTCGACTTCCGCACGCCGGGAGAGGCCATCGTCGGCTATGCGCTGTTCGGCGCGGAAGCCTATACGTGGATGGTCATGCTGTTCGGCTTCGTCCAGACCGCGTGGCCGCTGGCGCGTGCCGTCTCGCCCCTGCCCGACGACCCCGCCGACTGGCCGAGCGTCGATGTCTACATTCCGACCTACAACGAGCCGCTTTCCGTCGTGAAGCCGACGCTGTTCGCCGCGCAGGGCATCGACTGGCCCGCGGACAAGCTGCGCATCTACCTGCTCGACGACGGCCATCGCCCCGAGTTCGAGGCGCTCGCGCGCGAGGCGGGCATCGGCTACGTGACGCGCGACGACAACCAGCATGCCAAGGCGGGCAACATCAACCGCGCGCTCGCGAAGACCCAGGGCGAGTACATCGCGATCTTCGACTGCGATCACGTGCCGACGCGCTCCTTCCTGCAGGCGACGATGGGCACCTTCTTCGCCGATCCGAAATGCGCGCTCGTGCAGACGCCGCATCACTTCTTCTCGCCCGACCCGTTCGAGCGCAACCTGAGCACGTTCCGCCGCGTGCCGAACGAAGGCAACCTGTTCTACGGGCTCGTGCAGGCCGGCAACGACCTGTGGAACGCGACTTTCTTCTGCGGCTCCTGCGCGGTCATCAAGCGCGCGCCGCTGGAAGAGGTGGGCGGCATCGCCGTGGAGACCGTGACCGAGGACGCGCATACGGCCCTCAAGCTGCACCGGCGCGGCTACACCACCGCGTATCTGCCCACCGTGCAGGCCGCGGGCCTCGCCACCGAGAGCCTCGCGAGCCACATCAAGCAGCGCACGCGCTGGGCGCGCGGCATGGCGCAGATCTTCCGCATCGACAATCCGTTTCTCGGCCGCGGGCTCGGCTTCTTCCAGCGCCTTTGCTACGGCAACGCGATGCTGCACTTTTTCTATGGCATCCCGCGTCTCGTCTTCCTGACGATGCCGATGTGGTACCTCTTCTTCGGGATGTACTTCATCAACGCGGCCGCGACGACCATCGCGAGCTTCGTGCTGCCGTATATCGTCATCGCGAATATTGCGAACTCGCGCATGCAGGGGAAGTTCCGTCATTCGTTCTGGGCGGAGGTGTACGAGTCCGTGCTCGCGTGGTACATCGCGCTGCCCACCACGATCGCGTTCTTCAGCCCGAAGCACGGCAAGTTCAACGTGACCGACAAGGGCGGGCGCATCGACGAGACCTACATCGACTGGGCGATGAGCAAGCCCTATCTCGTGCTGCTCGGCGTGAACGCGCTCGCGATGGCGTTCGGTCTGCTACGCCTCGTGTCGGGCGCGGGCGACGAAGGCCCCACGATCCTGATGAACGTGTTCTGGACCATCTACAACCTGGCGATGCTCGGCGCGGCGGTGAGCGTCGCGCGGGAGGCGAAGCAGGTGCGCGTCACGCACCGCATCGCCATGCGCATGCCGGCGACGCTGGTGTTCCCGGACGGCAGCACGCTCGCGTGCAGCACGAGCGACTACTCGACCGGCGGTCTCGGCCTCGTCGTCGATGCGGACCTGCCGCTGCAGCCGGGCGACACGCTCGGCGTGGTCGTGAGCCGGGGTGAGCGGCAGTTCCACTTTCCGGTGCGCGTGACGCGCAGCGCAGGCTCGCATCTCGGCGTGCGCTTCGACGCGCTGAGCCTCGAGGACGAACGGCGCCTCGTGCAATGTACGTTCGGGCGCGCCGACGCGTGGCTCGACTGGGACGAGCGCACCGACGAGGACGCACCGCTCAAGGGGCTCAAGGAAGTGCTGCTGATGGGAGTCGAAGGCTACGTTCGGCTGTTCGAAGGCGCGCGTCGCGCGCTCGCGGCAAGACTCGCGCCGGAACGCGCGCCATAAAGATTCGGCCGTTCGTGCCGAAGAACAGCTGCGAACAAACGCATAGAAAATTCGACGATGACGTTCTGGAACCTGTATTTCATCATCAAGCTGGCATTGTTTTCGACGGGCCACCTGAAGCCGCTGTGGTTTGCGAACATCGGCTTTGCGGTCGCGCTCGCGGCAAGCTCGCCGGTGCGCTCGCGTGCGATGCGCGCGTTGCGGCTCGTCGCGGGCCTCGCCATCGGCCTGCCGCTCATGTACCGCGAGGCAAACGTGCCGCCGTTCGCGCGCGTGATCGAGGAGTTCGGGAACCTCGGCACCTTCAGCTTCGGTTACTGGATGGAACTGCTGCCGCGCTTTCTGCCGCCGATGGTGCTCGGCGTCGGGCTGTGCGTCTTCGTCGCGTACCTGATCGTCAACCGCTGGCTGCGCGTCGCGACCTTCGTGATGATCGCGCTCGTCGTGCTGCCCATGTGGCAAGGGGCGAACGCCGTGCTCGCGCGCATGCAGGCGAATCCGCAAGGCGCGGCGGCCGTCGCGGCCGCACAGGCGAACGGTCAGCCCGCGGGCCCGGCCGACTACGAGGCGACGCTCGCCGCGTTCCGCAAGACGGAGGCGCCGCGCCAGGTGGCGTTCGGCCATCTCGCCGCCGATCCCCAGTCGCAATTCGACGTGATCGTGCTGCACATCTGCTCGCTCTCGTGGGATGACCTCGATGTCGCGAAGACGCGCAATCATCCGATGCTGTCGCACTTCGACTATCTGTTCACCGACTTCAGCACGGCGGCGAGCTACAGCGGCCCGGCGGCAATCCGCGTGCTGCGCGCGTCGTGCGGCCAGCAAGCGCACGCGGACCTGTACAAGGACACGCCCGCGCAATGCCATCTGATGGCGGATCTCGCGCAAGCGGGCTTCACGCCGCAGGTCGCGTTCAATCACGACGGCCACTTCGACAACTTCACGCAGGTCGTGAAGGACAACCTCGGCGTGCCCAACGTGCCGTTCATCTCGAATACGTCGGTGCCGGTCGCGATGCACGCGTTCGACGGCTCTCCGATCATGGACGATTACGGGACGCTCGCCCACTGGTATGCGCAGCGCGCGCAGGTGCCGGGGCCGGTCGCGCTGTACTACAACACGATCAGCCTGCACGACGGTAACCGCCTGCCCGACAGCAAGCTGTCGAGCCTGGATTCCTATCCGATTCGCGTGAACAAGCTGATGAGCGACTTCGACCGTTTCGCGGATCTCGTCAGCCAATCGGGCCGGCGCGCGGTGATCGTCTTCGTGCCGGAGCATGGCGCGGCGCTGCGTGGCGACAATAACCAGGTCGCGGGCCTGCGCGAGATTCCGACGCCGAGCGTCGTGCACGGGCCGGTCGGCGTGCGTCTCGTGGGCTTTAACGGCGATCACGGACCGACGACGGTCATCGATCAGCCGACGAGCTTCCTCGCGGTGGCGCAACTGCTGTCGAACCTCGTGTCGAACAGCCCGTTCAAGCCCGGCGTGACGCTGTCGCAATACGCGGCCAGTCTGCCGCAGACGCAGATGATCGGCGAGAACGAAGGGACCGTCGTGATGAAAACGGCGGCGGGCTATGTCGTGAAGACGCCGGACGGCGTATGGGTGGAGCAGAAATGAGCGCGGAGACCGGCACGCTCGACGCTCAGGCGCAGGCGCGCGGCGTGCATGACGTCGCGGCGCTCGCCAGGAAAGTGAGCGGGTTCGATGCCGGGCGCTATTTCGATGCGCAGGCGCAGAATGAATATCACGGCGCGCTCGAGCGCTGGCCCGTGCTTGCGCGGCTCATGGGGCTCGCGCCGCCGTCCGCGGCGCAGAAAGCGCTTGCCCCGCGCGAAGAAGGTACGGCGCGAACACCCGTCCCTTACGCTTCCGAAGCCTGCCCTTGACGGGAACGAGCGACCCGGCAGGGATGAGTCGAACACTGTCCGACGCATGGAACCGGCCTGCGAATTCGGAGAGTCTTTATTCATGCCATCGGCGGCCGTCACCGATCCTCGGGGATGACCTGCCAAAGCGGATCGGGCGACACGGCTATCGCGCCCAAGAACGGGCGGTCGTGCGACAGGATCAGCAACACGGTCGTGGCGAGGCTCGCGCAGAACAGGCCGATCGCGAGGGCGGACGTCAGGCGGTTTTCGCAATGAATCAGGGCGATCGCGAACACGAGGCAGGCGGCGAGAAAACTCAGGCATAGCCACTTGACGCCGCTGACTTCGGAGCGGCTCACCAGAATGCGCTGGCGACGAGCTTCGAGCGCCTGTTCGAGCGACACCGCCACCTGGCGCTGCGCGGTCTGCTGTCCGGGCGTGTTCGCCGGCAGCGAGAGCGTGAACTGCAGCGCCTTGTTCAGTGTGGGCGGGCTGATCTTCAGCGTGGCGGCGCCTTGCGCCATCGACGTCCATTCGATCGTGGCCGTGTACTCGATGTATTCGCGGATCAGCGATCGCAGTCGCATCTGCGCGTCTTCCGGGAAAACGGCGGACAGGACGACCACGGAGCGAAGCGCGCCGGCTTCCGTGTCGACGGCGGCGTTGGCCTGCGCCGTATCGTTCCAGACTTGCGCGGCGGTAAAGGCGATGAGCAGGCCGAAGATGACGCCGATCGGAGAAAGCAGGCCGGGCGAAAGCGCGGTGAACGACCGCCGGTGCCCACTCGCGGCGAGCCGGCGGCCCACGAAGTGGATGCCCGCTCCCACGATGCCGACCGCGCCGAAAACGACGACGGTCATTTGCCATAAGGGAAGGCTATGCAACCAGGTGCTCGTCATCGGGCGCGCTCCGCGGACACACGACGAATGGACGCAGACCTCACGGCGTCCCGGCCAAACAGAAAGCACATTTAATCACAAGCGGGGCCGGCTCGACGCCCGCGCGGCCGACGGCCCGTGCGTCACTCGGCGTCTTCGAACGTGCCCGTGCGCACCTCGCCGTCGCGGACATAGCGGGTGATGAGCACACCGCCGGGCGTCTGCGTCGAATGCGCCAGCGTGAACGCGGACACGTGGGCGTCGTCGCCGAACATGCGCTTGCCGCGTCCCAGCATGACGGGATAGATCAGAAGACAAAGGTGGTCCACGAGGCCGGCCGCGAGCAGTTGACGCACCATGTCGCCGCTACCGAAGGTCAGCAGGTCGGGGCCGTCCTGTCGTTTGAGCGCGCGGACCGCGTCGGCGAGATCGCCTTGCAGCGCGCGACTGTTCTCCCAGTCGAGATCGTCGGGCCGATGCGTGGCGACGTGCTTCGCGACACGGTTGAGCACCTCGGCAATGGTGCGGCTCTTCGAATCGGCCGGGACGTGCGGCCAGTACGACGCGAAGATGTCGTACGTGCAACGTCCGAGCAGCAGGTCGAACGGCTGCGCGAGCAGGCTCTGCACGTGCTCGCCGATGGCTTCGTCGGCGTAGGGCACGATCCAGCCGCCGAGACGGAACTCGCCGCTCGGATCTTCTGTCGGGCCGCCGGGGGCCTGAGTCACGCCATCCAGGCTGATGAAAGCGGAAACGATGAGCTTGCGCATGAACGTTCTCCATGTTCGCGGACGCGATCCGTTTTTATAGACGACGAACGAAGCGCCGGAAATCGACAGGCTATCGGGTCGACGACGCGCAGCCGCGAGATATCGAATCGCGAGCGCTCTTCATCGAGATTCGCCGCGCCGGGTTTTCGCTTTCGACGCGCGGCGAAACACGCTCACGCGCGAGTCAGTGCCCGAGCCCGCTCGCCGCGAGCTGCTGCTCGACGTATTGCGCAAAGAGCAGATGCATGCGCGTCGTCGGGTGAAGATTGTCGGCGAACATGTAGGTCTGGTCCGCATTCGACGAGACGTAGGTCGCCGGTGAGCAGAGCAGCGACGTGTCGTGCGGAGTTCTCGATGCGTCGCAGGCCTGCCCGGTGTTGGACACGGTGAATCCATTGGCCTGATAGTTCCCGATGGTCTGCGTGGTCCATGCGTACGAGTCGATCACGATGACCTTGCCTTGCAGACCGTTGGATTGCAGGGCGGCGTTCAGCGTCGCATTGAAAAGCTGCGACAGTTGCGTGAGGTTGCCACCGCCATCCGACGACTTGATGCCATCGGGCGAAAGGCCGATATTCGGCACGTTGACCACCACGACATGCGCGGCTCCGCTCTGCACGATCTTCGCGACGAGTTGCGCGAGCGTGGTCGCCGCGGTCTGCACCGTCGCGTTTGCGGCGGGCGGACTGCCCGCGCGCAGGACGTCGTTCGCGCCGGCCCAGACGAGCACGAGCTGGCCGGAATTGAAACTGCCGTGAGCGGACAGATAGCTCGAGATTTGCTGATTGACCGGCATTTCGACATCGCCGATCACGTCGGTGAGGAATTGATTCTGGTCGGCAGGTGTTGCGACCGTCGATCCGCCTTGCGCGTACCCCAATCCGCTTTGCGGCTTCAATTCGTGCCCGAGGTCGATCGTGAACGCGGCAGTGAGCGTGTCGCCGTAATACTGCGCGACGTCCTGCGTCCAGACCTGGCCCGGATTCGTCGTGAAACGGCCGCCGCCGACCGCGCTCGCGACGGGCGCATACGTGCCGACATCCGACAGGCTGTCGCCGAACGCCACGACCTGCAGCTTGACGCCGCCCGCAGGTGCCGACGAAGTGCTTCCGCCCGAGTCGCTTCCGCCCGAGTCGCTTCCACCGCCGCATGCGGTAAGCAGTGCAATCAGCGCGGCAGAAATTGCGTGACGAATGCCGGGTGTGATTCGGATATGACGCATCGCTCCTCCGTGCCGCCCTTGGCCGGGGCGGGTTTGCCCCTCGGTGGCGGTTCGCCGCGGGCGCGCGTGAGTGGCGGCCTCGACCATCGTTAAGCAAGAAAGATGCGCCACGGGTGCCACGCCGCGCCGACGGAACCGATGCGCGTGCTGTGAGGG
Organism: Caballeronia turbans; assembly: GCA_001544655.2. Classification (GTDB taxonomy): domain Bacteria; phylum Pseudomonadota; class Gammaproteobacteria; order Burkholderiales; family Burkholderiaceae; genus Caballeronia; species Caballeronia turbans. The sequence continues at coordinate 170,169 of FCOD02000002.1, forward strand.
CGCTTCGAGCGTTGATGGCTCGCTGAACGGGCGAGCGATTCGGCTACCATTGGCCGACGGCTCGTTCGGATTCCGGCCGCGAGGACGGCAAAGCGGATCCCTGTATCGATCTTGCTGACGACCCCCGCGCGCTGGCGCACCTGCTGCGCCGACTTCGCCTGGCCCATGAGACGGCGCGCACGCGCGAAGCGCTCACTCATGGCGATGTCAGCCCGAAGAACATGCTGCTGGGATCGGCCGGGCCGGTGTTGCTGGACGTGCTGGTCGCGTCGATCGAAGCGGCGGGGTTCGTTCCGGGCGCGGACGTGGGCATCGCTCTGGATATTGCCGCATCGGAGTTCGGCAAAGGCGGGCAGTACACGCTCGGGCTGGACGACGTCCGGTTCGACACCGACGCGATGATCGAAAAATTGTTGAAGTGGATCGAGCGATACCCGATCGTCTCGATGGAAGACCCGCTGTCGGAAGACGATGAAGCGGGCATGATCGCGTTCACGCGCGCGGCGGGAAGCAAGGTGCAGATCGTGGGCGACGACTTTCTCGTTACGCGCGCCGCGCTCGTCGATGAAGCCGCCACGAACGTAAACGCTCGCCGCGCTAGAGGCCGCGCGAAGAAACGGCTATGCGTCGATTGTGTCAGCGAGATCGGGGGAGACCGAGGACGTCACGATAGTCCACCTCGCGACCGGCTGGAACGCGGGGCAGTTGAATGTCGGAGCGTTCTCGCGGGTCGAGCGCATGGCGACGTGGAACGACGGCATTCGTATCGAGGATGGTAGGGATGCGCCGGCGAGGTTTGCTTGTGCGTCGGTGTTGTTTCGAGGCTGAAGGGTTGCGCGTTGCGCGGGCGGGAAGCGCCTTCCATTGCCGAGGCGCATGGCGCAGAACTCCAGGGGCGCCTCGCTCACCGGAAAGGATTCGGACTATTCTGAAAATTGAAGATCCCGTAATATCCACGAGTTTTTAATCGTATGTAATCCTTCGCAAAACATTCGGACCGCGAGATTTCGAAGCATCCTGAAAGAGCATTTTTGGGTAATAATTCCCGGCGCTAAACGGCGCCACTTCAGGGAGCTTCTTTCGCATGTCGATGGTCGTACCGGGTCAGGCATACAGCTTGACCCTCAAGCCGCAACCGGGGCCGATTTCGGTCCTTCGATTCAATGGCCGCGCAGACATCAGCGCGCTGTATGAATATCGAATCGAATTCACGAGCCCCGCTGCCGACATTCCGATGGATGAGGTTGTAGGCAGACCCGCGACGTTCACCATCGAACCTGTCGATCCAGCGCAAGGTTATCTGGAGCAGATGTTCGGGTTGCGCTGGAAAGATTTCAGCAAGATGCCGTTGAAGTACGCGACTCACGGCATTATCCAGCGCTTCGAGAACCTCGGTTCATCGGCCGACGAGACGCGGTATCGTGCCACGCTCGTGCCCAAGATCGCAGATTTGGCGAGAGCGAGGAAGAGCAGGCTGTTTCAGAAACAATCGGTGGTGGAGATCATCACTGACACGTTGCGCCACTACGGCTATCGCTTGGGCGTCGATTTCGATTTCAAGAGCCTGCGCGGCAAATACAAGCGATTCGAATACGTTACTCAGTTTCACGAAACCACATTCGCTTTTATTCAACGGCTCTGCGCTGAATCGGGGATCTGGTTCCGCTTTGAGCAGAAGCACGATCGCACGGTCATCATCTTTGGCGATGATCTGGATGCGTACGCCCGCAAACAACGTGTCGTGCCGTTGCGCTCTCATTCGGGCTTGGAAAGCGCAGGTGCGGAGTCCATTCGGTCTCTACGGACCATCACGCAGCGCGTGCCTGAAGCAATTCAACTGAACGACTATAACCATCGTCAGTCGGATGTGTCGCTATTGGTCGAGCAGAACGCTGCGCCCGGCGACAAGACCACGGATGGCGTGGATAACCACTGGGGCGAGCATTACGAGACGCTGGAAGAAGGTCGCGAAATCGCGCGCCGGCGTCATGAAGAGCATCTGGCCACGCAGATCAGCTACCGGGGCCGGGGCAATCCCTTCTCGCTCGAAGTAGGCGAGGTGATGGGGCTTGACGTGAATCCCAAGGATGCGCCGCACGGGTTGTTCGTCACGTCGATCCGCTGTGGTGGTGGACGTGGCACGTCGTACTGGACGGCGTTCCGTGCGATTCCGGCGGATCGTCGGTGGCGCACGAGCATCGACTCGGTCAAGCAACCGAAGATCGAAGGCATTCTTCCGGCACGAGTCGATTCTCCCGGAAAATACCAATACAGCTACTTGACGGAAAAAGGGCTTTACGTCGTCAAGATGCCGTTCGATCTGGACGAATGGAGCCCGGGTGGACGCAGCCGTGCGATTCGTATGGCCAAGCCATATGCCGGGGCCAATTATGGGCATCACTTTCCGTTAATCGACGGGACGGAAGTTGCGCTCATTTTTACGGCGCAAGATCCGAATCGGCCGGTGATTATCGGTGCATTGCATGACAGCCTGAATCCGGACCTCGTCAATAACCTCAACAACACGCGCAACCTCATCAGGACCGCCGCGCATAACGAATTGCGCATGGAGGATAAGGAGGGGATCGAACATATTCACTTGACCACGCCGTTCCAGACCAGTGAGCTGAATCTGGGGCATATGGTCGATGGGGATCGGAAGGAAAGAGGGAGGGGCGCGGAGTTGCGCAGCGACGAGCATGTAGCCGTCCGGGGCGCGAAGGGCGTGTTCATCTCCGCCGATGCTCAGTATGCAGCGAACGGCAAGCAACTCGACATGCAGCCGGCGCAAGGCCTGCTCGAACAGGCGTATCAGCAGATGCAGTCGTTGTCTGAAGCAGCCAAGGCAGCTCAGGCGATCGCGGCGGATTATGAAAAGCAGAAGCAGCTATTGGACGGCACGCTGACGCAACTGAAGAAGGCGGGCGTGTTGGTGAGCGCTCCAGATGGTGTCGGTCTTGTCTCGGGATCGCACATGCAGTTCAGCGCTAGCCAGAACCTGATCGCGACAGCGGGCGGGAGCGCGGACATCGGCGTGCTGAGGCGTTTCACCGTAGCGGCAGGCGACGCAATTTCGATGGTCGCGCAGCGGATGGGGATGAAGCTGTTCGCGAAGGGGAAAGTCGACGTCCAATCACAGAGCGACGAGATGGCATTGTCGGCGCTTAAGGACTTGTCGATATCCAGCGTGGACGGTCGCCTCGTGCTATCGGCGGCCAAGGAAGTCTGGATTGGCGCGGGCGGGTCTTACATCAAGATAAACGCCAATCGAATCGAAAGCGGCACGCCAGGTGACATCTACGAGAGGTGCACTTTCTGGGGGAAGCAGGGCGCAGCGTCGATGCAGCCAACTTTGCCGAATCTGCCCGACGGAAATCTCTATGAGCAGAACTTCAAAGTGATTAACCATGCAGACGGAACCCCGCTCGTAGGCGCTCCCTATCAGATCATCACGGCTATGCGCCATTCAGCGTGGTGAACAAGCCGAAGGGCCGCCGACGCACTTCGCGCACGCCCGATCACGGCGGCGGCTGCTGCGATTCCCTGTCGCGAGAGGTGGACATCAACAACGCTCTGACGAGTCACGCGAACGCGGATGTGCAGTTTCGTTGAGTGATTTACTCGGGTTTCGGAAGTGCGCGTCTAGGACTGCTCCGAAAAACGGACTTTCGCAAAAACCTAAGTGACTGATTGATCTTGAACAACCACCTAGTCGTTACGGACTGCGATGCTTCGGTGACTCCAACCAGCAAGTATTTATGTAATCATCCCGCGCAATGGTCGAATGGTGGACGTCGCGCAATCGTGGGGCAGCGCGCTGGCGTTCGCAGCGGTCCGCCTCGCATTCTCTTCAGACCGGACGGCGCAACCTTAGGGAGGACTCGTTTCGCATGTCGATGGTCATACCAACTCAGGCCTATAGCCTGACTCTGAAGCCACAACCGGGATTGATCTCGGTCCTTGGCTTTAGTGGGAAGGCAGCCTCGCGAAATGGGGACGACCAACGCGTGGAAACAGACCGGCATTAGGGGCTGTGGCTGTCGTCCGGTTTCCGGAAGGTGGACATCATGTCACTTTCGTGAGTGGGAAAGCTGTCGGTGGATCGTCCCGTATCGCTACATTGGGTGGCAATCAGGGCCGGTCACATGAAGTAAGTCACAGCGCCCTGCCGGCGTCGTGGGTTGTAGCCTATCGCTTTCCTATGGAATATGTAGAGACCGACCAAGACTACGCACTCGACGCCGTAAGGACGGATGGTTCAATCATGAGTGCCGCCTCGACACATTGAAGCATGTCAGGTGTCTTCTCATGTTATCAATTTATAGAATGCAAAAAAAGATCATTCCATTGGCTGTCGCAATGACAGTAGTCCTTGTTTCTGGCTCGATCACGAGTGCGTCGGCGTCGACGACGCTTAAGACATATCGAGCATCGGATGCATCAACGGTGAAGTCATACGAGGGAACCATCGTCTTGCAAGATAGCGGGCGAAACTCGTTTGGCAAGCGCGCGATTACTTATCGTATTGCGCTGCGTTCGTCGACTTGTCATTCGATATTGGAAGGTTCGGCTGTTCTGTCTGCTGCGAAAGACGAAATGGGAGACGATTCCGCTTTCTTGCGTAACGGAGAGTTGGTGAAGACGAACATCTTCAAGGGTACAAGTACCAGCGGCGACGTCACGATAATCATGGATGTCGAATCTAAAAGGCCGAGATACGCCGGCGTATCTGTAGACAACGCTTCCGTTATCGCTGGCGGGTGCGTGAAAGAAAAAAAATTCGATATCGACTTTTATTGAGTCAACCTAGATTCCACATGGCCGATATTCGACGCCCAATGTTGTGAAGCATGAATACCAGGAAACAGGTCGCCGGGCGATCTCCAAAATGTAGCTGAGCGTCATCCGCCTCCGATAAAGGACGTTATAGTGATCAATCTAATCCGTCTCGGCGATGCCACCGACCACGGCGGCCGCGTCATCACCGCCTCGACCACTATGAGCTACGACGGTCGAGGCATCGCGCGCAAGGGTGACGAAGTAACCTGCCCCAAGCACCCAGACATCAAGCCCAATCTCATCATCGATGGCGATGAGGAGACGATGGACGAAGGCGTACCAATCGCACGTCACGGCTATCGCGCGATGTGCGGATGTCATCTTATTTCCAGCCTGCTTTGAGCGTCGAAAATGCCTGTGGTATTGCCTGCGGCTGAATCGCTGGAACACCGACCGCGACCGGTCAATCCGTTTGTCTGGCTAGGCCTGTTGCTCGTGTTCATGGTGACGGGCGTGATCATCACGCTCGTCACATGGCCGAAGGGCGAGCCGACCGGCACGCTCGAATTCTGGCTGCACCTCCTGGCTCGCCCCGCGCTCGCGTGGGGCGTCGCGTTAGGCCTTCGTCTGGTCTATTTCGATCAGGAAAGCGAGCGCCTCGACGCCGAGAATGAGGTCCGGGGCGAGGACCGGGATAAGGCGCTTCAATTCGCGAGCGACCCTCTGGCGGCGATCGCGTGTGCCTATCTGACCGCGGCAGGCGAGAAAGACCTGCCCGCCAGAATCTTGCAAGGCGAGAGCGTGCTGGAGGCGCGCACGTCACTCGACGGACGAGAAGGCGTTCGCCACTCGGCGCTCGAGTTGCCTGTCGATTTGGAGAGCCCCTGTCGCTACCGCGCCAGCTTCGTGCGGCTGATCGCATCCATGGAGAAGGTGGTTCGCGCCTTGCCGCTGAACGTGCCTTTCGGGGTCCGCTTGCAGTTGCCACCCGATATCGATCAGGAGGCGCTGCGGCAGACCTGGCAGACATGCTGGGACGCGAAGTCGATGCGCCGCTGCGAGGCCAAGCTCGTGCCGAACGAGCAGGGTCTCATGGCGCTGGACGAATGGCTCGACCATCGGGGTGGACCCGCGTTAGAGAAAGTGCTGCTGTTCGTGGCCGTTCAGTTGCACGACGCGCCTCCGCAGAACAGCGCGGAGGTGGCAACGGCGGTGCTCGTCGGCTGGCCTCAGTTGCTTTCTCGGCGAGGGATCGCTTATCTCGGGTTGTTGCATCGCCCGGTGCCAGGGCACCGCGATGACCTCAAGTCCTGTGTATCGACAGCACTGCAGTGGGGTCGAACCGTTGGCGCCGAAGTCGGCGATCTGTGGCAGGCAGGACTGGAAAAGGACGACAAAGGCGCGATCAATCAGACTCTGTCGGACCTGAAGCTTGGCGTGTCGAGCGGCAATGACTTGAGCGGCGTCCACGACATCGATCTGGCGCTGGGTCGCCCCGGGTGCGCGTCAGGATGGCTAGCGCTCTCATTGAGTCTACAACACGCCAAGAGCGTGAATAAACCGCAGTTGGTGGCATGGCGAGACGGTGAGTTGCACTTCGCTGTCGTGCAGCCCACCGTTCGGCCTCATCAACCAGAAGTGAAAGAAGTGAACGCATGAAGTTTTTTCGCAGGCCATCGGGATATTGGGTCCTTGTTGTTTCGTTGACTATCGCCGCCGCTTTCTCCGCCTGGTTTTATGGCGATGGTATCGATCCTTCGCCCTACAAGCGGGTTGCATATGTCGTTGCCATCGGACTGTTCGCGCTGATAGCGCGAGCGCATCTGACCGGTGCGTGGCGTAAGGTCATCCGAAACTCGCCGCGTGACGGTACGCAAAAGCATGAGCGGGACTTGACCGCTCGCGCCGAGACAATCCAAGACAATGGCGAACTCATCATCCAGCGGCGTGATGAACTCGAGCTGACGCTGCGCCATCGTTACGGATGGCGCTGGCGGTCTCTGACCCGATGGGTCGCTGTGGTCGGTGAGGAAGCGCGCGTCGAATCCGTGGTGCCGGGACTCGTCGATGCGGGCTACGTGATCGCGGGCGACACGGTACTGATCCACGCAAAGCAAAACCGCGAGACGCTCGATGAAGGCTGGCTGGCTCAGATCCGGCAGTTGCGTCGCCGGCGTCCGATCGATGCGATCGCCGCCCTGACGAATAGCTCGGCCGGCACTGCGAACGGGGAGGCGTTGACGCAAACCCTGGCCCGTCATGCACGCGCGCTGCGGTGGTCGGCTCCGGCCTATGTGATCGAGGTCACCAACACCCAGGTCGATGCGTTTGACGAGAATGACATCGTCGGCAAGACGTGGTCGCGCATGTTTCAATCGGGTGAACTGGCACAGTCGCTGCATAGCCTCGCCGGGCGTCTCGCAAATGTCGGGGTTGCACGGCTGGCGAGTAACCCTCGCGACCGCTACCTGGCCGAACTGTCGGCACATATCGACAAGACCCGTGCTGCGTTGTGCGATCTGGTAGCGCAGGCGAGCGCGTCGCGCCTGGTCCGGACGTCGGTGCAAGGGCTGGTGTTCGCGCCGCTGACCGTCAAGGGCGCGGTCACCCAGTTGGCTCGCGAAGCGGACGTTCCGGCACCCGCTGACGAACGCCGCACACAGCTCCCGCTTTGGAACACCATTTCCGCTCACAGCCGCAAAGTCTGCGGCCACCGCGTCGGCTTTTCATGGTCGACTACAGCGGCCTGTGCGACGATCGCCGCCGCGACGATCTGGCTACTGGGATCGATGATCTCGGGCATTTCCAATCGTTCATCGATGCAGGACGCGGCCTCCACGCTCAATACCGCCTCATCCATGCACGACGCGCCCCAGGCGCTGCTCGCCCTCGACGCGCTCGACAAACGGCTCGACACCCTCGAAATCCACCGTCAGGAGGGCGCACCGTGGCACACCCGCTTCGGTCTGAACCACGACGTGGCCCTTCACGACGCCCTCTGGCAGGCGTATCAAAACGCCGCCTCGCGCGTACTGATCGAGCCGATCAAAGCGAAGCTCGAAGAGCGGCTACAGCAACTCGCTTCCCTCTCCGACGCCGAAATTGCGTCCGGCGGCAACACGCAAGTGCAGGCTGCCTACGACACGCTGAAGACGTACTTGATGCTCGCGCATCCCGAGCACGCCGATGCCGCGTTCCTGAGCACGCAACTGCTGGCGACCAACGCACCGGCGCGTCCTCAGAATGCGTCGATCACGCCCGGCACCTGGGAAGACGTGCGCCAGCATGTGATTGCGTTCTATGCGAGCCACCTGAAGCGCGACGCGACAACTGCAATAACGCCAGACGTCGGACTTGTGGCGTCCGCCCGTCAGACGATCGTCGGGGTGCGGGGCTTGCAGAACTCGACCGATGCGATCTACCAGCAGATCATTGAGGAAGCGAAACCGAAGTACCCACCGATCACGCTGGCGACGCTCCTGGGCGATCACCCGAGCCGCGGCCTCTTCAACACGACGGCCACCGTCGCCGGCGTATTCACCCGCGCCGCATGGGACGAGCGCATCCCGAAAGCAATCGACGAAGCGAGCGAACATCGCACCGTCACAGGCGACTGGGTGTTGTCCGATGCGAAGATCGACAACACAGCGCCCTCTACGCTCAAAGCCGAACTACGCCAACGCTACTTCGATGACTACGCCCGTGCCTGGGCGCAGTTCCTGAACAGCATCCGCTGGCAAAGCACGTCATCGCTGTCGGGCACGGTGGATCAGTTGACGCTGCTGGGCGATCCTCAGCGTTCGCCGCTCGTCGCGCTCATGAACGCAGTCGTCTATCAGGCGAGCGCGGGTGCCTCGACGCAATCGCTGTCGGACAATCTGATCTCGAAGGCCCAGTCATGGGTTGGCAAAGACGAAAAGGATCCGTCCAAGCAGGCGCAGCCGCAACTCGCGCCCCTTGCTGCGGCGTTCGGTCCGATCCTGCGATTGACCGGCGCCGATCTCACCGCGCCCGTGCCCGCGAACGGCAAGACGTCCGTACAGACCGCCGCCTTGGGTGAACTGAGCCTCCCTCGCTATCTGGAACGTGTGACGGCGATGCGCCTGAAGACGCAGCAGATGATGCAGAGCGCCGACCCCGACGCGATGTCGCGCGCCGCCGCCCAGGCGGTGCTGCAAGGCAAGACGTCGGACATCGCCGACAGCCGCGACTACGCGAGCCGTCTGGCGGCCAGCCTCGGCGAGCAATGGTCCGGCTTTGGCAAGCTCTTCGAAGCGCCGCTCGATCAGACATGGCAAGTCGTCGTGCAGCCCGCTTCGTCAAGTCTGAACGACATCTGGCGCACGTCGATTCTGGCGGACTGGAATCGTGCCTTCGGCGGGCGCTATCCATTCGCGGACTCGGACAACGACGCCTCGTTGCCGGACATGGCGCGCTTCATGCGCATCGACAACGGCGTGATTGCAAAGTTCGTCTCGACGCAACTAGCGGGAGTGATCGAACTCCAGGGCGATCACTGGGTGCCCGCACAGGGCGCGAACCAGGGAGCGCTGACACTCGATCCAGCGTTCCTCACGGCGCTCAACACGCTCACGCGTGTCTCAACCGTGCTGTTTCCTACGGGCGACGCCCGCCTACGCTTCGAACTGCGCGGCGTGCCCACGCCGGGCATCACGGACATGAAGCTCGTGGCATCCGGACAACAGCTGCACTACTTCAACCAGATGGAGCAGTGGGTGCCCTTCGAGTGGCCGGGGCAGGCGCTGGACAACAACGCTCAGTTGCAATGGCAAACGGAGGAGGGCGGCCTGCGCTCGACGATGTACGCGCAGGGCCGCTTCGCGCTGATTCGCTTGTTCGAACGCGCGAGGGTGACGCAGCAGGACAACGCGCGTTACGTGCTGTCATGGATGCCCGATCAGGGGCTGAGCCCGCCGCTTTCGGTGCAACTGCGTGCAGAGGCGGACGCAGGGCCGCTGAATGTGCTGCAGTTGCGTCACTTCACCCTGCCCACGCGGATCTTCGTGACGAAGACCGCTGCAGACAAACCAACAGGGCCGACACCTCCGCCTCTGCCGCCGGGCGCGCTCGCCGCCGCGCAAAAGGTCGGCGTGCCCTTGCCGGAGACGAAATGATGTTGGCTGGATTGTTGAAGACGTTGCTCCCGTCGCGCGATGCAGAGCAAATGAACCGTGCGCGACTCGAAGCATGGAGCGGATGGCTCACGCCATTGGCAGGCGATGTCGCTGTCGGCCGCGACCCTGGCTACGAAGACGCCTTTTTCGAGCTGAAGGATGAAGCGGGCAAGCTGTCCGATATCGACGACGTCCTGATCATCCGCTCCTGCGAGCAACTGACCATGGATGTCGGCAAGGATCTGCGCGTCGCGGGTTTCTACGCGTTCGCGCGCCTGCGCCAGGACGGCACGGCCGGTTTCGCCGACGGGCTGGAGCTCGCCGCCGCGCTGATCGATCGTTTCGGCGAAGCGCTTCACCCCGCGCGCGCCGAAGCGAAGAAAGGCGCGCTCGACATGCTCGCGACGACGCGCATCCTCGATCTGCTCGATGCACGCGGCGCATTCGCACCCGCCGATCTGGCGCGCGCGATCGCCGCGCTCGATGTGATCGTCGGGCGCACGAACGCGTGGAACGACGCTGCGCGCCCGAATCTGCAGACGCTCGTCGCGCGTTTCGAGCGTAAGGACGATGCGGTCCAGAGCGCCGAGCCGAGCGCGACCGCTCCCATTCCGGTCAGCTCGACGCTGCCGGCATCGGGCCCGATCGCCTCCACGCGTGATCTGCTGGATCAGGCGCGCACGATGGCCGCCTGGCTGCGCGATCAGGAGAACGGCTATCTGCCATCGGCGCGGCTCGTGCGCGGCATCCGCTGGGACACGCTGCATGAAGTGCCGCCCGCGGACGCCAGCGCACGCACGCGGCTCGTGCCGCCGCGCAGCGAGATCCGCCAGCAATTCAAGCGGCTCGTGCTGCAGAAGCAGTGGAACGAACTGCTCGAACGCGTCGAAGGCGCATTCATGGAAGGCGTCAATCACCTGTGGTTCGACCTTCAATATTTCCAGCACGTGGCGCTGGATAACGTGGGCGCACCTTACGCCGCATGGCGCGATCTGCTGCGCGCCGACTTCGCCCTCTTTCTCGAGCGCTTGCCCGGCATCGAGCGGCTCGCCTTCAACGACGGCACGCCCTTCGCCGACGACACCACCCTCGAATGGATCGCGCGGCACGCAGTCGTGCGCGATCTGGAAGCGGGCGAGAGCGTGGCGACGTTGCCCGTGTCCGCCGATCAGGACGGCGCGACGAGCGACTGGCCCGAGATAGAGGCGCAGGCGCGAGATCTCTCGACGCGCGAGGGCATCGAAGCCGCTTTCGCGTGGCTCGAGGCGCTGCCCGGCATGAAAACGGAGCGCCATCGTTATTTGCAGCGGCTCGTGATGGCGCGCGTCGCGGACAACGCCGGGCGCGTCGATACGGCGCTCGCCCTCCTGACGGAACTCGACATTGCTGCCAACGCGTTGCCGCTCACCCGTTGGGAGCCGGCGCTGATCTTCGAGGTGAAGCAGCAACTGATGCGTGCGCTCAAGGCGCAAGCCACGCGCAAGGACGCCGACAAAACTGCGCTGGCAAATCGTGTCAACGAATTGCGTAACGAACTGACCGTGCTCGACCCGGCGCGCGCCCTGACCTTGTCGTAACAACCCAATGAATAAAGACACATCGATCGACGTCCACAACGACGCGGCTCAACCCGACCCGGTCCTGCGCTACTACGAAGCCGAGATGCGCTACCTGCGAGAAGCGGGCCGCGAATTCGCGCGCGCGCATCCGGACCGTGCACGCATGCTCAATCTCGATCGCGTCGGCGACCGCGATCCGTATGTCGAGCGCCTCTATGAAGGGTTTGCATTTCTGACCGGGCGGCTTCAGCAAAAGCTCGACGACGAATTGCCCGAACTCACCGAAGGCCTCGTGAGCCTTTTGTGGCCGCACTACCTGCGGATGATTCCATCGCTTTCGATCGTGGAGTTGAGTCCGCTCGGCGAGAAACATCAACGCACCGAGCACGTGCCGGCGGGCGTCGCGGTGCGCTCCGCGCCGATTCCTGTCGGCAAGGATTCGAGCGACGGCTCGTCCGCGAAGACCGTGCAGTGTCTGTATCGCACGACGCAGCCGGTCGATCTGCATCCGTTGCGGCTGTTGCGCGCAGGACCGTCGGTGCGCCACGATGGCCGCTCGGTGATTCGCCTGGCCTTCGAGCTGGACCATTCGGCCAATCGCAAGGAAACGGATCTCTCGCGCCTGCGCCCGCACCTGAGCGCGGATCTGCCGACGGCGTTTGCCATGCATCTCGCGCTCACGCGTCAGGTGCACGCGATCGAATGGCGCATCCCCGAAGTGCGCGATGGTGAAGCGCTGCCGCTGGCTGGCGTGACGATCGAACCGGCGGGTTTCGCGCCCGGCGAACGCCTGTGGCCCAAGTCCGATGCCGCGTTCTCCGGCTATCAACTGCTGCTCGAATATTTCACGTTCCGCGAGAAGTTCCTGTTCGTCGATCTGTGCGGGCTCGACCTCGACGCGCTTCCCGAGAATTCGACGCACTTCGAACTGGAGATCGTGCTCGACCAGACGTATCCTTCCGATCAGCGCTTCAGCAAGGACAACGTCAGGCTCTTTTGCACGCCGGTCATCAATCTGTTCGAACTGGATGCTGAGCCGGTCGTGATCGATTATCACGAGACCGAGTATCGCGTGGTGCCGGCAGGGCATCAGGGCGAGCACGTCGAAACCTATTCGGTCGATGCGGTCGAAGCGTTCGATCACCTCACCTCCGAGCGATACGAGTACGTGCCGTTCGCAACCTTCCGGCATCGCGGCGGCATGTTGCGGCACGAATCGCCCGAACGGTATTTCCATACACGCGTGCGCCCGGGCATGGATGGACTGCACGAGACGTGGCTGATCCTCGGCGGCAACGCATGGGAAGCCATGGACGACTTGCCCGAGGAAAGCGTGTCATTGAGAGTAACCGGCACGAACGGCATGTTGCCGCGCAAGGGTATGCGCGAAGCGCGCCTCGACGAGCTCGCGGAAAGCACGCCGAACGTGGCAGGCGTGAGGAACCTCATCGCGCCGACGCTGCCGCTGTATCCGCCCACGGGCGACCGCTTCCAGTGGCGCGTGCTCTCGCATCTGGCGCCGAACTTCCTGTCGATGATGAACGCGGAAGTGCTGCGCGGCGCCCTCGCGCTTTACGACTGGACCAATGACGAGCTCAATCGACGGCGTCTGGAGGGCATCCTGCACGTGTCGGAAGAGTTGCTCGAAGAGGTCACGGGCGGGGCGGTGGAGCGCGGCGTGCTGATCGAAGTAACGCTCGACTCGCAAGCGTTCTCGGGCGAAGGCGACGTGATGCTCTTCGGCGAACTGCTGCATCGCTTCTTCGAGCTGTACGCCGAGGTCAATCTGTTCACGAAGCTCGCGATCGTGAGCCTGCCGACGCAGGCGCGCATCGTTTGGCCGCGCAGCAAGACGCATCGGGTGCCGCTATGAAGCCGCGCGTTATTCCCGACGTCGAGCCCCTGGTCGCGGCGCTCCTTGCGCGCGCCCCGCGCATGAACTTCATGCAGTTGTGCAGGCTGCTCGAAGCACGCGCGCCGGATCAGCCGGGCTTCGGCCAGCGTGACACGCCCGAACACGAGCCAGTGCGATTCCGGCCACGCCCACGGATGGGTTTCCCGGCGGGCGAGATCGCAGGCGTCGAGTTCGACGACAGCGACGACGACTACAGCGCCCCCTTGCCGCCGACCGTGCGCACGACCTTCATGGGTCTATACGGCGTGGACGCGGTGATGCCCACGCACTACCTCGACGATATCGTCCAGCGCGAGGAAGGACACGAAGCGGTCGAAGCGTTTCTCGATCAGTTCAATCACCGCATCGTCACGCTGCTGTACCGCGCGTGGAAGAAGTATCGCTATCCCGAGACGTTCCGCCACGGCGGCGCGGATGCGCATTCGCGCAATCTGCTGTGTCTGGCGGGCCTCGGATGGGGTAACAAGCCCGCAAGATCGGGCTTGCCCGATGCGCGCGCGCTGGCGCTGCTCGGGTTGATGATCCAGCGCACGCGTACACCGGAGGGACTGGCGGGCGTGGTGGCGTTGGGCGCGCCGGGCATCGATGTGCGTGTCGATGAATTCTGGCCGGTGGCCAGGCGCGCGGGCAAGGCGCAGCCGTTGACGGCGAAACGCTCGAACGAAAGCGACAAGCGAGGCGGTCTCGGCGGTGCCTACGTCCTCGGCAAGCGTCTGCCTTATCGCAGCCGCGCGGTGCGCGTAACGCTCGCCCCGCAAGACGCGCAGCAGGCGCGGGACTTGTTGCCCGGCGCATGGCTGCATCGCGATGTCATGGCGCTGCTCAAGCTCTATATCGGCACCAAGGCGGACGTTCATCTGCGTATGCAGATGTCGTCGCGCTTCGCGCCGGAACCGGCGGTGGGCAAGCAGCGGACCGAAGTCGCGCCGCGTCTCGGCTGGACGGTCGTGCTGCCCGCGCAGCAAGAGCGCGTCATCACAGTGGAACTGGGCGTGTGCGAGGCGTTTCCGTCGCCGCAGCACAATCCGTATCTGCAACATCGCGCCGCCTGAAAGACCAGCAACCATGTTGAATCGACAAACAATGGCCCTCGCGGCCTCAGTGCTCGTGACGCTCTCACTGTCGGGATGCGGCGCGTGGCAAGCCGCTTCCGACTCGACGGTGGCCGCCTACGACACGGTGTTTCACAACCGCGGCAAGACCGTCGACGTCGATCTGACCGCATGCGCGGACCCGAATCAGGATGACGCGGGCCATGCGAGATCGGTCGCGGTGCGCGTCTATCAATTGAAGGACCGCAAACGTTTCGATGACGCCTCGTACAACGACCTCCTCAACAGCGACAACGCCGTGCTCGCACAAGATGTGCAGGCGAGCATGGCGGCAGTGATCAATCCCGGCGGATCGGCAAGCACGTCACAGCCGATGGAACGGGACACGAAATTCGTCGCGATCGCCGCGTTCTACCAGACCGCCGCCAGGACAGGAACGTGGAAGCTCGTCGTCCCCAAAAAGAAGCTGCCCGACGATGCGCCGCTGAAGCTGACCGTGTCGGGCGGAACGCTCGACATCTCCGATGACCACACGAAAGCCGGCAAGAAATGACCGATGTCTCGTCTTCGGAAGGCAACCTGAATCTGGAGAGGCGGCGCGCGCGGCGAGCGCTTCTTCAAGACGGTTTGCAACATCTTCAAAGCGTCGCTCGTGAACGCAACGGCGAATGTCTCGATACCGCTTACTCTGGACCGCAGAGCTACTACAAATTCCGCTGCGCCGAAGGGCATGAATGGGAGCAGACGGCCGTCAAGACATTTCAGGGCAATTGGTGCAAGACCTGCGTGAGGCTCGAAAGGCAGACGCCGCTCGGCGTGATGCACGCAATCGCCGCGTCGCGGGGGGGACGTTGCCTCTCGGTGGAGACGCAGACGGCCAAAGGCATATTGACCTGGAAATGCCGCCTGGGTCACGTGTGGGAGGCCCGGCCGGAAAGTATCAGACACGGCGCCTGGTGTCCGGAGTGCGCCGCGCTTGAACGCCAGAAGCTCCGCGCGAATCACGTCCGCGACGCGGCGCTGCAATCTCGAGCAAGAGCGGCTGCTGCTGACCCATCACTCCATCCCGCATTGGCAAGATTGCGTGAATACGCATCCAGGCTCGGATGGCGCTGTCTCGCTCAGGCATGGTCCGGCTACTACACGCACTACGAATTCGAATGTGCGAACGGTCATCGACAGATGCGCGCAGGGGCGCAATTCCTGTTCGGCAAGCGTCATCGTCCTCGATGCGCTCAGTGCGAATCCAGTCAAAAAACAACGTAGCGAAAGCAGGATCACGAAACGATGCAAAACAGATTCAACGCTTCAGGCAGTCGAAGTTTCATCACGTGCGCGCGCGGGCGGCTTGTCACGGCGGTCGCCATCGCGACCCTTGGGCTGTCCGCCTGCGGCGCATGGCAGGCCACGAAGGACAGCACCGTCGACGCCGCGCAATGGCTCTTCACGACGCAAGTCAAAACGATGAACGTCGATCTCGACGCGCGCGCCGCATTGAACGAAACCACGAGCGGTCGGCCGCTCTCGACCGTCGTGCGGCTCTACCAGTTGAAGGACTCGAAGACCTTCGCGCAGCTCGAATACGTGCAGTTGCAGAACAACGACCTCGAGTTGCTCAAGACGGATCTCGTCGCGACGAAAGACGTTGTGATCCGTCCCGGCGCGAGCGCGAGCATCAGCGAGCCGATGGACAAGGACGCCGGGTACGTCGGTGTGGTGGCGTTCTTCCGTGCGCCGGGCAGCGACGGCGTATGGAAGCTGCTGATTCCGAAGCGGCAATGGAAAGACACAGATCCGGTGAAGATTCATGTACAAGGAAACCGGCTCGCCTATGAGGGCGCGAAACCCAGGCCTGTGACACGCGATACGCCGCAGCAGTCCGTCCCCGCTGTGGCAGCGTCGGCGGCATCCGGTGTTTCGGAGGCTTCGGCGGCGGCCAAGGCTGCGTCGCCAAGCCTCGAGTCCGCGGCCGATTCGGTCAAGAGCGCGAAAGCGGGCGCGAGCGCCGTGGCCCGCAGCGCCGGCGGACTGCTCTCGAACTGAGCCGTGTCTGAATCTCAACCTTTACCACCACATCAGGAAGCAAGATGAAGCAGTTCCTCTCTCTCACCGCGTGCGCGCTTTCGATATCCCTCTTGGCAGGCTGCGCCACCGGACCGGATCGCGACAAGGAAATCGCCCTCAATCAGCAGGTGGGCATCGAAGTGACGCAAACGACCGAGGGCGTGCAAGTGCGTCTGCCCGACCGCGTGCTGTTCGACTTCGATAAATCGACGCTGCGCAGCGATTCGGGAACCGCCATCCAGCGCGCGGTCGTGCTGCTCGAGCGCAGCAAGAAGTCCGTGATCGTCGAAGGGCACACCGACAATACCGGCACGCACGAGTACAACCGGGCGCTCTCCGAAGAGCGTGCGCAGACCGTCGCGAGCGCACTGGAGGAGCGGGGCATCGCGTCCTCGCGCATCGCCACGAAGGGTTTCGCGTATGACCGGCCGGCGGCGAGCAACGACACCCCGGAGGGGCAGGCGAAGAACCGCCGCACGGAAATCGTGGTGATCGGCGAGTCGCTCGACGCGATCATGGGCAAGGCGGCGACGCGGAATTGACGAAGGCTGCGGTCGGCGCATGCTGAACGTTCATGCCGACGAACACATGCGCCTGAGCGCTGCTCACCAGTCCGATACCGAACACCGTAGCGACAGCGACATAACCGATCTATTTCATGATCCTTCTCCGGGAAACGCGGTGCGGCGTGTTCGCGCATCGGTCGAGAAGGATTCTGGACGTCGGGAATGAGCGCATGAGGGCGGCCGCGCAACGCGCTCATTCAGTGCCGCAGTCGTTGCAGGTGTTATCGATATACCTGGCGGGCTTTCCGCGCTCCGGCGGGCTGACCTGCATATAGCCGCCGTCGAGGATGTTATGCCGCACGACGTTCCCGCTATAGTCCACGCCGCCCTCGCCATTGGACCCGCCGGTGATATTGCCGCCGTTGATCATGCGGTTGCATTCGAGGACGTTGCCGCCGGAGTCCTGCGTGGCGTCGTTGTTCTCGGGACCCATGCGGCAGTTATCGGCCAGATTGTAGGCAACGCGTCCTTTGACCGACCCCACCAGCGCAATGCCGTAAAGCGGGCAGTTGGCGAACGAGTTGAACACCAGCACGGCGCCGGTTCCGCCGCCTTGCCCTTCGGTCTGAAACATCGACTGGCCGAAGAAGTCGCGGAAGCTGTTGCCCGCGAGCGTGAAGTTGTCCACCGCGCCGTTGGTCTGCACAGGAATATCGTAGTGTCCGGGTTTTTCCCAGTCACGGATGCGGGTCGGATTGGCACCCACGAAGTTGCAGCCGACGAGACTGTTCCCCGTCGACGGACCCTCGAAGTTGAACATGTTGCTGTCCTCGCGGACCGTCTTTTTGAGCGTCGCGCCGGGCTCGCACTGGATATGCCGGTGACTGGCCGTGATGACGACCGTGTGATTGAGCAGATACGTTCCGGCGGGCACGAGCACGTCGCCGGCATCGACCGCGGCCTGGAACGCCCTGGTGTCGTCGGTTTTGCCGTCGCCGGTCGCGCCGAACGCCTTCGGGCTGCGCGGGTCGACCAGTTTGGGCGGCGTGAAGGACGTCTCCGGGCAACTCGCCGTCGCCGGGACGGGCGAACGGGTGAGGCTCGCGCGATAGCCGCCGCTGTCGCGCCCGTCTCTGAACTCGCGCCACCAGCGCATGACGTTGCTCAATGTAAGGCGATCGAGGATGCGGCCATCGTCCCAGGCAGCGTAGACCGTCTGAAAATGCCTCGTCACGCCTGGCGTATCGATCACGAGCAAGGAAACGACAATCACTATCACGCCAACCACGATCGATTTCTTCATTTACATCCCATGCACGCTTTGATTTTCACGATGACGAGGCTTCGGTAAGGCGTCTCGCAGCCGCAACTCTCGCACCTATGATCGCGGACTTCTGCCCGGTAGCACACCAGGCGAGGCGCGAAAATGCCCGCGCAAAACTGCATCATCGCGCGCCGGTGGCATGGCGAACAGTCCGACCGTTGCGTTTGATGCACGCTCCCTCGGTGCGCAGGCGGCCAGCCGGTCCTGCGCGGATCGAGATCCAAATTGCCGGAGGAAGTGTGCTGACCGCAACAGTGCAATCGCTAAGAGAGCGTCTGCTTGGCGTTCATCAGGACCACAAGCGCATAGCAAGGAGCGCCTTCGTCCTGCTGATATTCGTGCTCGCCGGGAAGTTCATCGGCGCATCGAAGGAAATGGCGATCGCGTATCGGTACGGGATCAGCGGCACCGTCGACGCCTATCAGCTCGCGCTCACGCTCGTCACCTGGCTCCCCGCGACGATCACGAACCAGTTGAGCGTGCTGCTCGTTCCCGCGCTCGTCGCGCTCAGAAACGACAAGGCCCGGCAGAACCAGCTTCTCGGCGAACTCGAAGGAGCGGGGCTTGCCATCGGCATCGTGTTTTCGCTGCTGCTGTACTTTTTCTGGCCTCACATGGTGCGCTTCTTCTCGGGAAGCCTCGCCGAGTCGACGCGCGAGATGTGCCGTCAAATGGTCGTCGGCATGACGCCGGTCGGCGTGCTGGCCTTCACGATCTGTATCTCGGCGGCGCGGCTCCAGGCATCGGAGAAGCACATCAACACGCTGCTGGAATGCGTGCCGGCCATTGCACTGCTCGTCTTCGTGCTGAGCGCGCGCGACAACACGTCGGTCATGCCGCTCATCGTGGGGACGACGATCGGCATCGTGATTCAGGCGGCGTGGCTGCGGATTCTCGCGAAACGCGCCGATGCCGTGCCCGCGCGTCCGCGTCTGTCGCTGCGCGCGAAGGAATGGCCGGGCATGACACGCTCGATGGGCATGCTGCTGATCGGCTCGGTGGTCGCGAACCTTTGGCTTCCCGTCGATCAGTATTTCATGGCGCATATGGGCGATGGCGCCATCGCGACGCTCGGCTACGCTAACCGCCTGCTCTCGCTGCTCGTGAGCATGGGGGCGATCGCCATCAGCCGGGCAACGTTGCCGATTCTTTCGGAAATCCTGCATCGAGGCGATCATGCGCGGGCGCGCAGCACGGCCATCAAATGGTCGTTCGTGATGCTGGCGGTGGGATCGATCGGCGCCGCGCTCGCCTATCTCCTCGCGCCGTATGCGATCAAGCTGTTCTTCCAGAAGGGCGCATTCACGAGCGAGGACACGATTGCGGTCACGAGCCTCTTTCGCTTCGGGCTTTCGCAGATACCGTTCTCTTTCGGGATGTGCGTGCTGATCCAGTTGTTCGCAAGCGAAGCGCGCTACAAGGCCATCACCGTCATCTCCGTGCTTGGCTTCGCGACCAAGCTGGCCGCCAATGCGGTGCTGATTCGCTTTTACGGTCCGCTGGGCGTGCCGCTCGGTACCGGCGTGGGCGCAGCCAGCGTGCTGGCCTGCTATCTCTTCTGGACCCGCTTCGCGCCGCCTTACGTCGGAACCGGCGAGCAAAGGTCATAACGGCCGCTGGTCGTCAGCCGCTCATGTCTGCGAGCGGCTGACGATCCGGCCACTGCTTCTCACGCGCCCCGCACCATGACGCCGTGACCGCGGCGCTGCACTTCCGACTCGTCCTCGACGCTGTAGTCCCTGTCCAGCACGGCCGCGGCGGCATAGACGCCCGGTTCCTCGATGACGCCCGCGTGATTACCCGGCACTTCCGCGACCGTCAGCCCGCCGCGTGCAATCTTGCGATACAGCGGCAGCGGGTCGCCCCGGTCCTCGTCGCGCAAGGCGGCGCGCACATAGACGATCCGTCCGCCCGCATACGGCTTCGGCCGATAGTTGTTCATCGCGGTGCGACACGTATCGCGCATGCGCCGCAACACCGGCGGCATCGGATCGGCGAGCGGCGCGGCCTGCGCCTGCGCCTGCGGCACGCGGCCGAGCCGCATCGATACCTTGTTCACGGCGGCGCGAAACTTGCCCGCCGCGAAAGTCACGCGCGCTTTCGGCGGCATGCCCGAGAGCGTCTTCCACAGCCGGCTCGCATAATCGCGCCGGAATTCGAGCAACGAGAACCACGGCAGCCAGCGCTCCTGGACGTAGGTGTCGAGCAGGCACACGAACTCCGTCTGCTCGCCCGCGCCGAACAACTGCTGCGCGATTTCGAGCGCGACCAATCCGCCGAAGGAGAAGCCGGCGAGCGCATAAGGCCCGCTCGGCTGTACCTTGCGAATCTCCTCGACGTACGTTTTCGCCATGTCCTCGACGCGGCGTTGCGGCGGCGTTTCACCGTCGAGTCCGAGCGCCTGCAGACCGTACACCGGACGCTGCTTGCGCAGACTCCCGATGAGCTGGGTGCATTCGAGCACCGAGCCCGTCACGCTGTGCACGAAGAAGAGCGGCGCGCCGTCGCCTTCGCGCATCGGCACGAGCACTTCCGATGTCTGTGGCAGCGCGCCGTTATCGATCACGTCGGCGAGTTTCGCGATGGTCGGCGCACGCAGCATGGTCGCAAGCGGAATCGGGCGTCCGATGATCGGCTGCAGTTCCGCGAGCAGCCGCGCCGCCAGCAGCGAATGCCCGCCGAGCTCGAAGAAATTGTCGTCGCGGCCGATCGGTGCGAAGGCGAACAACTGCTCCCATTTCGTCTGCAGCAGCCGTCCCAGTTCTTCGCGCGTGGCGTAGGACTGCGGCGATTCGGCCGGGCGGGGTTGCAAGGCGGGGTGCGCGCGGATTGCATCGAGCGAGGCGGGATTGCGCAGCGCGGCGGCGTTGGTCACGTCGAGTCCGTTGACCGCGTTGCGCACCGCCGCTTCAGTGAGCTTGCCGCTATGCGTGACCGGCAGGTCGTCGACGGCCGCGATCACATCCGGCACGTGCGCCGCGGACGTGCGGCGCACGAGATCGCGGCGAATCCGCGCGATCAGCGGCCCGCTGAGCCGCGCGCCCGGCTTCAGCGTGACGAGCAGCACGAGACGCTCGCCGACGGGATTGCCCGGTCCATCGGCGTTGGCGGCATCGCGCATGCGTTGTTGAACGACGATGCCCTCGCGTATCTCCGGAATATCGTTCAGCACGCCGTAGATCTCGCCCGGTCCGACATTGATGCCGCGCACGACGAGCACGCCATCGCTGCGCCCATGCATACGCGCGGTGCCTTCCGGCGGAAGCTCGATCTGGTCGCCGTGTGTCCATACGCCGGGATTCGCGCTGAAATACGCCTTGTGGAACCGCTCGCCGTCCGGGTCGTTCAGGAACCCGAGCGGGCGCGACGGGAACGGATTCGCGCACACCAGTTCCCCGGTTCCTTGCGTGCGCGCTCCGTCGCGCCACGCCTGAACGTCGAATGCGAGGCTCTTGCACTGCGCTTCGCCCGCGTACACGGGCAGGTTCGGATTGCCGAGCACGAAGCAGCCGAGGATATCGGTGCCGCCTGAAATGGATTGAAGCCGCAGCGGCTTCACGTTGTCGCGCACCCATTCGAACTGGGCGTCGAAGAGGATCGCGCCGGTCGACATCATCGCGCGCAGGGCGCTCAGGTCGAATTCGCGCGATGGCACGAGTCCGGCGTCCTCGCACATCTTCAGGTACGCGGGGCTCGTGCCGAACACGTCGACGCGTTCTTCGGCGACGAGCCGCCACAACGTATCGACCGATGCGATCGGCCCGTCGTAGGTCACGATTTCGACGCCCGATGCGAGGGCCGACAACTGCCAGTTCCACATCATCCACGCGCAACTGGTGTGGAAGAACATGCGATCGCCCGGCTTCAGATCGCAGTGCAGCCGGTGCTCCTTCAGATGCTCGATCAGACTGCCGCCCGTGCCATGCACGATGCACTTGGGCTTGCCGGTCGTGCCCGAGGAGAACATGACGAAGAGCGGATGATTGAAGCCGAAGCGCTTCCATTCGACGCGGCGCGGATCGCCGGCGGCGAGCAGCGCCTCGAGCGATTTGACGGGCGGCGCGGCGCGCACGGCCGACGGATCGCCGTCGAGGCAGACGACGCCCGCAAGCGTTGGCAGCGCGTCGGCGAGGATCGACAGCTTGTGCGCGAGCGGCGTGCCGGTGTCGAAAGACTGTGCGGCGGTATGCGCGAACAGGAAGCGCGGTTCGAGTTGCGTGAAGCGGTCGAGCAGCGTTTCGATGCCCATTTCGGTCGCGGCGGTCGACAGCGTCGCGCCGATCGCGGTCACGGCAAGCGCGGTGACGATCGCATCGGCGTCATTGCGCATCACGCCCGCGACGCGGTCGCCTTCGCGCAAGCCCAGTTGGGTAAGCGCGTCGGCGAGGCGAGCCACGCGCGCGCGCAACTCGCCGCGCGTGAGATGCACGCGGCGTCCGTCGGCATGGCAGGCGGTGAGCGCGGGCGCATCGGCGGGTGCGATGGAAAACCCGAGCAGGTTCTCGGCATAGTTCAGCTTGACGTTTGGAAAAAAGCTTGCGTGCTCGCATAGATCGCCGACGCACACGGGCTCCGCTTCGCCCGACCACTGCAGTCCATGCGTCCATTGCATGAAGCACTTCCAGAAAACGCGAAAGTTCCTGACCGAGAAGTCGTGCAATTCGCTGTAGCGCGTGAAAGGCTGACCCGTGTGTGCCTGCAGCGCCGCGGTGAACGCGGTCATCTGTGACTGTGCGGTGCGAACGGGGTCGTGGTCGAAAATCGGCAGACGTGTTCTCGCCTCGTTGGGCGATTCCGAACGATCCATGAAATGCTCCCTCAGCGGTTATGGCAATACCGGGTCCCTTCGGCTTGCCTTCTGTTTTTTCTTGACTCTTCGAGTTATGCGCGGCGCCTCTGGGCGCTCTGATTCGTCGAGGTCCGATTCCGGGCGGACGCGTGTCATCGACGATGAAGCGTATCGAGCCGAATCGCGCCGTAATGTGCGCAGAGGAACAAAAGACGTGGGCTGGCTGAAGGCGTCTGTCGGAAATCGGTAGGATTGACGCGGCTGTTGTGCAACAGATTGGAGAACGAACTATATGCTTGCAATAACCTTTCGAGCGGTCGATCGGCAGTGCGCTCTGAACGATGTCTTGCGCACGGACGCTTGCATGTTTCACATCGTCTAATGACTGTCTGAAAGAAGAGGTTCGACGGCAACATGTATTTCCCGGCACGAAGAAAATTCATGACCCTGGCACTGGCAGCATGCGTGGGTGGCGTGGTCGCGAGTCGCGCGTTCGAGCGCGATGGCGAGCGGGCGGATGGCATCGCCTATGGCAAGGCGCAACGCGAGCGGCTCGACGTCTATGCACCCGAATCGCGCGCGCGCGCGAACCTTCCCGTGGTCGTGTATTTCTACGGCGGCGGCTGGCAAAGCGGGCATCGTTCGGATTCGCGCGACATTGGGGAGGCGCTCGCCGAGCATGGCATCGTGACGGTAGCGCCGGATTACCGCATTTATCCGGACGTCGTTTTTCCGGGCTTTCTCGATGACGCCGCCGCGGCCGTGCGCTGGGCGCGCGATCACGCGGCCGAATTCGGCGGCGATCCCCGGCGCATCTTCCTGATGGGTCATTCCTCGGGCGCGCACATGGCCGCGATGCTCGCAACCGATCCGCGCTATCTGGCCGCGCAGGGCATGGCGAACACGTCGCTTTCGGGAATGATCGGACTCGCAGGCCCATACGCCGCCATCCCGACGAGCGACCCTCACATGGACGAGATCTTTCCGGCGGCATTGCGCCAGAGCGCGCTGCCCATCGCGTTCCTTTCGGGCGACAAACCGCCGATGCTGCTCGCCGCGGGCACGGCGGATACCGATGTCGATCCGCGCAACAGCGATCGTTTCGCCGACGCGTTGCGCGCGCATCACGACGCCGTCGTCCTGAAAAAATATGCGGGATACGGCCACGATACGATCATCAAGTCATTCTCGGCGAAGCGGCGCAAGGACTCGCCCGTTCTCGCCGATGTCACCGCGTTCATCGACGCACACTGAGCACATGGCGGTCTCCGAGCACAGAAATAGACTTTGACAAAATCTGACTTTGCAGTAAAGTTACGTGCCATGGCGGTTCGCCGCACCGGAGAACAGGCATGGACCATTACACGCCCGAAAACTTCACCCTCACCCAGAGCGTCGGTTTCGCCGTCAACAAGGCGCGCAACCTTCTGGCCGCGGAACTCGACGCCGCCCTGAAAGATCTCGGCATCACCGCGCAGCAAATGGGCATTCTCATGTCCATGCGCGGCGGCGAGACGCAGACGCCGTTCGAACTGTCGAAACTGCTCGGCATCGACACGGGCCTCATGACGCGCATGCTCGACAAGCTCGAAGACAGAGGCCTGCTGCAACGCACGCGCAGTCTGGAAGATCGCCGCGTCGTGAATCTCACGCTGACGCGGGCCGGCGAGAAAATCGCGGAGGAATTGCCGCATATCGCGCCGGTCGTGGTGAACAGGCGTCTCAGGAAGTTCACCAAAAGCGAGTTTCAGGAATTCCGCCGGCTGCTGAACAAGTTTCTCGAAGACTGAGCGCGCGGCGCAAGGCGTCCGCGCATTTTTTCCTCCATTTATCTGACGAGTCAGAAAATGAAAAAGCAACTAAATCGCCGTACGTTCGGTTTGCGGGTCGCGAGAACCGGCGTCACGCTGATGTTCGCCGCTGTGCTCGCGGCGTGCGCGAACTATTCCGGCATCCATAGCGACAAGGCATTGGCGCAGCCGCAAGACTACGCGACGCAGCAGAGCCTGCCCGCCGGCGAGGGCCGCTGGCCGGCGTCCGACTGGGCCGATCAGTTCGGCGATGCGCAACTGCGCGCGCTGCTCGACGAAGCACTCGCCGGCAGTCCGACGCTCGAACAGGCGCGCGCCCGCATCGCGGCGGCGTCGGCGTATAGCGAAACCGCGAAGGCGGGCACGCTGCCGCGCGTCGATGCGTCCTACTCCTACACGCGCCAACGCTATTCCGAGAACGCGCTCGTGCCGCCGCCGTACGCCGGTTCGTGGCAGTCGGAGAACAAGGGGCTCCTGTCCGCTTCCTACGATCTCGATCTGTGGGGCAAGAACCGCGCGGCGCTCAAATCCGCCGTGTCGCAAGAGCAGGCGAGCCGGGCCGATTCGGAGGCGGTGCGGCTCGCGCTCGACACGTCCATCGCGCGCACGTACAACCAGCTCGCGCGGCTCTATGCGTTGCACGACATCGCGCAGAACGAAGTCGACGAGCGCGAAAAGATCATGCGTATCACCGCGGGCCGCATCGCCAACGGGCTCGATACCGAAGTCGAACGCAAGACCGCGGAGGCCGACCTCGCATCGAGCCGTTCGGCGCTGTCCGCGCTCGATGGCCGCATCGTCGTGACGCGCTATCAGATCGCGGCGCTGCTAGGCAAGGGTCCGGACCGTGGCTTGTCGCTCGCGCGTCCGCAGCTCGGCATCGGCGATGAAGTGCGTCTGCCCGGCAATCTGCCCGCCGACCTCGTGAGCCGCCGGCCGGATATCGTCGCGGCGCGCTGGCGTGTCGGCGCAATGACGCACGACATCAAGGAGGCGAAGGCGGAGTTCTATCCCGACATCAATCTGAGCGCATCGCTCGGACTCGACGCCTTCGGTTTCGGCCGGCTGCTGACGGCAGCGAGCCGGACGATGTCGGCGGGCCCGGCGATCCATCTGCCGATCTTCGACGGCGGCGCGCTGCGAGCACAACTCAAGGATCGCTACGCCGAATTCGACTATGCCGTCGCGACCTATGACCAGACGCTCGTCACCGCACTGAGCGAGGTCGCCACGAACCTCTCGCAGATCCGCTCGACGGATGCGCAACTCGTCGATGCAAACGTCGCCCAAGACGCCGCGCACGGCGCGCAACAACTGGCGCTCACGCAATATCGCGCGGGCCTCGCGAATCAGTTGACGGTGCTGAACGCGCAGACCAACGCACTCGCGGCCGACCGCGCGGTCGCGAATCTGAAGATGGACCGGCGCGATCAGCAGATCGCGCTCGCGGCCGCACTGGGCGGCGGCTATACGGATACATCAGCCGATGCGCTCGCCGCGCGCTGATCGACAAACAGGGAACCGGAGCACCGACATGAGCGACATCACCACCACCGAACGCACGGACGCGAATCAATCGCCATCCGACACGACGACTCGCCCCCGCAGCAAGCGCAAGCTGCTGCTCTCGCTGCTCGCGGCGGCCATCGTGATCGGCGGCGCGGGCTGGGGCGGCTATTACTACACGACGGGCCGCTTCTTCGAATCGACCGACGATGCGTATGTCAGCGGCAATCTCGTGCAACTGACGCCTCAACTGAGCGGCACGGTGATTGCCGTGAACGCCGACGACACGCAGATCGTCCATCAGGGCGCGCCCGTCGTCACGCTCGACGCCGCCGACGCGAAAGCCGCGCTCGCCAATGCCGAAGCGAATCTCGCGCAAACGGTACGGCAAGTGAGCAGCCTGTACGTCAACAACGCGTATTACGCGGCGACGGTCGCGCAGCGCCAGTCCGATCTGACGCGCGCGCAGGCGGACCTGAAGCGCCGCATGGCGGTCGCCGACACCGGCGCGGTCTCCGTCGAAGACATCGCTCATGCGCGCGATGCCGTGAGCGCCGCGCAGGCCGCGCTCGACGCCGTGCGTCAGCAATCCGAGGCGAATCACGCGCTGACCGACCGCACGTCGATCGAACGCCATCCGAACGTGCAGGCCGCCGCGGCGAAGGTGCGCGACGCGTGGCTCGACAACGCGCGCAACACGCTGCCCGCGCCGGTGACGGGGTACGTCGCGCGCCGCTCGGTGCAGGTCGGCCAGCGCGTCGCGCCCGGCACGCCGCTCATGGCAATCGTCCCGCTCGACGGCGTCTGGGTCGATGCCAACTTCAAGGAGGTGCAGCTCGCGCATATGCGTATCGGCCAGCCGGTCACGCTGACCGCCGATGCGTACGGCTCGAAGGTGAAGTACCACGGCCATGTCGAAGGTTTTTCGGCGGGCACGGGCGCGGCCTTCGCGGTGCTGCCCGCGCAGAATGCGACCGGCAACTGGATCAAAGTAGTGCAGCGTCTGCCGGTGCGCATCCGGCTCGATCAGCGCGAACTGGACGCGCATCCGCTGCGCATCGGCTTGTCGATGCAGACGGAAGTGGAGACGCGCGATCAGTCCGGCACGCAGCTCGGCGCGGCATCGACGACTTCGTATCGGACCGATGTCTTCAGCCACTACGGCGCCGAGGCGAACGCGGAAATCGAACGGATCATCGCCGGGAACGTGACGGCTCATTGACGCGCATTTTTTCGTCGAAATATCTGACAGGTCAGTCATTAACGAATCAGGTAATGCCATGAACCCGACCACGCAACCCGCGCCGCTGCAAGGCGGCAAGCTCGTCCTCGCGACACTTGCCGTCGCGCTCGCGACCTTCATGAACGTGCTCGACTCGTCGATCGCCAATGTCGCGATTCCGACGATCGCGGGCAATCTCGGCGTCTCGGTCGACGAGGGCACGTGGGTCATCACGCTGTTCGCCGCCGCCAACGCCATTTCGATTCCGCTGACGGGCTGGCTCACGCAGCGCGTCGGCCAGATCAAGTTGTTCGTCTGGGCGATCCTGCTGTTCGTCGTGTCGTCCTGGTTGTGCGGCATGGCGCCGAATCTGCCCGTACTGCTCGCGGCGCGCGTTCTGCAAGGCGCGGTGGCCGGCCCGCTGATTCCGTTGTCGCAGGCCATTCTGCTCGGCTCCTATCCGAAGGAGAAAAGCTCGACCGCGCTCGCACTCTGGGCGATGACCGCGACCGTGGGCCCGATCGCAGGCCCGGCGCTCGGGGGCTGGATCACCGACAGCTATTCGTGGTCGTGGATCTTCTACATCAACATTCCGGTCGGGCTGTTCGCGGCGGGCGTGACATGGGCGATCTATCGCGAGCGCGAAACGCCGGTGAAGCGCGTGCCGATCGACAAGGTCGGGCTGATCTCGCTGATCGCGTGGGTCGCGTCGCTGCAGATCATGCTCGACAAGGGCAAAGACCTCGACTGGTTCAATTCGCCGGTGATCGTTGCGCTGGGCGTTTTCGCGCTCATCAGCTTCGTGTTCTTTCTGATCTGGGAGCTGACGGAGCGAAACCCCGTGGTCGATATCAAGCTGTTCGCGGGGCGCAACTTCCTGGGCGGGACCGTCGCGATTTCCGTCGCGTATGCGGTGTTCTTTTCGAACCTCGTGCTGCTGCCGCAATGGATGCAGGAATATCTCAACTACCGTTCCGTCGATGCCGGCCTCGTCACCGCGCCGCTCGGCATCTTCGCCGTGATCCTCGCGCCGGTGATGGGCAAGCTGATGCCGCGCTCAGACGCCCGGGTGCTCGCCACGCTCGCGTTTCTCGGTTTCGCCGCAGTGTTCTTCATGCGCTCGCACTACACGACCGGCGTGGACACCTTCACGCTCGTCGTCCCGACACTGCTGCAGGGCATTCCGACCGCGCTCTTCTTCGTGCCGCTGACGGCCATCATCCTGTCCGGCCTGCCGCCCGCGAAGATACCGGCGGCGGCGGGCTTGTCGAACTTCGTGCGCGTGTTCGCGGGCGCGGTCGGCACATCGCTCGCGAGCACGGGCTGGAATGACCGGACCATCCTGCATCACTCGCAACTCGTCGAGCAGGCGAGCGTGCATAACCCCTTGTTCGTCGATGCGATCGCTTCGGTGCAGAGCACGCTCGGCGGCAGTCCTTCGCAGGCGCTGGCGTTCTTCGAGCGTTCGTTGACGGCGCAGGCCGCGATGCTCGGCCTCAACGACATCTTCTGGCTGTCCGCGGTGATCTTCATCGCGATCGTGCCGCTCATCTGGCTGACCAAGCCGGCCAAGGGCACGGGGGCGGGCGCGGCAGGCGCTGGCGGGCACTGAGCAGTGGCGCGGGATCAGTGCTCGCCGCGAAAGACTGTTCGGCGAGCAGCCTCGCTTCGATCATCGAGGGGACACGCGCCGATTCGGTGGACTGCGAAAGCCCGATGCGTCGAACGCGGCGTGCGCCTGTAAATGTCGCGTGATTTTCTCCGCTATCAACTCTCAATATCCGGGACGACCCGAATTGCCGGGGATGAGACGCCCGTCCTACTATCAAATCCCGCTGCCATCGCGGCCCGAGGTACCCCCGGGTTACACGTCCTGAAGCGCGCGCTGAAATCATGCGCGCCCCGCCTTCAGCCGACGCAAACCTACATTAGTTATTCGAACAATCGGGAGACAGGTATGCTCAGCGCACACGAATTCGCAACGCTCATGCTAGTCAAGGATGCCGCCGACCAGATCGGCGACCGCCACGAACTGGACACGCTTCTCGAACGTCAGCTCATCGCGATGGAGCAGCTCGTGAGCGGCGCACGGCTGCCTCGCATTACCGAAGACGGCGATCTGCTGCTGCGTGCGGTGCGGCGTCTTCATTGAAGTGTCGCGTGGAGCCCGCGTCATAGGCCTGATCGACGCTCCCCCGCGCGAATGCGCTGCGGGCCGGCAAGCAGCCGGCGTCACTCCCTGTCCCACGCCGCCGTGAGCGTCGCTCGTGCGTCGCGGCGGCATCCATGGGAGCGAGTCAACGCTGCGGTGCGCCCTCCCACGCGGGCAGCGTCGCACCGTGATACACGCTCAGAATCGACGAGGCGACATTGGCCTGCTGATAGCTCTCGACCAGGGCCTTGACCCACGGCGCCTGCGCATCCTTCGCATTCACCGCGATGAAGTTGCGATACGGATTGTTCGGCACCTTTTCCTGCGCGATGCGTTCCTGCGGAATCTTGATGCCGGCCTTGATCGCCCAGTCGGTGTTGACGACGGCCGCGTCGAGATCACCGATCGCGCGGCCGACGATGCCCGCATCCAGTTCCTTGATCTGCACGTGCTTCGGGTTGCTCGCGATATCGCGCGCGGTCGGCAGCAGGCCGACATTGTCCCGCAGCTTGATCACGCCGTTGGCCTGCAACAGCAGGAGCGCGCGCCCTTCGTTGCTCGGGTCGTTCGGCACGCCGATGGCCGCGTTCTGCGGCAGCGCATCGACTGATTTCCATTTGCGCGAATACAGGCCGATCGGCTGCACATAGGTGTAGCCCACGGGCACTATGTCGTAATGACGGGCCTGGATCTGCGCATCGAGATAAGGCTTGTGCTGGAACGAGTTG
Organism: Caballeronia turbans; assembly: GCA_001544655.2. Lineage (GTDB taxonomy): Bacteria > Pseudomonadota > Gammaproteobacteria > Burkholderiales > Burkholderiaceae > Caballeronia > Caballeronia turbans. Next base: position 200,711 of record FCOD02000002.1, read on the forward strand.
GCGTCGAGGTCGTGCTGCGCGAGCGCTTCGTTCGGCTGCGTGTAGTCGGCGAAGGTCGTGACCTTCACCGTGATGCCGTGCTTTGCGGCATTGGCGGCCACGGCGCGCCACACATCCTCGTCTTCGCCGGACATGATGCCGACGCGCACGGTCTGATTCGCCGCGAGCGACGGTTGCGCGCTCACGACGCCGCACGCGAGCAGGATCGAGAACAGAGTGGCTTTAAATGAATGCTTGATCTTCATGATGCACACGCATGCTGATGGAGGGAAGCGTGATGCTAGAGGCGCCGCGCGTGCACGACAAATAATATCGGGCACTATCGATATGCGTGACGAAGGAGGTTCGCGGCGAGCACTATCGATAGCACGATTTCTCATTTAGCCGCACAGGCGCGCGTTGTTAACATCGTCGGCGTGGGCATCGATAAAGATGCTTTTTTGAACGAGGAACAACGCATGTCCGACCGAAAGAACACGCCCTTCATTCCCGCGCGTCGCCGCACGCTTTTCACGCTCGCCGCGCTCGGTGCGGGGCTGTCGGGCGGACTCGCCGGGCGCATCGCGCAGGCCGCCGATGCGCCGAAGACCTTACGCATCGGCTACCAGAAGTACGGCAACTTCGTGGTGCTCAAGGCGCGCGGCTCGCTCGACAAGCGTCTCGCCGCGCAGGGCGTCAACGTGCAATGGCTCGAATTTCCCGCCGGGCCGCAACTGCTCGAAGGGCTCAACGCGGGCGCGGTGGATATCGGCACGGTGGGTGAAACGCCGCCGATCTTCGCGCAGGCGGCAGGCGTCGACTTCGTCTATATCGGGCACGAGCCGCCCGCGCCGCACGCCGAGGCCATCGTCGTGCCGAAGGATTCGAAACTCCAGTCGGTGGCGGAATTGCGCGGCAAGAAAGTCGCGCTCAACAAGGGATCGAACGTTCATTATCTGCTCGTCGAGGCGCTCAGAAAATCGAACCTGACGTGGTCCGACATCCAGCCGGTCTATCTCGCCCCCGCCGATGCGCGCGCCGCGTTCGTGCAGGGCAGCATCGACGCATGGGCGATCTGGGATCCGTATCTCGCCGCCGCCGAGAAGCAGGCCAGCGCCCGTCAGCTCACCGACGCGAGTGGGCTCGTGCGCAACGTGCAGTACTACCTCGCGACGCGCAAGATCGCCACGGCGCAGCCGCAACTCGTGCATGCGGTGCTCGAAGAACTGGATCAGGTCGATCGCTGGGCGCGTGACAACGTGCCGGCCGTGGCCGCGCAACTGTCTCCGCTCGTCGGGCTCGATACGGAGATCATCGAAACCGCGCTCAGGCGCACGTCATACGGCGTGCAGGCGATCGAGCCGGCCACGCTCGCTTATCAGCAGCAGATCGCCGATACCTTCACCGGGCTCAAGCTGATCCCGAAGAAGCTCGACGTGACCGAGGCGCGCTGGAACGTCGCCTGATCGCGGTTCCGGCGTTAGCACGATCGCGCATATCCTTCACGCGAAACGTTGGTTCGGCTGCGCGCGGTGCGTCGTTAGACTCGTCGGAGCGCCGCTGCCATCGCGCGCGGCAAGCACTCTTTCAACATACGACGAACAGACGAGGCAGATTCCGCGATGAATGTTTTCTGGTTCATTCCCACTCACGGTGACAGTCGCTATCTCGGCACGTCGCAAGGCGCGCGCGCTGCGAATTACGATTACTTCCGCCAGATCGCGGTAGCCGCCGATACGCTCGGCTATGAAGGCGTGCTCCTGCCCACGGGCCGTTCCTGCGAGGACGCATGGGTGGTCGCGTCGAGCCTCATTCCCGCGACGAGGCGCCTCAAGTTTCTCGTCGCGATCCGTCCGGGCCTGAGCTCGCCGGGATTGTCGGCGCGCATGGCATCGACATTCGACCGGCTTTCGAACGGGCGTCTGCTCATCAACGTCGTGACGGGCGGCGATCCGAACGAGCTCGCCGGCGACGGCGTCTTCCACGATCACGACACGCGCTACGAAATCACCGACGAATTCCTCACCATCTGGCGCGGCCTGCTCGAACAGTCGCACGACAACGGCAGCTTCGATTTCGACGGCAAGCACCTGCAATCGCAAGGCGGCAAGGTGCTCTATCCGCCGGTGCAGAAGCAGCACCCGCCGCTGTGGTTCGGCGGTTCGTCGGCGGCGGCGCATGAGATCGCGGCGAAGCACATCGACACGTATCTGACATGGGGCGAGCCGCCCGAGGACGTCGAAAAGAAGCTGGCCGACATTCGCCGCCGCGCCGCCGACGAAGGCCGCACGATCAAGTTCGGCATTCGCCTGCATGTGATCGTGCGCGAGACGGAGCAGGAAGCATGGGCGGACGCTGACAAGCTCATCAGCAAGCTCGACGATGAAACCGTTCGCCGCGCGCAGGCGCAGTTCGCGAAGATGGATTCGGAAGGCCAGCGCCGCATGGCCGCGTTGCACGGCGGCAACCGCGACAAGCTCGAGGTGTATCCGCATCTGTGGGCGGGCGTCGGGCTCGTGCGCGGCGGCGCGGGCACAGCGCTCGTCGGCAATCCGGAGCAGGTCGCCGGCCTCATGAAGCAATACGCGGAACTCGGCATCGACACCTTCATCCTGTCGGGCTATCCGCATCTGGAAGAGTCGTATCGCTTCGCCGAACTGGTGTTTCCGCTGCTGCCCGGTCGGCAGCGCGAACAGGCGAGCGGGCCGCTTTCGGGGCCGTTCGGTGAAGTCATCGGCACGTCGGAGCTGCCGAAGGTATCGGCATCATGACGCTGAATTCCATCGCTCGCCGCGCGCTGCCGTGGCTCGTGCCGGTGCTGATCCTGATCGCATGGGAAAGCGCCGCGCGCACGGGCGGGCTGTCATCGCGCGTGCTGCCCGAGCCGCTCGCGGTGGTGAAGGCGGCGTGGTCTCTGATCGAATCGGGCGACCTGTGGGCCAATGTCAAGGTCAGCGCGGGCCGCGCGCTCGCGGGCTTCGCGATGGGCGGCGGCATCGGCTTCGTGCTCGGTCTGGCGACCGGTCTCTTCAAGCCCGCCGAGGTCGCGCTCGACTCGACCGTGCAGATGATCCGCAACATCCCCGCGCTCGCGATGATTCCGCTCCTGATCCTGTGGTTCGGCATCGGCGAGGAAGCCAAGCTCGTGCTGGTCGCGCTGGGCGTGTTTTTTCCGGTCTACGTCAACACGTATCACGGCATCCGCTCGGTCGATCGCGATCTGATCGAGATGGCGAAGAGCTACGGGTTGTCCGGCTTCGCGCTGTATCGGCATGTGATCCTGCCGGGCGCATTGCCGTCGATTCTCGTCGGCGTGCGCTTCGCATTCGGCCTCATGTGGGTGATGCTGATCGTCGCCGAGACGATTTCCGCGCAATCGGGCATCGGCTACATGACGATGAACGCCCGCGAGTTCCTGCAAACCGATATCGTCGTGGTCGGCATTCTGCTCTATGCGCTGCTCGGCAAGGTCGCCGACATGGCCGCGCGTGCGATCGAACGCGCGACGCTGCGCTGGCATCCGGCCTATCAAACGAAGGCGCAATCATGAATCTCATCGACATCGACACACTGGCGCCTGCGTTCAGGCGCGTCGACACGCAAACGCCGCACGCACGCGCGCCATTCGCGGGGCGCGACCTCGCCGTCTCGCTGCGTGGCGTGGAGAAGCGCTTCGGCGAGCGCCGCGTGCTGGATCAACTGGATTTCTCGATCGAGCGCGGCAGCTTTGTGTCGATCGTCGGGCGCAGCGGCTGCGGCAAGTCGACCTTGCTGCGGCTCGTCGCCGGTCTCGATCGGGCGACGGCCGGCGTCGTGCAGCGCCATGCACCGGCGGCGGCGCGCGAACTGCAAGTGCGCATCATGTTTCAGGATGCGCGCCTCTTGCCGTGGAAGAGCGTGCTCGACAACGTGATGATCGGATTGCCGCGCAGCAAGCGCGATGACGCCCGCGCGACGCTCGCCGAAGTGGGTCTCGCCGAGCGAGAGAAGGACTGGCCGTCGCGACTGTCGGGCGGGCAGCGTCAGCGTGTGGCGCTCGCGCGGGCGCTCGTGCATCGGCCTGATCTGCTTCTGCTCGATGAGCCGCTCGGCGCGCTCGATGCGTTGACGCGCATCGAGATGCAGGGGCTGATCGAGCGCCTGTGGCGCGAGCACAAGTTCACCGCGTTGCTCGTGACGCACGATGTGCAGGAGGCGGTGTCGCTCGGCGATCGCATCGTGCTGATCGATGCAGGGCGCATCACGCTCGATACGGCGGTGTCGTTGCAAAGGCCGCGCACGCGCACGGCGCCCGGCTTCGCCGAACTGGAAGAGCAGGTGCTTTCGCGCGTGCTTCAACGTAGCTGACCGTGCGGTGCGCGCTTTGCGCGAGCGCGGGCCGCACTATGCATCCAGCGGCACCGCGCTGACGCACTTCAATTCGTCGAGACACACGCTCGACTTCACACCGCTCACGCCGGGAATGCGCATCAGCGTGTCGAGCAGAAACTCCGACAGGCCCTTCAGGTCCCGCGCGATCACCTTCAGCATGTAATCGATATCGCCGGTCACGGCGAAGCATTCCTGTATCTCCGCGAGCTTGCCCACGACGCTCTTGAATTTCGCCAGATCGCGCACGTGGCCGCGCTCCATCGTCACCTGGATGAAGGCCACCACGCCGAAGCCGAGCACCTGCGCATCGAGCCGCGTCTCGTAGCCCTTGATGACGCTCAGTTCCTCCAGCCTCCGATGACGCCGCAGCGTCTGCGCGGGCGACAGATTGATCGCTTCCGCCAGCTCGAGATTGGAAATGCGGCCGCGAGACTGCAGAATCCCGAGCAAACGCAGGTCGATACGATCGAACTCGATAGTCTGCAATTTTCTTTCTCCTATATCCTCAATGACGAAATCCGGATGCGGAAACTAGGGTTTGTCTGCGCGTCGTAGGAAATCATATTGTGGCGTAACAAATTTACACTGATTCCCCTAAATCGAGCGGGGACGTCCGAGGTCGGAGGCGTCCGGAATTCACCGCAGCACACAAGGAGAGAGACACGTGGCACATGAGGGAAAAGGCACGCTCAAGCGCGGCCTGAAGAACCGTCACATTCAGCTGATCGCGCTGGGCGGCGCGATCGGGACCGGGCTGTTTCTCGGCATTGCGCAGACGATCAAATCGGCGGGACCGTCGGTGTTGCTCGGCTACGCGATCGCGGGCATCGTCGCATTTTTCATCATGCGTCAGCTCGGCGAGATGGTCGTCGACGAGCCGGTTGCGGGTTCGTTCAGCCACTTCGCGGACAAGTACTGCGGGCAATACGCGGGCTTTCTGTCGGGCTGGAATTACTGGGTGCTCTACATTCTCGTGTCGATGGCCGAGCTTTCGGCCGTCGGCATCTATGTGCAGTACTGGTGGCCGGGCATCCCGACGTGGGTATCCGCGCTCGTGTGTTTCTGCTTGATCAACGCGATCAATCTCACGAGCGTGAAGTCGTATGGCGAGCTGGAGTTCTGGTTCGCGATCGTGAAGGTGGTCGCGATCGTCGGCATGATCGGCTTTGGCGGCTATCTGCTCGTCTCGGGCAGTGCGGGACCGGAAGCGAGCGTCACGAACCTGTGGCGTCATGGCGGCTTCTTCCCGAACGGCGTCTCCGGTCTCGTGATGGCGATGGCCGTCATCATGTTCTCGTTCGGCGGGCTGGAGCTCGTGGGCATCACCGCGGCTGAAGCGGATGACCCCACGCACACCATTCCGCGCGCGACCAATCAGTTGATCTACCGCATTCTGATTTTTTACGTGGGCGCGCTCGGCGTGTTGCTTTCGCTGTATCCGTGGCAGAAGGTCGTGACGGGCGGCAGCCCGTTCGTGCTGATCTTTCATGCGATGAACAGCAACTTCGTCGCGCATGTGCTCAATGCGGTGGTGCTCACGGCGGCGCTGTCCGTCTATAACAGCGGCGTGTACTGCAACAGCCGTATGCTCTACGGTCTCGCGCAGCAAGGCAACGCGCCGCGCGCGCTGCTCAAGGTGAACAAGCGCGGCATTCCGCTGATCGCGCTCGGCGTTTCCGCCATCGCGACGGCCGCGTGCGTGCTCATCAACTACCTGATGCCCGGCAAGGCGTTCGAGTTGCTGATGGGCCTCGTCGTATCGGCGCTCATCATCAACTGGGCGATGATCAGTCTTATCCATCTGCAATTCCGCCGGGCGAAGGCGCGTGCCGGTGAGACGACGGTGTTCAAGAGCCTTGGCTATCCGCTTACAAACTATCTGTGTCTTGCGTTCCTTGGCGGCATTCTCGTGGTGATGTGCATGATTCCCGATTTGCGCATTTCGGTGTATCTGATTCCGGTTTGGCTCGTCGTGCTGGGCGTGGGGTATGCCGTTCGCAATCGTCGTCGCGCGAGTGCGGCGTTGTCGCGCGTTTGAAGGGGGCCGTCATGTTCGAACACATCGAAGCCTATCCCGGCGATCGGATCCTTTCGCCGCCGGCTGCCGCGTGCCGCATGCCGGGCAGGGTAAGGTGAATCGGCATGCGGGGAAGGAAGACTTCGCATGCAGCGCGTAGTTTCGATACGCTTCGGGTTTTCGCCGGATCCCGTTTTGTTTGTGGTTTATTAGCGTTGCCCCGCATAGGGCAACGCTAATAAACCAACACCAATACGGGATCCGGCGAAAACCGGAAGCGCGTCGAAGAACCCGCCAATCCCTAACACGGCTCTAGCTCTTCTCTTTCGCGCTCCCGAGAACCAAATGCGCGAGCGTCCCCAACACAATGCCCCAGAACGCCGACCCCAGCCCCAGAAAACTCATATTCGAAGCCGTCGCGAGAAACGTAATGAACGACGCTTCGCGATGCGCCTCATCCTTCACCAGCCCGACGACATTGGCCACGATCGCACCCAGCAACGCAAGACCCGCGAGCACGGCAACGAACGCATTCGGCAGCGCGCCGAACAGCATCACGACCGTTCCGGCGATGCATCCGCCCACGAGATAGAAGAGTCCGTTCGCGATCCCGGCGACATAGCGGCGCGCCGGGTCGCGATGCGCATCGGGTCCGGTGCACAGTGCCGCCGTGATCGCCGCGATGACGATCGTGATGCCGCCCGAGAACGCCACCAGCATCGACGCGAGGCTCGTCGTCATGAGGACCGGCCGCGTCGGCGTGTGATAACCGGAGGCGCGCAAGATCGCGAAGCCGGGCAGGAACTGACCCGTCAGACTGACGATGACGAGCGGCACCGCGAGACTCACGACCGACTGCCAGGTCCACGTCGGCATCATGAATACGGGGCGCGTGAGATGGAAGCTGACCGACGAAAAATGCGTCAGGCCGAGCGCCACGGCCAGCGCGACACCGGATGCCAGAACCAGAATCAGGCAATAGCGCGGCGCCCATCGGCGGAAAACGAGGAAGCTCGCCAGCATGCCGAGCGCGAGCCAGGGCGTGACGGCAACAGACTTGAACAGGCTGGTGCCGAACTGAAACAGGATGCCCGCCATCATCGCGCAGGCGATGCCTTTCGGTATGCGCTCGACGATCTGGTCGAACCACCTCGACACGCCGAGCACGAAGATGCATGCCCCCGCGACGAGATACGCGCCGATCGCCTCGCTCACCGGCATGCCGGGGAACAGCGTGACGAGCAAAGCCGTGCCGGGAGCGGACCAGGCCGTGATGATCGGCTGCTTCAGCCACAAGCTCAATGCGATGCCCGAGACGGCCGCGCCCATCGAAATGGACCATACCCAGGACGCGATTACATCGTTGCCGACATGCGCCGTATGCGCGGCCTGAAAGAAGATCGCGAGCGGCCCCGCATACGAGATGATGACCGCAAGCAATCCGGCGCTCACCGCCGCCACGGACCCGCTACCCTTCGGCGCGGCCGACATCAAACCGGGTTCCGTGTCGCGCTTCATGAAATCCTTTCGCCGATTCAGCGGATGGACGAAGGATGACGCGCGAGCGCGGTCACTTTCATCGTCATATACGCAAACAAGGGCAGGCCCGAGAGGATGGTGTGCAGTTCATCGTGCGAATCGACATCGAAGACGCTGTAGTTCGCATACTCGCCGACGATGCGATGCAACTGCTGCCATTTGCCTTGCCGTTGCAGTTCCTGAGAGTACTCCTTCTCGCGCGCCTTGATTTCATCGGCCTTCGCGGCGGGCATGTCGTGCGGCAGGTGTACGTCCATTCTTACGAGATAAAGCATGTCGTCCTCGGATCAGGTGTTGAGTGTGAGCGTTCAGGCGCGTTTGTCGCGGCGATAGAACGCGAGCTTTTCTTCATCGATCTGCAGACCGAGGCCCGGGCCTTCCGGCATGTGCAGGTCGAAGTCGCGATATTGCGGGCGCGCCGTGACGATGTCGTCCTTCAACAGCAGCGGCCCGAACAGCTCGGTGCCCCATGCGAGTTGCGGTAGCGCGCTGAAGCCATGCGCCGATGCAATCGAGCCGATGCTGCCTTCGAGCATCGTGCCGCCGTAAAGCGACACGCCCGCCGCATCGGCGATGGCGGCCGTGCGCATCATCCCGTAGATGCCGCCCGACTTCGCGATCTTCAGCGCGAACACGTCGGCGCATGCATGACGCACGAGTTCGAGCGCGTCTTCCGGTCCCGTCACCGCTTCGTCGGCCATGATCGGCACGATGAAACGCGCCGCGAGCCGCGCGAGCGCTCCGCGCTGCTCGCGCGGAGTCGGCTGCTCGATGAGATCGATGCCGGCCGCTTCCAGCGCTTCGATGCCGAGCGCCGCATCGGTTTCGCTCCAGGCCTGGTTCACATCGACAGTGACCTTGGCGCGGTCGCCGAGCGCGGCCTTGATCTTCGCTACATGCGCGACGTCATCGCGAACGCTGCGCCGGCCGATCTTCAGCTTGAACGTGTTGTGACGACGTTCGGCCAGCAACATTTGCGCTTCTTCGATATCGCGCTGGGTATCGCCGCTCGCGAGCGTCCAGAGCACGGGCAGCGTCTTGCGGACCGCGCCGCCGAGCAGTTCGGCTATCGGCACGCTCAGGCGCTTGCCCTGCGCATCGAGCAGCGCGGTTTCGATCGCGGACTTCGCGAAGCGGTTGCCGCGCGCGACCTTGTTCAGCCTGAGCATCGCGCCGTTGATGTTGGTCGCATCCTGTCCGACGAGCGCCGGCGCGAGATAAGTATCGATGGTCAGCTTGATGCCTTCGGGACTTTCATCGCCGTAAGACAGGCCGCCGATCGTCGTGGCTTCGCCAAGGCCCTCGATGCCGTCGCTCGTGCGCAGACGGACGATGACGAGGGTCTGGTGCTGCATCGTCGCCATTGCGAGTTGATGCGCGCGAATGGTCGGGAGGTCAACCAGGATCGCTTCGACGGAAGTTATTTGGGCGTTCATACCTGAAATGTCGGAATGGAAGGGTTGATGGAGTATTGCGCGCCCGTTTGCCGCCTGTCCAACACCGTTGACGTCTAGTGCCATACCCCCGAGGTATGACGCGCGTCATCGCCCCCGATCTGTGCGCGGCGTATAGACGATCCGCTCCTCCTCGTACAGCCGGTAGATGAGTTCGAGCATTTCCTTGATGTCGCGCGACTCGTCGAGCGCGCGCATGCTCATGATGATGGGCGACACGAGCGTCGGGTCGTCCAGTTCCTTGTAGCTCACGTCGTCGCGTTTCAGGCCGTAGACGCTGCTCGGCACGACGGAAATGCCTTCGCCCGCCGCGACGAGCCCGAGCGCGATCTGCAACTCGCGCACTTCATAGATCTTGCGCGGCGCGAGTGCGCGGTCCTGGAAGGCGGAGAGCACCTGATCCGCATAACTGGGGCGCGGCGCCTTCGGGAAGATGATCAGCGTCTCGTTGACGAGATCGCGCAGCGACAGCACGGGCTTCGCGAGCGAGAGCGGATGGCCGACCGGCAGCGCGACGATCATCTGCTCCTCGCGCAGAATCACGCGGCGGATGTTCGCATCCTCATGCCGAATGCGGCCGAAGCCCACATCGATGCGGCCGTCCTTGAGCGCGCGGATCTGGTCCATCGTCGACATTTCGTGAAGACTGAGCTCGACGGTGGCGTTCTCGTCCCTAAAGCGCCGGATGATCTTCGGCAGCATCCCGTACAAGGTCGAGCCCACGAAACCCACCGACAGACTCCGTTCGATATTGCCCACGCGACGCGTCATCGATTCGAGCTCCGCGGTCTGCGCGAGCAGCTGCACCGCGTGCGAATAGAAGAACTTGCCCGTCTCCGTGAGCTTGAGCGGGCGCGAGTTGCGTTCGAACAGTTGCACGCCTAGCGTCTCTTCGAGTTGCTGTATCTGACGGCTCAAAGGGGGCTGGGCGATATGCAGCCGCTGCGCGGCGCGCGTGAAATTCCGTTCTTCTGCCACCGCTACGAAATAGCGGAGATGTCGCAGCTCCATCTCTATACCTCCTGGATATGGCCCAATACTAAATCAGTGTTGGACTGGCCTTCTTTAGGTCCATTATCCTGCCTTCACGCTCTGTTTCAACACCCGACTATACCTTCCGAGCATATCTACACCGGTGCTGAAGCAAGGGTTAACCCCACCAGAAAATTGCGAGATTCAGGAGCAGACATGAGCATCGAAGTGTTCGATACGAAGGAAGTGCAGGAACTGTTGAAGGCCGCTGCCAATCTCGGGAGTCAGGACGGCAGCGCTCGCGCCAAAGAGATTACGCATCGCCTGTTGAGCGACCTGTTCAAGGCCATCGACGAACTCGACATGACGCCCGATGAAATCTGGGCTGGCGTCACTTACTTCAACAAGCTGGGTCAGGACGGCGAAGCTGCGCTGCTCGCCGCCGGCCTCGGTCTGGAAAAGTATCTGGACATCCGCATGGATGCCGAGGACCGCGAGGCCGATATCCACGGCGGCACGCCGCGCACCATCGAAGGCCCGCTGTATGTCGCCGGTGCGCCGGTGCGCGACGGCGTGTCGAAGATCGACCTCGATCCCGATGCAGACGCGGGTCCGCTCATCATTCGCGGCACCGTCACCGGCGCAAACGGCAAGCCCGTCGCGAATGCCGTGGTCGAATGCTGGCACGCCAACTCGAAGGGCTTCTATTCGCACTTCGACCCGACCGGTGCGCAGAGCGACTTCAACCTGCGCGGCGCGGTCAGGACGGGCGCCGATGGCACCTACGAATTCCGCACGCTCATGCCCGTGGGCTACGGCTGTCCGCCGCACGGCGCGACGCAGCAGCTGCTGAACGCGCTTGCGCGTCATGGCAATCGTCCCGCACACGTGCACTTCTTCGCGACCAGCGAGAACCATCGCAAGCTGACGACGCAGATCAATATCGAAGGCGATCCGCTCATCTGGGACGACTTCGCTTACGCGACTCGCGAGGAACTGGTGCCGCATGTCGTCGAAAAGACGGGCGGCACGGCGCTGGGACTCAAGTCCGACGCGTACAAGGAAATCGTGTTCGACATTCAGTTGACGCCGCTTGTGCAGGGCAAGGACAACCAGATCGTCCATCGCCCGCGCGCCGCAGCCGCTGCGTAACAGCGCGAAGCGCGCCTGAAGCGGCGACAACTCTGTCGCCGCCAGAATCTCTGCACCAATCATTCGACACCGATGCATGTGCTCCGTCACGGGAACGCGCATAGGGAGAACTCATATGTCCGCCATCACCGACAAAGCCAGTCAGCTCGACGAACTGCTGCAAACGGCCGTTCAGGACGACAAGGAAAGCGGCGTATTCCGCTGCCGCCGCGATATCTTCACGAACGCCGATCTCTATGAACTCGAGATGAAGCACATCTTCGAGAGCAACTGGGTATATCTCGCGCACGAAAGCCAGATCCCCAACAACAACGATTACTACACGACGTGGATCGGCCGCCAGCCCGTGGTCGTCACGCGCGACAAGACCGGTGAACTGCACGCGGTCATCAACGCCTGCGCACACAAGGGCGCGATGCTGTGCCGTCGCAAGCATGGCAACAAAGGCAGCTTCACGTGCCCGTTCCACGGCTGGACCTTCTCCAACACCGGCAAGCTGCTGAAGGTGAAGGACGAAAAGACCACCGAGTATCCGATTCAATTCAACACGCACGGCTCGCATGATCTGCGAAAAGTGCCGCGTTTCCAGAGCTATCGCGGTTTCCTGTTCGGCAGCCTCAATGCGGATTCGATGCCGCTCGAAGACTACCTCGGCGAGACGAAGGTCATCATCGATCAGATCGTCGATCAGGCGCCGAACGGACTCGAAGTGCTGCGCGGCAACTCCTCGTACATCTACGACGGCAACTGGAAGATGCAGATGGAGAACGGCTGCGACGGCTATCACGTCAGCACCGTGCACTGGAACTACGCCGCGACGATGGGCCGCCGCAAGGTCGAAGGCACGAAAGCGGTCGATGCCAACAGCTGGAGCAAGTCGGTCGCGGGCGTGTATGGCTTCGATCATGGCCACATCCTCTTGTGGACCCGGACGATGAATCCGGAAGTGCGGCCGGTCTACCAGCATCGCGAGGAGATCAAGGCGCGCGTGGGCGAAGTGCAGGCGGATTACATCGTCAATCAGACGCGCAATCTGTGCCTCTATCCGAACGTGTTCCTGATGGATCAGTTCAGCACGCAGATTCGCGTGGTGCGGCCGCTCGGTGTCGACAAGACCGAAGTCAGCATCTTCTGCTTCGCGCCGAAAGGCGAGAGCGCCGAGGACCGCGCGACGCGCGTCCGCCAGTACGAAGACTTCTTCAACGTGACAGGCATGGGCACGAGCGACGACCTCGAAGAGTTCCGCGCATGTCAGTCGGGTTATGCGGGCATCACGGCCATGTGGAACGACCTTTCGCGTGGTGCGCCGCTGTGGGTTCACGGTCCGGACGAGAACGCGAAGAACATGGGTATCAAGCCGCTCATTTCGGGCGAACGCAGCGAGGACGAAGGGCTTTTCGTCGTGCAGCACGAATACTGGGTGAACGTGATGCGTGACGCCCTGAAGAAGGAACAAGGGGAGGCACTGGCATGAGCTTCGATTACCAGAAAATCTGCGCGACGCTGTATCGCGAGGCGCGCCTGCTCGATGACCGTCAGTGGGACGAGTGGCTGGGCTGCTATGCGGAAGACGTCACGTACTGGATGCCCGCATGGGACGACGACGATCAGCTCACGGACGATCACGAGAGCCAGATCTCGTTGATGTATTACCCGGATCGCGGCGGACTCGAAGATCGCGTGTTTCGCATCAAGACCGAGCGCAGCGGCGCATCCATGCCCGAGCCGCGCACGAGCCACAACGTCACCAATGTCGAAGTGCTCGCCGAACGCGAGAACGAGGTCGACGTGCGCTACAACTTCGACACGCTCAATCATCGCTACAAGATCACCGACCATTTCTTCGGCACGATTTTCCTGACGCTGCGAAAGGCCGACGACATTCTGCTGATTGCGCACAAGAAGATTGTGCTTAAGAACGACTATATCCGTCAGGTGCTCGACGTCTACCACGTCTGATGCCCCCGGTGATGAGACACGAAGTAGGAGGCAACATGTCCAGCTACAACATTGCACTGAATTTCGAAGACGGCGTGACGCGTTTCGTCGAATGCAAGGCGGGCGAGAAGGTGCTCGACGCCGCGTTCCGCGCCAAGATCAACCTGCCGATGGATTGCTCCGACGGCGTATGCGGCACCTGCAAGTGCCGCGCCGAAAGCGGCAGCTACGATCTCGGCGACGACTACATCGAAGACGCGCTCTCCGACGACGAGAAGGAAACCGGTCTCGTGCTCACTTGCCAGATGGTGCCGTCGAGCGATTGCGTGATTGCGGTGCCGGCTTCGTCCACCGCATGCAAGACCGCGCAAAGCAAGTTCGCCGCGACGGTCACGAAGATAGAGCCGCATAACGATGCCGCCGTCGTGCTCGAACTGGACGTCGATGCCGCCACGCCCGCGCCTGTTTTTCTGGCGGGCCAGTACGTGAATATCGACGTGCCCGGCAGTGGTCAGCATCGTTCGTATTCGTTCTCGTCCGCGCCGGGGCAGACGAAGATCAGCTTCCTCATCAAGAAGATACCCGGTGGCGTGATGAGTACGTGGCTCGAATCCGCGCGGGCGGGCAGCACTGTCGAGTTGACGGGACCGCTCGGCAGCTTCTATCTGCGCGCCGTCGAGCGGCCGCTTCTGTTCCTCGCGGGCGGCACGGGCCTCGCGCCGTTCCTGTCGATGCTCGAAGTGCTCGCGCGCGCCGGCTCGCAGCAGAAGATTCACCTGATCTACGGCGTGACACGCGACCTCGATCTGGTGCAGGTCGACGCGATCGAGGCGTACACGGCGAAGCTGCCGAACTTCACGTTCAGCACCGTCGTCGCCGATGCGGACTCGAATCATCCGCGCAAGGGCTGGGTGACGCAGCATATGCCCGCAGAATCGCTGAATGACGGCGATGTCGATGTATACCTGTGCGGTCCGCCTCCGATGGTCGATGCAGTGCGCAAGCACTTCGACGACAACGGGGTGAAGCCCAACAGCTTCCACTACGAGAAGTTCACTCCCAACGCCGCGCCGGTGACCGCATGAGCACACAACGATTTGCCGGCAAGGTGATGATCGTCACCGGCGCGGCGCAGGGCATCGGACGCGGCGTGGCGCTGCGTGCGGCCGCCGAGGGCGCGAAGGTGCTGTTCGTCGATCGCGCGGACTTCGTATCCGAAGTGTCCGCCGAAGCGCCGGGCGCGGAGACGGCAGGCTTCGTCGCGGATCTCGAGACCTATGAAGGCGCAGCCTCGGCGATGGCTTTCGCGGCGCGCAAATTCGGCGGCATCGATATTCTCGTGAACGGCGTCGGCGGCGCGATCCGCATGCGTCCATATGCCGAGTTCGAGCCCGCGCAGATCGACGCCGAAATCCGACGCTCGCTCATGCCTACGCTCTACGCCTGTCACGCGGTGTTGCCGTATCTGCTCGAGCGTGGTCGCGGAACCATTGTGAACGTGTCTTCGAATGCCACGCGCGGCATTCGACGCGTGCCCTATTCGGCCGCGAAGGGGGGTGTCAACGCGATGACGCAGGCATTGGCGATGGAATACGGCGAGCGCAATATTCGCGTGGTCGCGGCCGCGCCGGGCGGCACCGAAGCGCCTGTGCGACGCGTCCCGCGCAACGCGAGCGGCGATAGCGAGCAGGAAAAAATCTGGATGGGCGAAGCGGTGAAGCAGGTCACCGAATCGACCTTCTTCAAGCGCTACGGCACGCTCGAAGAACAGGTCGCACCGATTCTCTTCCTCGCTTCGGACGAAGCGAGTTATATCACCGGCGCGGTATTGCCGGTCGCCGGCGGCGATAACGGTTGAGTCTGCAGGAGACACATGCCATGAGTGAACACAAAGCTATCGTTCCGGCGGGAATGGAAGCGGTCTATGAAAAGATTCGCTACGCGCCCGCGATCAAGGCCGGCAACACGATTTACGTGTCCGGGCAGATCGGTCGTGATGCGGCCATGCAATTGGTCGAAGGCCGCGAGGCGCAGATCGTGCAGGCATTCGAGAATCTGAAGCGGGTGCTGGAAGCGGCGGGGGCGTCATTGAGCGATGTCGTCGACGTGACCACCTTCCACACGGACATGCGCGATCTGCCTTTGTTCATGCAGGTGCGCGACCGCTATCTGAACACGCATCCGCTGCCTGCGTGGACCGCCATCGGCGCGCACATGCTGGGCGGCGCGGCGGGTTATGTCGTCGAAATCAAGGCAGTCGCGGTATTGCCTTAGTCAGGAAACTGAACGCCGCGCAATTCCCGGCCGCATAGCGGGAAACCAGACCGGGAACGGACGCTGGTATCAGATAAGAACGTCAACGCGGGTATTCATCGGTGAGCCCCGGCTTTTTGCTGCGCTTTCAGTGCGGCAAGGGAAGCGCGCGTGCGCGTGCATCGAGCCGTCGAATCAATCCAGAAAGAAAATCGCGGAAATCAAAGCAAGTCCTACATTAATGGAGACAACCATGCGTCCTATCGACGTTCAGAAGTTATGCGACGATGCCCGGTTCACGAAATTTCATTTGCTACTGCTTTTCTGGTGCGCGCTCATCATCATTTTCGATGGATACGATCTCGCGGTCGTCGGCATTGCGCTTCCATCGATCATGAGCGACATGGGCATTCAGCCGACGAGCGCCGGATTCATGGTGAGCTCCGCCTTGCTCGGCATGATGCTCGGCGCGGTGTTCCTCGGAACGATCGCCGACCGGATCGGCCGGGTGCCCGCAATCGTCATTTGTCTCGTGCTGTTCAGCGTCTTCACGGCCGCCGCGGGACTGACCCGGGACCCCGTGATCTTCGGTGTTGCGCGCTTCCTTGCGGGACTCGGCATCGGCGGTGTCATGCCGAACGTCGTGGCGCAGATGACGGAGTATTCTCCGCGCAAGATCCGCAGCACCATGGTGACGTTGATGTTCAGCGGATACTCCGTCGGCGGCATGCTTGCGGCGCTCGTCGGCAAGGGCATGATCGAGCGCTACGGCTGGCAGTCGGTGTTCATTGCCGCAGGCGTGCCCGCGCTTCTTGCTCCGGTGATTCTCAAGTACATGCCCGAATCGCTCGCGTTCCTGGTGCGAAACAATCGCGCGGAAAGCCTGAAGAGCATTCTTGCGCGCGTCAATCCCGCCTACGTGCCGCAGCAAGACGACACCTTTTCGCTTTCCGACCGCGAAGCCGCGCCCGGTTCGACGATCGCAAGGCTCTTTGCCGAGGGCCGCGGACTGAGCACGGTCATGTTGTGGATCGCGTTTTTCATGTGCCTGTTCATGGTCTACGCGCTGAGTTCGTGGCTGACGAAACTCATGGCGGGCGCCGGACACAGCCTCGGCTCGGCCCTCACGTTCGTTCTCGTCCTGAACTTCGGTGCGATGATCGGGGCGATTGGCGGCGGATGGCTCGCTGACCGCTTCAACATCAAGCACGTCCTCATCGCGATGTACGCGCTCGCGGCCATCTCCATCAGCTTGCTGGGCGTGAAGGTTCCGACAGGCGTGCTGTTTGTCCTGGTCGGGCTGGCGGGCGCTTCGACCATCGGCACGCAGATCGTCACCTATGCGTTTGCCGGACAGTTCTATCCGATGGCCATTCGATCGACAGGCATCGGCTGGGCGTCGGGCATCGGACGCAGCGGCGCGATTCTCGCGCCCATTGTGATCGGCTTTCTCGTCAGCAGGGCGCTGCCGCTCCAGCAGAACTTCGTCGCCATTGCCATTCCCGGCGTCATCGCGATGCTGGCGGTCTGCCTGATCGATTCACGTCGTTCCAGGCGCGACGCTGGCCCGGCCGTCGCGCCACAGGCCGATCCGGTTTGACGCACTCGCCCGAGCACGCCCCGCACTCATTCCTTTCGGGATGTCGGCTGCCGGGGCTTCTGTGGCTCGGAAGGCGCGCCGCGTTGCGTCGGCGCTCGCGTGCACGCGTCCGGCGGCGTGACATAGGGCAAGTCGTCGCAGCAGCATGCGTAGACCGGAAAGCCATACGCGTTGGTGCGGATGATGGTCGTCGGCCCGTGCAGCGGGCACACCGCTTTCATGGCGCCTCCTGAAATTCGATAGTCGACGCGTCTATCGTACACGGCGCGCGCGGTCATCGGCGCCAATGCGCTGCCGATTGACCCAAGTCAAATTCCCGCTGCGGGCACCGCGATAAAGTCGGAAACGTTCATCCACTTCGCGCCATGCCAGGGAGCTCGCAGATGAAGGCACTCGTCTATCACGGTCCCGGAAACAAATCCCTCGACGAGCGGCCCCAGCCGACGCTTGCCGCGGCCACCGATGCGATCGTCCGCGTGACGCGCACGACCATCTGCGGCACCGATCTGCACATCCTCAAGGGCGACGTGCCCACCTGCGAGCCCGGGCGCGTGCTCGGGCACGAAGGCGTGGGCATCGTCGAGGAGGTGGGCGCGGCGGTATCGGCATTCAAGCCGGGCGATCACGTGCTGATCTCGTGCATTTCTTCGTGCGGCAAATGCGAAGCGTGCCGGCGCGGCATGTATTCGCATTGCGCGACAGGCGGCTGGATCCTCGGTAACAAGATCGACGGCACGCAGGCGGAATTCGTGCGCATCCCGCATGCCGATACGAGTCTCTATCCGATTCCGGCGGGCGTCGAGGAAGACGCGCTCGTCATGTTGTCGGACATTCTTCCGACGGGCTTCGAATGCGGCGTGCTCAACGGCCGCGTGCAGCCGGGCAGCACGGTCGCGATCGTCGGCGCGGGACCGATCGGTCTGGCCGCCTTGCTCACGGCGCAGTTTTACGCGCCTGCGCAGATCATCATGATCGACCGCGACGCGCATCGGCTCGAAGTCTCGCGCACGTTCGGTGCGAGCGCGTGCATCGACATCACGGGCATGGAGCCGGTCGCCGAAATCATGCGTCTGACCGATGGCGCGGGCGTCGACTGCGCGGTGGAGGCGGTCGGCGTTCCGGCGACCTTCGAGCTATGCCAGCAGATCGTCGCGGCGGGCGGGACGATCGCGAACGTGGGCGTGCACGGCGTGAAAGCCGATATCCATCTCGAATCGCTCTGGGATCGCAACATCACGATCACGACGCGCCTTGTCGATACGGTCAGCACGCCGATGCTGCTCAAGACCGTGCGTGCGGGACGGCTTCAGCCGAAGCAACTCATCACGCACCGCTTCACGCTCGAGCGCGCGCTCGATGCTTACGATACCTTCAGCCGCGCGGCGCAAACCCAGGCGCTGAAGGTCATCATCGAAGTGGCGTGACCATGGAAAGCGTGAGCGTGCCGACAGTGCTCATCGGTGTCTTCGTGGAGCGCATCGAACGCAAGCTCGGGCGCGTCGACAATCTGAAGGGGGCGGCGTGAGCGGAAGCAAAGGCCGGGTGACCATGTACCGCAAGATCATGGTGGCGCTCGATGGCAGTGCGTGTTCGCAACGCGCGCTCGACGAGGCGATTCGCATCGGCGCGCGCGCGAGGGTGCGGGTCGTGCACGTCATCGACGTGGCCGCGCTTTCGTCGTATCCGGCGCAGTACCGTGTGAGCGTTCGTGAGCAAGGCGCGCACGCGCTGGAGATCGCGTATGCGCGTGCGCTCGATGCGGGCATCGAATGCGAAACCGAACTTGCCGAAACACGCGATGTGACCGACACGATCGCGAAATGCCTGCAGCGCCGCGCGGTGCAGATGCTCGCGGACGTCGTCGTCATGGGCACGCACGGCCGCACCGGATTGCGCAGGCTTGCGCTCGGCAGTGTCGCCGAAGCGTTCGTCAGGCGCTCGACGTGTGCCGTGCTGCTCACGCGCGAGACGAGCGGTGCGTCGGGACATGCGTGAGGATCGCATGCTCTGACCGGAGAAGCGGCCGGCTCACGATCAAAACTCGTCTAACGCCGGTCCACGCGGCCGTATTGATCCAGATCAATACGCACCACGAATCCGTGGCAGAGACTGAGGGGATATGTCCTGAACGTCGAACCACCCCGCATCGATGCACCACGAGGTATCGGCATGAACATTACGTTTGCAAGCCAGCCGCCCGTCTATCAGGGCGATGTCCCTTCACTCACCTTCGCCGCGTTCGCCGACGGCGAGCGCATCGCGTGCACCATTTCCGCCGAGGCGCTGGAGGATCACTTCGGCGCGGCCTCCTGGCGGGAGGAAGATTTGCAGCAGGCTTTCGAAAGCCATCGCTCGTCGATCGAAGGCGCTGCCGAACACCTGCTGAACCGCGTCGGCGGCACATCGGTCATGCTGCGCAGCGGATTTTTCCGGTTTCGCCGGGCGCGCGCTCAGACGTCGTCGAGCCGGGCCTGACCGGGAAACCGCACGCACGCGCGATCCGCCGCGTTCGACTGACTCAAGGTGACGCCGGGACGCCGTTGTCGGCGCGACGTGTGAGCGGAATTTCCACGAGGATGCGAAAGCCTTCGCCGGGCGCGCTGCGAAACTCGATGACGCCGCCCAGCTGACGTACGCGCTCGCCCATTCCGAGCAGGCCGAACGTCCCGGCGGCGCGCCCGCGTGTGACGTCGGCGCCGCAACCGTCATCTTCGATCGTCAGCGTGCAGCGCGACCGCGTGCAGGCGATCGCGATGCGTACTTCGCTCGCCTGCGCATGGCGCACGACGTTCGTGAGCGCTTCCTGCACCAGCCGGAAAACCGACGTGGAGGCGCTCGTGTCGATTCCGCCTTCCTCACCTTCGATATGCAGTTGGATCGTCAGATCGTAACGCCGGCGAACGTCGCAGACGAGCCAGTCGATCGCGGCGAAGAGCCCGAGATCGTCGAGCACGGGCGGGCGCAGGCCAGCCGCGATTCGCCGCACCGATCCGATGATCGTGTCGATCTGCGTCTGCATCGCGGCGATCTGCGCGCCGGCGTCGAGCGTCGATAACTGCATCTTCAGCGCGGCGAGCTGCTGGCCGAGATCGTCGTGCAATTCGCGGGCAATCGACGCGCGCTCGTTTTCGAGCGCGCTCTGCACGTGCGCGGACAGTTCGCGCGCGTGCTGCAACTCGGTGAGCCGCAGCCGGTCGGTCATGTCGCGCGTGACCTTGGCGAAGCCGAGCAGATTGCCGCGCGCGTCGCGCAGTGCCGTGATGACGACATTCGCCCAGAAGCGGCTCGCATCCTTTCGGACGCGCCAGCCTTCGTCTTCCACGCGACCGGCCTGCGCCGCTATCGAAAGCTCGTTTTGCGGCTTGCCCGCCGCGATGTCGTCGGGCGGATAGAAGACGGAAAAATGACGGCCGACGATCTCCCGCGCGTCATAGCCTTTGATCCTCTTTGCGCCGGAGTTCCACGTCGCGACGTTGCCGTGGGCGTCGAGCAGGAAGATCGCATAGTCTTCGACGGCCTCCACGAGAAGCCGGAAAGACGCATCGTTCTGCAGCGCGGACGAGAGCGGGGCGCGTGGATCGTCGGGTACGGCTGCTGAGGCGTTCGTCATCGTTGCTGGGCCCGGTCGCGCAAGCAACGTCCGACGCGTTGCAATGCTATTGCGTGGTCAACGTGAAAGGCGGCAACGGCATATCGTCACCGTCCAGAAAAGCGGTCGCACAGCGAACCGCGAAACCGAGCGCGCCATCCCTGCTCGCGAAGGCGCCGAGATTGCCGAGCGAGGTGGCATGGCCGTCCTCTTCCAGAATGGACGCGGTTGCGACGAATGCATTGCCTACTTGAGTGACGGAGGGCTGAAAAGCCGCTCCCCGATGATAGATGATCATAGATTGTGCCGAAGTGGTCGAAGCGCGAGCGGCATGCATGCCGCCGGGTGCGCGGGATCAGGCGTGCTGGACAACGCGAGCGCCGTTCGAATGGGGCGGATGTCGCATGGATTGTCGATGATCGATTTCGGCCATGCCATAGGCAAATGCATAGCGCACGGCGCCTGTCGCGCTCGTAAATTCGCCGAGCATGCCGCTCGAACGGCGCGTGCCGTCCGGTTCGCGCACGATGAGCATTGCCGTGTAGCGATCCTGTTCCAGCACGGCCGTCGCGCTCAGCACGTGGCCTTTGTAGATGAGATCTGTGGTTTGGGTCATCGGTCTCTCAGGTTTTATGTTTTCGATGTACCGCGTGTCAGTCCTACATTTCGTAAGCAATAAGCCTAACCGTTCAATTTTTGTCGTCTTACCCGATTTAAGCTTTTTTACTTTTTTCCGGTGATCGCTTAAGTCGGATGAAATAAATACGCGTGGACATGGATCGCGCGCATCGTTCCGCCAATTCCTAGCCGTCGCCCGACGATCTTTTCCCTTGTTAAGCCGGCACAGACAATAATCGCCACAGCACCGGGTCCGAGCCCGGTGAACGGAGATCCACAGATGAAAGGGCATTTATCGGTTGGCGTAACCGCAGTTGCCATTGCAGCGATCATCGGTGGATGCAGCGGGGGAAGCTCCAGCTCCGATCCGTCCACGGCTTCGGGAGGCTCGTCATCGGCATCCGGCCCGGCTGCGGCGTCGGGTCCATCGTCGCCGGCAAGCGGCGCGAGCGCGCCGTCCAGTGCAAGCACGCCCGCGACGACCAAGCCGTCCGCATCGACGCCGATGGATGTCACCACGTATCACAACGACATCCGGCGCACCGCGCAGCAGCTCGCGGAGACCCGGCTCACGCTCGCCAACGTGAACGCATCGACGTTCGGCAAGCTCGGCTTCTATACCGTCGATGGCCCCGTCGATGCCCAGCCGCTCTTTCTCGGCAACGTGCCGATCGCGGGCGCAGCGCATAACGTGCTGTACGTCGCAACCGAGAAAGCGAGCATCTACGCGTTCGACGCCGATACGGGCACCGTGCTCTGGCACGTCTCCACGCTGCTCGCGGGCGAAGTGCCGAGTGACGATCGCGGTTGCGACCAGACCACCCCGAGCATCGGCATCACGGCGACGCCCGTCATCGATCGCGCGCGCGGGCCGAATGGCGCGATGTATGTCGTCGGCATGTCGAAGGACAGCGGCGGCGCGTATCACCAGCGCATTCACGCGATCGACATCGCGACGGGCGCGGAACTCTTCGGCGGCCCGACGGAAATCACCGGCTCGTATCCCGGCACCGGCTCGGGCAGCGTGAACGGCGTCGTGCCGTTCACGCCCGCTCAGTACATCGAGCGGGCGTCGCTGCTGCTCTTGAACGGCGTCGTCTATACGGCATGGAGTTCGCATTGCGACGCGTTGCCATACACGGGCTGGGTCATGGGCTACAGCGCGGACACGCTGAAGCAGACGGGCATCCTGAATGTCACCCCGAATGGCCAGATGGGCGGCATCTGGATGGGCGGCGCGGGTCTCGCATCGGATGGCACGTCGATCTATTTCCTCGACGGCAACGGTACCTTCGATCCGACCACCAACGCGCAGGAGATGCCCAACAAGAACGACTTCGGCAATGGCTTCCTCAAGGTCACGCCGACGCCTGCGCTGGCACTTCGGGTGACCGATTACTTCGAGCCGTCGGACACCGTCGCGGAATCGAACGCGGACCTCGACCTCGGCTCGGGCGGCGTGCTGGTCCTGCCCGATGTCACCGATATCAACGGCAACGTGCAGCATCTCGCGATAGGCGGCGGCAAGACGCGCGTGCTCTATGTCGTGAATCGCGACGCGATGGGCAAGTTCGATTCGAATGCCGATCACATCTATCAGCCGCTGTACTCGACGATCACCGGCCCGCTGTTCACCGCACCCGCGTTCTACAACAACACGATCTATATCGGCCCGGCGGGCGATCACCTCAAGGCGCTGCCGGTCGTGAACGCGGTGGTGGCGGCGGCCGCGTCGAGTCAGACCACGAGCCCGGCGGGCAACTGGAATTTCCCGGGTCTCGCGCCCGTCATCTCCGCGAACGGCAACACGAACGGCATCGTATGGGGCGTCGAGAACACGTCGCCCACGGCCGTGCTGCATGCGTACGACGCGAGCAATCTCGCGACCGAGCTCTACAACAGCAATCAGGCGGGCACGCGAGATCAGTTCGGCAATAACAAGTTCATCTCGCCGACGATCGCGAACGGCAAGGTCTACGTGGGCACGAAAACCGGCGTCGCCGTATTCGGCTTGCGATGAAGCGTTCCGTATGGGAAACGTCCGCATCGGGATAAGATCGCGGAACTTCAACCCGTGGAGCGATTTCATGCAACTGACCCGTCTTCTCGTTCCGACCTTCGTCCAGACGCTGAAGAACCTTTCGACGTGGCTCGACAAGGCGGCGGCGCAGCAGCAGGAGAAGGACGCGAACCCCGATGCGCTCATGACCCTGCGTCTCGCGCCGGATATGTATCCGCTCGCGGCGCAAGTGCGCTTCGTGTGCTTTCAGGCGCAGGAGCCGGCGTACAGATTGCGCGGAGAAAACGTGCCGCAGAGCTTGCTTGGCGTGCGTGAAGAAGGATGGAAGTCGAACGAGGAGCCCGGCTCGTTTGCTGACGCGCAGGCGCGCATCGCCGGGGCGATCGCATTTCTTTCGAGCCTTGCGCCCGATGCGCTCGATACCGGAACCGACGCGCAGATCGCGCTCGATCTGCCGAACGGCATCGTCTTCGATATGACCGGCGAGCAGTACGCGCGCGACTGGTCCTTGCCGCAGTTCTATTTTCACGCCGTGACCGCGTACGCGATTCTGCGCCATCACGGCGTGCCGCTCGGCAAGCCGGATTACGTCGCGCATATGTTCGCGTATATCCGGCCCGGCACGTTGCCGCAGGGTTGAAGCGTCAGGGCGTCACGCGTTCGACATCACGCCGCGTTGGTCGTCGGCACGATCCTCGTTGCCGTGACGCAGGCGCGTGCTGCACACCGCGGCGAACAGCAGCGCGATCGCGAGACACACGAGCCCGTTCATCGCGCGGCCGGTCGTCTGTTCGATGATGCCCATCACCGTCGGTCCGACGAAGCCGCCCAGCAGGCCGCACGAATTGACGAGGCCGAGGCCGCCCGCGAGCGCACTGCCCGAAAGACGCGACTGCGGGAAGGTGAAGATGATCGACTGCACCACGAAGAACATCAGCGCAGAGAGGCACACGCCGAGCAGCCCGATCACCGGCGACGCCCATGCCGCGATCAGCATGCCCGAGGCCATGATGACGAGCCCGGCGATCAGGATGCGACGGCTCTTCGACGAATCGCTCGCGAAGCGCGGCAGCGTGGCTGCGCCGATGGCGGCGGCGACCCACGGCGTCGCGCTGAGCAGGCCGATCGTCAGCGGAGAAAATTTCCCCGACGCGCCGATGATGCCCGGCAGGAAGAAGATCACCGTGTAGATCGTCAGCTGATGGCAGAAGTAGACGAGAATCGCGAGCCACACCTGACGGTCGCCGAGCACGCTGCGCAACGCGCCCGTGCCGTGGCGGCCGCCCTGCGCGTCCTGTTCGGCGGCGAGGCGGCGTTCCAGCGCAATGGCGTCCTCGCGTGAAAGCCACGGCGCGCTCGTCGGGCGATCGGGCAGCATCTTCCACACGACGAACGCCAGCAGGATCGCGGGTACCCCTTCGATCACGAAGAGCCATTGCCAGCCGTGAAAGCCGAGGCTGCCGTCGAGTTCGAGCAGCGCGCCGCCGAGCGGACCGCCGACGATATTCGCCACGCACACGCCGAGCAGGAAGTAGCCGGTGGCGCGGGCGCGTTCCTCGCGTCCGAACCAGTACGTCAGATAGAGCATCACGCCGGGGAAGAGTCCGGCTTCGGCCGCGCCGAGCAGGAGGCGCATCACGTAGAACGAAGTCTCGCCGGTGACGAAGGCCATCGCGACGGAGAGCGCGCCCCACGTCACCATGATGCGCGTGATCCAGAAACGCGCGCCGACCCGGTGCATGATCAGGTTGCTGGGAATCTCGAAGGCCGCATAGGTCAGGAAGAACAGACCCGCGCCGAGTCCGTATGCCGCGGCGGAGATGCCGAGATCGATGCTCATCGAATGCTTCGCGAGCGCGATATTCGTGCGATCGAGAAAGCTGATCACATAAACGATTACCAGCAGGGGCATCAGCTTGCGCAGCATCAGGCGGTTGAGCGACGCGTGCGAAGCGCTCGTCGTGGTGGGCTTGGACATGATGACTCCCGGAATCAGAATGGGCGCGGGATGCGCGCGGGTAATGCGGTGTCGGGAAGGCGTTTCAAGAAAGTGTCTCCGTAAGCGTTGTATTTTTAATGGCGTGAGCACGCGCCGATCGCGCGGCGCGTGCGCTCGAAAATCAGAAGTTCACGTTGTCGCCGCCCTTGAGCGAGAGCATCTGACGCGCTTCGGCGGGCGTCGCGACGTCGAGCGACAAGCCTTCGATCACTTGACGGATCTTGCGTACCTGCGCCGCGCTCGACTCGGCGAGCTGACCCGGCCCGATCCACAGCGAATCTTCGAGACCCACGCGCACGTTCGACCCCTGAGCGACGCCGATCGAGCCGAGCGGAATCTGATTGCGCCCCGCGCCGAGAATCGACCAGACATAGTCGTTGCCGAAAAGACGATCGGCGGTGCGCTTCATGTGCGCGAGATCCTCGGGATGTCCGCCGATGCCGCCCAGCAAGCCGAATACGCTCTGCACGAAGAACGGTCCCTTGACGAGCCCGCGATCGACGAAGTGCGCGAGGTTGTACAAATGCGAGATGTCGTAGCACTCGAACTCGAAGCGGGTGCCATTGGCCGAGCACGACGTCAGGATGTATTCGATATCGGCGAACGTGTTCTTGAACACGAGATCGCGGCTCTTCTCGAGATGCTGGCGTTCCCAGTCGTGCCTGAGTTCCTTGAACCGGTCGAGCATCGGATAGAGGCCGAAGTTCATCGAGCCCATGTTCAGCGATGCCACTTCCGGCTGGAAGTGATGCGCGGGCTTCAGGCGTTCCGCGACCGTCATGTGCGGACTGCCGCCCGTCGTCAGGTTGATGACTGCATCGGTCTGCGACTTGATGCGCGGCAGGAAGCGCTGGAACACGGCGGGGTCTTGCGTCGGGTGACCGTCTTCGGGATCGCGCGCATGCAGATGCAGAATCGCCGCGCCTTCCTTCGCCGCGGCGAGCGCGGCTTCGGCGATCTCGTCGGGCGTGACCGGCAGGTACGGCGACATCGAAGGCGTATGGATCGCACCCGTCGGTGCGCACGTAATGATGACCTTGCGTTTCGTTGCCATGTGATCCTCGATGTTCTTCAGAGTGTTTCGACGTTGCCGCAGACGGAGAGCGCCTGACCCGAAATCGCGCTGCCCGCGGGCGAGCTGAGATAGAGCACGCTCGCGGCGATTTCCTCCTGCGTGACCATGCGGCGCAAGGAAATCTTCGCGAGATACTGCTTCTCCATCTCCTCGTAACCGATGCCGAGCTGTTTCGCGCGCGCGGCGATCACGCCTTCCATGCGCGGGCCCTTGACGATGCCCGGCTGCACCGCATTCACGCGAATGTTGTCGGGACCGAGCTCGATGGCGAGACTTTTCGCGAGACCGACCACGGCCCACTTCGTCGCGGAATAGGGCGTGCGAAAGCCATAGCCGAGACGACCCGCGACCGACGACATGAACACGATCACGCCGCCATCGATCGCCTCGCGCAGCATCGGCACGGCCTCGCGCGAGAAGTAGTAGTGGCTATTCAGATTCACGTCGATGGTCTTTTCCCAGTCGTCGGAATCGATCGCGTCGATGCCGCCCGTCGGGCCCGCGATGCCCGCGTTGTTGATCAGCACGTCGAGGCCGCCGAGTTCGCGCCGCACGTCTTCGAAAACGCGCTTCACGTCGTCCTTGTTCGCGACGTCCGCACGCGTGCCGGTGATCGACGGCGAAACGGTCGAGACCGCGTCGATGGCTTTCGGATCGACATCGCAGACATGCACGCGCGCGCCCGTCGACACGAACGCCTTGGCAATCGCGAGACCGATGCCGGACGCGCCGCCCGTGATCAGCACACGCAGGCCTGCGCGCGGGGTGAGCAGTTTCATGAAATCCATCGGGTGACTCCTTTGTGGTTATGTTTTGCGGGACGTGCGCCGTCCTCGCTCGGGGCGATCAGTCATACTAAAAATCGTGTGAACAGGCGCGTCTTGCGCCTTCTTCGTTCAGCTTTGCGCGTGACGCCGCACGCGCGTCTCCTGCGAACGAAGATGCGCTTCGAGATCGCGCGCGGCGTCGCGGATGTCCTTTGCGATACCTTCGCGCGCGGCGGCGCCGTCGTGTTTCCACAGCGCATCGATGATCTGCCGGTGCGCCTGCATCGACACGCGCATGTGCGCCACGTCGGGCGCCACCATGTTCAGGAACGGACCGATGCGCATCCACATGTTCTGGATCGTCGCGAGCGTCATGTCGCTTGCACCGTGCCGATAAATGCGCGTATGGAACGCGAAGTTGCAGCGCAGATAGGCGCGTGCGTCGCCGGCTTCGACGTGTGCATCCATTTCGTCGAAGATGCGCTGAACGGCGGCGACGTCGTCGTTCGTCATGCGGGCGGCCGCGCGTTCGGCGACGCAGCCTTCCAGCGCGACACGCACGTCGCGCAATTCTTCGAGCAGCTCGAGCGTCATCGGCGGGACCATCAGGCCGCGCGACGGGCCATCCACTAGCGCGCCTTCCGCGCGCAGACGCGTGAGCGCGGCGCGCACGGGCATCGTCGAGAGGCCGACTGCTTCCGCGACGCCGCGCAGGCTTAGCGGCTGACCGGCGGCGAAGCTGCCGCTCATGATCGCTTCGCGCAGTTGCTGATAGACCTTGGTCGCCATCGTCTCCGTCGCGATGACTTCGAGCTGCGGCAGGGGTTGTGTCAGAGAGCGGGGCGCCAAGTGTGTTTCCTTGCTGATCTATGATCTGTGATCACAGTTTGATTTCGCGACGAGGTTTAGTCAATGCGAACGGAATCAGGGATAACCCGACAGGGCGCGCAACGCATTTGGGCTGAAAGTGCGAGCGTTGGGCACAATGCTTGCGGACTCCCGAACCGCGACATCGCCCCCGCCAATCCGCAATGCGACCCACCGACTCCGACGTTTCTCCCGCCCTCGAATGCCGCCGCCTCACGAAGAAGTACGCTGGCGGCCGCATCGTGCTCGACGCGCTCGACTTCGCGCTCGGCGCGGGCGAGTTCGTCGCGATCATGGGCGATTCGGGCGTCGGCAAATCCACGCTGCTCAATCTGATCGCGGGTCTCGATACGGCCGACAGCGGCGACGTGCTGATCGACGGCACATCGATTTCCACGCTTTCCGACGATGCCGCCACGCGCCTGCGCCGGCAAAAGCTCGGCTTCGTGTTCCAGGCGTTTCATGTGCTGCCGCATCTGACGCTCTATCAGAACGTGGCGGTGCCGCTCTTGCTGAACGGCATGCCGCCCGCGCCGGCGTACGCAATGCTCGCCGCGGTCGGCCTCGACGGACGCGGCGACGACATGCCGCGCCAGCTTTCCGGCGGCGAACTGCAACGTGTGGCGATTGCGCGCGCGCTGGTGCATCGGCCGCGATTGCTGCTTGCCGACGAACCCACGGGCAATCTCGATCCGCAAACCGCGCACGAAGTGCTCGAATTGCTGCGCGCCGAAACGCGGGCGACGCGTGCCGCGACCGTGATGGTCACGCATTCGGAAGCGGCGGCCGCCTTTGCAGATCGCATCGTGATTCTGAGCGATGGCGCGTTGCACGCCGCGACGCTCGCGCGATGAGCGATAGGGCGGTCCCGCGCCGCGGATTCGACACACTCACGCGCTGGCTGCTCGGCGCGCAATGCCGCAGTCACCGGGGACGAGCGCTCGTCGCCATGCTGACAATCGCGCTGGGCGTCGGACTGGGCTATGCCGTGCAGCTCATCAACGGCGCGGCGTTCAACGAGTTTTCCGCCGCCGCGCGAAGCCTGTCGGGACAAGCGGACTTGCAGGTGCGCGGCGCGCAGCTTTTCATCGACGAGAACATCTATCCGCAACTCGCGACGTATTCGGGCGTCGCGGTCGCGAGTCCCGTGCTCGAAGTCGATGCCGCCGTGCCCGGCAGGAACGCGCCGCTCAAGGTGCTCGGCATCGACGTGTTCCGCGCGAAACGCGTCGCGCCGGATCTGACCGGCGTGCCGCGTCCGCAAGCATCGCTCGATGTGCTCGCCGGCGACGCCATCTTTCTTTCTTCGGCCGCAAAGACGTGGCTCGGCGCGCACGATGACGGATACGTCGAGTTGCAGAGCGGGACCTCGCCGGTGAAGCTGCGTGTGGCGGGCGGCATCGCGCGTACGCGTCCCGGGCAGCGCATCGCGGTGATGGATATCGCCGCGGTGCAGACGCATTTCGCGCTCGTCGGCAGGCTGTCGCGCGTCGATCTGCAACTCGCGCGCGGCGTCGATCGCGACGCGTTCCGGCAGACGCTGCAACGCGAACTCGGCGCGCGCCTCGTCGTGACGGAAACGCAGGATATCGAAAGCCGGACCGACCGCCTCTCGCGCGCGTATCGCATCAACATGAACGTGCTTGCGCTCGTCGCGCTCTTCACCGGGGCGTTTCTCGTCTTCTCCACGCAGGCGGCGGGCGTCGTGCGCCGCCGCGCGCAGTTCGCGATGCTGCGCGTGCTCGGCATGACGCGCGCGTCGCTCGTGCGGCAGATCATGCTCGAAGGCGCGCTGCTCGGCGTCGTGGGCGGCGTGCTCGGCATCGCGCTCGGCTTCACGGTCGCGGCGCTCGCGCTGCGCTTTTTCGGCAGCGATCTCGGCGGCGGATATTTTCCGGGCGTCGAACCGCGCGTCGTCTTCGAGCCCGTGGCCAGCGCGATCTTTCTGGCGCTCGGCATCGGCGTCGCGCTCGCGGGCACGCTCGTTCCGGCGCTCGAAGCGGCGCGCGCGCGTCCCGCGCCGGCGCTGAAGGCGGGCAGCGAGGAAGCCGCGCTCGCGCCGCTCGGCAGGCCGTGGCCCGCGCTCGCGTGCCTGGCAGCCGGCGCCGCGCTGACGCAGGCGCCGCCTGTCTTCGATGCGCCCGTTGCCGGATATCTCGCGGTCGCGCTGCTGCTCGTCGGCGGCATCGCGTTGATGCCTCGACTCACGGCGATCGTGTTTCGTCGCGCGATGAAGCCGCGCGGCGCCGTCGCGACGCTCGCGCTCGCGCGTCTTGCCAACGCGCCCGGGCAGGCGTCCATCGCGATGGGCGGCGTGCTGTCGAGCTTCACGCTGATCGTCGCGATGGCGATCATGGTGACGAGCTTTCGCGTATCGGTGGAAGACTGGCTCGTGCATCTGCTGTCGGCGGATCTCTATGTGCGCATGGCATCGAGCGGCGATACAGGCGGATTGCGGCCCGATCAGCAGATGCAGCTCGCCGCGGCGAACGGCGTCGCGCATGCGGCATTCACGCGGGCGTCGAAACTGACGCTCGATGCCGCGAAACCGCCTGTCGCATTGATCGCCCGCGAGCTCGACGCCGCCGATCCCGGCGCGACATTGCAGATGACCGGCGCGGTGTTGCCGCCTTCCTCATGGCGCGCCGATGAAACGCCGGTCTGGGCCTCGGAAGCGATGGCCGATCTGTACGGCTATCGCGTGGGCGAGCGCGTGACGCTGCCTGTCAGCGAGGCGAACGAGCGCTTCGTCGTCGCGGGAATCTGGCGCGACTACGTGCGCCAGACGGGCGCGCTGCAAATGCGTATCGCCGATTACCGCAGGCTCACCGGCGACACGACCGCGACCGATGTCGCGATCACGCTGCGCGCGGGTTCGAGCGCGGCGCAGGTCATCGGCGCGATCAGGAAACTTCCCTTCGGCGATGCGCTCGAGTTCTCGCAGCCCGGCGAGATTCGCGCGCGCACGCTGACCATCTTCGATCGCAGTTTCGCCGTGACGTACCTGCTGGAGGCGGTGGCGATCGTCATCGGCCTTTTCGGCGTCGGCGCGACGTTTTCGATGCAGACGCTCGCCCGCTCGCGCGAATTCGGCATGCTGCGGCACGTCGGCGTGACGCGCGCGCAGATTCTCGCGTTGCTGGCATCGGAAGCGGGGTGGCTCACGCTGCTCGGCATCGCGATGGGCTGCGTGCTCGGTTTCGCGATCAGTCTGATTCTCGTGTTCGTCGTGAATCCGCAGTCGTTTCACTGGAGCATGTCGCTGCATGTTCCATGGACGATGATCGCGATCATCGCGTGCGTGATGCTGGCGTCGTCGTGCGCGACTGCGGTGCTGTCGGGCCGCCGCGCCGTGTCGGTGGATGCGGTGCGCGCCGTGCGGGAGGACTGGTGATGCGCATTCTGCTGCTCGCGTGGCTGTTCTTGCCGTTGGCCGCATTCGCCGATGAACCGACGTTCGCGCCCGTCACGCCGGGACACGCGATCGAATGGCCGAAGGATAGCGGCGCGCATCCGCCGTATCGCACGGAATGGTGGTACGCGACGGGCTGGCTCGAGACGCCCGATCATCGGCCGCTCGGTTTTCAGATCACGTTTTTTCGCTCGAATACGGGACAGAAGCAGGGCGCGAGCGCGTTCGATCCCTCGCAACTGATCATCGCGCACGCGGCGCTGTCGGATCCCGCGTACGGACGGCTCGTGCACGATCAGAACGTCGCGCGGCAGGGCTTCGGCCTGGCGTATGCGAAAGACGGCAACACGGACGTCAAGCTCGACGCGTGGCGCATGACGCGCGAAGCGGACGGCCGCTATAAGGTCGTTGCCGATGCCGCCGGTTTCGCGCTCCATCTCACGTTCACCCCGACGCAGCCGCCGATGATCCAGGGCGAGCAAGGTTATTCGCGCAAGGGCCCGTCGCCGGAACAGGCGAGCTACTACTACAGCGAGCCGCAACTGACGGTAACGGGCAGTGTCACGCGGCCCTCGGCATCGGGGAAGGCGAATGCGAGCGTCGCCGTGACGGGGCGCGCGTGGCTCGATCACGAATGGTCGAGCACGCTCTTGTCGTCCGATGCGGCCGGCTGGGACTGGCTGGGCGCGAATCTCGACGATGGCTCGGCGCTGATGGCCTTCAAGGTCCGCGCGCGTGATGGGCACGCGGTGTGGGCGCATGCCGCGATGCGCGACCGCGACGGTCGAACGCGGCAATTCGGCCCGGGCGATGTGGAGTTCACGCCGGAGCGGCGGTGGCGCTCGCCGCGTACGGATACGGTCTATCCGGTGGCGATGAATGTGCGCGTTGGTGGGATGCGGTGGCGGTTGACTCCGCTGATCGACGATCAGGAGCTCGACTCGCGCGACTCGACGGGGGCGTTGTATTGGGAGGGTGCGGTCACGCTGGCCGGTGACGGCTCGAATGGACGGGGATATCTCGAACTGACCGGGTATGCGAAGACGCTGGAGGTGGAGAAGCGCTGACCGCGGCTGGAACACGATGCGAGAAAAAGCCGTCGATCCGGCGCCCCGATGCACGCTCTGTTACAGGCACCTATACTGACTCCGCCGGAGGTCACCAAAAAAGGCCCCACGGCAACGACGATAACCTTCAGCCAGAAACCCATGTCCCTCATCAACTACATCACGCAGATTCAGTTCGATTTCGGCGCGGTGCGCCTGCTTCCCACCGAGTGCGAGCGCATCGGCATCCGCCGTCCGCTGATCGTCACCGACGCCGGGATTCGCGCAGCGGGCCTGCTCGATACGGTGATCGATGCGCTCGGTGCGTCATCGCCCGTGCCGGTCTTCGATGCAACGCCGCCCAATCCGAACGAGGCCGCCGTGCGCGAAGCGGTTGCATTGTTCAAGGCGAATCAGTGCGATGGCGTGATCGCGGCAGGCGGCGGCTCGTCGATCGATCTCGCGAAGGGCGTGGCCGTGTGCGCGACGCACGATGGCCCGTTGCAAAGCTTCGCGGTCATCGAAGGCGGCCTCGCGCGCATCACGGCGAAGACCGCGCCTGTCATCGCCATCCCGACGACCGCGGGCACCGGCAGCGAAGTGGGCCGCGGCGCGATCCTGATCCTCGACGATGGCCGCAAGGTCGGCGTGATCTCGCCGCATGTCGTGCCGAAGGTTGCGATCTGCGATCCCGGGCTGACGATGGGCCTCCCGCCGGCGCTCACCGCCGCGACGGGCATGGACGCGATCGCGCATTGCCTCGAAACCTTCATGGCGCCCGTGTTCAATGCACCCGCCGACGGCATCGCGCTCGACGGGCTGTGGCGCGCGTGGCGCCACATCGAGCGAGCGACCCGCGACGGCTCCGACCGCACCGCGCGCTGGAACATGATGAGCGCATCGATGCAGGGCGCGCTCGCATTCCAGAAAGGCCTCGGTTGCGTGCACAGCCTGAGCCACTCGCTCGGCGGCATCAATCCGAAGCTGCATCACGGCACGCTCAACGCAATCTTTCTGCCGGCGGTGATCGCGTTCAACAGCAGCGCGCCGACGATGCAGGACGAAGGCAAGCTCGACCGCATCGCCCAGGCGATGGGCCTGACGTCCGGCGATGAAGTCGGCGAGGCGGTGCGCCGGATGACCGCGACGCTCGGCTTGCCGCGCGGCCTCTCGGAACTTGGCGTGACGCGCGAACTGTTCCCGCGCATCATCGCGGGCGCGCTGAAGGACCACAGTCATAAGACGAATCCGCGCGAAGCGTCGAGTGAAGATTACGAGGCGATGCTCGAAGCATCGATGTGACTCTGCCTCAACGCGTCCGGCGAAAGAGGGCCGGAGCGCTAACGCAATAACGGCGGCGCATTTGCGGCATTGCAACATGCTAGTAGGGGAAAACCCTTAAGTTTGTTAAAATGTCGCAAAGTTTGAGGACCCGATCATGCGCCGCCGTTACGAAGTACTGGAAAAAATCGCCTTTGCGTTGCTCACGCTGTCCGCCGTCATGGACGCGAGCTACATCACTTGGGAAAAGCACCCCAATTTCCGCGAAAACGTCACGCAAATCGTGAAAATAAGCACAGAGCTGTCGTTGGCCAATCCCGGTGTGGGCGATCAGACGCCGCTGGTGCCGATGGCCTTCAACTAAGCCTCAACGCCTGCCGGCGCGACGTTCGTCGCGCGCTCTGCTTCAACTCGCATACAGGTTATTCGGCCCGCCGCCGCACGGCGCGCGCGGGCTGCTTTATGCTGGCGGCTTCCCGTGCCGTCGTCGCCCAGCATGACCTCCGCTCTCCATTCGAACGCCGCCTTCGGCGATCAACTTCGCAGCTTCGCCCGCGCGATTGGGCAAATCGTGCTCCAGCGCAATGCCGCGACCGGCGCGCTGCTGTTTCTCGCGGTCCTCTGCGCGAGCCCGCGCCTCGCGTGCGGCCTTCTGATCGGCACGCTGACGGGCAACGTCATCAGCGTGATCATCGAAGATGAGGAGGCGCCCGCGTTCCGCGCCGATCTCTACGGCTTCAATGGCGCGCTCGCGGCGCTCGCCGCGTTCGCGTTCATCGGCGATGCATCGCAAGCCGCCGCCGTCGCGATCGTCGCGGCGATGTTCGCGACCGTCCTCGCCGGCAAGCTCACGCGCATACTCTCCCAATACCGGTTGCCGGCCTTTTCGAGCCCCGCCATCATCGTCACCTGGTGCTGGCTGCCGCTGTTCGCTGATTGCGGCGATACGGGCGCGATCCCGCAAGTCGCCGCCGGTGTCATCCCGATGCTTCAGGCCGCGTTCGCAGGTCTTGCGCCGATCACGTTCGCGACCGGCGCGCTCGCGGGCGCATTGACCGCAGCGGGATTGTTCGCGTCGCGGCCGTCGCGGGCGGGCTGGGCGCTCGCGGGCAGCGCGCTCGGCGCGGCACTGCACGGGCTCGGCGGCGCGAGCGATGCGGTCGTGCTCTCGGGCGCGTGCGGCTTCAACGCGGCGCTTGCGGCGCTCGCCGCCGCGCCGCTCGGCAAGCGCTATGCGATCATCGCGATCGTCGCGGCGGTGCTGATCGAACGCTTGATAGATTGCATCGGCATTGCTGCATTGACCGCGCCGTTCGTGCTGGCGTCGTGGGCCGCGATCGCCTTGCAGCGGCGCCTGTCGGGAACATCGGAACAAGGAGATTCGCATGTCGTTCACCCACACGCCTGAGCGCAGGATCGCGGAAAGCGGGCCTCGTTCGGCGGCCGAAGCCGCGACACGCGTCGAGCTCGCGGCCGCGTATCGCCTCGTCGCGCTCAACGGCTGGGACGATGTCGTCTACACGCATATTTCCGCGAGCGTGCCGGGCGAGCCGGGGCGCTTTCTGATCAATCCGTTCGGGCTTTCATTCGATGAAGTCACGGCGTCGAATCTCGTGAAGATCGATATCGACGGCAACGTGATCGGCGCGAGTGCGCATCCGGTGAACGCAACGGGCTTCGCGCTGCACGGCGCCGTGCACGCCGCGAGGCAAGACGCCGCGTGCGTGATGCATCTGCACGTGCGCGAGGCGATCGCCGTCTCGGCGCAGCCGCATGGCCTGCTGCCCGCCTCGCAACACGCGATGCGCTTTCACGGCCATCTCGCGTATCACGACTACGAAGGCCTCGCGTTTTCGCCGGCGGAAGGCGAACGCCTCGTCGCGAGCCTCGGCGTGCATCGGGCGATGCTGCTGCGCAATCACGGGCCCCTCACGCTCGGGCGCACCATCGCCGAGGCTTATGTGCTGATGGATATGCTCGTCAAGGCATGCGACATTCAACTTCGCGCGCTCGCGGGCGTGAGCAAGGTGATCGTGCCGACGCCGGACGTCGTCACGCGCACGGCGGCGCAATTGCACGACGACGACGCCATCGAAGGCGCGCTCGAATGGCCTGCGCTATTGCGCAAGCTCGACCGCATCGATGCGTCGTATCGCGACTGATTACCGGTTCAACTCAAACAGGAGATCAACGGCATGCCGACATTCAACATTCAATTGTTCGAAGGCCGCACGGCGGAAGAGAAGCGCAAGTTCGTCGAGGCGATCACGCGCACGACGTGCGAGACGCTCGGCTGCGAGCCGGGCTCGGTGGACATCATTCTGACGGACGTGAAGCGCGAGAACTGGGCGACCGCGGGCAAGCTCTGGTCGGAGCAGTAAGTCGTCGATGCGCACATACGGCGCGATGCCGCATGTGCGCGATCTATCGCGTTACGTCGATGCCTTCACGGCGAGACGGAACTTGTGCAGCAGCGGTTCCGTATAACCGCTCGGCTGCGTGCGTCCTTCGAACACCAGCGCGCACGCGGCCTTGAAGGCGAACGAGCTGTCGAACGAAGGCGCCATCGGGCGATAGTACGGGTCGGCTTCGTTCTGCTTGTCGACGACCGCGGCCATGCGCTCGAGCGTCTGGCGAACCTGCTCTTCCGTGACGATGCCGTGCCGCAGCCAGTTCGCGATGTGCTGGCTGGAAATGCGCAAAGTCGCACGGTCTTCCATCAGGCCGACATCGTGAATGTCCGGCACCTTCGAGCAACCGACACCCGAATCGACCCAGCGCACGACATAACCGAGGATGCCCTGCGCGTTGTTCTCGATCTCGTTCCTGATGTCATCTTCCGACCACGTGGGCTTGTCGACGACGGGAATCGTCAGCAGGCCATCGAGCAACTCGTTCTTCTGGCTGTCGTAGTCGACGCTTTCGAGTTCCTGCTGAACCTGCTGCACATCGACCATGTGATAGTGCAGCGCATGCAGCGTGGCTGCCGTGGGCGAGGGCACCCATGCGGTGTTCGCGCCGGCCTTCGGATGCGCGATCTTCTGCTCGAGCATCGCGTGCATCAGATCGGGCATCGCCCACATGCCTTTGCCGATCTGCGCGCGCCCGCGCAAGCCGGTGTTCAGGCCGACGAGCACGTTGTTGCGCTCGTACGAGCTGATCCATTTCGACGACTTCATGTCGCCCTTGCGCATCATCGGGCCGGCTTCCATCGACGAATGCATCTCGTCGCCGGTGCGGTCCAGGAAACCCGTGTTGATGAACGCGACGCGCGCGCCCGCCGCAGCGATACATGCCTTGAGGTTGACGCTCGTGCGACGCTCCTCGTCCATGATGCCCATCTTGATCGTGTGGCGCGGCAGGCCGAGCAGATCTTCGACGCGCGAAAAGAGCTCGTCCGCGAACGCGACTTCAGCGGGGCCGTGCATCTTCGGCTTCACGATATAGATGGAACCCGTGCGCGAGTTCATCTGGTTCTTCAGATCGTGCATCGCGCCGAGCGTGGTCATCACGGCGTCGAGGATGCCTTCGGGAATCTCGTTGCCGTCGCGGTCGAGCACGGCGGGGTTCGTCATCAGATGGCCGACGTTGCGGATGAACAGCAGCGAACGTCCGTGCAGCTTGATGGTCGAGCCATTCGGCGCGGTGTATTCGCGATCCGGGTTCATGCTGCGCGTGAAGGTCTTGCCGTTCTTCGTCACCTGCTCGGCGAGATGGCCCTGCATCAACCCGAGCCAGTTGCGATAGAGCTGCGTCTTGTCGGCGGCATCGACGGCCGCGACCGAATCTTCGCAGTCGATGATCGTGCTCACCGCCGCTTCGATCAGCACGTCCTTCACATGCGCGGCATCCGTCTTGCCGATGGAGTGGCTCGCGTCGATCTGGATCTCGAAGTGCAGGTCGTTGTGCTTGAGCAGAATGGCGGACGGTTCTTTCGCGTCGCCCTGATAGCCCGCGAACTGTTCGGCGTTGGCAAGGCCGGTCTTGACGCCGTCCTTCAGCGTGACGACGAGCTTGCCTTGCTCGACGCTGTACTTCGTCGCATCGGCATGCGAGCCGTGGTCGAGAGGCGCGTTGTCGTCGAGGAATGCGCGCGCATAGGCGATCACCTTCGCCCCGCGCTTCGGATTGAACTGCGCGGTGCGCTCGGCGCCGTCGCTTTCGTCGATTGCATCGGTGCCGTAGAGCGCATCGTAGAGGCTGCCCCAGCGCGCATTGGCGGCATTGAGCGCATAGCGCAGGTTGGAGAGCGGCACGACCAGTTGCGGGCCGGCCTGCTCCGCGATCTCGCGATCGACGTTGGCGGTGCTCGCCTGCACATGCGCGGGCGCGGGCACGATATAGCCGATCTCTTCGAGAAACTTGCGATAGGCGCGCAGATCGCGAACCGGGCCGGGATTGCTGCGATGCCAGTTGTCGAGCTCGGTCTGGAGGCGGTCGCGCTCGGCGAGCAGCGCGCGGTTCTTCGGCGCGAGATCGTGAACGATGGCATCGAATCCCTTCCAGAAGGACGCGCTGTCGACGCCCGTGCCGGGGATGGCTTCTTCATCGACGAATTTCGCGAGACTCGCGTCGACCTGCAGGCCGTGTTGTTTGATCATGTCGGTCATGGGCACTCCGGCTGAGTTTGCTGCTGCACAGGGTTTGGGGATGGGCTGGGCTCTATGGTAGCGCGTCTTGAGGGAGGATCGAAGCGCGGGGGATTTGCAAGTCGCGTGCCTGCAGGGGTGCGTGGCACGCGCGGGGCATCGGAGGCGCAAGCAACTGAAACGGCACCTCGGGATACGCTCGATCGCCGTGAGGACGTGGTCGACGTACTCGGGCAAAGCCGATGCGTCTCGGCTCATGCCGGAACGGCACCTGCAATGTTTGCATCGCGCGTGCGATCAGGTAGCGCGCGGGGGGATCTTCGCGCGATGAGCTTTTAGGGCGATCGAATGCACGTATCTTCGGTTCGGTCGCACGGGGTGAAGACCTTCAGTGAATGCAGCTTCAGTCCGGGTGCCAGATCGTTCTCAGCCAGGAATGGACGGCTGTCCGAGCCCGGCATTCGTGCCGATGAAAGACACGAAACACCGGGCTCAACGAGATCTACAGCTACGCCTTCAGCAAATCTTCAATCATCACCGGCAGCTTTCTCACCCGCACGCCCGTTGCGTGATACACCGCACCGGTGATCGCCGCCGCGATCCCCGCGAGCCCGATCTCCGCGATACCGCGCGCGCCCAGCTCGTTGAAGACCGTGTCCGGATGATCGAGGAAGGTGACGTCCATCTTCGGCGTATCGGCGTTGGTCGCGACGACGTAATCCGCAAGGCTGCTGTTGACCGGCGCGCCGCTTCGTTCGTCGTAGACGGTGTGCTCGAAGAGCGCCATGCCGACACCCATCACGACCGCGCCTTCGATCTGATTGCGTGCCGCACGCGGATTCAGGATCTTGCCCCCGTCGATGACCGTCACGACGCGGCTCACCCGCAGCCGCGCGGTCGCCGGCTCCCACGTCACTTCGGCGAAGTGCGCGCCGTACGAGTGGATCGACCACTTCTTCTTCAGCGGATCGTCGAAGCCGCCTTTCGCACTGCCGCTGCCCGATGCCGCATGCAGCTTCGCCGCTTCGAGAATGCGCGCGTACGGCACGCCGCTTTCGGGCCGCTCGTTCTTGCGATGCACGTAGCCGCCGCTCATCGCCAGCTCTTCGGCTTTCGCGCCCGCGAACGGCATTTCTTCCGCCTTCACGGCGCGCGCGAGGAGCGTCTTGATCGCCGCACGAACGGCATCCGATACCGCCGGGATCACCGATGCGGTCGCCGCCGATCCGCCCGATACCGGACCGAGCGGCAGCGACGTATCGCCGAGGCCGACTTCGATCCTGTCGAGCGGAATGCCCGTATGTTCCGCGACGAGCTGCGCGAGGATCGTGTACGTGCCCGTGCCGATATCCTGCGTCCCGCACGCGACGCGCGCGGTGCCGTCCGAACGCAGATCGACGGTCGCCTCCGCCGAAAAGCGCAGACCCGGCCAATTGCACGCGCCGACGCCCCAGCCGAGCGTGAGACCGTCGCGCGTCATCGAGCCGACTTCCGGCGTGCGCTTCGACCAGCCGAACTTCTCCGCGCCCGTCTTCAGGCACTCGACGAAATGCCGCGACGAAAACGGCAGGCCGCTGCTTTCGTCGACGCTCGGTTCATTGCGCAAGCGCAGTTCGACAGGGTCGATCTTCAAGGCGACGGCCAGCTCGTCCATCGCCGATTCGAGTGCGTACAGGCCGGGCACCGCGCCTGGCCCGCGCATCGACGTGGGCGAGCCGACATTGCGTTTCACGGTGCCGCCCGTCACGCGCAAATTCGGCGTGCTGTACATCGACGGCGTCGCTTCGCCGCAGTCTTCCAGGTAATCGTCGGCGATGGCCGCGTGGTTCAGGAAGTCGTGCCGCAGCGAGACGAGCTTGCCGTCCTGCGTCGCCGCGAGCCGCACGCGTTGCTGCGTCGTCGGCCGGTGCCCGACGTTCTGAAACATCATCTTGCGCGAAAGCACGAGCTTGACGGGACGCTCCAGTTGCCGCGTCGCCGCCGCGGCGAGCAGCGAATGCGGCCACATCCACAACTTGCCGCCGAAGCCCGAGCCGAGATAGCGCGAGATCACGCGCACTTTTTCTTTCGGCAGGCCGAGCATCTGCATGAGCGTGCCCTGATGGTTGGCGACGGCCTGACTCGTTTCATAGAACGTGTAGCGCTCGCCGTCCCAGTGCGCGACGGTCGCATGCAACTCGATCGGGTTATGCGTTTCGACGGGCGTCACGTAGGTTTCATCGACCTTGACGGGCGCGTCGTCGAATGCCTTGTCGGGATCGCCGCGCTCGCTCTGGATGTCGGGCTTCTCGTTCGCGTCGAGCGTCGTGCTCACGTCGTGCGGGGTCTTGTCGTAGCCGACCTTGATCGCGGCAGCCGCGGCGCTCGCCGCTTCGAACGTGTCCGCGACGACGAGCGCCACGTACTGCCCGTAATAGCGAATGATGTCGTCTTCGAACGGCGGCCGGGTCTCGTCGACGAAACCGGTATCGATCGAATTGCCGGAGATGCGATAGAAGCGGCCGATATTGCCGCGATGAAGAATCAGCTTCACGCCGGGCATGGCTTGCGCGGCGGCGAATTCGAGCGACGTGATCCTGCCGCTCGCGATGGTGGCGCCGACCGGCACGGCGTGCAGCATGCCGGGCAGGTCGACGTCGGAGGTATAAGTCGCGCGGCCGCAGACCTTCAGCGGTCCGTCGATGCGCGACTGGGGCCGTCCAATAAAAGACTGCGTGATGTCGGGCGCGGTGGACATATTCGGGTTCCTCGGTCGGGTTCAGGACGTTTGCGTGACCATCTTGAGCGTATGCACGATGCATCGCTTCGATAGCTCGACCTTGAAGCCGTTCTCGCTTTGCGGCTTCGCACCGGCGAGCGCGGCATCGGCGGCGCGCCTGAACGTGGCTTCGTCGGGCGCGGCGTCCTGCAACTCCTTCTCCGCCTCGCGCGAGCGCCACGGCTTCGTGCCGACGCCGCCGAGTGCCACGCGCGCATGCGCGATGCGCCCATCCTTCACGCCGATCACGACACCTGCCGACGCCAGCGCGAACTCATACGACGCGCGATCGCGCAGCTTGAGATAGGCCGAGCGCGTACCTTCGACCGGCGGGGGCAACGTGACGTGCGTGATCAGATCGCCGGCATCGAGCACGTTCTCGCGATCGGGCGTGGTGCCGGGAACGAGAAAGAATTCATCGATGGGAATCGCGCGCTTGCCGGCCGTGCCTTCCACGTGAATCGTCGCTTCGAGCGCCTGCAGCGCCACGCACATGTCCGACGGATTGCTCGCGATGCACGACTCGCTCGTGCCGAGAATCGCCATCATGCGATTGAAGCCCTGAATCGCGGAACAGCCGCTGCCCGGCTCGCGCTTGTTGCACGGCGACGTCGTGTCGCGAAAGTACACGCACCGCGTGCGTTGCAGGATATTGCCGCCCGTGGTCGCCATGTTGCGCAACTGCACGGACGCGCCGGAGAGCACCGCTTGCGACAGCACCGCATAACGATCGCGAATCAGCGGATGATGCGCGAGATCCGAGTTGCGCGAGGTCGCGCCGATACGCACGCCGCCGTCGTTCGTTGCCTCGATCTCGTCGAGCGGCAGGCGGCTGATATCGATGACGCGCATCGGCCGCTCGACGTTGAGCTTCATCAGGTCGAGCAGCGTCGTGCCGCCCGCGAGAAAGCGCACTTCCGCGCCTTGCTGCGCGGTATGCGCGAGTGCGCCCGCATTGATCGCATCGCGCATGTCGCGTGCGCGGGAGAGTTGGAACATGTCCATGTCGCTCTCCTTATTCCGACGACGACTTGTTCGCCCGCACCGACTGGATCGCGCCGACGATGTTCTGATACGCGCCGCAGCGGCACAGGTTGCCGCTCATCGCTTCGCGCACGTCGTCGTCCCTCGGGCCGATGGGTTCGTCGAGCAGCGCCACCGCCGACATCAGCTGGCCTGCCGTGCAGTAGCCGCACTGATAACCATCGCATTCGACGAACGCGGCCTGCAGCGGATGCAGCGCGTCGACTTCGCCAATGCCTTCGATCGTCGTGATGGTGTCGCCTTCGCAGGCGGCGGCGAAACACAGGCACGAATTCACGCGGCGGCCGTTCACGTGAACGGTGCATGCGCCGCATTGGCCGTGATCGCAGCCCTTTTTCGTGCCGGTGAGGTGAAGATGCTCCCGCAGTGCATCTAATAAGGTCGTGCGCGGATCGAGGGAAAGCGTATGGCTCGCGCCGTTGACAGTAAAGGTGAACGTTGCGGCCGAGTCGTCCGCCTTGGCCGGCAATGGCGCCAGTGCCTTGTTCGGCGTATCGGCGTGTGTAGTTTTCGATTGGGGGGTATGACGTTGTGGCATCGGGCAATCTCCTGGAAATGTGCAGCACGCGCTGCACGAAACGCGGCGATGACGCGGCAAAGCGTGGGAGAGACGAAGATGCGGCGAAGCGTGTCGAGCGCGATGGCGCGAAGGAAAGGCGGCGAAAAGGGTCTGTGCGGGGCGCGCAGGACCTTCGGGCGCGGGCGATGCGGCGAAAGACGACACTCAGCCAGTATAGGCACCTGACGCGAAACTTTCCCGACCGAAAGCTCGCGCGCGGGCCACGGGATGCTGCGGGCGCACGAAGCATGCCCACAGCGCGGAAAGGATTCAGTGCGTGATGCCGGCCCGCGCGACGAGCGAAAGAAGGAACACGCCGACCGTGGTGAAGACCACGAGCGCCACGAGGATCAGGAACAAGCGGACGATCATCTGCACCGTGTCGCTCCAAAAAAATGGCCGCTTGCGCGGCCGGAAGGAGGGGTGGGTCGGTCAGTCCTCAGCCTAAGCGCGCTTTCTTAATTCAGACTTAAGCGGGCCGGACTTCCGTGCGGGCAGCCCATTCTCCTTCGTTTGCGAACACCATGCAGCAGCCTTACCGCAGCGCTTCGCTATAGCGGTCGCGCAGCGGGAGGATCGTCAGAAGCGCGACCGCGCTGCCGAAAATCACGTAGTAGCAGATCGAAAGCGGGTCGCCCGTAGTCATCGTCAGCCATTGCACGATGGCCGGCGCGAAGCCGCCGAAGATCATCACCGCGACGTTGTAGCTCACCGAGATGCCCGT
Organism: Caballeronia turbans; assembly: GCA_001544655.2. GTDB lineage: Bacteria > Pseudomonadota > Gammaproteobacteria > Burkholderiales > Burkholderiaceae > Caballeronia > Caballeronia turbans. The sequence goes on from FCOD02000002.1 coordinate 244,334, forward strand.
CGAACGCACGCTCGACGGCAGCAGTTCGGAGATGAACGCCGGATAGCAGCCCTGGAAGATGCCGAGGTAAGTCATCAGAAGCGCCTGGCAGACGACCAGCATCGGCAGGCTCGGATGCGCAGTGAGCACGGCGAAGATCGGATACGCCGTGACGAGCGACAGCGCGAGCGCGGTCGCCATCAGCTTCTTGCGGCCGATGCGGTCCGAGAGCCGGCCGAAGATCGGGCAGCAGACGAGATACACGAGCGCGCCGATCGTCGAGCTGATGAGGCCGTCGGTCAGCGCCATGTGCAGGACGCGCGTGGCGTGCGTCGGCAGATACAGCAGGAAGATGTATGTGCCGATGGTGCCGAACACCGTGAGGCCGAAACCCGCGAGCACGGGCATCCAGTGCTTCGTGGCGGTGTCGCGGATCGGACGCGCGCTCAGTTCGTTCTTCTGCGCCTTCTCGACGAACACGGGCGACTCATCCAGTTTCGAGCGCAGATACAAGCCTACCGGCACGATCAGGAGGCCGATCACGAACGGGATGCGCCAGCCCCAGCTGTTCAGATGCTCGGGACTCAGCGTGCGCGTGAGCACCGCGCCGAAAAACGAGCCCGCGAGACTCGCCGCTGCCTGCGCGACCATCTGGAAGCTGCCGAAATAGCCGCGTTTGTTGGCGGGCGCGTATTCGACGAGAAACGCCGTCGCGCAGCCCACTTCGCCGCCCGCCGAGAAGCCCTGAATCAGGCGGCCGAGCAGCATCAACAGGGGCGCGGCGATGCCGATCGCCGCATACGTCGGCGCGAACGCGATGATCGCGATGCCGACCGCCATCAGCGAGATGGTGAGCGTGAGCGCCGACTTGCGTCCGACGCGGTCCGCAACCGCGCCCAGCACGATCCCGCCGAGCGGCCGCGTCAGAAAGCCGACGCCGAACGTCGCCCAGGTCGCGAGCAATGAGATGGTGGGATTCGTTGCGGGAAAGTACAGCTTGGCGATGATGACGGCGAAGAAGCCGTAGACCATGAAGTCGAACCATTCGAGCGCGTTGCCGATGGTCGATACGACGATCGCTCGTCGGCCGGACAGATTGAGCGCGGCGTTCTGTTCGGCCGCGTGGGCTGCAGGTAGTACGGTGCTCATCGAATGCACTCCGTGGGCGTGGGGCGATTGATCAGGGCGACGACATCCGGTCTTTTACTGGCTCGCGCCGCGGGAGGCGCGCGAGCCGCTGCAACACGCAAACATTACGCCGAGTTGAAATAAGAAAATATAGAATTTCTGAACTGACACTCAAGGAAACCTGATCGAACGGTTCGGGTTGTCCCCAAGACACGATGAGCAACATTCGCTTTTTGCGCACCTTCATCGCCGTCGCGCGTTACGGCTCTTTCGCCGCCGCCGCCGAGAAAGTGGCGCTCACGCAAGCCGCCGTGAGCATGCAGATGCAATCGCTCGAAGACGATCTGAAGCGGCCGCTCTTCGACCGCGTGGGGCGCACCAACCGGTTGACGAGCATCGGCAAGCAGGTTTTGCCGCAGGCGGAGCGCATCGTCGCGCTCTACGACAGCATGCGGCTCACGGGCCTCGACGATGAAATCGCGGGATCGGTTGCCATCGGCGCGGTCGATTCGGCGATGGGCGCGCTCGCGTCCGTCGTCACCGAATTGAAAGGCCAGTATCCGCGCCTCGATGTGCGGCTTTTCACGGGCAAGGCGCTTGCCCTCGCGCCGCAGGTGGAAGCAGGCGAGATCGACGCGGCGGTGATCGTCGAGATGGCGGGCAAGACGCCGGCGAGCCTCAACTGGACACCGCTCTATGCGGAGCCGCTCGTCGCGATAGGAACGCCCGGCAGCGCCCCCGCCAGCGCAGCCGACATGCTCGCGAGCCGGCCGTTTCTGCGTTTCGATCGCGCGCAGCGAACGGGCGCGCTGATCGATCGCGCGTTGAAGCACAACCGGCTCGTCGTGAACGAGTTCCTCGAACTGAATTCGCTCGAAGTGATCGTCGAACTCGTGCGGCAGGACGCGGGCGTTTCTGTCGTGCCGCTGCTCGAATACGGCTCGTGGGCGAGCGATCCGGCGTTGCGCGTGCTGCCGCTCGCGAAGAATACGCCGCGGCGCGTCGTCGGCATGCTGGAGCGCAAGATTCACGACCGGCACGCGGTCATGAGCATCGTGCAGGAGCGCATCCGCATGCGTTCGCGCGGTGCCATACCGCCGCGCGAAAGCTAAAGCTTTCCTTAAGTCACGGACAAGGAATATCAGCTTTCGCTGTTATTTCCGGCCATCGACAATGCTTCGGGTCACTCACTCACACATGAGGAAAGCATGTCGATCATTCCCGAGATCGCCCGGTCGCGCGACGAGATTCAATCCATTCGCCGCGATATTCACGCGCATCCCGAACTCTGCTACGAAGAAGCGCGCACGGCGGAACTGGTCGCGCAAAAGCTCGAAAGCTGGGATATCGAAGTGACGCGCGGGCTCGGCAAGACGGGCGTGGTCGGTGTGTTGAAGAAAGGCGCGAGCAAGCGCGCGATCGGCCTGCGCGCCGACATGGACGCGCTGCCGATTCCTGAGCTGAACACGTTTGCGCATGCGTCGCGTCACGAGAACAAGATGCATGCGTGCGGCCACGACGGCCACACCGCGATGCTGCTCGGCGCTGCGCAATACCTTGCGAACCACCGTGATTTCGACGGCACGGTCGTCTTCATCTTTCAGCCCGCCGAAGAAGGCGGGGGCGGCGCGAAAGCGATGATCGAAGACGGCCTCTTCGAGCGCTTTCCCGTCGATGCCGTGTTCGCGCTGCACAACTGGCCGGGCATGGCGGCGGGCGAATTCGGTGCGCGTGTGGGCGCGACGCAGGCATCGAGCAACGAGTTCGAGATCCGCATCGAGGGCGTGGGCGCGCATGCGGCCATTCCGCACGATGGCGTCGATCCTGTGTTCACCGCGCTGCAGATCGGCACGGGCTTGCAGAGCATCGTGACGCGCAACAAGCGGCCCATCGACGCGGCCGTGCTCTCGATCACGCGCATGCAGGCGGGCCACGCGATCAACGCGATCCCGACGACCGCGACGCTCGGCGGCACCGTGCGCACGTTTTCCACCGACGTGCTCGATCTGATCGAGACGCGCATGAGGGAGATCGTCGCGGCAACGGCGGCGGCTTATCGGTGCAAGGCTGAAGTTAGTTTCGTACGCAACTATCCGCCGACGGTGAACACGCAGAGCGAGACGCAATTCGCGCTTGGCGTGATGCGCGATGTCGTCGGTGCGCAGAAGGTGAACACGAACGTCGATCCGACGATGGGCGCGGAGGACTTCTCGTTCATGCTGCTGGAACGGCCGGGCTGCTACGGGTATATCGGCAACGGACTGGGTGAGCATCGCGAACACGGTCATGGCATCGGACCGTGCATGCTGCATAACAGCAGCTACGATTTCAACGATGACGTGCTCACGCTCGGCTCGACGTACTGGGTGCGTCTGGTCGAAGCGTTTCTTTCGCGCGCGTAGGGAGGTGAGCATGTTTTCATCGACGTATCGCGAGGCGCGTCAGCGGTTTCTCGACACGGCCGCCGCGCGCAAACTCGCGGTCGATACGCGCGTGCTCGAAGGCATCGACGGTCTGGAAGGCGAGACGCTCGCAACCGATGTCGTGCGTATCGGCCCGGCCGATGCGAAGCGCCTGCTCGTGCTCACGTCCGCGACGCATGGCGTCGAAGGCTTTTGCGGCTCGGGCGCACAGATCGCGTTGATGCGCGACGACGTATTGCCCGCGCTGATGGAGAGTCTCGGCGTCGCGATGTTGCTGGTCCATGCGATCAATCCGTATGGCTTTTCGTATCTGAGCCGCACGACGGAAGGCAATGTCGATCTGAATCGCAACAGCGTGGATTTCGCGGGGCCGTTGCCGCAAAACCCCGGTTACGCGGAGCTGCACGAGCTGCTGCTTCCGGCGAGCTGGCCGCCTGACGAAGCGAACATCGCGGCGATTCGCACCTACATCGAAACGCGCGGGCAATGGGCGTATCAGCAAGCGGTGACGACGGGCCAGTACACCCACGCGCAGGGCATGTTCTACGGCGGCGCGCAAGCCGCGTGGAGCACGCGGACGATGCGCAGTCTGCTCGCGGAATACGGAGAGACGTGCACGGCGATCGGCTGGATCGATTTTCATACGGGACTGGGGCCGAGCGGCTTCGGCGCGAAGATCTGCGTCGGCGATGTGGCGCGTGCGCGGCGCTGGTGGGGCGCGGACGTGACGAGCCCGTTGGATGGCACGTCGATCGCGGCGGATGTCGCCGGGCCCTTGCTCGATACGCTGCGGCAGACGTGCCCGCATGCCGCGATTGCATCGATTGCGATCGAGTACGGCACGGTGCCGCTCACGGACATGCTCGACATGCTGCGCGCGGATGTCTGGGTGCGCCATCATGCGCACGCGCCCGCTGCGCTGAAGGCCGACATTCGCCGCCAGATTCGCGCGGCGTTTTACATCGACGACGATATCTGGCGCGGGATGATCGTCGGGCAGGCGCGCGCAGCGGCGTTGCAGGCGCTATATGGCCTTTCGCGCGAAGAAGGCGCTTAACGAAGTTCGAGCCACATCGGCTGATGATCCGATGATCGGCTCGACTGGTCCGCTTCGCATCCCGCGATGCGCGGCTTCAGGTCTTCGGTGACGAAGATGAAGTCGCAGGCGAACGGCCCATCGGGCCATTGATCGTGATCGTACAGGCCGACGGTCGCCGCGCGCGGCGCGTTCGGATGCGCGCAGGTCCAGGCATCGAGGAACGCCGGTGCATCGGCGAGCGGCGCCAGCATCGCGCGATACGCCGAGGCGTCGAACGCACTGTTGAAGTCGCCGCAGATAATCGCGGAAGTCGGCCGCGCGGTGTCGGCGAACGGGCTCGCCTGACTTTCTGCCCTCGCGGGCTGACGCGCGTGCGCGCACGCTTCGGCGTGCAGTTCGCGCAAACGCGCGACTTGCGCGAGCCGCTGCTTCTCCGAATAAAACTCGAGATGCGTGCTGATGATGCGCAGCGGGCCTACGTCCGTCTCGATGACGGCTTCGAGCGCGACGCGCAGCATCGACGGCTTCGCGGGATCGGCGGGCCACGGCAGCGAATGGCGCAACACCTGACGCACCGGCAGGCGGCTGACGATCGCGTTGCCGAACTGACGGCGTGCGAGCCCGGCGCCCACGGGCGGCAGATCGGAGCCGATTGCGTCGATGACGGTCGCGCCGGGAATCAGCGTTTCGAGCTCGGCGAATTGGTCGGGGGCCGGTCGGCCACCGAGTCCGCCCGCCTGTTCGCTTTCGTGAAAGCCGCGCGTCACTTCCTGCAGGCACAGGATGTCGAAATCGTGCAGCGCCTTTGCTTCGGCGACGATGCGCGCGAGATCGACGCGGCCATCCACGCCGCGTCCCCATTGAATGTTCCAGTCGACTAGCCGCATGTCGAACCTCGGCGAAAAGCGTTGGAAGCCACTGTTCAATCCTTAAGCAAGACGTGTGCTCGACCGCACATGCTCGCGGCTCCGTGCAAATTTCCGAAACTAAGTATTTCTTACCGTTCGCGTCGCGGACGGCGATACAATCTGCGCCGTGGAAACGAACGTCGTCCGTCATGAAATCACGCTTTTCCGTCTCTCTCGCCGCGTTCCTGCTCTTTTCAGCGGGCGTCGCGTGCCACGCGCAACAAACTCAGCCAGCACAGCAAGCGGTTCAACCCGCCGCAACGCGCTCGCTCACGAAGGAGCAGCAGGCGGCGCTCGATCAGCAGGACCGGGATATCGCCCAGGTCGCGTCGAGCATCATCAGGCTGATCGACCAGAACAAGGCGGGCGACGTATGGGATCAGGCCTCGCCCATCGCAAAACAGATCGTTTCCCGCGAAGACTTCATGAAGAAGATCGCGCGCGACCGTTTGCCGCTGGGCGCTCCGGGCCTGCGCATGCCGATGGGCGTAAAGCACTATCGCTACGACGGCACCGGCAACATGCCCGCCGGCGCGTACATCAACATTCTCTTCGACACCCAGTTCAGTCAGGCCAGTCAGTCGTCGCGCGAGATGGTGACGTTCATTCTCGATTCGGACAAGGTCTGGCGGTTCGTCGGCTATTCGGTGCGCTGAGCCGGCCTCACATGTTCGTGTAGGACGCGCACCATCCCTTGCCGGCCACGAGTTTGTCGTTGAAGAGCGAGCAGCCGCCCCAGGCATCGCTCGATTTGCCCTGATACAGCGAGCAGTTCGCGCATGTCTGTCCCGCCGCGAAGGCGGGATATTTCGCCTTGTCCACCTTGGCGGCGTCTTCCGTGTAGCCGACGGCGACGGCCGCCGGATCCGCTTCGCTCAAGTGCGGCACATCGGCGCGGGCCCGCGTGAGCCATAGCGTCGTGCCCATGCCGATGCTGAAAATCATGAAGCTGCGGCGGGAGGTGTTCATTGTCGTGGACCGTTTTCTTGTCTGCGGGGAATGTCGTCGTGCGCTCTCGGGCGCTAGTCGAACGATACGCCGACGCGCGCCGCCTTGCCCGCATCGCGGCGTTTGCAAGCCACACGTTTGCGAAATCGTACGCGCGATCGGTTTCTTGACGCGTCGCTTTCGCATTCTCCTTGAACGTGTTGCCAACGTCGTTCATTCCAGCGCGCTAAACCTTTGCGCGCGCGTGCCGTAAATCAGGCCAGAACGCAGTTGCATCGCGTGACCCCGTGGCGCCCCGGCCGCGGTTTAATCAGAAGGAGAACCACCGTGAGTGAATTGGACTGGATGATGGCAGGCGTGTATATGGCGGCGCTCGTGTGCGGCACGCTTCTCATGAGCGTGCTCGCGCGCCGCAGCCTGAGCAGGGTGGAGGATCGCGGGCACTGACAACATCGGGAATAGCCGTCTGGCATGCCCCCGTGCTCGTCGATACCAATCCTTGGAAATATCGACGGTCAGTCAATGGGGGAATGTCATGCCGATGCCCATCGGACTCGGCACGGGAACACAGCGAAGCTTGTCTGCACAGGACGTTTGCGCCGGCTAGCGGAAGGTGCCCTTCGTCAAGGATGCCGGGGACATGATTCGGATCGTGCGGATTCAACGCGGATTCAATGAAGCGCGCGCCGTGAACCGATGAATCGCATCGGCCGTCCGGCGCGCGGAAATGTCACCTTTCAGATTACTGAAACAGCTTGATCGCCTGCGTGAGCGTGTTCGTAACGCCCCAACCGAGCGGAATCAGCACATACGCCCAGAACAACAGAAGCAGCCCATTATTCGACGGGTGAACTGCCTGAGTATCGATGCGGTCATTCATCGCGGATCTCCTCTTTGACTTTTAGTTCGCCGTCTGCGGCGACGTGTCCATGTGGTGCTTCTCATGCACGCGCGTGACGAGCAGATTGCAGATGAAGCCAACGACGAGCAGCACGGCCATGATGTGCAGCGTCATCGTGTACGCTTCGGCGCCGACGACGCCATGCGCCACCTGATAGGCACGCACGTAGTTGACGAGCACCGGACCCGCGACGCCCGCCGCCGCCCACGCGGTCAGCAGCCGGCCGTGAATCCCGCCGACGAACGCCGTGCCGAACATGTCCGCGAGGTACGCGGGAATGGTCGCGAAGCCGCCGCCGTACATGGAAAGGATGATGCCGTAGGCCAGTACGAAGAGCGCGATGTTGCCCGCGCCCGCAAACTGCGGCACGAGGAAGTACAACACCGCGCCCAGCGCAAAGAACACGAAGTAAGTGTTCTTGCGCCCGATCCAGTCCGACGCCGACGCCCACACGAAGCGCCCGCCCATGTTGAAGAGCGACAGCAGCCCGACGAAGCCCGCCGCCGCACCCGCCGTGATCGAGGCCTTGAAGCTCTCCTGGATCATCACCGAGGCCTGCCCGAGCACGCCGATGCCCGCCGTCACGTTCAGGAACAGGACGAGCCACAGCAGATAGAACTGCGGCGTCTTCAGCGCCTGATCGATGTCCACGTGATTCTTCGTGATCATCTTGTTGGCGGTCACAGGCGGCGTCCAGCCAGCCGGCTTCCAGTCCGCCGGCGGGATGCGGATCGCGAGTGCGCCGATCGTCATCGAGATGAAATACAGCACGCCGAGCACGACGAAAGTCTCGGCGACGCCGGCGCTCGTCGCGCTCTTGAAGTGGTTCATCAGCGCGACGGAACCGGGCGCCGCGATCATCGCGCCGCCGCCGAAGCCCATGATCGCCATGCCCGTCGCCATGCCGCGGCGGTCCGGGAACCAGCGGATGAGCGTCGATACCGGCGACACATAGCCGAGCCCGAGCCCGATGCCGCCGATCACGCCGTAACCGAGATACAGCAGCCAGATCTGATGCAGATGGACGCCGAGCGCCGAAACGAGAAAGCCGCCGCCGAAGCAGCAGGCCGCGGTGAACATCGTGCGGCGCGGGCCGACCTTCTCCAGCCATTTGCCTGCGAACGCGGCGGACAAGCCGAGAAATACGATCGCGAGCGAGAAGATCCAGCCGAGCGTCGTCAGTGACCAGTCATCGGGTGCCGAACTGGTGATGCCGATGATCTTCGTGAGCGGCGCATTGAACACCGAGAACGCATACGCCTGCCCGATGCACAGGTGAACAGCCAGCGCGGCGGGCGGCACCATCCAGCGCGTGAACCCGGGCCGGGCGATGGTCGCCTGCTTGGAAAAAAAGCCTGTCGGGCCGTGCACGGCCCCTTGATTGATTGTGCTGTTCATCGTGGTCTCCGTGGCGCGTCATGCATGCACGTGCGCGCGCATCGTTTGCTTGAGGTGCTGCGCCGGGGTCGCCGGACACGAGCAGCCCGCCGTGGTCATGCGAGTCGATGCGGTCTTCATCGACTGATCGCAAGGCCATTCGCGCCGCCCAAACATGCGATGCAACGACATATGGGGTGCGGCGCTTTGCCACGGCTGGCATGACCATAGACAAGTGTGAAGGGCTTTGCAATATGAACACTCGTGCCATAAGCGTTTGCCCGCAGCAAATCATGCTTGTGCAGGGCGCCCGGACACGCGATCTGCGTTGCGTCGCATCGCTACAGGTGGGAGCAGGTGTTCTGAATGTGAACAGTTCACATCGGCCTCGTATAAACCCTGACGATGCGCCCCGAAACCGCATGCCGATGCGGCTTGCGCGCCGCTTGCGACATCGCGCGCGCGATGGCATGGAACTCGCAATCAAGAGCGACCGGCGCCGGACACATGCAGTACCGGCCCATTCACGTCGACATGCGAGGAGCACACACAAATGAATCACGCAGAGATGCAGTTCCTGAGCACCGAATACCCCTACAAGAAGCAGTACGGCAACTTCATCGGCGGCAAGTGGATGCCGCCCGCGGGCGGCGAGTATTTCGACAACATCTCGCCGATCACCGGCGAGCCCTTCACGTCGATCCCGCGTTCGCGCGAAGCCGATATCGAAGCCGCGCTCGACGCGGCGCACGCGGCGAAGACGTCGTGGGGCAGGACATCCGTCACCGACCGCGCGAACCTTCTGCTGAAGCTCGCCGATCGCATGGAGCAGAACCTGTCGCGTCTCGCGCTCGCGGAGTCCATCGACAACGGCAAGCCGCTGCGCGAGACGATGGCCGCGGACATTCCGCTCGCGATCGATCACTTCCGCTATTTCGCGAGCGCGGCGCGTTCGCAGGAAGGCGGCATCTCCGAGATCGATCACGATACGGTCGCGTATCACTTCCATGAGCCGCTCGGCGTCGTCGGGCAGATCATTCCGTGGAACTTCCCGATTCTGATGGCCGTATGGAAGCTCGCGCCCGCGCTCGCCGCCGGCAACTGCGTCGTGCTGAAGCCGGCGGAGCAGACGCCCGCGTCGATTCTCGTGCTGCTCGAGGTGATCGAAGATCTGCTGCCGCCGGGCGTGCTCAACGTCGTGAACGGCTTCGGTCTGGAAGCGGGCAAGCCGCTCGCATCGAACAAGCGCATCGCGAAGATCGCGTTCACCGGCGAGACCACGACCGGCCGCCTCATCATGCAGTACGCGAGCCAGAACCTGATTCCCGTGACGCTCGAACTCGGCGGCAAGAGCCCGAACATCTTCTTCGAGGATGTGCTGAGCGCCGACGACAGCTTCTTCGACAAGGCCCTCGAAGGCTTCACCATGTTCGCGCTGAACCAGGGCGAAGTGTGCACGTGCCCGTCGCGCGCGCTTGTGCAGGAATCGATCTATGAGCGCTTCATGGAACGCGCGTTGAAGCGCGTCGCGGCGATCGCGCAGGGGCATCCGCTCGACACGAAGACGATGATCGGCGCGCAGGCATCGCAGGAGCAGCTCCAGAAGATCCTGTCGTACATCGATCTCGGTAAGCAGGAAGGCGCGGAGTGCCTCTCAGGCGGTGAGCGCGCGACGTTCGATGGCGAGCTGAAGAACGGCTACTACATCAAGCCGACGGTCTTCAAAGGCCACAACAAGATGCGCATCTTCCAGGAGGAAATCTTCGGGCCGGTGCTGTCGGTGACGACTTTCAAGACCGAGGAAGAGGCGCTCGAAATCGCGAACGATACGCTCTACGGTCTCGGGGCGGGCGTATGGACGCGCGATGGCACACGCGCGTATCGCTTCGGCCGCGCGATTCAGGCGGGACGCGTATGGACCAACTGCTATCACGCGTATCCGGCGCACGCGGCGTTCGGCGGCTACAAGCAGTCGGGCATCGGACGTGAGAATCACAAGATGATGCTCGATCACTATCAGCAGACGAAGAACATGCTCGTCAGCTACAGCGACAAGCCGCTCGGCTTCTTCTAAAGCCTGCGGGGCCGCCGTCCTTTGCGACGGCGGCCGGCTCGAACAACGGGGACATCATGAGCGAACAGGAAGTGCAGCGCGTGACCGCGACGCCCGCCGCGATCGACTTGATCGAAAAGCTGAAGGCCGAGCACGGCGAGGTGCTGTTCCATCAATCCGGCGGATGCTGCGACGGCAGCGCCCCGATGTGCTTTCCGGTCAGCGAATTCATGGTGGGCGGCTCGGACGTCAAGCTCGGCGCGATCGGCGGCGTGCCGTTCTACATGACCGAATCTCAGTACGAGTACTGGCAGCACACGCAGCTCATCATCGATGCCGTGCCGGGCAACGGCGGCATGTTTTCGCTGGAGCGTCCGTCAGGTTTGCGCTTTCTCACGCGCTCGCGCTTATATAGCGATGAACAGAACGCGTGGCTCGAAAAACATCCGGTCGAGCACGTGAGCTAAGCGATTCAGTCCCATCGCGGCGGACGCTTCTCGATGAACGCCTGCGTTCCTTCGAGCGTGGCGTCCTGCATCATGTTGCAGGCCATCGTTTCCGATGCGAGTGCGTATGCAGCTTCGATGCCGGTTTCGAGTTGCCGATAGAACAAACCCTTGCCCGCCGCTACTGCTTCGCGCGGCTTGGCGGCGATGGTCGCGGCAAGCGTGCGAACGGCATCGTCGAGTTCGACTGGCGACGCGACGCGATTCACGAGGCCGCGTTCGCGCGCGGTGGCTGCATCGATGAACTCGCCGGTAAAAAGCATCTCGAACGCGGCCTTGCGCGATACGTTGCGCGACAGCGGCACGCCCGGCGTCGCGCAGAAAAGCCCGAGATTCACGCCCGACACGGCGAAACGCGCGTCGCTCGATGCCACCGCGAGATCGCACATTGCGACCAGTTGGCAGCCCGCCGCGGTGGCAATGCCATGCACGCGCGCGATCACCGGTTGCGGCATGCGCTGGATCGTCAGCATCATGCGCGAGCAGCGCGCGAAAAGCTCGCGATAGTAGTCGAGCGCGGGTTCAGCGCGCATCTCTTTCAGATCGTGGCCTGCGCAGAACGCGCGTCCCGCGCCCGCGAGCACGACGACACGCGCATCCGATCCGGCGATCTCCTTCAGCCCTTGTTCGAGCGCTTCGAGCATGGCTTCCGATAATGCGTTGAACGCATCGGGCCGATTCAGTGTGAGTTTGACGACGCCGTTGGTGTCATACGCATCGCGTTCGATCAGAACGAGTTCGCTCATGCTCATGCTCTCCTTCAAACGTCGATCGCGGCGACCGAGCCCGCGCGCTTGCGCAGTTCGAACTTCTGAATCTTGCCGGTGGACGTTTTCGGCAACTCGCAGAACTCGATCGCGCGTGGCACCTTGAAGCCCGCGAGATGCTTTTTGCAATGCGCGATCAAATCCTCCGCACTGACTTGCGCACCGGACTTCAGCTCGACGAACGCGCATGGCGTTTCGCCCCAGCGCGTATCGGGTTTCGCGACGACCGCCACGGCAAGCACGGCAGGATGCCGGTACAGCACATCCTCCACTTCGATGCTCGATATGTTCTCGCCGCCCGAGATGATGATGTCCTTGCTGCGATCCTTGATGCGCACGTAGCCATCGGGATAGGCCACCGCGAGATCGCCTGTATGGAACCAGCCGCCGCGAAACGCTTCTTCGGTCGCAGCAGGGTTCTTCAGATAGCCCTTCATCGCGATGTTGCCGCGAAACATGATCTCGCCGATCGTCTCGCCGTCCGAAGGCACGGGTTCCATCGAAAGCGGATCGCGCACGGTCACGGCATCCTGCAGGTGATAGCGCACGCCTTGCCGCGCATTGAGCCGCGCGCGTTCGCCGATATCGAGCGCGCTCCATTCGGCCTGCTGCGGACAGACCGTGGCCGGTCCATAGACCTCGGTGAGGCCGTAGACGTGAGTCAGCTCGAAGCCCATGCGCTCCATGCCTTCGATCATCGCGGCGGGCGGCGCGGCGCCCGCGACCATCGCGTGAACCTTCTGCTCGATGCCGGCTTTCATCTCGTCGGGTGCGTTGACGAGCAGGTTCTGCACGATCGGCGCACCGCAGTAATGTGTGACGCCTTCGTTGCGAATGAGATCGAAGATGGCCTTCGCATCGACGCGGCGCAGGCACACGTTCACGCCCGCGCGGGCGGCCACGGTCCACGGGAAGCACCAGCCGTTGCAATGGAACATCGGCAGTGTCCACAAGTACACGGCATGCTTCGGCATGTCCCATTCGAGGATATTGCTGACCGCATTCGTGTACGCGCCGCGATGGTGATAGACGACGCCCTTCGGATTGCCCGTCGTCCCCGACGTGTAGTTCAGACAGATGGCGTTCCATTCGTCCGATGGCGGCGACCATTCGTATGCCGGATCGCCGCTCGCGAGCAACGCTTCATACTCGATTTCGCCGATGCGCTCCCCCTCGCCCGTGTACTGCGAATCGTCGACATCGATGACGAGCACGTCTTGCGGCACGTCTTTCAAGGCTTGGAGCATGACGTCGGCGAACTCGCGATCGACGATCACGGCTTTCGCTTCGCCATGCGCGAGCATGAAGGCGAGCGTGGCGGCGTCGAGCCGCGTGTTGAGCGTGTTGAGCACGGCGCCCGTCATCGGCACGCCGAAGTGCGCTTCGACCATTTCGGGCGTGTTCGGCAGCATCGCGGCGACGGTATCGCCGGGACCGATGCCACGCGCCGCGAGCGCCGACGCGAGCCGCCGCGTACGCGCGTAGGTATCGGCCCAGTTGCGCCGCACCTCGCCGTGCACGATCGCGGGGCGCGTCGGATACACGGATGCCGCGCGCTCGATGAACATGAGCGGCGTCAGCGCCGCGAAATTGGCGGCCGTCTTGGGAAGGCCATCGTCGTACATGCCGGCTGTCATCGTCGTCTCCTGTGCGCGCTTTTCGATGCGCTTTCTTCGATTATGCCCGCGAGCCTTACACACGACTGACGCTGGCGCTGCGATCCGGTTCCGTCAGACGAGATCGTCGAGCTTCACCTCGAAGCCGCGTTTGACGCCCGGGCGCGCAAACAGCGCTTCATACCAGCGCTTGACGCTGGGGTAATCGTCGAGCGAGACCTGATGACGTTCATGCCGCCACGCCCAGCCGAGAATCGCGAAATCGGCAACTGATAATACGCCCGCCACGTATTCCACCTGCGCGAGACGCTTGTCGAGCACGCCATACAGACGGCGCGTTTCATCGGAATAGCGCTTCAGCGCATAGCGCCGATCGCATTCCGCCTCGACCATGCGGAAGTGATGCACCTGTCCCGGCATCGGGCCGAAGCCGCCCATCTGCCACATCAGCCATTCGAGCACGGGCACGCGCTCGCGCAGGCTCGCGGGCAGGAACTTGCCGGTCTTCTCACCGAGATAGAGCAGGATCGCGCCGGATTCGAAGATGCTGATCGGCTGGCCGTCGGGGCCGTCCGGATCGACAATCGCCGGAATGCGGTTGTTCGGGCTGATGCGCAGAAAGTCGGGTGCATGCTGCTCGCCCTTCGTGATGTTCACTGTCTTCACGGTGTAGGGCAGTTGCATTTCCTCCAGCGCGACGCTGATCTTGCGTCCGTTGGGCGTGTTCCACGTATGCAGTTCGATTGTCATGGCGATGCGTCCCGGTTCAGGTCAATTCAGGCGACACATAACGCTGAAAACCCGCGCGTTGGGTAATGCCTATATACCAGCGTTCGAGCTCGGGGAGCGCGGGCCGCACGAGCTCGGCGATGCCGAACCAGCGGCGCGCATAGGCGGCAATGACGAGATCGGCGAGGGTGAACGTGTTGCCTTCGAGATAGTCGCGGCCTTTCAGATGCGCATCGACGAGGCGCCAGAGCTTTTCAACTTCGTTCGCAGCGGCGGCGAGTTGCCCGACGTCGCGATCCGCCGCGCTCGTGCGGATATAGCCCCAGAAAAGAGGGCGTTCGGCCGGTTGCAGCGTGGAGAGTGCCCAGTCGAGCCAGCGGTCAGCGCTTGCCCGGACCTTCGGCTCGGCGGGGTAGAGCGTGCTGGCCGCGCCGTACTGCATCGCGAGATAACGGATGATCGAATTCGATTCCCACAGCACGAAATCGCCATCGACCAGCGTGGGCACGCGGCCCATCGGGTTCATCTCGAGATAGCCGGGTTCGTTGTTGCGCCCGAATTGCAGGCCGGCGTCGATTCGCTCGTACGCAAGGCCCACTTCATCGCAGCACCACAGCACTTTCTGCACATTGACCGAGTTGGCTCTGCCCCAGATCGTCAGCATTCGATGTCATCCTCCGTTGGTGTCGCGTTGCGCGTCGAAGGATCAATCTTAGAGTGAGTCGGGGACTTTCGCTAAAAAATGCTTATGCGTTGGACGCAATGGCATCCGGCGAATACCTATCGACCTTCTATTAGCCGTGTTTCGCGCGTGCCGCCTGAGTCGATGTGCGCCCCGAATCCGCTCTGTCCCGCGGCGAGTTCGTCGCGCAGCGTGAGGCGGGGAATCGCGTAATCGCCGTGATTCTGCTTGCGAAACGCGATGGGCGTGTCGTCAAAGAGCCGGTCGAGACGCTGGCCCAACTTATGGAAAGTTGCATCCAGACGCGCGCCGTCCATCGTACTCGTGTGATAGACGACAAAAGGCGGCAGCACGTCGAATCCGGGATAAAACAGCACGCCATGCTGGATCGGAAACAGGATATCCTCGATCGGACCGTTGATGCCGCGCGGACCGTAATGCGACTCCCAGCCGCCAGTCGTGACGACGATCATCGCGCGCTTGCCCGCCATCATGCCTTCGCCGTAGCGATCGCCCCAGTGCGTGTCCGAGTGCTCGCCCACCCCATAGCCGAAGCCATACGCATACACGCGCTCGACCCAGCCCTTCATGATCGCGGGCATCGAGAACCACCACATCGGGAATTGCAGGATCAGGGCATCGGCCCAGCGCAGCTTGTCCTGCTCGATCTCGATATCGCGGCTTTGCAAACCGTTCTCGAACGCATGCTTCGAATCGAGGCTCGCATGGAACGGCGCGTCGCGGTTGCGTTCGCGGATGTCGTTGGCGTCGAGCGCGGCTTTCCAGTTCATCGCGTACAGGTCGGAAACTTGCACGTCGTGGCCATTGGCCCGCAGGCCTTCGACGGTGAAATCATTGATGGCGCCGTTCAGCGAGCGGCGTTCCGGATGGGCATACACGATCAGCACATTCATAAGGCATTCTCCAGTTCGATACAGACATGGAGGCCAGCTTAAAGACCGAGCGGGTATATTGGAAATGAATATCCGACATTGCAGGCATTGCCATGAATAATATCTTGAGAAGACTCGATCTCAATCTGCTCGTCACGCTCGATGTCCTGCTCGCCGAGCAGAACGTCACGCGTGCAGCCGAGCGACTTCATTTTTCGCAGCCGTCCGTGAGCGTGCATCTCGCCAAGCTGCGCGATATCTTCGACGATCCCTTGTTGTTGCCCGGACCACGGGGCATGCGGCCGACGGCGCGCGCCGAAAGCCTGCGCGAGCCGTTGCGCGAAGCGCTGGCGTCGCTCGAACGCGCGGTGTCGCCGCAAGCCGCATTCGACCCCGCGTCCGCCGACAAAACATGGCGCATCGCCGCCACCGACTACACTGAATCGACCGTGCTTCTGCCTGCGTTGAGCGGCTTGCGCGCGGCCGCGCCGCGTACGCGCATCGCGGTGCTCGAAATCATGCCGCCGCGGCTCGCGAAGCAGGCGGAGAACGGCGAGATCGACCTTGCGTTTCACATTGCATCGCCTGAGACCGCCGGCTTTCACCAGCAGGCGCTCTTCACGGAAAGCTATGTGCTCGTGGGGCGCAAGGATCATCCGCGATTGAAACGGCGGCCGACGCTCGCGCAGTTCTGCGCGCTCGACCACGTGATCGTGTCGCCCGATGGCGGCGGGTTCTCCGGTCCCACGGATGCCGCGCTCGCGACGCTCGGCATGAAGCGGCATGTGGCGCTGTCCGTGCCGCACTTCCTGTTCGTACGTTCCGTGCTTGCGACGACCGATCTCGTTTCGATGCAACCGCTCAGGCTCGCGAAGCACTGGCCCGAGTTGCGCATCGTCGCGCCGCCCGTCGATATTCCCGGCTACGAGATGTCGATGTACTGGCACGAACGCGTGCATCGCGATCCGGCGCATCGGTGGCTGCGCGAGTTCATCGCGCAAGCTGTCTGAAAGCATCGCGGATCATTGATGACGTTTTCGCATGACCGTCTCTATCGGTATTACTGATTCAGCGCATGTAACGCGAGTGCTCCTCGAAGCGGTGCCGTCCGAGCCCATGCAGGCGAAAGTGTGAAGCGCGTCTTGCGAAGCTAAACACTTGCGCCTGTTGCATAAAACACCACACGTATTGCACGAAGCCACGCATCGCGACAATTGATGTGTTAAAAATCCGCGTGCTTTCATGCGTCACGCGACGCTGCTTTCGTTCAGACAGTGAACTGAAAGGCGACGCATGGAAGTCGATCAAAAATCGCTAATAAATAGACGCTCACAACACATCATGAAGACAATCACATCGCGTGCCATCGCAGGTATGGGGGCATCGGTCATCGCGCTCGCCTGTCAATCCGCATTCGCGCAAAGCTCGGTCACGCTCTATGGGGTCGCCGACGTCAGCGTGCGTTATCTCACGAACGCCAACGCCAACAACGACGGCAAGGTGTTCATGACGAACGGCGCCATCACCAACAGCCGTTTCGGTCTGAAGGGCGAGGAAGATCTCGGGGGCGGCCTGAAGGCGATCTTCCGGCTGGAAAGCGGTGTGGAACTGGAGAACGGCCAGTACGCCGACAGCGCGCGCGCATTCAACCGCGCGGCCTATGTCGGTCTTTCGAGCGGCTATGGCACGCTGACGCTCGGCCGTCAGAAGACGCCGCTCTTCGATATGCTCGGCGACACTTACGATCCGCTCACCGTCGGCAATTACTTCGAGAACGCATGGCTGCCGGTTGCACTCGGCGCGGGACTCTATGCGGATAACGCGGTGAAGTACAACGGCACGTTCGCGGGCCTGACGCTCGGCGCGATGTACTCGTTCGGCACGAACTACACATCGACCGGCGCCGGCGGCTTCTCGGGTCAGGTGCCGGGCCATATGGGCGCGGGCAACATGTACGGCTTCACGGCGTCGTATGCGATGGGTCCGCTGTCCATCGGCGGCGGCTATCAGCAGAACAGCGACAACTCATCGAACAAGCAGAAGATCTGGAACGCGAACGCGGTCTATACGGTCGGCGCGGCGAAGCTCTATGTCGGCTATCTGCATTCGACCGACGACACCGGCTTTGTCGACAGCATCCTGCAGCAGCGCGGCCTCGCGTCGGGCACGGATATTCTGAAGGGCTCGGGCCGCCGCGACGACGGTCCGTTCGCGGGCATCACGTATCAGGTCACGCCGGCGCTGTTGCTCACGGGCGCGTTCTACTACGACCACATGAAGAACGCGGCCATCGGCGGCGGCGCGACGGGCAGCGGCAATCGCTACACAGGTGTGGCGCTGGCGGAGTATGCGCTGTCGAAGCGCACCGAAGTGTATGGCACCATCGACTTCAACAAGGTGACGGGCGCGGCCGATGTCGAATTGCCGGGCCGCTCGAATCAGACCGGCGTGTCGATCGGCTTGCGCAACCTCTTCTGATTGCCGGTCAGCGCACGCGCAACGTATAGCGCGTGCGCTGACGATACACCGCGCCGGGACGCAGGACGGCGCGCTCGCCGTCCATGTTGATCTCGTCGGGAAAGCCACCCGCTTCGAGACACAGCCCAGCATGCTTGCGATAGCGCGAACCATCGCGAGCGGGCACGCCTTCCAGATAATTCCCCGAGTAGAACTGCAAGCCGCGCGCATCCGTTGCGACGCTCAGCTCGCGTCCGCTCGACGGGTCGAACAGCACGGCGACCGTGCGCGGTTCGTTTGCGTTGCCGTCGAATACATAGCAATGGTCGAAGCCGCCCGCGAGCGCGAGTTGCGGATGAGATGCATCGAGACGCGTCCCGATCGATGCAGGCTCGCGCAAATCGAACACGCTGTTCGTTACCGCTTCGAGTGCAACGGGAATCGACTTCGCATCGATCGCGAGAAACGTATCCGATGCAATCGATATTTCATGATCGCGAATGCTCGCGTCATTGCCCAGATTGAAGTACGCATGGTTCGTGAGGCTGACGGGCGTCGGCGCATCGGTGCGCGCTTCGTAATCGATCGATAGCATGCCCGCGTCGTTCAGTGCATAACGCACGGTCACATCGAGATTGCCGGGAAAGCCCGCCGCGCCCGAAGGCGAATGCAGCGTCATGACGAGCGCGTCATCGGCCACGTCCACGCGCCACATCTGCCGATGAAAACCCGCCGAGCCGCCATGCAGATGATTGGCGCTTTCATTGCGCTCGACCTGATACGCAAGGCCGTCGAGCAGGAAGCGCCCATCGCGGATGCGGTTGGCCCAGCGCCCGATGATCGCGCCCATGAACGCGCTGCCGTTCAGATAGTCGGCGGGCGTGTCGTGACCGAGCAGCACATCGGCGAAATGTCCTTCACGGTCGGGCGCGAGCCATGAGACGAGCGTCGCGCCCAGATCGCTGATCTCGACGCGCATGCCGGATGCATTGCGTAACGTGTAGAGATGCGCGTCGTCCCAGGGACGAATATCGATGAGAGAAGAGGAGGTCATGCGCGCGATCATCTCACGGACGCGCCGCGACTTCATCGAGATGCAGCAGCAGATCCGCAGGATCTTCGTACACGCGCAAGGCGCCCGAGCGCTCCAGTTCGTCGCTGCCATAACCGCCCGAGAGCAGGCCGACGCCGAGCGAGCGGCATCGGCGCGCGGCCAGCATGTCCCAGATGCTGTCGCCGACGACGACCGTATGCTCGATCGGCACGTTCAGGCGCGCGGCAGCGGCAAGGAAGAGGTCGGGATCGGGCTTCGCGTACTTCACCATGTCACGGGTGATGACCACTTGCTTCGAAGGATCGACGCCCAATGCTTCGAGATTGACCTGTGCGGTCTCCATGCGTCCGCTCGTCGCGATGGCCCATTTCGTCCCTGCCTGCGTGAGCGCTTCGAGCAGTTCGCGCGCCCCCGGCAGCGGGCATACCTGCACGCGCAGCCGCTTGTAGGCTTCTGCATGCAATTGACGCAGCCGCTCGACGCGATCCGCGCTGATCTCGCCATGCGTCTCGCGCAACAACTGATTCGTGAAGAGCCCGCCGCTCATGCCGATCTTGCGATGAATGCGCCACACGGACAATTCGATGCCTTCCGCGTCGAGCGCTTCCTTCCACGCGAGCACGTGCTGATAGACGCTATCGACGAGCGTGCCGTCGAGGTCGAACAGGAATGACGTTTCGATGCGCATGATCTACTCCCTTTGATTGTGTCGTGGCGTCTTCATCATACGCACGATCGGGCGAGCGGGCTGCCGCAGGTGCGATAATGGATGTTTGCGCCGCGCCCGGGTTACCTCGCGGAAAACACGCATAGATCCCTGAATTTTGCATCAATCACGCATGACGGAGCCTATCTTGACCCGCATCGACAATCCCTCCCGCGATCAGGAGGCAGGCGTGGCCGACTCCACGCAAGACACGACCCGCATCGACGATACGCGCATCGGCGCCGTGCGTCCGCTGATCTCGCCGGCCTTGCTGCTCGACGAACTGCCTGTGACGCCCGGCGTGCAGACGCTCGTGGAGGAAAGCCGCGCGGCCATCGCGAACATATTGCATGGCCGCGATGACCGCCTCGTCGTGGTCGTCGGCCCGTGCTCCATCCACGATCACGATCAGGCGATGGAATACGCGCAGCGCCTGAAGCAGGTCGCGGACCGGCTGCGCGACGATCTCTTCATCGTGATGCGCGTGTACTTCGAAAAGCCGCGCACCACGGTAGGCTGGAAGGGCTATATCAACGATCCGCGTCTGGACGGCAGCTTCCGCATCAACGAAGGCCTGCGTCGCGCGCGCGAACTGCTGCTCGACATCAGCGGCCTGGGGCTTCCGACCGCAACCGAGTTTCTCGATCTGCTGAGCCCGCAATACATCGCCGATCTGATCGCGTGGGGCGCGATCGGCGCGCGCACGACCGAGAGCCAGAGCCATCGTCAGCTTGCATCGGGTCTCTCGTGCCCGATCGGCTTCAAGAACGGCACCGACGGCGGCGTGCAGGTCGCGGCGGACGCGATCGTCGCGGCACGCGCGAGCCACGCGTTCATGGGCATGACGAAGATGGGCATGGCCGCGATCTTCGAGACGCGCGGCAACGACGACTGCCATGTCATTCTGCGCGGCGGCAAGAAGGGGCCGAACTA
The DNA here is from genome assembly GCA_001544655.2 of Caballeronia turbans. GTDB lineage: Bacteria > Pseudomonadota > Gammaproteobacteria > Burkholderiales > Burkholderiaceae > Caballeronia > Caballeronia turbans. The sequence continues at coordinate 265,433 of FCOD02000002.1, forward strand.
TGACGCGCAAAGCGTTGCGGCGGCGTGCGGCGCATTGACGAAGCTCGGCCAGCGCGAGCAGGTGATGATCGATTGTTCGCACGCCAACTCGAACAAGTCGCATCTGCGCCAGGTGGATGTCGCGCAGGACATCGCGCGGCAACTGGAAGCGGGCGAGCGGCGCATCACCGGCGTGATGATCGAGAGTCATCTGGAAGAGGGCCGTCAGGATCTCGAGCCGGGCGTGCCGCTCAAGCACGGCGTGTCGATCACCGACGCGTGCCTCGGCTGGACGCAGAGCGAGCCGGTGCTCGAACTGCTTGCGCAAGCCGTGAGAAAACGCCGCGCGGGCTGATTCGGCGCTGCGCGGAAGAAAGGGACATGAGCGAAGCACACAGGCTTCATTCAAGCAAGACGCTCATGTCCCTCAGGCGATGCGTCGCAGGGGCAATCGCTTACCTCGCCACGGCCGCATTCAACGCATTGATCAACGCCAGCGGGTCGAAAGGCTTGCGCACCTGAACGGACCTCGGCAAGGCGCGGCGCTCGTCGTCGCTGAGCGCGAGATCGTAGCCGGTCACGAATACGACGCCTAGCTGCGGCGCACCGCGACACGCGGCGATCGCCAGCTCCACGCCGGATTGCCCCGCAAGATCCACATCCGTCAGCAGCAATTCGAAGCGATGCTCGCGCAACAAAGCGAGCGCCTCGTCAACGCTGCCCGCATCGATCAGATCCAGTCCGAACGTGCGCAACATCTCAGCGGTGCTCGTGCGCACCAGTTCGTTGTCTTCGACGAACAGCACGCGCATGCGCGACAGCGCATCGTCCGGGGCGTTACGCGGCACACCCGTGTCGATGTCCGCCACCGCGGCCGCCGAGGTGTGCCCGGCTTGGCCGAGCACATGCCGCACCTTGCGCGCCAAAGCTTCATGCGTATAAGGCTTGCTCAACAGATCGATGCCTTCATCGAGCCGCCCCGCGTGAACGATCGCATTATCCGTATAGCCCGACGTGAACAGCACCGCGATGCCCGGCACGCGTTCGCGCGCCTTGCGCGCAAGCTCCGTGCTGCGCAACGGCCCCGGCATGACGACATCGGTGAAGAGCAGATCGATACGCACGCCGCTCTCGACGATCGCAAGCGCGCTCTGCGCATCCTTCGACCGCAACACGCGATACCCGAGATCCGCGAGCATCTCGACGACGGTCGCGCGCACTTCTTCATCGTCCTCGACCACGAGAATCGTTTCACTGCCGCCTTTGGCCGGACCGGCGTCGATATTGGCTTCAAGGTCTTCTTCCTCACGCGCGCGCGGCAGATAGATGCGCACCGTCGTGCCGTGTCCTTCCTCGCTGTACACCTTCACGTGCCCGCCGGATTGCTTGACGAAGCCGTACACCATCGACAGCCCGAGACCCGTGCCCTGACCCTCGCGCTTGGTCGTGAAGAACGGCTCGAACGCGCGTTCCTGCACTTCGGGCGACATCCCCGAGCCCGTGTCCGTCACGGCGACCATCACATACTGGCCGGGCGACACCTCGGCGTGGCGCATTGCGTAGGCTTCGTCGAGCGATGCATTGCCCGCTTCGATCGTGAGCTTTCCGTGACCGTTCATCGCATCGCGCGCGTTGATCGCGAGATTGAGCAGTGCGTTCTCGACCTGAAACGGATCGACGAGCGTATTCCACAAACCGCCCGACACGATGGTCTCGATTTCGATGCCATCGCCGAGTGCGCGCCGGAACATGTCGTCGAGGCCGCGCACGAAGCGGCCCAGATTCACGACCTTCGGCGCGAGCGGCTGCCGTCTGCCGAATGCGAGTAGCTGCGATGCGAGATTCGCGCCGCGCGCGACGCCCGCGAGCGCGTTCCTCACGCGCTGCTCCGGCTTGTCCTCGCCGGCGACGTCCTTCGCGAGCAATTGCAGATTGCCGCCGATCACTTGCAGCAGATTGTTGAAGTCGTGCGCGACGCCGCCCGTCAGCTTGCCGATCGCTTCCATTTTCTGCGCCATGCGCAGCGCTTCCTCGGCCTGACGCAGCGCCTCGGCGGTTTCGCGATCCGCCGTGACGTCGCGGCCCACGCCGTGAATGCGCCGCGTGCGCGGGTCGAGCGATACCGTCCACGCGATCCAGCGCCAGCCGCCATCCGAGCGGCTCAGCCGGCATTCGTAGCGCACCGGCACGCCGTTCGCACGCAGGCTGCCGAGTTCGGCGGTGGCCGCGTGAACGTCGTCCGGATGCACGAGGTCCATCACCGTGTGCGAATGCAGGCGATGCGAATCGAAGCCGAGCACCGTCGTCCATGAAGGACTCACGCGCAGCAGCGCGCCCTCGAAGCTCGCGACGAAGAACAGGTCCTCGCTCAGTTCCCACAGGCGGTCGCGGTCGGCGACGGCATCGGCCACACGGCGCTCCAGCGTCTCGTTCAGATCGCGCAGCGCCGCCTGCGCCTTCGTGCGTTCCGCGATCTCGTCCTGCGCCGCCTGATAGAGACGCGCATTGTCGATGGCGATCGCCGCCTGCGATGCGATGCCTGTGAGAATCCGCTCAGCGCGCTCCGTGAATACGCCCGGCTCAGGATGTCCGAAGAAGAGCCCGCCGAGCACTTCGCCCGTGCGCGAGATGACCGGCGCGGCGAGATAGCTGCACACGGCGAGATGGCCTTTGGGCATGCCGTGATGCGGCGCGTTGTGGCCGTAGCGTGGATCTTTCGTGATGTCGTCCGAGCGCACGATGCCTTCGCCCGCAAAGGTCGGACCGAACACGGCGGTGTTGCGCGGCATCGGGAACCGGTCGAACGTGTCCTTGGGCACGCCCGACAGCGCGTAAAGGGTATAGCGTGCGCCCTTGTCGTCGAGCACGTTGTAGAAGAACGAGCCGAAGGCGGCGCCCGTCAGCTCGGTCGCGGCATCGACGACGATCTGCACCGCGCGGCTCAGCTCGAGCTCCCCCGCGACCGCCGTGCCGACGCGGTTGAGGATCTCCAGCGTGCGCGATTCGTCACGCAGCTTCTGCTCGGTCGCGCGACGCAATCGCGCGAGGCGCAGATTGCTCGACACGCGCGCGACCAGTTCGCGCGCGGGGAAGGGCTTGGTCAGATAGTCGTCCGCGCCCGCTTCGAGGCCGCCAACGCGCGCCTCCTCGCCCGCGCGCGCCGACAGCAGCACGACCGGCGTGTCGCGCAGCGCCTCGTCCTCGCGCACCGCCTGCAGGAGCGCGAAGCCGTCGAGGCGCGGCATCATCACGTCGGAGACGATCACCTCGGGACGCACGGAACGCGCCATCGCGAGCGCGGCCTCGCCATCGGCGGCGACGCTCACGTCGTGGCCTGCCGCGCTCAGCATGCGGCGCATGTAGTCGCGCAGGTCGGCGTTGTCGTCGACTATGAGCACGCGGCCCGGCAGCGCGTCCGCGGGCGTCGGCTCGGCGGTTGCCGTCGCGCCGAGCGGCGTGTCTTCCTCGCTCTCGGCGACCGGCTGCTCATCCGCGTCAGGCATCCAGCGCATGGCGGCATCGACATACGACCGGGCGCGATTGCTCGCCTCGGCATGCGGCGCGCCGGGCGCGTCGAGCGCGGGCTCGAGCGGGGCGGGCAAGGTCACGGTGAAGCACGCGCCGTGGCCGGACGTGCTGTCCACGCGGATCGTGCCGCCATGCAGCTTGACGAGCTCCTGCACCATCGCGAGACCGATGCCGCTGCCTTCCATCGAACGGCCCGCCGCACCCGCGACGCGATGAAAGCGCTCGAACACGCGCGCGAGCTCCTGTTCCGGAATGCCGATGCCGGTATCGCGCACGCTCAGTTCGATGCCGTGCTCCGCGTTCGCGTGCAGCGAAATCCGGATGAAGCCGTCGAACGTGAACTTGAACGCGTTCGACAGCAGGTTCATCACGATCTTTTCCCACATGTCGCGGTCGATGTTCGCGATCACGGGCGTCGATCCGATGTCGATCTCGAGGCGCAGGCCGGCCGATTCGATCGCCGAGCGAAAGAGCGAGGCGAGCTCGGCGGTGAACACGGCGATGTCTGTCGGCTGGCGATGAATCTCGATGCGCCCGGCCTCGATGCGCGAGAAGTCGAGCAGTGCGTTGACGAGCTTCAGGAGCCGCAAGCCATTGCGATGCATGACCTCGACGACGCGCATGTCTTCCCGGCTCACGCGGTCGGGGCTCGTGAGCAGTTCTTCGAGCGGGCCGAGCATCAGCGTGAGCGGCGTCCTGAACTCGTGGCTGATATTGGAGAAGAACGTGGTCTTCGCGCGGTCGATTTCGGCGAGTGCTTCGGCGCGCCGGCGCTCTTCGTCGTAGGCGTGCGCGTAGCCGATCGCCGCGCCGATCTGGCTCGCGACCAGATTCATGAAGGCGCGATAGCCATCGTCGAACAGCCGATAGGGATTGAGCGCGGCGATCAGCACGCACGCGGGACCGGTTTCGCCCGAAGGCGCGATGGGCACGATCACGGCGCTCGCCGGCGCGACGCTCCATGCGCCGGTGGGCAGAGGCGCATCGATGATGCGATCCAGGTTCGTGACGATGCGTGCCTCGTTGTCGCGCAGCACGTCCTGGAAGGGCCACGGGTTCTGGCGCGCGGCATGCAGGACCGCGGGCGCGGCGCGATGCTCCGGCTCGATGCCGCACGCGCTGACGAGCGTCGCCGTATCGCCGCCCGGCTCGACGGCATAGAGCAGCGCGAAAGGCATGTCGCGCGACGCCGTCTGCAACGCGCTCATCGACCGTTCGCACGCTTCGCGCCAGGTGCGCGCGTCGGCCGCCGATGCCGCCAGCTCGCGCAGCACGTTCAACTGGCGCTCGCCGAGCACGCGTTGCGTGTCGTCGCTGTTCGCGCAGATGATGCCGCCCGCGCCGCCGCGATCGTCGGGAATCGGGCTGTAGGAGAACGTGTAATACGTTTCTTCCGGAAAGCCGTTGCGCTCCATGATGAGGAGCTTCTGTTCGACGTACGTGCCTTCGACGCCCGCGAGCGCGGTGTCGAGCAGCGGACCGATCTCGTTCCAGATTTCGCGCCACACGACCGAGGTCGGCCGGCCGAGTGCTTGCGGATGCTTGCCGCCGATGATCGACTTGTACGCGTCGTTGTAGAAGAAGAGCAGGTCGGGGCCCCAGCCGACCCAGATCGGCTGGCGGGAGGTGAGCATGATGCGGATGGCCGTCTTGAGACTTTGCGGCCAGTGCTCGGGCGCGCCGAGCGCCGTTTGCGTCCAGTCGAGCGCACGGATGAGCGCGCCCATTTCGCCGCCGCCCAGGAGGAAGCTCGGGTCGAGACCGTCCATCCTCGTATCCGCGATCAGATTGTCAGCTTTCATCGACGCTTGGTCTCCTCGCCCGGTCTCTCGATGCGGCGACGTCATGTGGCGGCAATGCCCGAATTAACGCTCGAATCGCCCGCGCGCCGCGTTTGCACGGCGCGCAGGCGATTTCGAATTCTCGCACGGAAAACGCTTCGCTTCGCGTCGGCCCTGCGCGTGTGAGGCCCGTCCGCAAACGCGCTCAGGGCGCGGCGACGAATCGAGGCCCGTTGCGCGCACCGTGTCCTGCGCCTGCGTCGACCCGAGAAAGCGCTGCAGCGCGTGCGCCTCGTCCGCATGCTCCACGCCGACCGATTGCACTTCCTCCGGAATCCGCCCGACGAATTGCGCGCCCGGCACCGATAGCAATTCGCCGGCCTGCTGAACGCCTATGTCGTCATCGCCGCTCGCGACGAGCGATGCGACCGGGATGGTCGGCACCATCTCCAGCAAGGCCGCACGCGCGCGCAAGGCAGGGCCGCGTGGGCCTTCGGAACGCTTTTTGCTGAACCGATGCAGCACAAGCACATTGCGTACTCACGCTGCCACGACGTTCGAGAACATGTCCAGACCGATGCCTAGAACCACACTCAACTCCGAAGCCGGAATCTACGAAGGCTTCGATATCTACGCGTCGTATGTGGTCAACGCGACGGGCATGCACATTGGCACACTCAAAGTAGTTCGCAAACGGGACAAGCGCGTGCTCTATCCCTTCGACGGCTGCGAGACCATCGGCCCGTTCGAATCCAGCGAGGATGCGCGGCGCGCCGCCGAAGAACTCGGCAGACGTATCGTCACGGCGGATATCGCAAATCCGGAGCGCTGATCGCATCGCTTGCTAATGTCCTATGACGCTTGTCGACGAAACGGCACGATGCGCGGATATCCACACAGTCGGCAGGCCCGACCGCCCGAATCGGAGCAACGCGGTAAATAGCCCCGCGTATGCGCGGTCGATCGGCAAGAATCGCCCGCGTTTCGGGGAAAACCCCAGCGTTGCGATCGTCCTAGGACATGCCAGCCGTGCCGCATGCGTCTGTATCTTGACCTCAAGGCGGTGCGTGGCGCGCAACTCAGGCGCAGCACCGGGTCACTGACGCATCCGGACAACGACTATGAGTTACCTGCAACCATCCACGAAGCCAGACGCGCAGGCGCGCGGACCCATCAGACGCGCCATGGCGGCCTCGGCCATCGGCAACGCGACCGAGTGGTTCGACTACGGCATCTACAGCTACGGCCTCACTTATATTTCGGCGGCGCTTTTTCCCGGCAGCACCGCGCAGGCCACCCTCTTCGCGCTCGCGACCTTTGCGATTTCCTTCCTTGTCCGGCCGCTCGGCGGACTCTTTTGGGGGCCGCTTGGCGACAGGCTCGGCCGCAAGCATGTGCTCGCGCTGACCATCATCATCATGTCGGTGGCCACGCTGCTCGTCGGCCTCTTGCCGTCGTATGGAAGCATCGGCTTATGGGCGCCGGCGGCGCTCGTCGCGCTGCGCATGATCCAGGGCTTCTCGACGGGCGGCGAGTACGGCGGCGCGGCGACGTTCATGGCGGAGTACGCGCCCGATGACAAGCGCGGCTTTTGCGGCAGTTTCCTCGAGTTCGGCACGCTAGCGGGGTTCTCGCTCGGCGCATTGCTGATGCTCGGATGCTCGGTTCTGCTCGGCAACGACGCGATGCACGCATGGGGCTGGCGCCTGCCGTTCCTCGTCGCGGCGCCGCTCGGTCTGATCGGCCTGTATCTGCGTTCGAAGATGGAAGATACGCCGGTGTTCCGCGAGTGCGCCGAAGCGTCCGAACGCGAACATCATGCGGGCGTGCCCTTGGGTGAGCTTTTCGCGCGCTACTGGAAGCCGCTGCTTCAATTGGGCGGGCTGGTCGTGGCGCTGAACGTGGTGAACTACGTGCTGCTCGCGTATATGCCGACCTTCATGAAGAAGGAACTCGGCATGAGCGATAACCTTTCGCTGCTGCTGCCCTTGATCGGCATGTTGTCGATGATGGTGCTGCTGCCGTTCGCGGGCGCACTGTCGGATCGCATCGGGCGAAAGAAGGTGTGGTGGCTTTCGCTCGCCGGTATCTTCGTCGCGGCCGTGCCGATGTTCACGTTGATGTCGCATGGCATCGCGGGCGCGCTGATCGGGCTGGGCGTGCTGGGGCTGCTTTATGTGCCGCAACTGGCGAGCATCTCGGCAATGTTTCCCGCGATGTTTCCGACGCAGGCGCGTTATGCGGGCATGGCGATCGCCTATAACATTTCGACGTCGATCTTCGGCGGCACTGCGCCGATGGTGACGGACTGGCTCATCGGGCGCACGGGCAGCACGCTGGTTCCGGCGTATTACATGATGGGTGCTTGCGCGGTCGGCGCCATTGCGTTGTTGTTCGTCACCGAGACCGTGGGATGCTCGCTGCGCGGGCGGGACATTCCGGGCGCGAAGGCAGTGTCAGGGACGCGTCGGGAGGATGCGGGGGTTGAGAGGCTGCCGGAGCATCGGCACGCTTGATGGATTTTTCTTGATTGGTTCGCGGCCCGGCGATTTTTTGCTCGGGCCGATTTTTTTTTGCCGTTACTTCGTGAGGCTCGATTCTCGTTCGTCAGCTATTTGATGCGCAGCAGGCAGGCTTGTCGACGCCGCCGGGGGCAACTGCATGCACCCCCATCCCTCAATGTGCCACCTTCACCGCCTTCTTCCCACCCAGAACGCGCGCCTGCAACACGATCACAAGCAACAAAAACAGCCCGCGAATCACCGACTGCCAGTAAGCGGAAAGCGAGATGTACCCCAGCCCGTTTTCGAAGTTCAAAAGATTGAACACAAGACCAAGCAGCGCGACGCCGGCGATCGTCATCGCGATGGAACCTTCGCCGCCTGTCAGGCGCGTGCCGCCGAGCACCACGGCCGAAATCGCGAACAACTCCCAGCCGACGCCCTCGTTCGGCTGGCCCGCGCCGAACTGCGCGGCGAGAATGGCGCCGGCGATGCCGGCGAGCAAGCCGGAAACTGCATAAACCAACACCAGCGTGCGATCGACATTCAGACCCATCAATCGCGAAGCTTCTTCGCTGCCGCCGATCGCGAGCGCATGCCGCCCGAACCGCGAGCTGCGCAACGCAATCCAACCGATCACGGCCGCCGCCGCACAGACGATTCCCGGAATCGGCAAACCCAGAAAATCGCCTTGCCCGAATGCGGCGAAGTTCATGTCCGACGATATCGCCACCGCATCGTTATGACCGAGCAAGAGCGCGAGCCCATGCGCGCCGAGGCTCGTCGCCAGCGTGACGATGAACGGCAGGATCCGCATGTGCGTGATGACGAGTCCGTTCAACACGCCTACCGCGAGCCCGGCGAGCGATCCCGCGATCACGCCCGCCCACGCCCCGTGCGGGCTCGCCAGCGCCGATACGACGCTCGCGAGCGCAGCCACAGCACCGACCGACAGATCGATGCCCCCCGTGATGATCACGAACGCCATGCCGATGGATATCAGCAGGAACATCGAGTTGTATCGCCAGAACGACGTCACGTTATACGCCGACAGGAAATGCTCATAGCGCATGACGCCAAGCACGAGCAACGCGACGAGCGCGATCAGAATGGGCAAGTTCTTTTTCATGGCAAAGTCAGCCTCGCTTGCGTTGCACATACACCGCGGCGATGATGATCGCGGCCTTGAGCACGAGCGCGGCGGCATCCGGAATGCCGTGCGCGAGTAGCGTGTAACGCAATAACTGAATGATGAGCGCGCCGATCAGCGTGCCCGTGATGTACGCCTTGCCGCCCGTCAGCGCAGTGCCGCCGACCGCCACCGCCGCGATCGCATCGAGTTCGACGCCCAGACCCACGACGTTCGCATCCGACGATGAATTCACCGATATCGAAATGAGCCCCGCGAGGCCCGCGAGCGCGGCGCATGCCGTGTACGCGATCATTTTCACGCGCGCGGTCGGAATGCCGGAGAGATACGCGGCATCCTCGTTGCCGCCCGTCACGAGCAGGTATTTGCCGAAGAGCGTCTTGCGCACGATCCATGTGAACGACGCGACGAGCGCGAGCATCAACAGGATCTGGAACGGCACGCCCGCGACCTTGCCGAGCGCGATCCACTGAAACGCCGGATTGTTGAACGCCTGCAGACTGCCATCGGTGACGACCTGCGCGATGCCGCGTCCCGCGATGAACAGCACGAGCGTTGCGACGATCGGCTGCACGTTCAGGCGCGTCACGAGAAAACCGTTGAAGACGCCGCACGCGGCAGCGGCGATGACCGGCAACGTGAACGCGAGCAGAACGCCGGGTGGCCCGTCGATATTCATGAAGAGCATCGGCGCGAGCGCACCGGCGATCGCCATCGAAGCACCAACCGACAAATCGATGCCGCCTGTTGCAACGACGAGCGTCATGCCGATGCCGACGATCACGATCGTCACCACTTGCGTGAGGTTCACGTTGAACGTCTGCAACGAAAGAAAGTGCTGCGTGAAGATCAGGTTGAAGACGATCATCGCGAGTAGCACGGCGACTTCGCGCTGAATCGCGACGCCGCGTTTTTTCTTCACGGGCGCCTGCGCGATCGGCGCGGCGCGTTGGGTGTCATCGATCATGTCTGGCTTCCTCCACCGCTTCGGCGAGTGTCGATTCCGCGCCCGCGCCGTAAGCGATCGCGTCCATGATGGAGGCCTCGTTCATCTGCGCACCGTCGAGTCGCGCGACCGTTTCGCCATCGCGTATCACGACCGCGCGATCGGCCACGGCGGTGAGTTCTTCCAGTTCCGATGCGGACAGCAGCACCGCAAGGCCCGCATCGCGCAGCTCACGCACGATCTTTGCGACATCGGCTTTCGCGCCGACATCGATGCCGCGGGTGGGTTCATCGAGCAGCAGCAGGCGAGGGTGCGTCGCGAGCCAGCGCGCGAGCAGTACCTTCTGCTGATTGCCGCCCGAGAGTTCACGTATCGGCTGGTCCGGCGAACGCAGCTTGATGCCGAGCGATTCGACAAAACCATCGACGATCTCGCGCTGCTTCGAGACGTCCACCACGCCGCGCTTCGTCAACGCAGGCAGGCACACGAGCGTGAGGTTGTCGCGCACGGAGAGCTCCGGCACGATGCCTTCGGCCTTGCGATCTTCCGTCAGATAAGCGATGCCGCGCGCGATCGCATCTTTCGGCGATTTGAACGCGGCGCTCTCGCCGCCGACAGCGAGCACGCCCCTCGCCGGACGATCCGCGCCGAAGAGAAGGCGCATCGTCTCCGTGCGTCCCGAGCCGAGCAATCCCGCGAGACCGACGGCTTCGCCCGCGTGCACATCGAGCGATACGTCCGTGACTTTCGCGCCCGCGGCGAGGCCTTGCGTGGAGAGCACGACGGGCCCGCGCTTCGCTAGATTCGCTTCTTTCACCGCGCTGTCCTCGTGCACCACGGCGGCGAGCGTGCGGCCGAGCATCGTCGTGACGAGCTTCAGCTTGTCCATCTCCTGCATCGAATTTTCGGCGACGGTCTGACCGTCTCGCATCACGGTGACCCGATCGCACAGTGCATAAAGTTCATCGAGCCGATGCGACACGAAGGTCACCGCGCGCCCGTCATCGCGCAAACGGCGCACGACGTTGAAGAGCAGTTCGACCTCGCCTTCGTCGAGCGAAGACGTCGATTCATCCATGATGACGAGCTTCGCATCCGACGACACCGCGCGTGCGAGTGCGACCATCTGCTGAATGGCGGTCGAATACTCGCGCACGGGCTTCTTCACATCGATGCGTAATCCGAATGATTCGAGCAATTCAGCCGCACGCCGCTGCACGGTCTTCCAGTCGATGAGACCGAAACGGCGCGGCTCGCGTCCGAGAAATATGTTCTCCGCGACCGAGCGGAACGGCACGAGATTGATCTCCTGATAGATCGTGCTGATGCCCGCTTCGCGCGCGTCCTTGGGCGTGCGGAAATCGACCTCGCGGCCATCGAAGCGGATCGTGCCCGCACTCTTGCGATATGCGCCCGTGAGAATCTTGATGAGCGTGGATTTGCCCGCGCCGTTCTGGCCGATGAGCGCGTGCACTTCGCCGGCCGCAACTGAGAGGCGCGCGTGTTTGAGCGCCGCGACGCCGCCGAACGCGATGTCGATGTCCTGCATGTCGAGAAGGGGAGTCTGAGCCATGCCGTGAGTCCGTCGAAATGAAAAAGCGAGCGCCTTCGATCAGGCGCCCGCAAGACACACACGCTTCGCTCAATACCCGTACTGCATGCTCGCGTCGACGTTGCTCTTGTCGTAGAAGCGATCCGAGACCTTTACCCACGGCGGAATCGTCTCGCCCTTCGCGTACTTCTGCGCGACATCGCATGCGAGCGGCCCGAAGAACGGGCTCGACTGCACGCTCGCGCCGAGTTCGCCCGCCTTGATCGCCTCGAGGCCGCCCTTGGTACCGTCGATCGTCACGAGGACGATGTCCTTGCCCGGCTGCTTGCCCGCCGCCTTGATCGCGGCGATCGCGCCGAGGGCCATTTCGTCGTTATGGGCGTAGACGGCGGTGACATCCGGATGCGCCTGCAGAAGCGTCTCCATCACCTGGCGGCCCTTGTCGCGCGCGAAATCGCCGCTTTGCGACGCGACGATCTTCATGCCCGGATTCTTCGCGATGACTTCGTCGAAGCCCTTCTTGCGATCGTTCGCCGCGGAGGCGCCCGTCGATCCTTCCAGTTCGATGATCGTCGCCTTGCCGTTCGTCGCCTTCACGAGCCAGTCGGCGGCGCGGTGCCCCTGATCGATGAAGTCCGAGCCGATGAACGTGATGTAATCCTTGCCCGCCTTCGCCATCGACTGGTCGATGTTGCGGTCCACGAGAATCACCGGAATGCCCGCCTTCTTCGCCTGCATCACGACGGGCACGAGCGGCTTCTCTTCACGAGGCGGGAACACCAGCAGATCGACATGCTGCGCGATCATGCTCTGGATGTCCGAGACCTGTTTGGCCGCCGAGCTGTTGGCATCGGTCATGACCATCTGCCAGCCGCATTTCGCGGCGATCTCCTTGAAGCTCTTGGTTTCCGCGAGTCGCCACGGGTTGTTGCTCTCCGTCTGGGCAAAGCCGACCTTCAACGGCTTCTTGTTCGGGATTTTCGGCAGTCCGTCATCGGCGGCGTGGGCGGCGGTGAAGCCGGCTGCGAGCGTCAGTGCGGTCAGTGCGGCGGCGAGCGGGCGCAGGCCCATGCGCGATTTCTTCTCTAGCGACAGCATGTCTTCCTCCATAGGATGGTTTGCCTTTTTGGTCGTGCCGATGCTTGTGTTGCCCGGTCTGCCTGCTGCGAGAGTAGTCATGCGTACTACGACTTCGGCGATTGTTTCATTGCCGTTTATTAACGTCTAATCACTAATAATATTAATTGCGAGTTGCCGGGCTTCGGCGATTTCCCTGACAGAGCCGCGCTCGATCAGCGGTCCGTCGAGTTTCACGGTGCGACGCCGCACCGGCGCGCCTGCGGCGCGGTTCTCTTCCTCCTGTAGCAGCGTCTCGACCGCCCAGCGCCCAAGCTCGTAGTTCGGCAGCACGACGGTGGAAAGCGGCGGATGCGTATGCCGCGCGATCTCCTGATCGTCATACCCGAGCACGGAGACGTCGTCCGGCACGCGCAGGCCGAGCTGCTTCAGCGCCTCGATTGCGCCGAGCGCCATCAGGTCGTTCGCGCAGAAGATCGCGGTCGGCGGGCTCGGCTCGCGCATCAGCGAGAGCGTGTGCTCGAAGCCGGTGTCCGGGCTCCAGTCGCCTTCGCGCACGAGTTCGGGCGCGAACGGCAGATCGGCCGTCGCGAGCGCGGTCCGGTAGCCCTTCAGCCGGTCGCGCGCCGCGTCCTGCCACGGTTCGCCGTTGATATAGCCGATGCGCTTGTGGCCCGCGGCGAGGAGATGATCCGTCGCGGTATGGCCGCCCGCGACTTCGGCGGGCACGACCGACGACACGCTTGCATCGCTCGTATAGCAGTTGAGCAGCACGGTCGGAACTCTGGCGAGCACCGCTGGCAGCGTCACCCGGCGCGTGTAGACCGTCGCGTAGACCACGCCCAGCACGTTCGGATTGCCGAGCGTCGCGTCGAGCACGCGCGCCTCGATTTCCGCGTTGCCGTGCGTCGAATAGACCGCGAGCATGCGGCCATTGGCAAAGGCGGCATCGCGTGCGCCGTCGATGCTGACGACCGGATGCGGGCTCGTCGAAATTTCGTCGGCGAGATAAACGATCAGATTGCGTTCGCCCTGACTCTTCAGTGCCGTGACCGGCTCGCGCTGCGTCATGCGATAGCCGAGTTCCTGCGCGGCGCGCAGCACCTTGTCGCGCGTGGTGTCGGAAAACTTCGCGCCGCTTGCGTTGTTGAGCACGAGCGAGACCGTCGATTGCGACACTCCGGTGAGCTTCGCGATGTCGGTCATCGTCGGGCGGCGTTGCGTGGATTTTTTCATCGTGTGCGCTGCGTGCGGCGTCTGGACCCTGCGCGGACGACGTCGCGCGGGACGGAAAAACTTGCCATTAATATTAGTGATGAACGACGCGGAAAGCACGTGTTTATTGGGCATTTCAGATCAGGGTTTTCACCGGTTATGACTAATAATATTGACGAACGAATTACACGCGTGCGATTCTGTTCTCACACTCGCAATGAGGAGATTGCGCATGCGCAAATACGACGAGACCACGCGAGACGCGTTCGCCGAAGCGTTCGAACGAGACGGCTTTCTGCTTCTGCGCGACCATTTCCCGCGTGCGGCGCTCGAAGCCTGGAGGGATGCGTTCGCGCCGCTTCTGCAACCGCACGTCGATGCGGCACGCGAAGCATCGACGAGCGGGAATCGCGGACCGGGCCGCTACTACGTCACGCTGCCGTTCGAAGGCGTGTTCGCGGATCCCTCGATCTTTTGCGATGAAGACATCGTCGGCATCGTCGAGCGAGTGGCCGGGCGCGATCCGGTAATGTGCCAACTCGCCACCGATACGCCCGTAGCCGGCTCCGAGTACCAGGACTGGCATCGCGATACACCGCCGCTTTTCGACGACGCACCCGAGACGCCTTCATTCCAGCTTGCGGTGAATTTCCCGCTCGTCGATGTCGATGCGCGCAACGGCCCGCTGGAAACGACGCGCGGCACGCATCGCATGTCGCGGGACGAAGCGCTGGCGGGCCTCGAAGCAGGGCGCTTCGCTGCCGAGCAAGTGCCGATGAAAGTCGGCGACGTGATGATTCGCGATGTTCGCGGGCTGCATCGCGGCACGCCGAATCTGAGCGGCGATCCACGTCCGATGGTGGTGATCGGCTACAGCCGCGCGTGGTACTTCCGGCCCGAGGTGCATATCGACGTGCCGCGCGACGTGTTCGCCGAACTGCCTGCGCGAGCGCGGCGTCTGTTGCGCTTCAATCCCTTGGTCGAGAAGACGGCGCGCACCTTCGACGAAAGCTACCGGCAGTTCGCGTATTGAGCGCCGCGCCGTCGGATACGCTCGTCGAGCTGCGTCACGGCACCCGGCGCGTACTGCTCGCGCCGCACGTGGGCGGATCGATCGCGGCCTTCGACGAAACACGCGATGGCCGTTCGATCGACTGGCTGCGTCCCGCGACGCCTGCCGCGCTCGACGCGCGCGATCCGCTCGGCATGGCGAGCTTTCCGCTCCTGCCGTATTGCAACCGCATCCGAGATGCGCGTTTCAGTTTCGGCGGTGCGATCGTCGATCTGTCCGGCGACGGCAATGCCTTCGCTCATGCGCTTCATGGCAACGCATGGCGCTTGCCGTGGAAAGTGGTCGAGGGGTCGAACTCGCGCGCGCGTTTGCATTTTTTGCACGCGCCTTCGGGTGCAGCGGGGCATCACTGGCCGTTCGCGTATGAAGCGACTCAGGACATCGTGCTCGATGCACACACGCTAACCGTCACGATCTGCGCGCGCAACCTGTCCGATCGGCCGATGCCCTTCGGCATGGGGCATCACCCATACTATCCGCGCACGCGAAACACACGCGTTCACGCACGCGTCGCCGCGATGTGGCATAGCACGCCGGATCTGCTGCCGACGCACGCGGGCGCGCATCCGTGCGTCGATGCGATGGCGTCGAAAGAAGGCATGTGCCCGGATGCGTTCGATCTCGACAACAACTTCGCGGGCTGGTCGCGTACGGCGACAATCGCGTGGCCGGACGAAGGGCGCGCGATCACGTTGAGCGCCGAGGCGCCGTTCGATCACATGGTGGTGTACGCGCCGGCGTCGCATCCCGATTTGCTCTGCGTGGAGCCGGTGAGCAACGTGGCGGATTGGGTCAATCTCCATGTCGATCACGCGATGAAGGGCGGCGCGGTGTTGAAGCCGGGCGAGTCGGTCACCGCGTCATTCGCGTGGACGACTCGCTTCGGGTAGAACTCCGCTCGCTTACTGACCGAAGAAGATGTCGCAGCGCGGCGTCGCGGCGCAGCCGGTCTGAGCGCGCCCGCTCGCGGATGCGCCTGCGCCGGCGGTCATGCCGCCGTAAGCGGCGTCATCGGCCTGGGCCGCGGGCATGGCGGCCGTCTGCTGCTCCGGCGCGGCCTGCGACATGTACATCGGGCGCATCGTCTGAACGAGTTGCTGCGCATCGGCGGGCATGCCCTCGGCATGTGCCGCACCGATGCCGCCGACGTTGGCGACGACCGCGCATGCGGCCATCATCGCGAAAAGTGTTGGACTGACTTTGGACTTCATGCTCCAGCTCCTTGAACGAAATGCACAAGCAGCCGGGAACACGATTCTCGGACTCCTTGCCGCTTTGTCGATGGATGGGTTCGAGCGCAACGGCCAATGGCAAAAGATGCGCTACCCGGCGCGACGAAAGAAGACGCGTCGAGTGCAACGCATGGCGCTCAGTGGCTACGTTACGGCGATGAAGGAGCGGGAGAAATCCCTATTTGGTAGGGATGCTTCGGTAGGGTGCTGAAGAACATCAAAAACGCGCTCGGGCAAGCAAGTAGCCCGAGCGCGTTGAAGCAACGACTTCCAAACGCTTAGTATGACTTGGCAGCGCCGCCGCTCGACGTACCCGAGTCGGAACTGCTCTTCTTGTTCTTGTGCATCTTGCTGCTTTGGGACGAGTCCATTGTGTTTGCGCCCGATGCGCCCGAGGTCGTGCCCGTCACACCGTTGGCGTTGGGCGTGCTCATCCCGGTTCCGCCTTGACCCGCTCCGTTGCCACCCGCCGTGCCGCCACCTGCGCCGCCGCCCGCGCCTTGCGCGAACGCCGCGCCCGACAGACTCAGAATCATGGCCGAAACAAGCAGACTTCTCTTTGCGTTTTTCATGGTTTCCTCCCGTTGATCGATGGTCTCGATACGCTCCGCCTCGCAGAATGCTGCAGCGTCGCCGTTTGACTTGCGCAATCGCCGTGCCGCCCGCGAGCGCGCGGCAATGGCGGTGCATCAGACCATGCTGCGGGAAACGACGCGATCGTTACGCAAGCGCCTCGTCACACCATTCGATGGCCCACGCGCGCGCGCAATGCACGGCATCGGATTCGGTCGCGAACGCATCGAGTTCGCCGGATTCGAAAACTTCCACGTGCGCCGCGTGTTCGTCCGGCAGATGCGTGATCTTCGCGTGAGCGTAGTAGCTGCCGTCCTGGTCGTGACGCGCGGTGCAATCGATATGGAAAGTCTTGTAGTCGAATCGCATAAAAAAGGCTCCGGGAAATGTGTTTCGCGGGCAGGCGCGAAGCGTGCGCAAGCGTATTTGCGTTTGACTCCTCACCTCTCGTGACATACTGTATATACATACAGTATCATATGCAAGATGGACCTTTCCGAAAAGCTCGAAATCCTTGCGGACGCCGCCAAGTACGATGCTTCATGCGCGAGCGGCGGCGCGCCGAAACGTGAGTCGCGCGGCATCGACGGTCTCGGCGCCAGCACCGGTTCGGGCATCTGCCACAGCTTCACGCCTGACGGCCGCTGCGTGTCGCTGCTCAAGATTTTATTGACGAACTTTTGTCTTTACGATTGCCGCTATTGCATCAACCGGCGGTCCAGCAATGTGCCGCGCGCCCGTTTCACGCCGGAGGAAGTCGTCAGCCTGACGCTCGACTTCTATCGCCGAAATTACATCGACGGACTGTTCCTGAGCTCCGGCGTGATTCGTTCTTCGAACTACACGATGGAGCAACTCGTCCTCGTCGCGAAGACGCTGCGCGAGAAGCATCACTTTCGCGGCTATATCCATCTGAAGACGATTCCCGATGCCGACCCGGAGATCATCGCGCAAGCGGGACGCCACGCCGACCGCCTGAGCGTGAACATCGAGTTGCCGACCGAAATCAGCCTCGAGCGTCTCGCGCCCGAAAAAAGCGGCCGCACGATCAGGCTGGCGATGGGCAACATTCGCGTCGCGCGGGAGGAGTCGGAAGTCGAGCCGCGTGCGCCGCGTTTCGCGCCGGCGGGGCAGAGCACGCAAATGATCGTCGGCGCCGACGAAACCGACGATCGCACGATCCTCGGCACCGCTGAGACGCTATACGGCTCATATCAGTTGAAGCGCGTGTATTACTCGGCGTTCAGCCCGATTCCCGACAGCCCGTCGGGGGTGCCGTCGCAAGCGCCGCCGCTCCTGCGCGAGCATCGCCTGTATCAGGCGGACTTTCTGATGCGCGGCTATGGATTCGGCGCCGCCGAACTGCTCGGCGATGCCGGCAATCTGCCGCTCGATGTCGACCCGAAGCTCGCGTGGGCGCTCGCGCATCGCGACCGCTTTCCCGTCGATCTGAATGCCGCGCCCGCGCGCATGATTGCGCGTGTGCCCGGCATCGGCATGCGCAATGCGAAGCGCATCGTCGAGCTGCGGCGTGCGCGGCGCGTGCGTTATCAGGATCTCGTGAAGTTGCGCTGCGGCATGGACAAGGTGAAGCCTTTCGTCGTGACGGCGGATTACCGGCCGCCGCTTGCCGAGTCGCCGTCCGAAAATCTTCGGCGCGCGCTGGCCACCGGTCCCGTGCAGCTTTCGCTGATCTGATGCACGTCATCGTCATCGACGACGATTTCGACGCATGGCGCGTCGCCGCGCTCGATGCGCTCGCGCAAGGACTCACGCCCGAAGCGATCGACTGGCGCACGCCGGAGGCGCAGCCGGCGCTGTTCAGCGAACCGGCGCCCGCGGCCAACGCAGCTCACGGGCCGCAAATCCGCGTGTCACGCGAACTCGCGTCGCTTTTGAAGGACGCCGCGCATTTCCGCGATGCCCGCCGCTGGAGCTTCCTCTATCGCGTTCTCTGGCGCTGGGCGCAAGGCGACCGCGCAGTTGCGTCGCCCGCCGATGAAGACGGCGCGCGCCTCTACAGGATGGCGAAGGCGGTGCGCCGGGCGCAGCACGACATGATCGCGTACGTGCGCTTCCGGCAGCGCGAGGCATCGCTCGGCGCCCCCGAATATGTGGCGTGGTACGAGCCCGGCCACGACGTCCTCGCCTGGGGCGCGGAGCATTTCGCGGCACGCATGGGACGCTCGACGTGGCTCATCGCGACGCCCGACGGCGCCGCGATGTTCGACGGCGAGCGCCTGCAACTGGAACGCCGCCCCGCGCTCGCATCGGCTCATGCGAGCGATACGCCCGACGCGGCCGAAGCGCTCTGGATGACCTACTACCGCAGCATCTTCAATCCCGCGCGCCTGAACGAATCCGCACTCGAACAGCACATGCCGGTGCGTTTCTGGAAAGGGCTGCCGGAAGGTGCGCTGATTCCGCAACTCGTGAGCGCTGCGCGCGGCGGCGCACGTCGCGTCGCGCAGGCGCAGCGCGTCGGCGCGCTCGGCGGCAAGGCGGTGCAGGTACAGGCGCGGGACGCACAACCCGAACGCGACGCGCCCACGTCGCTCGACACGTGCCGCCGCTGCGATCTGTGGCGCAACGCGACGCAGGCGGTGCGCGGCGCGGGCCCGGCCGATGCGCGCATCATGCTGCTCGGCGAACAGCCCGGCGATCAGGAGGATTTGAAGGGCGAGCCGTTCGTCGGCCCGGCGGGGCAACTGCTTCAAGAAGCGATGCAGCGCGCCGGCATGCCGCGCGAGCAGGTCTATCTGACCAACGCGGTGAAACATTTCAAGTGGGAGCCGCGCGGCAAGCGGCGTCTGCACAAGACGCCCGCGCAACAGGAAGTCGAAGCGTGTTCGTACTGGCTCGAACAGGAATTGCACGAGGTCGGCGCGCGCGTGATCGTTACGCTCGGCGCGACGGCGTTGACGGCGCTTTTCGGACGACGCGCGACGCTATCCGCGCATCTGGGACGCGTCGTGCCGTATCGGGATAAACAGGTTGTCGCGACGTATCACCCGTCGTATGCGCTTCGGCAGAACGACGAAGCCGCGCGCGAGCGAACCGTCGCGGCCATCGTCGAGGCGCTCGAACGGGCGCGCGAGCTCATCGGCAGATAAGCCCGGAACGAGCTCAGAACGCCGCGCGAATCACGCCGCCGTCCGCGCGCAACGCCGCGCCGTTCGTCGCCGATGACAACTCCGAGCACACATACGCCACCATGTTCGCGATTTCCTCGGGCGTGATGAAGCGCTTGAGAATCGAGGTCGGCCGCGCTTCTTCGAAGAACTGCGTCTCGAAGTCCTGAAAGCTCTTGCCCCCCGAAAGTTTTTCGACGAACTCGGTGACGCCCTCGGAACTCGTCGGCCCCGGCAGCACTGAATTGACCGTGACGTTCGTGCCCTCGCACGTTTCCGCGAGACCGCGCGCGAGGGATATCTGCGCCGATTTCGTCATGCCGTAATGAATCATCTCGACGGGAATCTGGATGCCGCTCTCGCTGCTGATGAACACGACGCGGCCCCAGTTCTTCTCCTTCATCTTCGGCAGATACGCACGCGACAGTCGCACGCCCGACATGACATTGGCATTGAAGAAGCGCAGCCATTCCTCGTCGGGGATCTCCTCGAATGGCTTCGGATCGAAGATGCCCATGTTGTTGACGAGAATATCGACATGCGCAAAGCGCTTCACGAGGTCGTCGACCTGCGCGGCGTCCGAGACGTCGCCCGCGAAGCCTTCGGCCTGCGCGTTCGGCACGAGTTCGCGCAGCTTCGCGAGCGCCGCGTCGACGGACGCCTGCGAGCGGCCGTTGATGATCACGCGCGCGCCTTCACGCGCCAGCGCCACGGCGATGGCATGCCCGATGCCTTTCGTCGAACCGGACACCAGCGCGAGCCTGTTGGCGATCTTGAGATCCATTTCTGCTCCTTCGAACGAGTTTGCGGATTGCGTCGACGTCCAGGCGCGACGGGTTCGGAGGATGGTAACCAGAACCGGGCTGGTTTGCAGAAGTCACGCGCATCAGCGGTCGACGTGCCCTGGTTAGTTAGGAAAACAAATGAATATGTTGCCCTTCGGAAATGCGGTCCCTCGCATGATTTGTATCTGTCAGAGGATTGCGCGAACATCCCGCGCGGCCCATGAAACTCCGCGACATAAATGCCCGATGGCCAGCGCTGCGGCCTTCGGCCATAGTTGCACCTGCGTGATCGAGAGCGAAAACAGCACAGAGAACCGAGAGCCGCATCACGCATCCCGAATCCACTCATTCATGATTCCCGGCGCGGCCGGTACGGAGGTGCAACATGTCCAACCCGATCAAATTCTCGTCGCTCAATGCGGTCTTCAAGAAAGCGCGCGGCGCGGCGCTGGCCGGATTCATCGTCGGCACGGCGCTGCTTGCCGGATGCGCGAGCAATCCCGCACAAGCCTCGGGCCAATACAACCAGTACGGCGGCCAATACGTGCAGACCGTCGCGGCCGTGCCCGCCGTGCGTCCCGACACCATCTACGTCTATACCTTCGCGAGCGATTCCAGCGACGTGAAGCTCGACAATCACGGCCTGATCTCGAAGATCGGTTCCGCAATGTCCGGTGATTCGCAGGCGCAAAAGCAGGCGCAGGACGCCGTCGCGGCGCGCGATGAGGTCGCGAACGAAATCGTCGCGAAGCTTCAGTCGATGGGCCTTCGCGCGGTCCGCGCCGACGTGCCGCCGCCGCAAGACCAGAACGTGCTCGAGGTCGTTGGCAACATCAGCACGATCGACGCGGGCAATCGTCGCCGCCGCATGGTGATCGGCCTCGGCGCGGGCGAAAGCAAGGTCGGCGCGACCGTGCAGCTCGTCTTCAAGCCGGCGCACGGCGCGCCGCAACTGCTCGAACAGTTCGACGCGAAAGCCGACAGCGGCCACGCGCCGGGCGTCGCGGAAATGGCGGGCATCGGCGCGGCGGCGGGACATGTCGCGACTTCGATCGCGGTGTCGGGCGGGCTGCATGCCCTATCGGAGACAAAGCACGCAGGCGTGTCGTCCGATGAAAAGCGTCTCGCCGACACCATCGCCAAACAGATCGTGAAGCTCGGCCAGGAGCAGGGCTGGATGGCGGCGAAGAGCTGATCGAAGTCGAAACATGCGTGGTCCGGAAGCTGCTTGCACTATGATTCCGGACGAATGTTCGCTTTGCGAGGCCCGCGCATGCTGACGATTGCCCTGATTGTCCTGACCGTTGTGGCGACGCTCGTCGTCGTGCTCGTGATTGCGAATCTGACGAGTGGCGAGAAGAAGATCGAGCACAAGATCGAACGGCTCTACGCGAGCGACGATCCGCAATTCATACGCTCGATGGGTCTGCTGCTCGGACCGCCCGTCATCGGCGGAAACCGCTTCGAGGTGCTCCTGAACGGCGACGCGATCTTTCCGTCGATGCTCGAAGGCATCCGCGCGGCGCGAGAAACGATTACCTTCGAGACCTTCATTTACTGGTCGGGCGCGATCGGCGAGCAGATTGCCAGCGCACTGTCCGACAAGGCGCGCTCGGGCGTCGCGGTGCATGTGCTGCTCGACTGGGTCGGCTCGTCGAAAATGGACAAGCGCTACCTGCAGATGTTGCGCGAGGCGGGCGCGGAGGTGATCCAGTATCACAAGCCGCACTGGACGGGACTCGGGCGCATGAACGACCGGACTCACCGCAAGCTGCTGGTGATCGACGGGCACATCGGGTTCACGGGCGGCGTCGGCATCGCCGAGGAATGGACCGGGCACGCGCAGGACGAAAAGCACTGGCGCGACACGCATTTTCGCGTCGAAGGCCCCGCGGTCGGGCAGATGCAGGCGGTGTTCATGGACAACTGGGTCAAGGCGACGGGCAACGTATTGCACGGCCCCGCCTATTTCCCGCATATCGACGCCGCGGGCGACGGCTTCGCCCACATGTTCAGCAGTTCGCCCTCGGGCGGCAGCGACGACATGCAGTTGATGTACCTCATGGGGATCACCGCCGCCACGCACTCCATCCATTTGTCGAGCGCGTACTTCGTGCCGGACAAGCTGACCATCAACGCGATCGTCGAGGCGGCGAAGCGCGGCGTGCGCGTGCGCATCATCACGCCGGGCAAGCGCATCGACACGCACACGGTACGCGAGGCGTCGCGCGCGTGCTGGGGCGATCTGCTCGCGGCGGGCGTCGAGATGTACGAGTATCAGCCGACGATGTTCCACTGCAAGCTCATCGTGGTCGACGAATATCTGGTTTCGGTCGGCTCGACCAACTTCGACAGCCGCTCGTTCAAGCTCAACGACGAAGCCAACCTCAATATCTACGACCGCGATTTCGCGCGTCGCCAGACAGCGATTTTCGACGACGACGTCGCCCAGTCGAAACGCATCACGCTCGATGACTGGCGCCGCCGTTCGCTCCCGGAAAAGCTGCTGGAGCGCGTTGCCGCGCTGCTCGATTCGCAGCTTTGATGTCGGCACGAAGCACGTAGCGAATATTTGTCAGCCGGGCCTCAAGATCGCGGGACGCAAGCCGATAAGACGCTCACGCAATCGAGCCTTCGGGCCATCGGCAACCATGCACGGCACTTACAACTTCTGGCTGGTCGCGGCGTCGCTCGTAGTCGCGACGCTCGCTTCCTATACCGCGCTCGACATTTCGGGCCGGATCGCCTCGCTTTCGCGATCGCGCATGCGGCACATCTGGCTCGCGGGCGGGGCGGCGTCGATGGGCATCGGCATCTGGTCGATGCATTTCATCGGCGTGCTCGCCTTCGAATTGCCGATTCGACTCGGCTACGATTTCAAGATCACTGCCGGGTCGCTCGGCATCGCGGTGCTCGTGTCCTTCTTTGCGCTGCGTGTCATCACGAGCAAGCGGCTGACGGCGAGACGCCTCGTCGCGAGCAGCGTGCTGATGGGTGCGGGCATCGCGGCGATGCACTACACCGGCGATGCCGCGATGCGCATGCAACCGGCGATCGTGTACGATCCGCGCCTTTTCGCCGCGTCGATCGCGATAGCGGTGATCGCGTCGGGCGCGGCGCTGTGGATCGCGTACACGCTCTCGGATGCGAACCAGACGAACGTGCTCGTCAAGCGCATGGGGTCCGCGCTGGTGATGGGCATCGCGATCACCGGCATGCACTACACGGGCAACGCGGCGGCGGAGTTCTTGCCGGGCTCGATCTGCGGCGCGGCCAATGACGTCGATGCGCACTGGCTCGCGACCACCATCGTGCTCTTCACGCTGGCGATTCTGATCATCACGCTCGTGCTGTCGCGCTTCGACGCGCGCACAGCGCTGCTTGCCGGCTCGGTGTCGCGTCTGAATGGCCAGATCGTGCGCATGGCGACCTTCGACACGCTCACGGATCTTCCGAACCGCCGCACGATGAACGAGCGCTTCGATCGGGCTATGCGGAACGCGAAGCACAGCGGCGGCCGCTTCGCGATTCTCTTCATGGACCTCGACGGCTTCAAGACCATCAACGATTCGCTCGGCCATACGGTCGGCGACGAAGTGCTGAAGGCGTTCGCGCGGCGCCTGCAGGAATGCGTGCGCGGCGGCGATACGGTGGCGCGCCTCGGCGGCGACGAGTTCGTCGTGATGCTGGAAAACCTGCACGCACCGACCGATGCCGAGAAGATGGCCGAGCGCATTCTCGACGAGATGAAGAAAGGCCTGCTCGTCGGGAATCATCCGTTGCAGGTGATGCCGAGCATCGGCATCGCGCTGTTTCCGCAGGACGGCGACACCGTCGAATCGATGCTCAAGCACGCGGACTTGGCGATGTACGAGGCCAAGCGTGGCGGGCGCAGCACGTATCGCTTCTTCGAGGCGAGCATGAACGAGGCGGCGGTGCGGACCTTGCAGATACAGCAGGCGTTGCACGAGGCGTTGAACGGCGGCCACTTCTATTTGCTCTTCCAGCCGAAATTCCGTGGCAAGAGCGGCGAGCTGGCGGGCGCGGAGGCGCTGATCCGGCTGGACCATCCAGAGATCGGCACGCTGACGCCGCTCGAATTCATTCCGATCGCCGAGCGTTCCGGTCAGATCGTGGAAATCGGCTATTGGGTCGTGCACGAGACCTGCCGCCAGCTTGCGCGCTGGCGTGATGAAGGGTGTCCGCCGGTGAAGGTGGCCATCAACCTGTCGCCGCGACAATTGCACGAGGCGGATCTCGTCGAGAACATCATGATGATCGTGCGCGCGGAAGGCGTGCAGAGCGAGCAGATCATGTTCGAGATCACGGAGACGGTGGCGATGCAGGACGCGCCGCGCACGATCGAAATGATCCGCGCGTTCCAGGAGAATGGTTTCGAGATCGCCATCGACGATTTTGGCACGGGGTATTCGAGCCTCGCCTATTTGCAGCGTTTTCGCGCGAAGCAGTTGAAGATCGATCGCTTTTTCACGAACGGGCTCGACGAGAACGGGCAGGAAGGGCGCGCGATCGTGTCGGCGATCATCGCGCTCGCGCATTCGCTCGATATGGATGTGGTCGCCGAAGGAGTCGAGACGGGTTCGCAGCTCGACCGGCTTCAGGACATGATGTGCGACGAGATGCAGGGCTTTTTGCTGGCGATGCCGCTTTCCGCCGATGCGTTCGGGGTGATGCTGGAGCAGGGAGAGGTGAGCGCGTAGGCGGGCGTGGTCTGGTTCGAGGTGTCCTCGAATTTTGACTAACAATATTACTTAGTCATCCTTTCCGATATGTAAAAATCCTCACGTTCGCGGCGAGACATCGTCGCGGCGTATCGACGAGGCTAATAAAACATAGGGGTCAGGATGGTCAAGGGAAATGCGCCGCATATCTTGAGTTTCATCAATCTCAAGGGAGGCGTCGGCAAGACGACAACGGCGGTGGCCGTCGCGGAGATTCTCGCGCTCGAAGCGCGCCAGCGCGTGCTGCTGATCGATCTCGATCCGCAGACCAATGCCACGGTGAATCTGATTTCCGAAGTCGAGTGGGGCGAGCGCGACCACGCCGGGCACACGATCGCGCAACTGTTCGAGGACAAGATCAACAATCAGCTTCCGCCCAAGTTCGATATCGAGTGCGCGATCATACGCGGGGTGTCGACGGTCGACGGTGGCATCGAAGGGCTCGATTTGCTGCCTTCCAGCATTCGCCTGATCACGTTGCAGGACCACATTCCCGGCGTCGCGATGAAAGGGCACTTCACCAACAATCCGCTCGATATCCTGAAAAAGGCCCTGCATCCCGTCATCGACCGATACGACTACATCATCATCGATTGTCCGCCGAGCCTCGGCGCGGTCACGCACAATGGCCTGCGCATCTCGACCGGTTACGTCATTCCGACCATTCCCGATATCGTGTCGACGTGGGGCATCTATCAGATCGTCGACCACGTCCGTGGTTTCGCCGCCGACCTCGGGCAGAAGATCGAGCCGCTCGGCATCGTCGCGACGAAGGTGCAGAACAACAAGCTCCACGAACGTGTCATGGACGATCTGGCGCATGGCCGCCTCGGCAAGTTCAACCCGTCGGGCGTGCCGCAGCCTCATTTCTTCAAGAACTGGATTCCGCAATCCGTCGATGTTGCGCGCGGTGCGGATCACGAAGCCCATCTGCGCACGCTCAACAACAAGTACGGACCGAACGCGTATGCCGCTTTGCAAGGACTCACACGGGAAATCCTGACACTATGCGAAGCAAACACCCAGTGATCGCGCTGCTACAAGGTCTCTCCGCCTTGCTTGACGATGAAGCGTCGAGCAATCCTGCTTTTGCGGCAAAACTCGACGCGTTGATTCGCCCGCCCGAAAAACCATCCGGCGCGCGTCCGAAAACGTCGACCAAGCCCAAGGGCATCGACGTGCCCGACGTCCATGCCGAACTCGCAGCGCGTGGCGACGAAGACTTCCGCGCGTGGCTATGCACGCAGCCCGCCGATGTCCTCTAGGCCATCATCCGCCGGCAGGACCTCGATCCCTCGCGTCGTTCCTCGAAGTGGAAAGACGAGAAGAAGCTGGCGAACTTCATCGCGGACGGGTTGCGCGCCCGCCTGTCGCGAGGCTCGGCGTTCATCGGCCGGACACTTGACCCAAGCTGACGCCCTCAATCCATCGCCGCATGCGCGACCGATTCATCCCCGAGAGCGTTGCGCGCCGGGCGAATCAGCAACAGCAACGGCACTACCAGCAACGTCGCGACGAACATCAGCTTGAAATCGTTGAGATACGCGATCATCGACGCCTGCTGCGTGATGGTCTGATTGAGCATCGCCATGTCCTGCACGGAGCCGCCCGACAGGATCGATTGCATCGCGGGATTGAACGGCGTCACCTGCGCGGCGAGGTCCGCGTGGGCGACCTGCGTGTTGCGCGTCATCAGCGTCTGCACGATCGAAATGCCGATACTGCTGCCGATATTGCGCATCAGACTGTAGGTGGCGGTGCCGTCGGCGCGCAACTCGGGCGTGAGCGTCGAGAACGTCAGCGCCGACAGCGGCACGAACACGAGCCCGAGTCCAAAGCCCTGAATCACGCCCGGCCACACGATATCCGATGCCGACAGAACGATCGTGTAGTGCATCATTTGCCAGAGCGCCAGCGCCGAAATCAGGAAACCCGACAGCAACAGCAGACGCGCATCGATGTGCTTCAGAAGCCGCCCGGCGACGAGCATCGCGATCATCGTGCCCGCGCCGCTCGGCGCAGTGACGAGCCCGGTCGTCGCGACGGGATAGTTCATCAGGTTCTGCAACATCGGCGGCAATAGCGCGCGCGTCGCGTACATGACCGCGCCGATCACGAAGATGAAGCACGTGCCGGTCGCGAAGTTGCGGTCTTTCAGCAACTGGTATTTGAAGAACGAGCGCGCACCGGCCGTCGCCGTATGCGCGATGAAGAAGATGAAACTCAGCGCCGCGAGCAGCGCTTCGATGCGAATCTCCATCGAGCCGAACCAGTCGAGTTGTTCGCCGCGATCGAGCATCGCCTGAAACGCGCCGATCGCGAGGCCGAGCGTCGCGAAGCCGAATGCATCGAACTTCACCGCACGCCGCGCGACCTGCGCGGGCAGGAACGTCAATACGCCAAAGAGCGCGAACGCACCGATCGGCACGTTGATGAAGAACACCCAGCGCCAGTTGTAGCTGTCGGTGAGCCAGCCGCCGAGCGTCGGACCGAGAATCGGCCCGACCATCACGCCCATGCCCCAGACGGCCATCGCCTGGCCCTGTTTCTCGCGCGGATTGATGTCGAGCAGGATCGACTGCGACAGCGGCACGAGCGATGCGCCGAAAACGCCCTGCAACAGCCGCGACGCGACGATCTGCGCCAGCGTCTCCGACAGCCCGCAAAGCGCCGATGCGACCGTGAAGCCCGCGATCGAGACGCACAGCAGCTTCTTCACGCTCAACTGGTCGGAGAGCCAGCCGGTGAGCGGCGTCGCGATCGCCGCCGCGACGATGTAGGACGTCAGCACCCACGTGATTTCGTCCTGGGACGCCGACAGGCTGCCCTGCATATGCGGCAGCGCGACGTTTGCGATCGTGCTGTCGAGCGTCTGGATCAGCGTCGCGAGCATGATCGAGACGGTCAGCATGCCGCGGTTCAGGGGCGCCGCGGCGCGTTCCGTGGAGACTTCGGAGGACATGGAGGTGGCCGCGGGAAGCGGCTTTCATAAGTAGGGTGATGATAAGCAGGCTTATTATAGGGCGGGCGCATTGCGGCGCAATTCGGTCGATTACGGAGTGTGCGCAACGTGCCGCGCTGAAAGCTCTTCCATATAATCGCGCGATGGAAACCCAACTCGACAAGCGCTTCGGCTTTCTGGTCGCGGACGTGGACCGCCTGTGCGGCAATCGTTTCGACGTATTGGCCAGGTCATCGCTCAATCTCACGCGCGCGCAATGCCGCGTGCTCGCCTATCTTTCGCATTACGGCGAAGTGAATCAGGCGCGGCTCGCGGGGCTACTGGAAGTCGCGCCGATTTCCGCCGGACGGCTGCTCGACCGCATGGAAGAGGGCGGCTGGATCGAGCGTCGCCCGAATCCCGACGACCGCCGCGAACGCCAGGTCCGCATGACCCCGAAGGCGGAAAAGGCGCTCGACAAGGCGCGGCGCGTCGGCGACGAGATCGCGTCGGAGGCGCTCGCGGGCTTCAGCCGGCAGGAAAGCGAGCAGTTGATCGCGCTGCTGCAACGCGTGCGCGGGAATCTGAGCCGCATCGTCGACCGGTGACCGATCGCGGCGCATGCCTTCGCTGCCGGTTTGCGCGCGCCGTGCTAACGTGCCGCGCATGGATCGCCGATTGCTTGCGCGATCCGCGCAAGTGTCGTCGTCAACTGTCGCCATCCATCCGGAGAAGATCGATCATGAACAAACGAACCGCACCGTTGGCCGTCATCGCCCTGTCCGTCGCCGCGTTCGTCGCGATGCCCGTCGCGCAAGCGCAGGACACGGCCGCCTCCACGCCGAAGCAGATCAAGAAAGCCCAGCGCAAGGAGGCGCGCGCGAAGAAGAACGCCGAGCTGAAGCAACTGGAGCAGAACGGCTACAACCCGGCTGGCGAACAGACGAACTATCCGCAGAATCTGCAGAACGCGCAGGCGAAGATCAATGCGCAGAACGCCGGGAAACCGGCCCCGGCGTCGGCCCCGTAATCGATTCATCGTGTGGCGAAGACGCGGGAGACATCCCGCGTTTTCCGCCGACTGCCTTCGGCATAGAAGGCAACACGCAAGGTGCAAGTTCCCGATCGTCGACGAAGCGCCGCGGACACGGCCGATGAAGCGCGGAGGATACGAGCATGCGGTGGCGATCGTGGCTGTTGATCTTCGCGTTGTGCGACGCGCATGCGGCATCGCGCTACTACGCGCCGATGTCCTTCTATCCGCACGACGCCGTGCGCATCTCGCGCTTTGCAGCGGCGCCGGGCGCCATGCAGGTGCCCTACGGCGCGGGCGCGAGAGTCGGAGAAGGCGACTTCTACATCGTTTCGAACGCTACGTTCAAGGCATTGACGGCGCACATGCAACCGGACGGCACGATCGCGCTCGTTCAGTCGAAATGGACGCCGGAACTTGCCGCAAGTCAGGTCTGGACCGTCGATAAGGAAGGCAGCGGCTTTCGCCTGTATTCGAAACTCTACGGACGATACGTGACGCTCGGTGCGCGCGTGGGGCTCGAAGCGGCGTCGGGCGAAGCGCGGCAGAACTGGAGCATCGAAGCCGACGCGAACGCGGTGACCATCGCGGCAAGCGGCACGAAGACGGGGCTCGTCGTCACGCGTCACGCCCTGCGCGACGGCGCGTTCGTCGAAGTGAGCGCGCAGGCCGGGCAATGGCGTTTGTACGAGGTGCACAACGAAGGTGCGGATCACGCGTATCGCACGCACGATGCAGCCCTGCAATCGACCTACGACAACGCGGCGAAGCGCTATCACCTGAGCGCCTATGCGCCCGATGCGATCGAAGCCGACCGGCTCGGCGGCTTTCGCTGGACCGACTATCATCCGTCGGGGCTGTATGTGTCGAAGGGAGAGTCCGTCGTGATAGATGTGAGCGGTCTCGCCGACGATGGTCCGGATGGCCTCGTCATCATGGTCGGCAACAAGAACGGCTTCTACAGACGTCAGCCCGCGGGCGATCCTCAGATGATCCTCGCGACGGAAGGGCGCAACGAATTCGTTGCGTCGCGCGATGGCTTGCTTTACTTCGAATACGTCGATAGCGGATTCAACGAGCGCCCGCGCATGTCGATCGATATCTTCGTGCGCGAAGGCGGCAAGCCTGTGCCGTTCTATACCGAGGCCGCGACGACGCTCGTCGAATGGCGCGCGATGCTGCAACGTTACGCCGATTCGCCGCTCGTCGAGATGGTCGGCAGGCGCACGATGTTCACCGTCGCGCGCTCGATGTATGACAAGGCGGGCGCGGCGGACCCGGCCGCGCTGCTCGGCTATATCGGGCGGATCATGGGCTATCACGACGAGGTGTCCGGACTCGATGATTCGAGTGCGCTCGATGCACCCTCGCCGCTGCGCGTGCATTTCGTGCAGGACGCGATTTCCACGCACGCGGAGTTGCAGAACGCGTATATGTACGCGACGTACTACATGATCGGCCTGCCGCTGAACAGTGCCGCCGAGACCTTGCTACAAACCGCGAAGGCCGATGAATGGGGCGTGTGGCACGAGATGGGCCACATGTATCAGCAATGGGACTGGACGTGGCCCGGCGTAACCGAGACGACCGTGAACATCTATTCGCTGCACGCGCTGCAACGTCTCGGTACGCCGATGGCCTCGCCGTTGATGCAAGTCGTCGATGCGCGCGGCAGAAAGAACCGGATCGAGCTCGCGGCGCTTTATCTTGCGCAGCCGTCGCGCAATTTTCTCGACGATGCATCGTTTCCACTGCCTTCCGAGGCGCTGTGGATCAGGCTCGTGATGTACGAGCAGTTGCGCCGCGCGCTCGGCGACGGCTTCTATGCGCGGCTGCACAAGTTCTATCGGCTGCATCCGCTGATGGAGGATGAAGGCGGCGACAGGCGCGCGGTCCAGACCTTCATACTGCGCGCCTGCATTGCGGCGAATCTCGATTTGAGGGCGTTCTTCGAGCGATGGGGCTTGCCGGTCGATGCGGGTACGCACGCGGCTATCGGCAAATTGAAGCTGAATGCGCCTGCGACGGATTTGACGCGCACGCGGATCTGACGCGCAAAAAAACCGCCGACGCGCGAGGCGGTCGGCGAAGTTCTGGCTCTTGCGAGGGCTGCCAGAAACGCTTCGACCATTCATGCCGCATCGGCTAGCCGGATGTCGCTGCGCCCGTCCCGCCGCGTGGCTCTGCGCCGCGTCATCGCACGACCTATGCGCGCGCCCGGCACGTTATCGATGCCGAATGCGGGCCGCGCGAGAAAGAAACCCTGCGCGAGCACATGCGGCCACTGCGCGATCCACTGCGCCTGCGCGGCCGTCTCGACACCTTCGACGACAATTGCCACCTTGAGCCGCGTCAGCAGCGCGAGCACCGACGAAAACACCATGCACGCATTCGGGCTGCGCGGCGCTTCGGCCAGCAGCTCCTTCGCGATCTTCACCGTGCCGAAGTCGATCGGACCGAGTGCGGCGAGACACGAGTAGCCCGTGCCGAAGTCGTCCATCGCGACGCTCACGCCCTTGTGCTTGAGATGACTCACTACCTTCGGCATCGACGGCATGCGCGCCAGGTCTTCGCTTTCGAGCAATTCCAGCTCGATGCAATCGGGGGTGACCCCGTGCGACCGGCAAATCGAGTCCATGCGGTCCGCGAATCCCGGCAGCGCCGCGACCGATGGCGGCACGTTCACCGCGACCGAATAATGCGCGCCGCCGCGCGCCCGCCACGCCCCGATTTCGGACGCAACGACGTTCAGCACGAACCACGTGAGTTCGCGCATGAGGTCGGCGTCCTTGAAGGCCTCGCTGAATGCGCCCGGCAGCAATACGCCGTACTCCGGATGACGCCAGCGAATGAGCGCTTCCATTTGCGCGAGTTCGCCACTGTCGACTCGGTAGATTCCCTGATAGGCGATGCAGAATTCTCCGGCCTCGAGGCCGTCGAGTATGCGATGCCTGAATGCATGATCTGAGTTCGGCGCGGCTTTCGCGACAGGCGAGCCGTGTGTCGTTCTGTTCATGCTTGAGCCACCCCTCCCAGTTGGTCGTGGAGGCGGTTGCACGAGTCGTGCCAGACTTGCAGACTGTGCGCAATGCGAAGCCTCACAACGTTTGCGCGCCGGCGCATGCTGTCACGATTGCGGCACGAGGCGTCACGCCGCGTTCAGGGTTGCGTACCGATTTCGTGACGCCTTCTGCTGTGTGGGCTGGCGCACATAAGCCGAGTTCGCGTCCGCCTGCATCGGCATGCCGTTTTGAAGCTTCTGCTCAATAATTCTGGAACGTTTGTAATCCGGACCGATGCCGAAAGAATGGCTGGTCAGGCGGTTGCGGTCTGCGCGACTGGCCACATGCGTTCGAGCGCGCTGCCATCCTCGCGGAACAGATGCACATGGCGAATGCTGAAGCCCGCATTGAGGCGCTGCCCTTCGACGGCCGTCGATTCGCCCGAACCCTTCACCTGAATCACGAGTTCGTTTGGCAACCGCACATGCAGCAGCGTCTCGCCGCCGAGATGCT
The DNA here is from genome assembly GCA_001544655.2 of Caballeronia turbans. GTDB lineage: Bacteria > Pseudomonadota > Gammaproteobacteria > Burkholderiales > Burkholderiaceae > Caballeronia > Caballeronia turbans. The sequence goes on from FCOD02000002.1 coordinate 298,186, forward strand.
CGATCACCATGACTTCGCCGGAGAGACCGCTGTCGATATCGCCGCCGCCTGCTTCGACGAAATGCTCGGGCCGGATGCCGAGCGTGAGCGTTTCGCCCGCTCGCACGGTCGACGCCGCAAAAGGCAGCGTAAGCGGCTCGCCGCCGGGCAGCTCGATGGTGACCCCGGCGGCATCGACCCGCATCACGCGCACGTCCATGAAGTTCATCTTAGGCGAGCCGATGAAGCCCGCCACGAAGCGATTGTGCGGCGTGCGATACAACTCGAGCGGCGAGCCGATCTGTTCGACGCGTCCGTGATTCAGCACGACGATGCGATCGGCCATCGTCATGGCTTCGGTCTGATCGTGCGTGACGTAGATCATCGTCGCATTGAGCTGCTTGTGCAGCTTGATGAGTTCGAGACGCATCTGCACGCGTAATGCGGCATCGAGATTGGAAAGCGGTTCGTCGAAGAGAAAGACCTTAGGCTCGCGCACGATCGAACGTCCAATGGCAACGCGCTGACGCTGCCCGCCCGACAATGCGCGCGGACGGCGTTCGAGCAGCTGGCCGATCTGCAGAATCTCCGCCGCGCGATGCACGCGCTCTTTGATCTGCGCTTCGGGCAACTTGAGCATGCGCAGCCCGAACGCGATGTTTTCGTAGACCGACATGTGCGGATAGAGCGCGTACGACTGAAACACCATCGCGACGCCGCGTTGCGAAGGCTCGAGCTCGGTGACGTCTTCGCCGCCGATCAGTACTTGCCCCGAGTCGCTGCGTTCGAGACCTGCGATGGTGCGCAGCAAGGTGGACTTGCCGCACCCCGAGGGACCGACGAAGACCATGAACTCGCGATCTGTCACCTCGATGTCGACGCCCTTCAACACATCGACGCCCGCGAAGCTCTTGCGGATCTGCTGCAAATGGACTGCGCTCATACGTTGTCTCCTGTTTGCTGCGGCAGCGCAGCATCGGACGCATCGTCGAATTTGTTCTTGACAACCTGCTCGCGCCAAAATATACAATTGTAAAACCGAAATTACAAGTGAAACGACGCACGACAAAGCCGAACCCGTAAGCCTTACCCGCTCGATAAAAACCAAGGAGACAGGCATGAAGAAGCGCTTCATCCCGGCCACGCAGCTCGGCCCGATCAAACACGTCGCGGCGGTCGCGCTGCTGGCGGCGAGCGCAGCGTTCGCCGCATCGAACGCGCAGGCCTGGACTTTGAAGGAAGCGGCGCAGCCATACTCGGGCACCACGATCAAGGCCATCTTTCTCGATCGTCCCGGCTACAAGGCCGCGCAGCAACTGATCCCGCAGTTCGAGAAAGAGACGGGCATCAAGGTGCGCTGGGAAGTGATTCCTTACGAGAACACGCGCGAGAAGGAAGTGCTCAACTTCGTTGGTGGCGGCGATCAGGACATCGTGCTCGTCGATGTCGTGTGGATCGGCGAATTCGCGAGCAACAAGTGGCTCGTGCCGATCAAGAAGTTCACCGACGATCCGAAACTCGCCGACCCGAACCTGAACCTCAAGGGCTTCTTCCCGATCCTGCTCGATTCGTTCGGCACGTGGGACAAGGTCACCTACGGTCTGCCGTTCGATAACTATTCGGGCCTCATGTTCTACAACAAGTGCATGTTGAAGGACGCGGGTTTCGACGAACCGCCGAAAACCTGGGACGAGTTGCTCAACACGTATGCGCCGAAGCTCACGAAGGGCGACAAGTTCGCGTTCGCGTTGCAGTCGCGGCGCGGCGAGACGCAATCGGCGGATAGCTTCATGCGCGTGCTGTGGCCGAATGGCGGCTCGCTGCTCGATGCGAAGTTCAAGTCGAATCTGATGTCCGCGCAATCGCAGGCGGGCCTCGAATATCGGCAGAAGCTGATGAAGTACATGCCACCGGGCATCGTTGATTTCGATCATGCGGAAGCGGTGAACGCACTCGCGCAAGGCCAGGTCGCGATGATCACCGAGTGGTCCGCGTTCTATCCGACACTGACCGATCCGAGCAAGTCGAAGCTCGGCAACTGTCTCGCGATCACCACCGAGCCGAAAGGTTCCGCTGGCCTCAAGCCGGCGCTCGGCGGCTTCTCGCTCGCCGTGAACGCGAAGTCGAACGCGAAGAAGCAGGCGGCGTCGTGGCTGTTCATTCAATGGATCACGTCGGAAGCGATGGCGAAGCCCTACCTCGAAGCGGGCGGCGTGCCGGCGCGCACGGCGGTGTATCAGGACAAGGCCGTGCAGGACAAGTATCCGTTCGTGAAGCCGATGGTCGAATCGTGGCAGGGCGGCGTGCCGGATTATCGTCCGCGCTTCCCGGAATGGCCTGCCGTGTCGGAGGTCATCGGCGAATGGGGCAGCAAGATGATGCTCGGCCAGGTGACGGTGAAGGAAGGCGCGCAGACCATCGGTCAGAAGACCGAGGACATCCTGAAGAAAGCGGGCTATTACGACGGCAAGAAGCCTTTGCTGAAGTAACTTCATTCAAGGAACCGGAGGCGTTCGAATGGCTTCACCTGCAATGCGTGCGCGTGGACCGCGCAAGCCCGCGCGCTACTTCGGCATCGTGCCGCGTTCGCCCGCTTTCTGGTTCCTGATACCCGCAATCGCCGCGCTCGCGGTCATCGGCATCTATCCGCTGCTGCTTGCGCTCTATAACTCGTTCCATCAGTACAAGCTCGCGGATCTGGGTTCGGGAACGCCGTTCATCGGTGTCGACAATTACATCGCGACGCTGACCGATCCGAGCTTCTGGGGCGCGCTCGGACGCACCGCGTTGTTCCTCTGCGTGACCTTGCCGATCGAGATCGCGCTCGGCCTCTTCGCCGCGCTTTTGCTTCATCGCACGGAATTGCCGTGGATGCGTGCGGCCGCGCGTGTGAGCCTTGTCATTCCCATGGCGACGACGTATGCGGTCGTCGGCCTCATCGGGCGGCTGATCTTCAATCGTCAGTTCGGCGTGGCGAACTATCTGACCGGGCTCGTCGGCATTCCGCCGCAAGACTGGCTCGCCGATCCGACGCTCGCGTTCGTCTCCGTGATGATCATGGATATCTGGCAATGGACGCCGTTCTGCGCGCTGATCCTGCTCGCCGGACTGTCGATGGTGCCCAAAGAAGCCGAAGAAGCCGCGCGCCTCGAAACGCCGAAGTGGAGCATGATTCTCTGGCACCTGCAGCGTCCGTATCTGCTTCCGGGTCTCACGGCCATTCTCATTCTTCGCTCGGCCGACATGCTCAAGATGTTCGATGCCGTCTTCACGATGACGCGCGGCGGGCCCGGCGCCGCGACGGAATTCATCAGCGTCTATATCCAGCGCGTGGGCTTTCGTCTCTTCGATCAGGGCATGGCGTCCGCGCAGGCGATCATCCTGCTCATCCTGACGATCGTGCTGTCGCGTCTTTATATCCGTTTCGTGTATCGGGAGGCTGCGTGAGTTCGATCAATATGCCAGTCACGCAACGCGCGAAGCGCGCACGGGCCGCAAGAAAACGCGCCACTGTATGGCATTTTATCGGTCTGGTGGTCGTGTTTCTGTCGTCGGTGTTTCCGTTCTACTGGATGGTGACGACGAGCCTGAAAAGCCAGGCCGATGCGCTCGCGTATCCGCCGAAATGGCTGTTCTCGCCCACCTTCCATCACTACACCGCGGCGCTCTTCGAACATGACGTGGCGGGCAGCCTGCTGAACTCGCTCATCATCGCGTGCAGCACGACGGTCCTCGCGATCCTGCTCGGCACACCCGCCGCCTATGCGCTCGCGCGCTACGAATTCCGCGGCAAGGAAGACTTGTGGTTCTGGTTCATCTCGAACCGCATGGTGAGCCCGGTCGTGCTCGCGGTGCCGTTCTTCCTGATCGCGACGAAGCTCGATCTCGTCGATACGCATATCGTGCTGATCCTGCTGTATCTGACGTTCTCGTTGCCGATCGTCGTATGGATCTGCACGGACCAGTTCCGCAACATTCCAGTCGAGCTCGACGAAGCCGCGCGTCTCGACGGTGCGTCGCCGTGGCGCGTGTTCTGGCGCATCAATCTGCCGCTCGCGATGCCGGGCATCGTCGTCTCGGCGATCTTCGCGTTCATTTTCTCGTGGAACGATCTGCTCTATGCGCTCGTGCTGACGCGCAGCGACGCGATTACATCGCCCGTCGCCGCAACGAGCTACATGAGCGGCTATGAATTGCCGTGGGGCGAGATCATGGCGACGGGCACGCTGATCGTGCTGCCGATGGTGGTATTCGCGCTGCTCGTGTCGGGCCGACTCGTGCAAGGCCTGACGATGGGCGCGGTGAAATAAAATCCCGCAGCCTTTCATTGAACAACGGAACAGCATGACCATAAGCATGAGCAAGAGCGCACCGTCCATCGCCATCGCGGAAGCGGACGAGTCCATCGATTCGGAAGAAGAACTCCAGGCGCGCGTCGCGTGGCACTACTACGTCGGCAATCTGACGCAGCAGGAGATCGCGCAACGCATCGGCAGCAACCGCGTGCGCGTGAACCGGCTGCTCGCCGCGAGCCGCGAATCCGGCCTCGTGCAGATCACGATCAACAGCAAGATCGCGCCGTGCGTCGCGCTCGAAGAAGCGCTCGCGAAGCGCTTCGGCCTCGAATGCGCGGTCGTCGTGCCGACCGGCGCGAACAACGAAGCGAACAATGCGGCGCTCGGCATCGGCGCAGCTTCCTACTTCGCCAAGCAGATCGTTGCAGGGCAAACCATCGGTCTCGGCTGGGGCCGGACGATTCGCGCGGTGCTGCGCGCGATGCCGCAGCGCACGTATGGCGCGGTGTCGGCGGTGTCGTTGCAGGGCGGCTTGTCGCATTGCCCGAGCATCAATACGTTCGATATCGTGTCGGACTTCGCGAACATCTGCCGCGCCGATGGCTATCTCTTCGCCGCGCCGATTTACGTGAGCAGTCAGAAAGCGCGCGACGTGATCCTGCAGGAAGAGACCGTGCGGGAAACATATGAACTCGCGCGCAACGCCGACCTCGCATTGCTCACGTGCGGCGATCTGACGGAATCGCTCGTCGTGACTTACGGCATCGACAATCCCGAGCAACTGCGCACGCTGCAAAAGGCGGGCGCGGTCGGCGACATGCTCGGTCATTTCATGGATGAAGACGGCGAACTGATCGATCATCCGCTGAACCGTCGCACCGTCGCGATCACGCTCGATGACTTGCGACGGGTGAAGCGCGTGATTCTGGTGAGCGGCGGCCAGAAGAAATTCCATGTGACGCGCGCGGCGTTGCGCGGGCGCTATCCGTCGGTGCTCGTGACCGACGAGGACACCGCACGGCGTCTGTGCGACGAGCCTTGAAGACGACACCATGACAGCTATCGACAGAAACCGCGAGTTCGCGGGCAAGACCGTGCTCGTCACGGGCGCGGGCAAGGGCATCGGTCATGCGACAGTGCATCTGCTGATCGAGCGCGGCGCGCGCGTGATCGCATTGAGCCGCAGCGCCGCCGACCTCGATGCGCTGAAGAATGAGACCGGCTGCGAAACCATCGCCGTCGATCTCGCCGATGCACACGCTGCGCGCGAAGCCGCGCGCGCGGTTCAGCCCGTGGATCTGCTCGTGAACAACGCGGGCATCGCGATACTGGAGCCGTTCCTCGATACGTCCGTCGAAGCCTTCGACCTCACGATGAACGTGAACCTGCGCGCCACGATGATCGTCGCGCAGGAGTGCGCGAAGAGCATGATCGCGCGCGGCGTCGGCGGATCGATCGTCAACGTGTCGAGCTTGTCGGCGAATGTCGGTTTTGCGCTGCATGCGGCCTATTGCGCATCGAAAGGCGGGCTCGACGCCATGACCCGCGTGATGGCCAACGAACTCGGTCCGCATGGCATTCGCGTGAACGCCGTGCTTCCCACCGTCACGATGACGCCGATGGGCGAACGCGCGTGGAGCGATCCCGCCAAGGCCGGGCCCATGCTCGCGCGCATTCCGATGAATCGTTTCGTGCAGCCGGTGGAAGTGGCGCGAACGATCGCGTACCTGCTCTCCGACGATTCAAGCATGGTGAGCGGCGTGAGTCTGTTGGTCGATGGCGGATTCCAGTCCTGCTGATGCCGCTTATCTCTCTCAAAGGAACGACGATGGAAGCACTGGTTCTCGAAGAAGCAAGACGCATCAGCTTGCGTCCGTTCAGCTTGCCGCAGGTCGTGGGCCCGCGCGACGTGCGCATCAAGATTCATACGGTCGGGATTTGCGGCAGCGATATTCACTACTATCAGCATGGCCGCATCGGACCCTTCGTCGTGAACGAGCCGATGGTGCTCGGGCACGAGGCATCGGGCACGATCGTCGAAGTCGGCGAGGACGTAAAGCATCTGAAGGCGGGCGATCGGGTATGCATGGAGCCGGGCGTGCCGGACATGGAATCACGCGCATCGCGTGAAGGCCTGTACAACCTCGATCCGAAAGTGCGCTTCTGGGCGACGCCGCCGGTAAATGGCTGCCTCGCGCCTTATGTGGTGCACCCGGCCGGCTTCACGTACAAGTTGCCGGATAACGTGAGCTTCGCGGAAGGAGCGATCGTCGAGCCGCTGTCGATCGGTTTGCAGGCCGCGAAGAAAGCCGCGATCAAGCCGGGCGACGTGGCCGTCGTGCTCGGCGCGGGCACGATCGGCATGATGTGCGCGCTCGCCGCGCTCGCGGGCGGATGCAGCCGCGCGATCGTCTGCGATCTCGTGCAGGAGAAGCTCGACCTGATCGGCGGTGTGCAAGGTGTGACCCCCGTGAACATCCGCGACAGGCGTGCTCTCGATGTCGTGCATGAACTCACGGATGGCTGGGGCGCGGACATCGTGTTCGAGGCGAGCGGCAACGAGAAGGCGTTCGACGGCATCGTCGATCTGCTGTGCCCGGGCGGCTGCCTCGTGCTTGTCGGCATGCCGCAGCGCGCGATTGCGCTGGACGTGGTCGCGGTGCAGATCAAGGAGGCGCGGATCGAATCGGTATTTCGCTATGCAAATATCTTCCCGCGTGCGATTCAGTTGATCGCATCGGGCAGGCTCGATGTGAAGCCGTTCATCTCGCGCACGTTCCCGTTCGCGGAAGGCATCAAGGCGTTCGAGGAAGCGGCGAGCGGCGTGCCGACCGACGTGAAGGTGCAGATCGTCCTGGAAGAGTGAGTTCGTCGTTCATATAACGAAAGGGAGACACGTCATGGCCGATGCAGAGATGACAGCGATCGTATGCCGCGCGCCGAAGGACTATCGCGTCGAGCGCGTGCAGCGTCCGAGTGCTGCGAGAAACGAGCTCGTGATCCGCATCGCCGCCTGCGGCATCTGCGCGAGCGACTGCAAATGCTGGTCGGGCGCGAAGATGTTCTGGGGCGGCCCGAATCCGTGGGTCAAGGCGCCGGTCATTCCCGGGCATGAGTTCTTCGGTTATGTCGAGGAGCTGGGTGAAGGCGCCGAAGCGCACTTCGGCGTGAAGAAGGGCGACCGCGTGATCGCCGAGCAGATCGTGCCTTGCGCGAAATGCCGCTATTGCAAGTCGGGCGAGTACTGGATGTGCGAAGTGCATAACATCTTCGGCTTTCAGCGCGAAGTGGCCGATGGCGGCATGGCCGAATACATGCGCTTTCCGCCGACGGCGATCGTGCACAAGATTCCCGATGGCATTTCGCTCGAAGACGCCGCGATCATCGAGCCGCTCGCATGCGCGATCCATACGGTAAATCGCGGCGATATCCAGTTGAGCGACGTCGTCGTGATCGCGGGCGCGGGACCGCTCGGGCTGATGATGACGCAGGTGGCGCATCTGAAGACGCCGAAGAAGCTCGTCGTGATCGATCTCGTGGACGAGCGTCTCGCATTGGCCCGCGAGTACGGCGCCGATATCACGATCAACCCGAAAACCGACGATGCGCTGGAGACGATCCGCTCGATCACCGATCGCTACGGCTGCGACGTATATATAGAGACTACTGGCGTGCCGGCCGGTGTATCACAAGGGCTGGAACTGATTCGCAAGCTCGGCCGTTTCGTCGAGTTTTCGGTATTCGGCGCGGATACGACCGTCGACTGGTCGATCATCGGCGATCGTAAGGAACTTGATGTCCGCGGTGCGCATCTCGGGCCGTATTGCTATCCGATCGCAATCGATCTGCTCGCGCGCGGGCTCGTAACGTCGAAGGGCATCGTCACGCATGGCTTCACGCTGGACGAGTGGGACGAGGCCATCAAGATCGCGAATTCGCTCGACTCGATCAAGGTGCTGCTCAAGCCGAAATGATTGCGTCAGAACGGCACTTCGCCCACATGCCATAGCACGCCCGAAGGATCGAACACGAAGCCGACTTTCATTCCCCACGGTTGGATCGCGGGCGCGCGCGCTGGCTTGACGGTGAAGCGCTCGCTCAGTTCTTCGGGTTTCATTTCGCGCCACCACGCGTCGACATCGCGCACGAGCATTTGCAGCATGCAGTTTTCCGCGAACTCCTTCACGTAGAAGTTTTGCAGAATGAAGCTGAAGCTTTCGGCTTTGAGCATCGCGATGTCGTCGTCCTGATGCGTGACGCGAAAGCCCAGTGCTTCATAGAAGCGCCTGGACAACTCGAAGTCTCTGGCGGGAACGAATGGGCGCAGCGCGAGAAGTTGGTTCATCGGGATGATTCAGTGAGATGGGAGGGCGTAGTGTACCGTCCCGCCCAATGGCCTCACGATGCCGATGAATGGGGCCGCGCTCGATCATGAAAGCGACACGCCCAGCAACTTGCCGAGGCCGAACGTGCAGCCTGCGGCGATCATCCCGATCAGCACTTGCCGCGTTGCCGAAAAGAGTGCGCTACGTCCATTAAAGAGCGATGTGAACATGCCGATACCCGCCAGTCCGAGCCCGCTCAAGACAATGCATTGCGCGATGCCCTCGGCGCCGCGCGCCCATAGAAACGCGATTCCCGGAATGATCGCGCCCACCGCGAACAACGTGAAAGATGCGAGCGCGGCGGTCCACGGATTGCCGCCAAGCTCGCGCGGATCGAGGCCGAGTTCTTCGCGCGTGAGCGTATCCAGCGCCTTGTCCTTGTCGCGCATGATCTGGGCGGCGACGCGCTTCGCTTCCGCGGCATCGATGCCCTTCGCCTGATAGATGAGCGCGAGCTCGTGACGCTCCGCATCGGGCATGTGGTCCAGCTCGTCTTTCTCTTTTGCGATTTGCGTGCGCGCGAGTTCGCGCGCGTTGGTCACGGAGAGCCACTCGCCCAGCGCCATCGATGCGGCCCCCGCCATGAGGCCCGCGAATGCGGTGAGAAGCACCGTCTTGCTGTCGCTGCCCGCGCCGGCGACGCCCATGATGAGGCAGAAGTTCGACACGAGGCCGTCGTTCGCGCCGAGCACGGCCGCCCGCAGATCATTGCCCGACGCCACGCCGCGATGCCACGATTCGGCCGCTGCGATCGCGCCTCCCTTGCTCAGACCTTTGCTGCGATTCGCCACGTCCTGAACGATATCCGCGTGATGCCATTCTTCCGCCGACATTTGCGCCGCATCGGGCTGTGCCGCGTACTTGTCGCGATCGGCCATTTCGTTTGCGGCGACGGAGCGCAACACGAAGTCCGGCCCGAACGCACGGGCCAGCGCGCGCATGATTCGTGTCTTCGCGCTGATGCGATGCGTTCGCACGGAGACGCCGTTCTCCCGCAACTTCGCGGCCCATATGTCGGCATGACGGCGCTCTGCCTCGGCCAGCTCCGCATACACGCGCCGTTTCCCTTCCTGCGTTTCTGCTTGCGCGAGCGTGTCGTAGAGCGCGGCGCTGTCGAGTTCGTCGGCGAGATTAGCCGTAAAGCGTTTGAGTTCGGTCTGGGACGCCATGACGTCACCTTTTATCGTTCGTCTCGATCATCCAAGAGTAAAGAGGAACGCCACGTCTTATATTGAATAACCCTACGACATGCGATGAGTGAGAATGGAATCGCGTCTCATCGTCGTCATTGTTTCGATGCAACCCGCTTGCGTTGCGACGGCAGCATGCGGGTCAGCGTTTCATCGTGCAACACGAATTGATGAAACAGTGCCGCGCCGACATGCAAGCCTGCGAGCGCAAGCAGCACCCATGCGAAGACGCGATGCCAGTCACCGAGCGCGTGCCCGACGGGCGATCCGGCGGGCGAGAGCGGCGGCATCGGAATGGAGGCGAGCAGCGTAACGGGCCAGTCGCGCGACGATGCATTGGCCCATCCCATCAACGGAACCGCGATCAGCAGCAGGTAGAGCAACCAATGCGTGTAGCGCGCGAGCGCGCGCAAGGGGGCGGGCAAATTGCCGGCCTCGGGCGGCGCGGGATGCACGCTGCGCCAGAGCAGGCGCACGAGGACGAGCAGCACGATCACGACGCCGACGCCCAGATGCCATGCGATCAAACCCACGGGCTTCGTGTCGCGATGCACGTCCGGCATCGCCCAGGCAAGCACATATTGAACGAGCAGCAGCAGGGCCGTGGCCCAGTGAAAGAGACGAGCGGGCGGGTTATAGACCGATGCGAATTCCTGGCGCATGACATGTTTCTCCGACGAGACGAGACGAGGCGCGGTCGTGCAAATGCGACCGCAACCCTTGATGATGGGGACAAAATGCTTAGGCGAGCCTTAGCGCCTCGAAAGAAAGGGGCATCGACACGCCGAATTTCTGATGGGCGATGACCACTGGCCCTGCGGCATCGAAGTGAATCGCGCTACACTCGAAACCTTCCTGCGCGATCATAACTCTCAAGTGTTGTCGAAACGCCGCTTGAGTGTCGAAGATGTCTTTCACCCGGCTTCGTTCGAAATGGCCAGGTTATAGCGCGCTTCTTACGACAACGCATATCACGATGACTGCCCCCACCGCCGCCTCGTCGAGCGAAATGACCACGCCCGGCGTGCCGCCCGTGCCCACCTCGTTCGCGCTTTTCAAAGCTTTCTTTTTCATTGGCCTGACGGGGTTTGGCGGTGTGTTGCCGTGGGCGCGCCGCATGCTGGTGGAGCGTCTGGGCTGGCTCACGAGCCGTGAGTTCGCGGAGTTGTTGCCGCTCGCGCAATTACTGCCGGGGCCGAACGTCGCGAACATCGCGACCGTGCTCGGGCGGCAATATCGCGGCGCGAAAGGTGCGGCAGTCGCGGTGTTCGCGCTGTATCTCGCACCGACCATCATCACGATCGGGATCGGTTATGCGTATGCCCGATGGGGACATGCGCCGGTCACCGCACATCTCTTCGCGGGACTCATGCCTGCTGCGACGGGGCTCGTCATCGCGACCGTGCTCAAGCTCGTGACGAGCTTGCCGCGTGGCGTGGCCAGCATCGTGCTCGTGGCCGCGACGTTCATCAGCATTGCGCTCATGAAGATTCCACTTCTTATCGTGCTTGCCGTGCTGGGGCCGCTCGGCACGATCACGATGCTACGGCGCGCGCAGAAGGATTAATGCGATGTGGAGCACGCTCGCCGATCTATTCGTGCATGGTTCGATCTGGTCGCTGCTCGCCGTCGGCGGCATGAATGCAACGCTCGCCGATATCCAGCGTTATGCAGTCGATACGCGTCATTGGGTCACGGGCGAGCAGTTCGTCACGTTCTTCTCGATCACGCAGGCCGCGCCGGGTCCGAACGGCATGGCGGTCGCGTTGATCGGCTTTCAGGCGGCGGGACTCTCCGGAGCACTCGTTTCGACGATCGCGAAGATCTTGCCTTCTTCGTTGATGGCCTATTTCGTGAGCGCATGGGTGGAGCGCAGGCAGGACTCGCGCATCGTCGCCGCGGTTCGCAAAGGACTCGCTCCGGTGACCGTGGGCTTGCTCGTATCGGCCGCTTATGTGTTTGCGCGCGAGACCGATGTGAACGTGTCGCGCGCGCTTTGCACGCTCGTGTGCGCAGCAGTCGCTTATCGCAGCAAGCTCAATCCGATCTATCTCGTCGCGGCGAGCGCTCTCCTCGGGCTGGCAGGCGTATTCGGCTGATAACCATTACCTAGCCGGCAAGCGCCGCATCGACATCGACGATGATTTTGCCGCGCGCCGTGCCATCCAGCAGCGCCTCATAAGCACGCTCCGCGCTATGGAAATCGAAGCGTCGCGCATCGACGCGAGGCGCGAGCTTGCCCGCTTTGGCGAGCCGGGTCGCTTCGTACAACATCTCGCCATGATGCGCGCGATGCTGTCCCGTCAGTAGCGGATGCAGCGTGAACACGCCCGAATAACTCGCTTCGCGAAACGACAGCGGCGCGAGCGCATGCGTGCCCCATCCCAACGCGCTGACGACATGACCGAAGTGCTTCACTGCTGCGAACGATGCATCGAGTGAAGCGCCGCCGACGGTATCGACGACGAGATCGAAGCCGGAGCCGTTCGTATGCCTGGCGACGTATTGCTCGACGCTCGTATTGCGGTAGTCGATCGGCGTCGCATCGAGGCTATGAATGAAGGCGTGATCGCGCTCGCTTGCGGTAGCGAACACATGTGCGCCGAGTGCGCGCGCGAGTTGCACGGACACGTGCCCCACGCCACCGGCTCCGCCTTGCACGAGCACGGTTTGCCCAGCTTGCAATTTCGCGCGATCGACGATGCCCGCATAAGACGTGATGAACGCGAGCGGCAGGGCGGCCGCGTGGCGCATCGAAAGATTCGCGGGCTTATGCGCGAGAAGCGCGGCATCGACTGCGGCGTATTGCGCGAGCGAGCCCTGAATGCCGCCGACTCCGCCGGTCATGCCGTACACCGCATCGCCCGGCTTGAATGCATCGACGCCTGCACCGACTGCTTCGACGACACCGGCCATATCGATGCCGAGCACGAGCGGCAAGGGATGTTTTGCATGTGCCGCGGCGCCCGCGCGAATCTTGGTGTCGAGCGGATTGAGCCCGCTCGCGGCGATACGCACGAGTACTTGTCCCGGGCCCGCTGCGGGACGATCGATTGCGACGAGTTCGAGCGGGCCGTTGTGACGATCGAGAATGAGGGCTTGCATGGTGGACATCGTCGACTCCGGAAAGGTTGAAGGCTGATGGCAGTGCGCCCATACTCGGCCATGCACCCAAGCATGTAAATCGACAGAGTCGCACGATGATCATACGAAAATGAATGGGCCAAATCTCGAATGGAGTGACGTTCGCATCTTTCTTGCGATAGCGCGCAGCGGCACGCTCGGCGCGGCCGCAAGAATGATCGGCCAAACCAACCGACGATGGGGCGGCGACTGCGCGCGCTTGAAGAATCGCTGGGTCACGTGCTTTTCCAGCGTACGCGCGACGGCTTCGTGTTGACCGACGAAGGCGCGGCCGTGCTGTCGTATGCCGAACGCATGGACGAAGAGGCGCTCAGCTTCACGCGCGCGCTCGCGGGACAGGATGCGAAGCTCACGGGTGTGCTGCGAGTGTCATCGTCGGACTGGTTCGGCGTGCATGTGCTTACACCGATATTCGCGCGCTTTCTCGCGAAACATCCCGAGGTATCGATCGAACTCGTCACCGATGCGCGGCGCTATAACCTCGCGCGACGCGAAGCCGATCTCGTGTTTCGAATCACGCCCTTCGACGAACCCGACGTCATACAGCGCAAGCTCATGCATATCGATTACGCGTTATATGGACGTGCCGATCTGACATCGCCCAAAGCGGGTGACGGAAAAGGGCAGACGCTCATCAGCATGGATAGCGCATTCGATCAGTTGCCGGATGTGCTTTGGGTAAAGCGCATGTTGCCCAACGCGAAGATCGTTTTCGGCAGCAATAATCGCGACGCGCAAGCGCAAATGTGTGCACAAGGTACGGGCTACGCGGTTTTGCCATGCCCGCTAGGCGATGGCGACGCGCGCCTGGCTCGCTTCGATGTTGGAGAAGCCCCGCCCGGAAGGGACGTATGGCTGGGTTATCACCGCGATCTGAAACGCGTGGCTCGCCTGCGCGCATTGCTGGACGAAACCGTGGCGGCGCTTCAGCGGGATAACAGTTGATTATCGATGCAACTAACTGTCCTATCCGCCAACCTTCATTAAATTGATCGCGTTACTGCCCGCATATTGGAGTTTCAGGCAATCGGGAAGACCCAAAGCGCGCGCAGCAATCTGAAGCGCAAGCGCAAAGTTATGCGTAAACGCGCCGTCATCCAAGCCTGATTTTTAAAGCGGCGCTACAATCCCGGTGCCTGAAAACCGACTGCCACTGCACGCAGTTGGCCATGGCGATATCCGCCGAAACCTTATAAGCCGGAGCCGCTCATGAGCACGCTTTCCATCAATGGCGAGAATCACACGATCGACGTACCGCCCGACATGCCTCTTCTTTGGGTATTGCGTGACATCGTGGGACTGACGGGAACCAAATTTGGCTGCGGCATCGCGCAATGCGGTGCATGTACCGTTCATCTCGATGGCGTCGCCGTTCGTTCATGCGTGTTGCCGATCGCAGCGGTCGGCGATCGCAAGGTGACGACGATCGAAGGCGTCGGCGACACGCCTGCCGGCAGGAAAGTGCAAGAGGCATGGCGTCAACTCGATGTCGTGCAATGCGGTTATTGCCAGTCCGGACAAGTCATGTCCGCGGCGGCATTGCTCACGACCGTCCCCGATCCCAACGACGCCGATATCGACGCCGCAATGGCAGGCAACATCTGCCGCTGCGGCACCTATCACCGCATCCGCGCTGCCATCAAGCAGGCCGCGAAGGAGGCGTGACATGTCGCAAGGATTGATCGAAGCGGGACATCACGCGGCTCGCGCGGGGTTATCGCGCCGCACGTTTCTGAAGCTCGGCGTGACGGCGGGTGTCGCCGCAAGCGGCGGATTGCTGATCGGCTTCAGCCTGCCAGCCGCCAGCCAGGACCGGAGCAAAGGCAAGTCCGTGATCGGCGGTGATGCCATCGAGTCTCCGCAAGACGGCATATTCGCGCCGAATGCGTTCGTGCAGATCGACAAGAGCGGCAAGATCGTGCTCATCATGCCGAAGGTCGAAATGGGTCAGGGCGTCTATACCGCGCTGCCCATGTTGATCGCCGAGGAGCTTGAAGTACCGCTCGACAGCGTCACGATCGATCATGCGCCGCCCAACGAAAAGCTCTTCACGGACCCGCTATTGGGCGGCCAATTGACGGGCGGCTCGACATCCGTGCGCTATGCATGGGAGCCGTTGCGCAAGGCCGGTGCGGCCGCGCGCATGATGCTCGTCGCGGCGGCGGCGCAGCAATGGCAATGCGATCCGTCGTCCTGTATGGCGCAAGGCGGCAAGGTGTTGCATGCATCGGGTGATCGCAGCGCGAGTTATGCCGAGCTCGCCGAAGCGGCCGCGAGATTGCCCGTGCCGCAAGACATCAAACTCAAGGATCCGAATAGCTTCAAGATAATCGGCACGCCGGTCAGACGTCTCGATTCGCCGGAAAAAGTCGACGGCACCGCGATGTTCGGCCTCGACGTGCGCCTGCCCGACATGGTGTATGCGGCGATCGTCAATTGCCCGGTATTCGGCGGCACGCTCGCATCGGTCGACGACAGCAACGCGAAGAAGATTCCCGGCGTGCGCCAGGTAGTGAAGTTCGACAATGGCGTCGCGGTGATCGGCGAACATACGTGGGCAGCCAAGCGAGGCGCAGCCGCATTGCAGATTCAATGGAACGAAGGCCCGAGTGCCAGTGTATCGACGAAGCAGATCGTCGATGACATGGCGCATGCGTCGCAGCGCACGGGCGCTGTCGCGCGCAAGGAAGGCGACGTGAACAACGCGTTTTCCAGCGCGAAAACGCGCGTCGACGCAGTCTACGTTCAGCCGTTTCTCGCGCATGCGACGATGGAGCCGATCAACTGCACCGTACATGTGCGCCCCGATGGCTGCGATATCTGGCTCGGCACCCAAGTGCCCACGCGTATCCGCGATGCCGGAATGAAAGCCACCGGCTTGCCCGCCGACAAGATCTTCGTACATAACCATCTGCTCGGCGGCGGCTTTGGCAGGCGGCTCGAATTCGACATGGCCACGCAAGCGCTCAAGATCGGCAAGGCGCTCGGCGTGCCCGTGAAGGTGACTTGGTCGCGCGAGGAAGACATTCAGCACGACATGTATCGGCCGTGCTACTACGACAAGCTATCCGCCGGACTCGATGCGAACGGCAAGCCGGTAGCATGGACGCATCGCATCGTCGGGTCGTCGGTGCTCGCGCGCTTTGCGCCGCCCGCTTTCAAGGACGGTATCGATCCCGATGCGGTCGAAGTGGCATCCGATCTTCACTACGACCTGCCTAATCAGCTCGTCGATTACGTGCGCCTGGAACCGCATGACGTACCCACCGCGTTCTGGCGCGGCGTAGGACCGACGCGCGGTACCTTCGTCGTCGAGAGCTTCATCGATGAACTGGCGATTCAGGCGAAAGCGGATCCGGTGGAATACAGGCGCGCTCTGCTCGGCAAGTCGCCGCGCGCACGTAACGTGCTCGACGTCGCGACACAGGCGGCCGGATGGGGAAAGCAATCGGTGCCGCAAGGACAAGGACGCGGCGTCTCGGTCATGCATGCGTTCGGCAGCTTCTTCTCGATCGTCGCGGATGTCGCGGTCGACAAGGACGGCGCGGTGAAGGTGAACCGTATCGTGTGCGCGGTCGATTGCGGCATGGTCGTGAATCCCAATACAGTCGAAGCGCAAGTGCAGGGCGGCATCATCTTCGGTATCACGGCTGCGCTTTACAGTGAAATCACCATCAAGGACGGGCGCGTCGAGCAAAGCAATTTCACTGATTATCGAATGCTGCGCATACACGAAACGCCGCCGGTGGAAGTGCATATCGTCAAGAGCATGGAGTCCCCGGGCGGCATTGGCGAGCCGGGCACGGCGGCGCTTGCGCCGGCTATCACCAATGCGATTCACGCAGCGACGGGCAAGCGGCTGAGGCAGTTACCGGTTGGCAATCAATTGCGTAGCGCTTGAGGAGGCCATCATGAAAAATGCATCGAAGCCTCTCTTTGCGGTGTTGTTCGCTTTCATGTCTTCGGCTTATGCGGCCGACGATGCGCTCGTCGCGCGTGGCGCGTATCTCGCGAGGGCGGGCGATTGCATTGCGTGCCATTCGGCGCCGCGCGGCAAGCCACTTGCGGGCGGCTTGCCGATGATGACGCCCTTAGGCGCCATCTACACGACCAATATCACGCCTGATCCGGACACGGGTATTGGCCGCTATACAGAGGAGGAATTCGCGCGAGCATTGCGTGAAGGCGTGGCGAAGGACGGCCACAATCTCTATCCGGCGATGCCGTATCCGTCTTATGCAAAGATCAACGACGAGGACATGCATGCCCTCTACGCGTATTTCATGCATGGCGTCGCGCCTGTCAAGCAGGCCAATCGTGAAGCGGATATCAAGTGGCCGCTCAATATGCGCTGGCCGTTGAAGCTCTGGAATGCGGTGTTCCTCGAAAAAGGAGTCTATCGAAGCAAGGCCGGCCAGGATGTCGCCTGGAATCGCGGCGCGTATCTGATTCAAGGCCTCGGGCATTGCGGCTCGTGTCATACGCCGCGCGGCATCGCGTTTCAGGAAAAAGGACTGGACGAGAGCAGCAGCGCATATTTGACGGGCGGTTTGCTCGATAACTGGTTCGCTTCCAATCTGACAGGCGAACACAATACCGGACTTGGACGGTGGTCCGAGCAGGACGTCGCAACGTTTCTCAAGACAGGCGCGAATGCGCACGCGTCGGCATTCGGCTCAATGACGAGCGTCATCAATAACAGCACGCAAGCGCTGAGCGACGCCGATGTCGCCGCAATGGCGCGCTACCTGAAGTCTTTGCCGGCGGCGGGCGGCAGTGGCGGCGCGCCGTATTCATATGATCAGAAAGCGACCAAAGTGTCATTGACACGCCCGGCCGCGACGGACTCGGGTGCGCGTGTCTACACCGCTTACTGCATGCATTGCCACGGCGCCGACGGTCGCGGGTTCGCGCCGATGCTCGCACCGCTTGCGGGTAATCCGAACGTTCTGGAGAAGGATCCTTCGTCGCTCATCAACGTGACGCTTAACGGCACTGACGATCTCGTGCTGAATGGCGTGCCGGCGCCTTATCCAATGCCTCGCTATTCGCCCGTGCTGAATGATCAGCAAGTCGCCGATGTGCTGACTTTCATCCGCGGCGCCTGGAACAACAACACGCCGGCGGTCCAGGCAGAGGACGTTGCAAAGATGCGCAAGGCGACGCAGGCGGCACGCTAGGACGAAAAATCCATGACATCCAGATGAACTGAACTGGATGGATGCGCAAGGAACTTTCGATGCACCCTAGCGCTGATCCGTTCATAGCCGTCGCTCAGCGCTTTCAGCAGGCGTTCGTCGCTCGCCCCGGCCGGCGCCCAGAAACACTGCTCCAATGCCTTGCGCGTGATGTTGCATTGAATTGCTTGCTCGCGCGAAAACGCGACAAAGCTGACGGAGGCGCGGTCCGCCGAAATGGTGGCATGGATCGAAAGCTTGCTTGTCATGATTCGACAGGAGAAGTGCGGTTCGCTGGTTTTTATTGTGTCAGAAATCGGCGAGTTCGCGCATCCCCGATTCAGCCCGAAACGTGCGCGAACGGCCAGAAGCGGGCGTTCGTCGGAGCGGCGACGCACAGACTGTTGCGCAATGCCTTGATCTTTAAATCGAACGTTCGTTCGAATCATCTCGGTTAGAGTCTAATGTTTGGTGCGGTTGCACCCGATAGCGCGACAGAGTGCCAGCGAATTCGAAATGTCAAAGCTGACATGTCTTTACTGTGGCGTGGAAAAATGAAAACAAAAGCATGCTCAGGTGTACTACTCTAGGAACGATCATCCGAAGCGGCGCGGCAGACCGGCTCAGGAAGCGGGTCGTGCGGCGCATTCCCCGGAACTCCACCGGCAACGTCCACCCGGCTTCTGCCGCGGCAAGCGTTGTCGCCTGCAGGAGCGATTATGAAGCTTCCATCGTTGATGGATCCCTGGAGCCGTACCCTGGCTTTGCTCGACAGCTGTCCCAGCCGGCCGTCAGAAGCGCACGAGAAAATGGCGGTGATGACACGATCGCTCGTGCGCAACGTGCCGGGCAAGGGTACGTGCATCGGACCCGGTGAAGAGCATTGCGTCAATATCCGCGTGCTGGAGCGTCTGAGCGAATCGACGCTGGCGCTCTCATGGCACGATCCCACATCGTTCAACTACTCGGAGCAGGTCTGGGCGCTTTGTACCGCCCGCAAGCGCGGAACGTGCGCGTTGAGCGGGCAGGCGATCAGGCGTGGGCAACCGGTCTATAGGCCGAGGCGTGTCGGCAGCTCAGTGCCGCTCAACAGTGGCGCGATGATTCTCGCGCTTGCTCTCACACCGGCTGAACAGGAAGCGAGCCTCGTTTCCGAGTGATAGCGGCTTTACCGCCGCGTCACGCGTGCGCAACGCACGAGTCCTTGTCGTTTGTGCCCGCCCGCGCGGGCACGGCCTTGCGTGAACCCCGTGCTAGACAATTCATGGACTAAGCGCTTTTCGCTAAATGTCTGACGAGGATGTCGTTGAGAAATGAATCAACTGCTTTGCGGGTGAGGTTCAGGCCATGCACTTTAGAAAGATTGAAGTATTCGAGATCAATCTTTTAACAAGAGTGCTTAGGATCGACATAACCATATAAGATTTGCATGTAGGAGAAGTCAGGCGTCAAGCGAACTCATTAGACAGACGCCTTGTGATCCACAATGACGATCCGGGAGGGGACATGGCTACATTGGCGCAATTGGAAAGTCAGATTCGAAAATTGCAGCGCCGCGCGGATGCCTTGCGGGAAAGAGAGTCGGTCCAGGTGATCGCTCAGATCCGGGCGATGATGGATGAATATGGCTTGACCACGGCGGATCTCGCCAAAGCAGGCTTAGGCGCGGCGAAGCAACGCGGCCGTAAGACGGGATCGAAGAATTCAGCCGGTTTAAAGAATGGCGCCATGAAGCCCAAACTTCCACCGAAGTATCGTGACCCGCTATCAGGCGCGACCTGGAGCGGTCATGCGCGGCCGCCGGCATGGATCAAGGATGCGCCTGACCGCAGCGTGTACCTGATCGATGCTGCATCAGGCAAGAACGGCGCGGCGAAAAAAGGTGGTGCGCGAAAGGGCCGTGCGGCATCCGTAAAGCGGGCTGGACGCACGACCGCCAAGAAAGGCGCGCACAAGAGCGTGCAGCGCGCCGTCGCCTGAATGTGGCTTTAGCCAAGCAAGGGGCTGCGCGCGTTCGAGAATCCACTTGCGCGATCGTAAGCGAGCCCAATCTGCAGCACGCCGAGATCGCCTTGTGTCGGACCGATGATCTGCAATCCGGCCGGCAAGCCGTCGGGGCCGAAGCCGGCCGGCGCGCTCAACGCGGGCAGCGAAGCCATCGTTGCCGGAACCACAGTTTCCATCCAGCGATGATAGGTATCCATCTCCCGGCCGGCGATAGCATGAGGCCAGTCTAGCTCCGCATCGAAAGGAAAGACCTGAGCCGACGGCATCAACAGATAGTCGAAGCGATCGAATAGCGCGTTGATCGCCTGATAGCAGGCCGCGCGGTCGCGAACTGCGCGCGAAACATCTTCTCCCGATAGTTTGAGGCCCCGTTCTATCTCCCATACCGCTTCGGGTTTAAGCAGCTTGCGCTTCGCGGCATCGCGATAAAGCGACGCGTTGGTGCCGGAGAAGGTGAGGCTGCGCAGATCGATCCATGCATTCCAGAGGCGGCCGATATCGAAGTCGATCCTGGCGGGTTCGACGGTGCAACCCACTGTTTCGAAGTGACGCAGCGCCGATGCGTAAGTCTCCATCAAGCCCGTTTCCATCGGCAGATGTCCGTTCAGATCGCCCAGCCAGCCGATGCGTGTGCCGCGCATGTCGCGTTCGAGCGCATTCGCGAAATCAGCGGGATTGTCGCTTCTGCGGGACAGAGGCGCACGCCTATCGAAGCCCGCCTGCACCGACAATAGCAAGCCGAGATCCGGAACGTTTCGCGCGATCGGACCGGCGACGCTGAATTGCTGAAAGAATACGTCGTCACTGGGCGCATAAGGCACGCACCCCGGTGTCGTGCGAAAGCCGAAGACGTTATTGAATGCGGCGGGCGTGCGCAAGGAGCCCATCATGTCGGAGCCGTCCGCGCACGGCAGCATGCGCAGCGCGACCGAGACGGCTGCGCCGCCGCTGCTGCCGCCTGCGGAGCGCGAGGGCTCGAACGCGTTGCGCGTGGTGCCGTACACCGGGTTATAGGTGTGTCCGCCCAAGCCGAATTCCGGCGAATTGGTGCGGCCGATGAATATCGCGCCTGCTTTACGCATGCGTTCGAATACGACCGCATCGACTTGGGTGATTTCGCCCGCAAATATAGGCGAGCCTTTCGTCGTGACCATGCCGGCGACGGGCAGGATATCTTTGGGCGCTTGCGGAAAGCCGTGCAGCGGTCCGAGGCTTTCGCCCCTGGTTAACTGCGCATCGCGTTCGCCCGCAATCGCGTGCAGCGCATCGCGATCCTGCATCGCCACGATCGCGTTGACCGCAGCGTTGATGCGATCGATTTGCGCAAGATAAGCGTTCATGACTTCGCCGCAGGAAACAGCGCGTGCTTGAATCGCACGAGAGAGAGCGACGGCGTCGAGCGAAACGATATCGTCGCCGGGCAAGGACGCGGAGTTTGCATCGAGTGCGGTCATGGTCGTGTCGTGAATAAGAGAACGGATTCAGCGATGAAACTCGGGAAGCACATATGCGGCGACTTCCTCGATGATATCGCGCGCAGGCCTTCGTTCCGGTGTGATGTTGAGCGTCACGTGATGCGTGCCGCTGTCGCGCATCTCATGCAGGAGCGCCATGAGCGAGCGATGGCCCGTGCGATAACCGAGCGAAATATCGGTTGCGGGCTCATCGGCGTCGTCGCTGAGATCGAGCCGCATTGCGACGCCGAACGCACGAAAGGCCCCGGACGCCGCACGATCCACTGCCGCGCGCCACATGCTGTATCGCCCGCGCTGCGCTTGCGGCTCGCGATGATAAGTCATCCAGCCAAGCGAGTGACGCGCAATCCAGTCGACGCTCTGTCCGCCGGAACCGACGGCAAGCATTGGAATGGAAACGCTCCGGCGAGGCAGCAAATAGAACTCGGGCGCGCCTTCGGGTGCCTGATCGGGAATCACGCGAGAGGGCACGGTAACGGCTGCGGCGAGGGTGGCCCAATGCTGTTTGTACAGTTCCCGCCGGTTATCGGGATCACGGCCGAAAGCCGCATATTCCGGCGGACGATCGCCTGAACCGACACCGAGAATGAAGCGTCCCTGCGATAGCGTGTCGACGGAAATCGCGCCTTTCGCGACGTGAAGCGGATGTCTGAGTGTCAACACGATCGCGCCGCTGATCAGCGCGATGCGTTCGGTATTGGATGCGAGCGCGCCGAGTAGCACCCACGGGTCGAGATGCCCGACCGGGTCCGGATAATCGATGCTATTGAGCGGCACGTCCCGAACCCACAGCGCTCGAAAGCCGAGCTTATCGGCGAGTCGCGCGAGCGCGATCTGCTCGTTGAAGTCGACTGCGGTTTGGTTATCGCATGTGATCGGCAATGTGATGCCGATAGAGAGCTTGTCTTGCGCAAACACCGCATTCGCGATGGAAGACGAGGCCAGAGTGTTTTCGCTTGCGGTCATGACACGCATTGCGTCAAGTAGAGGGCTTGACGCCGATGGTATCACTGCATGTGCAAACAATGCCCGGCGCAATGAGGCACGGGCATTGTCGAGCTTTGGGCGCTCAGGCCGAAAGCGCCACGCTGCGTCGCGTGACCAGGGAAACGACATACGTCACGGCGATATTCACGACGAGCGCAATCAGGCCGATATAGACCGGCCATGAAGCTTCACCGACATGCACCGCATAGACCGGCTTGAGTCCTTGCGAGATCGCGAGGCCTGTGCCCAATACGATGCCGATCAGCCAGCCGAGAAAGAGGCCAGGCGTCGTCAGCCGGCGCGTGAACAGCGTGAACACGATCGCCGGGAAAATCTGCAGGATCCAGACGCCGCCCAGCAACTGCAAGTCGATTGCATACTGCGTCGGAAGGAACACGATGAATAGCAACGCGCCGAACTTGACGACGAGCGACACGAGCTTCGCGGTCGATGCTTCGGCAGCGGACGACATGTCGGGCGAAACGAGCGGACGCCACAAGTTGCGCGTGAACAGATTCGCCGCGCCAATCGACATGATCGCCGCCGGTACGAGCGCGCTGATCGCGATGGCCGCAGCCGCGAAGCCCACGAACCACGATGGAAACAGCGCACCGAACAAGGCGGGCACGACATCCGATGCGGACTTCACGCGCACGCCCGCCGCGATCGCCATATAGCCGAGCAGCGCGATCAGACCGAGCAGCAGCGTATAGGCGGGCAGGAAGATGGCGTTCTTGCGCACCGTCGTCGCGGACGATGACGAGAGCACCGCCGTCATCGTATGCGGATACATGAATGCGGCAAGCGCCGAGCCCAGCGCGAGCGAAGCATACGCCGTGAATTGACCCGGCTTGAGGATGATGCCTGTCGGGCCGCCCTTAGCCTTGAAGTATTGATCGGCCGAATCGAACACATGCGCGTACCCGCCGAGCTTCGCTGGAATGAGCCATACCGCAGCGATCACGACGATATAGATCATGATGTCTTTCACGAACGCAATCATGGCGGGGGCGCGCAGCCCGCTCGTATAGGTATAGAGCGCGAGGATCACGAATGCGATGATAAGCGGCAGTTCGCCCGTCACGCCGAGACCCTTGATGACCACTTGCATGCCGACGAGTTGCAGCGCGATATAAGGCATGGTCGCGACGATGCCCGTGATCGCCACCGCTGCGGGGAACCATTTGCCGCCGTATTCACCCTGCACGTAATCGGCGCCCGTGATGTGATTCTTCGCATGAGCGATCTTCCACAACCTGGGCATCACTGCGAATACGAAAGGATAGACAATGATCGTGTAAGGCAGCGCGAAGAAGCCGTACGCACCTACTGAATAGACGAGCGCCGGCACAGCAATCACGGTATAGGCGGTATAGAAATCGCCGCCGACGAGGAACCACGAAATCAACACGCCGAATTGGCGGCCGCCCAGGCCCCATTCGTGGAGCTGCGTGAGATCGCCGCGTTTCCAGCGTGCGGCAAAGAAGCCGACGACGGTCACGAGCGCAAAGAACGCGATGAAGATCGTCATCGCAACTGGATCGACGGGCGTGAGATCGTTCATTTCAGGCCCCTGTACACGATATAAAGCAGGAGCGACGTGAGCGGCACCCAAAGGAACTGATACCAGTAGAAGAACGGAAAACCCGCGAATGAAGGGTGCGTGTCGTTATAGAACGGCAGCCAGAGCAGCGCGACGTAGGGTATCAATAGCGCGACCCAAAGCCATGGGCTGGCGGACGCATCGTTGTTGGATTCCAAAACATCTCTCCTCGTGAATCAGCGCCGAAAGAATGTGCCGCCGCGCGGCCTCGACGTTCATTTTGCTGATACGAGCACGGGCCGCGCTGCTAACGGCTGCGCATTATCCAACTAATTCTGCTTTGTTGCCCGGGCCGTAAAACGAGGGAGAAGCTATCTGCTTTCACGAAAGCACGATCGATGCTTACGAATCAATGACTGACCGGGAATGAGCTCGCTTGCCGACGAGCATCGCGCGCTTTCCGCCGAAGCCCGCGACCTTGCGATAGTCGAATCCGTTGTCGATGAGTGCGCGCTTGACGTGGCCCGAGCTGGTATAGGTTGCGAACGTCGCATCGTCTTTGGCAATGCGCGCCAGCGACGCGAAGATGGCGGGCGTCCACATGTCAGGGTTTCGGGCTGGCGCGAAGCCGTCGAGATAGATGGCGTCCGCTGTGAGGCCGTGATCGGCGAGGCGTGGCAAGAGATCGTCCGCAGCACCGAAAGCGAGTGTCAACGTGACCGCGCCAGGCACGAATGCAAGCCGATGCACGCCGGCCTCGAGCGGCGGCCATGCCGAAGCGAGAGCATCTGCGAGCGGCGCAACAGCGGTGTCGTCGATGATTGCCGCGTGCGCGGCGCGCAAATCGTCCGCGCTGAACGGATGCTTTTCTATCGACACGAATTCCAGTGCAGACGTGCAGTGCGGATCGTCGCGCCATGCCGCCCATGTCGCGAGGAAATTAATACCCATGCCGAAGCCGGTCTCGAGCACGATGAAGCGCCGCTTTACGCGCCAGCGCGCGGGCAGGCCATTGCCATCGAGAAAGACATGGCGCGCCTGCGCGAGCGCGCCCGCTGCGCTGTGATAGATGTCATCGTGGCGCGGCGAGTACGGTGTTCCGTCGTCGCGAAACACGAGCGGTGCGGGAATCAGCGGCTCATCCATCGCTCAGGCATCGGACGACGATTGATTCAATGTAATGCCCAATTCGCTCGCCATTTGCTCGACCATCGCCCGCAATTGTGCGACTTCGTGAGTCAGGCGCTTTTGCTCGGACTTCAGCGCTTCGAATTCGGAAAGCGAATAGGTTTCTGCGCCCTGCGTTTCACGCGAAGGGATATCGCTGACGCTCACTTCGCCGCATAGCAAATGCATCCAGCGGCTCTCGCGCTCGCCGGGCGTGCGTGACAGCTTCACGACACGCGGCGGATCATTTGCGGCGAGTTCATCGAGAAAGCTTTCGACCGATGATATGTCCGCAAACGAATGCAGCCGGGCACTGTTCGCGCGCAGTTCCGCTGCCGTTTGGGGTCCGCGCAAAAACAGGGTTGCAAGCAGCGCAACCGACTGGCTGGGCACGCCGAGCACGCGGTTCACGTTGTGTTCGAAGCGCGGCACCCGGCTGCTGCTTCCCTCGAAAACGAGGCTCAGACGCTTCAAGCCATCGATGGTCGTCAGCACTTCGTCCTCGCTCACGTTCATCACGGGCGAGCGCGCGGTCTTTTGATTGCACCCCGATGTCAGGGAATTCAATGAAAGAGGATAGGTGTCCGGCACTGTATGCTGTTTCTCGACAAGGACGCCGAGCACGCGCGCTTCGAGAGGTGTGAGTTCGCGTAGCGTGGGACGGGGAGCGGCTTCGGAAGGGGTGTTCATAGGTGTAGTTGACGTGCGATAAGACGCTTATGATACCGGCGCAGCGCAAGGTTTTCGTCTTTCCGCGCACCGTCATGCAGCATGAAGATCAACCTCTGCTCGTGCAGGGTTCGTTCACAAAGCGCTTTTTTGGTGCACGCTCTCGGGAATCCGACATCCGGACGTGCCTTATTCATGGAGGTGAACCGCTCAGACCATTGGCATTGAAGTTGCTTTTTCTCATTCGGCACTGGGCTGCCCGCGCAATCGATGCTCCGCAGGGATCAAAGAGCATCGCGCTACGAGGTCGCCTATCGACGTAATCCATGGCATCGGATGCGCCGCGTCTTTCGGGCTCTTCAAGCGTTTCGCGAGTGCAACCAGAATAACGAGCCAAGGGAACCGCCACCCCGGCATGCACTTCATTTGGAAGACCGGTTATGACGCAAGCATTCTTCAACGAAATGTTCGAGCGCAGCGATCTGGAGGCGCGCGGCGTGCCGGCGGCGGCATTTCGCGGCGTAGGCGATCCACGCACGCACTACCGCGATTTCCTTGCCTGGCTCTCCGCGCAAAGCGAGCAGCAGATCGAGATCAAGCGCGCGGAAGCGGATCTCAACTTCAGACGTGTCGGCATTACCTTCGCGGTCTATGGAACGAGCGATTTGCCGGGCATCATTCCGGAGCGCACGATTCCCTTCGATGTCATTCCGCGTATCTTTCCCGCCGACGAATGGCGCGCGCTGGAGCGCGGACTGCGGCAGCGCGTGAATGCGCTCAACCGCTTCATCCACGATATCTATCACGAGCAGGACATCATCCGCGCGGGCATCATTCCCGAGGCGCAGATACTCGGCAACGCGCAATACCGTCCCGAGATGCGCGGCGTCGATGTCGCACGCGATATCTATGCGCATATCGCGGGTATCGATATCGTGCGAGCGGGACAGGGCGAGTTCTACGTGCTCGAAGATAACTTGCGCGTTCCATCCGGCGTCTCTTACATGCTGGAAAACCGCAAGATGATGATGCGGCTCTTTCCCGATCTTTTCGCGCGCAATCGCGTTGCGCCGGTTGCGCATTACCCGGACTTGCTGCTCGACACCTTGCGCGCGGCCGCGCCGGCTGCCGCCGAGAATCCGACCATCGTCGTCATGACGCCGGGAATGTATAACTCGGCTTATTTCGAGCACGCGTTTCTCGCGCAGCAGATGGGCGTCGAGCTGGTCGAAGGACAGGATCTCTTCGTCGACAACGACTATCTGTACATGCGTACTACGCAGGGGCCGCAGCGCGTCGATGTGATCTACCGCCGCGTCGACGATGACTTTCTTGATCCGCTCGTGTTCCGGCCGGATTCGACGCTCGGCGTGCCGGGATTGATCGGCGCATATCGCGCGGGGAATGTCTCGCTGTGCAATGCGGTCGGCACCGGCATAGCGGACGATAAATCGATCTATCCCTACGTACCGGACATGGTGCGTTTCTATCTCGGCGAAGAGCCGATTCTGAACAACGTCCCGACGTGGATGTGCCGAAAGCCCGACGATCTCGCCTACGTGCTCGATCATCTGCCCGAGCTCGTCGTGAAGGAAACGCATGGCGCGGGCGGTTATGGAATGCTTGTCGGGCCTGCGTCGAGCGCGGCGCAGATCGCGGAGTTTCGCGCGGTGCTAGAAGCCCATCCGGAGAAATACATCGCGCAGCCGACCCTTGCGCTTTCCACATGTCCGACGTATGTCGAGGCGGGCATCGCGCCGCGACATATCGACTTGCGTCCCTTCGTACTGTCGGGTACTGACGTGCGCATGGTCCCGGGCGGGCTGACGCGGGTCGCGTTGCGAGAAGGCTCGCTCGTCGTCAATTCATCGCAAGGCGGCGGCACGAAGGATACGTGGGTATTGGAACGCTGAGGAGACGCTGAGGAAAAGTCCTGAAGAAAGCACTGCGTCACTCAAGACAACGACAAACAACCGGGAACACCCATGCTGAGCCGTACCGCGGATCATCTCTTCTGGATGGCGCGCTATACCGAACGCGCCGAAAACACTGCCCGGATGCTCGATGCGAACTATCAGCTCTCGCTCTTGCCGCAGTCCGATGAATATGCGGAACTTGGCTGGCGCGCGATGCTGTCGATATCGGAACTGAGCGGCATCTATTCGGCCGCGCACCACGGCATGAAAAGCCGCGACGTGATCGACTTCATGGCGCGCGATTTATCGAACCCGTCGTCGATCGTCAGTTGTTTGCGCGCCGCGCGTGAGAATGCGCGAGCCGTGCGCAGCTCCACCAATAGCGAGTTATGGGAATCGCTCAATACGACGTGGCTCGACTGTCAGCGCATGCTTGCCGACGGCATTCTCGAACGCGAGCCTTATACGTTTTTCGAGTGGGTAAAGTTTCGCTCGCACCTTTCGCGCGGCGTGCAGCTCGGCACACTCGTCAAGGACGACGCATTCTATTTCATGCGTCTCGGGACTTTCATCGAACGAGCGGACAATACGGCGCGCATTCTCGACGTCAAGTTCGAAATGATGGAACAACGCGCCGACACTTCAGCACAACCGTTCGATTATCACCATTGGGTGGCGGTGCTCGGTTCGGTGTCAGGCTTCGAGGTATATCGCCGGGTCTATCGCGATGTCATTACGCCTGAACGCGTGGCGGGACTCCTGATTCTCTATCGCGACTGGCCGCGTTCGCTTGCGGCGAGCATCGCGGAAGTGGAGCAGCTAATCGGACAGGTGACGAAAGGGCGCGATACGGAAGCGACGCGGCTCGCGGCGCAACTGAGCGCGGAACTGAAGAACGGGCGGATCGGCGACATTCTTAAAGGCGGCTTGCATGCCTATCTCGTCGATTTTCTCGCACGCGTGAATGATCTCGCGGGTCGCGTAAGCCGCGAGTTTTTGTTGCCGATCGCGCAGGAGCCGCCCGCGCAAACGCAGTCTCAAACGCAGACGCAGTCACAAGGTCAGACGCAGTCGCAAGGCAAAGAATGAGCGCGGGTTATCAGCGCTTGGCCGACGCCGCCGCGACGACGCGATGCACAAAGCGCAGTTTGTCGATGACGGCCGGCGCAAGCGTAAAGGGATAACCGTCGGGCATGCCAAGGCTGCGATTCAAACTGTTCAGGACATAAGTGAGCGGAAACCATCGTTTCATCAGGTTATCGAACGTCGTTTCCTCGACCGGCGTCTGGTCGGTGAGCGTCGGCTCGTGCGGGCTGTCGGGCACGAGCACGAGGCCGCACGATACTGCGGTGTCGAGCGTATCGACGATATGCAGGTAATGCGCCCATGTTTCGGCCCAGTCTTCCCACGGATGCATCGTGGCATAGGCGCTGATGAAGTTGTCTTCCCACTGAGCGGGCGGGCCTTCCTTGTAATGACGATCGAGCGCGGCGGCGTAGTCGGCTTGCTCGTCGCCGAATGCGGTGCGAAACGGCGCAATGCGCGCGGTGTCGGCGATCAGGCGATCGAAGAAATAGTGCCCGGACTCATGACGGAAATGACCGAGCAAGGTGCGATACGGCTCGTGAAGCGCGGAGCGCGTTTTCTCTCGATGAGCGTCGTCGGCTTCGGCGATGTTGAGCGTGATGATGCCGTTGTTATGACCGGTCATTACGCCGTGGCCTTGCGCATCGCCTTCGAGGAACTGGAATTCGAGGCCGCGTTCAGGGTCTTCCTGACGCGACTTCACAGACAGGCCCAGTTCCGAGAAGGTGTAAAGCAGGCGGCGCTTGGCGGCTTCGATGCGATACCAGTAGACGCGGTTCTCCGGCGTCGAGAGATTGGGAATGGTGCTCGTCAGCTGGCACGAACAGCAGAGTGCCTCGGGCGTATCCGGGGCGGGTGCGGGAACGACCCAGTTGCAGACGTTTTCCACCGCGTAGTTATGGCACGGCCGATAGAAGAGATCTTTCGCAAGCGGATGCAGGCTGCGCCAGCGGCCGTCGTCGGTTTCCTCGAACGCGCTGATCTGATTGATCTCGGGCACGTAGCCGAGCCGCGCGTCACAGTTTTCGCAATGCGTGTTTTCGAAAAAAACGAGTTGATTGCAACGGTTGCAGTGAAAGGTCTTCATCGTGTGGCCGGTGGAAGTGTTATCGCGCGATGTGCTGTGCGCGTTGTTGGCGGTGTAGACGCAAACATCATGCCGCGAAAAGGCCGTTTTTCCATGACAAGCAGAAACCGCATTGCAGCGCGCGTTGCGTGCACGGCGTCAATTGAATAAAGGAGTCCGGCGTGTCCATTCGTGTCGCATTGAACCATGTCACGCATTACCGATATGACCGGCTCGTCGGTCTTTCGCCGCAAGTCGTGCGACTGCGGCCGGCGCCGCATTGCCGCACGCCGATCGTGTCGTATTCGATGCGCGTCGAGCCCGAGGATCATTTCATCAACTGGCAGCAGGATGCCTTTGCGAACTATCAGGCGCGCCTTGTTTTCCCGGAGAAAACGCGCGAATTCAAGGTGACGGTCGATCTCGTTGCCGAAATGGCCGTGTACAACCCGTTCGATTTCTTTCTCGAACCCGCCGCCGAAAAATTTCCATTCGCGTACGCGCCTGAATTGCTGCACGATCTAGCGCCCTACATGGTCAAGCGCGAGCCGACTCCGCGCTTCGCGGCATTCGTCGAAAGTATCGATCGTTCGCCGCGCGCCACGATCGATTTCCTCGTCGAGCTCAATCAGCGGCTTTCGCATGAGATTCGTTATCTGATCCGCATGGAGCCGGGGGTGCAGACGCCGGAGGAAACGCTCGAAAGCGCGGCCGGCTCGTGCCGCGATTCCGGGTGGCTGCTCGTCGAAACTCTGCGTCATCTGGGCCTCGCCGCGCGTTTCGTGTCGGGTTATCTGCTGCAACTCGCGCCCGATACGAAATCGCTCGATGGCCCGAGCGGAACTGAAGTCGATTTCACCGATCTGCATGCGTGGTGCGAAGTGTTTTTGCCCGGTGCGGGCTGGATCGGTTTCGATCCGACGTCCGGCCTGCTTGCGGGCGAAGGACATATTCCCGTCGCGTGCACACCGGAGCCGAGCAGCGCGGCGCCTGTTTCCGGCGCGGTGGACGAATGCGAAGTCGAATTCGTTCATTCGATGTCGATCGAACGCGTGCTCGAAACGCCGCGCGTCACGAAGCCGTATAGCGAGGAAGACTGGAGCGCGGTGCTGCGTATGGGCGAGCAGGTGGATGCGCAATTGAATGCATCGGACGTGCGCCTCACGATGGGGGGCGAGCCCACTTACGTCTCGGTGCGCGACCGCGACGAGCCGGAATGGAACACCGACGCGCTCGGACCGACGAAGCGCGCCTACGCTGTTTCGCTGATGGACAAGCTGCGCGCGCAGTATGGCGCGCGTGGCTTCCTGCACATCGGACAGGGCAAGTGGTATCCGGGCGAGCAGTTGCCGCGCTGGGCGCTGTCGCTGTTCTGGCGGGCGGACGGCGAACCGTGCTGGCACGATCCGGCGCTCTTCGCGGATGAACGGCAGGCTGCGTCGTACACGTCGGATGACGCCGCGCGATTCATTCGCCATCTCGCGGGCAAGCTTTCTTTGGATTCAAAATACATTCAACCGGGGTACGAGGACACGTGGTACTACCTGTGGCGCGAGCGGCGTTTGCCGGTCAACGTCGATCCGTTCGACTCGCGCCTCGGCGACGAACTGGAACGTGCCCGCCTGCGTCGTGTGTTCGATGCGGGTCTGCCGTCTGTCACGGGCTACGCATTGCCGATCGCGCGTGAGGACGGCGGCGGCATGCAGCCGGGACGCTGGATAAGCGGGCCGTGGTTCTTCCGCGACGAGCGCATGTTCTTGGTTCCGGGCGATTCACCCATGGGATACCGCGTGCCGCTCGACTCGCTGCCGTGGGTTTCCGAAGGCGATTATCCGTGGCAGCACGCGCACGATCCGTTCGCGCCGTCCACGCCATTGCGTACGGCGACTGAATTACGCATGCAATATGCGGATCTGGATAATGAATCGCGCACGCAAAATGCCAGTGCGGACGTGACGGGGCACGCCGGCGCACCGGGTCAATCGCGGGAGCGCAAGCCTCAGCGCGGCGAGTCGGCCGGCTGGATCGCACGCATCGCGCTGTGCGTGGAAGCGCGCGATCCTGCGCGGGCGGCCGGTCCCAAAGCGGAGGCCGACGCACTCGAGAAGCTCGGCAACGGCAACAAGCTCATGCATGTCTTCATGCCGCCGCTCACCTCGCTCGATGACTATCTCGATCTTCTGTCTGCCGTCGAAGCAACCGCCTCCGATCTCAAGATTCCGGTGATCGTCGAAGGCTATCCTCCGCCGCGCGATGCGCGCCTGAAGATGTTGCAGGTGACGCCCGACCCGGGCGTGATCGAAGTGAACATTCATCCGGCGGCCAACTGGAACGATCTCGTCGAGCACACGGAGTTCCTGTACAACGCGGCCCACGAGTCGTATCTGAGCCCGGAAAAGTTCATGCTCGACGGCCGTCACACCGGCACAGGTGGCGGCAATCACTTCGTGCTCGGTGGCGCGACGCCCGCCGACAGTCCTTTCCTGCGCCGCCCCGATCTTCTCGCGAGCCTGATCCGGTATTGGCACAACCACCCATCGTTGTCGATGTTGTTCTCCGGCATGTTCATTGGCCCGACGAGTCAGGCGCCTCGTGTCGATGAAGCGCGCAACGATCAGGTGTATGAACTGGAGATCGCGTTCTACGAATTGCAGCGTCAACTCGATCTGCTCGGCGGCCGTGACAGTGCGACCGTGCCGCCCTGGCTCATCGACCGCATCCTGCGAAACATCCTGATCGATGTGACGGGTAATACACATCGCGCGGAGTTCTGCATCGACAAGCTGTATTCGCCCGATGGCCCGACCGGGCGGCTCGGCTTGCTGGAACTGCGCGGCTTCGAGATGCCGCCTCACGCGCGCATGAGTCTCGTGCAGCAACTGCTGTTGCGCGCACTCGTCGCGCGATTCTGGAACACGCCGTATACCGCGCGGCTCACGCGCTGGGGCACGGAACTGCATGATCGCTTCATGCTCGGCACCTTCGTGCAGATGGACTTCGATGACGTGCTCGCCGAACTGCGCGAATCAGGCTTCGCATTCGAGCAAAGCTGGTTCGCACCGCACTTCGAGTTTCGCTTCCCGCTCGTCGGCGCATACGATACGAACGGCATCGCGCTCACGATTCGCAATGCGCTCGAACCGTGGCATGTGATGGGCGAAGAGGGCGCGATCGGCGGCACGGTGCGTTTCGTGGATTCGTCCGTCGAACGACTCGAAGTGCGCGTGCTCGGCCTCAATGGCAATCGACACGTCGTGTCTGTGAACGGACAAGCATTGCCGCTGCAACC
Source organism: Caballeronia turbans (assembly GCA_001544655.2). Classification (GTDB taxonomy): domain Bacteria; phylum Pseudomonadota; class Gammaproteobacteria; order Burkholderiales; family Burkholderiaceae; genus Caballeronia; species Caballeronia turbans. Next base: position 331,561 of record FCOD02000002.1, read on the forward strand.
GACGGGACGCGTAAGCGAATACGTCGCGGGCGTGCGCTTTCGCGCGTGGTCACAGGCGGCATCGCTGCATCCGACGATCGACGTGCATGCGCCGCTCACCTTCGATATCGTCGATACATGGACGGGACGCGCCATCGGCGGGTGCCAGTATCATGTCGCGCATCCGGGCGGGCGTAACTATCAGACCTTCCCCGTCAACGCTTATGAAGCGGAAAGCCGCAGGCGCTCACGCTTCTTCGCAACCGGTCATACGCCCGGCGCAATGCACGTCGAAGCCCGCGAACGCAGCCTCGAGTTTCCGTTCACACTCGACCTGCGCTATCGTTGAAAATGCAATCATCGTTCGAATAAAGAGCAGAGACGACATTGGCCTATCAATCGACCTTGCCCTTCGACATCGCCGCGGCACGCATCGATGCGCTGGCGTTGCTGCGCACGTTGCCTGCGCGAGAAGGGCATTGGGACGAACTGCGCGATGCGGCGGGCCAGTTGCGCGAGCCGTGGCGGCACTTCTTCGAATTGCTCGGCGAGCAGGGCATCGCGCGGCTCGACGATGGTGTCGATGCCGTTGCACAGCAAGTGCGCGACAACGACATCACGTACAACGTTTATGCCGATAACGGCAAGCCGCGCGCGTGGTCGCTCGATCTCCTGCCGCTCATCATCGATGAAAAAGAGTGGGCGGTAATCGAACGCGGCGTCGCGCAGCGCGCACGGCTGATGGAAGCGATCGTCGCCGATGTCTACGGCCCGCAGACGCTGCTGCAACGGGGGCTCTTGCCGAGCGCGCTCGTGTTCGGACATCCCGGCTATTTGCGCGCGGTGAAGGGCTTCGTGCCGCCCCTCGGCCGCTTTCTGCAGATCGTCGCGGTGGATCTCGCTCGCGCGCCATCGGGCGCGTGGACCGTGATTGCGCATCGGACGGAAGTGCCGTCGGGCCTCGGCTATGCGCTGGAAAACAGACTTATCGTCGCGAGCCTGTTTGCCGATCCGTTTCGTGCGATGCGCGTGAGCCGTCTCGCCGAGACCTATGCGCAACTCATCGCGACCATCGCGCAGGCCGCGCGCGCGACGATGCGCGATGACGAAGACGGCCGCAGCGATGCATCGAACGATGCGCCGCATATCGCGTTGCTGAGTCCTGGCCCGTTCAGCGAAACGTACTTCGAGCATATATTTCTTGCGCGGTATCTCGGCGTGACGCTCGTCGAAGGAAAGGATCTCACCGTTCGTCATGACAAGCTCTATCTCAAGACACTCGCCGGCTTGTCGCGCGTGCATGCGGTGGTGCGGCGCCTGGACGATGCGTTCTGCGATCCCGTTGAATTGCGCGCGGACTCGACGATAGGCGTGCCGGGTCTCTTGCAGGTGATGCGCGCGGGCAACGTGATGGTGTCGAACATGCCGGGCGCGGGCTTCACGGAATCGCCTGCGCTCAATGCATTTCTGCCCGGCATAGCGAAAGCGTTGCTGGACGAAAGACTCGAGTTGCCGACCGTGCCGACATGGTGGTGCGGCGAGGAAGCCGCGCGCCGCGAAGTCTTCGAGCGCGTCGACAGCGCCCTCATTGCGCCGACATGGCCGGGCGCGCAGGCCGATCACGCACCGGGCATCGATGCTGGCGTGCAGGACATCGCGGCATGGCGCGAGCGCATCGAACGTGCGCCGGATGTCTTCACGGTGCAGGAGAATCTGCCGTTTTCCACCGCGCCGCGCTTTCATGACGGCGCGATCGGATCGCGTCCCTGCGTGCTGCGCGCCTATGCAATCGCCAACATCGACGGAAGCTGGAGCGTGATGCCCGGTGGCTTCACGCGGCTCGCGGCCGACAAGCGCGCGACGGTGTCCATGCAGTTCGGCGGCAGCAGTGTCGATACATGGGTGATGTCGAGTCAGCCGGGCGGCGCGGTATCGTTGCGTCCCACGCCGATGAAGCCGGGCGATTTGCGCAAGCATCGCATCGTATCGAGCCGCGCCGCGGAGAATCTGTTTTGGGCGGGGCGTTATGGCGAGCGCGCTGAAAACAACGTGCGCTTGTGTCGTCTTTTGCTCGGGATGCTCGATGGCAGTGTCGCCGAAGAACTCTTTCCGACGCTCGCGGAACTCGCATCGGAATGCGGGCTGATTCCATCGGGCGATACGCTCGCGCGCAGCACGCCGCAAGCGTTCGAACGCGTGCTCGTTGCAGGGCTGCCGGAATCGGGCAGGGCGACGAGCATCGGCAGCAATCTCGCGGATCAGGCGCGCGCATGCGGCGAGATACGCGACCGGCTTTCGACGGATCACTGGCGCACGATTCTCGCATCACGCAATGACTTTCGCGATGCGCTCGCGCGCCTCGTGTTCAGCGATAGCGCTGACGAAAGCGCCGTGCGCATCGGTCGCGACTACGATCGTTTGATGCTCGCGAACGCGCTCGAACATCTTGCAACGCAACTCTGCGCGATCAGCGGCGCGCAGGGCGATCGCATGACGCGCGATGAAGCATGGCGGCTCCTCTTCATTGGACGGCACATCGAGCGCGTCTCGACGATGGCGACGATTCTGCGCGTGGTCGCCGAGCGCGGGACGCTCGCATCGCCCGCTGGCTTCGATCTGCTCTTGCAGTTCTTCGACAGCACGCTCACGTATCGTTCGCTCTATCCGGGCAGGCTCGAAGTGCCGGCGCTCATCGATTTGATCGTAGTCGATCAGACCAATCCGCGCGGGCTCTATGGCGTTTATGCACGCCTGCGCACGAAGCTCGACGAGATCGCGGCCGCTGCCGGCGGTGCACGCCGCGCACAAGCGACGCGTTTCGCGGACCTGCTCGTTCACGCCGATGCATTGCCGGATCTCGCCGCGCTGTGCGGCACGAATGAGAACGGCCGTCATGATGCGTTGATCGCGCTGTGCGACAGACTCGTCGCGTCGGTTTTCGCGGCATCGAATGAAGTCAGTGCCCGCTACTTCAGTCATGCGAACACGCTTTGCGCACAGGTGTCGTCATGACGCTCGGCATGAACGATACCGTGCTCGCGGTGACGCATCGGACGACATATCGCTATTCGACGCCGGTTGAAATCGCGCAGCATCTCGCGACCATTCGTCCGTTGCATTGCCCGTGGCAGCAGGTTATCTCGCATACGGAGCGCATCGAGCCGGTGCCGTCTTATGTGCATAGCCGCGTCGATGCATTCGGCAATGACGTGCTGTACTTCTCGCTCGACGCGTCGCACGAACGTCTTTCGATGACGAGCGAAACCACGGTGCGGCTCACGCCACGGTGGAATGCGCTCGATGCAGACGCCACGCCGCCGTGGGAAGACGTCGCCGAGCGGCTGCGCTATCGTGCCGGTGAGTCGTTTTATCCGGAAAGCGAGTTTTGTTATGCGTCGCCCAATATCTCGCTCGATCATGAATTGCGCGCTTATGCGCAAGCGAGTTTCGATGCGGGCACGCCGCTCGTTGCGGGCGCTATCGATCTGATGCATCGCATTCACGAGGATTTCGACTACAAGCCCTCGGCCACTGCGTTCGATACGCCCGCATCGCGCGCGTTCGAATTGCGGCATGGCGTGTGCCAGGACTTCTCGCAAGTGATGATCGGCTGTCTGCGCGCGCTCGGGTTGCCGGCGCGCTATGTGAGCGGATATTTGCGCAACGATCCGCCGCCGGGGCATCCGCGTCTCATCGGCGCGGATGCGTCGCATGCGTGGGTGTCGGTGCATTGTCCGCAAAGCGGATGGATCGATCTCGATCCGACCAATGACGTGCTGGCGGACCTCGATCACGTCACGCTTGCGACGGGGCGCGATTATAGCGATGTGTCGTTATTGCGCGGGATGATTCTCGGCGGCGGTGCGCATCATGTGGATGTGGCGGTAAATGTGCTGGCATTATGAGATGCACGTGTCTTGCTCTGGAAGCCTGCGGCTAAAATCGAACGGATTGACTTGATTGAAGCTAGTGGAGAGCACGATGGATCTTGCTGTTTTAGTGTACGTCGACAACCACCCAACGATGCTCGAAGAGTTCGATTGGCTTTATAAGAGCCTGATTTATTCGGGTGTAATTTCGCGCAGCGGAATAATCGCGGTGTGCAATCCAGACATCGCAAATGCGTTGCCAGACGACGATCGCATCACGATCATTCCCAGCGTGCCCTATGCGCAACGCCATTCCGAATGGAGCGGCTACAAGTTCATCAATTCCGTCGCGAACCTGATCGAGCAACCCGTGCTCGATGCGTGCAAGCGTTTCGAATTCGTCCTCAAGACCGATTGCGATACATTCGTCACGCCCGCCTTGCGCGACTTCCGTCCATCGGGACTGTGCGCGGGCGTGGGCGGCTATGCGTACCAGGATGACGTGCGTGTGAAGTTATCGGAAGTGAGCGCGCGATGGGGTTATCCGCATTCTGGAATGCATAACGTCGGTGCGTCGGTGCTCGGTTCGGCGCAGTGCGTGACGAACTTTCTCATCGCGCAGATGCAAGCATGCAATCGCTTGTGGCGCGAAGAGTTTAGCGAGTACGAGGGCGTGTGGCCCGGATGGTGCAAGCAGGTGGTCACAATGTACGCGGGCGAGCTCGCGCTTCGCAGCACGTATCCGCAACGTTGCTCTCTCGGGCTGCTGGACGCGTTCCCTACGTCTGACAGAAAGCTGTCGAGCGACGTATTGCATGTCCATGCGTGGCAGACAGATAGCTACTGGTCCAAACACATTTATCGCGCGGGTGGGTATGCGCATATCGAGCGCGACAGCATCGACCGCGCGACGCTCGGCGGCTATTGTCACTGGCTCGCGGAAGCAAGCATCGACGAAATCAGGCGCGCGGCACAGTAATACATCGCGTTGTTCTGTCAGGGTCGTCAAAGCACGCGATGCCAACCTGAGGTAATGTCTAGCGTTTCGTCGCCATGCGCAAGCATTCGCGCATGCCTTTCGGTTTGCAAGGAGATTCGCACGATGGATTACGTGAAACTGGGTTCGACCGGCCTCGACGTATCGCGGCTTTGTCTTGGTTGCATGACTTACGGCGTGCCCGATCGCGGGACGCATCCGTGGACGCTGGACGAGGAAAAGAGTCGCCCGCTCATCAAGCAGGCGCTTGAAGCGGGTATCAATTTCTTCGATACGGCCAACGTCTATTCGGACGGCACGTCTGAAGAAATCGTCGGACGCGCGCTGCGCGACTTCACGAAACGCGATGACATCGTAATTGCGACGAAAGTCTTCAATCGCATGCGTCCCGGTCCGAATGGCGCGGGGCTCTCACGCAAGGCGATCTTCAACGAGATCGATAACAGCCTGAAGCGCCTGGGCACCGATTACGTCGATCTCTATCAGATCCATCGCTGGGATTACGGCACGCCCATCGAGGAGACGCTCGAAGCGCTGCATGACGTCGTGAAGGCGGGCAAGGCGCGTTATATCGGCGCGTCATCGATGTATGCGTGGCAGTTCAGCAAGGCGCTCTACACATCGCGCGCGAACGGCTGGGTCGAGTTCAAGACGATGCAGAATCATTTGAATCTGCTGTATCGCGAGGAAGAACGGGAGATGGTGCCGCTTTGCAAGGACCAGGGTATCGGCATGCTGCCGTGGAGTCCGCTGGCACGCGGACGTCTTACGCGCGACTGGGACGCGACGAGCGAGCGGCAGGAGTCGGATGCATTCGGCAGCACGCTCTATCGCACGGACGATGCGGATCGCGCGGTGGTCGAAGCCGTGGCGGCCGTGGCGAAGGCGCGCGGCGTGCCGCGTGCGCAAGTGGCGCTGGCGTGGGTCGCACAGAAGGCGCCGGTGACGGCGCCGATCATCGGCGCATCGAAGCCGAATCATGTGAGCGATGCGGTCGCGGCGTTGACACTGAATCTCACGGCGGACGAGATTGCGCAACTCGAAGCGCCGTATGTGCCGCATGCGGTCGCGGGCTTCAAATGATGCAGCGATGAAGGACCCTCAGCGCGCGGCTTACAACTGCGATTCGATAGGCAGGATCCCCAGCATCCAGATGCCCGCGCGCTTGAACGCAGACACGCCCGGCTCGCTGTCGAGCTCGGTCGTGTTGCCATTGGCGTCGGTGTCGATCCACACCATGCGCGTGCCGCCGTTGCCGTCATCGTGCAACTCGACACGCCACGCGATGCGATCGATATTCGTGCCGATTCCATCCGCCACTTGCGCGGCCGCTTCCGCGCTTTCGCAATAGACGCCGATTTCCGTGTTCAGCTCCACGGAACGCGGATCGAGATTCATCGAGCCGATAAAAATGCGCGTGCGATCGAACACATATGTCTTCGCATGCAGCGACGCTTTCGACGATCCGAACGTGGACTTCTTCGCGCTTCTGTCGCTTTCGGCCGATGCGACGGGCTTCAACTCGTAGAGCCGCACGCCCGCTTCGAGCATGTCCTTGCGATAACGCTGATAGCCCGCATGCACCGCGGCGACATCGGTGGCGGCGAGGGAATTCGTCAGCACGGTGACGCGCACGCCGCGCGATGTCATCGAACGCAGCCATCGCACGCCTTCCTCGCGCGGCACGAAATAGGGCGACACGATCAGCATGTCCTTGTCGGGAGCGAGATTCAATGCCTTGAATTGCGACATTAAATGGCCTTCCGTGTCGCCGGGCGCACGCGTGATCTTCGCGGGATCGTCGTAGAGCAACGTCGCCTTGCCCCACGAAAATTCGGTGTCGCGCCGCTGGATCACGCTCGCGAGACGTTCACGGACTTGCGCCACATAAGGTGAATGCTCTTCCGACAGAAGATAAGCATCGAGCTTCGCGCGATAACCCGCAAGCGCGTCAGGGTCGGCGTGACGTCGCATCAGGTTATCGATCGGATAGGCCGCATCCGAGTTCCAGTACAGATCGAACGCACTCGATACCTCGCGCACGACAGGCCCGTGCACCAGCACATCGAGATCGCCAAAGGCGACCGTGCTCGATGCGCCGAAGTACTCGTCGCCGATATTGCGGCCGCCGAGAATCGCGGCCTGGTTATCCGCGATGAGCGCCTTGTTATGCATGCGACGATTCACGCGAAAGAACTCGGCCGCGGACCCGAGCTTCTTGAAGGTGCGATTCGCCACCGGATTGAAAAGGCGCACCTGCACGTTAGGATGCGATGCGAGCGCGAGCAGGAACTGATCGTCGGCATTGGTGCCGAGGTCGTCGAGCAAAAGGCGCACCCGCACGCCGCGATCGGCGGCACGCATGATCGACGCGGCCATTTCGCGGCCCGTCAGATCGTCGTGCCAGATGTAGTACTGGAGATCGAGCGTGCGATCGGCGGTCTCGCTGAGGATCACGCGCGCGATGAGCGCATCCGTGCCATCGGATAACAAGTGAAACGCATTGTCGCCGGGATGCGCAGCCTCGCTCGCCGCGAAGGCCGTGCCGAGCCGCGTGTTGGCAGTGTCGGTGAGGGCGTGCGTCTGCACGCGTCCGGTTTGAGGCGGAAGGCTCGCGCAGGCCGTCATCAACAGCGTCAATGCAATGGCGAACCATGAACGAAGTTTCATCGCTTGACCCTTGGTTAGACCGTGCTTTTTTCCCGCCGCGCCGCTTCGGTCAGACGCGCGCGCACGAAGCTGACATGCTCGCGCAGGACATAGAGTGCATCGGCATAGGCGAGCGGCAACCTGAGCGTATCGAGCGATTCCTCGATGTAATCGAGCTCGACGAGCAGCGCGCGACGCTCGTCTTCGTTGTTGACGCGCATCGCGCCGCGCTCCACTGCGATTAACGCGCCGTAGTAACGATAGATGCGCGAGCGCACGCGCCAGCGATACAGTGCGGGCACGAGCCGCAGCGCGGGAAAGATCAGCACGGCGGCGGGCAGCAACAGCACGAGCGCGCGATCCGCGAGATTCGCGAGCCAGAACGGCAGCGTCCGATACAGGAAGCTCTTGCCGGAGCGGTAATAGCGGCTGGCATCCTCGCTGATGGGAAACTCGTGCGCGACAGGACTCGGAAACTGACCTGTGCGCTGCAGCAAGCCAGCCGTACCGTGCACTTCCTGCGCCGCTTCGATGAGCAGGTCGGACAGCGCCGGATGCAGGGTCGGCCGCGCAATCAGCTCGACCGTCGGACTGATCAGATGCACGGCCTGCGGCGGGATGCGCCGGCCGAGATCGAGTACGCCGGGCGGCAGTTCGATTTCGTCGAGATAAGGGAAAAGGCGCGTATAGGCGCGTGCTTCGTTGAAGTCCATCACAGAGATGCCGGGCACGCGCAAGAGGCGCAGCATCAGGCCGCGCGTCGCGGAGTCGCCGGAGAGAAAGACCGCGTCGGCTTCGTTGCTGACGAGTTGCGTGGCGGCTTGCAGCCCGTCCGTCGGCAGAAGCTGCGTGGTGCCGCCCGGATAGATGCCGTTGGCCTCCAGTAGCTTCAGTGAAAGCATGCGTGTGCCGCTGCCTTCACGGCCGATCGCGATGCGCTTGCCCTCCAGTTGCGACAGCAGCGTGAGCCCCTTGCCGCGATAGAAGACGACGAGCGGCACATACGACACGCTGCCGAGCGACATCAGCGTCGACGCTTCTTCCTTCGTTGCAATGCCGCCCTGCACGAGCGCAAGATCGACGTGCTGCTTCGGATCGAGCAGTCGTTCGAGGTTCTGCACGGAGCCGTCCGAGGGCAGCACTTTCAGCGTGATGCCGCTGCGCGCGAGCAGCTTCGCATATTCCTGCGAGATGACGTAGAACGAGCTGTCGGGCTGGCCCGCGCTCATCGTGATGGTTTTCGGCGGCGCGGGATCGACGAGCCAGTAGACAAGCGCGACGATGGTCGCAATGACCAGCACGACGGGACCGGCGGTCCAGGTGATGTCGTGCAGCACGCCTTTCGCATGATCTCGAGGCAGATGCGGGCGTTTCATGCGATGTCTCGTCGTGAGCGTACGGTGGCGACTGCTTGCGTGCCGTGAAAGACATCGAGCACGTCGTGCCTGTGTCGAAAGCGGCGTTGATCCGCAGTGTAACGCGAGGCGCGCGCAAAACGAGAAGGCCGGCGCGCATGCGGCCGGCCTTTAGATGTTGCTGTCCTTGTTATGCCCAGTGCGCGGGAATCCAGAATCTGCCGACCCAGTGGCCCGGGATCAGAACCGCGCGGTGCGGCACGACATAAACGGTCTTCGCGGGCGGCGGCGGTGCGATATACACGGTCTTGACCGGAGCCGGAGCCGGCGCGACATACACAGTCTTTGCCGGCGGCGGTGCGACGACGACGGTCTTGGCCGGCGGCGGGGGCGGCGTCACCACGACCGTCGACGAAGCCGGGGGAGGTGCGACCACCACGGTCGTCGAAGGCGGCGGGGGCGGCGGCACGATCACGGGCGCGGCAACGACTGTGGTTCCGGTGACGACCGGCGCCGTCGCCACCACCGTCGTGCTCGACGTGACTGTGCCGCCGCCGACCACCGTCGTGCTGTGCGAGCCATTGGCGACCGTCGCCGTGCCCGAGGTGGTGACCACGCCCGGCGCGACGCTCGTCGCGCTGCCTGAATGCGTCACCGTCCCGCCGTTCGCCGTGTTGACGGTGCCGGAGCGGTTGCATGTGTAACCCGCGCAGTTCGTCGATGCCGAGTGCGTCGACGTGTTGCCGTTCGGGCCGGTCACCGAGCCCGACGACGAGTACTGTCCAGGCGCCGTGCGCGTCACCGTATCGCTGCCGGTCGCGGTCTTGCCGTTCGGGCCGGTCGCACTGCCGGTGTGCGAGCAGCTTCCCCCGGCGCAGCTCGTATCGCCCGCGTGCTGCACCGAGCGGCCGTTCGGGCCGTAGGCGGTGCCGGAGTTCGAGAACTGGCCGGGCGCGGTGCGCGTCACGGTGCCTGAGTTGGTGGCGACGCGGCCCCACGGATTCTCGACGCCGCCCGCATGCGAGCAACTGCCGCCGCCGCAGGAGCCGACGTGCGCGCCCTGATACTCGCCGCGGCCGGTGTAGGCCGTGCCGCCGCGCGCCCAGCCGGCGAAGGCGGAACTGCTGCACAGCGTGAGAGCGGCGGCGGCCGCGACGACGAGCAAATGGCGCACGCGGCGCTTGCTGGAACTCGCGTCGCAGACGGAGGCAACGCGGCCGTTTGAAGCGAAAGTCGATCTGTTTTTCACGGGATGTCCTTCTCGGTTCTGTAGGCCACGTTGCGTTTCGTGTGGCGACGGAAGTGACTATAGAGAAGGGGCCGCGCGAAGTCCCGCGGTAACTTATTTCACGCCATGTCATGCATTTGGGATTCCCGCTAGCGCTTATGGCGCAAGGCTTTGCGGGATTTCAGAAAGGCTCGCGACGGCCGTGCGCGACATGAATTCGCGCATTGCGTCACACTAGCTCCTGCCGTTCACTCCATTCGTCATAACAAACGAAATCCCCATGACCCCATCCAACCCGATCAAAGTCGCCGTTCTCGACGACTATCAGAACATCGCGCTTTCCATGGCCGACTGGTCGCCGCTCGACGGGCGCGCGACGCTCACCGTGTTCAACGATCACATCGCCGGGCGCGAAGCGCTGCTCGAACGCCTGCGCCCCTTCGACGTCGTGTGTGCAATGCGCGAGCGCACGCCGTTCTCGCGCGACATCATCGACCATCTTCCGAACCTGAAGCTGATCGCGTCGACGGGCGCGGCCAATGCATCGATCGATCTGGATGCCGCAGCCGCACGCGGCATCGAAGTGCGTCACACGGGCTACTCGTCCACGCCGACGATCGAATTTACCTGGGCGCTGATTCTCGCGATGATGCGCAATATTCCCGCCGAAAACCGCTCGCTGAAGGAAGGCGGCTGGCAAGTGGGCCTTGGGACCGAACTGGCGGGCAAGACGCTCGGCCTGCTCGGACTCGGGCGCGTGGGATCGGCGGTCGGCGTGATCGGACGCGCGTTTCGCATGAACGTGATCGCGTGGAGCCAGAACCTCACGCGCGAGCGCGCCGAAGAAAAGGGCGTGCAACTCGTCGACAAGGACACGCTCTTCAGTACCTCCGATGTGCTCACGGTTCACCTGCGCCTGAGCGAGCGCACGCGTCATCTCGTCGGCGAGAAGGAGCTCGCGCAGATGAAGCCGACGAGTCATATCGTGAACACATCGCGCGGCCCGATCGTCGATAGCGCGGCGCTGGTCGATGCGTTGAAGTCGGGGAGGCTCGCGGGCGCGGCCATCGACGTGTACGACGAAGAGCCGCTCGCGGCGAACGACCCGCTGCGCGCGCTACCGAACGTGCTGGCGACGCCGCATATCGGCTATGTCGCGCAGGAGTTGTATCGCACGTTTTATGGCGATACGGTGCGCAATATCGTCGAATGGCTCGACGCGCGCAAGGCGTGACTACTGCGCTTATGACGTTTTCGGTTCGGCGGGCGGCAACAATGAAAACAACAATTCGATTGCGCTGCTCGCGCGGCGCTTGCCGTCCGCGCGGCCGACCGCGAGATCGATGACCGCAAGCCCGACGACGAGCGCGTGCACCATTGACACATGCTCTTTCGTGACGGCGAGGCCCATCGCTTCGAGCATGCGCGTGATCCGCACAGCGACGCCTTCCGCGAGCTCGCGAAAGAGGCTGCGTATGGTCGGCTCTTCGTCGGCGGCTTGCGCGAGCGCCATCAATACGCGGGTGTTCTCATGGCGCATCGCGACATTGGCGATCGATGCAGCCGTGACCTTGGCAGACGCTTCGCCCGCAAAGGCATCGACAGCGGCGAGCTGGCCGTCGATTGCGGTGCGTGCTACGGCTTCGATCAATGCGAGGCGCGTCGGAAAATAGTACGTGAGATGACTCTGCCGCACGCCCGCGCGCGCAGCGACGCGCGGTTGCGTGAAGCCCGAATAGCCTTCTTCGCGCAATGTGGCGAGCGCGGCTTCGAGTATGGACTGTCGACGATCCTGCACGGGCGCGATCCATGTTTGGTTGATTTACCAAACCTTAGCGTGCGCGATGCAAGGCGTCAACCTCATGAATTGTTATACGAAGGCGGTTGCGGATTGTGCGCGGGGTTCGTGTCGAACTTGCGGATATCGATGAGCGCATCGCTTCTGAGCGATTGAAGATCGGCTTCCAGTGCATCGGCGAGCGCCTTGTCATAGACTTCATCGCCATTCACATAGAGCGTGAACGCTTCCAGATATTTCGCTTTCTTAGCGGGATTCTCGATGGTTTCGCGCGTCCAGCGATAAAGCGGATAGTGTTCGACGCCGTCGCGTTGCGCTTGCGCCACGTAGTCGGCGAAGGCGTCGTACTGGCATTTCATATGAGCGCCGTGCCGCATGAGCAGCGTGTTGATCGGCGCAAGCTTTTCGTTCGCCGGGTCCTGACGCGCCAAGGCTGCGTACTCGGGCGCGAGGCGGATTCGAACTTGATATTGCCAGGATTCGGTCATGATGTCCTTTCAGCATTGAAAGCGATAAAAGCACGCGGATGTGAATAATGCGGTTCATGCACTACACTTCCTCTCGCATCGCGAAGCAAGCCGGCCATCGGTGTTCATCATTGCAGGCGACGAACAAGAGGAGGGTAACAGTGAGTCTTCGACACCCGATGTACTGCCCATGTTGCGACATCGCGCCGGGCGCTGCAAGCCGCCGGCGCTTCCTGATGCTCGCGGCCCAAGGGGTCCAGGGCGCTGCCGCGCTCGCGCTCTTTCCGCATCTCGCGTACGCCGACAACGACGTGCCGGCCATAGCCTACGATTCCGTTCCCGATCCGGTGCGTTTGCCGCGCGACGTCTACTTCGGCGAATGCTCTGGCGTCGCGCTCAATTCGGCGGGGCATATCTTCGTGCTTTCGCGCGGCAATAGCATCGGTCCCGCATACGGCGCAGCCGCGGCCCAGCTGCTCGAATTCGATCGCAACGGCCGCTTCGTGCGCGAGATCGGCCATAACCTTTATGCGTGGTCGTTTGCGCATACGGTCAAGGTGGATCGGCAGGACAACGTCTGGGTCACCGACAAGGGCTCGGACATGATCATCAAGTTCACGCCCGAAGGCCGCGTCGCGATGGTGTTCGGACGCAAGCAGGAGGCATCGGACGAAGAGACCGCGCCGCTCAAGCATCCGAATCCGCCGCTGCCTTCGGAGCCCGGACGCTTTCGACAGGTGACAGATGTCGCTTGGGATACCGCGGGCAATACGTATATCAGCGACGGATACATCAACTCGCGCGTCGCGAAGGTCGACAAGGACGGCAACTGGCTCAAGTCGTGGGGCGAGCGCGGCAAGGAGCCGGGGCAGTTCCATACGCCGCATAGCATTGCAGTCGATAGAAACGGCATGGTCTATGTTGCCGATCGCAGTAACCGGCGCATTCAGGTCTTCGACGGCGAAGGGAATTTTCAGCGGCAATTCACGATCGACGTGCCCGTGCCGTCGGATGCGCGCCCGGCTATCGGCAACATGCCCGATGAAGCGGCAATTGCAGCGGGCACGTTTGCGCCGGGATCGCCTTGGGCCATTTGCATATCGCCGGGGCCGAATCAGGTGTTGTATTGCGCCGATGCGTTTCCCGGCCGCATCTACAAGTTATCGCTCGATGGGAAACTGCTCGGCGTGCTCGGTCGATCGGGCAAGCAACTGAAGCAGTTCGGATGGATTCACGAGATGGCGTGTCCGGCGGAGAACACGTTGTTCGTCGCGGAGTTGCTCAACTGGCGAGTGCAGAAACTCGTGCTGCATGGATAACTTCGCATCGGTCCGCATTACTTAGGCGCAGCCTTCGCCCGCATCGACATGATTGGCTTCGGCTGCGCATCGCATCGGTTCTCGCGCCATGCACGCAGCGTATCGAGCGCGACTGAGTTGCGCACATAGCGATGCCACACGAACGCGAGATCGAAGATCAGAATCGCGAGCCACCACGCATAGAGAAAGAATGCACCGCCGAGCACGACGGGCCATAACTGCTTGCCCGCCAGATCGCCCCATAACCTCACGCCGACGATCAACACCATCATCAGCGTGCCGAGCGCAACGAGAATGCGCCGTCCCCAATGCGGTTTGCGCGGAGCGAGCCATCCGCTCAACGCGCACACCAGTCCCGCGAGCACGAATACAGCCTTGCCGACGGCAGGATCGGCGACATCGCGATGCACAAAGTCCGCAAACGGACTCGCGAGAAACGCGGCCACGCCGCTCAAGAGCACGAACCAGAAGATCAGCGCGCCTGCGACGAACGCCAGAAGCGCGACGATGCGCCAGCGCAGCCACGCGCCCGTGCGTCTCACGCCGCGCGCCTTCACGAGACGCGGAAGGCGCGCGGCGACCGTCGTTCCCATCAGCAGGCATGCGAGTGCGAACACCGAGCGTGTGAGATAGATGAACTCGGGCGCGGTGCTCGTGCCCCCCGCGCCCGAATCGGACGATGCCGTGACGGCTTTGTAAATGAAGAACACCGCGAGAAGATGCAGCGAGAAGCTCAGCAGATAAGGAATCGCCGTGCTCACGATGCCACGAAAGCGCCTGTTTTGCGGGGCTTTTGCCGTGTCTTTGTCGAGCACGACGTTCTCGATGAAGTGGCCGAAGACATCGCCATCGGTCCAGTAGTCCGTATGCGCCTTGCCTGGCAACCAGTAGCGCGAGAAGCCGATGTCATGCACCGGTTCGAACTCGAACGCACGGCAGCCGCGATGATCGAGATAGGCGCGCGCCGTATCGAGTGCGAAGCCGACCGGATCGCCGAAGTCGTAATAGTTGCGCCACCTGATGCGCGAGGGCAGCGTGATCGGTCCGCCCGGACGTTCCGCTTGCGTCACGGCATCGCCCTGCATGTCGCTTTTCAGCGCCATGCCTTCCCAGAGTTTCGGCCATAGCAGGATGTGCTTGTCGATCGGCGAGCCGATGGTCATGAAGCCGCGCAGACTTTGCACCCAGTCGGTGCTGATGACCTGCTTGCCGTCCTTCGGGTCCGACACGGTCGGTGTGGACAGCGCCTGCAGAATGCCGAGAAAGCTGATGACGGTTCCCTCACTGTGCGCGACGATATATACCTCGGGCGCGCATTGGCAGCGCGCGGTGGCGAGCGCGACGAGCCGCTCCATTACGCGATGAAACCGAAAGACGATCGTCTCGCGATGCTGCCTGAAATCCGCGACCAGCTGCACGTCGCCGACATAATCGCGGAGCATCGGCGCGAGATCGAACTTGAAGATGCCGGCCTTCTCGGTAACCGCGAGCAGGCTTTGCATGACGGCCACCGTTTCGATGACCTCCTCGACGACGCCCGACGCAAGCGAGAAATCGGCGGGCTCGAGCTTGCGTTCGTCGACGTTGAGCATATAGGCGGCCTGCGCGCGACTCACGATCGAAAGTCCCCATGCCTTGCTTTCCTCGAGCGTGTCGTCCTGCTTCACGACCTCGCGCGGAATGTCGGCCCAATATACTTCCGCGAAACCGAGCGCGGAATAGAAGTCGCGCTGCTCGGCTGTGTAGGGGCCGCCCTGCGGAAGATCGAGCTGGCGGACGTCCACTTCACCGACGCCCGCGATGTCGAAATAGCCGAGCGGCATGACAGGCAGCGGCGGGTCGTAGCGCGCACCGAACTGGCTCGCCACGGAACGCACCGTGTCGCTGTGCAACTGATTGCCAATGCCGTGTATCGCGACGACGATCTTCTGCACGCGTGGCGCGATCGGCATGTCGGACGCGGCCGTCGTCGGCGATGCCGCGTGTTCGTTCTTGATGTCTTGCGCGTCAAGGGACGATGCGTTCATGAGCGTCTCCCGATGGCGTTTCGTCAGCGCTGCTTCGTATCCTGTCCCTGCGCTGCGCACGCGGATACGCGCCCGCGGCGGCGCCCGGTCTCTCGAAGCAGATTAGTCTATTTTTCAGTTTGCATGCATGCGTATTGCACGCAAGATGCGATCTAATCGAATGCATGCGATATCAGCCGCCGCGTGCAAGTCCCGTTTCCATCGCCACGCCGTTCCACAGGTGCATGGCCGCATAGGCGCGCCACGGACGCCAGCGTTCGGTGCGCGCACGCTGCAGGACGGGCCTTGCAAGCGACGGATCGCGGCGCGCGATCGCCTGCATGAGAACGAGATCGGCGTCCGGCCACGCGTCGGGATCGCGTAGCGCACGCATCGCGACATAGCCGACGGTCCACGGCCCGATGCCCGGCATCGAGAGCATGTCGCGCTTCAGGCATTCGAGATCGGCGCCGTGCTCATCGAGCGGCAGCGCGCCCGTTGCCACCGCGTGTGCGAAGCGTTGCACGGTCTCGATGCGCTTCGTCGGCATGCCGATCTTCTGCAGGTCCGCAACGGCGAGCTCGGCGGGCGTGGGAAAACGCCACGCGGTGCCTTCGTGCGGGTGGCCGTCGATCCTTCTTCCCGCGCGCTGCACGATGCGGCTCATGATCGTCGAGGCGCCTTTCACGCTCACCTGTTGTCCGACGATCGTCCGCACCACGAGTTCGAAGCCGGACCACGCGCCCGGCACGCGCAGGCCGGGTGCGGACGCGACGAGCGGCGCGAGCATGGGGTCAGCCCCGAGGCATCGGGCGATTTCGCGGGGATCGGCATGCAGATCGAACATGCGCGCGAGCGGCGCGGCGAGCGCGCCGGCGTGGCGTGCCGCTGCGCCATCGACATGCACGACGAGCCGATGCCTGCTTTCATGCGGCCTGACGTCGACAGTGCCGTCGTCGCCTTGCCATTCGATCGCGCGTCGATACACGCCGCCCTCGACCGACTCGACGCCCGCGGACGCGCGCCCGCCGATGAATGTCAGCATGCGCATCCAGTCGAAAGGCCTCTTGAAGGGCAGTTCGAGGGTGGCGGTCGATGTGTCGATGGTCGAATGCATTTTGGATGCCGTTTGCGCGATGGTCGATTGCATGCCGATCTTACTCCGGCGTTCTGCATGGTCGCCGCGCTGCGATGCTCATTCGCCGCTAACTCTGCGCGACGACAATGCCTCACATCGACAGCAAACGACCCAGCAACGTCAGCCAGCCAAAGGAGCCGAACATGAACGCCATCTCGATCAGCATCGTCGCCATCGTCATCACCGCCGCGCTTGCGGCCATTGCGCCGGTCACGCATTACACGCAGCATGAGATTGCCGTGCTGGGCGCGCATGCGGCGAGCTCACGCGCCGAGGTTCATCTCGGCGCGGGCAGCGGTCTGACGGCTTGATCGATGCGCGCCGTATCAGGGGCGCCGCGCCAGTTCCATCGTGCTCGTGTTGAGCATGGGCCTGAATTCGGGGTGTTGGGAAAGAAGCTGGGGCCCACTCGTTACGAGTTGAGGACGGCGGTCCCATTGATCGGAACGCACGACGCAACGCGCGAGAACATCGCCGTAGATGGGAGCCAGCCCCTCGCGATCGTGCAGCGCGGTCAGTCGGGCGATGCCGACTTTCTCGTCACGCGTGAGTCCACGCGTGAGGCAGTCGACCGTCTGGCGGTCCATTGCGGCCTGCGCAGTCTCGAAGTCCGACGAGTGATAGAAAGTGAAGTCCGTGATGACGAGCACCGCGCCCAGCGCAATGCATGCTGCTCGAATCCTGGTCAACGTTTTCCCCGTTTGCAGGCTCTGGCGGCCGTGAGCCGGTATCGTACCCCTACCTTTTGAGGAATCGCGCAACCGTTCTATTCGCTAGCGCTCATCCGCTGCCGACTTGTCCGCCGCACGCTTTTTCTGCGTCGCGGGTTTCACCGTTGTCATGGTGCGCTCGGCGAGCACCGCATCGCGCTTGGACAGCAGATGCTTGCGCAGAATCTCGCCCATGCGCCTGCCGTCGCGGGTCTCGAGCGCCTCGATCATCTCTTCATGATCGCGAATGGCGCTGTCCCATTTCGGCGTCTGGAAATTCGAGCGAAAACGCAGTGCCATCAAACGCCGGTTGATCGACACATAGGTCTGGCGCAAGGCCGTGTTGCGCGCGGCCTCGTTGATCTTGTCGTGAATCGCCTGATTGCGGCTGTAATAGCCGGAGAGATCGTTTTGTGCGCGGCACGCGAGCATCGCGTAGTGCAGCGCCTTGATCTCCGCGATTTCGAGCGGCGTAATGCGCTCGCATGCGAGTTCGCCTGAAAAGGCCTCCAGCCCGCTCATCAACTCGAACATCTCTCGTATTTCGAACTCGCTCATCTGCGATACCGATGCGCCCCGGTTCGGCGAGATCTCGATCAGGCCTTCGGCGGCCAGCACCTTCAATGCCTCGCGAAGCGGCGTGCGCGAAATGCCGAGCGTCTCGCACAGCTTGCGCTCGTTGAGCTTCACGCCCGGTGCCAGCAGGCCTTCGACGATGAAGCCGCGCAAATGATCGACGACGGTGTCGTGCAGGCGCAGACGCTCCACCTTGGGCAGCGGCGACGAAACATGCACTTCTGGAAGATCGGGATTTTGCATTCAATACCTCTAATCGCGTTTGCGGCAATTTTAACCCAGTGCTAGCGGGAAAAACCGCCAGCGGGTTATCCCTAGGCCGTCTGGCCTATGTATTCCTTCACGCGTCTCGATCGCTGCGTTATTGTATTTTGCATGCAAAATTACATCCAAGAGGACTCGGACCCATGTTGAAGCTCGATTTCCATCCTGCTGGCCGTCACTTCCTGCAGATTCCGGGGCCGAGCCCCGTACCCGATCGCATCCTGCGGGCGATGAGCTATCCGACGATCGATCATCGCGGCCCGGAGTTCGGCGCGCTGGGGCTCAAGGTGCTCGAAGGCATCAGGAAGATCTTCAAAACGAGTCAACCGGTGGTCATCTATCCGGCATCGGGGACGGGCGCATGGGAGGCCGCCTTATGCAACACGTTGAGTTCCGGCGATACGGTGTTGATGTACGAGACGGGCCACTTCGCGACGCTGTGGAAGAAGATGGCCGAGAACCTCGGGCTCAAGCCTGAGTTTCTGGGCTTGCCCGGCATCGAAGGCTGGCGTCGCGGCGTGCAGGCCGACATGATCGAAAAGCGCTTGCGCGAAGACACGCAATGCGTGATCAAGGCCGTGTGCGTCGTGCATAACGAAACGTCGACGGGCGTGACGTCCGATATCGCCGCCGTGCGGCGCGCCATCGACGCCGCAAAGCATCCCGCGCTGCTGATGGTGGACACGATTTCGGGCCTTGCATCGGCGGAGTATCGCCACGACGAATGGGGCGTAGACGTGACGGTCTCCGGCTCGCAGAAGGGTTTGATGCTGCCGCCGGGCATCAGCTTCAACGCGGTATCGGAGAAGGCGCGTGAGGCGTCGAAACGCGCCACGCTGCCGCGCGCGTTCTGGGACTGGACCGAGATCATCGAGATGAACAAGCAGGGGTACTGGCCTTACACGCCGAACACGAACCTCCTCTATGGGCTCTCGGAAGCGCTCGACATGATCCTCGGTGAAGGGCTCGAGAACGTGTTCGCTCGTCATCAACGGCTCGCGGCGGCGTGCCGCGCGGCGGTCACCGCATGGGGCCTCGAGATTCAGTGCGCCGATACCGCCGTGTATTCGCCGGTGCTCACAGGCGTGATGACGCCCGAAGGCGTCGATGCCGATGCAGTGCGCAAGCTCATCTACGAACATTTCGACATGTCGCTTGGCACGGGGCTCGGCAAGGTGAAGGGCCGCATGTTCCGCATCGGGCATCTCGGCGATTGCAACGATCTCACGCTGATGGCCGCGCTCTCCGGCTGCGAAATGGGCTTGAGGCTCGCGGGCATCGAATTGAAGGGCAGCGGTGTCACGGCGGCGATGGACTATCTGACGAGCCACGTCGCGAAGCCCGCATTGAAGGCGGCCGCATGAGCGCCGCGTTTGACGCCAACGCGCTCGCAAGGCTCTTCGTCGAGGCCCGCGCGCACCGCGCGAAGCTCGACGTATTGCCGGAAGGCGCACGTCCGCACGCCGCCGAAGAAGCGTACGCCGCGCAGGAAGCGACGCTGCGCGCGCTGGGCGCGGAGATCGGCGGATGGAAGGTCGGCGCGAAATCGCACGATGGCCCGATACAGGGCGCGCCGCTTCCCGCCGATGGCATTCATTATTCCGGCGCGCGGCTGTCGATGCACGCGTTCGGCAAGGCCGGACTCGAACTCGAAGTCGCTTTCAAGCTTGGCCGGCGGTTCGAACCGGGCAGCGGTCCCTATAGCGATGACGACGTGATCGCCGCCATCGAATCCGTGCATGCGGCAATTGGAGTGGTGGCGAGCCGTTTCGCCGCATGGCCCGATGTGGAGAAGCCCTGGCAACTCGCCGACTTGCAGAATCATGGCGCGTTGATCGTGGGGGATGCCGTGCCATACGACGCGGCGTTTCCCTTCGTATCGCCCGCGATGACCTTCACGTTCGAGGGCGCGCCGCTCTTCCACGGCGCTCCGGCGAACCCCGCGGGCGACCCGCGTCGCCTGCTCGCATGGACGGTGAACCACAGTGTCTCGCGCGGGCTTGCCGTCGAGCGCGGGACCGTGCTCACGGCGGGTTCGTACACCGGCATGGCTTTTCCCGATGCGCCAGGCACGGCCGTGGGCCGCATCGAGGGCTTGCCTGCCGTCGAATTGCATTTCGCATAACGCATTCATAAGGCCAGGAACCGCACAGCGCTCTGGCACTCACCGACAGCGACGATGCTCAATTCCCCCACAGACCGGCTCGTCAAGCCGATCCATCTGATGCCCGCTTCCGCGCGCGCGCGGCTCGCATCGACGCCGACGCTATTGCAGGCGCGACTGCAACGCGAACTGAAAGGCGATGTGCTGTTCGATCACGCATCGCGCGGGCGCTACGCCACCGATGCGTCGATCTATCAGATCATGCCGCTCGGTGTCGTCGTGCCGAAGGATCAGCACGATCTGCGCCTCGCTTTGCAGATCGCGCGCGACAGCCACGCGAGCGTGCTTGCGCGCGGCGCGGGCACGAGTCAATGCGGGCAGACGATCGGCGAGGCGCTCGTCATCGACACGACGAAGTGGCTGAACAACATCATCCACTTCGACAAGGACGCGCGCACCGTCACGGTCGAACCGGGCGTCGTGCTCGATCATCTGAACGCGTGGCTCAAGCCGCATGGCCTGTGGTTTCCGGTGGATGTGTCGACGAGCGCGCAATGCACGATCGGCGGCATGGCGGGCAACAACTCGTGCGGCTCGCGCTCGATGGAATACGGAATCATGGTTCATAACGTCGAGGCGATCGACGCGATCCTCGCCGATGGCCACGAAGCGCGTTTCGGCAAGGTCTCGACCATGATGAACGATGCACGCACGCGCGATCTCATCGATAGCGTGCGTGGCATCGCGATGCGCGAGCAGCAGGAAATGCGCGAGCACATTCCAAAGGTGCTGCGGCGCGTGGGAGGCTACAACCTCGATCTCTTCGATTGTCAGAGCCCGCTCGCTTTCAGCGACGACGGGGAGCCGAATCTTGCGAACCTGCTCGTCGGCTCGGAAGGCACGCTTGCGTTCAGCCGTCAGCTGACGTTGAAGCTCGCGCCGTTGCCCGCGCACAAGACGCTCGGCGTGGTGAACTTCCCGAGCTTCTACGATGCGATGGACATGACGCAGCACATCGTCAAGCTCGGACCGGTGGCGGTGGAACTCGTCGATCGCACGATGATCAATCTCGCGATGTCGAATCCCGCGTTCCGCCCCGTGATCGAAAAGGCGTTGGTCGGCCAGCCGAAGGCTGTCCTGCTCGTCGAATTCGCGGGCGCGGATCGCGATGAACAAGTCGCGCAGCTCGCGCAGCTCGTCGAGTTGATGAGCGATCTCGGCTTGCCCGGCTCGGTCGTGCAGATGCCCGACGCCGGTCCGCAAAAGGCGCTATGGGAAGTGCGCAAGGCGGGCCTCAACATCATGATGAGCATGAAGGGCGACGGCAAGCCGGTGTCCTTCATCGAGGATTGCGCAGTGCCGCTCGAGCATCTGGCCGAGTACACGAGTCGGTTGACCGAAGTCTTCAGGCAGCACGGAACCGAAGGGACGTGGTACGCGCATGCGAGTGTCGGCACGTTGCATGTGCGGCCGATTCTCGATATGCGTCGGGACGGAGCCATCAAGATGCGCGCAATCGCGCAAGAAGCCGCGGCGATGGTGCGCGAATACAAGGGCGCATTCTCTGGCGAGCACGGCGACGGTTTGTGCCGCGGCGAATGGGTCGCATGGCAATATGGCCCGCGTATCAACGAGGCTTTTCGCGACATCAAGCAGCTCTTCGATCCGGAGAACCGGCTGAGCCCGGATCGTATCGTCGCTCCGCCGAAGATGGACGATGCGCGCAACTTCCGCTTTCCGCCTTCCTATGCCGAGCGCGCGTTGACGCCGCAGCTCGACTGGTCGGCGTGGAATGTGACGCGCGATCCGTCGACGGGCGACGAAGGCGTGCCGGGATCGGGCGGCGACCTGTCGGGCGGACTCGCGAAAGCGGTCGAGATGTGCAACAACAACGGCCATTGCCGCAAGTTCGATGCAGGCACGATGTGCCCGAGCTATCGCATCACGAAGGACGAGCAGCATGTCACGCGCGGCCGTGCGAACACCTTGCGGCTCGCGTTGTCGGGACAGCTGGGCGATGACGGCCTCGCGAGTCAGGATGTGAAGGACGTGCTGGACCTGTGCGTGTCATGCAAGGGGTGCAAGCGCGATTGCCCGACAGGTGTCGACATGGCGCGCATCAAGATCGAGGCGCGCGCCGCATGGACGCAGCGTCATGGCGTGCGCCTGCGCGAGCGGCTGATCGCATTCCTGCCGCGCTACGCGCCCTATGCGAGCCGCATGCCGGCGCTGTCGAACGCATTCGAAGCGAATATGCCCGGTGTTGCACGCTGGCTCAAGTCGAAGCTCGGCCTCGCGCCGCAGCGAGCGTTCCCCCGTTTCGCGAAACCCTATCTCGCCGATGCGGCCGGCAAGCCAGTTGCATCTGCAACTAATGAAGTTCTGCTCTTCGTCGATACGTTCAACAACTTCATGGAGCCCGACAACGCGCGTGCCGCGAAGCGTGTGCTCGAAGCGGCGGGATACACGGTTCATCTGAACGTCAAGACGGGCGAGCGGCCGCTGTGTTGCGGGCGCACGTTCCTCTCGTCCGGTCTCGTCGATGAAGCGAAGGCCGAAGCGCGCCGCGCGCTCGATGCGCTCATGCCTTATGTCGAGCGCGGTGTGGCGATCGTCGGCCTGGAGCCGTCGTGCCTGCTCTCGTTGCGCGACGAATTTCTCGGGTACGGCTATGGCGATGCAGCTCGCAAGCTCGCACAAGCGTCGTTCCTGTTCGAGGAGTTTCTCGTGCGTGAAGAGGCGGCAGGGCGCTTGCGACTGAAGCTGAAGGCGCTGGATCGATCAAGCGCCTTGCTGCATGGACATTGCCATCAAAAGGCATTCGATGCGGTGCGTCCCATCGAGAAAGTTCTCGGCTGGATTCCAGGGCTCGATGTGAAGACGATCGAATCGTCATGCTGCGGCATGGCGGGCAGCTTCGGTTATGAGGCGGAACATTACGCCGCCTCCCAAGCGATGGCGGAGCTGTCGCTGCTGCCGGCCGTGCGTGCGGCCCGCGATGCGCTCATCGTCGCGGACGGCACGAGTTGCCGTCATCAGATCGCGGATGGCGCGCAAAGAGAGGCGCTGCATGTTGCGCGCGTGCTCGCGATGGCGCTCGATGCAAAGGATTGAAGACAGCTAGACGAGAGTTTCATTCACCGAAGCAAAACAGCGGACACGAACGAGCCGCGACCAGGAGACGAGCAATGACATCACCGCGCAAACCACGCATACGCAAGCTGCGCAGAAGAACGCTATAAGCAGGCTCATACCGAGCCCGCAGTCCTCATCCGACGTACCCACGCGAAGTTCCGCATGCAGTGCAGGGCGCCTCTCGAGAACCGAAGGCGTCGCGCGCACGCACGCGGCCAACAAGGAGACGATGATGTTCCGTCGAGCCACGACACGCGTTCTGCTGCTGCTATGCGCGATGTATTTCATCACCTATATCGACCGGGTCAATGTCAGTACCGCGGCGGCCCAGTTCGGCGCCGAGCTTGGCCTGTCGCACACGCAAGTCGGCTTCGTGTTTTCCGCCTTCGCGTATCCGTATCTCGTGTTCCAGATCATCGGCGGATGGGTGGGCGACCGCTTTGGGCCGCGCCGCACGCTCACGCTATGCGCCATCATCTGGGCAGGCGCCACGGTGCTCACCGGTCTGTCCGGCGGCTTCGTCTCGCTGATCGTGGCGCGCGTGCTGCTCGGCCTCGGCGAAGGTGCGACCTTTCCGACTGCGACGCGCGCGATGTCGAACTGGATGCCCGCCGATCAGCGCGGTTTTGCACAAGGTATTACGCATGCAGCATCACGCATCGGCAATGCGGTGGCGCCGCCGCTCATCGTCTGGCTGATGGTCGCGACGAGCTGGCGCGGCGCGTTCATCATCACCGGGATCATCAGTTTCCTGTGGGCGCTGGCGTGGGTCTTCTACTTTCGCGACAATCCGCGCGATCATCCGCGCATCACGGATTCCGAATGCGCGACGCTCGCGAGCTACTCTGGCGTGAAGCAACGCGTGCCGGTTCCGTGGCGCACGCTGCTCGGCCGCATGGCTCCCGTCACGGCGGTGTATTTCTGCTATGGATGGGTGCTGTGGCTGTTTCTTGGCTGGATTCCGCAGTACTTCCTGCATAGCTACCACATGCAGCTCGGCAAGTCGGCGCTGTTCGCGTCGGGGGTGTTCTTCGCAGGCGTGCTCGGCGACTGGCTCGGCGGTTCCCTCACCGACCGCATCCTGAGAAAGAGCGGCAACGTGCGGCTCGCGCGCAACGTGATGGTGGGCGTGTGCATGCTGCTGACGCTACTGTCGCTCGCGCCGATCATGCTGATCTCCGACATTTCGATCACGCTCGCGGCGGTGTGTCTCTCGGCCGGCTTCTTCTTCAACGAAATGACGATCGGTCCGATGTGGTCCGTGCCGATGGACATCGCGCCCAAGCACTCGGGTACCGCGTCCGGCATCATGAATTCCGGCTCGGCGCTGGCGGCCATCATCAGCCCGGTCGTGGGCGGCTGGCTGATCGACCGCACGGGCAACTGGAACCTTCCGTTCACGGTGTCGATGATCCTGATGGCCGCCGGCATCATCCTCTCGTTCATGATGCGCCCGGACCGCGCGCTCGAAGTCGAGGAAACGAAAGACGCGGCAGACGCGCGCAAGTTCGTCTAATCGACGGGCGCGGCGGTTCAATGCATTTTGCATGCATTGAACCGCATCGGATAACGCATTCAGCATGCAGCATTCAATTCAAGGAGGCGATGTGGCGGAACCATCCATCCTGGTCGAGCGCGAAGGCGACATCTCGACGGTCGTGATCGATCGGCCCGAGAAGCTCAACGCGATGACGAAGCCGTTGTGGCACGCGCTCGGTGAGACCATCGAAACGCTTTCAGGCGATGACACGTTGCGCTGCATCGTGCTGCGCGGCGCCGGCGAAAAGGCGTTTTCGCCGGGGAACGACATTGGCGAGTTCCGCACGGATCGCTCGAATGTCGAGCAGGCGCGCGAGTACGGCGCCATCATGCATCGCACTTTGAATGCATTGCGCCAGTGCCGGCATCCGATCGTCGCGATGATTCATGGCATCTGTGTCGGCGGCGGCCTCGAAATCGCGGCGATGTGCGATCTGCGCATTTGCGGCGAGTCGAGCCGCTTCGGGGTGCCGATCAAGAATCTAGGCCTCGTGATGGCGCATGCGGAGATGGAAGGGCTCGTACGTCTGGCGGGGCCGGCCATTGCGCTCGAGATGCTGCTCGAAGGACGCATTTTCGATGCGAGGGAAGCGCTTGCGAAGGGGCTCGTCACGCGCGTCGTCGCGGATGGCGACGTCACCGCGCACGCATATGAAACCGCGCGACGCATCGCGGACGGCGCGCCGCTCGTCGCGCGCTGGCACAAGCAGTTCGTGCGCCGCGTGATGGACCCCGCGCCGCTCACCGGTGAAGAGCGCGACGAAGGCTTCGCGTGCTTCGGCACGGAAGATTTCCGCACCGGCTATCAGGCCTTCCTCGACAAGATCAAACCGCAATTCAAGGGACGTTGACATGACAGACACGAAACCGGCAGCCGCGCCCGGCGAGGGGCCGCTTGCGGGCTTGCGCGTGATCGAGCTCGCACACATCATGTCGGGGCCGATCTGCGGGATGATGCTCGCGGACATGGGTGCCGATGTCATCAAGGTCGAAAAAATTCCAAACGGCGATGATTGCCGGCGTTTCGCGCCGATGCTCCCGAGCGGCGAATCCGCGTCGTTCCTGATCGTGAACCGCAACAAGCGCGGCGTCGCCCTTAATCTGAAGACGGACGGCGGCAAGGACGTGCTCAGGAAAATGCTCGCGAGCGCGGATGTCGTGACGGAGAACTACCGGCGCGGCACGATGGAAAAACTGGGCATGGGTTACGAAACGCTCAGGGCGATGAATCCGGGCCTCATCTATTGCGCGATTTCCGGTTACGGCCGCAGCGGACCGATGGCCGATAAAGGCGGCTTCGATCTCATAGCGCAGGGCATGAGCGGCCTGATGAGCATGACCGGCGAGCCGGGACAGGCGCCGATCAAGGCGGGCTCGCCCGTCACCGATATCAACGCGGGCATTCTGGCGGCGCTCGGCATCAGCGCGGCCTATGCGAGAAAGCAGACGACGGGCCTTGGCCAGATGGTCGATACGTCGCTCTTCGAAGCCGGCCTGCAACAGATGTACTGGGCCTTCGCCAACTATTTCGCGGACGGCACGGTACTGCCGAAGGCGGGCTCCGCCAATCCGACGAGCGCGCCGTATCAGGCGTTTCGCACGCGCGACGGCTGGATCAACATCGGCGCGGCCAATCAGAGGAACTACGAGCGGCTGGTCGGCGTGTTGAACATTCCCGGTCTCGCCGAGGACGAGCGTTTCCAGACCAATGCGGGCCGCCTGAGGCATCGCGAGTTGCTCGTCGAGATCCTGAGCACGCGCCTCGCCGAGCGGACCACTGACGAATGGCTCGTCACTTTCGACGAAATCGGCTTGCCGAGCGGCGCGGTGCTGGGCGTACCGGAGGCGTCGTCGCACGAGCAGGCAATCGCGCGCGGGATGATCGTCGAGACGGAGCATCCGCTCGCGGGGCCGATGCGGGGCATCGGTTTGCCGATTCACTTCTCCGAAGGGTCGACGAAGGCTTCCCGTCCCGCGCCGCTTCTCGGGCAGCACACCACCGAGGTGCTCAACGAATACGGTTTCGACGATGCACGCATTCAGGCGCTCAAGGATGAAGGCGCGATCCTGGAAACGGAAGTTCCGGCATGATCTCGATATCAATCGTGCCGGTTTTTTGCATTCGACATGCAAAATTCGGCGCTATGATCGATGCCTGATCCCGCTTCATCGACACGACCCGCCATGACGCTCCTACCGCCGCCCGCCGCCCGCGTGGGCGACCCGCTCGTATCCGTTGCCACGCCTTCGCTGACGATCGACCTCGATGCCTTCGACGCCAATCTCGCGGCAATGTCGGCGTTCGTGGCGCGGCACGGCGTCGCGTTGCGTCCGCATGCGAAGGCGCACAAGTCCAGCGAGATCGCGAGGCGTCAGATCGAAGCGGGCGCGGTCGGCGTGTGCTGCCAGAAGCTGTCGGAGGCCTATCCGTTCGCGGCGGCGGGCATCGCGAGCATTCATGTGAGCAACGAGTTCGTCGGCATGGACAAGCTGGCCATGGCCGTCGAGCTGGCATCGCACGTGCGCCTTTCGGTTTGCGTGGATGCGTTGCCGCAAGTGCATGCGCTCGGCGACGCGGCGGCGCGTGCAGGTGTGACGATAGACGTGCTGCCTGAAATCGATGCCGGGCAACATCGCTGCGGCGTGACGAGCGAGGATGCGCTGCTCGCACTCGTCGATGGGATCGCATCGCAGGGCGCGTTGCGCTTTGCGGGCATTCAGGCGTATCACGGCGGCATACAGCACGTCGCCGACTGGGCGGCGCGCAAGGACGAAGCAAGCCGTGCCGCCGACGCTGCCGCACGCTACGTGCGCGCGCTCGATGTACGCGGCGTGCGTTGCGGCATCGTGACGGGCGGCGGTACCGGCACGGTCGAGTTCGATGCCGCGAGCGGCGTCTTCACGGAGCTGCAACCCGGCTCGTATCTCTTCATGGACGGCGATTACGGCGGCATCGGCTGGGGCGGCGAATTGCACTGGCGTCACAGCCTTTTCGTGCTGTCGACGGTCATGAGCGCGACGCGGCCCGGCATGGCCGTGTGCGATGTCGGCCTGAAAGGGCTCGCAGTGGATTCAGGCTTGCCGCGCAGCGTGCAGTGGCTCGATGCGATCGACGAGCCAGCGCTGACCTATATTTCTGCGAACGACGAACACGGCATGTTGCAGGCGCAGCACGAATCTGAAGGCGACTTCGCGCGACTCGTCGGCAAGCGACTTCTGTTGCCTCCCGGGCATTGCGATCCGACCGTGAATCTCTACGACGAATACGTGTGCCATCGAAACGGCCGAGTGACGGACCTATGGCCGATCGATGCGCGCGGTCTTTCACGCTAGGCCGATGGCTCCTTGGGCGGATAGATCGTAGTAGTCAGCGCATCCAGATCCGCGACGATCAGGCCGACGACGAACTGCGCCACTTCCTGCGCGCCGTGCGTTGCCTCCTGCTTCGCAAGTATGTTCTTGAGTTCATTCACGGCAAAGCGCGCGCGCGCGAGCCCTGCATCGTCCTGACGATTCGATGCAAGCACGCTTGCGAGCGTCTCGAACAATGACTGCACTTCGCGGCCCGTGGTGCCGAACCGTGCCGCGCAGGTATCGCGATCGAGGCGCGATACCGCTTTCGCAAGAAAGAGCGCATCGCTATGCAGACGCCGCAAAAAAGGCGCGGCCTTGTCGATTGCATCCGCGCGGCGATTCTGCACGAGCACGATGATGTGCTCGCGCTCCGCTTCCTTCAGCGCATCGTCGAACGCTTTTTGCGCGTCGGTGCTTTGCGTTTCGAGGCGCCTCGCACGCGCGTCGTCCCGTTCGCCCGACAGATACAGCCCGATCAACCGACCGAGGCTCTTCAAAGTATCGGCGACGCTGGCATGTGCGGCCGCGAGCGCACGATTCGGCCAGACCGCCGAGACGACGAACGACGATGCCGCGCCGATCAGAATCTCCAGCACGCGATGCATGGGCCGTTCGAAAGGCGAGCCCGGTCCTCCCGGAATCAGTACGACGATCACGAGCGTCACGCACGCAAGCCTGAACGCGGGACGTTTGGCGCTCAACGCTGCAAGCGGCACGAGCGCGACGGAGAAGACGGCGAGCGGCGGCGCGCCGCGTTCCATTGCGACGATACCGAGCACGCCCGTCACCGCACCGATGAATGCGCCGATGATCTGATCGCGGGCGATATCGACGGCTTGCGTGAGGCTCGGTTGCGTCACGATAACGAGGGTCGTGATGAGCGCCCAATAACCTTCTGGCAGCGCCGCGAGCCGCGCGGCGGCGTAGCTGATCGCGCAACTCATCAGCGTACGAAGGAGGCGCCTCGCTTCCGGTGCGCCGAAGAAGGCGCGCACGCGGCGTCGGGTGCGGGTGATCGCGATCATGCGGTCTCTATCGGTGATGAAGCGGAATGGTTGGCGAAGACGCGACGCACACGCGCGCCCGCTGCTGCATTATGCCAATGCGCAGGGCGCGAAATGAAAGAGGATGTCAGGGACGAGGAGAAACAGGGCGGCACGCATGCTCTGTGTTGCCGAGCATGCTGCCGCCCTTGTGCCGCGACGAACCGAAGTCTCGACGAAGCGTCAGGGTGTGTCGTCAGGTGAGCATCGGCACCGCTTCGATCAGTGCAAGCCCGAGTAACGCCCCGATGGCTGCGCTGATGAGCTTCGGATGCCAGCGATCCAGATGCAGCGCCGTGAGCAGCGCGCCGATCAGGATAACGCCGAGCAAAGCGAAAACGACGACAAGGTAGCCGATTTCAAACTCGTTATTGATAAGCACGACGCTGGCCTCCCGCCGGTTGGAACCGGCTGACTTGCACATTGCGCCGCGTTGCGGCCCATGTCGATCCGCCCGCGCGACAGTTCCATTATATGTCACGGTGTGATGTATTAAAAGTCGCGCGGCCGAAGTGCGGAGCTCGAAGTTAGCGGGCGGGCCCCGCGTTGAGCGGCAATTTCGACGCGCGCGCGCTGTCCGCCGTCATCTTCGCTCCGCCTGGCTTGTAGCCGTTCGACATCAAAAGGAAGGCCATGATGTCGGCGTAGTCCTGATCCTTCATCTTGCCGGGACGATCCGCGGGCATGTTGGTCGCCATGTAAGTGAAAATGCCGCCGACGGTGAGATGCGAATTCGATGGCGGCGCGAACGAAGGACCTTGCAACGCGGGCGCGGTCACGCCCTGAAGCTGCGCACCGTGGCACTTCGCGCACGAACTCGAATACAGTGTCTTGCCGTGCGTGGTTTGCGCCTGTTCGAACGATGGCGGCTCGGCGCCGCCCTCATTTGCGACCTTGATGAAGCGGCCTGCGCGCGCTGGGTTCGTATCCGCGAGCATGATGCCCGCGTGCGCGGACGATGCGGTCGACGGCGTGTCGAGATAGCGTGTTGCGGAGGCGGTTTGCGCAGACATGGACCATTGCATCGTCAATGCTTGCAAGCTGCCATCGTTGGTCATCGACGTGAGCGCGTCGTCGATACGTGTGCGCAAGGCCGCGGCCCTGTCGCCGAACGCGAAGGCAAGATGCCAGTCCGCATAGGGCGAATCGGCGGTCGTGACCGTGAAGCTGCGCTCCGGATGCGCCATGCGATAAGCGACGACGGCGGGATACCACACGATCGCACGTTGCGCGCGTCCCTTCGCCACCGCTTCGATCGTCGACGCCGATGTGTTCTCCAGATCGAACGTCACGTCGTGCTGTTGCACGGCGATCAATTGTGCGGGGCTCGCATAGGTCGCGGCGACCGTGTGCTTTGCGGCGTCCCCGAGTTTCGCACCGGGCGCTTCGATGCTGACATAACCCGCGCGCAGATAGCCGCGCGAGAATTGCATCTTGCCGCCGGATGCGTCGGCGACTGTCGAACGCGGAAAGCCCGCGATCACATCGCAATCGCGCGCGAGTGTCTTGTCGAGTTCGCTAAGCGACACGCCGTCGTCGTCGCCTTCACCGATGCCGTGCGAAACGATCGATGCCGCGATATGGGCGCGCGCGAAGACTGCCTGCGCGACGCTGCGATCCAGCGACGCCGACGGGCTGCCGGGGAACGTGCAGATCTTCACTGCTGCATCGGAGGGCGATGGCGCGAGCGCGATGCATGCGGCGAGCATGCCCGCTGCGCGTATGGAGTGGAGAGGATGATTCATGTCGAAGCGTCCGGTGATGTCGGTGAACACCGCAAGCGCGCGACGATGCGCGCTCGCGGTTCGATCAGGTTGGTTCAGGTGCGATTGAGCGCGAAGACATAGAGCGTGCCGCCGCGCGGAACCTTGTCCGCGGCCTTCGCCATCGGTCCGCCCCAGATCGGGTTCGCGCCGCCATAGCCCGCGAGAATCGCCACGTATTCCTTGCCGTCGATCTCATACACCGAAGGTTGCGCGATGATGCCGCTCGCGAGCTTCGGGCTTTGCCACAAGACCTTGCCGGTCTTTTCGTCGAACGCGTAGAGACGACCATCGAGCGAGCCGCTGAATGCGAGGCCGCCCGCCGTCGTCGCGACACCGCCGTTCCAGGGCAGCTTGCTCCAGTGGCTCCAGACCTTCTTGCCCGTATCGACATCGATGGCCTGCAACTCGCCATAACCTTTGCTGTTCGGCTCGGGCTTGATCTCGAAGCCTTCGCCGAGATAGGGCAGACCTTCCATGTAGTTCACCGACTTGCCCGACAAGGACATGCACGCATGCAGGGCCGGCACGATCGCGAGATGCGTTTGGGGATCGTATGACACGGACCACCAGTTCTTGCCGCCCAGAAAGCTCGGACATGTTTCGATGGTCGTGCCGGTCTTCGGATACTTGGCTGGGTCCTGAATCGGCTTGCCATCGTCCGTATAGCCCGTGACCGATGTCGCGGTGACGAAAGGCCGCGCATAGATCAGCTTGCCGTTGCTGCGATCGATTGCGTGAAAGAAGCCGTTGCGGTCCGCGTGAACGATCGCGTCGTAGTCCTTGCCCTGATATTTGATATTCGCGAGCACGGGCGTGTTCACGCCGTCATAGTCCCACGTGTCATGGGCCGTGTATTGGTAGTGCCACTTGAGATCACCCGTCTTCGGATCGAGAGCGAGCAGGGAATCGGAATAGAGATTGTCGCCGGGACGAAGATCGGCGAGCCACGGTCCCGGATTGCCGACGCCCCAATAAAGCGTCTTCGTCGCCGAGTCGTAGGTGCCGGTGAGCCATGCGGGCGCGCCACCATGTTCCTGCATGCCGTCGGGCCATGTATTGCCGCCAGGTTCCTTCGCGCCGGGCACGGTATAACGCTTCCAGAGCACCTTGCCGTCATTGGGATCGAGTGCGGCGATGAAACCGCGCGCGCCATACTCGCCGCCCGAACTGCCGACGACGAGCGCGCCATCGAGCGCCAGAGGTGCAAGCGAGAACGCGTAGCCGACGCCCGGATCGAACATCGCCTTCTTCCACACGAGCGCGCCTGTTTGCGCATCGAGGGCCGCCACTTCGCCGTTCAGCATCGCGACATAGACATTCTTTCCGTATAGCGCGACGCCGCGATTGACCACATCGCAACATGCGGTCTTGAAGGATTTCGCATCGAGATTCGGCTCGTATTTCCATAGCTGCTTGCCCGTTGCAGCATCGAATGCATAAACGTTGTCCTTGGGCGTCGTCACGAAAAGAAAGCGTCCGTTGACGATGGGCGTCGCTTCGAAGCCTTGCTGCAAGTCCTTCGGAAACTTATAGCTCCACACCTGCTTCAAGTTCTTTACGTTGCTCGTGTCGATCTGCTTGAGCGGCGAATGCGCATGACCGTTATACGTGCGGTAGTACGTGAGCCAGCCTGGATCCTCCTGCGCGCTGGTAAGACGCTCGTAGCTGACTTCCGGATACGGCGCCGGCGTGCCGCTCGCCGCGATGGCTTGTTGCTGCGCTACGCAGAATGCAGCAACGGCGCCTGCTGCAATGGCCGCGATGCGCATTGCCGGACTGAAGCGAATCTTCATCGTTGTCTCCTGGGTATTGTCGATGCAACGTCTACTTGAATCTCGATAGCGATGCGAACGGTTGCGGCATCTTCAAGGCAAGTCATGTGCCATTGATGATTCATGTGCCCGCTTGCCTTGCTGCATGCGGATCTCATGCACGAGGAGCTGGACGCAAGCGTCGTGCGATGTTCATGCAGGGGTGTTGCATCGTGGAGCAGTGGGGCGATCGACGTGTTGCCCGATGTGACAACGCGCGTTCAGT
Source organism: Caballeronia turbans (assembly GCA_001544655.2). Classification (GTDB taxonomy): domain Bacteria; phylum Pseudomonadota; class Gammaproteobacteria; order Burkholderiales; family Burkholderiaceae; genus Caballeronia; species Caballeronia turbans. The sequence continues at coordinate 364,894 of FCOD02000002.1, forward strand.
CGATCCAGCCGAGACGGCGCGCTTCATCGATGAAGCGATAGACATCGGCGGCGAGCCCCGCCATTCCGAAGCGCGCTTCCAGCTCGCCGATGATGTCGTCGAGTTCGCGCGTTCCATCACAGCGCGCGAGTATTTCGCCAGCGCTGCGATTCAGTTCGATGCTGCCGCGCGGATGCACGATCTCGCACGTGCGCATGCCCGCATGCCAATGCAGCTTAAGAGGCGCACGCAAGCGCGGGCGCGTGGGTGCGCCCGTATGCGCGGTCGTTGAGTTCATGTGGGACGGGAAGAGAAGGACGCAGGCCCGGGCGCTGTTCGACCCGGGCTTGCTTCATCGAAGCGTTAGCGTGTGGCGATATACATCGTGATCTCAAAGCCGAAGCGCAGATCGGTGAAGGCAGGCGTCGTCCATTGCATGTTCATCTCCTAAGGTGATGTTCGAGTCGGATCGCGAAGGATTCGCAATCGGACATCGAAAATGCAAGCTCCATGCCTTCGAAGAAAACGCAGTGCATGTGCACGGTTTAGCCTTTCAGTTTCATTTCGAAGTAGCGCGATTCACGTGCCGCGCTGTACCCCTTAGGAACAGGGGTGTCTCGAAGTGGAACACCGCATGGAACAACTCACTGCTCCATCGCTGAACAAGCGGGCATCTTGCGATAGATCGTGTTGCGCGAAACGCCGAGCGCACGCGCGGCGGCGGATACGTTGCCACGATGTCGCGTGAGCGCAGCGGCGATCACGGACGCCGTGACTTCCTGTAGTCGTCCCGAAGCGGGCGCCGATGAAGGGCATGCTTCAAACACGTTTTGCGTATTAACGCGAGGCTCCTCGAAGAAGTCATCAGGAAGATGTTCACGGCGAATGCAGCCGTCGTCGTCCACCATCGCGGCGGAGGTGCGCAGGAGATTGCACAGTTGCCGGAAGTTGCCGGGCCACGCGTAGCGCTGGAAGAGCGCCATCACTTCATCGTCGATGGACAGGCGCGTGCCCCGTGATTCGTCGGCGCTCACGGCGTGCAGCATCTTCGTGATCACAGTTGCGAGGTCGGTGCGCTCGCGCAATGGCGGCAGCTTGACGATGAGTCCGTTCAGTCGGTAATACAAGTCTTCGCGAAAGCGGTTCTGCTCGATCATCTCTCGCAAATTGCGGTGCGTCGCGCAGATGATGGCTACATCGACCGGTATCGACCTGCTGGAACCCAGTGGATCGACGACGCGCTCCTGCAGAACGCGCAGAAGGCGCACCTGCAGCGGATAGGGCATGTCGCCGATCTCATCGAGAAACAGCGTGCCGCCGTTCGCCTGCAGCAGCTTGCCGGCCGCGCCCTTGCGCCGGGCGCCGGTGAAGGCGCCTTCCTCATAGCCGAAGAGTTCCGATTCGATCAGGTTCTCGGGAATCGATGCGCAGTTCACCGCGACGAACGGTCCCGCGCGGCGCGGCGAATCGCTGTGAATCGCCTGCGCGAGCAGTTCCTTGCCGGTGCCTGTTTCGCCGGTGACGAGTATCGGTATGTCCTTGCCGATGACCTTGCGGACCTTGGCGATCACCACAGCCACTTTTGGATCGCCCGTGTCGAGTGAAGCGAGCTTCGATGACGCATCGATTGCAGCGGATGCGCGCGGCGCGGCTTTGATCGCATTGGATGTGGGCGCCACTCCGGCGAGCGGCGCACGGTTCAGGCGCACACGCGCGCACACGACGGCGCCGTTGTTCAGGTCGAGGGGAAAATGCGGAGCGCGGCTCGCATGCGAACGATCGATCAGTTGTGCGCTCGTCAGTCCGAAGAGCGACGAGAGCGTATGCGCGCGCAGCGACGCGATCGACAGGCCGAACTGAAACTGCGCGCTGCGATTGGCGGAGAGAAAGCGACCATCGCAGGTGAAGGCCATGATGCCTTCCATCAGCGTGCCGAGAAATTCGGGGCGGCTATGAAACGCGATCTGCAGCATGCCCTGAAAAGTGCTGGAAAACAGATGGTTTTCGATCATCTGCACGGACATGCGCGCGAGCGCCATCGTGTGGCGATGGTAGCTTCGATGATCGCCGGTCACATCGAGCACGCCGATCAGATCGCCATAGGGATCGAGGATCGGCACGCTTGAGCACGTCAAAAAGCGATTGGCCGCGAGATAGTGCTGATCGCCATGCACGACGGTGGGCGAGCGTTCCGCAATTGCGGTGCCGATCGCATTCGTGCCTTGCCGTTCCTCGGCCCAGTTCGCGCCGGCTCTCAGCGCAACTTTCTCGGCGCGTGCGAGGAAATCGTCGTCGCCGGTGGAATGGAGGATGAGACCTTGCGCATCGGTCAGCACGATCATGCTTTGCGTGTTCACGATCTGTTCGCGCAGCGTTTCCATTACCGGCGTCGCGTGCGCGCACAGCACACGGTTCTGTTCGAGCTTGAGCAGCAACTCGCCTTCGGTGAGCACGTCGTAATCGGGGCGGGTCGATGCGTTCAGGCCGAACGTCTCCGACCGTTCGTGCGCCTTGCGGATCGAGGGGATCAGCCAGCCGCTCCCTTGTTCATCGTGGCTCGCCGCGATTTGGTGAATAACGTCTTGCATCGCCTCCTCCTTTGCAGAACCGGTCGTATCGCCGGATATCTGAGCGCGGATAAAAGCAAGTCCTGCGCCAATGAGGGCAAACAAATTTCCGTGTTGGCGAAACGAAAGGATGGGCGATGTCGTCGCGACGCCCACAGTGCCGCGCATCGTGTGTTGGCCGGCGTCTGACCTGCCGCGTTGATGATGATGCGGGTCTGCCTGCCGCAAGGCCGCGGCATAAGGCGCAGCGGCTTCGAGACCATATACCCAAGGGTTGGCATATCAAATGCAAAAGACAGAGCGGGCGCCAACAAACGCTCGATTCGAATCTAACGAACTCTCGCTCACGCACCGCAAGGAGAAACGCCATGGCGAACCTGAAGCTCGACGATCTGCAACATGCCCAGCATCTGTCCTCTTCCGAGATGTCCCGGATCGTCGGAGGCGACAAGAAGGAGCCGGCCGGAAAGCCGATTCATATCGACGCTCAAAGCGGCGTGCTGACGTTCAAGGACGGCTCACAATGGACGATGGACCTGAACGGCAAGCTGCATCCACTGTGATGCGAGTGCGTCTAATCTCCTCGTGATAGAAGGCCGGACGTGCTCCGTGGCGCGGCCGGCCCTTCTCCTCTTGCATTCAAAACGTTTGATGCCGGTTTGCGTTATGTCTTTTGCATACGGAATCACAGACCGGTTCGGCCCGCGGTAAGTACGAGCCGCAAGCCGAGTATCGCGATCACGCTCGCGGCAATCCGGTCGATCCATTTCCTCGCGCGCAGATACATTTCGCGCGGACGCTTGCTGGAGAAACCCAAAGCGACGACCGTGTACCAGCCCGTCTCGATCGCGAAGACCATCGGCGGCAAGACGAAGTAGCACCACAGCGGAGGATGTTGCGGCAGGAGCGCCGCGAAGATGCTGCCGTACCAGATGGCGGTCTTCGGATTGCTCAACTGCGTCGTGAGGCCGAGCCAGAACGATTTGCGTGCGCTCGTCGCGAGTGCGGGCGGATCGTCTTGCGTCGACATCTGCATCGGCTGCGCGGCGCCGCGCCAGATCTTCGACGCCACGTAGAGGAGATACAGCCCGCCCGCGACCTTCAGCCCGACGTAGAGCCACTCGACGGCCACGAGCAGCGTATAGAGGCCGGCCAGAGCGATGCCGCCGAAGAAGATGCCGCCGACGCCCATGCCGAGCGCGGTCGCGAGACCATCGGCGCGAGATATGCCGATCGCATTGCGGGCCACGATCACGAAACTCGGGCCCGGAATCATCGCGCCCAGCAGCAGCGAGAACAGAATCGCGAATACGGCGGTGGATGCGGTCATCGGATTGTCTCCTCCCATTCTGAATGCACTCGAATGCGGTTTGAATGCGGCATGCAAAACGCACGATTGCATTCACGATGCATGATACGCGCGATGTTGCGCGCCTCGCTCTAGCCAGCGCCGCCTGCGACGCTGTCCTCGTGGATCGCGCGGTTGCGGCCGGTTCGTTTGGCGAGATAGAGCGCGGCGTCGGCACTATTGAGCAGCTTGAGCGCATCTTCGATCTGGCGCGGCGAGGCGGTCGCGATACCGATGCTGATCGTCAGCACGCCCTTGGGCGCGGCACTGTTGGTGATGGCGAGTTTCTCCACTTTCTCGCGCAGGCGCTCGGCGAACGTGATCGCGCCGTTCGCTTCGGCACCCGGCAGCACGACCACGAATTCCTCGCCGCCGTAGCGCGCCACGATATCCCCGGGCCGCTTCGTGGAATTCTGTATGCAATCGGCCACTGCGACGAGCGCATCGTCGCCCATCGCGTGACCGTAAGTGTCGTTGTACAGCTTGAAGTGATCGACGTCGACGAACAAGGCGGATAGGGGTTGATCGGCGCGACGGGCGCGCCGCCATTCCTCGTCGAGCCGGCGGTCCAGCGCGCGGCGATTGGACAGGCCGGTGAGCGAATCGGTGCCTGCAAGGCGTTGCAGCTTCGCTTGCGCGATCGCCCGCGACCGCAGCGAGATCGCAAGCAGCCAGGAGATGACGACAAAGCCGCCGCCGAACGTCATCGTCAGTCCGCCAATGACGATGCTGCGCTCGCGCCACGCAGCGAGCACTTCATGCTCCGCGGGCGCGACCGCCGCAATCATCTGCGTGCCGGGTACGTGCTGGAAGGTATAAAGCCGTCGCACACCGTCGAGTGGCGATTTCGATATGTACGAGCCGGACGGAGCGTCGCGCATCGCGGCGAAGGTCGGCGATCTGGCGACGTACCTGGCTTCGTCCAAGGGCAATGCAGGCTTGCGCGCGATCATCACGCCGTCCTGCTGAACGATGAACACGGACCCCGACCTGCCGACGTTCACGCGCGAAAGCAGGTTCTTGAAATAGGCCACGTCCAGCGCGATCACCGCGACACCCGCGAACGACCCGTCCGGTGCATCGATGCGCCGGCTCAGCGCGAGCGAGACCGCGCCTTTGCGCAGCCGCGACACGTAGGGTCCGGAAATGAAGAGGCCGGCGTCGGGATGTTCGGCATGCGCCTTGAAGTAATCACGATCGTTGAAGAGCAGGTCGGCGTGCTCTGAAGGATCGCGTTCGACGACGATGCGTCCTTCGCGATTCATCACGAACGCGCCGCCGACATAGTTCGTGCCGGTGGCGCCATCGAAGAGCACGAGTTTGCGCAGATCGGGAGGAAGCGTCATCACGGCGGGGTTTTGTATGCCGCTGACGATGGTGCGCAGCGACAGGTCGCTCGATTCGATGTTGCGCGCGATATCGGCGCTCAAGGTAGCGACGAGGTTGGCCGCTGCCTGATTCGCGTTCTGCAATGCCTGCGCGCGACCTTGCCAAAGCGCGGCAAACGACAACGCGGCCATGGAAACGGCGATGGCGGTGCCAATGAGTCCGGCGAGCGCCGGAAACCGCGAAAACGCATCGGCGAAGCGCATCGCGGCGGTGCTGTTGCGCCGCATCAGCCGGCGGCTGACCATGCGTCCGGTCTTGCGAACGGCGTTCAATCTGGCGGGCATTCAGGTTCTCCGCGTGACGCCATTTCCGCACGACCCGGCGCGGTATGGCCTGCGGTGCGAGCACGCTTTGCGTCGAAAAACTCCATGTTTCAGGGGGGATTCGCTGCGTGTAATCGAACGTCGATTGTAGTCGCTTGGAACGCAGCGGTTTCGCACGGGCGCCCATGAATCAGCCGTTGCGTTATCTCGTGATCAGCTGGCGTCTCCTGCACCCGCTACTTCACGAGGTGCAGCCGCTTCGTGATGATCGTACCTTCCTTGCGATCGATGAGCCACGCTGCATCAACTCTTCCATTCAATGTCGATGTCCTGCGCGTGATATCCGTGGGTTCTTCGTCGGTAGGCGCGCTGTGTTCGATGTCATCGGTCAGGTAGGGCGGCGCGAGCGAGCAGATGAGCACGATCGCGAAGTCGCCGTTGCCGTGCGCATGATCGAAGCTCGGGAGCACGATCCGGCCGCTGACGGTCGTCTTGATGCCGCTCTGCGGCTTCAACTGAATGACGTCGAAGGTCTGAACGAATCCCTTCTCCTTGGCCTCTGGCGCGACGACGAGCTTGCGGCCGCTTTGTCCCTTCACGGTCTGCTTGAGCAGGATGGCATCGGGATTTTCAGGTGCCGCGAGCGAGACATTCACTGAAAGGACCTTCTTTCTCGACAGATAGCGCACGCCATATGAAACCGGAATGACGAACGTGAACGTGCGCTCGGTCTGCTCGCGAGGCTGACTCGCGCCCGACGCCGCGGATGCGCCTTGCTGCGCCTTGTGAAACGGACGCGAGAGAAAGGCCCGTACGCGGTTCGTGATCGATGCCGATTGTCCCGGCGCAGGGTGCCCCGCGAGCGCGTCGCGGACTTGCGCGGGATCGTCGCCGGTGAAGTTCGGCGCAAGCGCGTTGGCGGACAGGATGACTTGCGCCGATGTACTGCTCGCGCCCTCGACTGCACTTGCAGCATGACCACCATGCGGCGCGGCTGCGAAAGTGCACACTGGCCCGCACGACAACGCGCAGGTCATGCACAGCGCCGCGCCACGTCCACGATTCAATAGAAGCACCTGCCTACTCCTGGCGCCAGAGCCGGTTGCGATGATGTGGCTATCTTAAAACGAAGCGCGCGAATCGGCATCTTGCATGCCTGATATTGGATGCAATCCGTCCGCGCGTAGTCGAAGATTGCCGCGATCGCATCGATATGATCGCGATGAACAGAAAAAAGCCGCTCGAAAGCGGCCACTGGTCGATCAGGTTTACCGGCGCGGGATCACGCCTCGCATCTGCGTCGCGCGCAGAAAATCGAAATCGACGCCCTTGTCTGCCTGCGTCACCGTGTCATAAAACAACTTGCGATAACCACGATCCGCGCTCGGCACGCTGACGGGCGTTGCCTTCGCGCGTGCGGCGAGTTCTTCTTCGCTGATGAGCAGACTGATTTCACGCTTCGACACGCTCAGGCGAATGCGATCGCCGGTTCGAACGTGCGCGAGCGGGCCGCCGACTGCCGATTCCGGCGTCACATGCAAAACGATAGTGCCGAACGCCGTGCCGCTCATGCGTCCATCGGAGACGCGCACGATATCCTTCACGCCCTTCAACGCGAGCTTGCGCGGAATGGGGATGTAGCCGGCTTCCGGCATGCCCGGTGCGCCCTTGGGCCCGATGTTCTTGAGCACGAGGATATCGTCGGGTGTGACGTCGAGATCGTCGGAATCGATGCGTGCCGCGAGATCCGCGCCATGCTCGAACACGACCGCCCGGCCTTCGTGTTCCATCAACTTCGCGTTCGCCGCCGATTGCTTGATGATCGCGCCACCCGGTGCGAGATTGCCTTCCAGCACCGCGATGCCGCCTTGCGGATAGATCGGTTTGTCGAAGGGACGCACGACGTCCTGCTCGAATGCCGGCCCTGCGGCTTCGATCTCTTCGCCGAGCGTGCGTCCGGTGACCGTCAATGTGTTCAGATGCAGGAGCGGCTTCAATTCGCGTAGCAGCGTGGCCATGCCGCCGGCCTTGTGAAAGTCCTCCATGTAATGCAATCCGGAAGGCTTCAGGTCGACTAGCACGGGCGTTTCGCGACCCATGCGATCGAGCGCCTTCAGATCGACGTCATAGCCCATGCGTCCGGCGATCGCGGTGAGATGCACGATGCCGTTCGTCGAGCCGCCGATCGCGAGCAGCACGCGCATCGCGTTTTCGAATGCCTCGGCCGTGAGGACCTTGTCGATGGTGAGGTCATCGCGCGCCATCTGCACGGCTTGCGTGCCCGTGAGTTCGGCGATACGCATGCGATCCGACGTGACCGCGGGCGGCGATGCGCCGCCCGGCACCGTCATGCCGAGCGCTTCGGCGATGCATGCCATCGTGCTCGCCGTGCCCATCACGGAACAGGTGCCCACGCTCGCGACGAGCTGATTGTTCACGGCCGCGATTTCCGCTTCGTCGATTTCCTCCGCGCGAAAACGCCCCCAATAGCGGCGGCAATCCGTGCATGCGCCGACGCGCTCACCGCGATGCGCGCCCGTGAGCATCGAGCCCGTGATGAGTTGAATCGCAGGAATGCCGGCCGATGCCGCGCCCATCAGTTGCGCGGGCACGGTCTTGTCGCATCCGCCGATCAGCACGACCGCGTCCATCGGCTGGGCCCGGATCATCTCTTCCGTGTCGATCGACATCAGGTTGCGAAGGTACATGCTCGTCGGCTGCGAGAACGATTCGGCGATCGAGATCGTCGGAAAGTCCATCGGCAAGCCGCCCGCCAGCATCACGCCGCGCTTCACCGCTTCGATCAGTTGCGGTGCATTGCCGTGACACGGGTTATACGCGCTGCCCGTATCGACAATGCCGATCACCGGGCGATCCAGGGCGCTGTCGGTATAACCCGCGCCCTTGATGAAGGCTTTGCGCAGGAACAGCGAGAAACCGTTGTCTCCATAGCTCGTGAGCGATTTGCGCAAGCCGCCCGGTTTCGCGGGCTCTTCGCCGGGCTTTTTCCTGAATGTGTCGGTCATGGTCGCACTACCGTTTGATGAGCGTTGAACGTCTGCGTGCCTCGATTATCGCGGCTTTGCCCAGGCTTTGTGCGCGCTTGGCGCGTGCTTCGAACCGAAGACGTTTTTGCTTTCGCAAGCGCCAGACGCAAATGGCCCCTCACGTTGTCACTTTCTTCGGACCGATTCGGCGGCGGCAAGAAACGCTTGCGCGAGGCGCAGTCGCGCGGACGAGCGTCCCTAAAGCAATCCGACGCAGCGTCTGCGCGCGCCATGCGGCAATGTCCGCTTTTCAGGGACAGTCCGCTCAATTCCTGCGATGCCCAGTGCACGGCTCTGTAGCGCGTCGCCTGAGGTCGATCAATCCGTGGCGGTCCTGCTGCGAAATCGCTCTGGAAATCAGCCGTCGATCGTCTCGTGCACGCCCTGTTCGCCGCGTTTCCAGTAAGCGGAAGCGCGAATGCGCTTCTTGTCGACGCCGCGTTCGTCGCATAGCAGCTTGCGGACCGCGCGCATCAGCGTGGCTTCTCCCGCGGCCCACACGTAGCCTTCGCCATCGGGCACGTAGGTTTCGCGCAAGGCGAGCAGCAGCGCGCCGCCGGGATGCTCGCTCTCGTTGCGATAGCGCCATTGCGCGTAGAGATCGGCGCGCGTATCGAATTCGATGCGTGCGGATTGATCGGCGACTTCGATCAGCGTCGCGACGCGCGTGCCTTCGGGCAGCTCTTCCAGACGCCGCGCGATGGCGGGCAGGGCGGTTTCATCGCCGATCATCAGATGCCAGTCGAACTGCGTCGGAATGACGAACGACCCACGCGGTCCGCCGATGCCGAGATATTGACCCGGCGCGGCTTGCGCGGCCCATGCCGTCGCGGGGCCGGCTTCGTGCAGCACGAATTCGATATCGAGCTCGCGCGCTACACGGTCGAAGCGGCGCGGCGTGAAATCGCGCGCGATCGGACGCGGCTTCGACGCATCGAATATGGGCCCGTCGGGACCGGCCTGCGGGAGCGCGGGCATCGCCTCGCCGGGCTGCGGGAAGAAGAGCTTTACGTGATCGTCGAATGAGGCGCTCACGAAGTCGTCGAGCGAATCGCCCGTGAAGGTCACGCGCACGAGATACGGATTGAGCGCCGTTACGCGCGTGACTTGCAGCAACCGGAACTTGAGCGCGTGACGAATGCGCGCGACTTCGAGATCGGGTCTGTCTTGAAGAATGGAATCTGTCATCGTGTATGGCTCCTTCTTACGCCTGCTTCGGCGCCGGGTTCTGTTCGATTTCGGCCGTCGCGCGCGCAAGGATCGCGGCGATGCGGCGTTGCTCGTCCTGCGATGCGTCGGTGCGCAAGAGCAGCGCTTTCTTCAGCGCGCGGCGCGCGGCGATCAGCTCGGGCGCCCAGCCGCTATCGGCGGCGGTGTCATCGGCTTCCTCGCCCATGTAGGCGCGGCGCACGAGATCCATCTTGCGTGCGAAGTGCGTGAGCTTCGCGAGCATGATGTCCACGCGCTCGCGGTTCGACGCGAGATAGTCGCGACCCGCATCCGAAAGCGCATAGCGCTTGCGATTGCCTTCCAGTTCGACGGTGGCGTAGCACAGCTCTTCCAGATACGTGAGCGCCGGATAGACCATGCCGGGGCTCGGCGTGTAGAAGCCGTTCGAGCGGTCTTCCAGTGCCTTGATGAGTTCGTAGCCATGACGCGGCGCTTCGGCGAGCATCGCGAGCAGCAGCAGTTGGAGATCGTCGGAGGAGAACTTGCGTCCGCGCGGCATGCCGTCCTCGCCGCCGAATCCACCCATGCCACCCATGCCACCCATGCCACCCATGCCACCCGTTCCGCCGGGACCGCCGCCGAAGCGACCGCCGGCGCCGTGGCGATGACGGCCGATCATGCCCCAGCGTTCGAAGATCGAACGCTCAGACCACTCGGGGGCGTCGAAGGGAAAACCAGATCCGAATGCGCGGAAGCCGGCTTCACGCGCGCGTTGAATGCAGCGGGATTTCATCAGAACACTCCAGATATGTCTTAAAACATATCTAAAGATATATATCGTAAGAGTGTCTGTCAAGCGGGAATACGAGGGGCGGGGCGCGCAAGTGCCGACGATCGCCGCATTCGCCGATACGCATCGCGCCGTCCCGGCCGTCCCGCGAGCGGCTCAGCGCCCCTTCCACGGCACGAGCCGCCGCTCCAGCGCGCGCATGCCGAAGTCGAATATCCACGCGATCGCGCCGATGAGCACGATGCCCATCACCACCACGTCGGTGCGCAGGAAGCTCGACGCGTTGAGCACCATCTGCCCGAGGCCGGCGGTCGCGGCAACCATCTCGGCAGCGACAAGTGTGGTCCAGCCGAAGCCCACGGCGATGCGCAGGCCCGTCAGGATCTCCGGCAGCGCGGCGGGCAGCACGACATGCCACACCACCTGCCGGAAGTTCGCGCCGAGCGACCACGCTGCGTTCACCTGCTCGGCGGTCGCGCTTTTCACGCCCGCACGCGCGGCCATCGCGATCGGCGCGAAGCAGGCGAGCCAGATCACGACGATCTTCGCGGTCTCATCGATCCCGAAGTAGATGACGACGAGCGGCAGATAAGCGAGCGGCGGCAGTGGCCGATAGAACTCCAGCGGCGGATCGAGCACGCCGCGCGCAATGCGGCTCACGCCCATCAGGATGCCGACCGGCACCGCCGTGACGACCGCGAGCGCGAATGCACCGAACACGCGGATCGCGCTCCACAGCAGATGTTCCGAGAGCGGCAGTCCGCCCTGAAGCCGTCCATGCCACGCATCGGTGAATGCCTGCCATACGGCTTCGGGCGAGGGCAGAAAGAGCGGCGGCAGCCAGTGAAAATGCGTGGCGGCCCACCACAGCACCGCGAGTGTCGCGACGCACAGCGCACTGGGCAGCGCCGTCGGGCCCGCGCCCGGCATGCCGCGATAGCGCGCGCGCCTTTTCGCGCGCGAAGCAGCTCGTGTGGTCTGCGGCGTCGTGACGGCGCGCGGCAGCGGGACGTCTCGAGCGGGGTGAGTCACGCCACCTCCGTGTCGGTGCGATGCAGTCGGCGCGTCAGCCGTTCGCGCCATTCGATGAAAGCGGGCGACGATTTCACGGCGCGCGCGTCGCGGTTGCGAATGTAATCGCGCGAGAAGGGCAGCTCGTGCACTTCCTCGATGCGTCCCGGGCCGGGTGTCATCAGCACGAGGCGCGTCGCCAGGAAGAGGGCTTCCTCCACGCTGTGCGTGATGAAGAAGACCGTCTTGCCGGTGCGCGCCCACACGTCGAGCACGAGTTCCTGCACGCTTTCGCGCGTGAGGGCGTCGAGCGCGCCCATCGGCTCGTCCATCAGCAGCACTTCGGGATCGCTCGCGAGTGCGCGCGCGATTCCGACGCGTTGCTGCATGCCGCCCGAAAGCGCGTAGACCTTTGCCCGCTCGGATTGCGCCAGACCGACGAGCGCGAGCGTGCGGCGCGCGATCTCGAGGCGCTCGTCGCGCTTCACGCCACGAAAGCGCAGGCCGAGCGCGACGTTGTCGATGACATTCAGCCACGGCATCAACGCATGTTTCTGGAACACGACGCCGCGCTCCGCGCCGGGCCCGGCGATCGGTTCGCCATTGAGCGATGCCTCGCCTTCGGTCGGCTCGAGAAATCCGGCGAGGCAATTCAGCAGCGTGGTCTTGCCGCAGCCCGACGCGCCGAGCGCCACCACGAACTCGCCGCTGCCGATCTGCAAATCGACGCCTTTCAACGCGGGCGTGTGCGCGCCTTCGTACGTGACGCCGAGATTGCGGATGGCAAGCGATGTCATTTCGCGGCCTGCTGCGCGAAGCGGGGATCGACGCCCGTGGAGTAATCCGCGAGCACGTTCTGGATCGTGCCCTGCTGCTTGAGGAACTGCGCGGTGGCGGCGAGCGACTTCGCCGCGCCGGACTGCTGTCCGCCGCCGAGCCAGGTCGGCGAAGCCTGCTCGCCTGCGCTCGGGAAGGCGTAGAGCGCGAGACTCGCGGGCACGTCGGCGGCGTTCGCCCCGGATTCCTGCGCGACCGCCTGCACCTGTTTCGATGCGGCGGTCCAGTCGGCCTTGTGGTCGCGGTATTGCGCATCGGTATCGGCGAGCACCTTGACGAGCCCGTTCAGGAACGCGGGATTGTCCTGCGCGAACTTGCGTGCCGCGACGAAGCCGTCGAAGGTCGCCTTGCCCGATTCCTTCGCCACCTCACCCGACGTGATGAGCACGCGGCCGCTCTGCTTGGCCTTGGCGAGCACCGGGTCCCAGATGTAAGTCGCGTCGATGTTGCCGCGCTCCCACGCCGCCGCGACTTCGGGCGGACGCAGATTGACGATCCTGACCGTCGACGGATCGACACCCGCCTGCTGCAAGGCGACGAGCGCATGAAAATGCGAAGTCGATACATACGGCACGCCGAGCGTCTTGCCCTTCAGATCGGCGAGCTTGCTCACGCCGGACCCGTTGCGCGCGACGAGCGCTTCGGCATCGTTGATGTTGTCGAGAATCCAGAACAGCGACAGATCGACGCCTTGCGAGAGTCCCGCCGCGATCGGGCTGGAGCCCGCTTCGCCCACCTGTATGGAACCGGACGCGAGCGCGCGGATGACGTCCGCGCCGCTGCCGAGCTTGCGATAAGTGACCTTGTATCCGGTGGCCTTCTCGACGGCTCCGCTTGCCTGCGCATAGCGCCACGGCACCACCATGTCCTGATAGCCGATGACGACCTCGCGTGTTTCGGCCTTTGCATGAACGGGCGCGAAAACGACGGCGGCAAGCATGAAGGCAGCGGCGCCGGCGATCAGTGTGCGGCGATGGATCGTATGTTTCATGGAGCGAACGGAGTGGTGTGGTGAAGCCTTCGACTATAGGCACTTTGTGTGCCGCGGCTACCAATCAATTGTGCGTAGCAAATGACGTGGAGCGCGCTTCGCATATACGCCTGGCCGAACCGCGAACGGTCGCGCACGAGCCGTCATTTGCAAATGAAAAATACTTGGTACCACCTCCGGCGGATGTCTCGCATAGTCGTACGTATTGGCTATCGACGGTTGACTTTGCATCGGACGAGTACCGCCGCCATCGCTTCTGTGACGAAACAAGAAATACGGCGACGTCGTGACTATGACCGGCGGCGGCGCGGCATGCAGAACCGCTGGCGCTATTCCGGCTTGCCCGGCCGACATCATGGAAAGGACTGCACTGTGGCTGTATTCGACATCGACGACATCGTCCAATCGCTTCAGACGGTCCGCCAGCAGTGGCGGGAAATGCAAAAGCGCTCGCTCGAGCCGGGCGGGCGCGAACTCCCCGCGCGCGAGGCGCTCGCCGACATCATCGGCGCGCTGAAAGGCGCACTCTTTCCGATGCGGCTCGGCCCGCCCGATCTGCGTCAGGAAAGCGAGAACTTCTACGTCGGCCATGCGCTCGATTTCGCGCTGCAGGGCCTGCTCGCGCAGGCGAAGCTGGAGTTGCAATACAAGGCACGGCATGAGCCGCGCGACGACCACGCGATCGACACGCGCGCGATCAACGCAATACGCGCGTTCGCCAAAACCCTGCCGCGCATCCGCACCCTGCTCGACAGCGACATCCTCGCGGCCTATCAGGGCGATCCGGCGGCGGGCAGCGTCGACGAAGTGCTGCTTTGCTATCCCGGCATCCTCGTGATGATCCACCATCGCATCGCGCACGAGCTTTATCGGCTCGAATTGCCGCTGCTCGCACGCATCGTGGCCGAGCTCGCACATGGCGAAACCGGCATCGACATCCATCCCGGTGCGCGCATCGGCTCGGGGTTCTTCATCGATCACGGCACGGGCGTCGTGATCGGCGAGACGGCGGTGATCGGCAACCACGTGCGCATCTATCAGGCGGTGACGCTCGGCGCCAAGCGCTTTCCGCGCGACGCGCAAGGTCAACTCGAGAAAGGGCTCGCGCGTCATCCGATCGTCGAGGACGACGTCGTGATCTACGCCGGCGCGACGATCCTCGGACGCGTGACGCTCGGACGCGGCGCGGTCATCGGCGGCAATGTATGGCTCACGCACGACGTCGCGCCGGGCGCTTCGGTCACGCAGGCGCTGTCGCAAAGCGGTGAGGCCGCGCGGCGCGCCCAGACGCAGCGGACCGAGCCTGTCTCGTCATGAGCACACCGGTGCGCCATGTCGGCGCGACCGTTCGACAACTGCGCGAGCGCTGCCTTTATGCGCAGCGCCCGCTCAGGCGATCCACTATCAGCCTGCGATATGCAATCAGCGCGGCGTGATGTGGGCGCACGCCGATTAGCTTATGAGAAATCAGTCCAACCGCGCGCCGATGGGTGCGCTAACTTGGAGCGCCTCGACAGAGCGCCAGGAAACCGCCATGTCCACGATCGCAGCATCCGATCCATTCGCCGATCATCTCAACCCCTTCGATGCCGATCTGCAACGCGAGCCGGTCTCGCGTTTCGGCGTGCCCGACGAGACGCGCCTGCCGCCGCACGTCGCGTCGATCCACGCGAAGTTCCGCAGACAGTACGGCTTCGTGCCGAACTGGCTCGCGGCGCTCTCGGTCAATCCCGATACCGCTTATCGGCTCGTCACGTTCTACGAGCATCTTTTCGATCCGCACCGCAGTCATCTGACGGCCGCGGAGCGCGAACTGATCGCGGTGGTCACGTCGGCCGCGAACGAGTGCAGCTACTGCGTGTTCAATCACACGCAGGCGCTTGCGAACGTGCTGGGCGATACGGTGCGCGCGCAGCGCATCGCACAGGGCTTTCGTCATGTGCGTCTTTCGGTGAAGGAGGCTGCGCTCGCGGAAATCTCGGAGCGTCTCACGCGCGAGCCGGGCGGCATTCGCGAAGAAGATCTTCAATCGCTGCGCTCGATCGGCTTCACGCAGCAGGCCGTGACCGAGGTGCTGGAGATATCGGCGTTCTTCAACTATGCCAATCGGTTGACGATCGCACTGAACGTGGTGCCGGACGATCAGTTTTTTGCGGGCCGCGATCTCAGGCGTGCGTGAAGCCGGCCGCTCGTTCAAGCGCGTTTTTGCGGCTTGCAGTACCTTGACGCAATCCGCCACTCGTTCATCACCGACGCGATGTCAACCACCCGACAACTCCATCTGGGCGCGTTCATGCGGCCGGTCAGCCTGCATACCGGCGCGTGGCGCTTTCCGGGTGCATGGCCCGACGCCAACTTCAATTTCAGCCATCTCAAACGATTCGTGCAGACGCTCGAAAGCGCCTGCTTCGATGCGTTCTTCATGGCCGATCACCTCGCCGTGCTCAACATGCCGGTAGACGCGTTGAAGCGCAGCCATACCGCGACGTCGTTCGAGCCGTTCACGCTGCTTTCCGCGCTCGCCGCCGTGACCGAACGCATCGGGCTGATTGCCACGGCATCGACCACCTTCGACGAGCCGTATCACATCGCGCGGCGCTTTGCGTCGCTCGATCATCTGAGCGGCGGGCGCGCGGGCTGGAACCTCGTCACCACGTCGAACCCCGACGCCGCGCGCAACTTCGGCCGCGAGGAACACATGGAGCACGACGAGCGTTATCGCCGCGCGCACGAGTTCTACGATGTCGTCACCGGCCTCTGGGATAGCTGGGCCGATGACGCCTTCGTGCGCGACACCGAAAGCGGCCTGTTCTTCGATCCCGACCGGCTGCACGTCCTCGACCACAAGGGCGCGTATCTGTCGGTGCGCGGCCCGCTGAACATCGCGCGGCCGGTGCAGGGATGGCCGGTGGTCGTGCAGGCGGGATCATCGGAAGCGGGCAGGCAGCTCGCCGCCGAAACCGCCGATGCGGTCTTCACCGCGCAGCCGAATCTAGCCGCGGGCAAGCGTTTTTATGCCGATGTCAAAGGCCGCATGGAACGCGTCGGCCGCGCGCGTGAGCATCTGAAAATTCTGCCGGGCGCGTTCGTCGTGGTGGGCGACTCGCGCGACGAAGCGCAGGAGAAGCGGGGGCTGCTCGATACCTTCGTGCATGACGACAGCGGCTTCGCGTCGCTGTCGATCGCGCTCGGTCACGATGTCTCGTCGTTCGACCCGGATGGTCCCTTGCCCGAGATTCCCGAGACCAACGCGAGCCGGAGCGCGCGCGAGCGCGTGATCGACATGGCGCGCGCCGAAGGGCTCACCGTGCGTCAACTGGCGCAGCGCGTCGGCGGCTATTCCGGCTTGCAGATGGTCGGGACCGCGACGGATATCGCCGATCAGATGGAGCAATGGCTCGTCGAAGAAGCCAGCGACGGCTTCAACGTGATGTTTCCGTATCTGCCCGCAGGCCTGGATGACTTCGTCACGAAGGTGGTGCCCGAGTTGCAGCGGCGCGGCATTTTCCGGCGCGCCTACGAAGGGGCGACCTTGCGGGAGCATCTCGGCTTGCCGAGGCCCGCCAACCGCTTCTTCGAGCATCGCTGATTCGAAGGCGCCCGGCGAAATGCGCTTCGTCACAGATAAGCGCCCCATTCTCGCGTTGCTGACCGGGCGGCATGGCGCTCACGAATAGAACGACGGCTTCGGAATCCGCCCGTTGAGCGCCCAGTCTCCCAGCTCGCGCACCTTGTAGTCGATCGGATCGTGCAGCGTATGTACCCGCACGTTGCGCCAGAAGCGGTCGAGGCGCAATGCCGCGGTGGTCGAGCGTGCGCCCGTCACTTCGAACATGCGATGCGCGACGTCCAGCCCCGCGCGCGCCGCCGCGACCTTGGATGCCGCCACCGCGACGGCCACTTCGCCCCGCTCATGTTCGGTCAGATCGAGCCCGCGCGACCACGCCTGATCGAATGCCTGCATCGCGCGCTCGACGAAGAGCCGCGCCCCTTCGAGCGCGAGCCAGAAGTCGCCGTAATGCGCGAGCACGTAGGGATCGTCGGCGGGACGCTCGGCGGCCGATGCGATCCACGGCCGCGTCTGCGCGAGCGTCGCGGCGCGCGCGGCCTGCAACGCGCCTTCGCCGATGCCCAGATAGATGTGGCTCAGGATCGACTGTGCGAGCAGCGGCCGCAGCGTGGCGAACGGGCTGGAGAGCGGTCCGGGCTGAAGCAGCAGTTCGTCCGTCGCGATGGGTACGCGCTCGAACACCACCGTGCCGCTGTCGGTCTGACGTTGCCCCATGTTGTCCCAGTCGTCGAGCACGGTGATGCCCGCGCGATTCGTCGGCGTCACACCGATGAGGAGCCGCCCGTCGCCGTCGAAAGCGGAGGCGAGCAGCTGGTCCGAATCGCGAGCGCCGGAACAGAAACTCTTGCGGCCGTCGAAGACATGGCCGCCGGCGCCATCGGGTAGCGCACGCGTGCTCTTGTCGAGCGGATTGAGCGCATTGCCCCAGAACCATCCTTGCGCGACGGTTTCGCCGAGCCAGCGACGGATCTGCACGGCGCTTGCGAACAGACGGATCGTTGCCAGTTGCAGGTGATGGAACGCGAACAGATGCGCGAGCGAGCTGTCGACCTGCGCCATGCGCCGCACGACATCGAGGGTCGTCGACCAGCTGGCGCCGTCGCCGCCGAACTCCACCGGCACCGAAAGCCTGAGCAGGCCGCTCTCGCGCAGCAGGTTGCGCTCGTGAAAGGCAGTGCCGCCCGACCTGTCGCGCGCGGCGGCCGTGGTTGCCCATTCATGCAACACCGCATTGAGCGGCTCGAGCCATGCGGCGTCTTCGGTACGATTCATTGCGCTTTTCTCCTGATCGTGATGGTTTTGGCTATGCAGAAAACCATGGATTGATTCGTCGGTTCTGGCTTTTCGTGGCTCGTTCGTATGCTTGCGGCGGATCATCGACGACCCCTGCGGCGCTCCCAGCGAAGGCGTGCGGCGAAAGTGAAGGCCTATGACAAAGTTTCGCCGATCACGAGCCGGCGCGCTCGCCAATGCGTTGAGCGGCGCGCTCGTTGTTTCTCCGGCGCGCCGCCCGATCCGGGACGTGTCCCCGTGCGCCAAATGCCGATATGGCAATTCCTTATCGATAGAAATTGGATCGCCATGAGCACACCCGGCGTTAGCATGAGCATCCTTTCTACTCTGTCTTTCGTTCATTCAAGCGATGTCCAAACTTCCCCGTTTCGGCGTCTGGGCGCTCGTGCATGGCAGCCGCGCGGCGCTGCAGGATCCCGCGGAGCCGTACGACGCCTCGTGGACGCGCAACAAGGCGCTCGTGCTCGAGGCCGAGCGCCTCGGTTATGACGCCGTGCTCGTCGCCCAGCATACGATCAATCCGCACGATGCCTCGCTCGATCAGCTCGAAGCGTGGACATCGTCGGCGGCACTGGCGGCGCTCACCTCGCGCATCGAGATCATCGCCGCGATCAAGCCTTATCTCTATCATCCGGTCGTGCTCGCGAAGATGGCGCAGCAGATCGAGCACATTAGCGGCGGGCGCTTCGCGATCAACCTCGTGAACGCGTGGAATCGTCCGGAGCTCGAACGCGCGGGCATCGGCTTTGCCGAGCACGACGAGCGCTATGCGTATGGCCGCGAGTGGATCGCCGTCGTCGAAGCCTTGTTGCGCGGCGAAGCCGTCACGCATCGCGGCGACCACTTCCGTATCGATGATTACCAGTTGCGTCCCGCCGATCCGTTCCGCGCGCGTCCGCGCATCTATGTCGGCGGAGAGTCGGATCCGGCGCGCTCGCTCGTGGCGGCGCATGGCGACGTGTGGTTCATCAACGGCCAGCCGCACGACGACGTCGCCGCCCTGATCGCCGATGTCTCCGCCCGCGCGCGTCCGGCAGGCCGCGACGCCTTGCGCTTCGGCCTGTCGGCGTTCGTGATCGCTCGCGACACGCAGGACGAAGCGCAGGCGCATCTCGAACATCTCTTCGCGCTGGCGGAACTCGACAAGCCGCTGCGCGAACGGCAGAAAGCCAATACCGATCCGAAGGCGGTCATGCACCAGACCTTCGCGCGCTCGGCGCGGGTCGGGTCGAACGGCGGCACGGCGGCGGATCTCGTCGGCGATTACGATACGGTCGCGCGGCGCATCGTGGATTTTCATCGTGCGGGGATCGAACTGTTCATGCTGCAGTTCCAGCCGTTCGAGGCCGACATGGGCCGCTTCGCACACGAAGTGATGCCGCGCGTGCGCCGTCTGGTGGGCGGCTGAGCACGCGGTCCGCTCGCCGCGTCGGTCGCGCGCGAGCGGACACGTCACGCACGATCAGAAGAACGCGCCCGTGGGCGGCAGTCGCCCGCTCAGCAGGTTCTGCCCGAGCAGACGCTCCTTGTAGAGCCGCGGATTGTGCGAGGCGATCACCTTGATGTTGCGCCAGTGCCGGTCGAGCGCGCCGATGCGCGAGACGACCGAGCCCGAGCCGAGATCGATCAGCCAGCTCGTGATCTGCGGGGCGAGATCGTCGATCACGACTTTCGCTTCGGAGGCCGCGAGCGTGGCGGCGAGCGTGGTTTCGTATTCGTCGCGCGTGCCGTGGGCATCCCATGCGCGCTGCAGGGCGCCGACCGCGCGGTCCGCGGTCGCCTCGACGCTCGCCGCGTACGCGCGAATACGGCCGAGCAGCGATTGCAGCACGGGTTCGCCGGCGGGATGCGCGGCTTCGCCGTGATAGAAGTTGCGCCCGCGCGCGCGCAGCACGTCGACGGCGTCCAGCGCCACGCGCCGCACGATGCCCGCGATGCAGTTGGTCAGATAGACCTGATGGAAGGTGTAGCCCCACGGCGCCGCTTCGTCGGACTTCGGCGGGTCCGTCGGGTAGAGGTGGGCGGCTGGCACCGTCACGTCGCGAAACCGCGCCGTGCCCGAGCCTGTCAGGCGCTGGCCAAAACCTTGCCAGTCATCCTCGTCGCTGACGCCTTCGCCGCGATCGAGCACGTATTGCACGGTGCGGCCTGCGCGACTCTCCACCGCGAGTCCGATGAACGCGTCGTTGTACAGATTGCCCGTGGCGTAGACCTTGTCGCCCGAGCCTACGTAGACGTCGCGCGATGCGTCCCATTCGAGCCGGCTCAGCACCTTCGTCGGGCGCGCGCCGGCCGCTGTCACGTCGCTGTCGACGAAGCTGAGACCGATGGTCTTCTTCTGCCCGGCGAGTTCCAGCACACGCGCATGAAAGGGATGCTCGCGCCGTCTGAGCGCGGCCTCCACTTGCCACAGATGATTGCGGAACGCATGGGCGATGTTCGAGTCCGCTGCGGCCACATCGCGCGCGAGCGCGAGCAATTCGCGCAGCGACACGCCCCGCCCGCCTGCATCGACGGGAAGACGCAGCGCGCCGAAGCCGAGCGCCTTGAGACTTGCGATTTCCTCGTGCGGCAGGCGATGCGCGCGTTCGCGTTCCGCGGCGGTCGCGGCGATATCGCCGATGATCTGCGCGAAGCCGAGGGCTGCGGACAATGGCGAGACGAGCGTGGGTCCGCCGCTCGCGGGATAGGTGAGCTCAGACATGATCGTGCGTTCCTCGAATCAGACCTTGATGCTGTAATCCGCGACCTTGATGCGCGAATTGATGATCTTGCGTTCCGCGAGCCAGTCGGCGGCGCGCTGAAACTGCGCGATGAAAGCGGCGTCGTCGGGCTCGTGGAACTGATTTACGCGCTTGAGGCTCGCCAGATAATCGCGCACCTGGTCCGGATACTTGCCTTCGCGCTGAACGAGAAGCTCGGCGTCGGCGGAATGCGCGGACTGCCATGCGCCTTCGACGTAGTACGCATCGATCACCGCGCGGATCAGCTCGGCGTTCTCTTCGGTGAACTTCCGGCGCGTCACGAGCGAGCTGTAGTCGATCAGGAAGTCCAGATCGCGGCCTTCGTTGAAGATGTCCTTCGCGTCATTCGAGAAGCGCGAGATGTCGACGCCCGGCGACCACATCGACCATGCGTCGACCTTGCCTTGCGCGAAAGCCGGTGCGGCGTCCGGCGGATTCAGATAGACGAACTGGACTTTGTCCCGATCGACGCGATGCTTTTCCAGCGCCGCGATGAGCAGAAATTCGCCGAGCCCGGAACGGTTGACGGCCACCTTGCGGCCCGCCAGATCGGCAACCGAACTGATCCCGCTCGACTTCTTCGCGATGATGGCCGTCGAACGCGGCGAATAGATATCGAACGCGTTGAAGACGATCGGCGAGCCGGCGAGCATCGCGGCGAGCGCGGGTGTCGTCGATCCCCAGAAACCAAAGTCGGCGCTGCCGCCGACCACGGCCTGAATCGACGGCGCATGGTTCGGAAACGGGCCGATCCATTCGACCTTGATGCCTTTGGCGGCGAGCGTTTTTTCGAACACGCCGCGCTGCTTGGCGATGTCGGGCAGGCTGCCGTAGCCCCAGCCGATGCGCACCGTGTCGGTATTGCGCGTGAGCTTGCGCGGCTCGGCCGCCTGCGCCGGGAAAAGTCCGCTGGTGGCGACGCCGGCCAGCAGGCCACCCGCCGCGCGCAACAACTGGCGGCGGCTCAGCGAAGAATCAGTCATGCTTTGAGGTCCTTCTGGTTGTGCGGGAAAGAGGTCAGTGAGTTCGGACACCCAGCTCGGCGAGCAGGATGGGCCGCAGCGCCAGCGGCGCGTGGTCTTTGGGCTGGAACGCAGCCGCGATGCGCCCGGCGCGCATCACGAGAATCCTGTCGGCGAGCGTGAGCGCTTCATCGACGTCATGCGTCACGATCAGCACGCCGGGTTGATGGAGCGCGACGAGTTCCTTGACGAGGCCGTGCATCCGGATGCGCGTGAGTGCATCGAGCGCCGCGAACGGCTCGTCGAGCAGCAGCAGCGCGGGATCGTGAATGAGTGCCCGCGCGAGCGCCACCCGCTGCGCCTGACCGCCCGACAGATTGCGCGGCCAGTCGTCCTCGCGTCCGGCGAGTCCGACTTCGGCCAGTGCGCGCGCCGCGCCGTCGCGGCCGATCGTGTTCTCGTGACCGAGCGCGACGTTCTGCCATAACGGCGCCCAGGGCAGCAGGCGAGGCTCCTGGAACACGACGGAGGGGCGCGCCGGCGCGCGGATCGTGCCCGCGTCGGGCCGATCGAGCGCCGCCAGCGCGCGCAGCAGCGTAGTCTTGCCGCATCCGCTTTCACCGAGCAGCGCGACGAATTCGCCTTTGCGGATGTCGAGATCCAGCGCATCGATGACGACACGGCTGCCATAGCGCCGCTGTAGTCCGCGCACCGATACGGCCATTGAAGACGATGCGCCGACGCTCTCGCGGGACAGAACCTGGCTCTGCGTCACTTGCGCGCTCCTTTGGCGTAGTTCGCGTGCCACGAGAGGTAGCGGGCTTCGAGCAGGCGCACGAGCGCGTCAGCGACGACGCCGATGATCGCGTAGATGATCACGGTCAGCAGGATGACGTTGGTGTTCAGGAATTCGCGGGCGTCCATCGCCAGAAAGCCGATGCCTTTGGTCGTCGCGAGCGTCTCCGCGATGACGAGCGCGAGCCACGCGTGGGCGAGCGCATAGCGCACGCCGGTCAGGATGGAAGGCATCGCGCCGGGAAGAATGATTCGCCGCACGACCGCGATGCGGTCCATGCCGATCACGCGGGCAAGTTCCATCAGCTTCGGATCGATCTGCCGGATGCCGAGCATGGTGTTGATGTAGATCGGAAAGAGTACCGCGAGCGCGACCAGGAAAATCTTCGCGACTTCGCCGACGCCGAACCAGACGATGACGAGCGGCAGCATCGCCAGAAAAGGAATCGCGCGCACCATCTGGATCGAGCGATCGAAGAGCGCCTGCGCGAACGGCGAGAACCCGACGACGACGCCGAGCGCGAGACCGATCGTGCCGCCGATGACGAAGCCTGCCGCGGCGCGCACTAGCGAGACGCCGAGATGAACGAAGAGCTCGCCGTTCCTGCCGAGATTGACGGCGGTGTCGAAGACGCTGCTCGGGGCCGGGAGCACCTGCGGCGCGATCAGTCCGATGCGCGATGCGGCTTCCCATGACTGGACGACGATCGCGGGAATGGCCCAGGAAAGCCATCGGTAGAGCACGACTCTCGAAATGCCCGCACGCGGCGCATGCGAAGTCACATAGCTGTTGCGGGTGGAAGTCAGGTCAGCCATTTCATTTCCGTATCAGCCATGAAGGACGGGGGCTCCGATGAACGTTATCCGCGAGTCGGGCAGGAGAGCTTCTTATTAGAAGCCGTCGAACGGCGCGACGACAAACGTTTTATTGTTCTTTGCTTTTCAGTGTTCCTGTGCGCCGCTGCCATTGCGCATCGGCTGAATTGCATTTCAGTTTTCGTCGCGGCAGCTAAGCACATTTCCTTGGTTCGCGCGCATCGCTCACGGCGTGAGAATGCGTGAGCACCGCATGGCGGCCGCGCTGCGCCAGACCATTTCTTTTTGCTGCTCTCCTCATTCCGATTCCATGAAGGCGTCCAATTCGCATCGCCGGCCATACGCTGCCGGAAAGCTCACTCTGGTGGCCTGCGCGGCCGCCGCGCTCGTTCTGCTGGGCGGCTGCAAGCCTCGCGAAGAGCGGGCGCAATCGTCGCAGACGCCGGTCGCGCAGAGCGGCCGGCAAGAAGTGGCGTACTTCAAGTATCCCGACAACCCGGCGTTCGATCTTGTCTATCTCGCCGACAAGCTCGGCTATTTCGAAGGCACGAGCACGCGGCCGAAGTATGTCGGCAAGATCGCCGCGCCGCAGATCATTCCGCTCGTCGGCACGGGCGAGATCGACTTCGGCACACGCATGGTGCCGCTCGTCATCTCCGCGATCGCGAGCGGCGCGGATATCAAGGTCGTGTCCGCGGGCGGCGAGACGCTCCCCGATGCGCCGCATATGAAGTACTTCACACGCAAGGACTCGGGCATTCGCGGACCCAGGGACTTCGAGGGCAAGACGGTGGCGTTCAACAGCTTCGGCGCGTGCGCGGAATTCGTGACGAAGAAGTATCTGTCGCAGCACGGCGTGGACGTGTCGAAGGTCAACTGGCTCGTCGTGCCCGACAACCAGTCGCAGCAGGCGCTCGTCACGAAAAACGTGGATATCGCCATCATTCACCCGCCTTTCTCCGGCGCTGCCGAGGCCGATCCGCAACTGCACAAGCTGTGGAGCGACTGGGACGAGGACGGCGGCCTCGGCGGCATGGCGCCCTACAGCGTGAACGGCGCATTCGCACGCGCGCATCCACAGGCCGTGAAGGATTTCGTGACGGCGATCGCGAAAGCCGGCAACTGGGTCAACGCGCATCCCGACGAGGCGCGCAAGCTCACGGCGGAGCGGCTCGGCATCGACGTGAAGCTGGTCGAGCGCTATGCCTACGTGAAGGATCTCGTGGTGACCGAGCCGCCGATCCAGTACTACATCGACATCCTGGAGCAGGCCGGAAAGATACCGAAGGGCAAGGTGCAGGTGAAGGACGTCTACACGAACCAGTACAACCCGTTCGCCGCGAAGCAGTCACAGGCGAATGCGACGCCGGTCGCGAACGGAAGGCCCTCATGAGCGGGACACGCGCGGCACGCGACAAGATCGTCGTGCGCGATCTGTCGCTCACCTACGTCAACGAGGCGACGGCGTCGAGCCATACCGTGCTCGACGCCTTCGACCTGCGCGTGCGCGAGGGCGAATTCCTGGCTGTGCTCGGTCCGAGCGGCTGCGGCAAGTCGACCCTGCTCAACCTCCTCGCGGGCCTGAGCGCGCCGACCTCGGGCCGGATCACCGTCGATGGCGAGCCTGTCGGCGGCGCGCGCAACAAGCTCGGCTTCGTGTTTCAGGGCTATGCGCTGTTTCCGTGGCGCACGGTGCGCAAGAACGTCGAAACCGGACTGGAGATTCGCGGCGTGAAGCGGGCGCAACGGCGCAGCGAGGCAGAACGCTTCCTGCGTCTCGTCGGCCTGCTCGATTTCGCGGATCACTATCCGCATCAATTGTCGGGCGGCATGCGGCAGCGCGTGGCGATCGCGCGGGTGCTCGCCTACGGTCCCGAGATCCTGCTGATGGACGAGCCTTTCGGCGCGCTCGATGCCCAGACGCGCGAGTCGTTGCAGCACGAGTTGCTCGGCATCTGGGAGCAGAGCGCGAAGACGGTCGTGTTCGTCACGCACAGCATCGACGAAGCGATTTTTCTGGCGGACCGTGTTGCCATCGTCGGGCGCGGGCCAGGACGCGTGAAGGAGATCATCGATATCGATTTGCCGCGTCCGCGTCCGGCATCGGTACGACACAGCGCCGCGTTTGTCGCGCTGCGCCAGCGCGCGTGGGCGAGCCTGAGCCATGAGCTGGACGATGCGCGGGGCGCGCCGCGTGAGCTCGTCGCCGAAACACTGACGGGGGCGTGAAAAGTGGCGGAACAAGAGACATTGAACGAGCTGCCCGTCTTGCTGGGCGCAAAGCGGAGCGTTGCGCGCGGGGCAAGGCGCGGGCGCGGCGTGAACCTTTCGTTCGCGTTCGAGCGCTCGATCGCGCTGATCGTTTTTGCGGTGTTGTGGGAAGTGCTGCCGCGCTCGGGCATCGTGAGCACGGCCTATTTGAGCCCGCCCTCACAAGTGGCGCTCGCGATCGCGCGCCTGTTCGATAGCGGCGACGTGTGGACGCATCTCGGCGCGAGCGCGCTGCGCTCCATCAGCGGCCTTTTGCTGGCCATCGCGGGCGGCGTCGTGTCGGGCTTCGCGCTGGGATGGTTTCGCCGCGCGGAAAGAATCATCGATCCGCTCTATCAGCTGCTGCGCCAGGTGTCCGCGTTCGCGCTGTTTCCGGTGTTCATGCTGTTCCTCGGCATCGGCGAGTCGTCGAAGATCGCCATCATCGTGTGGGCCGCATTCTGGCCGGTGCTGCTCAATACCATCTCGGGCGTGAAGCAGGTGGAGCGCGTGTTCATCGATTGCGCGCGCTCGATGGGCGCCTCGCAGGGCTTCATCTTCGCCAAGGTGGTGCTGCCCGCCGCGCTGCCCGAGATCCTGACCGGCATCCGGCTCGCGGGCGCATACAGCATCACGGCGCTGGTCGCGGCGGAGATGATCGGCGCACGCTCCGGGCTCGGCTTCTACACGCTCAATTCGCAGGAGACGTTCCAGATTCCCGACATGTACGCGGGCATCGTGCTGCTCGCGCTGTTCGGCCTGCTGATCAACAAGAGTCTTTCGCTGCTCGAGCGGCGCCTGCTGCGCTGGCGTGTGGGGCTCGCGCAAAATGGCTAGGAGCGCGCTCGCGGCGCTTCCGGGTCACGGCAGACGCCTGCGCTGGCTCGCCCTCGCGGTCATGGCGATGGTGGCGCTCTCGTCGTTGCCGCTGCGCGATGCATGGCGCAATCGCCCGGGAGATGACCGGCCTTTCGCCGCTGCGCTCACACGCGGAACGCTGATCGTCGCGGTCCCGTCGCGGCCCGCGCCGACGCTCAACGTCGGCCGGGTCGATCATTTCGCGCGCGTACCGGACGGCTTTGCCGCGGCGCTGGCCGAAGACATCGGACAGCGCGCGGGACTGCCCGTCACCCTGCTGCTCGCCGGGCCGGGCGAAGCCGCAGACGCGCTGCGATCGGGCCGCGCGGATGTCGCCGTCGCGGGGCTCGCGTTCGGCGCCGAACCGTCGCTCGCCTATGCGCCGAGCCCCTATACGTCCGGACGCGGCACGGCGCTCGTGCTTCGGCGCGGCACGGTGCGCGACTGGGGCGATCTCGCGGGAAGCCTGATCTGCGTCTCGCACGGCAGTCCGTTCGCGCGGGAGGCCGCGCGCCGCGCGCATGCGGGCGTACAGGCGTTCGACCGTCCGCTCGATGCGTTGCTGGCCTTTCAGGCGGGGGAGTGCGCGGCGCTCGTCGACGACGAGTATGTGATCCGGCAGTTGCTCAGGCAGCCCGACTGGGCGTATTACCGGCGTCTGCCCGGCACGGTCGCGGCTGCGCCCGCCTTCATCGCGACGCGCATCGGCGATGCCGCGACCACTGCGTTCACGGAACGGATCGTCGAGAGCTGGCGGCGGCAACGCTGGCTCTCGACGGTGCGCGAAGATCAGGCGACACGCCTCGCATTCGACATGTTCAACGCCCAGAACGATCTCTATTGCCACTGAGCGGGCGGGGCGTGGCTACCCCGAACGCACGACGACCACCAGAAACGATCGAACATGACTCAACGAAACGGACATCTGCATCTCGGCGCGTTTCTCTATCCCACGGGCCATCATATCGCCGCGTGGCGGCATCCTCATGCGAGCGCCGATGCAGGCAGCAATTTCGCCCACTATGCCGAGCTTGCGCAGGCGGCGGAAGCGGCGAAGTTCGATCTGATTTTTCTCGCCGACGGCACGGGGACGCGCGGCGACGATCCGCAATTCCTGAGCCGCACCGCCCACAGCTACGTCGCGCAGTTCGAACCGGTCACGCTTCTTTCAGCGCTTGCCGCAATCACGCGGCGCATCGGTCTGGTCGGCACGGCGTCGACCTCGTTCAACGAGCCTTATCACATCGCGCGCAAGTTCGCGTCGCTCGATCACATCAGCGGCGGGCGCGCGGGCTGGAACCTGGTCACGTCATCGAGCGAGCATGAAGCGCGCAACTTCGGCTTCGACGAGCATCTCGCGCATGCAAGGCGCTACGAGCGTGCGGACGAATTCGCGGATGTGGTGTCGGGTCTCTGGGATAGCTGGGACGAAGACGCCTTCCTGCGCGACAAGGCGTCGGGGCGTTACTTCGATCCGGACAAGCGCCACGTGCTCGATCATCGCGGGGCGTTTTTCAAGGTGCGCGGGCCATTGAACGTCGCGCGCTCGCCGCAGGGACATCCGGTGACCGTGCAGGCGGGCTCGTCGGAGGCGGGCAAGGAACTCGCCGCCCGCACCGCGGAAGTGATATTCACGGCGCAACAGACGCTCGACGACGCCGTCGCGTTCTACGCCGACGTCAAGGGCCGCATGGCCCGCCACGGTCGCCATCCGGACTCGCTCAGGATCATGCCGGGCGTCATGCCGATCGTCGGCCGCACGGAGGCGGAGGCGCGCGCGAAGTTCGACGAGCTGCAGACGCTCATCGATCCTGTCGTGGGCCTCGCGATGGTCTCGACGCTGACGGGCGGCTTCGATCTGTCGGCGTACCCGCTCGACGGACCGATTCCCGAATTGCCCGAGACCAACGCAAGCAGAAGCCGGCAGACGCTAATGATCGAACTGGCGCGCCGCGAGAATCTGACGATCCGCGAGCTATATCGCCGGATCGCCGGCGCGCGCGGACACTGGCAACTCGTCGGCACGCCTGCGCAGATCGCGGATGCGCTGGAAGAGCGGTTCGTGCACTACGGCGCGGACGGATTCAACGTGATGCCCGCGCTGCTGCCCGATTCGCTGAACGATTTCATCGAACTGGTGCTTCCGGAGTTGCGGCGGCGCGGACGTTTTCGCAGTGAATATGAAGGCCACACGCTGCGCGAGCATCTCGGTCTAAAGCGGCCGGTGTCGCGTTACGCGAGGCGGGATGACCCTCTTTCACGTCGGCCGGAGACTGACGACAGGCTTCACGCCGTCTGACCTACCGAAGCATCGTCGGCGCGCGTCCTACTTGCGGGAACGATAACGCCGATCGAGAAAACTTCTGACCAGTGCCGCAATCTCGTTCGGTTTATCGTTGAGCGCGAAGTGCCCCGCCTCGATTATGTGAACGTCGGCGTCGGGCAGATCGCGCTCGTAGGCGGGAACCTCGGCGAGTTGAAAGGACGGATCGTACTTGCCCCACACGATCAGAGTCGGCGGCTGATGCTCGCGCAGCCACGCCTGCCATGCCGGATAACTCGCGACATTGGTCTGATACGAATAGAACAGATCGGTCTGGATATCGGCCTGGCCCGGACGGCTCAGGAACGCATATTCATCGGTCCAGCGATCCGGATCAATCTGCTCCGGATGCGGGTTCGTTCCCACATGACGCTGGCGCGTCGCTTCGAGCGAAAGAAAGTTCTTGCGAAGCGCCGCCTCGTTCGATACGCGATCCTTCCAGAATGCCCGACGCGGTTCCTACAACGGACCGAGCCCTTCTTCGTGCGCGACGGCGTTCTGAACGATCAGCGCATCGACGCGCTCCGGATTGCGCACGGCGAGGCGCATGCCGATCGGGCCGCCGTAATCCTGCACGTAGAGCGTGTAATGCGTGAGTCCGACCGCTTCGGTGAAATGCGCCGTGATCTCGGCGAGATGATCGAAGGTATAGGCGAAAGTCTTCGCATCGGGTGCATCGCTGTGGCCGAAACCCGGGTAGTCGGGTGCGATCAGATGGTAGCGATCCGACAGGCGCGACAGCAAAGGCTCATACATGCGCGACGACGATGGAAAGCCATGCAGCAGAAGCAGCGTCGGCGCATCGGGATTGCCCGCTTCCCTGTAGAAGATCGAAAGCCCATCGACCTGCTTCGTTCGGTAGAGGATGGAGCGGTCGGTTGCCGTGCGCTTTGCAGCCGACGATGCGGCCTCGCTTGCCGGGCTGATCATGGCAAGCATCGCGCAAAGCGCAGTTAGTTTCAGAGCACGGTACATATGAAGTCCCTTGAAGGATGATTGAAACCTGGACCGCCTCGAGTCCATGCGCCAACCGCTCGCTTCGCCCAATTCAGCGTAGCGTCGTCGCAGGCGTAATTCGATCGTCGCACGCCTCGCGGCCGTCGTGCAGCGGTCCCGCAAAACTCTGATTCGGTGCACGCATTGATAGCCACGGAACATCAATAGTTGAAAAAATTGCACTTTTGGTTTCAGCCGGTTTGCGTGAGTATCCGTACTCAAGATTCCAGCGAAATTGGAACGTAAGTAAAACGCATCGGAGACACGCCATGCACGTCGCACGACACATTCAACGCGGCTAACGATTGCCGCTCGAGGCCGCCCGGTCTCGCGGCCCAGCCTTAACGCATACCAGACATCCGAACCCGAGCGTCAAATGGCGCGGCGGCCGCGTCGTCACGTCTGGCTCTCGTCCAAACACCCGTTTCTTTTCTATCGCAATGCCTTCAGGAGACAAACTTCATGCAAATCACCGGAATGTTGCACGGCGCGCGCCTGTTGCAATTCGTCGGATTCCCGGCGAGTGAAATCCTCGGTCCGAGCGCCAGCGAAGAGGAGATCAAGACGTTGATCGATCGTCATCGGCAGATCTTCATCAAGCCCGTCTTCAAGGGAGGCGTCGGAAAGAAGGGCAAAGCGGGCTTGCTCGGCCGCGCTACGGATCTCAAGACCGCGTTGAGCGAAAAAGAACGGTTGTACTTCGCCGAACACACTGTCGGCCATCTGAAAGCGAAGGCAAATGGTGTGACGTTCGAAGCCGGCGTGCCGGCCGAGCACGAAGTTTATTTCTCGATCACCGATTCAACCCGCTTTCGCGCACCGACGATGACCCTCTCGCACAAGGGCGGCATGGACATCGAAGAGGTCGATCCGAAGCATGTGGCGATGGTGCCTTTCGACGCGTTGACGGGCCTGAAGGCGTTCGTCGTGGCAAATGCGCTGAGCGAGATCGGCGCGCCGAAGGAGATCATCTCGCCGCTCGTGCAGCAGTTGCCGAAACTCTGGGAGCTCTTTCACGACTTCGGCATGACGACGCTGGAGCTCAATCCGATCCGCATGCGCGAGGACAGGAACGGACGCCTGACGCCGGTCGCATGCGACTTCAAGTGCGGCTTCGATCGCGACGATCCGCGCTGGACGCGCCTTGGACTCCCGCAACACCTGTTCGCCGCCGACTACTCCGACTTCGAGCAGGAGATCAATCAGTTGCGCACGCATCAGGGCCAAAGCGATGTGTACGTGATCAACGACAAGGGAACGATCCTCGCGCCGACCTTTGGCGGGGGCGCCAACTCGCTCGTCACCGAAATGCTCGGCGACGCCGCGATCATTTCGTCGGATTTCGGTGGCAATCCACCTTACGCGAAGATGAAGGAAGTGGCCCGTATCTGCTTCAGGCATTGGCTCAGGCAATCGAACGTGCTTTTCATCATCGGCGGCAAGTCGAACAACACCGACATCTTCGAGACGTTGCGAGCGATGGCCGATGCCCTTCGCGAACACTTCAGCGAGCATGGACCGACGCCGCTCTACGTGGTGCTCGGCCGTGGCGGGCCGAACCTTGTGCGCGGCATGGCGGCGTTGAGAGACACCTGCGACTCGCTCGGGTTGCCTTACAGACTTTTCGGATTCGACTCCGACATCAGCGAAGTCATCCAGTACGCCCGAAAGGCGGATGCGTGGATGCGTGAGGGTGGCCGGGCCGAGATCGCAGCACGGATCGGCGCGACCGTGAAGACAGCCGAAACGGCTCAGGCTTGAGGAGTACGACATGCATAAGCAACACAGCAAACCGTTCAAGTATTTCGTCGGCGTCAACTCGCTCGCGCAGATCGCCACACGCGACGATCGCGTGTGCGTGCTCAACATTCTGGGGGGCGAGTCGTCGGACGTGACGCCCGTCAGCCACGCCTTCTCGGGCGGCAATATCGTCTTCGGTACGGCACCGGGGAAGGGCGGGAAAACGCTCGCGACACCGATCGGCGATATCCCGGTGTACAACAACGTCCGCGAAGGGCTGGAGGCCGGGCACCGTTTCAATTGCGGCGTGGTGTACCTGCCGCCATCGGCTGCGCGCGACGGCGTCGCCGAACTGATTCGCGTCAATCCAGAGCTTAAGAAGATTTTCATCATCACCGAGAAGATCGCTGTGCACGACGCCCGCGAAATTCGAGCGATGGGCCAGCAAGCCGGCATCGACATCTTTGGGGCGAACGGGCTGGGGGTCGCGGACTCGTGGAATCGCGTGAGGATCGGCGGAGCGCTCGGCGGCGACAATCCGGACGATTCGCTGCGCAAAGGGTCGATCGCGATCTTCTCCAACTCAGGCGGATTCAGCACGACGATCGCGCAATATTTGCGCATGAGCGGCTGGGGCACATCGACCGTCATTTCGAGCGGCAAGGATGTCTACATCCACTACGCCGCGCCGGAGTTTGCATTTGCACTCGCCAACGACGCGCGCAGCAAGGCCGCCGTGCTCTATTGCGAACCGGGCGGCTATTACGAAGCCGACGCGACGTTCACGAAGCCGGTAGTCGCCTGCGTGGTGGGCCGATGGAAGGGCCGCCTGACGCGTGCGGTCGGTCATGCAGGCGCGATGGCCGGCGGTTCCGATGACGCGCAGGCGAAAGAACGCTGGTTCATGGAGAAGTTCGGCGTCGACCGGCTCTTCACGCCTGACGATCCTTGCTGCTCGGCAAAAGGCGCGGTCGTGACGAACATCGCGCATATCCCGGCGGCGCTGACGGCCGTCATGCGCGCCAACGCGACGATGCCCGACTTCGAGCCCGAAGGCAGCCTCGCGCTCAAGCCGTGGTTCGGCTCAGACCAGGGCATCGAGCTGCCCTCCGGTCTTGCGATTCCCGTGGTCGGTGCGGTCGCTCCGTACGACGAGCAAGTCTTGCAGGTCAACAGCCAGATCGGGGCGGTCGCGCCGCGTCAATCGCTCAAGGACGCATCGGGCGCATCGCAGATGGATGCGAAGACGCAAGTCAGCAGCCTGCACGGAACGTCGATGCTCGACGCCGCGACGCGCTCACTCGAAGCGAACGTGAATCTCGCGCTGCTGCACGAACCCGGCGGCGAGAACGACGAAAAGCTGATCAACGTGGCGGTCGCGGCATCGGTCAATCTGCATGGAACGCCGGAGCTCGTCGCGGCTCAGGCGGCGCGAGAGGCGGGCAATGCACCCAACGCGATTCTGGCGGCTGCGGCATCGATCGTCGGGCCGAATCGTCAGCGCGCCGCGCGCGATGCCGCCCAATGGTTGATCGACCACTTCTCGGCTGCGGGCCTCACGAATGCGCTCGACGACAGCTTCGATATCGGCCAGATCGACGGCACCGGCAGCGAGCCGCTCTTCACGGACGCTCGCGATCCGCGCGCCGAGGCGATGCTCGCGGGACTTGCGAGGCGCGGCGCCAAGTCCGTATTGATCCGCTGGCTCACGTCGCAGCCGGCGCACCCGACGGCGGACGCCGTGCTCGCCGCGATCACGACCACGCTGGCGTGGGGGCCGCTCATGCGCAAGCGCGTGTCGCGCGTGACCGCCGAGAGCCTGCCTTGGTGGACCATGTTGTTCGGACGATTGATCGGCGCTTCGGCCGATGCATCTCGTCACGCCCCGGGAGGCTTCTGCGGCTTCACCACCGAATCGCTCCTGAACGAACGCAGCCTCACCGAAATTTGCTTCGCCGCATTGCTCGATCTCGAACCCGGCCCCGACGATCTGTTCGCCTTCAAAACGCTCGCGGGGCTGCTGCTCACCAACGGTCCCGGAGCCATTTCGGCGCAAGGGGCGAAAGGCGCCGTATCCGCCGACGGTCCCGAAAGCCCCGAGCGCGTGCAACTCAACAAGGCGCTCGTCGGCTTCCTTTCGCATACCGGCTATACGCATGGCGGCAACGGCTACGAGGGAATCGCCTTTTTGATCGAAGCGTTCCGCGACACGCCGCTCAGCGATCCGTCGGACGCCGGCCACGGCGTGGATCTGCGCAAGCTGGCCGCGCGCGCGGTGGAGCATTACGCGCAATACAAGGCGCGCAAGAAGAACGCGGGCAGCCTGGACATCGCGAAGCTGCCAGGGGTCAATCATCCGGTGTTCAAGGACAGGCCCGTCAATCATGACCCGCGCGAAGTGTTCATCGCAAATCTGTGCGAGCAACGCGGGGAATACAACGCGTTCCATGCGTTCTATCGCGAGCTCGTGCAGGCGCTGTTCGATGCCGGCGTGTCGCGCAACGTGTATTGCGTGAACGTCGATGCGGTGATCGCGGCGCTGCTGCTCAAGATGCTGTGGCAACCGCTGCGACGCGGCGATCTGGCGGAGTCGGATCTGGAAACTGCCGCGTTCACGATCTTCCTGTATCCCAGGATGCTCGGCTGCGCGGCGGAAATCGACGATCACCTGAACCGTGGACGCAACATGGACACGCGCACGCCCGCTTCCCAGTGCCGCTTCGTCGCCTGAACGGGAAGCCGGCAGCGATGCGTGCATTGATAACCAGCGCACATCAATCGTTCCGAAAATAGCACTTATCGTTTTGCGCCGTTCGGGCGAGTATTCGACAAACAATAAATCGCCCGGACACCAAGTCGAAATTTCTGGAGACACCTCGATGCATCCCTCTTCAACCACCTCTGCCCCCGGCCAATCGAAGACATCCGCCGTACTGCGCGTGACGGCCGGCAACTTCCTGGAGCAGTTCGATTTCTTCCTGTTCGGGTTCTACGCCACGCAGATCGCCGCGGTCTTTTTTCCCGCGGGAAGCGAGTTCGCTTCGCTGATGATGACGTTTGCCGTGTTCGGCGCCGGTTTCCTGATGCGTCCGCTGGGCGCGGTCATTCTCGGCGCGTATATCGACGATGTGGGCCGGCGCAAGGGCCTGATCGTCACGCTGTCGATCATGGCGAGCGGCACCATCCTGATCGCGTTCGTGCCCGGCTATGCGACGATCGGACTCTTCGCGCCGGCGCTGGTTCTGATCGGCCGTCTGCTGCAAGGCTTCTCGGCGGGTGCGGAACTGGGCGGCGTATCGGTCTATCTCGCCGAAATGGCGACACCGGGACGCAAGGGCTTCTTCACGAGCTGGCAGTCCGCCAGCCAGCAAGTTGCGATCGTGGTGGCGGCAGCGCTCGGCTTCGCGCTCAATCAATGGCTCGACACGGCGACGATCGCCGCGTGGGGATGGCGCGTGCCGTTTTTCGTCGGCTGCATGATCGTGCCTTTCATCTTCATTCTTCGGCGCAATCTCGAGGAAACGCGGGAATTCAAGCAGCGCCAGCATCGACCGAGCATGAAGGAAGTCTTTGCGACGCTCGTGCAGAACTGGACTGTCGTGATCGCCGGGGTGCTGCTGGTCGCAATGACCACCACGAGCTTCTATCTCATCACCGTCTATGCGCCGACCTTCGGCAAGACGGTCCTGCATCTGAGCACCGCCGACAGTCTGCTCGTCACGCTGTGCGTGGGCATCTCCAACTTCATCTGGCTGCCGATTGGCGGCGCGCTGTCAGACCGCATCGGACGCCGTCCGCTTCTTCTTGGAATGACGATCCTCGCTATTGCGACCGCCTATCCGGCGCTTTCGCTCCTCGCTCACGCGCCGAGCTTCGTCAACATGCTGCTCGTGCTGTTGTGGCTCTCGTTCATGTACGGCATGTACAACGGCGCGATGGTTGTCGCGCTCACCGAAGTGATGCCGGTCGACGTGCGTGTCGCCGGATTCTCGCTTGCCTACAGCCTCGCGACGGCGGTTTTCGGCGGCTTCACGCCAGTCATCTCGACCGCGCTCATTCACATGACAGGCGACAAGGCCGCGCCCGGCTACTGGATGAGCTTCGCCGCGGTGTGCGGACTCGGAGCAACGCTGGCACTGTATCGTCGCCGTTCCGTTCCGCTGCATGCGGCGTCCTGAATCATCGCATCTCTTCCAGACATGAAATCCATCCTTCTGAAATTCTGCACCGCCGCGCTGCTCGGCAACGCCGTCGCCGCGGCGAACGTACAGGCCGCCGATCTGCATGTGATGAGTTCGGGTGGCTTTACCGCGGCGTACAAGCTGCTCGGACCGAAGTTCTCGGCATCGACGGGCGATACCCTAGACACCGCGCTCGGCCCGTCGATGGGCAAGTCGCCGGAGGCCATTCCAAACCGTCTTCAGCGCGGCGAGCCTGCGGACGTGGTGATCATGGTCGGCTATGCACTCGACGACCTGATCAGGCAGGGCAAGGTAATGCCCGACTCGCGTGTGGAGCTCGCGGACTCGCGCATCGGCATGGTTGTGCGCGACGGTGCGCCGAAGCCTGACATCGGGTCCGAGGCGGCGCTCAAGGAGACCCTGCTGCGCGCCCGGTCGATCGCGTATTCGGACAGCGCGAGCGGCGTCTATATCGAGCGCGAGTTGTTCAAGCGGCTCGGTATCGAAGAGCAGGTGAAGGCCAAGGCGAAGATGATCCCGAAGATCCCGGTGGCCTCCGTGGTGGCGACCGGCGATTACGAAGTGGGCTTTCAGCAGGTGAGCGAGTTGCTTCCGGTGAAGGGCGCCGCGTACGTCGGCAAGATTCCGGAGTCGATGCAGTCCGTCACGCGCTTTGCGGCCGGCATTCCCGTTGGCGCGCAACAT
This sequence comes from Caballeronia turbans, assembly GCA_001544655.2. Taxonomy (GTDB): domain Bacteria; phylum Pseudomonadota; class Gammaproteobacteria; order Burkholderiales; family Burkholderiaceae; genus Caballeronia; species Caballeronia turbans. The sequence goes on from FCOD02000002.1 coordinate 401,520, forward strand.
CCGAAGGAAGCGAAGGCGCTGCTCGACTATCTCGCGTCGCCCGCCGTGCAGCCGGAGGTGATATCGACCGGACTCGATTCCGTCGCCGCGCATTGAGAAGAGCGCAACGATTCAGCCCGGCAGGTCGGCGGGCTGATCGAAGTCTTCTTCAGGCTCGTGCGCGAGGCTCAGTGCTTCTTTCAGGCGCGCTCGGTCGCACGCGCGCTCCCACATCGATACGAAGATCACCGCGCACGCGTTGCTGATCACGCTCGTCAGGGCGCGCGACTCGGACATGAACCGATCGATGCCCACGAGCAGCGCGACGCCCGCCAGCGGCAGGTCCGGAATGACGGCGAGCGTCGCGACGAGCGCAACGAGTCCGCTGCCCGATACGCCTGCCGCGCCCTTCGACGTGAGCAGCATGACCGCGAGCATCGTCGCGATTTGTCCGCCGGAGAGGTGGACGTCGCATGCTTGAGCGATGAACATCGAAGCGAGCGTCAGGTAGATTGCCGTTCCGTCGAGGTTGAAGGAATAGCCGGCGGGCAGCACGAGCCCGACGATCCCCTTGTCGCAGCCAAGCGCTTCCAGCTTGACGATGAGGCGCGGCAACACGGGTTCTGTCGACGACGTCGCGAGCACGATGATGAGTTCCTCGCGAATGTAGCGCAGCAGCCGCCAGAGCGAGAAGCCGTGCAGGCGCGCGAGCGGGCCGAGCACGCAGACGACGAACAGCAGGCACGCCGCATAGAACGACACCATCAGCATGCCGAGCGAGCCGATCGAGCGGATGCCGAACCGGCCTACCGTGAAAGCCATCGCGCCGAATGCGCCGGCCGGCGCGAGCCGCATGATCAGCGCGAGAATGCCGAACAGCACGTGCGCGATTCCATCGATGAATTCCTGTACCCGCCGCCCCGTGCCTCGACTGGCGTTCAATGCGAAGCCGAACAGAAGGGCGAGCAGCAGGACCGGCAGCACTTCGCCTTTCTCGAACGCGCCGACGAGCGTCTCCGGAATCACGTGCAGCGCGAATTCCACGAGTCCGTGCGGCTGTGCGCGCGTCGAATACTGGGCGAGGACGGCCGTGTCGAGATGGTGCGGGTCGATGTGCAGTCCTGCGCCGGGATGCAGCGCGAAGGCGGTTGCGAGCCCCAGGACGAGCGCGACGATCGTGAGAAAGTAAAACAGCGCCAGCGCTTTCAAAATGGCGCGGCCGATCTTCGAGCCGCTCGACAGCGACGTGATGCCGGTCACGATCGTGCAGAAGACGATGGGCGCGATCATCATGCGCACCAGCGCGACGAATGCATCGCTGAGCGGCTTGAGCGACGCACCGGCCTGCGGCCAGAAGTGCCCGACGATCACGCCGAGCCCCATGCAGAGCAGGACCTGGACGTAGAGCAGATTGAAAGGCCTCGGCAGGGTCATTTCGCGGTCTTCTTTGCTGCAGCGGCCATGCCGCTGCGCTTGGTGTCGAGGATGGTTTGATAGAACTGCTGCGCGGCCGGCGCGAGCGGACGCCCCCTGCGCCGCACGATGCCGACTCGCCTCGTTACGACCGGATCGACGAGCGGCACGCTGGTCAGGATCGGATGGTCGCGCATGGGCATTGCCATCGAAGGCACGGCGGCCACGCCGAGGCCCGCTTCGATCAGGCCGAGCATCGTGGTGACATGGCGTGTCTCGCAGATGCTCGGCACAGCCGGCGCCACGGTGGTCAATGCCTGATCGAGCAGCAGGCGGTTGCCGGAAGTCTTGTCGACGGATACGTATTCGTGTTCGTACAGCTCGCTCCAGGACACACGGGTCTTTCGGGCAAGCGGATGATCGCGGCGGCACGCGGCCACGAACTTTTCCTGCAGCAGGACCTTGAACTCGACCTCGGTCTCCTGGCTGCCCATGAAGCTGACGCCGAAATCGGCTTCGCCGCTGATGACCGAGCCGAGGACTTCGTTCGCGCTCGTGTCGAGCAGCTTGACCCGGATGCGCGGATAGCGGGCGTGGTAGGCAGCAACGACGCTCGGCAGGAAGTAGTAGGCTACCGACGGCACGCACGCGATGGTCACATGGCCCAGGCGGCTGGTGGACACGTCGCGGATGCCGAGCAACGCGACATCGAGATCGTCGAGAAGCTGTTCCGCACTTGGGGCGAACACGCGGCCTACGGTCGTGAGTGTCACACTACGGGTGGTGCGCTCGAAAAGTCGCACGCCGAGCGCCGCTTCCAACTTCTCGATGCGCCGGCTCAGTGCCGGCTGCGAGATGTTGACTGAGTCCGCAGCCTTGCGAAAGCTGCCCAACTCCACGACGGCTCGAAACGCCTGCAAATCGTTCAGATCGAAGTTGACGCCCACAAGCTGTCTCCGCATATCAGAAGCGGGTATTTTGCATGACGTGGAGCCAGGCGCCCATCGAGGAGAGTACTCGTTGCTCGTGAAGATACATCAGAGTGATTGCCGCGAGTAGGCGCAAAGTCGCCTGAGACATTCGGGCGGATTGAAGCGCTGCTCGGGATAGCGAATGCCGCGCCGGACACGAGCAGCATGTTCCCTGCAATGGAAGCGCTGCGTGCAAGGCGACGAAAGCGATAATCAACTCCGCCGCGTTGCCGAACGTCGCATCAAGAACTCGGCCGTTCGTGGAGCATCAGAAGCGGTGCCTCAGGCCGACGGTCGCTTCAACCTGAGTACTCGTGGAAGACGGCGCGGCGACGCCGTTGATCCATGCCACGCCCAATGGCGAAGTGCCGCTTGGACTCGACCGTTGCCACGCGCTTTGAATGTAGATATCGGTGCGCCGCGAGAAGCGATAGTCGGCCATCGCGCTTAGCTGGTTCCAATGGGGAATGCCGCCTCCGCCGTTTCCGCCGGCGCGCGAATAGGTGTACGCGCCCGATAGTTCGACCGCCGGTGTCAGCGCATAACGAAAGTTTCCTTCGAAGTTCTGGAAAGTGCCGCTCAGCCCGGACTGAAAGAATTGGGTGAGCTTGGTGTGCGAGTAGACGAAACCCGCCACAGCCGGACCGAAGGTGTAGTTCACGCCGGCGCCGAAGGTCTTCTGATTGCTCGCCAGCACGCCTAGAGGCACACCCGTCGGCGCGAGCGCGCCCTGCAGGGACGCGCCGGTCGTATCGGTGACTGCGCCGCCCGTATTCAACTGTGCCGGCGTGCGCGCGGAACTGCTGAGCCCGAGGTAACCAGCACCAAAATTCAGCGCTCCCCAGGCATAGGACATACCAAAGCTATATGCGCGATTATTCGTGAATCCGCCAGCCTGATTGGAAAAGCCGTACAGCGCACCGATCCTGAGGCCGCCGAAATTCGGACTCAGATACTTGACCGAGTTATTGATCTGAAACGAATCGTTCAGGTTGTCATTGTCCAGCGGATGCGCGAAGTGCGTGCCGCCGAATTCCGTACCCGTCAATGAAAGCGGCGCGACGAAATCGACCATGCTGTCGGTTTGGCGGCCCAGCGTGAGCGCACCGTAATCGCGGCTCGACAAGCCGATATACGCTTGGCGATTGAAGATGCGGTTGCTCGACGAGAACTGCCCGTTGTTCAGATTGAAGCCGCTCTCCAGGGTGAAGATGGCCTTCACTCCCGCACCGAGGTCTTCAACTCCGCGCAAACCCCAGCGACCGTACTGGACCGCGCCGCTCGTCATCTCCCAGTTGCTGTGGCCGCCGCCCGTTCCGCTGATCTGGTTGTTGGTGTAGGTGAGGCCTGCGTCGATCAGGCCATAAAGCGTGATACTGCTTTGCGCATGCGCTACTCCGGCAACTGTGACAATCGCCGTCGCGCCGATTCCAAGCATCTTGTTCATTTGCCTGCTCCAGCCAAGACCGAGAGATTCAATTCTCCCGGAACGCTTTCTACACAGACCTCGATGTCTTTCAGGCGCGCAGCCGTGCGAATCATCGACACGAAAAGGCGCGATGTGTTCCTCTCACTTTATGCGACCGCAGTCGAACCCGCCAACTTCAAATGGGCATTGCGAACATCGGGGTGAGGCAAAGCCTGACGAGCCTCCTCGAGGTGAAGGAACAACGCAGCGGTTCAAGGCGCCTCCTTTTCCCACCCCGCTCCGGGATCGAATGACTTCATCGCTGCGACCTTTTTGTCACCGTCCGGGCCAAGATCGCGCTCATAGACCTGTCCGTCGTGACTGACCATAAAGCTCTTGATGCCCGTTTCGCCATACTGGGCGGGCCATGCGACCACGGCAAAGCCGCCCAACAGACGGCCGTTGACCATGTAGTCGTATGCGCCACCCGGTGCATGAGGCCCTTGGGCGCGTAGCAGCTTGTAGTGGTAACCGTAGTAGCCGGCCTCCGATCTGGCGCGAGCGCCAGCCGTCATGAAGGCGGGACCGAGCGGGCTCGGTTCTTCATCCGCGCCGGTCGGCCAATACAGCCCGTCATGTTTGCCGTCGCTGCTGACGAACTTGTCTGCATAGACGTAAACCTTGTTGCCGTCGTGATACTTCGATGCGTACTCGCGTTGTGCATCGTAGATTGCGAGCATCGTCTGAATCACGGCGAGCTCGTTGCGCCCGATCTGCCGAAGGCGCATTTCGTCGGCGCCTGCGCGCATGTCGAATTCCCAGCCTTGCTGCCTTTTCACGAGCGGGATGGGCAGCGTCCAGCCGTCGTTGCCGACGACGATTCGGGCGTGCTCGCTGTCGGTCGTCTGAATCGCGTGGGAAGCCTTCCAGGCGGTCAGGAACTTGTTCCGGAGCTCGGCGCCGACCGAAGGAATCACGTTGCGGAAATCGGCGCCCAGCAAAGCCTTGAGTTCGCCTTCGTCGTTGTCGGCGACGGCGGTCCCGAAGGCGTTCATCGCCGCTTCAGGTGTCTGGAAGAACTTCTGTGCGCTCAACGCCGGAACCGGAATGACGGCGAGCGCGAGCGCGACGGTCATCGTGCTTCCGGCCACGGCGAGGAGCGCGACAATCTCCGATAGTCTCTTCATGGTCGCTCTCCTCAACGCCGTCCGCCGCCGCGTCCACCGCCACCACCACCGCCACGCGCGCCGCCACCGCCGCCACGGTTGAAGTTCGACGACTGAAAGCTCGACTGGCCACGGTTGAAATCGCGTTGCGCCGCGCCACCGCCGCCGACGCCCTGGAATGCGGTATCGCGCGCGCCGCCGGCGTACGCCCCCCGATTGCCCGCCTGCGTGCTCCCTGCGTTGCCGCGGGCCGGTGACTGAGCGCGGTCTGGCATTTGAGCCGTCCGATTGGCGGTCTGAGGACGATTGCCCGCGACCGCATTGCGGTTCGCCGTCTGCGCTCGATCGCCTGCTGCCGCCTGACGATTGGGCGCATTCGCGCGATTGCCGGCGCCGGTGGCATTCGCGCCTGCGCGGTTGGCGACCGATGCGTTGTTTGCGCGACCCTGCCGGCTGGCCGTTCCCTGGTTGCGTGCCGCCGTCCGATCGGCCGTGCTCACGCGCTCGGGCGTGGCGCCGTTGCGTCCGCGATAGTCGCGCCGGGAATCTGCGCCTTGCACGCCGCGTGAGTACTTGTCGCGCGTCGCGTTGTCGCGATAGGCAACTCCCTGGCGGTGCCGCGCGTCATGCTGCCACTTGCCGCTCTCGACCTTGGTGCGGTCGAAGTTGCGATCGATGTTCGTGGCCTTGTTGATGTTGACGTTGACGTCGTTGCTGTTCCAGTTGCAATCGCTAAAAATCGCGCCCGCCGCGGCGATGCCGAGGCCCCATGCAAATCCGCTCGCAAGGGCGGCTCCGGGGTAATAGGCCGGTGGCGGCGGCCAGTACGTCGGCGGGTAGGCCGGCGCGGGCCAGCCCCCATAGACGACGGTCGGATTGTAGGAGGGCACGTAGATGACCTGCGGGTCGGCCGGTTCGATGCGCACGATGCTCTGCGTGGGAGGCGCTTGGCCCGGCTGGCCGGTCTGGCTCGTGGCGGAACGTGCTTCGACGCTCACTTTCTGCTGCGGAGTCGACTTCAGATGTCCGGTATCCTGCGCGCGAATCCTCAGACGCTGCACGGCGGCCAGCACGTCATTCGGCTGAGCGAGAAACGCATCCCCGAGTCGTTGGGTCGAGTCGAGCTTGTCGTTCATGGGTACGAGCACTTGGGGAAACGCCACCAGGGATTTGACGCTGACGTCCCATGACTGATCCTGGACAGCTATCACCGCGGCGTCGCCCTTCACATTCGGATGCGACTTGACCCACCGGGCGGCGTGCACGATCTCCAGCGGATACGTCGACGCCATCAGCACCTGCGACAACAACGAATCAGGATAAAGCGCGACCGGCGCGACCAGCGCCTCCAGTTCTTCGGGCGGATATTGCTGGGCCGCAGGCTGCGTCGCAGATGCGGGTAAGGGAGGCAAGGCCGCAACGGACGCGGGGGCCGCTGCAGAGGCAAGAGCCGCGATGGAGGCGGGAGCTGCTGCTGAAGCATTAGCGGGCGCCGACGCGGCCGCGGGCGGGTTCTGAGCCGGCTGATCCTGTTGTTTCGAGGGGCAGCCTGCCAGCAAGACGAGGAGGCTCGCGCTAAGGAGCCGTCCACTCCGTGTCGTCATGACCGCCCCCGTTCGTTACGCCCTTCGAATCCAGCGCCGATGTTGCTGCAATTGACGCGAACTTCATCGGCGCTCCGCGATTAAAACGGCCACACCCATTCCGCGATTTCCGGCTTATCGGTGCCGTGCGTGTGCGCGTAATCCAGATGAGAGATGACCGCGTTCTTCATGTCCTCTCTCAGGTGCGCGGTTCTTCCGCGCAGGCGAGGCACGCGATCGAGCACATCGATCACGAGATTGAAACGATCGACCTGATTGAGTATTGCCAGTTCGAGCGGCGTGTTGATGTTGCCCTTCTCCTTGTAACCGCGCACGTGCAGGTTTTCATGATTTCGGAACCGGTAGGCGAGCCTGTGGATCAGCCATGGATAGCCGTGGAAATTGAAGATCACGGGCTTGTCGATGGTGAACAGGCTTTCGAAATTGCGCACGCTCGATCCATGCGGATGCTCCGTGTTCGGCTGCATCTTGAAGAGATCGACGACGTTCACGAAGCGCACCTTCAGCTCTGGCAAACGCTCACGGAGAATAGCGGTCGCGGCGAGCGCTTCCTGCGTCGCAACATCGCCGCAGGAAGCCATGACGACGTCGGGTTCTTCGTGTTCGTCGTTGCTCGCGCGCCGCCACACGCCGATGCCCTTCTCGCAGTGGACGATCGCTTCGTCGATGGTCATGAACTGCAAATGCTTCTGCTTGTCCGCGACGATCACATTGATGCAATCGCTCGAGCGCAGGCATTGATCGGCCACGACGAGCAGCGTGTTGGCATCGGGCGGGAGATACACGCGCGTCACCGACGGGCTCTTGTTGGTGACGAGATCGATGAAGCCGGGGTCCTGATGCGAGAAGCCATTGTGATCCTGCCGCCATACGGTCGACGAGAGCAGGATGGTTTCCGACGAAACCGACGCGCGCCACGGCACATGGTTCTTGCAGATGTCGAGCCATTTCGCATGCTGATTGAACATCGAATCGATGACATGCGCGAATGCTTCGTACGTATGGAAGAAGCCATGTCGCCCCGACAGCAGATAGCCTTCGAGCCAGCCGAGAAGCGTGTGCTCGGAGAGCATTTCCATCACGCGGCCGTCGCGCGACAACTCGCCGCCGTCCTCGTCTTCCGGAAGGAGATCGGCCATCCAGACTTTCTTGCTGACTTCATAGATGGCCTGTAGGCGATTCGATGCCGTCTCGTCGGGGCCGAACACGCGAAACCTGTCCATATTGCAACGCATCACGTCGCGCAGGAAGGCGCCCAGCGGACGCGTGTTCTCATGCTGGATCTTGCCTGCCTGACCGACATCGACGGCGTAGTCGCGAAAATCCGGCAGCTTCAGTTCCTTGCGCAGCACGCCGCCGTTAGTGTGGGGATTCGCGCTCATGCGGCGCGTACCGGTGGGCGCGATCGCCCGAATCTCCGCGCGCAGCCGGCCGTCGGCGTCGAAAAGTTCTTCGGGCTGGTAGCTCTGCATCCAGCGTTCGAGCACCGCGAGATTCGCGGGATTGCCGTGCACATCGGAGAATGGGACCTGATGCGCGCGCCACGAGCCTTCGACCTTGTGACCGTTGATTTCCTTCGGGCCGGTCCAGCCTTTCGGCGTGCGCAGGACGATCATCGGCCAGCGCGGCCGCTCGACGTCCTTATTGCTGCGCGCCTCGTCCCAGATCGCGCGGATCTCGGCGGTGGCGGCATCGAGTGTTTCCGCCATCTTTTGATGCATCTCGACGGGATCCGATCCTTCGACGAAATACGGTCGATAGCCATAGCCGACGAACAACGCCTCGAGTTCGTCATGGCTGATGCGCGCGAGGATCGTCGGATTGGCGATCTTGTAGCCGTTCAGATTCAGGATCGGCAGCACGGCGCCGTCGCGCGCGGGATTGATGAACTTGTTCGAGTGCCAGGCCGTCGCGAGCGGGCCGGTCTCAGCTTCGCCGTCGCCGACGACGCAGGCGACGATCAAGCGCGGATTGTCCAGTGCCGCCCCATACGCGTGAGAAAGGCTATACCCAAGCTCCCCGCCTTCATGAATGGAGCCCGGGGTTTCCGGCGTCACGTGCGAGCCGATATGCCCGGGAAAAGAGAACTGCTTGAAGAACTTCTGCATGCCTTCTTCATCTTCGCTCTTGTCCGGATACACCTCCGAATAGGTGCCTTCGAGGTACGCCGGACCGAGCACGCCGGGCGCGCCATGACCGGGCCCGGCCATGAAGATCACGTCGAGATCGTCACGCTTGATCACGCGGTTCAGATGCGCCCACACGAACGAGAGAGCGGGGCTCGCGCCCCAGTGACCGAGCAGGCGCTGCTTGACGTGCTCGGGTTTGAGCGGCTCGCGCAGGAGCGGATTGTCAATGAGAAAGATCATGCCCGCGGAAAGGTAGTTGCACGCGCGCCACCACGCATCGACGAGTCGAAGTTCGTCGCTCTCGAGGACAGGCTCTTGCGATGTATCGCCTCTGGAGTGCTTGCTCATTACGACGTCTCCATTCAATGAACGTGCATCGGAACATAGGTGGCATGTATCCGCGCGGCGTTGCGCCGCGCACGGGTCGTCCCTTCGCCGCGAGGACGCTGAGCGTTGCCGGTGTCATGTACAGCTTTAACTGACCCTTCGTTATAGAGTCGATATCACGCACGCGCACCAAATTCAAGTAGCACGAGGCCTTGCTTAAGTCAGTACTTAAAGTTTCCTTCAGGACGACGCTCTTGCTGCCACCACGGTGTCATGTCTGTTGCGTTGCGGTCGTCGCGTGTGGCCAGGCGCTAAGGAATACTGCCGCGGATAGTGCAATGAGGAGGCGAATCGTTTTCGAAAAGCTGGAATGCTTTGGACGGTCGCGTATCGAGTTTTTAATCGATTGCGCTCATCGCTCTGGCTGAACTATCTTGAAAGCGAAGCCCTCGCGACCGGATCGAACGCGAAGGGCGTTCATCGGGCGCGGAGGGGGACATGAATGCCTTGTTCGGTAGCCTGATCGCCTGTCTGGTTGTGGCAATGTACGCGTCTCAAGTCCATGCTGCGTTCAGATATGATGAGCTTTGGCTCGGCACTTCGACCGTGCTCGATCACTCGCCAGCGCTTTCCGCAGCAAACCGTCGACCCGTCTACGACGAGATGCTGGTTGCAAACGGCGTCGATCCCGCTTCCGATAAAGGGAAACTCATCCTCGCCTGGGTCTCGCGCATCAATGCCGATTCCATGGTCGCCGGAAACGCCCGTCGTTCGAGCAAAATCTATTTGAATCCACGCGCCCGTGCCGAACTGATGTCGGACGGCCTCGAACGACTGTCGCCGGCGCTACGGCTGCAATATGTCTCGCTCATATCGAAGTTCCTCGACACGCTGGTTCCATCCGATTGCTTCGGTTTGAACGAAATGAGCGAAGTCGTCGATCGAATCTCGCTGAGTGCGATATCTGAAGCCGATATCGACGCGTATTTTCATGTGTTGTCGGCCGCCCTTCGAGCAGCCGGGTCTGAAACACGGCCGGATGTGCCCACCGCCCAGCAATACGCGCATGCCGACGAGAGCCTGAAGCGGTCTTTGCTGAATGAGCTTGGTTATATTCCAGCGAACATCGCGCGTTACCTGGCTTATTCCCGAGACCCGAGAGCCGCGGCACCCGTCGAAGCATGCTGGGCGATGCGAGTGACAATGCACGCGATCCTTGCGCTGCCCGATCCCGAACGCGACATCGTATTGCGGAGAACGGTCCGGTCGGAGGGCGTATCGCATTGAGCAATCCAGTCAGTCGCCGATTTCTTTAATTGCTGACTACGGCGACAGGCTCGCCGAGGATTTTTTCCTCACATTCGAAACGAGCGATCGATTCGAGCTTCAAAGCGTCCGGATCCAACGAGACACGCACGCGTCCGGTTCCTTGAATTCACTTTGGAGTTCGCATACTGTGACCACAGCGGCATTCTGCTTTTTGTCTTGGGATTGCCTCGCTCCAGTTGAATTGTGACTGGGCGGGCCCCGCGGTGTAGAACTCGCCGGTAATGCGGATTCGGTTGTGTACCTCATGAAGTTGCCCTGATTCCGAAGTCAGGCGCACGGCCCACAAACGGCACACCAACCGTCGTGGCACACCGCGATGACTTCCCCGAAGGAGATGAACGTGCGAGCTTCCGACATCATGACAACCCGGATCATTACGGCCAGTCCGGACATGTCCATACGGCACGCCGCGGGGATGATGGTGTTCGCTGGCATCAGCGGGATGCCTGTGGTCGACGAGTCCGGCAGGCTACTTGGTATGGTCACGGAGGGCGATCTGATGCGGCGCGCGGAGATCGGGACCGGCGTCAAACAGCGCTCGTGGTGGCTGGAGCTTGCTGCGTCCACGACTGAACTCGCAAACCAGTATGTGAAGGAACACGCGAGGAAGGTCGAAGATGTGATGACGACCGACGTCTCGACGGTGACTGAAACATGTCCCGTCGCCGATATCGCCGAGCTGCTCGATCGTCGCCGTATCAAACGTGTGCCGGTCATGCGCGACGGAAAAGTTGTCGGCGTGGTGAGCCGGGCCAACCTGATTCGCGCGCTCGTGACCATGGCGCCCGACGTGTCCACTGCGGCGGAGAGCGGCGATAACGCGATCCGCGAAGACGTGCTCGCGGCCATGAAAGATCATCCTTGGGCGCTCGCGCGGGAAAACGTCACCGTTGAGAACGGAACCGTTCATCTCTGGGGGCCCGTGATTCCTTCGGAAGAAGGCAACGCGATCCGCGTTGCGGCCGAGAACGTCCCGGGCGTGAGAGACGTCAAAACGCACTTCGGGCTTCCGCCGTCCGTTTCGTCGTCGCGCTAGCAACAACGAACGGTTCTCGCAGCGTGCAGTGCACGGAACTGTGCAGGACAGGCGCATGAGTGCCAATGGCCTCGGACGGAGGCACGCCGCGTCTGCTGTACACGCCGGGAGAATGAGTCATGGAACCAATCAAGGATGCGCCGCCGCAACCCCGCGGCTCTCAGCATATCGTTCTCTGCCTGGATTCTTTGGAAGTGTCTCGATGCGCCGCCGGGTTCGCGCGGCGACTTGCAACCCCCGACACCAAACTGACGATTCTCTCCCTGGCGCTCGATCCGCACGAGTACGCATCGAACACGGCTCGCTCGGAGCCGGATCGCGGCATGGAGCACAGGGAACTGATGGAACGAGCGGAACGCGCGATCACCGAGGCGAGCACTGTGCTTGCAAAGTCGGTTGCTGCAGTGCGAAGTCGCGTAATCGATCTCGCGAAGGAAGGTGATAGCGTCGTACATGAACTTGCCGCAGAGGCGGGCGAGGATCGCGCGGGCCTGCTGATTCTTGGTATCCGCCAGCATCACGGATTGGTAAGGTGGTTCGACCCAGCGGTGATGGACAGGCTCAGCCGGTTCGCGACATGCGCATTGATCGTCGTGCCGGCCGTATACGAAAGTACATACGACGCCGGCGTGCAGCGCGTCCTCTTCGCGGTCGATGGCAGCGTAACGTCGCTTGTGGCAGTGGGCGTCGGAGCGAGGTTCGCAGCCGCCGACACGCAGATACGCGTGGTCTATGTCGTGGACCGCGCGATATGTCCCGGCGGATTGATGCCGGCGACCCCGCTCGAGCTGGCTTTGGTCAAGGAGGGAACCTTGGCGATCGCGGCCGCGGCCAAGGAGCTTGAATGCCTGCACAACGTAACGCCTTCACTGGTCTCGACCGCTCTGATCAGCACAGAGACCGGCACCGACGACATAGCGAGCGCCACATTGCGTGAAGCACAACGCTGCGATGCGGATCTCATCGTGATGGGAACGCACGGCAGGCGCGGCGGCGCGCGAGCCTATCTTGGCAGCGTTCCCAATCGGGTAGCCAGTCTCGTCGAGATCCCGCTGATGCTGGTTAGGGAGCGACACAACGTGTAAGCCCCCCACAAAAAACTAATGACAAACAATGCACAATCGACTATCTGAGAGATTGAGATAGTTGAACTGGTCCGGTGTTGCCTCGCGCGGCGCGCAGCACACTTCGTGATACGCAGGCAAGACAATTGGGCGCATCGAGGGCACGGCGCGCAAAGCCCGCCCGTCGCCGTCGCGACCGATATCAAGTTCATTCGGATTGTCGGTTGCGGGCGCATCATCACGGCGACCACCGGGAGCAGGCTTTTCGTTTCACTGAAGAATGTCGACGATGCCAGAGGCCCCGGCATGCGATGCTCATCGTCCGGTCCCGCAGAATAAGACGAGATCGGTCGCGCTCCAATAGGGCACGCCGCCTACGTCTCGCGCGTTCGGTGCTCCGGTGCCATCCGTTGAGCCGGTTCGGGTGCCCCATGCGCGTTCATCGCGTGCCGGTTCGGGAGGTCGACGCATGACGAAGCTGCTGATCGACGTGGTCATCTTTCTTGCGTCGGCGCTGATCACCGTGCCGCTGGCTGTTCGCTTCGGCTTTGGCGCGGTGCTCGGCTACCTGCTGGCAGGCATCATGATCGGCCCCTGGGTACTGAAGCTCGTGACCGACGTCGACGCCATCCTCCACTTTTCCGAGTTGGGCATCGTGTTGATGATGTTCGTGATCGGCCTCGAAATGAAGGTCGACGCGCTGTGGGCGATGCGCCGCACCATCTTTGGCTACGGCACGATGCAGATGACCGTCTGTGCCGCTGCTTTGCTGGGGATTTTCATGATGCTGGGACTGCCCTGGCGAGTCGCACTGACTGGCGGCCTCGCGCTGTCGCTGTCATCGACCGCAATGGTCATGTCCGAGCTTCAGGCGCGCAAGCTCATGGACATGCCGACGGGCCGCGCCGGATTCGGCATTCTGCTGTTCCAGGACATGGCCGCCATCCCGCTGATCGCGCTGCTGCCATTGCTCGGTACGACGGTGCCCGTACCCGCGGCGGAATCGGGCTGGCTCGTCGCCCTGAAGGCACTTGCCATGCTGGGCGCGATAGCGCTCGTCGGCCGCTATCTGCTGAACGTCGTGCTGCGGCTGATCACCAGCACCGGCGTCGCCGAGATCTTCACTGCGTTCGCACTGCTCTGGATCATCGGCATTGCACTGCTCATGCAAAGCGTGCATCTGTCGATGTCCCTGGGCGCCTTCGTCGCGGGCGTACTGCTCGCCGATTCCGATTACCGCCATGAAGTCGAAGTCGACATGGCGCCATTCAAGGGCTTGCTGCTCGGCCTGTTTTTCATTGCGGTGGGTATGTCGATGGATTTCAGCGTGCTGATGCGTGAGCCGGTGCGCGTTGCGGTGCTCGTCGTGGCGGTGGTCAGCGTGAAGGCGGCCGCGCAGTGGTTTCTTGCGAGCCGCTTTGAAGTGCCGGATTCGCAGCGCGGCTACTTCGCCATTTTGCTGTCACAGGGCGGCGAGTTCGCGTTCGTCGTTATGGCCGCGTCACTGGCCGCCGGTGTCATCGATCAACGCCAGGCATCGCTCGTCACGCTGGTCGTCGCGCTGTCGATGGTCTCGACGCCTCTTTTGCTGCTCGTTCACCGGCGGCTCTTCGAGGCGACTGCGCAGGCTCGAACAGAGTAGACGTCATTTCGCGATTACGGTGCCCATATGGTGATCGCGGGCACCATGCACCGATTCGTTTGTGAAGTCGTGCTGCCCGTCCTAGACTTGGACGGGTGAGCGCATTCTCGGGAGCGCATATCTTCTGGCATGCAGTCTTTGCGTGCGTATTCATCGGCACGTCCTGAACGTGAGCGGCACGACTCAGTGAGTGGCGATGCCGCCGCGCGAGCGATTGAGAAGTTGCGTCCGGTTACCAAGTTGATCCCTGGCAAGCATGGTTTGCCCACGGAAATGCTCGCGGCAAACTGCGAGGAGGCACGAGATGCTATCGCCGATTCCCGAGCGCACGCTCTCCAGAGAGCTGCTCGACGTCCTGATTCGCGCCGGACTCGTTGCCGTTCTGGCCGTCTTCTGTTTCCGGGTTTTCGTCCCGTTCCTCGACCTGATGGTCTGGGCGCTGATCCTTGCGGTCACGCTCTATCCGCTTCAGCTCAGACTCCGCAACGTACTTTCAGGCAAGGATGGCCTCACCGCCTCGCTGATCGTCCTCGTCGCCTTCGTCGTCATCCTCGTGCCGACGTATTTGCTGGGCGTGGCGGTGGCCAATTCGATCGAGCGTGCGATGGCCGTCATCAGGAGCGGTAACTTCCAGATTCCGCCTCCTGCAGAATCGGTGGCCGCGTGGCCTCTGGTGGGGCAGCGAATATACGGCTTCTGGGCGCAGGCATCCACGGATATCTCAGGTCTCGCGCAGAAGTTCGCGCCCCAGCTCAAGGAGGCCGGTCTTGCCATGCTCGGCACAATCACCGGTCTGGGAGCCGGGCTGCTCGTCTTTTTCCTTGCCCTGATCGTCGCGGGTATTTTCATGGCTCACGGCGAGAAGGGCTATCGTAGCGCCGTGCAGATCGCTTCGCGCATCTCCGGGCCCGAAAACGGCCAGCAGATCGCCGATCTGTGCACGGCTACCATCCGGGCCGTGGCGCAGGGTGTGGTCGGGATCGCGTTCATCCAGATGCTGTTGATCGGCATCGGTTTCATCGTCATGGGCATTCCTGGCGCGGGCCTGCTTGCCCTCGCCGTGCTACTGATCGGCATCATGCAGTTGCCCGCCACATTGATCACCGTTCCGGTCATCATCTTCGTGATTGTCACCGAGGGAGTGAGCACGGCGACGATCATCTTCTCGGTCTATATTTTCGTCGCGGGACTGGCCGATAACGTGCTCAAGCCGCTCTTGCTGGGGCGAGGCGTCGCCGTACCGATGCCCGTCGTGTTGATCGGCGCGCTCGGCGGGATGGTGACGGGCGGGGTGATCGGCCTCTTCATCGGTCCCGTGATGCTCGCAGTCGCCTACAAGTTGTTCTGGCGGTGGGTGAGAGACCAGCCGGCCCCCGAAACCGCGCAACAACGGGAGCCTCAGTGAAGGGCGCCGCGGAGACGGCGCCATGTCCCCATCAATGCACGCGAGCGGGATGAGACGGCTGCGGCGGGCCGCCCGCGTCAGCGTGAGCCTCGCGTGGTTCCTGAGCGGCTGCATGCGCGTGGGGCCGGACTTTCATCCGCAGCACGAGAGGTGGAGCGAGCACTGGAGCAGCGCGTCGCTCGAGCAGGTCACGCAGCAGGCGCCGCAGCCCGACGTTCGGCAGTGGTGGGCGGTTTTCAGCGATGAGAACCTCGAACGCTTGATGGCACAAGCCGATGCGGGAAATGGTGATCTGCAGATCGCCGGTTTGCGCGTGATCGAGGCTCGCGCGCAACTCGGCATCGCGCTCGCGGGGCGCTACCCGCAGGTGCAACAGGCCAGCGGCGAGGTGCTCGTGTCGGCACGCAAGCGCTCGGACGGATTCGAGCCCCGCTCGGGCGTCTATCTGCAATATGGCGCGGGCTTCGTCGTCGGATGGGAACTCGACTTCTGGGGGCGTTTCGCGCGCGCGATCGAGTCGGCGGACGCCGGGTTCTTCGCCGCGCAGGCGAACCGCGATGCCGCGCTGGTCCTGTTGCACGCGCAGGTGGCCGACACTTATTTCACGCTGCGCACTGCCGAGGCGCGCCTGCGCATCGCCCGCGAGAACGCCCGGTTGCAGAAGCGCAGCTACGACATCGCGCAAAAGCTCTTCAAGGCCGGCGAGACGGACGAACTCGATCTCCAGCAGGCGAGGACTCAGTACCTGGGCACGCTGAGCAGCATTCCGGATCTGGAGAGCCAGATCGTGCTCGCCAGGCACGCGCTGTCCCTGCTGATGGGGCGACCGCCCGGCCCGTTGCCGGAACTCGATGTGTCGTCCGGCAAGGAAGGCGTGATTCCGCTCGTGGACCATGCCGTCCTTCAGGACGTGCCCGCCGATCTGCTGCTGCGCCGCCCCGACGTGCGCGCCGCCGAATATCAGATGGCCGCGCAGTCGGCACTCATCGGCGTGGCTGAGGCGGACTTTTATCCGTCGGTGTCCCTGCTCGGCACGCTCGGCTTCAGCGCGAGCTCGCTCGCCGGCTCACCGAGCACGCTTGCCGTGGCGACCGGCCCGAGCGTCGTCTGGAACGTCTTCGATCACGGCAGGATCACGAACAACGTGCGTGTTCAGGACGCGCGGCTGCAGCAGTTGACCGTCGCCTACCAGAACACCGTGCGCGAGGCGGCGCGCGAGGCGGATGATGCCGCCACGGCCATGAACGCCGCGTTGCGGCGCGACGCCATCCTGAACGAGGCACAGTTGGCTGCGCGGCGCTCGCTGACGCTCGCGAGCACGATTTATCGGGAAGGATATTCGGACTTCCAGCGGGTACTCGATGCACAGCGCGCGCTGTTCGCCCAGCAGGACGCGTATGTCGTCAACCGGCGCAATGCGGTCGGCAGTCTGATCGCGCTCTACAAGGCGCTGGGCGGTGGCTGGACCACGCGCCAGCCGCTCATCGACCCCGCGACACGCCAGCAAATGCAGCAACGCACAAACTGGGGCGACCTGCTAAACGAGGTGAGCGTGCCCCCGGCGGCGAACGCGCCGTCCGAAGGAGCGTTCCGATGAGCGAGAAGTCCGAGCCGTCCGATACCGCATCGGCGCGGACGCCGTCGGCGCCACCGTCACCCGCTCCGCCGCCGCCACCGGCCGACGATCCGTCGGGCAGGACGGTGAAGTGGGTCGTCGCTTTGATCGTCGTGAGCCTGATCTGGTATCTGCTTGCCGACCGCATCACGCCCTATACGCAGCAGGCGCGCGTGCAGGCCTATGTGGTGCCCGTGGCCGCGGAAGTATCGGGTCGGGTGACGCGCGTGCTGGTGCGTGACAATCAAGAGGTCAACGCGGGCGACGTGCTCTTCGAGATCGAAGGCGAGCAATATCGCATCGCCGCCGACCGTGCGCGGGCCGATCTCGAAACCATGCGCCGCCAGATCGGCGCGAGCACGGCTGCCATCGATTCGGCGCGTGCGTCATTGCGTGCGGCCATCGCAAACGAGGTCAAGGCGCGGCAGGACAGCGAGCGGCTCGAAAGGCTGTATCGCGAGGACGAGGGCACGATCTCGCTGCGGCGTCTCGAAGTGGCGCGAGCGACGTACGAGCAAGCGCAAAGTCAGGTTGTCGCGGCGCGTGCGGAAGTCGAGCGTGCGCGCGAACAGCAGGGCGGAATCGAGGCGGAGAACGCGCAGTTGCGCAGCGCCGCCGCAGCGCTCGAGAGGGCCGAACTCGATCTCGCCAACACGCGCATCAGGGCGCGCACCGGCGGCGTCATTACCGATCTCGGCACCGAAGTCGGCCAGTTCGCCTCGGCAGGCAAGGCGGTGATGACGCTCATTGCAATCCGCGACGTGTGGATCAGCGCGGACATGACCGAAAACAATCTCGGCCGCCTCAGGCCCGGCACACCGGTGTCTATCGTGCTGGATGCGCTCCCGGGCAAAGTTTTCAAAGGGCGGATTCGCAGCATCGGGTTCGGTGTGAGCGTGGGGCAGAGCACGCCACCCGGCAGTCTGCCTAGTGTGCAGACAAGCCGCGATTGGCTGCGACCGGCTCAGCGCTTCCCCGTGATCGTCGAGTTCGATAAGGACGAGCGCGCGCGCCTGAGCAACATGCGTGTGGGCGGGCAGGCCGAGGTGATGGCGTTTCCGAGCGAAGGCAATCCGCTCAATCCGCTCGGTCGCATTTTCCTGCGTGCGATGAGCTGGCTGGCCTACGTCTATTGATGACGCCATGGAAAACAGGCTCCCGCTTCGAGATGGTCGTACGCTGCGCATGGCGACGGGGACGGCGTTGTGCCTCGCGATCAGTTTCGCGCTGGATTTCCCGGTTCCCGTGATCGCGCCGGTGTTCGCGGTCTTTCTGCTCGCGACACAGAACCGGCCGCTTTCGTTCAAGGCAGCCGCGATGTTGGCGCTGATCGTGATGCTGACCACCGGCAGCGGCCTGCTGCTCGTTCCGCTGCTTCGACATTACGCGCTTGCCGGCGTGATGCTCGTCGGCCTGTTGCTATTCCTTGCGTTCCTCTACGGGGTACGTGGGGGCAACAATCTGGTCGCGACCTTTCTGGTGGCGGGGCTCACGATGATCTCCGCGGCCGGCACGGCCGACTTCCAGGTGGGCGTAACGGTGGTCGGCGCGCTGGTGAAGGGGTTGCTGCTCGCCTTGCTGGTGTCCGCGCTCATGCACGGCCTGTTTCCCGAGCCAGCGAGCGCGCAGCCACCGCCTGCGGCGAGGGCCGTGTCCTCCGGTCAGGCGAGACGCATTGCGCTGCGCGCCGCGCTCGTGGTCATGCCAGCGTACCTTCTCGCATTGACCGATCCGACAAGCTATATGCCGATCATCATGAAGTCAGTCAGCCTCGGCAGACAGAGCTGCACGACGACCGCGCGTGGGGCGGCGCGCGATCTCATCGGCTCGACACTGCTCGGTGGACTGCTCGCGATCATATTTTGGTTCGCGCTGAAACTCTCCGTGCACCTTTGGATGTTCTTCCTATGGATGCTGCTGTTCGGTTTGATGGTCGGGCGCAGGCTCTATGGCATAAGGATGACGCGCTACTCGCCGGGCGTCTGGGTGAACGGCCTCGTCACGATGATCATCCTGCTCGGCCAGTCAGTGCAGGACAGCATCGCGGGCAAAGACGTCTATGCCGCGTTCGCGGTGCGCATGGGGCTTTTTCTCGCGGTTTCCTTTTATGCGTGCTTGATGCTGCTGGTTTTCGATCGGCCGCGCAGCCTTCGTTGGCAATCCGACGCAAACTAGCGCTTCCGATGCGGGCCCACGCAAAGAGAATGCTCGCATCGGCCCCATGGACGCATGCCCGGACGTCAGCGGCTTGCGCATGAGCGGCTTGTCGACGGGAAAAGTCATGCCCGCTGAGAAATGGTTGCACGCGTGCCGCCATGCACGAGCGCATCATCGCTCAGGCAGCATGTTTCGGACGGCGTTGCGCCGCGCGTGAAATGCAGGCCAGTTGTCGTCAGTGGGCGCGTCTCGCGTAGTCAGTATTTGATGTCTCTTGCAGCTTGACGCCCGTGCTGCTTTGTCTGCCGCTTGTCGTGTCGGCAATGCGCGTTTGCTTGCTGATTGGCGGCGCGGCAGTCCTGCTTGGTGTGCCGGGCGTTCTGGCGCGTATCCTGACGGACGTCGCGGCCGGCGCGACGTTGTTGCGCCTGCTCCGTTGCAAAAGACACGTCCGGCCAGGAGCAGACGAGCATGCCAGTGAGCAACGCGATCAGCCTGAGTTTGCGAGCGAGCATGATGTGAGTTCCGGACGACGAGTCGAGACATCTTGGATGTGGTGTGTGCATCAAGATAGCGGCATCCTCGACCGTTGTGAATCGACTTTTGCAACGACGACGCTTGGCGATCGGTGGCACGACAATTCGATCGGTTAAAAAAAAATCGAAATGCCGCCGGGCAGGCGGGGTTATCGCGCAATATAACTTCGGAAGCCGGACCGGATTCCAGTGGGGAGCGGCTTTCGCGCTTTGTCCAGGACGAAGGAAGGTCGACGACCCGGTCGTGTCGCAAGTTCACGACGTCTCCACCACGCTGGAAGGCAACGGTACGTCGGCTACGAGTACAGTCACGTCGGCGACGTGCCCTCTACACGGTGCGTGCACCTCTGTGAATACGAGCGCATGGTTTAATGCGCGACATTTTCCTTCTTGTTGTTTCGGGCACGCGCGACGGCTTTCTTGAATTCACGAACGCGTTCGCATACTGTGAGCAGAGCAGAGTGCGGTTTTTATCGCGTTGTCGTTCCTGGAAATGTTTGCGCGGAGAGGAACGGCCGGCACACCTCGGATCTCCGTGAAGAAGTTGGTGGCAGTCAACGAGAGGAGGCAGTCATGAATCGTCTCAACGGAGCTGTAGTGCTGATGTCGATCGCGCTCGCAACGAATGCGTGGGCACAAACCGATCAGGGCGCGGCTCAACCTGCGAATAACGACGAAATCGTCAAGATGCGAATGGAAATCTCCGCAGCCAACAAAAAATATAATCAGAAAGTCGCAGCGGCCAAGAAAGTCTTCGAGCACAAGAAGGCGGAAGCCGCCAAAGAGCGCGACGCGGCGATCGCAGCAGCACATGGCGGTGCGAGCGCGCAATGACCGCTTGCGTCGAACGAGATTTGCAATCTGATGTTCTTCGGAACTGAGACACGCGCGGTATAGCCAATGTCGGTGGTGCTGGACATGCGTGAGTGCTTTAGCGTGATCGTGATCGCATCCGCGCTGTGCGCAGGCGGGTGCGCAGTCCCTCAGACGCCGCCGGAAAGCGGTGCGCAAACGGTCGCTCCGACACCTGTCGCAAGCGGTACGCAAACCATGGCTCAGGCGTCGGAGGCAGGACCTGCGCCACCGGTAGCGATGGATTCGGGTTCGCTGGACAAGCTCGTCGGTCCGATCGCACTCTATCCCGATGACCTCGTCGCGATCATTCTTCCGGCATCGACTTATCCGGTGGAAGTAGTGCAGGCAGACCGGTTCCTTGATCGCAGAAAAACCGAGAAGGACTTGCCGGTCAACGAAGCATGGCAGGACCCGATCAAGGCGCTGCTGAATTACCCCGAAGTGCTGAAGAAAATGAGCAACGACCTCGACTGGACCGTGGCGCTCGGCGAAGCGGTGGTCGCGGATCAAAGCGCCGTGCTGCAGGCCGTGCAGCGTTTCCGACGTCAGACCCAGTCAGTGGGAAATCTCAAGACGGATGACAAGCAGACGGTGGTGGTCGAGAAGGAAGTCATCAAGATTGTTCCGTCGAATCCCGAAGTCATCTACGTGCCTCAGTACAACCCGTCGACGGTTGTCATCAGCAGCCCGACGCCGGTATATAGCTACTGGCCGGCGCCTTATCCGGTCTACTACTATCCCTACGCGCCGGGGGCGGCGTTCGCGACCGGCCTTATCTGGGGCGCGGCGATCACTGCGGCGTGGCACGGCGGGCATTACGAAGCGAACTACAGCGGCGGCAACAACACGATCAACATCAACCGCGAAGGCAATGTCAACCGGGCCGAGGTCAAGAACGAGCTGAGCAATCGCGCTGCGAACCGCTCGGCGAACGGAAGCTCTGCGTCTCAGGGCTCGACCCAATGGCGCTCGGAAAAGAAGCCCGGACAGGTGTCGGGTGCCAGCACACGCGCATCGGCCCAGCGCGTGGGCGACGCTCCGACTCGCGCCAGCGGCGGCAACTTCGGCGCGGCGGGCGGCGAACGCGCTGGCGCGCGCGCCCCGACGGCCGCGCAGTCGCCACGCGCACAGAGCGCCGGCAACCTTCAGGGACGGGGTGGCGACGCGTTCAGCGGCTACGGGTCCGCCCAGGGCGCCAGAGCGGACAGCACGCGCGGCGCAGCGAGCCGGCAGTCTATGTCGGGCGGGCCGGGTGGGCGCAATTTTCAGGGTGGCGGCTTTTCGGGCGGTGCGCGCGGTGGATTCGGCGGGGGCGGCCGCGTCGGCCGCCGATAGGAGACGTTTCGTGAATATCTTGTCCCGCCGGTTCGTCGCATGCTCAGTTGTCGCAATGCTCACCGTTCCTCTGGGTGCTCTCGCCGCCGGGTCGCAGCAGACCTTCAAAACGCCGGACGAAGCGGTCAGTGCACTGGAACAGGCGCTCAAGTCGAACGACGACGCCGCACTCATCGCCATCTTCGGCGATGCGCACAAGGAACTCGTCGTGACGCCGGATGAAGCCGAGAACCGCGAGCTGCGCGCCAACGCGCTCGCTGAGTTCAATGCGTATCACATGCTGGAGGAAACGGCGCCGGACCGCCGCATCCTGCGTATCGGTGATGAAGCGTGGCCCATGCCGATTCCACTCGTTCGCACGCAGGGCGCGTGGCGCTTCGCAACCGAAGAGGGCGAGCAGGAAGTGCTGGATCGGCGCATCGGCGCGAACGAGCGCGAGGCCATCAAGGTGATGCGCGCGTATGTCGATGCGCAACGCGAGTACGCGACGCGCGACCGCGTGGGCGACGGCGTGCTGCAATACGCGCGCAAGCTCGGCAGCACGCCAGGCAAGCGTGACGGGCTGTATTGGCCGGCGGATGAATCGAAGGGTGAAGAGCCGAGTCCGTTCGGGCCGCTGATCGCAGCAAGCGCGAACTATCTCAAGGATCGAAACCCAGGCGATGCATATCACGGATATTACTTCCGCATTCTCACGCGACAGGGAAAGCACGCGCCGGGCGGCCCTTTCAACTACATCATCAACGGGCGCATGCTGGCCGGCTTCGCGATGGCCGCGTACCCCGCGCAGTATGGCGCAAGCGGCGTGATGACTTTCGTCGTCAACAACAACGGCGTCGTGTATCAAAAGAATCGCGGCCCATCGGCACAGCCGCTAACCGAGTTCGATCCCGATGCGTCCTGGACCCGCGTCGAGGAGCCTTGATGGACGAGCTAGCGCACCCTGCTTCGAAGGCCGCTCATCGAAAACAAAAAAGTGTCGCGATGAATGCCAAAAGCGTCAGTGCGGACTGCGCCAGGACGAGTGACGATTAAAGGCGATCGGCCAGCGGCACGATCGCCCATCATTTTCTATTGCTTCTTTGCGGCGTCGACTTTGGCTTCCGCCGCCTTTTTGTTAGCGTCGTTTTGCGCTTCGACCTTTTTCTCGTCGGCCTTCGCTTGTGCTACGTTCGCATCGTTTGCGGCGTCGTGCTTCTTTCTGTCAGCTTTGCTCTGGGCCTGCTGCATTTTTTTATTGGCCTTGGCTTGCGCGTTCGCCGCATCATGTCGAGCGCCGGACGCCTCGGCGGGCGTGGTCGCCTTGGCGCCTTTGGCGGCCTTCTTGTCGGCGTCGGCCTGAGCAGACGCTTTGTCTTCATTAGCTGAGGCCTGCGCCTTCTCGGCATCGGTCTGTGCCTCCGCCTTCTTCTTGTTCGCGGTGGCCTGCGCTTCCATCTTCTCACTGTTTGCCTTCAGCTGAGGTTTTTGCGCATCGTTAGCGTCTGCCGCCGCCGCCGTTTGTTCGAAAACAGTAGTGGCTAGCAATGCGGATGCGATGACAGCTATTAACTTTTTCATGATTGCAATCTCCTGTACGTCTATTTTTAAAGGCAAACTTGCGGCACTCTCGAAGCCGCGATTCCCGGCTGAGCCATAGCAAATTGGCGACTTCCAGCTCGAATCCGATATCGCGACGACTAAAGGAAATCGAAATCCGTCGCCGCCCTTTATTGCGCAAAAAATGTTCCGCTCGCCTTCGTTATTGTTGCGTGCTCTTGCGGCCCGACGATAGTGAATCTCATCTTGCCGAAATGAGAACCGTTGAGCGTCCATTGCAGCTCCGCCAAATCTCGCGGCAAGGCTCGTGCTAACCAACATTGGAGGAACTGCCGTGCAAATCAAATAGTCATTCGCAGGCGACGTTTAAACCTGTCCGCCCAGCGATGTGGAAGGAGGAAAAGTGGCCAGAACTTTAATAGCGAAGTTCTCGAGCGCGGGAGCGGCAGAACATGCGTCAGAGAAACTGATGCTGGGCTATGGAAGCGAAGTGCATGAACTGGATTCAATCAGGCTAGCGCGTTACATTGCGAGCACTGAGTACTGCACGGAACGCGACACTGGCTGCATGGAAGACCACGCAACCTTTGCCGCTCATGGCGAAGATCTAGGACTGTATCCTTCTCTTGCGCCGCATTACGAGTCATTCGGTGCGGCTGCGCTCAAGCACGAAGCGTCGTCGGTTTCGCGCTTGCTCTTTACACTAATCGTGATCGTCGAGGACGCCGCCGGGACGGCCCGCATTAAGGAAGCACTTGCTGATGCTCTTGTCGTCGAGTCTTCTGCTGAAAAAATCTGACGAGCGGTGCAGTTCGACCCGGCGACGCCTAAGGCGCCGCCGATCCTGGAAGGTTATCGTTTAGAACGCCGGCGGAACGTCGCGATATGTTGCATCGTCGCGCTCCAGGCGCTGCCAATATGGCGGCCGGCCATAGTAGCGATGGATCGAATCCGCCCACGAACGGTCCGCCATCGAGGGCCAACCGTCCTTGTCGAATCCCGGCGCATTCCTCACCTGTTCAGTAGTCGCCGCTATCCGGAAGCATTTGTTGTCGGTGTCGAGCGTCAAAGCGCTCCACGGAACCGCCAGCAGCTTATCTCCGATACCGAGGAAGCCGCCGCTCGAGAGAACCGCGTAGGCGACGCGACCAGAAGCGACGTCGAGCATGATCTCTTTGATCTTGCCCACATCGTCCCCATCGGAACTCAGCACGTTATTTCCATCCAGCGTGCTCGCGGCCATGACGTCCGGGCCCGGACCATCTGCCGTTGCCGCGCCTTTGCCAACGATGTTCATATGGTTTGTATCGACTGACATGATGTGTCTCCCACAAAGAAGCCGAATCGCTCTCGGCTTGTCTGGGCTCGCGCAAAGAACGTTCCGGCGCGCGATGCAGTCTGATCGTCGTTCATTGAGTTCATAAAGGCCTGCAGATAAGCTTTTTTCCGCCCCAGGGCGCGTTCGCTGTCGGGATGGAACGCACAGTCGAGAAGCGAGCTCCTGGCGATGCTCCCGAACGGTCGTGTGCAACGCCTGGGGGAACGTCTGGGGGAACGTCGCCGCGCCTCACTCGTCGATATCGGCGTCGCTGAATCCGGTGGGGTCTTCCTTCGCGGCTTCGGTGAACATCGACGTGAACTGGTCGAGTGTGGCGAGCGTGTCGCGCCCGGTTCGCGTGATGCGATAAAACGAAAGCGGAACTTCGGGCCGCAACGCGTCGACACGCACCCTGTAGCGGTAGCAGATATGTTCGCAGAAGGAAGGCATGACCGCGGTGCCGAGCCCTTCCTGCGCCATCGCGATGGCTGTCTGCAAGTGACCCACGACGATGCGGCGGCTCACGGTCACTTCCTCTTTCGATAGTGTCGCCTCGATGAGCCGTTGCAGCGGATTGTCCTTCGGCAGCGTGATGAGCGGCTGATTCTCGAGCGCGGTCCAGCGCATGCCGGAGCCGCGCAGCGGCGCGCCTGCCTGCGCGGGCGATACGGCGACGAGCCGCGTCGGGAAGATCGGCGTGCGGTCGATGCCGGAAAGCTGTGAGAAGAACACGCCGAACGCGGCGTCGAGATGGCCTTCCTCGACCATCTGCACGAGTTCGGTCGGATTGCGGTCGACGAGTTCGATCTGCGCGTTCGGATAGACATTCGAAAAGCGCGCGAGCACCGAGGGCATGAGGCTCGCTGCGATCATCGGCGTGCAGCCGAGCAGCAGCGACGATTGTTTCTGACGCCCCAGCTCGTTGAGTTCGATGACCGATTTCTCGAGCGACTCGACGATCGCCATCGCGGTGGGATAGAACAGGCGGCCGGCTTCGGTCAGCGAGACCGTGCGCGTGGTGCGTTCGAGCAGACGGCAATCGAGCTGCGTTTCGAGTTCACGAATGATCGCGGAAAGCGCCGCCTGGCTGAGATGCATGCTCTGCGCGGTCTTCGTGAAGCTCGACGCATTCGCGACGCCAAGAAAAACCTTGAGTTGCTTGAGGGATAGATTCATCGACGACGGCCGTTTGTTTTTCGGGCGTGGAGCATGCCCGATTCTATCCCGTCCGCAGCAGCGGCTGCCGCACCGCGGGACTTTCCGGTGCGACAGCCCGTGCGTCACGCAAGGACGTAGCGGCCTTCCTCGTCCCGTGTGATCGCGCGCCGTTGCGCCGTGTCTTCGAGCCAGCGGACCACTTCGCGGCCGTCGCGCGTGCCGGTCGCGGCCATCAGTTCGGAAAAGCGCTTCGGTCCGTCTTCGAGCGCCGCTTCGAGCGAGTCGAAGCGCGCGCCGCGATACGCGGGCGGCGTCGGCACGCGATGCTCGAGATCGCGCTCGGCGCCCGGCGCGAGCAACGGCAGCGTGAGATCGAAGCCGGCCTTCGCCGTTTTCGTCGCGCCGAGCAGCGACGGGTCGAGCGGCATCGCGCGCAGGCTGTCCTGGAGCACCAGATCGCGATCGGCCTGAAAGCGCGTGGCGAGCGCCCAGTCCATCTGCTCGTCCGAGAACACGTCGATGTCGGGATCGACCACGAAAACATGCTTCACGTTTGCAAGCGATGCGAACACGGCCGCGATCGCGTTGCGCGCCTCGCCCGGCACGCGCTGCTGCATCGCGACGCGCACGTTGAACATGCCGCCGGTGGCCGGGTTCGCATAGACGGCCTTCACTTCGCGCACGGCGGTTTCGAGCGCGCGCCACACCGTCACTTCGGTGCGCAGCGCGGCGAGCTGCGCGGTATCGGTGCGCGCCATCGAGCGGCCGCCGATCGTGCACGTCTGAAAGACTGCGTCGCGCCGATGCGTGATCGCGGTCAGATGGAACAGCGGATTCGTCTTCACGCCGCCGTAATAGCCGAGGAATTCGCCGTACGGGCCTTCGGGCTCGGCGTGGCCGCGCTCGTCGAGATAGCCTTCCAGGATGAACTCGGCGTCGGCGGGCACGAGCAGGTCGTTCGTCACGCACTTGACCACGCCCATCGGCGCGCCGCGCAGCGCGGCGACGAGTTCGAGCTCGTCGGCGGGAATGCGCATGGTCGCGCCGACATGATCGACCGGATGCGTCCCGACGGCGAATGCGATCGGGGTACGCTCGCCGCGCTTCGCGTGGCCGATGGCGATGGCCCGCAGATCCGACGGCGCGACGAGATCGATGCCCGCCGTGCGGCGCCCGCGCAGCATCAGGCGGCGAATGCCGACGTTGGTCCAGCCCGTGTCCGGATCGACGGCGAAGTCGATCGACGCCGAAATGTACGGCGCGCCGTCGAGATCGTGCTGGAGATGCACGGGCAGGGCGGTGAAGTCGCACGCGTCGCCGGTGAGCACGACTTGCTGCGCGGGTGCTTCCTCACGGCTCACTTCGACGAGCTTGCCTTTCACGCGCAGGCGTTCGCGCACGGTGTCGAGCAGTCGCTGCGGCGTCGTATCGAACGCCTTGGCGAGACGCGATCGGCTCGCGGCGACGCTGCCCGCGAGCGACACGGCGCCGCCGGACGGCCGCCTGAACCACACGGCGCGCGGGTTGCCTTCCATGATGCCGGCGATGTCGGCGAGATCGACGGACGCGTCATGGCGTTCGAGTTCGCTCTCGTCGAGCGATTCGAGGAAGCGGCGCAGGCGGAAGCGTTCGAGGTCGGGCGCGGGCGTGCCATCGACGGTCGAAGGAATGGCGGTGTTGGGTCTCAATCTGGGTTCCTTGATGCTTGGGGGTGACGGCGCACGTGCGCCGTCCTCAGAAGCGCGCGGAAAGCGCTGTCGCCGCGAGATGCGCGGCAAAGCCGCTCGCACCGTTCGCCGGCATTTCGGGCGCGAGATGCAGGAACTGCTTCACCGCGCGCAGCGTGACCGCGCTGCAGCCGAGCAGCGTGTCGGCGAGCGCGTCCGCTTCGGCGTCCAGGTTCGCCGCCGGCACGACACGGCTCACGAGCCCGGCGTGCAGCGCTTCGCTCGCGGACAAGCGCACGCGGCTCAGCACCATGTGTGCGACGGTTTTCAACGGCACGCGGCCGATCAGCGCCGACATCACGAGCGTCGGCGGAATGTCGCGTTCCATTTCGGGGATCTGGAACACGGCATCGTCGGACGCGAGCGCGATGTCGCACACGCCCGCGAGCGCGCAGCCCACGCCGAGCGCATTGCCGCGCACGACCGACGCCACGGGCACGCGCACGGCCTTGAGCGCGTCGTAGAGCGCGAGCGGCGGCGCGGCGACCACGCGGCGCAGCGTTTCGGCGGACGGCTTCGCGTCCTTCGGCGGCATCGGCGAAAGGCGGCCCTTGCAGAAGTCGGGGCCGCTCGCGAGGATGCGCACGAGCTTCACATCGTCGTCGAGCGTCGTGATGCATTCGATGATCGTCTCGCTCATCGGCGCGTCGATCAGATTGCCGTTTTCGGGATGGTCGAGGACCACGTCCACGAGCGGGCCGTTGCGGCGGATCGCAACGTGAGGGCTTGTCATGCCGGTCTCCTTGTCGAGCGTGTTCATGCGTCGCGGTGGATGAATTCCCACACGACTTTCGGCGTGGCGGGCATCGCGAGTTCGTCGGTGCCGTATTCGCTGAGCGCGTCGGCGAGCGCGTTGAAGATCGTCGCCGTGGCGGGCGTGATGCCGCTCTCGCCGCCGCCCTTCACGCGCAGCGGATTGCCGTGGGTCGGGTCTTCGGTCAGTTCGAGGTTGAGTCGGGGAATCACGCCTGCGCGCGGCATGCCGTAATCCATGTACGAGCCGCTCAGCACCTGGCCCGTTTCGCGATCGACATAGCAGGTTTCCGACAGCGCCTGTCCGATACCCTGCGCGAGACCGCCGTGCACCTGGCCTTCGACGATCAGCGGATTGATCGGCTGGCCGACATCGTCGACCGACGTGTAATTGACGAGCTTCACGACGCCCGTGTCCGGGTCCACTTCGAGTTCGCACACGGCCGCGCCCGTCGGATGCGCGGGGACACGCGTGTTCACTTCGGCCTCGGCGTACAGCGTGCGCTTGGCGCGCTCGCCCGGCAGACCGTCGCGCGCGACGTGGGCGGCCACCTCGAAGAGGCCGATTTCACGCGATGAAGCTGCATCGGAAAACACGCCGTTAGCGAAGCTCACGTGCTCCGGCGCGACATCGAACAGCTCGGCTGCGACGCGCTTGCCGAGCATCACGATCTGCGCGGCGGTATCGACGAGCAGCATGCCGCCGAGGCGCATCGAGCGGTCCGAATGACTGCCGCCGCCCACGCTCACGAACGCGGTATCGCCGGTGCGCAGCGCGATCGACGCGATCGGCACGCCGAGATGCTGCGCGATGACCTGCGCAAACGTCGTTTCGTGGCCCTGGCCGGTGGACTGCGTACCGGACACGATATCGATGCGGCCTTCCGGCAGCACGGTCAGTTCGATGCGCTCGCGCGGCGCGCCCACGGGCGACTCGACGTAGTTCGCAAGCCCGATGCCGCGCAGCATGCCGTTCGCGCGCGAGGCGGCGCGCCGCGCCTCGAAGCCGTCCCATTGCGCGAGCTCGAGCGCGCGCGCCATGTTGCGCGCGAATTCGCCGCTGTCGTAGGTGAGGCCCATCGGGCTGCGGTACGGCAGCTTCTCGTGCGCGATCAGATTGCGCCGGCGGATCTCCGCGCGGTCGAGGCCGAGCTCCGCCGCCGCGAGGTCGAGCATGCGCTCGATCACGTGCGTCGCTTCGGGGCGGCCCGCGCCGCGATAGGGCGCGGTCGGCACGGTGTTGGTCATCACCGCGCTGATGTGCACGGCGGCGAGCGGCACGTCATAGACGGTCGTCATGATGCGCGTGCCATTGGACATTGGCACATAGGACACCGTATGCGCGCCGACATTGCCGATCCATTCGTTGTCGATGGCGAGGATGCGGCCGTCCCGCGAAAAACCGAAGGTGGCGCGCACGATCTGGTCGCGGCCCTGATAGTCGGAGAGGAACGCTTCGCTGCGATCGCTCGTCCACTTCACCGGCCGGCCGATGCGGCGCGCGGCCCACACCACGGCAAGCTGCTCGACGTAGATGAACGAACGCGGGCCGAAGCCGCCGCCCGTGTCGGGACAGACGACGCGAACCTGTGACGGCGGCACCTTGAGCGCGGCGGCGAGGCAGAGCTTTTGGCGCACGGCGCCCTGGCTGCCGGAGATCAGCGTGTAAGCGCCGCTTTCGGCATCGAACACGCCGATCGCGGCGCGCGGCTCCATCTGGCAATTCACGACGCGGCTGTGATGAAACTCGCGCGTGAGGACGAACGGCGCATCCGCGATGATGCGGCGCGCTTCGTTGCGATCGCCGATCTGCGTCTGGAAGCACAGGTTGTGCGCCGCGCCCGCCCACAGTCGCGGCGCGCCTTCCTGCATCGCATCGGCTGCATTGACGACGGCGCCGAGCACGTCGTAATCGACCTCGATCATTTCCGTCGCGTTGCGCGCGGCGAGGGCGGTGTCGGCGATCACCATCGCGATCGCCTCGCCGACGTAACGCACGCGGTCGATCGGCAGCGGAACATGCAGCTGGTTGAAGATCTCGCCGGTCGATGAAGTCAGGAAGGCCTTCTTCGTGGCGTCGATAGCATCGATGGGATTGGGCACGTGATCGACGCCCTGAAAGCCGTCGTCGAGATAATCTTGGCCCACGAGCACCGCGATCACGCCGGGCGCCTCGCGCGCGGCCGATACGTCGATCGAGCGCAGCGCGGCGTGAGCGTGCGGCGAGCGCAGGAACGCCGCATGAACCTGGCCCTCGACGCGCAGGTCGTCGGTGTATTGGCCGTTGCCGGTCACGAAGCGCCGGTCTTCGAGGCGCGGGATGGGTTGGCCGATCATCGTGTGGCGTCCTCGGTGGTGGCATCGCCGAGCGACGGATACATCGCGTGCGCCGCATGACGCACGGCCTCGATGATGTTCACATAGCCCGTGCATCGGCAGATGTTGCCTTCGAGCGCGTGGCAGATGCTCTCTTCGTCGAGCGACGGCTCTTGGCGCAGATAGAAGCTCGACGACATGATCATGCCCGGCGTGCAGAAGCCGCATTGCAGGCCGTGGCATTGCACGAACGCGTTCTGCACCGGATGCAGCGGAGCATTCTCGTCTTTACGCAACCCTTCGACCGTCGTGACGGCGCCGCCGCTCGCCTGCGCGGCGAGCACCGTGCACGACTTCACCGAGACGCCGTCGAGATGCACCGTGCACGCGCCGCATTGACTCGTGTCGCAACCGACATGCGTGCCCGTGAGACGCAGCGTTTCGCGCAGAAACTCGACGAGCAACGTCTCGTCGGGCACTTCGCGCGTCACGTCCTCGCCGTTCACCCGTAGTTGGATTTCAGCCATGGTTCACCTCGCTTACTGTGCGGCGGCGGCGCTTGCGTTTGCGCTCATCGTCGCGTTGAAGCGCTTGAAGAACTCCGCCGCGAGCTTGTTCGCCACCGATGTGACGAGGCGCGAGCCGATCTGCGCGAGCTTGCCGCCTACCTGCGCATCGGCGACGTACGTGAGAAGCGTGCCGCCTTCGTCGGCGTCGGCGAGCGTGACCGTCGCACTCATCTTTCCGAAGCCCGCGATGCCGCCTTCGCCCTGGCCGAGAATCTTGTAACCGTTCGGGCCGTCGCGCTCCGACAGCAAGAGCGTGCCCTTGAAGCGCGCCTTGACGGGTCCGACCGACGCGATCACGACGGCCCTGTACTCGTCGTCGTTTTGTGCGACGAACTCTTCGCAGCCGGGCACGCATGCCTGCAGCACCGCGGCATCGTTCAAGCCCTTCCATACCTGCTCGCGCGAGGCGGCAATGGTTTGCGATCCGGTGAACTCCATGTCTTGTCTCCTGAAAACGGTTTAGGCGGGCTGGCGCAGCGGCTGCGCCAGCAGCGCCAGCAATGCGCGGCGCGTGTAGGTTTCGATCAGATGGGCGCGATACGCGGACGAGCCGTTGGCGTCGTCGGGCAGGGTGGCGGCATCCATCTTCAGCGGGATGAGCGCGGCTTCGGACAGATCGACGGCAAGCGCGGCTTCGGCCTCGAGCCAGCGGAACACCGACGCGCCCGCGCCCGTCACCGCGACGCGAATCGCATCCGCGAACTGCGCGATGAACACGCCCACCACGGCATAACCGGACGCCGGCTGGCGGAACTTCGCATAGGCGGCGCGCAACGGAAGCGGATACTCGAATTCGGTCACGAGCTCGCCGGGTTCGAGCGCGGTCTCGAAGGTGTCGACGAAGAAATCGTCGGCGCCGATGCGGCGCTGCGAAGTGAGCACCTGTGCGTTGAGCGCGAGCACGGCGCTCGGATAATCGGCGGCGGGGTCGTTGTTCGCGACCGAGCCGCCCATCGTGCCGCGGTTGCGCACTTGCGGATCGGCGATCACGCTCGCGAGTTGCGCGAGCGCGGGGATCGCCGCGATCACCACGGGCGAAGCGGCCACTTCCGCATGCTTCGTCAGCGCGCCGACGCGCAGCACGCCGCTTTCGACGCTCACGCCGCGCATCGACTCGATGCGCGTGAGATCGATCAGATGCGAAGGCGCGGCGAGACGCTGCTTGAGCGTGGGAACCAGCGTCATCCCGCCGGAGAGCGGCCGGGCGTCCTCGTGTTCGCGCAGCAGGCCGAGCGCTTCATCGAGCGAGGACGCGCGCAGGTAAAGGGTTTCGTACATGAAGTCTCCCGCGGCCGGTGGCCGTCAGGCCTGTTTCAGCCAGTTTTCCAATGCGGTCGCTAGCGCGACCGGCACTTCGTACATCGGGTAATGTCCCGCGTTCGCGAGCGTTTCGATGCTCGCGCGCGGATACCACGCGAGCCAGGTGCGATCCATGACGTCGGCGGTGAGCGACGGATCGTGCTCGCCGATGAAAAGCTTCACGGGCGTCTCGTTGCCCGTCACCTCGGCGGAAAAATCGCTCGCCGCCCAGTGCGGCAGATAGCCCGCGAATGCCTGCGCGCGCGATTGGCGTTGCGATTCCCGCGCAAGATGCGCGGTGAAACGCGGTGCAAGGCGATTGCCGGTCGAGAACGCGATGATCGCCGCGCGCCGTTCGACATCGTCGACAGCCGCACGAAACCCGGCGAGGCGCGTTTCGTCCATGCGCGAGCCGCACGCGGGCACCGCGCACACGCCCGCCATGCGATCGATGCGTCCGCGCGCGGCGAGCATTACGCGCTGAATCGCGACGCCGCCCATCGAATGACCGATGAGGCTGAAGGTGTCCCAGCCGAGCTGGTCGGCGAGCGCGAGCACGTCCTCTGCGGCTTCTTCGAAGGTGAATGCGCCGTGTCGCTCGCGCGAGCGGCCATAGCCGCGATAGTCGAAGAACACGTAGGTGAAGGCATCCGTATCGAGTGCGGGCACGAGCGGCTGCCAGTCATCGGCGCTGCCGAACCAGCCGTTCATCGCAAGCACCTTGCGCGGGCCGTGGCCGAGCTGCGTGTAACCGTTGAACGCCTGCGTCATGCCGCAACCTCCGTTGGCCGCGGCACGAACGCCGGCGCAATGCGCCCGCGACATTCGCCGAAGCCGATCGACACCGCGCCCGGCTTCGTCGCGCGCGCGCTCAACACGATTTCGTCGCCGTCTTCGAGCGCGGTGCGTGTCTCGCCGTTGGGCAGGCGAAGCGGGTCGCGGCCGGCGTTGGTGAGTTCGGTGAGGCAGGCGCGCGCGGCATCGTCCGCGCCGGAAATCGTGCCGCTGCCGAGCAGGTCGCCCGCGCGCAGATTGCAGCCGTTGCTCGTGTGATGCGCGACCATCTGCGCAAACGTCCAGTACAGATTGTCGAGATGCGTTTTCGTGATGCGCAGGTCCGCGGCGCCGGCTTCGCGCAACTGGCGCGTCGACAAATGCGCGTGCAGTTCCAGATGCAGCCCGCCTTGCTGCCGATCGCGCGCGCCATGCAGATGCGGCATGACGGGCGGATCATCCACGGCGCGCGCGACCGGCGCTTTGCGGAACGGCGCGAGCGCCTCCGACGTGACGATCCACGGCGACACGCTCGAATGAAAGCTCTTGCCGAGAAACGGACCGAGCACTTGTTCGAACCACTGGATGCTTTTTGCGGACCAGTCGTTGAGCAGCGAATAGCCGAAGATGTGCGCGTGTGCATCGTCGACGGCGATCGGTTGCGTGAACGCATTGCCCTCGCCGATCCACGCCGCCAGCTCCAGCTCGAAATCGAGCGCGGGCGCGGGGCCGAACACGATCTGCCCGTTCGCATCGCGATACTGGCCGTTCGGACGGCGCACGTCGCCGCCGCTCACGCGCAGCGACGAAGCGCGGCCGTGATACGCGATCGGCAGCGACTTGAACGCGGGCGGCAGCGGATCGGCGAGGCCCTTGTAGCGGCCGTGGCGCTCGGTGTGATGAAGCGACGTGAGAAAGTCGGTGTAGTCGCCGACTTCGCACGGCAGGCGCAGTTCGAGCGTGTCGATGCGCGGCAGCAGGGCGTCGGCTCGTTGCTGCATGCGCGCGCGCTGCGGCGCATCGCTTTTCAGCAGATCCGACAGCGCGGCGCGCAAAGCGCTCGCGTAGCGCTGCGGCATCGCCATCAGGCGATTCAGCGTGCCGTCACGCGTGGCTTCGCAGGCAATCGCCGCATCGCTGCCGGCCGCGAGCAGACCGCTGTCGAAGAGCGCATGCAAGTCCACCGCATGTTCGCCGATGGCCACGCCCGCACGCGCCGCGCCATCGCGCGAGAACGCGCCGAGCGGCAGGTTCTGGATCGGAAAGTCCGCGTCGGAGAGATTCGCCGAGTCGATCCAGCTGCGCCGGGCCGGATCATGAGTCGAGTTGAGCGCGGTCATGCGACGCTTTTTCCTTTGCTGGCCCAGGCGTCGAGCGCGGGGCGCGCTTCCCTTCGATAGGCAGCGAGCGTTTCAGTCGACGCGACGGGCACCGTCAGTTCGAGCCGCAAGCCGTTCGGATCGAAGAAATAGATCGAGCGCACGAAGTGATGATCGGTGATGCCAAGCACCTCGATGCCGTGAGCCACGAGACGTTGCTTCATCGTTTCGAGATCGTCGAGCGTGGAAAGGCGCAGCGCGATATGGTTCACCCACGGCGGCGTGTTCGGCGAAGGCTCTGCGGCCGTTTCGTCGCCGAGATCGAAGAACGCGATGTTCGAGCCGTCCGCCATCTCGAAGAACAGATGCACGTAAGGGCAATATTCGCCCGTGCTCGGCACGCGGTCGAGGCGGATCAGATGAACGAGCGGCAGGCCGAGGGTGTCCTCGTAGAAGTGACGCGTTTCTTCGGCATTGCGGCAACGCCAGGCGAAATGATGCAGGCCGCGCACCGGCGGCAAATGGTCGGACATGCTGTGTCTCCTTGAGGCGGCGTGTTGAGGCGAGCTATGCCCGCTCAGACTTCGATGGCGTCGACGTCGTATTCGAACAGCCAGTTGTAGCGCTCTTTCACGCGCTCCTCGCTCCACTCGCGATCGACGTAATCCGCTGCGCCTTGCGCATGCGCGAGCGCCGGATTGTGAAAGCGCTTGGTGTTCGCCGCCGAGCCGCGCACGATGCGCGCCGTGCGCTCGAGGCGCAGCGACTCGTAACGTTCGAGCGCATGCGGCAGATCGTTTGCGTGGCGCGCGAGGCAGCGCGCGATCAGATAACCGTCTTCGAGCGCCATGCCCGCGCCTTGCGCGAGGAACGGCAGCGTGGGATGACAGGCATCGCCGAGCAAGGTGGCGTTGCCCGAGTTCCAGCGTGGCATCGGCTCACGAATCATGAGCGCCCATTTGTACGGGACGTCGATGGCCGAGATCATCGTGCGCACGTCTTCGTGCCAGCCGTCGAAATCGGCGAGACATTCGTCGATGGTGCCGCGCTCCGACCACGACTCGACTTGCCAGCCCTCGCGCTCCACCGCGCCGACGAAGTTGATGAGCTTGTGGCCGCGCAGCGGGTAGTGGATCACGTGGGCGCCCGGTCCAACCCAGTTGGTGCCGTAAGGCGTGCGCAGATGCTCGGGCAGTTTCGTGGCGTCGATCACGCCGCGCCATGCCATCACGCCCGAATAGACCGGCTCGTCCGCGCCGAAGAGCGCGCGGCGCACGCGCGAGTGCACGCCGTCCGCGCCGATCAGCAAATCCGCTTCGAAGGGGGCGCCCGAGACGGTCTGCACTTCGACACGCCCGTCCTTCTGCACGATCGACTCGACCTTGTGATCGAGCCTGACCGCATCGGGGCTACACGCGCGCACCGCATCGACGAGCGCTTCGTGGAGATCCGCGCGGTGCACGGTCAGATAGGGAAAACCGTACACTTCGCGCGATGCCGCCCCGAGATCGAAGAGCGGCCAGGTCTGCCCCGTGTTCCAGAGACGCACGCGCTTGCCGGGCGGCTCGCACGCGAGACTTTCGAGGCGCTCGCCGACGCCGATCCGGTAAAGCACGCGCGTGGCGTTCGGGCTCAGTTGCACGCCCGCGCCGATTTCCCCGAGAGCTTTCGCCTGTTCAAGGATGGTGACGTCGAAACCCGCTCTTAGTAATGCGGCTCCCGCCGTCAAGCCGCCGATACCGGCTCCTGCAATGACGATCTTCATTCGACCTTTCGACCTCTTTCGTATTGACGCTGTCTCTTATCGAGAAGATTTATCATTCGATAGATAAATCTTTTAAATGGGGTTTCGTTTTAAAACGGAACCACTTTAAAGGAACGTCATCCGCTAAAGAAGCAAAAGAATTCGAACGAGTTATCAATGAAAATTGATAATGCGCGAGCGCACGCGCATGAATCTCACATGCCCCAGCGATGCACGACCGCGCTTTCGATGCCGAAGAGATCGAGCACGCGCCCGATGGTGTGATCGACCATGTCGTCGAGCGATTCGGGGTTCGCGTAGAATGCCGGCACCGGCGGATAGACGATTGCTCCGGCTTCGGTCACGCTCGTCATGCTGCGCAAGTGGCCGAGATGCAGCGGCGTTTCCCGAACCATCAGCACGAGCCGGCGGCGCTCCTTGAGCGTGACGTCGGCGGCGCGCGAAAGCAGGCCGCTCGTCACGCCCGTGGCGATTTCCGAGAGCGTGCGGATCGAGCAGGGCGCGACGATCATGCCCATCACAGGGAACGACCCGCTCGAAATCGCCGCGCCGATGTCCGTGTTCGGATAAGTGACCGTGGCGAGCGCGCGAACATCGGCGACGCTGTAGGGCGACTCGTGCGCGAGCGTGACCTGTGCGGAGCGGCTCATCACCAGATGCGATTCGAT
The DNA here is from genome assembly GCA_001544655.2 of Caballeronia turbans. Taxonomy (GTDB): domain Bacteria; phylum Pseudomonadota; class Gammaproteobacteria; order Burkholderiales; family Burkholderiaceae; genus Caballeronia; species Caballeronia turbans. Next base: position 438,696 of record FCOD02000002.1, read on the forward strand.
GTCGAGCTGCCTGAGCAACTGCAGCAGCCGTACACCGTAGACGACGCCCGATGCGCCGCTGATGCCCACGATCATGCGCCTGGGCTGTACTGCGCTGAAATGCATCTGTGCTCTCCGTTTTAACCGTGATGGAATCAAAACGTCGCGGATGTTAGCACGGCGATTCAATCTCCCGGATAACTTATAGGGCTTTTTTGGATCGATCGGTAAAGACCCTGAGTGAATATTCAAGATGTTCTATTGATTGATAAATAACTCGTGATTCAAAACGCGAATTGAAGTGGTTAAACTCGGTTCCGCATCGGGCAGAGCGGGTTCCGAACGATGATCCGCAGCACGGTGGGATGCAGGAAGCCGGCGCCGACGAGCGACCGGCCAACGATAAAAAAATTGGAGACTTCGGTTGAGAACTTGTCTGCTCGTCGGCGGCTGCGCCGCGATACTGACTGGCCCCGTGTGGGCGCAGTCTTCTGTGACGCTGTATGGGAGCATCGACGTCGGTGTCGATTTCGTATCGAACTCTCAGGGCAAGCGCCTGTACCAGGAATCGGCAGGCAAGCGTCAGCCCGATCGCTGGGGACTGTTGATCAAGGAGGACCTCGGTGGCGGCAACACGGCGTTCGCGCGGCTCGAATCTGGCTTTCTGACCAACACCGGCGCGCAGATCAATCCGACGAGCTTCTTCAATCGCGATGCCTACGTGGGCCTGTCGAACGATCGCTGGGGCTCGCTGAGTTTCGGGAACATCAACGACTACATCTATCAATATGTCGGGCGGCTGAACAACTCGGTGCCGGGCATCTCCTCGTACTACACGCCCGGCAATCTGGACGGCCTCGCGAATACGCACGCGCTCAACAACGCCGTGAAGTACGAGTCGATCGATTTCCACGGTTTCCAGCTGGGCGCGATGAACAGTTTCGGCAATCAGGCGGGCGATTTCAGCGCGGGGCGTCAATACAGCATCGGCGCGCAATATTCGGGCGGCGCGGTGAATTTCGGCATCGCGTACACGATGTCCCATAACCGCACGGCCGATATCTTCGGCACCTTCAGCCTGAACTCGCTGCTCGGCCAGCCGTTGAGGCAGGGCACGATGTTCAACGCCAGCCGATACAGCACGCTCGCCGCCGGGGCCTCGGTGAAGATAGGCATCTTCACGCCGCACGTCACGTATTCCGGCGTCAAGCTACAGAACGCGCAAGGCTCGGCCACGCTGAACAACTATCAGGCCGGCGTGAACACGGAACTGGTCGGCAGCCTGGGCTTTTTCATCCTCGGGGTATCCGGGAATCACTCGTTGTTTCAGGGTCTCACGATCAACCAGTACAACCTGTTCCTGACCGATTACCTTTCGAAGCGCACACAGGTGTACGCGGGCGTGGGCCTGCAACGCGCTTCGGGTCCCGGCGCGCGCGCGGCGCAGTTCGGCTATCAGCCCTCGACGAGCGGCAGCCAGACGGTCGCGCGCATCGGCGTCAACCATCTGTTTTGAAGACATGGAGGCGTCATCGTGCGATGAAACGGAGTGCAAACGGCGCGCGAACGAGCGTGCGAGGCGGATTCATCACTTATTTCGATCGCTTCATCGTTTCTTTTTGATTGAGCCGCGCGGGGCCGACTCTTATATTGTCACTCCGGCCACGGCGCCGTCATGAGAGACATTCAGCAGCAGTGCGAGCGGACGCGCCCGACCGGTGCGTCCGTCCGCACGAGGTACACGGGACATACATGCAAGCAGACCGGACTTTCAACATTGCGACATTGATAGAAGAGCAGAAGACGGGGCGCTTCGCCGCCGGTCTGCTCTTCTGGTGTTTCCTGATCATGCTGATGGACGGCTACGATCAGACGGCCGTGTCGTTCGCGGCGCCCGCCATCATCAAGGACTGGCACGTCGCGCGCGGCGGATTCGGACCTGTGTTCGGCGCGGGCCTCTTCGGGACGTTGATCGGCTCGTTCATCTTCGGCTATCTCGGTGACCGGCTCGGGCGCAAGAAGGCGATCATCATCGGCAGCCTTTTCTTCGGTGCGCTGACCTACGCTTCGGTGTGGGTGACTTCGCTTCAGGAACTGATGCTGCTGCGCTTTCTGGCCGGCATCGGCATGGGCGGCGTGGTGCCGAATTCGGTTGCGCTGGTCGCAGAATATGCGCCGAAGCGCCTGCGCGCCACATGGGTCACGCTGATGTTCTCGGGCTTCTCCATCGGTGCGGGGTCGGGCGGCGTGGTGTCGTCGTCGCTGATTCATCGCTTTGGCTGGCCTGTCATGTTCGCGGTCGGCGGCGTCGGCTCGGTGCTCGTTGCGCTGCTGCTGATTTTCATGTTGCCGGAGTCCGCGAAGCTGCTCGTGCTGCGGCAGCGCGATCCGCAGATGCTGCGCAAACTCATGACGCGCCTGCGCCCCGATCTGAAAATTTCCGCCGATGCGCACTTCGTGGCCGGCGAAGTGCGCGAGAAACAGCGCTTCGTGCTGAAGCTGATTTTCTCCGATGGTCTCGCAGCCATCACGCCGCTGCTGTGGATCGTGTTCATCGCAAACTCGATGGCGCTGTATTTCCTGCAGAACTGGCTGCCGATTCTGATGGAGGGCATGGGCATCGACCCGCGCGGCGCGGGGCTCATCACGATGATGTTCTCCGTGGGTGGCGTGATCGGTGGTCTCGTGCTCTGCCGCTTCGTCGATCGTCATGGTGTCGCGGCGATCATTTCGTTGCCCGTCATCGGCCTTCCGGTCGTCGCGGCGCTCGGCCACGGCTCGTCGCAGGGCTGGCTCATGCTCGCCGTGTTCGCTACCGGCTTTTGCGTGGTGGGCGCGCAGTACGGGCTCTATGCGGTGGCCGGCATGATCTATCCCACGTCGTTCCGCTCGGCGGGTGTCGGCAGTGCGATTTCGGTGGGCAAGATAGGCTCGGTGTCCGGGCCCGTGATCGGCGGCCTGCTGCTGTCGATGCACCTGCCCGTCACGCAGCTTTTCTATGCGGCCTCGCTGCTGTTCCTCATTGCCGCCGTGTTCTCGACGATCCTCGCGCTGCTTTATCGCGCGCGCTTCGGCGAACCGCGGAACGTCGAGACGGCCGTCGAACCGGCGCAGGGTTCGCTGGTGCAGGACTCTTGATCACGTAATCTCGCGGCTCGGCGCGCCGCCGGGCCTTCCGCACGGCGGCGCGGCAGATAAATCTCATGGTTGTGGCATCGAAAGGCATGCGACACGGCGTACGCTGCAAGCGCGATGACACTCCGTCAGAAAGCAATGGACATGAGAAGGCTTCCGAAGTGCTGTGCAACGTTGCAAAAGCACAAGCACCACGCGCCTCCGAACGAACGCGTCGCCCGGCGTGCATTTTGAACGCCGCATACAATCACGCGCATTGTCCTTTGCATTCGTAAAACCATGAGCCACTTTCGTCCCGTCAAGCTGGAGCACGCCAGCCGTCTCATCAACCACGGTCCGACCGTCCTCGTCACCAGCGCACATGGCGGGCGCCGCAACGTGATGGCCGCCGCCTGGTCGATGCCGGTGGAGTTCACGCCGCCGCGCGTCGCCGTAGTGATCGACAAACACACCTACACGCGCGAACTGGCTGCCGCGAGTGGCACGTTCGGCCTCATCGTGCCCGGCGCCGCGATGATCGACCTCACCTACGCGGTCGGTTCGACGAGCGGGCGCGAGATCGACAAGTTCGCAGCCTTCGGCATCGAGACGGTAGCCGGGCCGGTGCTCGGCCTGCCGCTCATCGAAACAAACTGCGCGGCGTGGCTCGAATGCAGGCTCATCGACGAGAAGCACACGGAAGACGCCTACGACACCTGCTTCGCGGAAGTCGTCGCCGCCGCCGCGGATGCGCGCGTGTTCGTCGACGGACACTGGGTCATCGACGACTCGAACCAGCCGCTGCATACGATTCACCATCTGGGCGCGGGCAAGTTCGTGCGCGCGTCGTCGATGGAGCAGGCGAAGCCGCTCACGCGCTGATGTCCACCTCAGGGCGTTTAGTGCGCCCGCTCCAGCCCGCATCGAAGGGCTAAAGCTTCCCGTTTCCCCGTCGATAAAGAGACGTCGACCGCGAAAGACCGACAGGCTAATCGCGGCGGCGTTTTCGAGCTTGCGATCCGTCATTCGAATTCGGACGCGGGCGATAGATGGGCGAGGACAGGTCTCGTAAGCGACCGCTCGCACCGTCAGGGGAATGGGGTCGGGTATGAAACAGCGTTTTTCGGTCGTGCGGTTCCTGATTTATCTGGTCGGCTTCACGAGTCTCCCGATGTTGAGGCTCGTCGTTTCGCCGGACGGCCAGGGCGGCATCACCGCGTTCGTCGCGTGCGTGGCGGCGCTCGCGGCGGGGTACATGGTGTATTACGCGTCGTCGGAAGGCTATCTGCGCAATCTGATGAGCGGCGTCGTGATGTATCTCGCGCTCGCAGCCGTGGTGGCTGCGTGTCCGCCTTTCGTGCTCGTGCTCGCGTTCTGGTCGCTCGCGAGCCTCCTGAAGCGGCGGCGCGCGCTGCTCGTTCATGCGATGTCGAGTATTGCGCTCTTCGTTCTGATCTTTCCGATGCCGCTCGCGCAACGCATCGGCATGCCCGAGCTGGCGGGCGCGCCCGCGGCCATCGCGTATATCGGGTTCGCGGTCGCCTGGTCCGCATGGGCATCGTGCAGCCCGCTGAAGCTCGGCCTCTTCAAATTCTCGACGATGCTGCTCGCGGTGCCTCTCATCGCGTCGTTCGTCGCACTGGTGGGCGGCGGCATGTTCAGCCGCCCGGAGCGGCGCGTGCGCAACTCGCTGATGCGCGCGCGCAAGGCGCTGACGCTCACGTTGCCGGCGCCCGAGATGGCCGTGCGGAGCGAGGTTGTCGTCGAATGATCGGAATTCATGCGCGCGAGCGAGGGTGACGCCCTCGATCGCCCTGTGATAAAAACGTGCGACGGCAGCTTGCAGGCGCACGAATAGTCACAGGAGACCCAATGACTTCCCCCCGGCGCAAAGAACTCGACGAAACCGGCAATAAAGCCCCGCACGAGCCGCTCACCGCCTACTATTCCGACGAACCCGGCAGGCGCCTCTGGCTGCGCGCCATGTTCGACCGCACCGCCTCCGATTACGACGCCATCGAGCGCGCAATGGCCTTCGGCTCCGGCGCGTGGTATCGCAACCGGGCGCTGCGGTCGGCGGGTCTCGCGCGCGGCATGCGCGTGCTCGACGTCGGCATGGGCACCGGGCTCGTCACGAAGGAAGCGGTCGCGATCACGGGCGATCCGTCGCTCGTCACGGGTGTCGATCCGAGTCCGGGCATGGTCGGCGAGGCGCATCTGCCGATCGGCGTGGAGACACGCATCGGCACCGCGGAGGATCTGCCGTGCGACAGTGCCGCTTACGACTTCCTCAGCATGGGTTTCGCGCTTCGGCACGTCAGCAATCTCGCAAAAGCCTTCGATGAATATTTTCGCGTGCTCGCGCCCGGCGGACAGCTCTGCGTGCTCGAGATCACGCGGCCAGCGCACGGTGTCGGCGTCGCGGCATTGAAGTTCTACATGCGCGGCGTCGTGCCGATGATCGCCCGCATCGTCGGAAGGAAAGGGGAAAGCGTCGAACTGATGCGCTATTACTGGGACACGATCGAGGCGTGCGTGCCGCCCGCCGCCGTGATCGCTGCCATCGAACGCGCGGGCTTTGCGAACGTGCGCCGCGATGTCGAACTCGGCATCTTCTCCGCTTATTGCGCGACGAAACCGGCGGCCTGAGCCGCGTCGAGGATCACGGCGGCGCGTCCGCTCAACAGCAAGCGTCCCGCGCAATGAACGGTGAAGCGGTACAGCACGGTGTTGTCGTCGCCGCCCATGCGCTCGGCTTCGATATCGAGCGGGCCATCGAGCGTATCGAGCCGCTCGACGTGCGTCTGAACGCCACGCACGCTGGTCAGCATGCCGACGCGCGGCCGCTTGCCTTCATCGCCGACGAGCGCGCCATGCGCCGCCATCGCCTGCGCGGCGTATTCGATGCCGCACACCGGCGCGAGCCGCCCCTTCGAGCGCAGCGGATTGTCCGGGTGAAGATGACTCGTCGCGGCGCAGCGGATGCGTTGCGCATCCCACGCGACGACCGCGTCGAGCAGACACATCGCGCCGCTATGCGGAATGCGCGCGGCGATCCAGTCGTGATCGAGAACCTGAGCCGCCGTCATGACGGGTCGATGTCCACGGCGAGTTGCGTGCCGTCGAGGTAATCGAGGACGACCTGCGATGTTTTCCCGCACGCCAGCGCTTGGAGCAACGGCAGCGCGCGCGCGGCGGGATTCGACAGGCGCAGCGCTTCGATATCGGCATCGGCGAAGGAGGACGCGTTCGCATCCGTGAGACGCGCCTCGATGCGCGCGAGCGTGCGCTCGCTCTTTCGCGGCGCCAGCACCAGCGCGACGCCGAACGCATCCGCGATCGGGCGCACGCGGCGCAATGGCTCCGGATAGTCCGTGTCATAGGCGACGAGCAGCGTCGCGGCGCCATCGACGCTCACTTGCGCGAGGCTTTCCAGCAAGCCCGCCGCGAAGCTGCCGTCGTACGCGCACAGCACGTTCGATGCGGCCATCGCGCGAGTCGCGATGCTCCAGTAGCCCGCGGGCGCATTGTGGACGGAGTTGTGAAAGCGCGTCGGCGAGAGTTGCGGTTCGTCGCTCGCGAGGGTTTCGCAGATCGCATGAAAATTCCCGCCATCGCCGCCCGATGCCGCGAACACGGCGGCGAGCGTCGCGGCGTCGCGGCCGCTTTGCGCGACCGCTTCGTGCGCGGCCGCGAGCGCCGCGCGCACGACCGGCCCGGTGCGGCGGCGTTCGGCGGACGGCAGGCTCGCCGGCGCGGGCAGCACGGTCTGCGAGGCGACTCGTGCGGCACGCTGCGCCAGCACGTCGGCGGCATGAGGCCAGTCGGCGAGTCCCGGCCCGATCATGCCGACGCCTTCGATATAAGCAAGCAATGGAGTCATGCCGAGCCCGCTCCCTTGCGCCCGAACACGAGACTGCAGTTCGTCCCGCCGAAGCCGAACGAGTTGGAGAGCACCGCGCGCAACGGTGCGCCGCGCGTTTCGAGCACGTAATCGAGACCGAGCGCGGGGTCCGGCTCGCTCGTGGTGGCGCCCGCCGGAATCATCTGGTGCCGCAAGGCGAGCGCCGCGATCACCGCTTCGAGCGCGCCCGCCGCGCCGAGCGTGTGACCCGTCGCGCCCTTGGTCGAGCTGCACGGCACGCGGTAAAAGAGGCTCGTGAGCGCGCGGCTTTCGGCGGCGTCGTTGCTGGGCGTCGCGGTGCCGTGGAGGTTCACGTAGCCGATATCGCCTGCATCGAGGCCGGCGCTCGCGAGCGCCTGTTCCATCGCCATGCGCGCGCCCAGTCCTTCGGGATGCGGCGACGACATGTGATACGCATCGCTCGATTCGCCGATGCCGAGCAGGCGGATCGTGTCGTCATCGGCGTGGCCGGCCGCGTCCCGTTCGAGCAAGCCGAACGCCGCCGCCTCGCCGATGGAAATGCCGTCGCGCTTCACGTCGAACGGTTTGCACGGTCCGGGCGCGAGCAATTCGAGCGAGTTGAAGCCGTAGAGCGTCGTGAGACAGAGCGTATCGACGCCGCCGACCACGGCTGCATCGATCAGGCCGGTTTCGAGCATGCGGCGCGCCGATCCGAACACCTTCGCGCCCGACGAGCACGCCGACGACACCGACACCGCCGGTCCGCGCAGCCCGAAGTACGCGCGCACGAAGCCGGCGAGCGAGTAGGGATTGTGCGTGGTCGCGTAATTGAAGTCGGCGGGCAGCGCGCCGGTTTGCGCGTCGCGCCGCTGGTAGGCGAGCTCGGTTTCCAGAATGCCCGCCGTGCTGGTGCCCATGAATACGCCGATGCGTTGCGCGCCGTATCGTTCGATCGCTTCGCGCACGCGTTCGTCGAAGGCGTCCTGCGTCATCGCCAGTTGTGCGAGGCGGTTGTTGCGGCAGTCGAATTCGGCGAGCTCCGCACGGATCGGCGCGTCCTCGATGCCGGCGACGCGGCCCGTGAACGTGCGCAGCGCGGCGCCTTGGAAATCGCACGGGGCGAGTCCGCTGCGTGCCGCCGACAGCGCGGCAAGCGTCGCTTCGAGGCCACGGCCCGCGCAGCTCGTGGCGGTGAAATGCGTAAGCAGAAGAGGGTTCACTACGGCTTGGATTCCCAATGTGCGGCGGGTTTCGAATGGGATGAATTGTAACAAACGGGTCTTTCTGCCCGGACGCGCGTCAGCCGGCGGTCCTTGCAATCAAAAGACGATTGGCCATGTGCGTGCCGTTGCCCATCGGACAGATCGTCACATCGAAGCGCAGCTCGCCGAGCAGCGCGAGCCATTGCGCCTCGCTGCGCACCGTCAATCCGCTGGTGCGTCCCGAACGGGCGAGCTGCATGCCGAAATCGACGGCGCGATCCACGCTCGCGCGCCAGCCCGCGGCGGCATCGCTGACACGCAGCAGAAGCATGCCGCCCGAAGCGAGACTCGTGCGCACGCGGTGCAGCACGGCTTCCTGCGCGTTCGAATCGACGTAATGCAGGACATCGCACGCGACGACGACATCGGCCTGTGGAAACGGCGTCACGCGAATGTCATCGCAGAAGAAGCGAACGCGCGCCTCATTCCCTCGCAACGCGATTCGAGCCCGGTCGACGTCGCGCGGCGTCAGTTCGATGCCGTAGATCGATTGCGGCGCGGGCGGCGCGGGCCAGTTCGCGGGCCACGCCTGATCCGCGTGATCGCGATGCCACGCGCGCGCGCCGATGAGCCACGCGGCGAGCAGACCCTGACCGCTGCCGAGATCGAGGATGCGCGCGCCATCGGGAATCAGGCCGTGCGCGAGGATGTAGGCGAAGAACGGATCGTGACGCAGCTTGGCCGACGCGAAGTGCCACGCAAAGCGGCCCGCCGCGCGATACGGGCGGCTGGCGGTTTCGATGAGCGCGTTCGGCACCATGCGGGCGGGATCGAGGGAAGGGCTCGTGCAGTCTAGCCCACGATCGCCTCGCGCAAGGTCACGGTTGCGAGTCCGCGATCCGCCGCCGCACGCAAGACCGTGTCGAGCGCGGCCAGCACGACGGGCGCGCCGTTCGCGTCTTTCGCGGCGTGGCCATCGTGGACGAGCAGGATGTCGCGCGCGCCGAACCCGTCGAGCAAGCGCCGCGCGACGAGGGCCGCATCGCCCGTGCGCGTGTCGAAGCCGCGCCGCGTCCAGCTCGCGAGATGCAGCCCGAGACCGCACAGCACCGGTTCGAGAAACGGATTGCGCAATCCAGCCGGCGCGCGAAAGAAGAGCGGCCGCGTTCCCGCGATGTCGCCGAGCGTCGTTTGCGCCGTGTCGATCTCGCGCCGCATCGCGCCCGGTCCCATCAGCGAAAAGGTATGCCGATGCCGCTGGCTGTGATTCTCCACCGCGTGTCCGTGCGCGACGATCGCCTCGACGATGCGCGGATGTTCCCGCGCGCGCTCGCCGATGCAGAAAAACGTCGCGCGTGCGCGATGCGCGTCGAGCAGATCGAGCACGCGCGGCGTGACCTCGGGATCGGGTCCATCGTCGATAGTGATCGCGATGCATGCGCCCGCCGATTCCGGCAGCGTCGTCCAGTTGTGGCCGAGCAGCGCGCTGCGCGGCCAGAGTCCCGCCGCCGTCAACGCGAGGTGCGACGCGATCACGCCGCCTGCCGCCCACGGCCACGTCGCGGGCGCTGCGGCGAGCGCCGCGAGCGCGCCAGCGTGCACGGCGGCCGCCCCGCCGATCAAAGGCGTCGGGGTCCAGCGGCGCGGCTGGCCGGGCGGGTTCATCGCGAGAATCCGGAACGCGGCGCGAGGATCGCCGAGAACAGGAGCGCGAGGATCGCGCCGGGGCCGACCGTCAGGCCGAAAGTCTTGAGCATCGGCACACTGGACAGCGCGAGCAGCCCGAAGCCGAGCACGGTCGCGAGATTCGCGATCACGAGCGACACGAGCGTCTGCGGGGAAATCGCGTCGCGGCCCGCGTGCGCGCGATAGTTGAAGAAGAGCGCGTAGTTCGAGCCGACCGCGACGATCAGCAGCATGCCGATCAGATGCAGGATCGTCAGCGACTTTCCCGCGAGCGCGAGTCCCGCGATCACGACGATCACCGCCGCGACGAGCGGCGCCAGCGTGCGCGCCGCGCGCACCGGCGAACGCAGCGCGAGCACGAGCAGCACGACGATCGCGGCGAATCCGCCGAGCGAGAGGCGAATATCCTCGCGCACGTAGTTCTGATAAAGGCGGTCCGCTTCGGCTTTCATATCGACGAAAAGCGCGTCCGGCACCTGCGATGCCGCCACCGCCGCGCGAATTGTCTGCGCCTGCAATTCCGGGCCTTCGGCCGCGCGCAAGGGCAGCATCGCGGTCCAGCGGCCGTCGCGTTCGGTGAGAAGCGAATCGACTGCGAGCGCCATCGACGTGCCTTGCAGATCGGCGCGGCGCAGGGGCGGTTGCGCGCGGACCGCTTCGACATCGGCGATGAACGGCTCGAAGACCTCGGGCTTCACGCGGATCGTCTGGTCGCGCAGCGCGGCTGCGAGGCGCGTGCGCAGATCCGCGGCCGAAGGCAGGCTCGCGATCCGCGCGCGTTGCGCGGCGTCGCTCGGCAGATAGCGCGCCGGACTTTCATAGCCGGCGATGACGTGCGCATCGACCAGAGGCTGAAGTTGATGCGCGACCGCTTCCGCCCGCTCGAGCGCCGCCTGCTCGTTCGCCGCCGACACCACGACGAGATAGCGCACGTCCGGCGCGCCGACATCGGCGCGCAGACGTTCATCGAGGTCCTGGCTCGCTTTCGGAACGGGGCTCAGCGCGGACAGCTCCTGGCTCCAGAGCCCGTGTCGGTGCATGAGCAAGATGGCGACCGCCGCGAGGAGCAACACGGCGAGCGCCGCGCGCAGGCGCGACGCATGAGCGGCGAAACGCGCGAGCCGTTTGCCGAGGCGCGAGACGTCGCGAATCGCAAAGTTTTGCGGCAACGCATGCGGCAGCACGAAACGCGTGACGATGCCAGCCGTCGACAAACCGACGATGGAATACAGCCCGAGTTGCACGAGACCCGGGAAGCCGGAGAAGAGCATCGATGCGAAGCCGCAGATCGACGTCAGCACGCCGAGGCGGATCGTCGGCCAGAAGCTGGCGACCCAGTCTTTCAGCGATTCGCGCCGCTCTACCCCAGCCGACTGCACGAAGAGGTAGATCGAATAATCGACGGCCTCGCCGATCAGCGTCGTGCCGAAGCCGAGCGTGAGCCCATGCACCGTGCCGAACACGAGGCTCACGGCGGCGACGCCCGCCGCGACGCCGGAGAGCACCGGCATCAAACCGAGCAGCAGCGTGGGCACCGAGCGATACACCGCCAGCAACAGCACGACGATCAGCGCGATGCTCGCCGCCGACAGCCAGCGCACGTCGCGCATGATCGTGTCGCGCGTATCGACGGCGAACACGCCCGGTCCCGTCATCAGCAGGCGATACGGCGACGCGCCCGGCGCAGCGTGCGCAAACGCTTCGCGGATCGCGGCGATCGCGCTGGCTTGCGCATCGGTGTCGGAGCCGGCGCTCGCGGTCTGCGCGAGCAGCACGGCGCGCCGGCCGTCGCGCGATGCCCACACGCCGTCCTGCATGGCGGGCTGCGCGCCGCTGTCCAGCTGGCTGACGAGCGCGGTGACTTCGCCGGTCGGGTCGTGCGGCAGCAAGTCCTTCGTCATCATGCCGGCGGAAGAGGTCAGCAGATCGAGGCTGTCGGCGAGCGCGTCCTTCAGGCCGGCCACGCTGAAACGCTCGGGCGTCACTGCGGGGCTCAACTGATAGCGATGCTCGAAAACGAAGCGTTCGTCGCGCGCCTGTCCGACCGGCTCGCCGTTGTTGATCGCGGAAAAGCGCTTGTCCTCGCGCAGCTTCGCCGCGACGTTGCGCGAGACATCGGCGCGTCCGGTCGCGTCGCCGCCGTCGATGCCGACGAGAATCAGCCGCGAGACGAGCCCGTCGCGCAATTGCTCGACGAGCACGCGTTGCTGCTCGGTGGGCGCGCGCGGCAGGAAAGCGGAGAGATCGGCGGAAAAGTGCGTACGCGCGATGACGCCCGCGCAAACCGCGAGAAAGCACAGCCAGACGATGATCGCAGGCTGGCGCAAGGACCGCGAAACCGCGCGCATGCCGGGTTCAGTGCGCCGACGCGTCTTGCAGGCGCATCAGCGAGCGGTCGCCGTCGGCCTGTCTGATCTCGACGCGCGCGAGCGCCGCGCCGGTGCCCGCGAGCGTGATCGAGCTGACTTTCTGCTTCATGCGCGAATCGGTCGGCACGAGCGTCATCGTCCAGTCGTCGCCCTTGCCGTCGATCGACACCGTGTACGCGTTTTCCAGCGCGAACCGGTTGCCCGCAAGCGTCGCGCGAATGCTTTCGATGAACGCGCCCAATTCCGGATAGTTGCGCAGCGGAATCGTCACCTTGCGGCCGTTGCGATCGACGGTGAGCATGTCGCCGTCGACGACGAGATTCTCCGGCTTCGGGCTGGCCGTGTGTTTTTCCAGATGATCGGGCGCGACGAACACCAGTTCCCCCGACGATTCGAGCGGCTCCTGCGCGATCTTCAGATAACGCGTTTCGGTAAAATGCGCGCGCCCGGATTTTTTCGCGCCGAGCGTGTTCATCAGGCGATCGAGCGTCCAGGATGCGTCGGCGGCAACTGCCAGCGTCGACGTGACGCAAAGAACGGCGGCGGCCAGCGCCGCGTAAAAAGCTCGCATAAGCTCAGGAATCCCTCGCGACTTCCCGCAGGCGCGCACCGGCCGTGCGCGCTTGCCCCGGTTCCTGCGCGGCGTTCGTCTGCCAGAAGTCGAAATAATTGAACCAGTTGTACGGCGCCGCCCGGCAATATTTGTCGAGCAGCGCCACATAGCGCGTGAGTGCGGCATCGACGGCGGCGGCGCGCTCGCCGCGCCCGACCTTCGAAAAATCGGCGAGCGTTTCGAAGTGAATGTCGTAGCGGTTGCCGCCGAGATACAGCCCCGTCATGAAGACGACCGGACGCCGCAACACGGCCGCCATATGCAGCGGCCCGAGCGGAAACGCGGCCGGCGTGCCGAGGAACTCGCGTTCCTTCAGGGCATCGCCGGCCTGGCGCAGCGTGCGGTCCGCGAGAATGCCGACGAGCGCGCCCGCATCGAGCCGCTCGCGGACCTTGAGCATCGCATCGACCTTGCCGAGTCCGATCACGTCGTGATGCGCAGCCGGATTCACGGCGGCGAGAATCGCGTTGATCTTGCGCGCGTTTTCTTCGTACATCGTGATTGCGATGCGGATATGCGGCTGCGCCCGCCCGATCGCGCGCACCACCTCGAAGCTGCCGAGATGCGCGCCCATCAGGAACGCGCCGTGTCCGCCCGCGAGCGCGGCCTCGACATCCTCGACGCCATGCGTGCGGATATCGAACAAATCGAAGCGTTCGTTGAGCAGATAGATGCGGTCGTGGATCGTCGACGCGAACGAGAATACGTGCCGATAACCATCGCGCCAGCCCGCGTGCCGGCCGAGCGCGCGATTCAGATAAGCGCGCGATGCACGCCGCGCGCGCGGCGCGAACACCACGAAATACGCGGTGACGATCCGCAGCAACACGCGCCCGATGCGCCGCCCGAAGCGCAGCGACACCCACGTCATGAAACGCAGCAGCGCGAGGTTGCTGCGTTCCTGGCGGTCAGCCCAGTCGTCGCGGTTGCGCGGCTTGTTCACGATGCTTGCGTGTCCCGGCGGTCGTTGTCGATCATGCCGACGGCGCCGCTCGCCACCGTGCGAGCGCCGGCGCGAACCGTGAAGCGGATCGCGCCGCTCGCGGACGTTTCGTACGCAACGTCGAGCACTTCGCCCGGTTCGGCCGGGCTCAGGAATTTCGCAGATTCGATCCTGCATGCGCCGAAGCTCTTTCCGAGCGCGCAGCCGATCGCGTCGAGCGCGTGATCGAGCAGCACGACGCCGGGCACGATCGGGCGTCCGGGAAAATGCCCGGTGAGCGCGGGGTGTCCCGGCGGCACGGTAAAGGTCAGCGCCGCCTTGCGGTTGCGTTCCCGTTCGATCAGTTGCGTCAGCACTTCGCGCGGCAGCTTGCCGGTTGCGTTGCGCGGCAGCGAATCGACGAACAGCAGCGGGCGCGGCATGAACGCGGCGTCGATACGCTCGCGCAATGCGCGCTGAAGATCCGCCGACGCGAGTTCCGGGGCCACGACGAGCGCCGTCAGACGGCGCACGGCTTCGCTGTCGGCGGGGCTTTCGTCGGGCATGTAGAACACGCCGTCGATCACGCCGGGCACCGCGTTCAGCTGATGATTCAGATACGCGAGCGACGTGCGCTTGCCCGCGATGTTGATCAGATCCGCCTTGCGGCCGTGCAGCAGAAAATGCGTGCGGTCGATGAGTTCGAGCGCGTCGCCCATCGGCACGGGCACTTCGACGTGGCCGCCCGAGGCCCAGACGGTCTGCTCGCCGGCATCGTCGGCGCGCGGCGTCAAGGCGATGTCCGGAAACAGTTCCCACGCGGCGGTGCGCGCGGTGCGGCGCGTCGCGATCTGGCCGGTTTCGGTGCTGCCGTAGATTTCCATGAGCGGCGCGCCGAGGCGCACTTCGGCGTCGCGCGCGAGCTTCTCGGAAAGCGGCGCGGTCGCCGACAGCACGAGCGACGCGCGCGGCAACGCTTCCTCGTTCGCGAACAGCGCACGCAGATGAATCGGCGAGCTGACGAGCACGCGCGGTTCGGGCACCGCCGCAAGTTCGGCGCGGATATCGACGGGATAGAACGGCTGGCGGTTGCTGAACGCGAGGCCGCCGAGCAGCGCGAGCAGCACCGTCGATTCGAAACCGTACATGTGCTGCGGCGGCACGGTGCCGATGAGCGTCGCGCGCGCTTCGCCGAGCAGGCCGAGACGCGCCGCCGCCGCGCGCACGTTCTTCACGAGAAAGCCCCACGTCTTGCGATGCGGCACCGGCACGCCGGTCGAACCCGACGTGAACACGTAAGCCACGACGCGCGCGCCGTCGATGTGCGGGACAGCCGTCTCGCGCGCCGCGTCGTCGGACGGGGCGGTTTGCGGATATCGAAAGCGTGGCAGATCGATTGCGCAATCGTCGTTGTCGTGCAGGCAAAACGCGTCCGGCGCGAACGAGGCGAGCGCGCGGACCATGTCGGGCGTATGCGTCGAAGGCAGCAGGCTCGTCTTGCCCGCGACGAGCGTCGCGCACAGGCTCACCGTGAAGCGATAGCGATCCGTGCAGACGTTGAACACGTGTTGACCTTCGGGCAGTGCATCGGCGAGTGCGCGCACGTCGGCGAGAAACGCGCGCACGGTGACGGGCGCACCGTCGCGCCAGGCGATCGTCTGATCCGGCGACGAATGGAAAACGAGCGGAAAGGTCTGCATGTGCGATGAGTTCGACGACATTACTGCGCCCCGCTGCGACGCATCTGCATCGAACGGGTGTAGGCGCGAATGGCGTCCATGATGCTCGACGGCTCCATGTCCGGCAGCGCGATGCGGCGGCACGCATATTCGGCGACGAACATCAGCCCGACGAGCGGCAGCGCGAGATAGTTGGCGAACGTGGACCACGTGACGATCGATGCGCACGCGAACAGCACCGTCGACACGACCGCGGTCGCGACGAAGAAGACCGTCCACGCCGCCGTGACGCGCCGCGTATAGCGCGCGACACGGGGTTCGAGCTTGCCGTGGACCATGGTTGCGAATTGCGTGCAAAGCGGCTCGCGGCCGTGAACGAGCGTGCGGCCGAACATCCACGCGAGCGCGACATTGAAGCTCGCGTGCTCGGCCCACAAGCCCCAGCCGAAATGCGCGGTGAGCGGCGCGCGCGCCAGCCACAACCCGGTACATGCGAGCGCCCAGAGCGGCACCAGCCACGGACGCGCCGGCGAGCGCAACGCGGCGTTCAGCGCGATGAGCAGGATTGGCGCCAGGACGAGCGCGAGACCCAGCCCGTGTGCGCCCGGCGCGGAAGCGGCATGGTGCGCGGCAAGTTGATAAGCGGCGATCGCGCCCGCGACGCCCGCCGCGCGAACGAAGCCGACCGCGCTCATCGGCGCGCTCCCGCGTCGCGCGACGCACATGAAGGCCGGTTGAAAGACGCGGATCGAAGGAAAAAGGTATGCAACATGGATTGCGGCTGCGGCGCTCTTGCCAGAACGCTCGGTTAATGAACAAAAACTCGGCAGTCGCCTGCCTGACGATCATTTTCCCGCGCGGGTGCGCGACCGGTCTGTAACCGTTTGTTCGATGCTCTTACATTCGTCAGACCGGCGAATTTTACCCTACCGGCGCAGGGGCCCGCCCGGCGGCGAAACGGCTGATTTTCCTCGGAAATATCGTGCTGCTGCACGCCTTTCGGCCGGTTACCTTTCCTACTAGGCGCCCCGGAGGGCTTCGACTAGAATTTCGCCACCGCAATTATCTCGATAACAGGCGGCCGGCGGCGTGCGGAGAACCCGGGGCGTACGTCTTTCGAGCCGCCCCTGACGCGCGTTTTTGCGCGGGTCCGCACATACGATGAATGAACTGGAAAGAGAGCTGGCCGAGCTGATCGTCGCCGAACTGAATCTCGAGGATGTCGATCCCAAGGCGGTTTCGGCCGATACACGGCTGTATGAAGAAGGCTTCGGGCTCGATTCCATCGACATCCTGGAGATTGCGCTCCTGATCTCGAAGAAATACGGCTTCGAGCTGCGCTCGGATGATCCGGACAACGAGACGATCTTCGCGAGCCTCGGCGCGCTTGCGGCGCACGTCGCCGCGCATCGCACACGATAAGGCGGGCCGCGGCTTCATGCGCTGCCCGCCGCTGTCATGCAAGTGAAATCCGCCGCATCGGAACTGAACGACGCGCACGCTCGTGCGCTCGCCGGTGCGGCCGCGCAACATCGAAACGGAAACGTGCAATGCAATCGATGACGGGAGCCACGCCATGCGCGCGCTCGTGACAGGCGGCAGCGGCGCGATCGGACAAGCCATCTGCCGGACGCTGGGCGCGGCCGGGCACGAAGTCTGGATCCACGCGAACGGCGGCATCGAGCGCGCTGAAAGCTGCGCGCAAGCCATTCGCGCGGCGGGCGGCACGGCGCATGCAATCGCCTTCGACGTGACCGATCCCGACACCACCGATACCGCGATTGCGCGCATCCTCGCCGACGGCCCGGTGCAGATTCTGGTGAACAACGCGGGCATCCACGACGACGCGCCGATGCCCGGCATGTCCCGCCAGCAATGGAAACGCGTGCTCGACGTCACGCTCGACGGTTTTTTCAACGTCACGCAGCCGCTTCTGATGCCGATGATCCGCACGCGCTGGGGACGCATCGTCAATATGTCGTCGCTCTCGGGGTTGATGGGCAATCGCGGGCAGGTGAATTACGCGGCGGCCAAAGCAGGGTTGATCGGCGCGACGCGCGCGCTCGCGCAGGAGCTTGCATCGCGCGGCATCACGGTGAACGCGGTGGCGCCCGGCGTCGTCGATTCGCCGATGCTCGGCAACGCGTTTCCGCCCGAGCGCATCAGGCAACTGGTGCCGGCGCAGCGCCCGGGCACGGCGGAGGAGGTCGCGGGCATGGTCGCATATCTGGTGTCGGACGCGGCGGCTTATGTCACGGGACAGGTTTTGTCGATCAACGGCGGAATCGCGTGAATCGGATCGAAAGGAGCGCAATGAGCGAAGCGATTCAAACCTGGGATGTGGCGGTGATCGGCGGCGGACCCGCCGGTTCGACGGCGGCGACCTTGCTTGCGGACCGCGGCTATCGCGTGCGGGTGCTCGAGAAGGCGCGGCATCCGCGCTTTCATATCGGCGAATCGCTTCTGCCGGCGAATCTGCGGCTTTTCGAACGGCTCGGCGTCGCCGATGAAGTGCGCGCGATCGGCATGGTCAAGCTCGCAGCCGAGTTCGTATCGCCGCAACACGGCGACCGCATGCAACGCTTTCTCTTCGCCGATGCCTGGGACAAGTCGATGCCGAGCGCGTATCAGGTGCGCCGCTCCGAGCTCGACGAGATCCTGCTGCGCAACGCGGCGAAGCACGGCGCGCATGTGAGCGAAGGCTGCCGCGCGCGCGACGTCGTGTTCGCGCCGGATGGTTCCAGCGCGACGATCGGCGCCGAGCACGACGATGGCCGCATCGAGGAAGTGCGCGCGCGTTTCGTCGTCGATGCGTCGGGGCGCGATACGCTGCTCGCCAATCATTTCAAGACGAAGCGCCGCAACGAGCGCCACAATTCGTCGGCGCTGTACGGCCATTTCAGGAATGCCCGCCGGAACGTCGGTCAGAATGAAGGCAACATCACCGTGTTCTGGTTCGAGCACGGCTGGTTCTGGTTCATCCCGCTCGCGGACGGCGCGACGAGCATCGGCGCGGTCGTGTGGCCGGCGTATCTGAAGCGGCGTCCGAAGGGCACGTCGGTCGAAACGTTCTTCCGCGACACCATCGCGCTGTGCGCGCCGCTCGCCGAGCGGCTCGAAGACGCCGAGCTGATCAGCGAAGTCCACGCGACGGGCAACTACTCGTACACCGGCGACATGACGCACGGACGCAATTTCCTGCTGCTTGGCGACGCATTCGCGTTCATCGACCCGGTGTTCTCGTCCGGCGTGATGCTCGCGATGCAGAGCGCGTTCGCGGGCGCCGAAGCGATCGACACGGCGCTGAAAAATCCCGCCAGCGCGCGAGCCGCGCTCGCGAAGTTCGACCGCGACGTGCGCCACGGCCCGCGCGAGTTTTCGTGGTTCATCTACCGCATGACCTCGCCCACGATGCGCAATCTCTTCATGGGCCCGAGAAACCCGCTGCGCATGAAGGAAGCGCTGTTGTCGCTGCTCGCGGGCGATATTTTCGGCACGACGCCGATCTGGCATTCGCTGCGCGCCTTCAAGGGCATCTATTACGTCTCGGCCGCGCTCGACTGGCGCAATTCGCTGCGCGCTTATCGCCAGCGCCGCCGCAATCTGAGCGACGCGAAACGCGCGGAGCTTTCGGCCAATTGATCACGATGCCGGGATTTCGCTCGTCGCTTCTTGCGCGCCTGCTGCCCCTGCTGTTGCTCGTCGCGAGCACGGCAGCGTGCGCCGGTGAAGCGCCGCCGCCGAGCAAGCCGTTGTGGGAGCTCGGCCTCGGCATGGGCGTCGCGGCGTTTCCCCACTATCCGGGCTCGGACCAGACGCGCGCGTGGGTCTTTCCGTTCCCCTACGTGATCTATCGCGGCAAGTTCTTCCGCGCCGATCGCGACGGCGTGCGCGGCCAGTTGCTCGACACCGACCGCATCAACTTCAATATCAGCCTGCTCGGCTCGCTGCCCGTTTCCAGCCGCGACGACAACGCGCGCGCCGGGATGCCCGATCTCAAGCCGACGATCGAAATCGGCCCGTCGATGGAAGTGCACCTGTGGCGCTCGCCATCGCGCGACACGCTGCTCGATCTGCGCTTGCCGGTGCGCATGGGCATCACGCTGGAATCGTCGCCGAAGACGGTCGGCTGGCAGTTCGAGCCGAACCTGAATCTCGATCTGATCGATGTCGCGGGCGTGTCGGGGCTGCGCGTCGGCATGCTTGCCGGGCCGATGTTCGCCGACGGCAAATACAGCGACCACTTCTACACGGTCGCCCCGCAATACGCGACGCCCGGCCGTCCCGCGTTTCAGGCGCACGGTGGCTACGCGGGCACGCAGGCGCTCGTGTCGATGTCGCGGCGCTTCAGCCGTTACTGGGTCGGCGCGTTCATGCGCTACGCGAACCTCGCCGGCGCGAGCTTCGGCGATAGCCCGCTCGTCGGGCAAAAGAGCGCGCTCTCGGGCGGCGTGGCGGTGGCGTGGGTGTTCGGGCAGTCGTCGAAAATGGTGGCGAGCGATGAGTGACGCCCATCGGAAAATCGGCGGCGCGGGCGAGAGGGCGTCGCCTCGCCGGACGCTCGAAGCCGCGTGGCAATGCGTGGCGTTCTATTTCGCGCTCGTCGTGCTCGCGCTCGTGTGCCTCGCGTGGTTTCCGTTCGCGTCGATCCTGCGGCGCGTGCTTTCCGCCGATGCCGGGCGGCGCGTCGGGCGCACCGTCGTGCAGCGCGTGTGGCACGGTTACTTCGTGCTCCTGCGCACGCTCGGCGCATGCCGCTTCGATCTCTCCGGGCTCGACTCGCTTGCAAATGAGTCCGCGATGATCCTCGCGCCGAATCACCCGTGCCTGCTCGACGCGCTCCTGATCGCGTCGCGCGTGCCCGATACGTGTTGCGTGATGAAGGGCGATGTCGCCAGCAACGTGTTTCTCGGGCCGGGCGCGCTGCTCGCGGGCTATATCGTCAACGATACGCCGGTCGGACTGATTCGCGCCGCCGTCGCCGAATTGCAGCGCGGCGCTCCGCTGCTGCTGTTTCCCGAAGGCACGCGCACGGAGCACGCGTCCGTGAATCCGCTGAAGGGCGGCATCGCGCTGATCGCGGGGCGCGCGCAGGTGCCGGTGCAGACGCTCATCATCGAGACGGATTCGGGGTTTCTCGGCAAGGGCTGGCAGATCTTCAGAAAGCCCGCACTGCCCATCACGTACCGCGTGACGCTCGGCCGCCGCTTCGCGCCGCCGGGCCGCGATCATGCCGCGCTGCAGGCGTTCATCGCCGAATTGCAGCGTTTCTATGCGGGCGAACTCGACCCGCATCGTTCGCGCGACTGAAAGCCGCCGCGCCGGCAGACGTTAGAATTCGTCGTATCTCTTTTGCTCCCCGCTTTGCTCAATGCCTTCGACACGCGCATCGTCCACGCATCTCGTCCTCATTCCGAGCTACAACCCCGGCGAGAAAGTCGACGAAACCGTGCGCGGCGCGCGGGCGCAGTGGAATCCCGTTTGGGTCGTCGTCGACGGCAGCACGGACGGCAGCGCCGAACGCCTCACCGCGATGGCGCACTCCGATCCGGGCCTGCGCGTGATCGTGCTGCCGGAGAACCGCGGCAAGGGCGCGGCGATTCTCGCGGGCCTCGACGAAGCCGCGAGACTCGGCTTCACTCACGCTTTGACGATGGACTCCGACGGCCAGCATCCCGCCGCGCTGATTAGCACGTTCATGGAAACGTCGATGCGCGCGCCGGACGCGATGATCCTCGGCCGCCCGAGATTCGACGCCAGCGCGCCGCAATTGCGCGTGCAGGGCCGGCGCATCTCGAACGGCTGGGCGAATCTGGAGACGCTCTGGATGGGCATTGGCGATTCGCTGTACGGCTTTCGCGTCTACCCGATCGAGCCGCTCGCCGCGCTGATGCGAAAGGAAACGTGGATGCGCCGCTTCGACTTCGATCCCGAGGCGGTGGTGCGTCTGTGCTGGCGCGGCGTGCGCCCGATCAACCTCGACGCGCCCGTGCGCTACTTCACGCCGGCAGAGGGCGGCGTCTCGCATTTCCACTATGGCCGCGACAACCTGCTGCTCACGTGGATGCATGCGCGGCTTTTTTTCGGCTTCGTGCTGCGCTTGCCGCTGCTCATCGCGAGACGCCTGTCGGGGCGATGATCGGCGCGGATCGGTGACGTCGCGCTCATCGCGAACGCGATACGGTCTCGCGCGAGTTACGCCGCCTTCTTCAACACGAGACGCGCTTCCAGGCCGCCGCCTTCGCGATGATGCAGCGTCAGCGAGGCGTCCATCGCGAGCGTGAGTTGCCGCGCGATGGCGAGCCCGAGCCCCGTGCCCCCGGTTTGCCGGTTGCGCGAGCCTTCCAGCCGGACGAACGGCTCGAACACCGCCTCCAGCGATTCGTCGGGAATGCCCGGGCCCCGATCGAGCACGGCAATGACGGCGCGCCCATCGTTGCGCGTGCAGACTTCGATCTCCGCCGCGCCGGAATACTTGATCGCGTTATCGACGAGATTGCCCACGACACGTTTCAACGCCTGCGGAGGCGCCATCAGCGCGCCGCCGATGCTGCCGCGCAACGTCACCGACTGCCCGGCATCGAGGTAGTCGTCGACGATGCTTTCGAAAAGCGCATCCGGATCGATGCGGCGCGGCGCTTCGTTCGTGCCGTGCAACGTGCGCGCGTAGGTCACGCCTTCCTTCACGAGCAATTCCATCTCCTTCAGGTCCTGCTGGAGCTTCGCGCCGGTCGACTCGTCGTCCATCACGTCGACGCGCAGGCGCATGCGCGTGATCGGCGTCTGCAGATCGTGCGTGATCGCCGCGAGAATCTGCATGCGCTGGGTCATGTATGTCGAAACGCGGTCCTGCATAGCGTTGAATGCCTTCGCGGCGCGCGCGACTTCCTCCGGCCCGGATTCGGGCAGGCGTTCGGCCTTGAGATCGGGGCCGAGTGTATCGGCGGCATTGGCGAGGCGCTTGAGCGGGCCCGTCGCGAGGCGCACCGCGAGCCAGCAGCACGCGCCGAGCACGATCAGTTGCAGGACCAGTACCAGCGGCAACCAGCCGGATAAGGGCATGCCGACCATCGGACGCATGTCGATGGTGAGCGGCGAGCCGTCCGACAGCCGCAGATGCACCTGAAAGCGCTCTTTGTCGCCGGGCACGGCATTGACCGTCAGCGGATAGCGCTTGCCGATGCCTTCGCCGATGGAACGCGCGAAGCGCTCCGACAACGCGGCATCCGGCGGCGCACCGGCCACGCCCGGCCCGAGGATGAATTGATAGCTGCGGCGCGCGAGCCGCGGCAGCCATTCTTTGCGCTCGTCCGGCGGCAGATGATCGAGCAGCGCGACCGAGCTCGCCACTTCGCGCTCGACGTAGCCCATCATCATGTGGGTCATCGAATCGTCGCGTTCGCGCATCGTCAGAAGGAACGAGAACGTCTGCGCGAGCGCCAGCCCGACGACGAGAATCAGCGCGAGCCGCGCGAACAGCGTGCGCGGCCAGTGCAGCAGGGAAGCGGGTGAAACCGTGCTCATTGCGAAGACTCGACCGGTTTGACTTCCGCCGAGAACACATAGCCTTCGCTGCGCAGCGTCTTGATGTAGCGCGGCTCGCGGGCGGTGTCGCGCAGGCGCTGGCGCAGACGCGACACGAGCAGATCGATGGAGCGATCGAAGGCATCGGCCTGACGTCCTTGCGTCAGGTTCAGGAGCTGGTCGCGCGTGAGCACGCGCTGCGCATTGTCGAGAAACACGCGCAGCAGCCGGTATTCAGCGCCGGACAGCGAGACCATCGTGCCTTCGGCATCGAGCAGGTGACGCGCGGTCGTGTCGAGGCGCCAGTCGCCGAACGCCAGCATTTGCGACGATTCGCTCACTTCCATTCCCGGCGGCAGCATGCGCGTGCGGCGCAGCACCGAGCGGATGCGCGCGAGCAGCTCGCGCACGGCGAACGGTTTCGGCAGGTAATCGTCGGCGCCCATTTCGAGACCGAGAATGCGATCGGCTTCCTCGTTGCGCGCGGTGAGCATCAGCACCGGCACGTCGCGGTACTTGCCCGCGCGCAGCTCGCGGCACAGCACGAGACCGTCTTCGCCGGGCAGCATCAGATCGAGCACGATCAGATCCGGCGCGCCTTGCTGCTCCAGCACCGCGCGCATCTGGCGTCCGTTCGCCGCAAGCGACACGCGCATGCCGTTCTTTTCGAGGTAGGTGGCGAGCAGTTCGCGAATGCCGCGATCGTCGTCGACGATCAATACGTGATCAGTGGTTTCCATCGATGGATCGTTGTCGTTGACGCTTGAGTTGCACCCGGCTCGGGCTAACCAGCAGACACTGAACCGGATGGGCCATTTCCGTCGCGATGCCGCCTGCGAGAAAGGCGAGCACCGCCAGCATGCGTTTCATTCGAAGCTCCCGCTGATGATGCGATGACTGCGTTATAGCGCGGTTCAGCGGAAGTTTTGTATCGCAGTGTATCTCGCATGTCGCGCGACACATAACATTGCGCTGCGCGCCCTTGTCCGACACAAGCGCGATACGCGCGCGCAGTCCAATGCGGTCATGCCGATGCGAACGTCGGCCTGCCGGGGCGACCGGTTCATGACGCGCCGCTCCGATCTCCACCGCATTCAAAGGACTTCGTCATGCTCGCCGTCATCAAGAACGCTGCCGCGTGCGCCGGCCTGGCAGCCTGCGCGGCCATCACGCCCGTGCACGCCGCAACGCCCGCAAGCGCCGGCACTCATTTCACCGCCGCGCCGGAATTCGCCGGCATCGACAACTGGCTCAACAGCGAGCCGCTCACGCTCGCGCAGTTGCGCGGCAAGGTCGTGCTCGTCGATTTCTGGACCTTCGCGTGCGGCAACTGCGTCAACACGCTGCCGGCTGTGAAGTCGTGGCATCAGCAGTATGCGGACAAGGGGCTTGTCGTCATCGGCGTGCATACGCCCGAGTTTCCGTTCGAGCAGGACACGAACAACGTGAAGCGCGCGATCGAGCGCTTCGGCATCACGTATCCCGTCGCGCAGGACAACCGCTATGCGACGTGGGCCGCGTACGGCAACCAGTACTGGCCGGCGTTCTATCTGATCGACAAGCACGGGCAAGTGGCCTACACGCACGTCGGCGAGGGCGATTACGCGCAGACCGAAGCGGCGATCCGGAAGCTTTTGGCCGAGCGCTGAAGCCGGGTTCCGTATCGCAATGTATCTGGAATGCACGCGATACAAAACATTGCACAAGGCCCGCATCCCGGACACAAGCCAGATACCTGCGGGGCTTCAAATACACACAACGACGGCTCACGAGTGAAACGCAAGACGCACACCGCGAAGCCCGAGTGCCGTGACTCATCTAACTGACCGATCGATCCGCTCAAGGAGAAACACCATGAAATCCACCATCGTTGCTTTCGCTCTCGTCGCCAGCGCTGTCGCCGGTGTCGCTCATGCCGCCGTGCCGAACACCCCGGTGAACGTGCAGACCCAACAGGCCGTGGCGAGCCAGAACAACGCCGGCAAGACCCGCGCCGAAGTGAAGCGCGAACTGGTTCAGGCACAGCGCGATGGCCAGATCGCCGCGCTGCGCAGTCTGTATCAGGGCAGCTGATCGGCTTGTCAACTTATTACCGAATATCGACGGACATTACTCATAGAGGCCCAATCATGATCAAGCAATTCGTCACCGCCGCAGTCATCGCCGTCAGCGCCATCGCCGCCGGTTCCGCGTTCGCCAGCAGCGGCTACGGTCCCGCGCCGCACTACGACCCGCTCGCCGGCGCGCCCGCCTCGCAGCGCGGCGTGAGCGCGCAGACCATCGCCAGTGAAAGCGCCGCGATGCCCATGCAGTCGTATGGCGGCATGACCGACACGGTCTCGCAATCGGGCTTGCGCGGCACGTCGACGAACGACGCGGCTAGGCTCTTTGCGCATCACTGATCCATTGACCTTTCGAACACACACGAGGAACGCATCATGACCCAGATCGACACCGTCCTGTACACCGGCAAAACCCGCGTCGTCGGAGGCCGCGAAGGCCATGCGAAGAGCACCGATGGCCGTCTCGACGTGAAACTCTCGCCGCCCGGATCGGCGGGCGCGGGCACCAATCCCGAGCAGATGCTCGCGGCGGGCTGGTCCGCGTGTTTCATCGGCGCGATGGGCAAGGCCGCCGCGAAGCTGAAGACTCGGCTGCCCGCCGACACCGCAGTCGATGCGGAAGTGGACCTCGGCCTGGCGGGCGAAGCGTATCTGCTGCGCGCGCGCCTGAACGTGAGCCTGCCGGGCATCGAGCGCGCGGTGGCCGAGGAAATCGCGAACCTGGCCCATCAGACCTGCCCTTATTCGAAGGCGCTGAAGAGCAACATCGACGTGACGATCACGGTGGTCTGACGCATTTCATCGGCGCGCATCGGCGATTCGGTCCGGTAGACTTGGCGCTTCATCGATCAATCGAAGCAACGAGCCGACATGGACCGAATCGACGCGATGAAAGTCTTCATCGCCACGCTGGACGAGGGCAGTCTGGCGGGCGCGGGGCGGCGGCTCGGCCGCTCGCCCGCCGCCGTGAGCCGCGCGATCGCCTTTCTCGAAGAACACACCGGCACGGCCTTGCTGCATCGCACGACGCGCACGATCAAGCTATCCGAAGCCGGCGAACGTTATGCCGCCGCGTGCCGCCGCATCCTCGTCGATCTCGAAGAAGCCGATTTGCTGATCGCGCACGAACGTTCCGCGCCGCGCGGGCTTCTGACGATCACCGCGCCCGTCGCCGCCGGCGAAGACCTGCTGCGCCCGATGCTCGACGATTTCATCGCGCGCTTTCCCGCCGTGTCCGTGCGCCTGCAAATGCTCGACCGGCCCGTGAGCCTGATCGACGAAGGCATCGATGTGGCGCTGCGCATCGCGCATCTGTCGGACTCGACACTGATCGCGATTCCCGTGGGGGAGGTGCGGCGCGTCGTGGCCGCGTCGCCGCGCTATCTCGCGAAGCATCCGCGCATCGCACAGCCTGCCGATCTCGCGCAACATCGGATCATCTCGATGACGCACTTCGGCCTAGATTCGTGGAGCTTTCCGACTTCGGGCGGCTCGACGATCCCGCAAGTCGTGCAGTTCACGCCGCGTTTCATCGTGAACACGGTGCGCGCGGCGGTGGCCTCCGCCGTCGAAGGACACGGCCTCACGCGGCTTTTTTCCTATCACGTCGCGAAAGAAGTGAGGGACGAAACGCTGCGCATCGTGCTGCCGGATAGCGAACATGCGCCGTTGCCGGTGCATCTTCTGACGCCGCACGGACGGCTGTCGGTGCCGAAGGTGCGCGCGTTCGTCGATTTCGCGACGCCGCGGTTGCGGCGTCACTTCAAGCAATTGCAGATCGATTCAACCGCATAACGGAAGATTGTCTTCCTGCGGGCGTCGATTCTCTCCACATTCGATCGAATATAGACTGGCCTTCATCGAAGCGCGCGTAGGCCGCGCTCGAAGCCGTAGTGGAGGGGCTATGCGATACGCAGTCTTGAATCGACCGGAACCCGAGCCGTTCCATCTTTGGCGCGGCATGCTCGCCGGCGCCAGCGCAAGTCTGATCGGCATCGGGCTTGCGCGTTTTGCCTACACGCCGCTTCTGCCGGCGATCATCGGCGCGCACTGGTTTCCGGCGTCGACGGCGGCGTATCTCGGCGCAGCCAATCTCGGCGGCTATCTCGCGGGCGCGCTCGCGGCGGGCTGGCTCGCGCGGCACGCGCGCGCCGCGACCGTCCTGCGCGCGATGATGGTGCTCGCGACCGTCGCCTTCATCGCGTGCGCGTTTCCTGTTTCGTTTCTCTGGTTCTTCACGTGGCGGTTCTTGTCGGGCATTTCCGGCGGCGCGTTGATGGTGCTCGCCGCGCCGACGATCATTGCGCATGTCGCGCCGTCGCGCCGCGGGTTCGCGAGCGGTGCGATCTTCACCGGCATCGGGCTCGGCATCGCGGCGTCGGGGACGATCGTGCCGCTGCTGCTTCGGCAAGGGCTCACGCAGACCTGGCTCGGGCTCGCGGTGGTGGCGTCGCTGCTGACGATCGTCGCGTGGAACGGATGGCCGTCGCAGGATGCGCCTGCCTCCGCGCACGCGAACGAACACCGCCATGCGAAGGCGCCGTCGCCGCCCGCGTTGCGCGCGCTGTTCGTCGAGTACGCGCTCAATGCGGTCGGTCTCGTGCCGCATATGATTTTTCTCGTCGATTTCGTCGCGCGTGGTCTCGGCAAAGGTGTCGACGCGGGCGCGGAGTTCTGGGTGCTGTATGGGCTCGGCGCGATGGCCGGACCGCTCCTCGCGGGCCATCTCGCCGACCGCGCCGGCTTCGGGCCTGCATTGCGCGTGGCGTATCTGCTTCAGCTCGTGGCCGTCGCGCTGCCCGCGGTTTCGTCGAGTTCGGGTGTGCTGATGGTGTCGAGCGTGCTGGTCGGTGCGTTCACGCCGGGCATCGTGCCGCTCGTGCTCGGCCGCGTGAACGAACTGCTCGGGCATCATCCGGCGGCGCAAAAGGGCGCGTGGCGCACCGCGACCACGGGATTCGCCGTGTTGCAGGCGCTCGCGGCTTACGGTCTCTCGTTTCTGTTTTCGAATAGCGGCGGCAATTATCGGTTGTTGTTCGGGATCGGGGCGGGGGCGCTTGCGATTGCGCTCGCCATCGATCTCATTGCCGCGTTGAGGTCGAAATGAGCCAGGTTATTTCCGCATCGGTGCCGCCCGGTTACGCCGAACGCAACGAACAGTACTGGCGGCGCAATCTCGCCGTCTGCGTGTTCGGTTCGTTCACGACGCTCGTGAGCCTCAGCATGCTGCTGCCGTTCTTGCCGCTGTATGTCCGGCAGCTCGGCGTGGAATCGCAGGCGGCGGTGATCGAATGGTCGGGCGTCGCGTTCAGCGCGACGTTTCTCGGCACCGCCGTCACCGCGCCGCTTTGGGGACGCCTCGCCGATCGCTACGGCCGCAAGCCGATGCTCGTGCGCGCGGCAGTGGGCATGGCCGTCGTGATGTCGTTGATCGGCGTGGCGCATTCGGTGCATCAACTGGTCGTGTTGCGTCTGCTCGCGGGGTTGATCGGCGGTTATGCCTCGGCCTCGACCGTGATGATCGGCACGCAGGCGCCGCGCGAGCGGGCCGGCTGGGCGCTCGGCATATTGTCGACGGGCGCGCTCGCGGGCAATCTCGCCGGGCCGCTCATCGGCGGAATGCTGCCGGGATTGATCGGCATTCGCGGGACGTTTTTTGCGGGCGCGGGAATGATTACGGTGGCTGCGCTCGCCACGATCTTTCTCGTGAGAGAGGACTTTCATCCCGACGATGCGAAGAAGCGCGCGTCGCACGCGGCTTCGACGCATGCGCCACGCACGAACCATGTCGTGGTCGCCGCGCTGCTCGCGACCGCGATGATGGTGCTGGTCGCGAACATGTCGATCGAACCGGTCATCACCGTTTATATCGGCAGTCTCGGCGTGAGTGCGGATCACGTGGCGCGCATCGCGGGCATCGTCATGGCCTGCTCGGCGCTCGGCAGCATGTTGACGGCGGCGCGGCTCGGCGCGCTGGCGGATCGCATCGGAAGCTGGAATGTGATCGTCGGATGCCTCGTGCTGACCGGCATCGCGATGATTCCGCAGGCGTTCGTGCATCAGTGGTGGCAGCTCGCCGGACTGCGCATGCTGATGGGCATGACGCTTGCCGGCCTGTTGCCTTCCATCGCGAAGCTCGCGCGCAGCGCCGTCAGTGAAAACAGCAGCGGGCAGATGCTCGGTTATCTGCAGTCGGCGCAGTTCAGCGGGCAGGTGGTGGGGCCGCTGATCGGCGGGCAGATCGGCGTGTGGTTCGGGCTGCACTCAGTGTTCTTCGCCACTGGCAGCTTGCTGATTGCATGTGCGGGGCTGGCGTACTGGGCGCGGCGGCGCTGAGGTATCGCGCGTGGTCAGGTTTCATTCGGAGCATGTTGGGCTCTTTTGTCGGGGTATGCGAAGCGGGTTGGCGACATTTTCTGACACGCTCCAATCAAGCCCGCACGCCCGCGATC
This sequence comes from Caballeronia turbans, assembly GCA_001544655.2. Lineage (GTDB taxonomy): Bacteria > Pseudomonadota > Gammaproteobacteria > Burkholderiales > Burkholderiaceae > Caballeronia > Caballeronia turbans. The sequence continues at coordinate 468,163 of FCOD02000002.1, forward strand.
GATGCTTCGTCGACAGGCCGATCATCGATAGGAAAGTGCAGCAGCGCCGCGACGAGACCCGCAACGGCGGTCGCACCCCAGATCAGCGAATACGAACCGGTCGTGTCGAACACATAGCCGCCGAGCCACGCGCCGAGAAAAGAGCCGAGCTGGTGGCTGAGAAACACGACGCCGAACAGCGTGCCCAGATGCCGCGTGCCGAATACTTTCGCGATGAGCCCATTCGTGAGCGGCACCGTGCCGAGCCACGTCAGCCCCATGACGGCGGCGAAGACGACGACGGACACGCTCGTCGTCGGCAGCAGGACGAAGAGGGCGATCGTGCCGCCGCGAATCAGATAGAGCCACGCGAGCACGTGATGCTGACGCCAGCGTCCGCCGAGCCACCCGCATCCCCAACTGCCGATCATGTTGAAGAAGCCGATCAGCGCGAGCGCCGTCGCGCCGAGCCCGACCGGCATGTGGCAGAGCATCAGATAGCCCGGCAGATGCGTGGCGATGAACGCGAGCTGAAAACCGCATGTGAAGAAGCCGAGCGTGAGCAGCCGGTAGCCGCGATGACGCGACGCATACGCGAGCGTCTCGCGCAGCGGCATCGCGTGTGTTTCGTTCGATGCCGATGCGTACACCGATGCCTTGCTCCGACGGCTCGCGCGATCGAGCACGATGCCGAGAGGCGCGGCGAGCAGCAGCACGAAGGCGAGGGCATAGAGCGACGCCGGCACGCCCGCATGCACGCGCACTGTCTGCGCGAACGGCACCATCAGCACTTGCCCGAGCGAGCCGCCCGCGCTGGCGAGACCCATCGCGACACTGCGCGTGTGTGGCGACGCGACGCGTCCGACCGTCGCGAGCACGACGCCGAAGCTCGTGCAACTGATGCCGATGCCGACGAGCAGTCCAAGCCCGAGCACGAGCATCCATCCGGAAGTCGCGCCGGCCGCGAGCGCGAGTCCCGCGGCAAACGTGGCCGCGCCCGTCGCGACCACGGGCGCGGCACCGTATCGGTCGGCCGCGGCGCCGGCGAACGGCTGCGCGAAGCCCCAGACGAGATTGTGCAGCGCAATGGCGAAGGCGACCAGCGTGACGGGCAGCCCGCGATCGAAAGAAAACGGCCCGATGAATAGCCCGAAAGTCTGACGCACGCCCATCGCGGCGCTCAGGATCAGCGCGGCAGCGCCGATGAGCGCCCACGTCGTTGCGCGGTTGGTGTTCGTAGTGCTCGACAGGGATGACATGGCGCGTTTTCCTCCTTGCGCGCATCCTCGCAGGCGAACGTCCGTGCTGACAAACGAAAAGTTTTCGCGAACGGATGAACGCAGTTCAACCGTGACGGTTCGCTTCGTCGCCGTTGTTTTCGATGAACTCCGCCGCCTGCGCGATCAGCCAGTTGCGAAACGCGACGAGGTCCGCGCGGGCGCTCGCTTGCGGCGACTCGCAGAGCCAGTAGGCGGTCTGCGTTTCGACGCTCGTCGCGGACGCCTCGACGAGCGTGCCCGCCGCCAGTTCGCGATCAACGAGCGGACGTCTGCCGATGACGACGCCGAGCCCGGCCGCGGCGGCATCGAACGCGAGCTGGACGGTATCGAAGCGCAGTCCGCCGTGGAGATCGAGGCCGTCGATGCCCGCCGCGTCGATCCATGCCTGCCAGTCCTGACTCGCCGTATCGACGTGGATGAGCGCGGCGCGCGCGAGATCGGGCATGCCGTCCGCGCCCGTCAGCGTTGCGCGATAGGCCGGACTGCACACGGGCACGAGCCGCTCGCCGAACAGACGTTGCCACGACGCGCCGTCGACCGGACCGCGGGAGAGGCGCAGGCCGAAATCGAAGCCATCGACGGGAAAGCCCGCCTGACGGCGCGAGGTGTCGACGGTCACGTCGACGTTGGGCCAGTGCGCGCGGAAATCCGCGAGGCGCGGGACGAGCCAGCGCGCGGCGAGCGTGGGCGCGCACGTGACGGCGATGGAGCGGCGCTTGCGCTTGTCGGGCAGCGTTTGCGTGCCGATGGCGATGAGCGAGAACGCTTCGGCGACGTAAGGCAGATAATGCTCGCCCGCCGCGCTCAGCGACAGCCCGCGCGGCTCGCGCACGAAAAGCTCGACGCCGAGCATGTCTTCTAAAGCGCCGATGCCGTGACTCACCGCCCCCGGCGTCACGTTGAGTTCGGCGGCGGCGACCTTGAAACTGCGATGGCGTGCGGCGGCTTCGAAAAGACGCAGTGCATTGAGCGGCGGGAGGCGCTGGGGCATGTTGGCGTGTTGGATGGACGACGTGTGCGTCTATATTGCCATTGCCGATGCAGGCGATGTCAGCGAGCCGGCTGACGCCGCGCCTGCCACCAGGCAACCAGGCGCCGCGCGATGAGCCTGAACGGCGGGTTGGCGAACAGCACCGCCGCGACGAGCGCGATGCCACCGCAGACGAGAAACGTGCCGCGATAACCGAGCGCCGCCACGAGCGCGCCCGACAACACGCCGGAAAGAATCGAGCCGACGCGCGATGCGTTGAAAAACAGTGCCGTCGCCGCACCCGGGGTTCGCGGCATGAGGTCCTGCATGTAGGTCATGCCGAGACATGAAATCACCGACACGACGAACGCATTGAAGGCCTGCATCGGAATCAGGAACTGAACGCTTTGCGATGCCGCGACCGCAACGAAATAGATCATGTGCACCGCCGCGGACGACGCGAGCCATCGCTGCTTGTCGAGTCGCGAGCCGCGTGCGCCGAGCGCGAGCATCGTCGGAATTTCGAGGAATGCGCCGAGCCCGAGCATCACCGACACGTCGATGCGCGTGCCGTGCATGCCGTGCACGACGTAAAGCGGCAAGACGATCATGGTCGCGCTCGCGGCGAGTCCGACGAGCGTCATCGCGATCGTGGCGCGCCAGATTTCCGCGCGCGAGTGCGACACACCGGCGTGCGGCGGCACGAATTCATCGGTGTCGGGCGCGGTCACTTCGAGCAGCGATGACGGATCGCCTGCATAGTGCGCGGGCGCGCTGTGCGCGTCGCCCTTGGGCGAATCGTGCATGCGCCAGACGATTGCGCCGCACGCGATGAAGCAGGCTGCCGCAAACAGAAACAGTCCGTAGAAACCGGCCGCGGCCAGCACGAGCGCGCCGACGGAGGGGCCGAATACCCAGGCCATCGAGAGGACGGTCCTCAGCGTGGCGAGCGCGAAGGATCGCTCGGCGGCGTCATCGACGGGCAGTGCGGCCCGCGCAAAGGAGAACACGAGCGACATGGCCGAGCCGCCCGCGCCGAGAAACACGACGCCGATCGCGACCAGCGCGGCGTAATTGCGCACGAGACACAGCAGCAAAAAGCCGAGCGACGATGCGATGAGCGCCGCCAGCAGCAATCCGCGATGGTGGCCGTGCCTGTCGGACCATTTTCCGGCGAAAGCGCTGGCGACGACGCCGCTCGCGGCGATGAGCGTCATGAATACGCCGAGCCGCAGAGGACTCATGTCCGCCTGCTCGACGCTGAACAGCGACAGATACGGCGCGGTGAACGACATCGCGACGCCGAGCATCAGCGTTGCGCCGGCGAGTGGGAGGAAGAACGGGATGCGTGTGAGGCTGAAGAGGCGTGTGTTCATCGGACGTGGGTCGGCTTGTAGGCCTCGGGCGCGAAAGTGCGGGTCGTGCTGCGGGCGCAAGCGGCGTTCCGCGCGGTAGCGACGCCCGCGGTTTTGCGGCAGTTTGCCATTGCGATCCGATGATTTGTGTGGCAAACGGTCGATCGTGATGGCCCGGTCGGTATTGCGCTTCGGCGCGAGCTGTAGTGCCCGAGCGTAGATTATGAGGTAAGGCTCTTTGCGGCACGGCCAGCAACTGACGGCTGCGCTTGCCTAGAAGCGGTCGATCATGCCGATCTGCACGCCACGAACGGGCGCGCCAGGATAGGCAGGCGTGAGGCCGGTGACGTTGACGCCTCTCAGCGTGAAGGTTGCATTGCCGCGGTTGCGTAGCATCGCGCCGCTCGCGTACAGCAGCAGCTTCGGCGACACGTCGTATTCGCACGCGAGGCTGAACTGGTCCGCGTCGTTGCCGCCGCCCGAACGGTCGCGCGCGAACGCGTACCCTGCGGAAGCGCGCAAACGCGGGCTAAACGCATAGCGCACGGATGTGGACAAGCCGTCGTTGTGATATCGGGGCGAACCGCCATCGTCGTTGAAGAAGGACACGAACGCCGTCACGTGACCGAGCCGGTACGACACGCCGCCGAGGTTGGAGCGCAACGTCGCCGTGCCGCCGTGCGTCTGCTGATGCGCGTAGGAGATGCGCAACGGGCCTTGACGGTACGCGAAGGTTTCGAAGTCGCCGGACAGGCCGTTACCGCTGCCACTGTCGCGCAACGCGATCATCACCGTCGCCGTCAAGCCGTGCATATCCGGCGACAGATACGTAATGCCGTTGTTGGTGTAGGGCGTTATTTTCGACAGATTGTTGAGGCCCGATGCGATGGTTCCCGCGCCGAAGCCATCGAGTTGTCCCTTGAACGGAATGTAAATCGGCGAATACTGGCGGCCCACGCGCACTTCGCCCCACGGCGCGCCGACACCCATCCACGCCTGGCGATTGAAGAGCGTGCCGGGGGTGGACATGCTGCCGTCGGCGGAGTTGAAGCCACCTTCGAGGTCAAACAGCAGACGCGTGCCCGAACCTAGTGCTTCGGAGCCACGCACGCCAAAGCGCGAGCCGCGATACGCGCCCGAATCCATCCGCGGCGTCCACGATGAGCCGGGATTCGTCACCTCGATGCTCGTATCGATGACGCCATATAACGTGACCGAGCTTTGCGCGTGACCCGCTGATACGCACACGCCGGATAAAACGGCAATGCCGACTGAAACTGCACGCCGCGTCATGGCGTGCGAACGAGAGCGCCTCGCAACGAGGCGACTCGAAGGAATGATCGAACTCATGGAACCTTCGGCGGGAGCCGCCGATACTGCTCAATTGTGGGGAGCGCACGGCGGCACGCGCGTCGGGCGCCGCCGCCGTTCTTCGTCAGAAACGCATCATCGACTCAGCGCATACGCGATGACATAGTCGCCGCGATCAGGCGACTGACGTGCGCCGCCCGCCGAAATCAGCACGTACTGCTTGCCGGTCTTCGGCGAGACATAGCTCATAGGACCGCCCTGGCTGCCCACGGGGAGGCGAGCCTTCCACACTTCCTTGCCGGTCGCGCTGTCGAACGCCCGCAGATAGTAGTCTTGCGTGCCCGCGATAAACACAAGGCCGCCCTGCGTCGCCAGTGTGCCGCCGAGCGTCGGCATGCCGATGGGCATCTTCGCGCGCATCTTGATGCCGAATGGACCGGTATCCTGCACGGTGCCGACCGGCACTTGCCACAGCAGCTTGCGCGTCTTCAGGTCGACGGCAGACAGCGTGCCGAACGGCGGCTTCTGGCACGGAATGCCGAGCGGCGACATGAAGCGGTTCTTGTTCACCGCGTAGGGCGTGCCCTTGAGCGGCACCGCGCCCATGCCCGTGTTCACCGCTTCTCCGCCGTTGCTTGCGGCTGCATTGTCCGTCTTCTGCGCGATCATCTGCACCCACAGTCCGAGGCGCATGTCGTTCACGAAGATGACGTGATGGTTCGGATCGGTCGAGACACTACCCCAGTTCATGCCCCCGAGCGATCCGGGAAAGCTCAGCGATACATCCGTGTCCGGCGCCGTGAAGAGGCCGTCATAACGCATCGACTTGAAACTGATGCGGCAGATCAGCTGATCGAACGGCGTGGCTCCCCACATGTCCGATTCCTTGAGCGGGCCGACACCGATCGTCGGCATGCCCATGGAGAACGGCTGTGTATCCGAATACTGCTCGTTCGGGATCGTGCCTTTCTTAACCGGGCGTTCTTCGACCTTGGTGAGCGGCTTGCCGGTCATGCGGTCGAGCACGAAGATTTGGCCGGACTTGGTACCGAACACGACAGCTGGCTTCGCCGGGCCGTTGCCTTGGGGAAAGTCGATGAGGCTCGGCTGCATCGGCACGTCGAAGTCCCAGAGGTCGTTGTGAACGGTCTGGTACACCCACTTTTCCTTGCCAGTGGCCGCATCGAGAGCGAGGATCGACGTGGCGTAGCGATGATCCAGCGGTGTGCGGTTGCCGCCCCACAAATCCACAGACGAGCTGCCCATCGGGATGAACACCGTGTTCATCGCGGGATCGTAGGACATGGGCGCCCACGAGTTCGGCGTGCTGCGCGCATAGGTCTTACCCGGCTGCAGGCGCGCGTTGGGATCGTCGTGGCCGGGATCGAACGCCCAGCGCATCTCGCCCGTCATCACGTCGAAGCCGCGCAGCACGCCGCCCGGCATGTCGGTTTGCACATTGTCCGCGACGCGTCCCCCGACCACGACTGTCGTTCCCGCCAGCGTCGGCGCGGATGTCAGCTGGTACTTCGGATCGGCCGCCTCGCCGAGGCCCGCTTTCAGATCGACGAAGCCGTGATCGCCGAAGCCTTCGCACATTTCGCCGCTATCGGCATCGATAGCGACGAGGCGCGCGTCGATCGTATTCATCAACAAGCGGCGCTGGCAGTTGGCTCCCGCCGTGATGGCGACGGGCGGCACCGGCGTCGCGCCCGCCGACGTAGGCTGAACGAGCGGCTTGGTCGCATCGAAATAAGCGAGACCGCGGCAGCGGTTCCACACCTGCGCCTGCGCGTTTATCTCACGTTTCCAGATTTGCTTGCCAGTGTCCGCATCAACGGCGATCACGTTGTTATGCGGCGTGCAAAGATAGATGCGATCGCCGATCTGCAGCGGCGTTTCCTGATCCTCGGCGCCGTTGCCGGTCGGGCTGATGGGGACATCGCCGGTATGGAAAGTCCATGCGACCCGCAAGTCGTTCACGTTGTCGCGCGTGATCTGATCGATCGCGGCGAAGCGGCTGCCCCCCGGCGTGTTACCGTAATTGCTCCAGTCTTTCTGCGCCTGCTCTTTCGCGACGGGTATGAGCGGCGTCGGCACGCCGTCTAAGGCGACCGTCGGATGCGGCTGGAACATCTGCACGAACGTCACGATCATGCCGAGCGCGATAAGAGCCGCGAGTGCGAAGGCGGGCTTCGCTGCGGACGGCGCGGTATCGGTCTTACGAAGCGACGGCCAGGTGAGGAGTGCCAGCACCATGAAGCCGGCCGGCACCATGAGCCTCGATACGAGCGGCCAAAAATCAAGGCCGACGTCGATTAGCGCCCAGATCAGCGTGCCAATGAATGCTGCGCCGTAGATGACGACAGCGGACGACTTTGCCCGAAAGAACTGCACGGCGGATACGGCAATGACCACGCCCGCAATCAGGAAATAAGCACTACCATGCAATGACACGAGCTTCGCGCCACCGACGACGAAAAACAGGCCCACTGCCAGCAGCGCTAGCCCCAGCAATGCACATCCGGCTCTCAGCGTCGCTGAGGGCCGGGCTTCACTTCCAGACATCTGACTTCTCCCATGAAACTGTTCGCGTGAGGCCGGCACGCGAGAACCGAAAGCTACGTGCAAATGACCGCGAGCGCTCCGTGGTGCGACAGCGACTGCAGTCGATATGCCGATGACCATATCCACCAATCACCGGTGCGAATTTTAAGCAATTAGTTAAAACCCTGCAGGATTGGACCTGAAGCTTACTTCTCAAAGACAGGGGGCTGACGCGTCCCGACGAATGGGGGCGACTTGTGAACTCATGCGATCACGCACCGAGTACTCCTGATCCGCATGCGGTTCCATGCGATGCGGTTGGGCGCAGAAAGGGCTTCCCCAATCCGCCGCATTGCTCGCCTTTCGTTGTAGACCGAGCGGGCGGGCAAAACGCCCTCAGCCGAGCTCGATGCCGGTTTGACGAAGCGCTTCACGCAAACCCAATCGCGGGTATTTGATCTCGACAGTGCGCATGTCGCTTAACGCGTCCTGAATGATCCATTCGCGCACGCTGGCGACGATGGGCCGCACCGGCCGGTTCGGCGGTGTGAGCAGACAGCAGCGGCGACTCGTGACGAGCAGTTCCTCTTCGGCCGGCACGAGCGCGCCTTGCGCGAGCCAGTGCGATGTCACGTTCAGCCAGCCAAGCGCGATCCCTTGCCCGAGCAAGGCTGCCTGTACGACGATCGCGTAATCGTTGAAGCGCAGCATGCCGGCCGCATGGCGCTCCTTTGAAGCGAACGCATGAAAACGCTCGTGCCAGCCGCGCTCCTCGTCATCCATGACGATGACCGTATCGCCATGCGCGCGCGCCGCATCCGTCTGCGCGAGTTCGTGATAACGCGGATTGCACAGCGGCAGCAGCGTCTCGGGCATCACGAGCACGGCGTTTTCGTCGATCTCTTCATCGTGCAGAAAGCGCATGCCCAGATCGACATCGACCAGCGGGCCGCCGATGCGCCCCGATATCAATTGAAACCGCATGTCGACCGAGGGAAACGCTTGATTCAAGCGGCTCATGCGCGGCATGAGCCAATGCGTCGTGAAGCCGGTGGATACGGACAGCGTGACCGTTTCGACGCCCGTCGCGCGCGCCTCAATTTCGCGAATCGCGCTTTCGATGCCGCTGAAGCCTTCGGAAATCTTGCGATACAGAATCTCTCCGCTTTCCGTAAGTTGGATACCGCCGCGCACGCGTTCGAAAAGCCGCACGCCGATATGGTCTTCCATGCGCGCGAGCATGCGACTGACGGCGGGCTGGCTCACATAAAGCTCTTGCGCGGCGCGCGTGAAATTCCCGCAGCGCGCGGCCGCTTCGAACACGAAGAGCGCGTTGGCGCTAGGCAGTTTCTTGCGAAGGTTTGGCATGACTTCATGTTATGCCCGATCCAACAATTTTGGAATTGCCGTCAAAAACATGGCGACATAGTATTTTCCCAACCACTGCTCTTTTCGACGAGACGAACGACATGGACGCACGCGCTAAAACGGGAGTGTCGATCAGGTCCGCGACCAAGCGCTACGGCGCGGTGACAGCGCTGGACGACGTATCGCTCGACATCGCGCCGGGTGAGTTCGTCTCGCTGCTCGGGCCGTCGGGTTCGGGCAAGACGACGCTGCTCGGCATCCTCGGCGGTTTCGTGCAGCCCTCATCGGGCAGCGTATGGGTCGGTGAGCGTGACATTACATTTGCGCCGCCGCACAAGCGCGATATCGGCATCGTGTTTCAGAATTACGCGCTCTTTCCGCATATGAGCGTGGGCGAGAACGTCGCGTTCTCATTGCGCGCGCGCCGCGAGCCGAAATCGACGTGGGCGAAGCGCGTCGCCGATGCACTCGCGATGGTCGAACTCAAAGGTTATGAAAGCCGCGGCATTCATCAGCTTTCCGGTGGACAGAAACAGCGCGTGGCGCTGGCGCGTGCAATCGTGTTTCAGCCACAACTCATTCTGATGGACGAACCGCTCTCCGCGCTCGACAAGCAGTTGCGCGAGACCATGCAGATCGAGTTGCGCAGACTGCATCGGCAGCTCGGCGCGACCATCGTCAACGTGACGCACGATCAACGCGAGGCGCTTACGATGAGCGATCGCGTCGCAGTCTTGAAGGACGGCCGGCTCGTGCAGATCGATACGCCAGAACGCCTATATGACCGTCCCTGCGATGCGTTCGTCGCGAGCTTCATCGGCGAAGCGACGATGCTCGATGTCACGCGCGCCGGCGACGATGCGGTGCGTCTCGGCGACACCGTGCTGCGCACTGCGCACCCTTTGCCGCGCGGCGAAAAGCTATTGCTTGCCGTGCAGACGGAAAAGCTCGTCATCGACGGCGACGAGGGTCGTGCGAATGTGAACTGTCTTTCATGCCGCGTGACGGAAGTGCTCTATCAAGGCGAGAGCCTGCGCGTGTTCGCCGCGCTCGCCGACGGCACCGCGATCAGTCTTCGGCAACCCGGCAGCCACGAGGCGCGCAAGCGCATTCCCGCGCCGGGCGCCTCGATGATCGTCGCGCTCGATCCGCAAGACACGATCGTCGTGTCGGCCTGATTCTTTTTACCGCAACCCGTAGAGGATGAAGCAATGAATCTCACTGATTTCAAGGTCCTGACGTTCGATGTCGTCGGCACGCTGATCAACTTCGAAAAGGGCGTGCTGGATTCTGTGCGCCGGCTGGGCGGCCCGAAGGCAAAGGACTTGACCGATGATCAGATCTTCGCGCCGTATATGGACGGCCGTGCGAAGCATCCGGGCCGTTCGAGCCATGAGATGGCGAACGTCTATCTGTACCTCGCGAAACAACTCGGCTTGCCCGAAGATGCGCAAGCCGCCGCAGCATTTCAGCGCGATGTCCTCGAATGGCCCGCGTTCGAGGACTCCGTCGCTGCATTGAAGCGGCTGCGCAAGCACTTCCGTCTCGTGGCGATGACCAATGCGGATCGCGTCGCGTTGTCGGCTTATACGCACACGCTCGGCAATCCGTTCGACGATACCGTGTGCTGCGATGAAACTGGCGTCGCGAAGCCCGATCCGCAATTCTTCGCCTATAACCGCGGACGTCAGGCGGCGTTTGGCTACAAGTTCGAGGAGATTCTTCATACGGCGCAGAGCCAGTATCACGATATCGGCATCGCGACGAAGCTGGGCTATGCAACGTGCTGGATCGAGCGGCGTCAGGGCATGAAGGGCTTCGGCGCGACGCCGGTGCCCGAGGCAGTCACCACGCCGACCTGGAAGTTCGCGACGCTGGCCGCGCTCGCGGATGCCGTCGACGACGAAGTACGCGCCGTCGCCTGACAATGCGCACCCCAACCATGGCATCGCGCCCGCAACCCGAATCGCTATGGCGGGCGATGGCCGCGCGCGTGCCCGTGATGGACGCGCCGGTCAGCACGGGCGCGCCGCTGGCACGCGACATCGATGTGGAGGTGGCGATCATCGGCGCGGGTTATTCGGGCCTGAGCGCCGCATACGCGCTGCAAAAGCGCGGCGTCGAATGCGCGGTGCTCGACGCGAATCCGGTCGGCTGGGGCGCGAGCGGGCGCAATGGCGGCGTGGTGTCGTCGAAGTTCCGGCTGTCTTTTCCGGCCATCGCGGGCGCGCATGGCATCGATGTGGCCAAGCGCATGCATCGGCTCGCACATGACGGCGTGCGTGCGGTCGAGGCGTTCATCGACGAATTCAAGCTGACGCGCGTGCAATTCGAGCACACGGGCAGCTTGCGCTGCGCGCATACGGAGCGCGCGCTCTCATCGATCTGTGCCGAAGCGGACTGGGTGCGCACGATGCTCGGCGATGCTTCGATGACCGTGCAGTCTCACGCGCAAGTGCAGCATGAGACGGGCGCGAAGGGTTTCGTCGGCGGCGTGCTGAGCGCGGATGCGGGCACGATTCTGCCGCTCGAATACGTACGCGGCATAGCGGCGGGCCTGACCACGCGCGGCGTGCCGATCTACGAAGCGACACCGGTGATCGACATGGCGCGCGCGCAAGACGGCCGCGTGCTTTTGCGGGCGCCAGGCGGGGCGGTGCGCGCGAAGCAGGTGATCGTCGCCACGAACGCGTACTCGAATCTGACCGACGCCACGGCTTCCTATCATCGTGAACTGGTGCCGTTCAGAAGCGCGATGATCGCAACGGCGCCGCTGTCGCCTGAGCTCGATTCGCAACTCATGGTGCATCGTCGCAGCTATACGGAAACGCGCCGCATGATGAAGTGGTTCCGTAAAGTCGATGGCCGCGTGCTCTTCGGCGGACGCGATGCATTCGGCAAGGAAGGCGAGCCGACCGGGTTCGACGCGCTGCAACGCGCAATGGTCGCGCTCTTTCCGCAATTGAAGGATGTGGCGGTGGAATATCGCTGGTCGGGTTATGTCGGCATGACGTTCAACGCGCTGCCGCATGTCGGCCGCAGCGACGACGCCACCACATTCTGTCTGGGCTACAACGGCACGGGCGTCGCGATGGCGAGCCTCATCGGCCAGCACGCGGCGGCGCTGGCGCTCGGCGACAAAGCGGAGCTGGCGATGCTCGCACAAGACGGCTTGCGGCCCGTGCCGTTCCATGCGCTGCGCGCGCCGGGCGTGAGGCTCGTCGCCGCGTGGTATCAGTTTCTCGACGCCGTGGGTGCATGATGACGACAGCCAAACGGATTCTCCAGGACACCGCCGTGATGCAAGCCGCGACGATCGACCCTTCGATGCGCCATCAGCGTCGTGAAGATCGCGCGATGCTGCTGTTGATGGTGCCCGCGCTGCTCGTGGTCGTCGTGCTGCTCGTGGCGCCGCTCGTATGGTTGTCGTGGCAGTCCTTCTATCACGATGGCGTGTTGTCGCTCGCGAACTACAGGCGCGTCTTCACGGGCGCGTATCTCGACACATTTCTGCTGACGTTCAAGCTGAGCGTCATCGTGACGGCCATCACGCTATTGCTTGGCTATCCGGTCGCGTACTTCGCGGCATCGATATCGCCGCGATGGAGCGCGCTCGTGCTCGGCATGGTGATCCTGCCGTTCTGGACCAGCGTGCTCGTGCGCACCTACGCATGGCTCGTGCTGTTGCAACGCACAGGCCTCATCAACAAGGCGCTGATCGGTGCGGGCCTGATCGACCGGCCGTTGCAGCTTTCATATAACCAGTTCGGCACCATCATCGCAATGGTGCATATCCTTCTGCCGTTCATGGTGCTGCCTCTCTATTCCGCGATGCAGAAGATTCCGCCGAATCTCTCGCAGGCGGGCGCGAGTCTCGGCGGATCGCCGTTGCATGTGTTCTGGCGCGTGTTCCTGCCGCTGTCGATGAGCGGCGTGCTCGCGGGCGTGACGCTCGTGTTCGTGCTATGCCTCGGCTTCTACATCACGCCGGAACTAATGGGTGGCGGCAAGTCGATGATGGTGTCGATGATCGTGAGCCGCAACGTCGAGATCTACAACAGCTGGGGCGCGGCGAGTTCGGTGAGCGTGGTGCTGCTCATCTGCGTGTTCGCGATCTTCTACGGCGTGAGCCGCGTGATTCCGCTCGAAAAGACGCTGGGGGCGAAATGAACCCGATATCGTTTGGCCGCGTGACCCTGGGCGCAACGGTGATGCTGATACTCGCGTTTCTGATGATTCCGGTGATCATCGTCGTGCCGCTTTCTTTTTCCGACGCGCGCTTCCTGACGTTTCCCCCGCCGGCATATTCGTTGCGCTGGTATCACACGTTCTTCGATAACCCCGCGTGGATCGATGCCGCCAAGACCACGTTCGCAGCTTCGACGTGCGCGGCGCTCATCGCGACGCCGGTCGGCGTCGCGGCGGCTTATGGCATTCAGTACGGATCGCACTGGTCCTTGCGCTATCTGCGACCGCTGTTGATGCTGCCTTTGATGGTGCCGATCATCATCGTAGCGGTGGGCGTGTTCTTCGTATTCACGCAGATGGGTTATGTGAACACGCTCGGCGGCCTCATCATCGCGGATACGATGCTCGGTTTGCCTTATGTGCTGATTTCCGTCGGCGCGGATTTGCGCACGTTCGATCGCACGCAGGAGATGGTCGCGCGCAGTCTCGGCATGAACCGCTTTCGCGCATTCATGGCGGTGACGCTGCCGCAGATCAAGGCCAGCGTGATTTCCGGCGCGGTGTTCGTGTTCATTCAGGCGCTCGATGAAACCGTCGTTGCGCTGTTCATTTCCGGCGGCAATAATCAGACGCTTACGCGCCGCATGTTCGTGACGTTGCGCGATGAAATCGATCCGACCATCGCCGCCATCAGCACGATGCTGACGGCGCTGACCTTGTGCCTCGTGATGATCGTCGTCGTGAGCAGGCGTTCATCGTCGGCCGCGCGGGCCTGACTCTTTCGCTACGGAAAAACATGCGACATCTACAGCAGTTCTATATCGACGGCGAATGGGTCGAGCCTTTCGGCAGCATGCGTTTGCCCGTCATCGATCCATCGACCGAAGAAGCGATCGGCGAAGTCGCGCTCGGCGATGCACGCGATGTGGATCGCGCGGTGGCAGCGGCGCGGCGCGCGTTCGTGTCGTTCTCGCAGACGCGCGTGGCAGAGCGCGTCGCGTTGCTCCAGCGTCTGCTCGAAGCGTATCTCGCGCGTTACGACGAGATGGCCCAAGTCATCTCGCGCGAGATCGGCGCGCCGGC
>FCOD02000079.1 GCA_001544655.2 Caballeronia turbans
ACGTAGTCGTCGAGACACTCAGGTAGCAGTGCGACTTGATCTCGTGCCGCGCTTTCAATAAATCGCTTCATGGGCCAACATCGAAAGACGTGTTGACTAACTATAGGCAATCAACACGTTTTTACACAGCCTCGACCCACAAGGGACGTTCGACGTGGCTGATTGCAGACGCTTGGGCAGATGCGAGGCTCGACCTTAAGATTTGTCGCACGTTGTCGTTGGAGAAAACAATCAAGAAAGCTTCAGAAAAAAATGAAGAAAATGCTGCTGTTTCTCCTATTCGCGTTTGTATCGGCTATCGCTATCGCCAAGGGTGGTGGGGGACATGGCGGGGGCGGTCATGGCGGCGGCCACGGGAGTGAAGGTGGCCATGAGTCATCCGGTTGGCATACTGAGGAGCCGCAGTCGCAAGTTCACCACTACGCGGTTCACCCCAGTAACTCCTCGGAAGCGGATGCGTCGGAGAGTACTGCGATCTGGCGCTACGTAGTCTTAGGAATCCTCGCAGGGCTCGGCGCGTTCCTCGTTGTCATCGTCCTGATGCGGTAGATCTCATAGCAATTGGTTATTTAAACCACTATCGACGACCGCCTGCAGTAGATTATCGATTCGAGGATCATGCGAAACATCTGACACCATCTGTGGCTCGACTGACCGCTCTTGGCCGGATAAGCCCGACGGCTCGCCGCTTCGCCGGGCTCCGTCCACGGGTCTCCGCTTCGGCTCCTGTCCCGTTTTTGGCCTGACGAACGCGAAAGCCGCGCTCAGGGCCCTTTTTTGCTCCTATCCTTTAAGCGGAGGTCAGCAAGATGGCGCGCTGTAGCGCTCGCGCGGACCGTGGCTCGGGCTCTTTGACGGGCAAGCCATTCGACGAAAGCCGTGACGTGAAAGCTGGTTTTCGGAGAGGACCTCCAACTGACGGAGCGGACATGTTTCTGTGCTACCTGATTGACCCTGACAGGTGGTCCATAACCAAAGTGAATGACGGGTTCGACCGTGCATCGGAGCTGACGGGCAGTGAGCACCCTGGACTCGCCGAATTGTGGACCGATTTTGCGGACTCGACACTTGACGTTGCGTACTCACCAGACGCGGATGAGCAGCCCTCGTTTCGCGTACGTCTTTCCTTTCGTGGAAAGACGATAGATCAGGCGATCAGCGGAAAGGGCGTGTTAATCGCCTGTGGTGAAATTCCTCCCGAGATCGCGCAACAAATACAGACAGCGAAAGCGGTCCAGAAAATGGTCGCGTTCTCACCCGCCAGCTATATAGCCGTTGACAGATGGCTCAAGGGAGGTTTGAGTGTGACGCGTGCGCCGGCTCGACGCGCTGAGTCGAACGGTCGTTTGCGCTTGCAGGAAGACCGGGACAAGGCATCTGGCAAGCGATGATGACTGCTGACGCGCGACGACGGTATTTGCGATCAACGTATTGATCCGTGCCCGCACCACGTGACAGGGGCAAGCGCGTCACGGTGTACGAAATAACGAGGCCGGCCGCGAGCCACTCAGCTTGTGCTTCGGACGCCTCACGCGGTACGAATGTTTGACGAAGGCGAGCAGCCGTGCGATGGCTCGACAAGCCCATAAGATTGCTGACCTGCTCGTTGGTCTTGCCGGCGATGATCAGCCGACGACCGAAGGTGTTTCTGAGCAAGCGTGGACTCTCGTCGGCAGCCGACAAGTTCGCGCTGCGTAGAGCCTGGCGGACACATTTCAGCATCGTATCTGGCTGCATCGGCTTGCCGCCCGCCGTGGCGATGAAGAGCCATTGCGTCGGCGGCTGCGTCCGACTGCGGGCCTCGTGATAGCAGCGCAGTACGTCGATCGCGAAGGCATCGATCGGCACCCGCCGCGCAATCCGAGGCCCATGCTTCTCGACGAGGACAGTAGGGCGCTCGCCTTGGACATCGAGGTCGTCGACGCGAAGTTGCCTGAGTTCGGCGGCCGTGACCCCTGACGCGAGAAACAGCGCCACGATCGCCGTGTTTCGCAGTTCCTTGAACGTCGCGCCTTCGGTTGCAACGCACACCATTTGTAGCCGCGCATCGTCTTCCGGTGACAGATAGATCGGGGTTGGCTCGTCTTGTGGCCAGTTCTCGTTGACTAACATCTGCGCGGCCGGATTATCGGCGCGCAGTTCGACGTTCACGAGGTGACGCGTGAATCGGTCGATAAGTTTGAGATAGCGCAGGCGCGTGGTCGTGCCGGGCGCGCAGTCCTGCGCGAGTTCAGCGAAGAATCCATCGATGTGGTCCGCCCCGAAGCTCGCCACCGTTGCGCCGTGGGCGATCAGATAGTCGTTGAACCGCGAGAACATCGAACGGTGCTGGACGATCGACTGGTCGGCGAACGCGCGGCGATCCGCGCCTGTTGCTTCTTCGCGTTGCCATTGGGCATAGGCGTCTTCGGGTGCAACAAGCCAAGTATCGTCAGGCATAGAAGTCGATATACTGAAGTTCGCTCAACCCAAACGCTACAGCGAAGCTAACGCTTCGCCAACCCCAAGCCACCAATGCGGGGGGCTTCGTCGACCTCAGTTCGAATGGCGTCGAGGCAAGCAGCAGGTCCACCGACAACAATCTGTGCCGAGCACGCCAGCATCAGATTTACGCTGAGGCCAAAGTCCTCTATGAGGTAGCCTCCGGCACAAAAACCGCCTTCGGTCCCGATCGCCGCGGCCGTGACGCGCTCGACAAGCGACTCTTCGCTGGACCGATAGGCCCACACCGGCTTGCCGAGAGCTGTCGCGAAACCAACTTAAAAAGCCGTCCCGCTGTCTGGTTCACCGGACCCGCGAAAATCAGCGAGGTTCGCCATCACGATATCTGCCGACCGAATCAGTTCGATGTTCGCGGCATAAATCCATCGTGCAGCGTCCTGCCGTTGAAGCGAGGAGGGTACTTGCCCGTCGAGTGGATAGAGACCAACGAAGCCGCGATCGCGGCAGAGTTGCTTGAGACGCTCGCCGTGTTCCTTCGCGTCGCGGCGGAAGACATCGAAGCCTGCGAGGTAGATGCGCGGCTCGTTCGCGGCGCGCTCGATCGGCAACGGGGAGGGCGCGATCCTTCCTTCGCGGACCCGCCGTTTGATCCGGTGCAGTTGCTTCTTCACAGCCAAGGCGCTCTTGCCGAGACTGCTTGCAATCTGCTCGACCGGTAAGCCCTGATCGAGCAACTCCATCACTGCGCGTTGCGACTTCGTCGGATTTCTTTTGGGCATCGGTTCGTGGCTTCGACTGCAGGGCTGTTGAACGCCTATGCGCTTACTGCCTGCTATGTCCGCTTCGAACCAACTACGTTGACTGGCGCCATGTTTTGACCGGTCGTGACGAACGAACACGCCAGAATGTTCGTGTCCGGCGCGGGATCATTGCACTTGATTTGATCCGCGCTGAGATAGCCGCCAGCGACCACCGCCCAAAGCCTCCCGTCCGCTGACGTGCGCTGCACCGCCACCGCTTGCTCGGGCGTAATCGATCCGCCCGTGAGTGGTTCGATGCCGCGTGCAGACAGCTCCGCCGCGTTGATAAGCTGCATCCCCTTATATCGCGAGCCGAACACTGCCTGCATCATTCCCATCGAACCAGAAGCCGTTTTCGAGTGCTTGTAGCCGTACTTAATTGGCTGCGTGTAGTCCACTCGCGCGCCAATCGCTGTTCGATCGACTGCGATAGTCCGATCGGCTCTCAAAACAAACACGCTGCCATGATCCTGCAACGGGCCGTCGATTCGCGACATGGTGATGTAGTAAGGGGACGACACTTTCGGGCGGATTCAACCGGTCGATGCAACACAATAACGCTATTATGCGGCGGGAGTGTTGCGATGAAACAGAGACGCCGAA
>FCOD02000018.1 GCA_001544655.2 Caballeronia turbans
TAAATTGCGCGCTGTGCTTGCTCATAAAAAACACCCCAAGTCGTTGGACGGTTGTCCAACTTTTGGGGTGCAGTTCAATCCAGGGACCGGGGTTTTTTATCGCCTGTCGATCCTGAAATCGATCTCCGATGGCCGCCCTTCCAGCGCCAGCGACGCGCGAACGGCAGGGCTTCGGCTGATCACCTTGCCTCGTCGCACGACGGCCGTGCGCGCCGCCCGCAGGCGTATCGCTTCGATAGGATCGCGCGCGTCGAGCACGACGCAATCCGCGTTGCATCCGGTTTCGATGCCGTAACCTTCCAGCCCGAGAATGCGCGCGGGATGCTTCGTCACCGCATCGAAGCAGGCGCGCATCGCATCGACGCCGGTCATCTGCGCGACGTGCAGACCCATGTGCGCGACTTCGAGCATGTCGCCGGAGCCGAGGCTGTACCACGGGTCCATCACGCAGTCATGGCCGAACGCGACCGTGATGCCGCCCGCCATCAGTTCGGGCACGCGCGTCATGCCCCGTCGCTTCGGATACGTATCCGAGCGCCCTTGCAGCGTGATGTTGATGAGCGGATTTGCGATCGCCGCGACGCCCGCCTCGCGCATCAACGGAATGAGCTTGCTGACGTAGTAGTTGTCCATCGAATGCATCGACGTGAGATGCGAGCCGGTCACGCGGCCGTGCAGTCCGAGCCGATGCGTTTGCGCCGCCAGCGTTTCGATGTGGCGCGACATCGGATCGTCGGATTCGTCGCAGTGCATGTCGACGCGCAAGCCCTGCTCCGCCGCGTATTCGCACAGGAGCTTCACCGATGCCGCGCCGTCGGCCATCGTGCGCTCGAAGTGCGGAATGCCGCCGACGACATCGACGCCCATCGCGATCGCGCGCTTCAGGTTGTCGAACGCGCCCGCGCTGCGCAATACGCCGTCTTGCGGAAACGCGACGAGTTGCAGATCGAGATACGGTTTCACGCGACGCTTGACTTCGACGAGCGCTTCCACGGCCAGGAGGCGCGGATCGCAGACATCGACGTGAGAACGGATCGCGAGCAGCCCGCGCGCCACGGCCCAGTCGCAGTACTGCAACGCGCGCTCGACGAGCGCTTCCTGCGTGAGCTCGGGCTTCAGCTCGCCCCACAGCGCAATGCCTTCGAGCAGGGTGCCCGACGCATTCACGCGCGGCAATCCATAGGAAAGCGTCGCGTCCATGTGGAAGTGCGCATCGACGAAAGGCGCGGTGACGAGCGAGCCGTTCGCATCGATTTCCTCTCGCGCGGTGGCCGCCAGATGCGGCTCGATCGCGGCAATACGCCCCGCTTCCATGCCGATATCGTTAAGCCCGCGCGAGTTCGCGAGCGATGCGCGGCGAATGATCAAATCCATGTGCGAAACCTCCGTCAGGCCGTTCGTCCGATGTGTTCGTCCGATTGTATCGGGACAGAAAAGCCGTGCGCGTTCGATTCAGCGCATCACGCGATGGCGTCCGACCACAGCGAAACTGAGCGACAGCGAACCGCGCGGCATGGCGCGTTCCGGTTCGATCGCGAGCGGATAGGCGTTGCCCTGGCGCGCGAGCGGTTCATAAAGATCAGGACGGCGCGCGGCCAGCGCCTTGCGCCCTGCACTCGCCTCGGCCAACGATGGCCGCACGTCCGCGACGACGAGATGGTCATTGCCCGACGCACGACGAGCGAGCACGCGGCCGTCCGGGCCGGCGATCAGCGCCTCGTCGCCCGACGTGTGGCTGCACGCGATGAACATGCCGTTGTCGGCGGCGCGCGCGGCGAGCATCCCGCGATGCGTTCGATCGCCGCGCATCGGTGCGATGAGAAGCGTCGCGCCAAGGAGCGCGGTCATTCGCACGTTTTCGACGACGTCGTTGTCATCGCCGATCAGAATGCCGATGCGTGCGCAGAAGGGCGCATCGAACACGGTGAAGCGCTCACCGCTATGCAACCCGCGATGCGACGCATGCAGCTTGCGATGGCGCACGTGCGCGCCGCCCGGAAAGAGCATCGCATAGCTGTCGTAAAGGCGCCCGTCTTCGGTGCGCTCGATCCAGCCGACGCCCGCCGCGACGCCGGTATCGTCGACGGCGGCGGCGATCGCGCGGATCGAAGGGCCATCGAACGATTCGGCACGCGATGCGTCGTCCGGTACGCCGATGCTCAATTGCGGGAACACCACCAGCTGTACCTTCTGAAATGCGGCGTCGGCGATCAGCGCACGATGGCGCGCGGCATCGCCATGCTGTGAATCGAGCGCAGTCACGGCGATGCGAAACGAAGTGGCATCCAAGCGAGGCTCCGGAACAATCGAGTAGATGGCCTCATTGAACCGCTCGCACATCGATAAGTAAAATGAATGTTTCGATCGATTCGATCGCCAGAAGGAATCGAATATCCGATGGAACTGAAACTCCTGCGCGCCTTCCTCACCATCGCCGAACTGCGCCATTTCGGCCGCGCTGCCGAAGCCCTGCACCTCAGCCAGCCCGCGCTCAGCAAGCAGGTCGCCGCGCTCGAAGCGAGCCTCGGCGCGCGTCTGTTCGAACGCGGGCGCCACGGCGCGGATCTGACGGCGTTCGGCGCCGGCTTCATCGCCGATGCGCAAGCGCTGGTGCGCGATGCCGACGCCGTGCTCGTGCGCGCACGCGAAGCCGCGAGCGGTGCGCGCGGGTTTCTGCGCGTCGGCTTGTGCCTGTCGACGCTTACGCATGTGCCGAAGCTGATCGCGGAGTTCGGCGCGCTCAATCCGGGCGTGAGCATCACGCTGCACGATCTTTCGTCCCACGAGCAGACGCGCCGCATCCTCGCGAACAAGCTCGATGTGGGATTCATGCGCATGCCCGCTAACGCCGGGCTTTCGGGCTTCACCGTACTCGATGAAACGCTCGCGCTCGCCGTGCCCGAGCACACGCGCTACAAACGTCTGCCCATGGACCTGAACGAACTGAACGAGCCGGGATTCATCGCGCTATCGCGAACGCGCGGGCCGGGTCTCGCCGCGCAGATCGATCGCTGGCGCGCCGGGCACGGCTTCGTGCCGCGCGTGATTCAGGAAGCGGACGACATTCAATCCGTCCTCGCATCCGTGGCGGGCGGCGTGGGCGCCGCGTTCCTGCCATCGCGTGCGCGATACCTGCTGCGCGATGCACGCGTGCTGACCTTGCGCGATCAGGCCGCGCGATGGCGCGTCGGCCTTGCATGGCAGGCCGAACGCGACGATACCGTCACGCACGGCTTCGTCGCGTTCATGAAAGCGCGCGTGAAGACATTGAAGGCGACCGCTACGCTCGACGCCTGAGCTTCGCGAGAAGCATCGCTTTGACGCCGGGCCATTCGTCGTCGATGATCGAAAAGCGCACCGAGTTGCGCTTGCGGCCATCGGGCATGATGCGCTCGTGCCGCACGATGCCTTCCTGTTTCGCGCCAATGCCGAGTATCGCCGCCCGCGATGTCTCGTTGAGCTCGTCGGTGGAGAATTGCACGCGCACGCAGTTCATCGCTTCGAACGCGTGCGCGAGCAGCAGATATTTCGCTTCCGTGTTGATGCCGGTGCGCTGCGTCGATGCCGCGAGCCACGTATGGCCGATTTCGAGCTTGCGGTTCGCGCGATCGATCTTCCAGTAACGCGTGCTCCCGAGGACGCGCCCGCCATCGGCCTGCACGATTACGAAGGGCATCACCGTGCCGGCATCGCGACCCGCGAGCGCGGTGTCGAGGTAGCGGTCGATCGTGTCCTCATTCGGCACGACCGTCACGTTCAGATTCCAGAGCTCGCCATCGGCGGCGGCATCGAGCAAGGCGGCACGGTCATCGCGTTGCAGCGGGCGAAGCTGCACGCGTTGCCCGTTCAGGGTCGGTTGGCTCATCGACTGTCGGCAGGTTTGCGTTGAGACGACATCATAATTCGCCGCGCTATCCGATGCCCGCGAGCCGATATCCGACGCCCGTCTCCGTCACGATATGCACGGGCTGCGCGGGGTCGCGCTCGAGCTTCTGCCGCAAATGCCCCATGTAGACGCGCAGGTAATGCGCGTTCCCGACGTGTTCCGGTCCCCACACTTCGCGCAACAACTGCCGATGCGTGAGCACGCAGCCCGCGTGACGCATCAGCACAGTCAGGAGCCTGTATTCGATCGGCGTGAGGCGCACCGGCTGCCCTTCCCGCGTCACGAGCCGCTTGCCCAGATCGACGGCGATATCGCCGAAGCGAATCATCGGCGTCTCGTCCTGCGCCTGCGCGTTGCGCCGCAACTGCGCACGCATGCGCGCGAGCAGTTCGGGCACGCCGAAGGGCTTGGTCAGATAGTCGTCGGCGCCCGCATCGAGCGCGGCGACTTTCGTTTGCTCGCTCGTGCGCGCCGAGAGCACGATCACCGGCGTGCGCGTCCAGCCGCGCAGCTCGCGGATCACGTCGATGCCGTCCGCGTCCGGCAAGCCGAGATCGATCACGATCAGATCGGGCTTGCGCGTCGCGGCTTCGCGCAGGCCGGCCGCGGCCGTATCGGCTTCGATCGCCGTCATGCCGTGCGCATGCAGCGTCGCGCGCACGAAGCGGCGAATCTGCGGATCGTCCTCGATGACGACGACCGATACGGCCGCATCAGGCATCGCCCGCTCCCGGCGTCGCCGCCTTCGATTCGATATCTTCATCGGGCGGCACGTCTTCCGGCGGCGCATCGTCGGCCGGCAGCGTGAACCAGAAGCGCGCGCCCTGTATGCGTCCGTTCGCGTCCTCACGATTTCCCGCCCCGATCTGCCCGCCATGCGCCTCGACGATCGCGCGGCAGATCGCGAGACCGAGCCCGATGCCCGGCTGCGCCGATTCCTTCTCGCCGCGCGTGAACTTGTCGAAGAGACGGGTCTGCATGCCGGACGGCACCCCCGGGCCTTCATCGTCGATGCACACCCGCACGAAGCGCGCATCGCCGTCGTGCTCCAGCGCGGCGCTGATGTGTATCGGTGTCCCCGGCGGCGTGTACTTCGCGGCGTTTTCCAGCAGATTCGCGAAGAGACGCTCCATCAGCACCGCGTCGAGCTGCAGAAGCGGCAGATCGGCGGGCACGCGCACTTGCACGGCGCGTCTTGCGAGCACGCGGCGCGAGGTCGCGAGCGCCGCGCCCACGGTCTCCTCGAGCATCGACCATTGGCGGTTCAGGCGAATCGCGCCCGCTTGCAGGCGCGCCATGTCGAGCAGATTCGTCACGAGCCCGCTCATGCGCAGCGCTTCCTCGTGGATCGCGTGCACGAGTTCCTGCGCCTCATCCGCGCCGCCTCCGGCTTCGCGCGCCCGTTCCTCCAGCACCGAAGCGAAGCCGACGATCGAGGTGAGCGGCGTGCGCAGATCGTGCGAGATCGCGGACAGGAGCGAGTTGCGCAAGCGCTCCGATTCCATGTTGACGAGCGCGTCCTGCGCGATCTCGACGTAATGCACACGCTCCAGCGCGAGCGCGATCTGCGACGCGAACGTCTCGATCATGCGGCGCTGCTCGGGCACCGCGAGTTCGGCCTCGCGCTCGGTCGCAAGCGCGAGCACGCCGCGCGTGCGCATCGGCGCTTTCAGCGGCAGATAGAGCGCCTGACTCGCGGGCAAGGTTTCGGTGCCGCGGCCCGCGGGCTTCTGCTGGTCGTAGACCCATTGCGCGATGTCGAGATCGAGACGCGCGGCGTCGAGCGTTACATCCGGATTCGGCTCGCCCACTTTCTGCCGCACTTTTTCGGCGGCGTCGGGCAACAGCATCGCGACCTTCGACTGAAACACCTCCGCGACGTGACGCGTGCCGATTTCGATGATCTGCTCGGTCATCAATGCGGCGCCGAGTTCCCTGGTCATCGCGTACATTGCGCCGGTGCGGCGTTCGCGCTGCGACGCGATGCGCGCCTCGCGCCGCAGGCTCGACGTCAGATGGCTGATCGTGAGCGAGGTCAGCAGCATCACGATGAAGGTCAGCAGATACTGCGTGTCCGTCACGGAGAAAGACAGCTCGGGCGGCACGAAGAAAAAATCGAACGCGGCGACGGAAAGGAACGACAGCATCACGCCCGGCCCGCGCCCGAGGCGCACCGCTGCGAAGATCACGCCGAGCAGGTACAGCATCACGAGATTCGTGAGCGCGAACCGATGCGCGGCCAGCATGTCGGCGACGAGCGTGATGGCGCCGCCGATCGCGAGCGCGACGACATAGGCGCGCGGCGGCGAGTGCGCGCCGTCGCGCCAGATGCCGAACGCCTGCGCGAGCGTGCGGCGTCGCTCGTCGCGGGCGCCGGTCGAAACGAGCGTCACGTCGATATCCGAGCCCTGCCGGATGATGCGCTCGCTGACCGGCCGCGCGAACACGCGCCGCCATCCTTCACTCGCCGATGCGCCCGCGACGAGCTTCGACACGTTGCGCATGTGCGCATAGTCGATGAGCGTCGCGGCGGCATCGGCGCCGTCGAGCGTCACCGTTTCCGCGCCGAGTTCGGAGGCGAGCTTGAGCGCATCGAGCGTGCGGCGGCGGATGTCGTCGGACAGGCGTTGCAGCTTCGGCGTTTCGACGTAGACGGCGAGCCAGTCGGCCTTGAGCGCAGCGGCGAGCCGCGCCGCCGCGCGCACGAGCGTCGCGCTTTCCGGTCCCGGCCCGACGCACGCGATGAGCCGCTCGCGCGCGCGCCAGATGCGTTCGATCGACTGATCGGCGCGATATTCGCGCATCTGCGCATCGACGCGGTCCGCCGTGCGGCGCAACGCGAGCTCGCGCAGCGCGATCAGGTTGCCTTTGCGAAAGAAGTTGCGCACCGCGTGCTCGGCTTGCTGCGGCAGATAGACCTTGCCTTCGCGCAGACGGTCGAGCAGTTCTTCGGGCGGAAGATCGACGAGCGTGACTTCATCGGCGAGATCGAAGATGCGGTCGGGCACGGTCTCCCAGACGCGAATGCCGGTGATGCGGCCCACGATGTCGTTCAGGCTTTCGAGGTGCTGGACGTTGACGGTCGTGTAGACGTCGATGCCCGCGTCGAGCAGTTCCTGCACGTCCTGCCAGCGCTTCATGTGGCGCGAGCCTTGCACGTTCGAATGTGCGAGTTCGTCGACGAGGATGAGTTGGGGCTTTCTTGCCAGGGCTGCGTCGAGGTCGAATTCGGCGAGCAGACGGCCGCGGTACTCGATGCGCGCAGGCGGGAATGTTTCGAGCCCTTCGAGCAGGGCGAGGGTTTCCTTGCGGCCATGCGTTTCGACCACGCCGACGACGACTTCCACGTTCTCGTCGCGGCGGCGGCGCGCGGCCTGGAGCATCGCGAAGGTTTTGCCTACGCCGGCTGAGGCGCCGAAGAAGATCTTCAGCCTTCCGCGCTGGCGTTTTTCTTCGTCGCGGTGGAGTTTGTCGAGGAGTTCGTCGGGGGTTGGGCGGGGCATGGTTCTGGTTTTTTGCTTCGCTTTGCTTTGGTTTGCTTCGGTTTGCTCGGGCTTCTATGGAATCCTGTGTTCGTGTCGGTCGATTGGCTCTGCCCCTGTGCGGGGCGGCAGTCACTTTCTTTGCTGCTGCAAAGAAAGTAACCAAAGAAAGCAGCTCGAGACGCCCGCGGTCACACGCAGTTTGGCCATGCTTGCCAGCCCATCGTGGGCTGCCTAAGTGTCTCCCTCATAGGCCCAACCGGGCTTGGCTCGCGCACGGTCTGTCGCCTCGCACCGCTTCACTCACTGGCTCAGCGCCAAATGGCTCCAGCCCGCTTCGCGGCCGACCGGTCAATCGGGTTTGCCGAACCTTCTTTACTAACGCCTCCATCTCACTGCAAGTCAGACCGATGTTGTCCCTTGCATACCCTGCGGCAGCGCGTAGCGCTGTGCCGGCGCCATTTTGTGCTGAACCAGCGCGCTTGAACAACTAGCTTGTCAGACCGTGTGCGATCCAAGCCCGATTAGTCTTGTGAGGGCGACACTTAGGCAGCCCACGATCGCCTGGCAAGCATGGCCAAACTGCGTGTGACCGCGGGCCTAACAAGCTGCTTTCTTTGGTTACTTTCTTTGCAGCAGCAAAGAAAGTGACTGCCGCCCCGCACAGGGGCAGTGCTAATAAACCAAAAACAAAACGGGATCCGGCAAAAAAAAAACCCTACCGCCCCACGTGCTTCTCATCCAAATCAAGATTCAATTTAAGCACATTCACCCTGGGCTCTCCGAGCAAACCAAACTGCCGCCCGCTCGTGGCCCGAGCGACAATCGCCTCGACCTCCGCCACCGACATCCCGCGCTCCTTCGCAACGCGAGGAACCTGATAAGCCGCGGCAGCAGGACTGATATCCGGATCGAGCCCGCTCCCCGACGAAGTCACGAGATCGACAGGCACGGCAGCCCGATTGCCCGGATCGAGCTCATGCAACGCGGCGATCCGCGCCTTGACCTCATCGGCGAGCGCGGGATTCGTCGGCCCGAGATTCGAGCCGCCGGAATTCCCGGCGTTATACGGATTCGGCGTCGTCGCCGACAAACGGCCCCAGAAATACCCAGGCGCATCGAACTGCTGTCCGATGATCGCCGAGCCGATCACCTTGCCATCGCGCTCGATCAGACTGCCATTGGCCTGATGCGAAAACGCCGCCTGTCCGATCGCGGTCACGACCGCCGGATACACCACGCCCGTCACGACGCTCAACGCGACGAACAACACCAGCATGGGACGCAAAAAGCTCTTCATGATGTACATGCCTCGATAAAAGATGCGGTCAACTCCAGCCCAGCGCGGCGATCGTCATATCGATCAGCTTGATGAACGGAAACGGCAACAGAATTCCGCCTAGGCCGTAGATCAGCAGGTTCCGTCGCAACAACGAAGCCGCACCGAGCGCGCGATACTTCACGCCCTTGAGCGCCAGCGGAATCAGAAACACGATGATCAGCGCGTTGAAGATCACCGCCGACAAGATCGCCGACGCAGGCGAAGCCAGATGCATGACATCCAGCACGCGCAACTGCGGATACGTCGTCGCGAACGCGGCCGGGATGATCGCGAAGTACTTGGCGACATCATTCGCGATGGAAAACGTCGTCAGCGAGCCGCGCGTCATCAGCATCTGCTTACCGATCTCGACGATCTCGATCAGCTTCGTCGGATTCGAATCGAGGTCGACCATGTTGCCCGCTTCCTTCGCGGCCTGCGTGCCGGTGTTCATCGCCACCGCGACGTCGGCCTGCGCGAGCGCGGGCGCGTCGTTGGTGCCGTCGCCGGTCATCGCGACGAGCCGCCCCTGCGCCTGATGTTCGCGGATCGTCGTGAGCTTGGCCTCGGGCGTCGCCTCGGCCAGGAAGTCGTCGACGCCCGCTTCCGCCGCGATCGCCGCGGCCGTCAGGCGGTTGTCGCCCGTCACCATCACCGTCTTGATGCCCATCTTGCGCAGCTCCGCGAACCGCTCGCGAATCCCGCCCTTCACGATGTCCTTCAACTCGATCACGCCGAGCGCACGCGTCGTATCGTTCACGCGCTCGGCGACCACGAGCGGCGTGCTGCCGCGACGCGCGATCTCGTCGACGGCGTTCTGCACGTCCTGCGCAAAGCGCCCGCCGTGCTCTTCGACGTACTTCTTCACCGCATCGGCCGCGCCCTTGCGGATCTCGCGATTCTGAAGATCGACGCCGCTCATGCGCGTCTGCGCCGTGAACGCGAGGAACGTCGCGTGCAGTGTCGCCATGTCGCGCTCGCGGATATTGAAGCGCTGCTTCGCCAGCACGACGATGCTGCGGCCTTCCGGCGTTTCATCGGCGAGCGATGCGAGTTGCGCCGCATCGGCGAGATCGCGCTCGGCGATGCCTGGCGCCGCGACGAACGTCGATGCCTGGCGATTGCCGAGCGTGATCGTGCCGGTCTTGTCGAGCAACAGCACGTCGACGTCGCCCGCCGCCTCGACCGCGCGGCCCGACGTGGCGATCACGTTCGCCTGCATCATGCGGCTCATGCCCGCGACGCCGATCGCCGAAAGCAGCCCGCCGATCGTCGTCGGAATCAGACACACGAGCAGCGCGACGAGCGCGGTGATCGTCACGACGTGGCCCTGCTTCGCCGCTTCCACGGAGAACAGCGAGAACGGCAGCAGCGTGGCCGTGGCGAAGAGCAGCACGAGCGTCAACGCGACGAGCAGGATCGTCAGCGCGATTTCGTTCGGCGTCTTCTGACGCTTGGCGCCCTCCACCATCGCGATCATGCGATCCAGAAACGCCTCGCCCGGATTCACCGACACACGCACGACGATCCAGTCCGAGAGCACGCGCGTGCCCCCCGTCACCGACGAGAAGTCGCCGCCCGACTCGCGGATCACCGGCGCCGATTCGCCCGTGATCGCCGATTCGTCGACGGATGCGACGCCTTCGATCACTTCGCCATCGGCGGGAATCACATCGCCCGCTTCGACGAGGACGACATCGCCTTTACGCAGATCGGTCGACGTCGTGATGCGGATCGGCGACTTCGGATGCGGCTCGTTGAGCTTCTTCGCCATCACGTTGTGCTTCGCGCTGCGCAACGACGCGGCCTGCGCCTTCGAGCGCCCTTCCGCGAGCGCTTCGGCGAAGTTCGCGAAGAGCACGGTGAACCAGAGCCACAGTGCGATCGCGAGAATGAAACCGGCAGGCGCTTCGGCCTGGCCGGCGAGCGCGGCAATGAAGAGGACCGTCGTCAGGATGCTGCCGACGTAGACGCAGAACATCACCGGATTGCGCAATTGCGTGCGCGGCCCGAGCTTCCTGAACGCATCGACGATCGCGGGCTTCACGAGCGCCGGGTCGAACATCGAGCGCGCCGCCGTGCGTGCCTGCCCGAGATTCTCCGGGCGATGCAGCGGAGGTTGATTGGATTGAGTCATGCTGTTCCCGAATTCAGTGGCCTGTGATCATGGTGAGATGCTCGACGATGGGACCGAGCGCGAGCGCCGGCACATACGTGAGCGCGCCGACGAGCAGCAGCGTGCCGAGCAGCAGCACCACGAAGAGCGGACCGTGCGTCGGCAGCGTGCCGGCGGTCACGGCAAGACGTTTCTTCGCCGCGAGCGAGCCCGCGATGGCGAGCACGGGCACGATCGAGCCGAAGCGGCCGAACCACATCGCGATGGCGAGCATCGAGTTATAGAACGGCGTGTTCACCGAAAGGCCCGCGAACGCGCTGCCGTTGTTGTTGGCGGCGGAGCTGAACGCATAGAGGATTTCGGAGAAGCCATGCGCGCCGGGATTCGCGATACCCGCGGTGCCCGACGCCGTGAGCACGGCGATCGACGTGCCCACGAGCACGATCAGCGGTGTGAGCAGGATCGCGATCGACACCATCTTCATCTCGAACGACTCGATCTTCTTGCCGACGTATTCCGGCGTGCGTCCGATCATCAGCCCCGCGACGAAAACCGCGAGCAGCGCGAAGACAAGCATGCCGTAGAGCCCAGAGCCGACGCCGCCGAAGATCACTTCGCCGAGCTGGATCAGCAGCATCGGCACGAGGCCGCCCAATGGCGTCAGTGAATCGTGCATGTTCGCAACCGCGCCGCACGACGCCGCCGTGGTCGCGACCGTGAAGATGCCCGATTGCGCAATGCCGAAGCGCGTTTCCTTGCCTTCCATGTTGCCGCCCGCCTGCGATGCGAAGGCGCGCGTATCGACGTGCAACGACGCGTAGAGCGGATTGCCCGCCTGCTCCGCCGAAATCTCGCCGACGCACGCGGCCGCGAACGCGATGGTCATCGCGGCGAGCACGGCATAGCCTTGCCGGCCGTCGCCGACCGTGCGGCCGAACACGACGCACAGCGCCGCCGGGATGATCAGCATCGCGAGCATCTGCATGAAGTTCGAGAATGGCGTCGGGTTCTCGTACGGATGCGCGGAGTTGGCGTTGAAGAAGCCGCCGCCGTTGGTGCCGAGCATCTTGATCGCTTCCTGCGACGCGACCGGGCCCATCGGCAACGTCTGCTTGTCGGCCGTGAGCGTTTGCGTGACGGACTTGCCCTGCGCGTCAGTCGATTGCATCTGATAACGCGTGACCTGAAGCGTCGGCACGTCCTGAGACGCCTTGAAGTTCTGGATCGCGCCCTGGCTCACGAAGACGAGCGCGAAGACGACGGCGAGCGGCGCGAGGATGTACAGCGTCGTGCGCGTGAGATCCACCCAGAAGTTGCCGATGGTCTGCGCCGAGTGCCGCTTGAAGCCGCGAATCAGCGCGACGACGACCGCGATGCCCGTCGCCGCCGACAGGAAGTTCTGCACGGTAAGGCCGAACATCTGCGCGAGATAGCCGAGCGTGCTTTCGCCGCCGTAGTCCTGCCAGTTCGTGTTGGTCACGAAGCTGACGGCGGTGTTGAACGCGGCATCGGGCGTCATGCCGCTCATGGATTGCGGATTGAGCGGCAGCATGCCTTGCAGGCGCAGCAACGCGTACAACACGAGCGCGCCGAGGACATTGAAGAGCAGCACGGCAAGCGCGTAATGCTTCCATGACATCTCGGCATCGGGGTCGACGCCGGCGATGCGGTAGAGCATCGATTCGAGCGGGCGGCCGATTCTGCGCACGACGATCGACGTGCCGTCGAGCACGCCCGCCATGTAACGCCCGAGCGGAATCGCGAGCGCGATGAGTACGACGATGAAGATCGCCGTCTGCACGAAGGTATTGGCGTTCATTCGAGATCCTCCGCACGCAGGAGCGCGTACACGAGGTACACGAGAAGCAGCAGCGTCGAGGCTGCCGCGAGCCACATCATCCAGGCGTTCATGAGCGGCCTCCGGGCACGCGGCGGTGCAATCGCTCGCAGCCGCCCGCGAGCGCCACGCATAGTCCCCAAAAAAGGACGATGCCGGCGAGGTAAAGCAGGTCCATGTCGTGTTCTCCCCTTGTGTGGTTCAGGACAGGGTCGAGATTAAGGAAATGGACGTAAAGGGCGCGACAAAGGTGGGAATCGGGGCGTAAAAATCGCGTAAACAGGCTGTCGTCACGACACAAAGGCCGCGCGCACGCATCGCGCCGCAGTAGATGCCGGGCACGATCCAGCCGCTGGGAAGCGCGCCGAAAAGGTCCGGTCGATTGCCGCGTGGAACGTCTCGGATCTGATCGATGACTTCAAAGACAAGACGCTGAAAGCGCCTCTCGCTGACGGGACGATCTATTACCGAAAGTGGGATCTGGAAAACGTGCTTCGCCCGAAGCTCGGCTCGATGGAAGTTCGCAAGGTCACGCCGGCTGACATCATGCACATGCTGGAACGCAGCAAGCGATCGTGGACCGTCTGCAAACGCATCCTCACGACATCGACGCAACTGTTTGCGCACGCCTCACGGAAGCGGATGATCGACGTCAATCCGTGCGTCGGCATCACGCAGAAGTCGATCATGGGCCCGCGTCCGCCGGTCAGATCACGCGTCATGCTATCCGAGGACGAGTTGCGTAAGTTGCTCGGCGAGATCGACGAGACCATCGGCCGCGAGCACGGCCTTGCTCTTCGTGTACTGCTTGCGAAATGCGTGCGCACGGTCGAGCTGGCCTACACTGCGCCCACGTTTCTCGGCTACCTCGGTCTCGTATATCTCGTGTCCTGGCTGTCGTATCGATACATCGAGTTTGGGGCGGTCAAGGAGTGGAGGGCTCTGCTGCCATCAACGCGAAAGGTCGATGCGGCCGTTGCTGCACCAGCCGACTAGTCGTCGCCCGAGGCTGCATCGCCTGCCGCAGGACGGCCGGAAGACGGTCGTAACCTCAAAAGAAAAAGCCACCCGAAGGTGGCTTGGTGTGACCGGTCTGCACCTGCTTGCCGCCTCGCGGGCGGCTGGTTTGTCACTGGTAAAATGCGCGCTCTAAAACAGGGGGAGCAGTGGCAAAGCGCAGAGTGGATTGGATCGACGCGGCTAAGGGAATCGGCATTTTCTTTGTGGTTCTCGGGCACAGCCCGCTCTCCTACGAGAGTCGAGCGTTCGTGTACGCGTTCCACATGCCGTTGTTCTTCTTTCTTTCAGGGTTTCTCGTCGCCAATGCAAATTCGCTTTCAATGGCTGACAAGGCCAAGTCATTGCTGATTCCCTACTTGCTGTTGTGCCTCATACAGCTTGCGATTTTCACGTCTTACGAAAAGGCGCTCATCGACGACCCGACGACGACTGCGCAGGCGATATGGGGTTTTCTGTACTCGTCTGCCCCGGCGCTGAAAATCGACAAACCGTACTGGTTCCTGCCGTGCCTGTTCGTGACCTTCGCGTATTTCAAGCTTCTCACAAGACTAAGGACTACCCGGGCATTAGCAGTAGCAGTCGTTTTTCTTTCGATCGTCGCCTACGAATACAGCTCAATCGCAAGGTCAATGCACCTGCCTAGGTGGCCCTGGAGTTCCGATACAGCATTGATGGCTGTTTGCTTCATGATTGCTGGCTACCTATGCCGGCCGCTGTCGCCCGTTGTCGAGAGTTTGCGAAGACGCACTTCGTTTTGTATCGCAGCGCTCTTATTCTTCGCGGTATGGGTCGTGGTGCAGTTCAATAGCCGAAGCGACATGCTCGGACTCGGCTACGGGCGACACCTGTACCTCTATGCTGCCGGATCAGCCGCAGGCATTGTTGCCTGCATCTCGCTGGCGCAAGCGCTGTCGCGCGTCCGAGTATTGAAGCGGCTAGGCGAGAACAGCCTCACGCTTTTCATGTTCCAAGGCAACGTTTTAATACTTATCAACGTTGTCATCGGACAGTTGAACAATGCGCAGATCACTGATTGGCATGTCCAGGACACACTCAAGTGGGGAGTGATCTACGCCCTGGTCGCGATCGTTGCGTTGATGCCGTTCTGTTGGCTTGTCAACAGGTACGCCCCCTGGTTGGTGAGGGGCATACCTCGATCGGCCCCGTAGCGCTGCATCCGTGGCCCGCGCTCGGGCACCCACAGGAATTGACGTGCCCGGGAGACCCAAGCAGGTCGCCGTGACTGTGGTCGGCAGCGCCGGGTGACGCTCGATGAAGTAGATGCGCCCGATCCCGTCCTGGAACCGGCCGGCCGATGTGTCGGGATCGACGCCGTTCACGACCTCGAGGATGTCGTCGTTTTTTGCGCCGACGATCGCTGCTGTGCTCGAGGCAAGCTGGCCCTGCGATGTGCTCAGATTAGGCGTGCCGTCGGCGTTCGTCGTGCCAATCGAAGTGAGCGCGGATAGAATGGCTGGCGCCCTCGCCCCCGCCCGATCGCCCACCAAGGCCCGGGGGGTAGCCAAGTGAATAGCTAGACCCGCGCCCAAGCGCCCGCCCTCCTCAAAGCCTTACTGACAAAGCGTCTCTGAATCTCGTGAAAATCGCCACCTGGAACGTCAACTCCCTCAAAGTCCGCCAGCAACACGTCATCGACTGGCTCGCGCTCTCGGGCGTCGACGTGTTGTGCCTTCAGGAACTGAAGATGCCCGACGAGAAATTCCCTCGCGCCGAGCTCGAAGCCGCCGGCTACAAGAGCTGGTTCGCGGGACAGAAGACGTACAACGGCGTCGGCATTCTGGTGCGAGCGGACGCGGGCTTCGAAGTGGATGAAATCAGCGTGGTGCGCAATATCCCCGGTTTCGAGGACTTGCAGCAACGGGTGATCGCCGCGACGATCGACGGCGTGCGCATCGTCTCGGCCTATTTCCCGAACGGTCAGGCGCCCGGCTCCGAGAAGTTCGCCTACAAGATGCGCTGGCTGAATGCGCTGCGTGAATGGCTGCGCGAGGATATGGCGCGTCACCCGCAGCTTGCGCTACTGGGCGATTACAACATCGCGCCGGAAGACCGCGATGTGCACGATCCGAAGGCCTGGGAAGGACAGAATCTCGTCTCGCCCGAAGAGCGCGCGCACTTCGCGCAGCTCGTCGAGCTCGGCCTGACCGATGCCTTCCGCAAGTTCGAGCAGCCCGAGAAGCTCTTTACGTGGTGGGACTACCGGATGATGGCGTTCCGCCGCAACGCGGGGCTGCGCATCGATCACATTTTGTTGTCGGAACAGCTCGCGGCGCGCTGCACGTCATGTGAAGTGGATAAGGTGCCGCGCAAGTGGGATCAGCCGTCCGACCACGCGCCCGTGATCGCGACGATCGACTGATCCCTGTTCAAGCGCCGCTCACGCGTCGAGATGCAGTTCCTGAATCTTGCGCGTGATCGTATTGCGGCCGATGCCCAGCCGCTCCGCCGCCTCGACCTTGCGCCCGCGCGTGAAATCCAGCGCCTCGCGGATCACCGCGGCTTCGAAGCGGCGCGCGAGTTCATCCATCACGTCGGCGGAATTTTCGCGCAACAGGCGCGCGACTTCGGTGCGCAAGCCGTTCTCCCACACACTCGTCGCGACGCCCGCGACCGTCGGCGCCGACGCGATCGCGCCGTTCGGCGCAGCAGGCGCCGGCGCCACCGCGCCATCGGAAGAAACGGCAATGACCTCCGGCGCATAATCTTGCCGCGGCGTGAGATCGGGCGGCAGATCCTTCTGCTCGATCACCTGCGCGGGCGCCATCACCGTGAGCCAGTTGCAGAGGTTCTCGAGCTGACGCACGTTGCCGGGAAACGGCAGCGACGCGAGATACGCGAGCGCCGCATCCGACACACGCTTGGGCTCGACGCCGAGATCCCGCGCACTCTTTTGCAGGAAATGGCGCGTGAGCAGCGGAATATCCTCGCTGCGCTCGCGCAGTGCCGGCAGACGCAGGCGAATCACGTTCAGGCGGTGATACAAGTCCTCGCGGAACAAGCCCTGCCGCACGCGCGCATCGAGATTCTGGTGCGTCGCCGCGATCACCCGCACGTTCGCCTTCAGCGGATTGTGGCCGCCCACCCGATAGAACTGTCCGTCCGACAGCACGCGCAACAGGCGCGTCTGAAGGTCGAACGGCATGTCGCCGATTTCATCCAGAAAGAGCGTGCCGTTCTCGGCCTGCTCGAAGCGGCCCTGGCGCATCGCCTGCGCGCCGGTGAATGCGCCGCGCTCGTGGCCGAACAGTTCGGACTCCAGCAGATCCTTCGGAATCGCCGCCGTGTTCAGTGCGATGAACGGTCCGTTCGCGCGTGGGCTATGTCGGTGCAAAGCGCGCGCGACAAGCTCCTTTCCGGTGCCTGATTCGCCCGTGATGAGCACGGTCGCCGCCGAATGCGACAAGCGGCCGATCGCGCGGAACATATCCTGCATCGCGGGCGCCTGGCCGAGCATCTCGGGCGTTTCCGTCACCCGCTCGTCGACGGCCGCCTCGCCGCGCATGCTTTCGTCGACGGCGCGGCGGATCAGCTCGACGGCCTTGTCGACATCGAAGGGCTTGGCGAGATATTCGAACGCGCCGCCCTGGAATGCGGCCACGGCGCTATCCAGATCCGAGAACGCCGTCATGATGATGACGGGCAGACCCGGCAGGCGGTCGCGCACGGTCTGCAGCAGCTCCAGCCCGGAGCCGCCCGGCATGCGGATGTCGGAGACGAGCACTTGCGGGCTTTCTCCTTCGAGCGCGGCGAGCGCATCGCGCACACCGGAGAAACTGCGCGTCGTGAAGTTTTCTCGGGCCAGCGCCTTTTCCAGCACCCAGCGGATGGATTGGTCGTCGTCTACTATCCAGATCGGCTTCATATCGTTCGGCGAGAAGTCTTCGTATGGTTCGGTGTGAGCCCGTCGAAACGGTCAGGCTTCGATGCCTGATGTGTCACGTGCTTCGCGTGACGTCGCTGGTCGATCGTGATCAATTCTCAAACGGCAACAAGATGGCGAATTCGGTGCAACCCGGCCGGCTCTCGACTTCGATCAAGCCATCGTGCTGATGCACGAACGACTGCGCGAGCGTGAGACCGAGTCCGCTGCCGTCTTCCCTGCCCGATACGAGCGGGAAGAAGATCCGGTCGCGGATTTCGCTGGGGATGCCGGGACCGTTGTCAGTGATATGCAAGTCCAATGCCAGTTTGTGCAGCTTTTTGCCGATCGTCACCTTGCGCGCGATACGCGTGCGCAGTTCGATCCGCGCATCGCCCTGAGAAATGCGCTCCTTCAGCGCTTCGGCTGCGTTGCGCACGACGTTGAGGAGCGCCTGAATCAGTTGCTCCTTGTCGCCGCGCAGGTCGGGCACGCTCACGTCGTAGTCGCGCTCGATCGTGAGGCCGCGCGGGAACTCCGCGAGGATCACGGCCCGCACGCGCTCGCATACTTCGTGGATGTTCACATCGCCGACGATATGCGGATGCCGGTGCGGCTCCAGCAAGCGATCGACGAGCGTCTGCAGGCGATCCGACTCCTTGATGATGACCTGCGTGTACTCGCGCAGTTCGTCGCGTTCGCGTGCGCCGAGCTCGAACTCCAGCAACTGCGCGGCGCCCCGGATGCCGCCGAGCGGGTTCTTGATCTCGTGCGCGAGATTGCGGATCAGCTGCTTGTTGACGGCAGTGAGATCGTGGATGCGCTCTTCGCGATCGGTGCGCAGATGGCGCTCGTTCTCGAAGAGTTCGAGCAGCACGTACTCCGACGCCGCTTCGAGATAGCCGACAATGGCGTGCACATGCACCGGCTCGCGGCTTTGACGTTCGAGCACCGCGTCGAGCCGCGTCGCGTTGAAGCGGTTCTCCGCGATCGACGCGATCGTGGTCGCCAGCTCGTCCGCATTCGCGAACAGCTCGGGCCAGTTCATCTGCGTCAGTTGCTTGCGCGACATCTCCAGCATCGCTTCGGCCGACGGGTTCGCGTACGCGATCCTGAGATTGCGCATGTCCAGAACGAGCACGTTCGTGGGCAGCGCCTCGAATCCCGGAAGCAGTCCGCTTGCCGCCAGTTGCGAGTCGTCCGTCAGCGCATCCGCGTGGCCCTTGCGCGCCTTGATCAGGTTCTTTAACACCATCGTGCAATGGTTGAGGTCGTTCGTGACACCGATCTTCTTCTCGATCTATGACATTGCGGCGATTAAAAAAGGGACGGCGCGCCGTCCCTTTTTTTCACTGCATCGCATGCGTCGCGCGCTTCGCCGGACTGCTCGCTTCGAAGCGCGCTCGGGCCATGCCGCTTACAGCGAGTAGTACATCTCGAACTCGATCGGATGCACCGCCTGACGATAACGCTGCAGCTCGTTCGTCTTCAGTTCGATGTATGCGTCGAGCATCGAATCCGTGAACACGCCGCCGCGCGTCAGGAACTCGCGGTCCGCGTCGAGCGCGTCGAGTGCCTGATCGAGGCCCGCGCACACGGTCGGGATCTTCTTGTCTTCTTCCGGCGGCAGGTCGTACAGATTCTTGTCCGCGGCTTCGCCCGGATGAATCTTGTTCTGCACGCCGTCGAGACCCGCCATCATCAGCGCGGAGAAGCACAGGTACGGGTTCGCCAGCGGATCCGGGAAGCGCGTTTCGATGCGGCGGCCCTTCGGGTTGCTCACGTGCGGAATACGGATCGATGCCGAACGGTTGCGAGCCGAGTAAGCCAGCTTCACGGGCGCTTCGAAGTGCGGCACGAGACGCTTGTACGAGTTCGTACCCGGGTTCGTGATCGCGTTCAGCGCGCGCGCATGCTTGATGATGCCGCCGATGTAGAACAGCGCGAATTCCGACAGGCCTGCGTAGCCGTTGCCCGCGAACAGGTTCTGGCCGTCCTTCCAGATCGACTGGTGAACGTGCATGCCCGAACCGTTGTCGCCGACGATCGGCTTCGGCATGAAAGTCGCCGTCTTGCCGTACGTGTGCGCCACGTTATGGATGATGTACTTCATCTGCTGCAGCCAGTCCGCGCGCTGAACCAGCGTCGAGAACTTGGTGCCGATTTCGTTCTGGCCCTGGCCCGCCACTTCGTGGTGATGCACTTCGACCGGAATGCCGATCTGCTCGAGCAGCAGACACATTTCCGAGCGGATGTCCTGGAACGTGTCGACCGGTGCGACCGGGAAGTAGCCGCCCTTCGTGCCCGGACGGTGGCCGGTGTTGCCGCCTTCGAATTCCTTCGCCGACGACCACGGCGCTTCTTCCGAGCCGATCTTCACGAACGTGCCCGACTGGTCAGTGTTCCACTGCACCGAGTCGAAAATGAAGAATTCCGGCTCCGGACCGAAGAAGGCGGTGTCGCCCAGGCCCGAGCTCTTGAGATAGGCTTCCGCGCGTCGTGCGAGCGAACGCGGGTCGCGCTCGTAGCCCTTGCCGTCGGCGGGCTCGACCACGTCGCAGGTCAGGACCAGCGTGGACTCTTCATAGAACGGGTCGATGAACGCGGTGTCCGCATCCGGCACGAGCAGCATGTCCGACGCTTCGATACCCTTCCAGCCGGCGATGGACGAACCGTCGAAAGCGTGGCCGCTTTCAAATTTGTCTTCGTCGAATGCCGAGACCGGCACGGAAACGTGTTGTTCTTTGCCGCGCGTGTCGGTGAAGCGGAAGTCGACGAACTTGACGTCCTCGTCCTTGACGAGTTGCATGACGTCGGCCACGGATTTACTCATTACCTATCTCCTGATTAACAAAAGTCGGCGAATCGCTTCGCCGCCCCGACCAATCCTGTACATCAATTCAATCGAGGTTGGAAAAGCAGCTTCCGTGCCAAGCGCACCATCTCTGCGCTAAGCGCTTGAAGCAGCGTGCGTTTTGTGTGAAACGACTTCATTTCCTGCGACGGCCATTAATGCGCTGTCAAGCCGTCTGCACCTTTTCGGTGCGTCCGAGTTTGCTCAGTATTATCGGAGCACCTTTTGGGTGCGTCGCGCCTGACGTGCACCACTTTCGCACATCAGGCACTAAGGCTTTGCCCGCGCTCGGTGGTCCCCGCGTGCCGCGCTAGAATAATTCTTTGCGCTTAACGGAGACTGATGCGCCATGAGCACACTCGAACAACTCTATAGCCAGGCCGGAAAACGCGCCGCCGAGAACAACCTGACCTACGCAGGCGCCTTCTCGCCCGTCGAAGCTTTCGAACTGCTGCAACTCGACCCACGCACGCGCCTCGTCGACGTGCGCACGCGTGCCGAACTGGATTGGGTCGGCCGCCCGGCCATCGATGGCGCGCAGTACGCGCACATCGAGTGGATTCGTTACCCCGGCTCGGTGCCGAACGCCGAGTTTATCGAACAATTGAGACAAGTCGCCACCCCGGATACGCCTGTCGTGTTTTTGTGCCGCAGCGCCGCGCGTTCGAAGCTGGCGGCAGTCGCGGCGCAGAAAGCGGGATATGCGCAAGCGTATGACCTGCTCGAAGGATTCGAAGGCGACAAGGATGGGCAAGGGCATCGGAAAACGGTGTCGGGATGGTGTTTCCGCAAGCTGCCGTGGATCGGGGCTTGAGCGGCTTGCTCAGTCCCGCGCGTCGAGCAGTGTCCGCACGCGCCTGACGCTCGCTTCATCCACAGGCGCGAGCCCCTTTCCATCGACACGCACACCCGAGCCGAAGTGCACCGCGCGCACGCCCGTCGATGCGACGAAAGGCGCAGCCGCATCGACGGTCAGTCCGGCGCCCGCGAGCACCGTGCAGCGCTCTCCCGCCGCCCTTTCGACGAGCTTCGCGATCACCGTCTGCGCGTCCAGCACCGACGGCTTGCCGCCCGACGTCAACACGTTCGTCACGGCATCGAATGTCAGCAGCGTATCGAACGCGGCGAAGAGATCGCGAGCTTCGTCGAACGCGCGGTGAAAAGTGAGCTGTAAGCCATCCGCCGCTTCGATCACGCGCGCGAGGCCGTCGTTATCGACATCGCCATTCGCGTTCAGCATGCCCACGACGATCGCATTCGCCCGCGTCTTCGCCACTGCACGCACGTCGCGGATGATGACCGCGTAGTCGTCGGCGTCGTAGACGAACGAGCGACTATGCGGCCGCACGATTACATTCACCGGAATGCCGACCGCGTCGATCACCGCTTCGATCAGCCCGATGCTCGGCGTCAATCCGCCCTCGCCCATCGCGGTGACAAGCTCCAGCCGGTTCGCGCCGCCGCGTTCCGCCGCGCGCGCATCGGCGACCGTGGTCGCGATGACTTCAAGCAACGTCACTTCGCTTCCTCCGGCGGCACTTCCACGACCTCGCCGCCCAGCGCGATCACGCCTTCACGCAGCACCTCGAACGCCGCGTTCGCCTGCTCGGGGTCGCCCTTGACGCCCAGGTCGATATGCGAGCGCGCGTAAAGAGCGCCGCGCGCCGCATCGCCGACGCTCGGCAGGCTGAATGCGCGCACGCCGTCGAAATCGCGCTCGATCGTGACCATCAGCGGCGTGATGCGCGATTCCGGCAGGCCGAAGACGAGCAGCGAGCGCTCGACATGCGGCGTCGCGTGATGCAGATGCGCGTACTTCGTGTCGAGCACCCATTCGATCATCGGCCAGGCCATCACCGGAAAGCCCGGCACGAAGTGATGATCGCCGACTGAGAAGCCGGGAATCTTGTTGTAGCTGTTCGGAATGATCTCCGCGCCCTGCGGAAACGTCCCCATGTTCAGCCGATGCAGGTTCTCCGGCGACTGCAGATCGACCGGCTTGTCACCCGCCTGCGCCGCCTGCGCTGCCGTTTCCCGAATGCGCGCGCGGATCAGCTCCGCCGCTTCCGGATGCAAGGCGAGCGGCACGCCCAGCGCTTTCGCGGCGCACTGGCGCGTGTGATCGTCCGGTGTCGCGCCGATGCCGCCCGTCGAAAAAACGATATCGCCGGACGCGAAGGTCCGCGCGAGCGTCGCGGTGATGCGCGCGGGATCGTCGCCGACGTATTCGGCCCAGTCGAGCGACAGGCCGCGCGCACTCAGCAATTCGATGATTTTCGGCAGATGCTTGTCGGTGCGGCGGCCGGACAAGATCTCGTCGCCGATGATGATGACGCCAATGCCCATGTGTGCCCCTTTGTTCTTACAGTGAAACGTCGCGGGATTCGACCGTGATCGCCGGATAACCCGGCTCGTTCGCCCGCAGGCGCTCGAGCGCGTGCAGACAGTAATGCGCGAACCACAGCGCGGAAAACACGAGGATGAAGGCATACGCCCAGATCGTCACGGCGGCGACGACCGGAAAGAGCGGCAAGAGCCACACGGACCACGCCCAGAGCATCGTCGGTACGGAACTCAGAAGGCCGCTCACGATGCCGATGGCGAGCAGGGGCCACCGCGCATCGCGCACGATCGCGCGGCGCTCTTCCGCGCTGGCATGCAGCGCGAGCGCGTCGTAAGTCATCACGCGATAGGTCAGCCAGCCCCACATAAGCGGCGGAATCAACGCGAAGAACGGCGGAATCAGCCACAAGGGCAGCGTGACGACCAGCAACACGAGACACACGAGCGTCGTCAGCACCGAGTGGCCGAGACTGCCGTACCACGTGCCGCCGCGCCGTTCTTCGAGCGACGAATAATGCCCTTTCGGCCGTCGCGTGAGCAGCTTGACGACGCCGGGCATCGACAGCGTCGCGATCAGCAGCAGCACCGTGACGACGATGAGCGGCACCGTCATGATGACCACGAGGAATGGCGCGATCACCGCGTGCAGCGACGAGAAGCCGACGGTATCGAAGAGGCGGTACATCGCGGACGTGAGCGCCCAGCCGTCGAGCCAGCTGTTCGCGGCGCCGGTGAGCGTCTGCCAGAAAAACCAGAGGAGCGCGCCCCACACCACGGTGGCAACGCCGAAAGGCATCAGCGTCAGCCAGAGCATGCGCGGATGAAAGACGTTCGCAAGCGCGCGCACGAACGAACGCAGCAGGTCACTCATGCGTGATTCGAAGAAGGAAAAAGAGGAACCGACAGGATAAACCAGCGCCGCACGCGGGCGCTGGTCTCGACGGAAAGTTCAGACCGCCGCCGAGTTGTCGGACGCGGACGCGCCCGCGCGCCGCGCCGAAAGGCGCGCGGCGATGCGTTTGAACGCGAGCCAGTGCTGCTCGATGAAACCGTCGCCGTAGTGCACGGGCTTCACGCCCGGGGCGCCGAGCTGGTCGCGTATGCCGGTCGGCTCGACGGTGCGGTTGAACGATGCCGAGCGGAACAGGATGTCCCAGAACGAGAACAGCACGCCGAAGTTGCAGCCGTAGGTCGTCCCTTCGTGACCGAAGCCGATTGCGTGATGGCGGCGATGGAACGCCGGACTCACGACGATGCGGTCGAAGAGCCACCCGAAGTGCAGCCGGATGTTCGCGTGCTGCACGCTCTGCATGAAATTCGTAATGGCGACGAGCACAACGAACTGCGACGGCTCCACGCCGATCACGAGCGCGACACAGGCGAAGAAGCTCGCCTGCAAAACATCGTCGAGCAGATGGTTGCGATCGTCCGTCCAGAGCGACATCTTCTGCTGGCTGTGATGCACCGCATGCAGTTCCCACCAGATGCCGAAGCGATGCTCCAGGCGGTGATACCAGTAGCCGGCGAAATCGAGGATCAGCAGATAGATGAAAAACGTGACGAGCGGCTGCGTCGTGACGCCGGGCCACAGGTTGTCGATCTCGAGGTTCGGCACGTCATGGATGCGCAGCCAGCTCTGCATCGAATCGAAGAGCGGCTGGAACGTGAAAAAGAAAAACAGATTGAGAATGCCGAGCTTGACGATCCACGTATAGAGCACGTCCACACGCACGCCCTTTCGGTCTTTCCATTCCTCGGCGGGGCGGAACGCTTCGAGCGGGCGCAGGATCGCGTACATCGCGAGCACTTCGAGGACCCCGACAATCACCCAGTAGAGCGCGTCGTAGGTGTCCTCGTCGTAGTCCATCATGCCGATCTTGAACAGCGCCGGCTGCACGACATCGACATAGAGAAGCGTCTGCAGCCAGGAAACGAGACCGTCCAGCGACGAAAGAATGGAATGAAACATGGTGCTCCGTGGTGCTTGGGCCGTCCGGTGCGCCGGCCTTTCCTCAATCGTAGTATAGGGCGCGTAAAGCGCCCTCTGCTCCGCTCATGCCCCGTTGGGCGCCGTCACCGGTGCGCGATTGTAGAAGTAGATGCCGTGCGGCGAGCGGCCGACCTTGATGGTTTCGATCAGCTTACGGTTCGCCAGATCGATCACGCCGACGTGCTTGGCGAAGCGGAACGTAACCCACAGATACTTCTTGTCGGCGGAAAGTTCCATGTCGTCCGGGCCCGGCAGAAGACCGGTGATATCGCCGACGTTCGTGAGCGTGTCCTCGTCGATGATGCTGATCGTGTTCGCGACGCGATTCGACACCAGCACGTGCTTGCCGTCGACCATCGAGCGGAAGTTGTGCGCGCCCTTGCCCGTCGTGATGGTCTTGACGACCTTCTGGTTGCGCCAGTCGACCACGGCCACGTAGTCCGCGCCCGTCATGCCGACGAGCAGGAATTTGTCGCCGGGCGTGAGCCAGACGCCGGCGGGCACCTTGCCGACCTTCATCTTCCATTTCACCGTCTGGGTCGCCAGATCGATCGCGGCGATTTCACCGGACACCTGCAGCGAAATGAACGCGGTCGAACTGTCGTTCGTGAACGCGATGTGGCTCGGCATCGTCGCGAGCGGCAGGCGCTTCGCGAGATTCACGTTCTTGCCGTCGAAATGGTAGATGTCGAGGCGGTCGAGGCGCAGGCCCGTCGACACGAACCATTTCTTGTCCGGCGAAAAGCCGATCTGATACGGATCCTCGATGTCCTGCACCCAGCGCTGGAACGCGCCGGTTTTCGGATCGACGAACATCAGGTTGTTCGACACCGAGTTTGCGACGATCAGCGACGAGCCGTCGGGCGTCGGCATCAGGTGGTGCGGCTCCTTGCCGGTCGGCACGGTGCCGATGACCTGACGCGTGTTTTCGTCGATCAGGCTCAGCGTGGCTTCCGCCGAGTTGAGCACGATCACGTTGTTGGCGAACGCCGCGGTGGCGACAAGAGCGGCGCCGACGGCAAGCGCCGCGCGTGCGGCGGCCGTGCGGACACGGCCGGGATGGAAAATATTGCGCATGGAAAATAGGCTTCGGAAGGCAGGCGTCATTGTAGAACGTTTGCCTCGCGCGGCGCGTTGACCGGGTGCGGCTTTTTGCGCAATACGCTGAAGCGGCGCAAGAAATAGCAGATTTTGCCGCGTGCTGGCCGCAGCCTAGCGCTGCATCGACTCCCAGACCTTGTGGAGCCGTTTCACCGAAACGGGCATTGGC
The DNA here is from genome assembly GCA_001544655.2 of Caballeronia turbans. Classification (GTDB taxonomy): domain Bacteria; phylum Pseudomonadota; class Gammaproteobacteria; order Burkholderiales; family Burkholderiaceae; genus Caballeronia; species Caballeronia turbans. The sequence goes on from FCOD02000018.1 coordinate 26,000, forward strand.
GTGCGCAATTCCTGCGCGAACAGCGACACGCGCAGTTCTTCCAGCAGCCAGCGGTACTCGGAAAGCCGCGCGTCCGCGACGCCGCCGCGCTGCGAAATAGCGCGCTGATAGTGCTGCGCGAGCGGCTGCAAATCGGCGGAAAGACGGGCATCACGCGCCGGATCGGCCTTGAGCTTGTCGATGCGCAGCCCGATCCCCTTCAGATAGCGCGGAAAGTGCGCGAGCTGCGCATACGGCGTGTCGATGACGAAGCGCTTGCTAATGAGCGCGCTCAGTTGCGCCTGCATGTCCGCATACGCCGATGTGAACGTCTTCGCCTGCGCCAGCTTTTTCGCGAGCGCCGCGTATTCGGCCAGAATCGCGCCGACGAGCCGCGCGATCTCCTGCGCGAGCAGCGTCAGGCGGCCTTTGGCGGCATCGCGGCGGGTGTGGAAACTGCCGTCGTCGTCGGGCAGCGGGTCTTGCAGGCACGCGCGATCGAGCGCCGTCTCGACGATCTGGTCACGCAACTCGTCCGCCGTGCCGAGCGCCATGTACTGCATCGACATTTCGCGCAAGCCCGGAAGATTCTTCTCCAGATAGCGAATCGGCTCGCGCAGTTGCAGCGCGAAGAGCCGCCGCAATCCCGCACGATGGATGCGCGCCGCTTCCTCGGGTGAATCGAACACTTCGACGTCGCAATGCGTGCCGCGATCCACGAGCGCCGGATAGCCAAAAAGCGTCTGCCCGCGACGGCGGATTTCCAGCAATTCCGGCAGCTTGCCGAAGTTCCAGGTGGTGAGGTTTTCGTAGAGCGCGGTGCCGACAGTGGCCGGTTGCGTTTGCGGCGCCGATTCCGACTCGCCCGAGAGCGCGTCGAACGCCGCGGCCGACGTCAGCTTCTGAAATTGCTGTTGCGCCTGGCCGCCCAACTCCGCGCGCAGTTGCGCGAGATTGCGGCCCATCGCGAGCTGGCGGCCGTGCTCGTCGATCACCTTGAAGTTCATGAAGAGGTGCGCCGGCAGCGTTTCGAGCTTGAAATCCGCGCTCTTGACGGCGATTTGCGTCTGCCCGCGAATATCGGCGATGAGCGAATCGACGAGCGCGCCCGCGCCGAATTTTGGCCCGGCATGACGCTCTGCGAAACCCGCCGCGTATTCAGGCAGTGGCACGACATGACGGCGCAGTTTCTGCGGCAGCGACTTCAGCAGCAGTTGCGCTTTTTCCTTGATCATGCCGGGAACGAGCCATTCGGCGCGGCGAGCATCGACCTGATTCAGCCCGTAGAGCGGCACCGCGAGCGTGACGCCGTCGCGCGGCGAGCCCGGCTCGAAGTGATAGGTGAGCGACATCTCGATGCCCGACATCGTCATGCGCTTCGGGAAGAGGTCGGTCGTGACGCCGGCGGCTTCGTGGCGCATCAGGTCGTCGCGGGAGAGGAAAAGGAGCTTCTCGTTGCCCTCTTTCTTCTGCTCGTCGCGATACCAGCGCTCGAACGCCGCGCCCGTCCACATGCCTTGGGGAATCAGCGAATCGTAGAAGCCGTAGATGAGTTCATCGTCGACGAGCACGTCCTGGCGACGCGACTTGTGTTCCAGCTGCTCGATGTCGGCGACGAGCTTGCGGTTGTGCGCGAAGAACGGCAGGCGCGTATCGAACTCGCCTTCGACGAGCGCGCCACGGATGAACAGCTCGCGCGCATGCTTCGGATCCTGTTTGCCGAAGCTCACGCGGCGGCGCGCGTAGACGGTCAGCCCGTAAAGCGTCGCGCGCTCGTAAGCGACGACCTGCGCGGCTTTCTTTTCCCAATGCGAATCTGAAATCGACGTCTTCAGCAGATGCGCGCCGACAGTTTCCAGCCATTCCGGCTCGATCTTCGCAATCGTGCGCGCATAGAGCCGGCTCGTTTCGATGAGCTCGCCCGCCATCACCCAGCGCCCCGCTTTCTTCAGGAGCGCCGAGCCCGGCCAAAGATGGAATTTGATGCCGCGCGCGCCGAGATAATGCGGCTCGTCGTCGGCTTTCAATCCGACGTTGCCGAGCAGGCCGGTCAAAAGCGACAGATGCACCTGCTCGAATGTCGCATCCGAGTCGTTCAGGCGCCAGCCGTGCTCGCGCACGACCGTCAGCAATTGCGAATGCACGTCGCGCCATTCGCGCAACCGCAGGTGCGACAGAAAGTTCGCGCGGCACGCATCGGCGAGCTGCTTGTTCGACTTCTTGTGCGCGACGGCGTCCTCGAACCACTTCCAGATGCGCGTCCATTGCAGAAACTCGGAGCGCTCGTCGACGAACTGGCGATGCGCCTGATCCGCCTGCTCCTGCGCCTCGATCGGCCGGTCGCGCGGATCCTGCACCGACAAGGCCGACGCGATGATGAGCACTTCCTTCAGCGCCAGATGATCGCGCGCGGCAAGGATCATGCGGCCGACGCGCGGATCGAGCGGCAGGCGCGCGAGCTCGCGGCCGAGCGGCGTGAGCGCGTTGTCGTCATCGACGGCGCCGAGTTCGTTCAGCAGTTGATAGCCGTCCGCGATCGCGCGGCCCGGCGGCGGCTCGATGAACGGAAAGGTTTCGATCGCCGTCAGATGCAGCGACTTCATGCGCAGAATCACGGCGGCCAGCGACGAGCGCAGGATTTCCGGATCGGTGAAGCGCGGCCGCGCCTGAAAATCCGCTTCGTCGTAGAGCCGGATACATACGCCGTCCGCGACGCGCCCGCAGCGGCCCGCGCGCTGATTCGCCGCCGCCTGCGACACCGGCTCGATCTGCAATTGCTCGACCTTGTTGCGATACGAATAGCGCTTCACGCGCGCCATGCCGGTATCGACGACGTAACGAATGCCCGGCACCGTCAGCGACGTCTCCGCGACGTTGGTCGCGAGCACGATGCGCCGCGCGTTCGACGGCCTGAACACGCGCTCCTGCTCCTGCGCGGAAAGGCGCGCGAAGAGCGGCAGGATTTCCGTGTGCGGCGGATGATGCTTGCGAAGCGCCTCGGCGGCGTCGCGGATTTCGCGCTCGCCGGGCAGGAACACGAGCACGTCGCCGGGGCCGACGCGGCACAGTTCGTCGACGGCATCGACGATGGCTTCCATCAGGTCGCGGTCGGTTCTGCGGTCGTTGCGCCTGGGCGCCGTGCCTTGCGCATTTTTGATCGCCTCGCTTTGCTCTTCAATCGGCCGATAACGCACGTCCACCGGATACAGCCGCCCGCTCACCTCGATTACCGGCGCGGGCTTGTCGTCGCTGCCGAAATGGCGCGCGAAACGCTCGGCGTCGATAGTCGCAGACGTGACGATCAGCTTCAGATCGGGGCGCTTCGGCAGGATTTCCTTCAGATAGCCGAGCAGAAAGTCGATATTGAGGCTGCGCTCGTGCGCCTCGTCGATGATGATCGTGTCGTACGTGTTGAGCAGCGGATCGGTCTGCGTTTCGGCAAGGAGGATGCCGTCGGTCATCAGCTTGACGGACGCGCCCGGCGCGAGATTGTCCGTGAAGCGCACCTTGTAGCCGACGACTTCGCCGAACGGCGTGCCGAGCTCTTCCGCGATGCGCCTTCCCGTGGCCGAAGCGGCGATACGGCGCGGCTGCGTATGGCCGATGAGACCGCTGCCGCCCGCGCCGAGGCCGCGCCCGAGGGCGAGGCAGATTTTCGGAAGTTGCGTGGTCTTGCCCGAGCCGGTTTCGCCGCTGACGATCACGACCTGATTCGCCGCGATCGCGCGTGCGATTTCCTCGCGTCGGCCGGATACCGGAAGTGCTTCGGGGAAGGTGATCGGCGGAATCGGATTCGGTGTGACGATGCGTGACGGGCGCGGCGGACGAGGCTCGCGAGGCTCGCGAGCCTCGCGTTCTCGCGCTGCCGGCGCGCGTTCGGCCGCTGGCGCCGAGCCAACGGGCTCGCGACGCGCGCTGGTCGCGAGATGCTCGTTTCGACGCTCGACGCGTTGGGGGTCGTTGCTGCGTGTATCGGCTGCTTTGGGCGGAGCGCCGCTCTCCCGCCGTTCGGCTCGATGTTCCTCGCGCGGCGCACGCGCGTGTTGCGCGCGACGGGCGTCATCGCGCTTTGCTGGTGCGTGCTGCTGAGATTCAGAGCGCGGCTCGCGCGGCGCACGCGCGTCATCGCGTTTCGCCGGCGCGGGCAGTTGAGATCCGGAATGCGGCGCGCGCGCCGGAGCGCGGTCCGTTTTCCCCGCTAGCGCGGGATTCGGCTTCGCCCGATCGCGGGCAGGCGGCGCAGCTTGCGGCTTCTGGGGCGCAGGCGGTCGTTTCGTCGCCGCCACGGCGCCCTGCTTGCTAGCAGGACTACCGGCCTCGCCGCCCTTCTGAAGCGGCGCAACCGCCGCCTTGCCCGACGGCGCGGACGCGGCCGGCGCGCCCGCCGCAAAGCGTCGCGCAGCGAGCTCTTTCTTGCTCAGCCCCGCAGGTTCGCCGGAATCGCCGGACGCCCCCCCGCCCTCCCGCGCATCGCGCAGCAGATTTTCACGCAGTTGTCGCAACTGCTCCTGAGTATCGAGGGATTTATCGGCGGACTGAGACTTGCCCGCCTGATCGGGACGTGATGGACGAGAAACATTCGGCATAGCGTCGCATTATAATCCCGGGATGAATTCCCAAACCGACCTCACGATGACCGCGTCGCCGCCGGCCGCAGAGCCCGAAGCGCCGGATCTCCACGCTCAGTTCGTCGACTGGATGCGCTCTGTCGCGCCGTACATTCACGCGTTTCGGAACAAAACGTTCGTCGTGGCGTTCGGCGGGGAACTGGTGCAGGAAGGTCGTCTGAACGCGCTCGTGCAGGACGTCGGCCTGTTGCACGCGATGGGCATCCACGTCGTATTGGTGCACGGCTCGCGCCCGCAGCTCGACGAGCAATTGAGTCTTCACGGCGTCGAATCGTCGTTTTCGCATGGCCTGCGCATCACCGATGCCCGCGCGCTCGAGTCCGCGAAGGAAGCCGCCGGCGAAGTGCGTCTCGACATCGAGGCCGCGATCAGCCAGGGCCTGCCGAACACGCCGATGGCCCACGCGCACATCAGCGTCGTGTCGGGCAACTTCGTGACGGCGCGACCGGTCGGCATTCTGGACGGCGTCGATTTCCAGCATACGGGCGTCGTTCGCAAGATAGACGGCGATTCGATCCGCCAGTCGCTCGCGTCGAACAAGCTGGTGCTGCTGTCATCGCTCGGCTTCTCGCCGACCGGCGAGGCGTTCAATCTGTCGATGGAAGACGTCGCGTCCGCCGCCGCCATCGCGCTGCGTGCCGACAAGATCATCTTCGTGACCGAAATTCCGGGTCTCGTCGATTCGGAAAACGAACTCATCCGCGAGCTGTCGCTCGACGACGCCTATCGCCTGCAGGAAAGCGGCGAGCTGCAAGGCGACACGGCGTTCTATCTGAAGCATACGGTGCGCGCATGCCGCGGCGGCGTGGCGCGCGGCCACATCATTCCGTATCGCCTCGACGGCAGCGTGCTGCTCGAACTGTTCCTGCACGACGGCGTCGGCACGATGATCTCGTACGAGAACCTCGAAAGCCTGCGTGAAGCGACGCCGGATGACGTCGGCGGCATCCTCACGCTGATCGAGCCGCTCGAAAGCGACGGCACGCTCGTGCGGCGCGGGCGCCACCAGATCGAGCGGGATATCGACCACTTCTCCGTCATCGAGCACGATGGCGTGCTGTTCGGCTGCGCCGCGCTCTATCCCTACACGCAGGAGCGCATCGGCGAGATGGCGTGCCTGACCGTCGCGCCGGAAGCGCAAGGTTCGGGCGACGGCGAGCGCTTGCTCAAGCGCATCGAGCAGCGTGCCCGGGCGCGCGGGCTCACGCGTATCTTCGTGCTGACGACGCGCACCGAGCACTGGTTCCTGAAGCGCGGCTTCGTGAAGGTGACCGTGGACGATCTGCCCGAGGATCGCCGGCGCCTCTACAACTGGCAGCGCAAGTCGCTCGTCCTGATGAAACAGCTTTGAATTCGCTTTGAGAAGCGCGAACTGCGCTTCGTCCCCCGATACAGAGGAGAAACTCACAATGGCCCGAATGGTTCAATGCGCGAAGCTCGGCAAGGAAGCCGAAGGACTGGACTTTCCGCCGCTGCCGGGCGAGCTCGGCAAGCGCATCTACGAAACGATCTCGAAGGAAGCCTGGCAAGGCTGGCTCAAGCAGCAGACGATGCTCATCAACGAAAATCGTCTGAACATGGCCGATCCGCGCGCGCGCCAGTACCTCATCAAGCAGACCGAGAAATATTTCTTCGGCGAAGGCGCCGATACCGCCACGGGCTACGTCCCTCCGCAAAGCTGAATTCGCGGCTCGATCGCACTGCTACAACCGGCCCAGAGCGGCCGGTTTTTTGTTGCCGCGCATTGCGCAAAATGTACCGGCTGGACCATCAGGTGAATGGACCGAAATTCAGCGCAATCCTATAGCAGGCAAGGGATCGGGGCTCCCGCGGAACCTTGCCAACATCGGCCGGTTTGCACATCGTCTGTCATCGTGTTATCATTTGTTTGTTATCAACAGTAATTCACCCTCATTCACGCGCATGAGTTCGGCGTATCGCAGTTCGGACACACGGCGGTAGTGACAGTTTTCATACAAAGAGGCGCGTCGGTTTTTTAGCTGGTCTTGCCAGACTCACGCCGGCCTTTTTCGTCTCAGGTTGTTTTTTCGCCGACGTCGCGGCCCACCCGCGGCAACTCAGGTTTCGCCGGGTTCGCCGTCCGCACGTCAAATTCGTTTGTTTCATCCGAGTGCAATTTCGCGACCCACCGCGAAGCACCGGCACCGCGTTTTCTTTTCGTTCTTCAGCATCTGCTTCCGTCAGATCGCTGCGCGGAGCCATTTGCGTACGTTCCCCGCAATGCAAGCGGCGCCGTCGCGAAACTGCACTGTCCCGGCAATACGCGCTGTCCTGACGACGGCGCGCCCGAAGCTCTTTCGCGAGCTCTCGGGATCGAATACGGAGTTTTTCGAACTATGTCTTCTCTTCACGAGGGCGTTTGGCGCACACACGATTCATCCAGTCAGAAGTCCGATCTCACCCTCGACGACATCACCATCGTCGATCAATCCCTGCTCAAGCGCGCGGTCGGCGCAATGGCCATCGGTAATGCGATGGAATGGTTCGACTTCGGCGTGTACAGCTACATCGCCGTGACGCTCGGCAAGGTGTTCTTCCCGTCGAGCAGCCCGGCAGCGCAGTTGCTCGCGACTTTCGGCACGTTCGCGGCCGCGTTCCTGGTGCGCCCGATCGGCGGCATGGTGTTCGGCCCGCTCGGCGACCGCATCGGCCGCAAGCGCGTGCTCGCGATGACGATGATCATGATGGCCGTCGGCACGTTCTGTATCGGCATCATTCCGAGCTACGAGTCGATCGGCGTGATGGCGCCGGTGCTGTTGCTCGTCGCGCGTCTCGTGCAGGGCTTTTCGACGGGCGGCGAATACGGCGGCGCCGCAACCTTCATCGCCGAATTCTCGCCGGACAAGAAGCGTGGCTTCATGTCGAGCTTTCTCGAGTTCGGCACGCTCGTCGGCTATGTGCTCGGCGCGGGCGTCGTCGCGGTGCTCACTGCGGTGATGTCGGAGCGCGAACTGCTGTCTTGGGGCTGGCGCATTCCGTTCATGATCGCCGGTCCGCTCGGCCTGATCGGTCTGTATATCCGGATGAAGCTCGAAGAAACGCCGGCGTTCCAGCGCGAAGCCGAGAAGGCGGAAGCGGTGGCGCACGAGACGACCAAGGCGCAGTTTCGCGAGACGCTGATCCAGCAATGGAAGCCGCTGCTGCAATGCGTGGGCCTCGTGCTGATCTTCAACGTGACCGACTACATGGCCCTCTCGTATCTGCCGAGCTATCTGTCGGCGACGCTCAAGTTCAATGAGACGCACGGCCTTTTCATCGTGCTCGTCGTGATGGTGCTGATGATGCCGCTGACGCTCATCGCTGGCCGCCTGTCGGATGTCATCGGCCGCAAGCCCGTGATGCTCGCGGGTTGCATCGGCCTGCTGGTGCTGTCGATTCCGTCGCTCTCGCTGATCCGCGTGGGCACGGTCCCGTCGATCTTCGCGGGCATGATGATCCTCGGCGCGCTGCTCTCGACGTTCACGGGCGTGATGCCGTCGTCGCTGCCGGCCCTCTTCCCGACGAAGATCCGCTACGGCGCGCTCGCGATCGGCTTCAACGTGTCGGTGTCGCTCTTCGGCGGCACGACGCCGCTCGTCACGGCATGGCTCGTCGAGAAGACCGGCAATCTGATGATGCCCGCGTACTACCTGATGGGCGCGTCGCTCATCGGTATCGTGTCGGTGCTCGCGCTGCACGAAACGGCGAAGAAGCCGCTGAAGGGCTCGCCGCCGGCGGTGGCGTCGAAGTCGGAAGCGCACGCGATCCTGCGCGGCCATCGCGAAGCCGCCGAAATGGACGACGCGTTCCCGGAAGGCACGGTGCGCGCGTAAGGCGTCAGGCTTTCTGAAGGCGCAAGGCCGGTGCGTGAGCGCCGGCCTTTTTTATGTCACGAGCGCGACGATGCGCGCGTCCGGTTTTCCATCGTCTATATCGAGCAACGCGAGCGTGATCGGCAACTTGAAGCGCCGTGGCCCCGCGCTGCCGGGATTCACGAAGAGCACGCCGCCCCGCCGCTCGACGAGCGGCTTGTGCGAATGACCGGTCACGACGACGTCGATGCCATCGAGTTGCTTCGGCGCGTCGGCGATATCGTGGACGACGTGGATCGTCGCACCGCCCAGTTCGATGCGCGCGTCCCCGGGCAATCGCGCGACGTCATCGCCGACATCGTTGTTGCCGCGCACGGCGGTGAGCGGCGCAAGGGACGCGAGCGCATCGAGCACGCCGTGCTTGCAGATATCGCCCGCGTGAATGATGTGCGCGCACCCGCGCAATGCCTCGAGCGCTTCGGGGCGCACGAGGTTGTGCGTATCGGAGATGAGGCCGATGCGCATCACGTTTCTTCGTTCGCGAGGATGCGCTCGATGCGTCGATCGGGCACGAGCCATACGGCCGCGACGAGCGCGTAGAGCGTCGCGGCGATCCACGGCTGCCAGAACGACACACCGATGGCGACGAGATAGAGCAGCACCGAAAGCCTGCCCTTGCGGTCCGCGCCGACGGCGCGTTCGAGCGCGGCGTTTTCGCCGTGCATCGAAATGAGCGTGCGGGTGAGGATGTACCACGCGACGGCGGTCATGAAGAGCACGAAGCCGTAGCAGGCGGTCGACACGGCGGTCAGATGGTTCTCGCCCATCCAGTTCGTGGTGAAGGGAAAGAGCGACAGCCAGAAAAGCACGTGCAGATTCGCCCACAGCACCCGGCCGTTCACGCGCTGGATCGCGTGGCAGAGATGATGATGATTGCTCCAGTAGATGCCGACGTAGATGAAGCTCAGCACGTATGCGCAGAAAACGGGCAGGAGCGGCGCCAGCGCGGCGAAGTCATCGCCGTGCGGCACTTTCAATTCCAGCACCATGATCGTGATGATGATGGCGATGACGCCATCGCTGAATGCTTCGAGCCGGGTCTTGCCCATCGTATGTCCTCGCGCCGAAATCGGTGCCGCCGATTATGCGGGAGGGTCCAGCACTTGTCGAACGGCCTGATGACGGCGGCGGGCGCGGCTTTGGCGCGCTGTCGGGCAATGGTAGAATCGCGTCCGCCCTGCCGGGGTGATGAAATTGGTAAACATAGCGGACTTAAAATCCGCCGCCTCACGGCTTGCCGGTTCGAGTCCGGTCCCCGGCACCAGGCGCGATTGCCCTGCGCCCATTAATCGTTCAACGGCGGTGTAGTTCTAGTTTTCGGTAAAGGATTTGGTCGTCGGAATAACGACCCGCCTTCCGAGATCTTGAGCAAACACCCTCACACCGCATTCAACAACCGCTCTGCATCCCTCACCGCATCGAACAGCGCCTCGATCGCCGTATCGCGGTCGAGCAGGCACACATGCTCGATATCGAACGGCAACGCATCCACACCGATGAAACGCACCGTTCCGCCGAAGCAGTCGCGCGTCTTGCCGCTGCGCACCGACGCGATGTAGTTCGGGGTGATATAGAGGGCAACGGGCATCATGGCGGCCTCGGCGATGGTCCGGTCGATGCACCAGAGTCTAGCGATGCTCGCCCGCGCGCTGCACCCGCCTGACGCGGGGACTGCTTCCCCCCTTTCGCGGCCCCCGCCGCTACACCGCGTGCCCCAGGACGCGCGCGACGTAATGCCGTCCCCACGCCTCGCCATGCGCGATCGCCTCCGCGACGGTCTCGAAAGGACCGTGGTCGCCCGTCATTTCGCCCGAGTCGTCGGCGAGTGTCGAACCGTGCACCGGTTTCTGGTCGATCCGCGTTACCCGCACGCGGATCGCGTAACCCTCGGACGGAGCCGCGTCCGCGTCGCCGTCGGGCTCGATCGGCCGGGGCGTGGCCTGCATGGCGAGCAAGTAGTCGCCTACTTCGATGTCCTTCTGCATGGCGGTCGTCTCCATCGGTACGCAACGCGCTGATCGAATGACAGTGCCGATTGTGCTACCGCATCGCGCGAGAAAACAAGCGCCCGGTCCGACCCTCGCGCGGCGCGCATGATATAAAGTTTCGCCCCGTCCTCTTTTCGCTTCGACGCCTTCGATGAACCATCGCACCCGCCACCCGCTGCTCGTCCTGCTCACCATTGCCCTCGCTTGTGTCTCGGGCTGCACGTCCTATTACAAGAACGTCGAAGCCTGCAAGGACAGGGTGCGCGCGGACTACCCCGACGCCGCCAGCGCGCCGCTGAAAATCACGGGCTCCGGCGCGAGTTATCATGGCTCGCGCGTGGTCGTGCACGGGACCATCCACACGCCGCCGAAGCCGCCGGCCACCAGGTCGGCGCCGGTGCCCGCGGCCGCCGAATGCACGTTCAGCGAGACGTCGATGACAGGCTTCCAGTGGCTCGTTCCCGCGAAGCTCGCGCCGAAGCCGCCCGTCGCCGCATCCGACGATTAAGTCCGAAATCCGCCCGCGACGAGGAGATCGACGCCCATGCTGCTCGCCCAGATCAGCGATCTGCACATCACGGCGCAGGGCACGCTCGCCTACGGCCGCGTCGATACGGCCGCCTTTCTCGCCCGCGCGATCGGCGTGCTCAATGCGCTCGATCCTCGCCCCGACGCCGTGCTCGTCACGGGCGATCTGGTCGATGCGGGCGGTATCGACGAATACCGGCATCTGCGCACGCTCCTCGATACACTCGCGATCCCGTGGCGCGTCATGGTCGGCAATCACGACGACCGCGCGAATCTGCGCGCGGTGTTCGGCGATCGCCCCGAACTCGCGGGCCACGACGGCTTCGTGCAATACGCGTTCGATGTCGGCGAAGTGCGCGTGATCGCGCTCGACACGCTCGATCCCGGTTCGGGCGCGGGTCGCTTGTGCGCCACGCGCCTCGCCTGGCTCGAAGCGCAGCTCGACGCGAGCGGCCAGCAGCCTGTCGTCATCGGCATGCATCATCCGCCGGTCGCGTGCGGCATCGGCTTCATGGACGACATCCGCCTCGCGCCGGACGACAGCCGCGCGCTCGATGCGCTCGTGCGCCGTCATTCGAACGTCGAGCGCATCGTGTGCGGTCATGTGCATCGGGCCATCGGCGTGCGATTCGGCGGCACGCTCGCCTGGTGCGTGCCGTCGACCGCGCATCAGGTGGCGCTGCAACTGAAACCCGGCGGCCCCGATGCATTCGTCATGGAGCCGCCTGCGTTCGGGCTGCACCTGTGGCGCGCGGATCTCGGGCTCGTCACGCATTGCGTGAGCGTCGAGCAAGGCGGCGGCCCGCAGCCTTTTTAACGGCGCGCTGCGGCGCTCGCGCGTCTTCAGTATGATCGGCGGCTGACCATCGTCCTCGATTCATGCTCGAATCTCCGCAATCCAATCCTCCGGTGCGCCATCCGCACTATTCGCGCGCCACCCTGTGGCTGCTCGCGACGATTGCGGGCGTCTCGGTCGCGAACATCTATTTCAACCAGCCGCTGCTCGGCGACTTTCGTGCCAGCTTTCCCGACGACGCCCGGCTGATCGGCGCGGTGCCCGCCTCGACGCAACTCGGCTATGCGCTCGGCATGCTCGTGCTCGCGCCGCTCGGCGACCGCTTCGACAGGCGTCTTCTGATCCTGCTGCAGCTCGCGGCGCTGGGCGCTGCGCTCGTGGCCGCGGCGAGCGCGCCCACGCTCGCGGTTCTGATCGCCGCCAGTCTCGCGATCGGCATCGTATCGACGATCGCGCAGCAAGCCGTGCCCTTCTCCGCCGAGCTCGCGCCCGCCGCCGAGCGCGGCCACGCCGTCGGCACGGTAATGAGCGGGCTCTTGCTGGGCATCCTGCTCGCGCGCACGGTGTCGGGCTTCGTCGCGCAGTACTTCGGCTGGCGGGCCGTGTTCGGCGCGTCCGTGCTCGCGACGATCGCGCTGGCCGTCGTCGTGATCGCGCGGCTGCCGAAGAGCCAGCCGACCTCGACGCTCACCTACGGCAAACTCCTCGGCTCGATGTGGCACCTCACGGTGGAAAGCCGCGCGCTGCGCGAGGCCGCCTTCACGGGCGGCGCGCTCTTCGCCGCGTTCAGCATTTTCTGGTCGGTGCTCACGCTGCTGCTCGCGGGCGAACCGTTTCACATGGGTCCGCAGGCGGCCGGGCTTTTCGGCATCGTGGGCGCCGCGGGCGCGCTCGCCGCGCCGCTCGCGGGAAAATCCGCCGACAAGCGTGGGCCGCGCGCCGTCATCTCGCTGTGCATCGGACTGGTCGGGTTGTCCTTCGTCGTGTTCGCGTTCTCGGCGACAAGCATCGCGGGGCTCGTCATCGGCGTGATCGTGCTCGATGTCGGCGTGCAGGCCGCGCAGATTTCGAATCAGTCGCGCATCTACGCGCTCAAGCCCGAGGCGCGCAGCCGCGTGAACACGGTCTACATGGTCGCTTATTTCATCGGCGGGGCGCTGGGTTCGGGACTCGCATCGCTAGCGTGGCAGGCGATGGGCTGGACGGGCGTCTGTCTCGCCGGTCTCGCCGCGACGGGTCTCGCCGGTTTCAGCCACTGGCGCGGGCGCGGCCGGCGATAGCGGATTCAGATGCGCGCGCGCGCGTAGTCGCACAACGCGTCGAGCACGCGATCGAATTCGAGCGACTTGTCGAAAAAGTGATGCACGCCGTATTGCAGGCAACGCTCGCGATAGGTCGGCAGCGCGTGATTGGTGAGCACCGCGACGAACGCACCCGGCGAGCGTGCCGCGCCGCACTCCTTGAGCCACGCGAGCACGTCGATGCCCGAGCCGCGCTTCAGCTGCAGATCGACGATCACCGCGTCGAACGCCTGCGCCGACAGCAGCGCAATCGCGTCGTGCGGCGCATCGGCGAACGCGGTCACGCGCCACGGCCCGAGTGCTTCGATCGCCTCGGTCAGGCTGCGGCGGATGAGCGGCGAGTCCTCGATCAGCAGCACCGCGAGCGGCGCCCGCGGCGTCGGCGGCCCGCTTCGGTCGTCAGTGGTGGTGTGATGGCTCACGTCGGGCGCCCTCCGGCTTTGCTCGCGGATCTCGAACGGTGCGCCGCTATTCGATCAGGCCGTTCTTGATCGCGTAATACGTGAGATCGGCGTTACTGGAGAGCCGCATTTTTTCGAGCACGCGCGCGCGATACGTGCTCACCGTTTTCACCGACAGATGCAGTTCCTGCGCGATTTCCGTCGGAAGCCGGCCGCCCGCGAGCTTGCAGAAGATCTGGAACTCGCGCTCGGACAGCAGCTCGTGCGGCCGTTCGGCGGCGGGCTTGTCGAGCTTGTCGGCGAGCGCATCCGCGATGAACTCCGACAGGTAACGATGCCCGCGCGCCACGGTGCGGATCGCACGCACGATCTCCTCGGGCGCCGCGTCCTTGTTCAGATAGCCGTTCGCGCCCGCCTTCAGCAGGTTGATCGCGTACTGGCTCTCCGGGAAGCCCGAAAGCATCAGCACGCCCTGCTCCGGCCGGATCTGCTTGATCACGCGCAAGGTATCGACGCCGTTCTTGTCGGGCATCGCGATGTCGAGCAGCACGACGTCGAACGCCTGCGCGCGCACGAGCGCGATGGCTTCGTCGCCGGTGGCGGCCTCGCCCGCGACTTCCATGTCGGGTTCGTCCACGACGAACTGCCTGAACCCGCTGCGCACGATCGCGTGGTCGTCGGCTATCAAGACTCGAATCATTCGCGTCGTCCGCGCTGCCGGACGTTCTTGTAGTAGTTGATCGGTCATTTCATGCAGGCGCCGGATACGCGTTGCGTATCCGGGGCATCGCCCTTACCCGTTGCGGCCTTCCAGCAGGTCCGCCATGTCGTCGGCGTGCTCTTCCTCGACCGCCAGAATGTCTTCGAAGATGCGTCGCGTCGTGACGTCCTTGTCGCCGAGATAGCGGATGATCTCGCGATACGTATCGATCGCGATGCGCTCGGCGATCAGGTTCTCGCGGATCATGTCGATCAGATCCTTGCCTTCGCTGTACTCGGAATGCGAGCGCGACGAGAGCCCGTCCGGCGCGAAATTCGGCGCGCCGCCCAGTTGCACGATGCGCTCGGCGAGCGTATCGGCGTGTTCCTGTTCCTCGTTCGCATGCTCGAGGAATTCCTGCGCGACCGCTTCCGAGTGAATGCCTTTCGCCATGAAGTAGTGGCGCTTGTAGCGCAGCGTGCAGACGATTTCGGTGGCGAGCGAGTCGTTGAGCAGCTTCAGGACCGTCTCACGGTCCGCGCCGTAGCCCTCCGTCACCGCGCCTTCGTCCATGTGCTGGCGCGCATCGGCGCGAATTTTCTCGACATCGAGGACAAAAGCGTCCGTGGACTGGTTCGACCCGGTATTTACAGCAGACGATTTGGACATTTGGTTCGCTCCTCTGGGATGGGTGACATGACGTTTCGCTGGAGCAGGCCCTTGCAATGCGGCGCGCATAGACCGCTCCTATCCAATCGAAAAACCGGATGCATGCGCCATGCCTGATCGCTCGAAAAAACCGCGCGACGGTCGTGACTTCCGCGCGCGGCTTGATGGTTCATGGCTTTCGCCCTATCCGGGCGTCACGTCCGGAACACGCCGAGCAGCAGGGTGACGACGAACACGACGAGGAAAATGAAGAAAAGAATCTTCGCAATTTCCGCCGCGCCGGCCGCGATCCCCGTGAAGCCGAACACGGCGGCGATGATGGCGATGACGAAGAAGACAGCAGCGTAATGAAGCATGTGAGCTCCTTCATGATTGGTCGGAAACGATCGGCGATGCTCGCGAAGCGGCGCTAATCGATGGCTTTTTTCGTGACGACGAAGCCCAGCACCAAAAACACGACGCACAGGATCAGGAACAGCACGAACAGGAATTTGGCGATGGCCGCGGCGCCGGCAGCGACGCCCGTAAAGCCCAGCACGCCGGCGATCACGGCCACGATCGCGAAAAACAAGGCCCACTTCAGCATGATCGTTCCCCGTAGTGAATGGATGACGGAACCATGCTAGCCATACCCGCCGCGCGGCGCATTCGGGCAGGCTCCTTTTTTGCTGTGGGAATCCACCGACACTCGCTTTCAAATCGGCTGCCTAAGTGAAACGCCGAACTTCCGACACCATGAGCCACGTACCGCGCGCCGCGATACCCACGATACCCACGATGCCCGCGATCCTGCCGGACGACCCGCCGCCCTTTGCAACGGACGAGCCCGACAATCCAAAAGCGCCGGCGCCCGCCGGCCTCGCGCGCCGCGCGGCGCGTTTCAACGAATGGATGCGCCGGTACAGCTGGGCGGTCGCGATGACGGTCGCAATCGTCATCACCGTGGGCGGGCTGATCATTCTCGAATCGGGGCGCATCCGGATCGCGTCGGAATACGAAACCGCCCTCGAAGCGAAGGGCGCCACCGCGCAGCTTTCGACGCTCGCCGCCGATATCGCCACCCTCACCGCCGACGAGCGCGGCTTCGCGCTCAAGGCCGACGGCGCGTTCCCGGCGCACTTCCGGGAAACGGCGCAACGCGTGCGGCGCACGCTGGCGTGGCTGGATGCGTACTACCGGCGCATCGGCGACGACACCGCCCTCGCGAGCTTCGCGCAGATCCGCGCCGCCGCCGACGATGAAATCGCGCAAGGCACGGCGCGCCTCGCTGCGCCGCCGACTGGCGCCGCCCTGCGTGAGCGCGCGCTCGCGCTGCCGGCGGCCGACACGAGCGCGACGCTGGACGCGGCGCTGTCGCTGTTGCGCCTGAACGAAGAACAGCGCGCACAGCACGCGCTCGACGCAAGCCGCGCCGATCAGCGCATCTCGACGCTTTGCGTCGCGGCATTGTGCGCGCTCAACATCGTGTTGTTCATCCTCCTTTTTCGCAATCTGGGCATTCAGCTCGACAAGCAGGCGCGCGTGCAGAAGGCGCTCATCACGCAGCAGGAAGAGCTGGATCAGCTCGTGTTCGCGCGCACGCGCCAGCTCGAAGCGCTCGCCTGGCACCTGCAATCGGTCAGCGAAAACGAGAAGACGGAGCTTGCGCGCGAACTGCACGACGAGCTCGGCTCGATCCTCACCGCGAGCAAGATGGATGTCGCGTGGGTGCGCGGCAAGCTGAAGGACAGCGAGCCGGCGATGGCCGAAAAACTCGCTCGCGCGCTCGGCAATCTCGATCAGGGCATTGCACTGAAGCGCCGCATCATCGAGGACATGCGGCCGACCGTGCTTGCCAGCTTCGGTCTCGTGACCGCGCTGCGCTCGCTCGTCGACGAAGCCGCGCAACGCAACGGCTGGAGCGTCGAGTTCGATCTGCCGGGCGATGACGTGAAGCTCGGCGAGGCGATCGAGATCGCCCTCTTCCGCGTCGCGCAGGAGACGCTGACGAATGCGGCGAAATACGCGCGCGCGAGCCGTATCCGCGTGACGCTTCGTGTCGATGAAGAGAACGTGTCGCTCTCGATCACCGATGACGGCATCGGCATCCGGCCGCAGGATCTCAAGCGCACGCAGACGCACGGACTCGTCGGCATGCGCCAGCGCGTATCGGCGCGCGGCGGGCGCTTCGAGATCGAGCGCGCGTCGCCGCATGGCACGGCGATCAGCGTGTCGATGCCGCGCGAGCGCAGCGCGGGCGCGTCGGTCGCCATGCCGTCCGCGTAGGACGATGCCGACATCGAATGCAGACGCCGCCGACAGGAAAATCGCACGCGTGCCGACAGCCTGAGACCGCGCGCTTTTTTTATGATTGTTCACACAGGTAAGCGGGGGCGACGGGGCGACGACAAGGCGCCCGTCATTCGACACAATGCGCGAACTCAATTCCTGTCACGCATTTCAACTCCAAAGGGGAATAAACATGACTCGACTCATCGCTCTACTGCTGATTGCAGGCACGGCGGCTCTCGCGGGCTGCAACACCGTTTCGGGAGCTGGCCAGGACATCTCGAAGGGCGGTCAGGCCATTTCGAATTCCGCCGAGGAGCACAAGTAAGCGGCGACGTGCGCCGCGTGATCGCGGCGCACGCGCTCAGGGCGTTCCATAGCGTTGAGGTAGTTCCCTGTCTTCCCGCCACGTTCGCGTGGCGGGATTTTTTTTGCGTCGCCCTCGCGCGCGTGACGGGCGAAAAAAAAACCCGGCCGATGCGCGCGGCCGGGCTTCGTCGCTTCAGGCGCGAAACGTCATTGCGTGTCGGGCAATTCCAGCGCCGGCTGTTGCGTGTTGCCGCCCTGCGCGACCAGCACGCGGATCTTTTCCGGCACCAATTGCGAGGCCGCATTTCCGGAAGGCAGCGTGGTCACGAGCCAGTCCGCGTTGTTGACGAGATCGAACGAGGCCGACTTGTATACCGGCGTCTTCGAGCCCGGCAGCGTCGCGATCAACTGATACGTGCCGCCCGAGACATAGATGGAATCCTGCGTCGTCGCGGGCACGGCGTTCTTGTAGGCGACGCCCGCCATCGTCGGGCTGACGCTCGCGATGTTCGTCCCCGGCGCGACGAGATAGACATCGAGATTCGGCGCGTTCGTCGACGCGTTGAAGGCGCGCACGCGTGCGCTGCCCGAAAGCAGGCCCTTGTCGAACGGATCGTCGATCACCGCGATCGACGGCACGAAGCCCGCGTCCGGCAGCGCGATCACCGTGTACTCATGCCCTTTCGCGGCATTCGAGATGCTCGTATCGGTGGCGAGTTGCGTCGTCGTGTTCACGGCCGCGTAGGAGAAGCTGTGCTGGCCCGTGTCGATGTTCGCGAAATTCGTCACCGCCTTGTAGGCGAGATTCGGCTGCAGGATCTTGGCGTTGTCGTAGAAGTCGACGTTCGGGCCGCTCGGAATCGCGTGAATGAAATGGACCTGCGGCTGGGTGACGCCGATTTCCTTGCCCACATCGTCGGAGCTTCCTCCGCAAGCGGAGAGCAAAGCGGCGACGGCGGCGAGCGCGGCAGCGGTGCGGATGAGCTTCATGGTTCCACCTTCCTTTGTTTTGATCGTTCTCTGAGTCCGCGGCGCGATTGCGTGGCGCGTACTGCGCATTCGCGTTCGACGTCGCGACTCTCCCGGGTTGACTTTCCTCGGCCGTCGGTGGCGTTGTCAGCTTCGATGACACCGCCATGACGGGTGAAGGCATTGAGCAATCGACGTGCCCTTGATCGGTGCGTAATCGCTCGGAGAGGCCGCAAAGCCTTGCGAGAGAAGGCTTTGCTTTCGTTAGAGGATTGCTTCGGGAGAGAAGATGCGGAAGGTGGACGAGATGCGCAGACGCGCCATTATTGGCCGAATCTTACAAGCGGCGAAGCGGGGTTCACTCACCGAAATTTTCGGGTACGAGTGCCGTCAAGTCAGATCGGCGGTGCCTCGTGATGGGAGTTTGGGAAAGACGACGGCGCAAACCCACGTTCGCTCTTTCTTCCGTGTCGTGCTCCAGTTCCCAAATAACGACGCGACGCGCGTCGACTTGCGACAAGGACAAGTACAGCTCCGCTCCTGTCACTGCCTATGGCATTCGGACCGGATGTCGACACAAGCCCGACCGCGATCCCGTATCTGCACGCGGAACCGCGCGCAGCGCAACGATGGTCGAAACGTCTCGCCGGCCTGCACAACTCGTCGCTGCCGCGTATCGGCCTTGCATGCGCCGGCCGCACGCTGATACCGGAAGTGGACGCGGGACGAAACATGCCGGTCGAGATTCGACGCGTTCATCTCGTGGCCGCATGCAGTTTGGATCAGCTTGCAGAAACCAGTGAGCGACGCGAAGAAACTGCTACGCCGGCAACGTGCTCATATCGTCGACTGGATCAATGAGATAGAGGATTTCGCCGATACGGCCGCGCTCGTCGCATCGCTGGATTTCGTGGTCTGTGTCGGCACATCCATAGCCCATCTCGCTGGCGCAATGGGCAAGCGCGTATGGTTGCTCGATCGGCATCGAAGCTGCTGGCGCTGGATGCGTGATCATGGAGACACGCCGTGGTATCCGGGCATGCGGATTTTCAACCAGAAAGAACGCGGCGATTGGGATGAAGTGTTGACACGCGCCCTCGCAGAACTGCAACAGGACGCCTGGCGGTTGTAGTTCCTGAATGGCGTTACAAGCGGTGAACCCGGGCATACCTATATCGGTGTGCCCGGGTCCGAGAGTCGTCAAATGGAACTGGCGGAATGCCGCCAGTTCTATCGACGTGCGCTTACCAGCGGTAGCCTGCCTGAGCCTTGACGGCAGTCGAACCGCCATTCGCCGACGAAACACCGACGCCGAGGTTCAAGTTCATCGTCACCTGATAGGCCGCGGCGACGCCGACGGCGGTCGCGCTACCGTAGTTGCCGACTGCCACACCGGCCCACTTCTCGCCCGGGTTGAGCACCGGAATGCTCGGGATGGCCAGGGTCGATGCCGCTGCGCGATCAGCGTAGCGTTCCATGTCGTGCTTCGCGCCTTCGATTGCCTGTTCGGTGTAGGCGTTAGCGCCTGCGACGGCTTGATCGGTGTAGGCGTTGGCCTGCGAGATCTTGTCGTTCAACTGATTGACGTTGACCGCATCCGTGCCTTGCGTGCCGGCCGCGACGTTCGTGATCTGACGTTCGCTGCCTGCCGCGCCGACGGAGACCGTGTTCGCTCGATCCGCGACGGAGTTCGCGCCGAGGGCCACCGAGTTGTCGGCGTTGGCGCTGGCGTTCGCACCCATGGCAGTGGCGTGGACGCCCGCTGCCGTGGCGGTTTCGCCGGCTTCGCCGCTCGCCGCAAAGAGCGAGTCGGAGACTGCAGGCGCGGCAGCGCCGAGGACCATCGGAGCTGCGGCCCGCATGGTCGAGCGGAGCATCGTGCCTTCGACACGGCCATTGCCGTCGCTCTGGAGCGCGAGGATGTCGGCGGTGTTTTGCGCGACGAGCTGGCTCACGGCGTTTAGCTGGTTCATGTTCACGGCGTCGTTGCCGTGAATGCCATCTGCGACGTTTGTTATACGACGGTGGATATTGAGCATGCCACCGCCGACGCTGACAACGTTCTGCTCACCACCGTCTTCACTGGAGGCGCCTATAGCGACAGAGCTGCGGCCCGATGCACTGGCGCCTACTCCGATAGCTGTGCTAGAGCTACCTTCCGCGTGAGCATCACTGCCGATAGCGGTAGCGCCACCGTTCGTGGCGATTGCATAGTCGCCAAAAGCCGACCCTCCTGAGACTGCTGAGGCCGACCGGCCGACGGCCGTCCCCCAAAAGTCTGCTCGTGCCTCCGTGCCTATAGCAACGCTATCGCCCCCCGACATCGCATTCGTTCCGAGCGCAACGCCGTTCCATGCTGCGAAACCTCCAGCGCCGAGTGCCACGCCTCCCTGGTCGGTACGGGCGCCTGTGCCGATAGCAACCGTCCCGTCGAACGCAGAGGAGTTCGATCCGATGGCCACAGCGTCGCCGCCAGCGGAGCTTTTGGCTCCCACCGCAACGCCTGAAGAATCAGCGCTTGAATCAGTGCCCAAGGCAACGCCGTAAGGGTTCGCATGCGCTCCCGTACCAAACACAGCACTGTAAAATTCAGCAGATGTATCAGCACCTACAGCGACGCCCGATGGGCGCGATTGAGCATTATTTCCAATAACGACGGCCGGGCCCTTCGAACCCTCGACAAAGAACGCGTTTGCGTGATTACCGATCACCACGCTGTCCGGAATATTAATGAGCCCTACGTCGCCAATCATTACTCCGCTTGAACCTATGTAACTGTTATCGCCAATAACGTTGAGACCATCGCGCGTGACGGACGATTCCACCCAATTATTAAAACCTATGATCGTGCCAGCCGAGACGTTTGCCGTCGCGAGCACCGCGATGCTGCCGAGGATCGCCACCGTTACCGGCTTGAATCGGAAAGAACAGAACCCCATGATTAAATCCTTTTAATAGTTAATTTGATTTACACTGCGCTGCGTTCGGCTCCCGGCGAAGTGGTCGCCAAATGCAGCATTCTTTTCGCTCACGCGAAAATCACTTTCCAGCCTTGAGTGTTTAAGATCTTCGGGCCATGAACTGAAACCGTGCTGTGTTACAGTGATGCTGCGACGTCAGGGCCTCATCCTGCCGATTGCGCCTAGCTCGCTATTGAAGGCGATCGTCTTGGTGCGACGGTGCTGTCCGAACTCATCTCTTATCGCAGCATAAATTGAATAACGCAAACCTGAGTGAGTTAAATCACTTCATTGCAAAAGACAGTTGTCGGTTTCGATCCCTGTGCGACTGTGCGCTTTTTTATGGCTCTTCATCAGCTGATTCAGATGTCTTATGTGATTAACATTAGTTAGCATTACTATTTGATTGCCGATCCAGCATTATAGAGAGACGATTGAAAGGAGGGCCTCATCTCTTCCTTTTTTACCAATCTGCCTGCCTTTTAGGCATTAGCGCATTTCGTTATAAATGGCGGCTTGCATTAACGGGGGCAACGTGCCATCAGCCTGTTCACGGACCGCCTAATCGCCAAGATCTTTTAGGGGTTTTTTACGACCAAGCGTTCGCCGGGAACGTCCCATGAAACAGTTTCGCGATTTCGTCACTCAATGGCGAGCCGTTCGACAGGTGTATAAGGCAGAGGAGGAACCGATGTATTAGGCCGGGTGCCCAACGAGGGCGAAGCGCATTCTGCGCTTAAACGGCAGTCCGACGCACGAACGCTTGAGCGCGCCTTCCGGATATGCCTTCGACGGCTCGCGTCAAGCTCTAGACTCATCTGTTCGCCATGATGCGTCACCAGTGCGCGAAGGACGGGCCACATACCCATGTAGTGCACCATGAAGCTCGTGGGCGTCTGAAGCTGATTAGGCGTGTTGAGCGTCGTGCAATCGAGTAACTCGTCTTCGGCGGCCATGCCATTGCGCCGCATTACGTGAATGAAAAGATCTTGATCGCCGCCGTTCGAGTAGACGGACGACTTGTCCGCGAATTTGGCGACCACCTGCTGAGCTGCGATCCTCCATCAGCGTTTCGCATCGGATATCGGTCAAAAGCAGGGAGTCTTGCGTCAGCAAGATCGCCCTCGGCGCAGGCACGCAGGGTCCGCAACAACACCTGGTATTTCAGGATCATGCGCATTTGCAACCAGCCGATCGCGCTCGCACCGACGTATTCGTGTGCGTACCCCTGCCGCGCGCAATAGCGGCGATGGTTCTCAAACGACGCGCGAGCGTTAACGTCGGTGAAAAAACGGCTCCGCGACGCGCTCTGGCCGCTGATTCTGTCCGGCGCTCGGCGCGCGGGCAAGTACGAAGACAGATTGTTTCACCCTGATGGTCCGAAGATAGAAGTTCGGGAGCGCCCAAATATCCGCGCCGCGATACGGACACCCAGCCCAGCGATTACGGACTCGCGACGATTACGCGCTCTTCGGCAAGAAGTCTGTCAAGCCAGCCCCCGCCGCCGATAATCGAACCAAAAAGAAAGCCCCACGGAAAGCAAAATAACGACCGTCGCAATCACGGTCCACTGCGTGACGACTTCGCCGAGCAACAACGCGCCCAACATGACCGCGACCACCGGATTCACATAAAGACAACTCGTCGCGACAATCGTGCTCGTATTGCGAATCAGAAAGTTATACGCGACATATGCAGCCATCGATCCGATCACCACGAGATACACGAACGAAAATCCCGCGCCGGCGCTCATGTGCGTCAGACGCTCGCCCGACGCCAGCGCGATCGCCGTCGCGATCAGCCCGCCCAGGCCGATCTGCAAGGCCGTCGACATGAGCAGATCCGACGGCTGCCGCAGACGCGTCGCCAGATGCGCGCCGCCCGCCCAGAAAATCGCGGCGCACAGAATCGCCAGCGTGCCGACAGTCGAACTCGGAGAAGGATCGCCGTGGTTCAGCAGCACGATGCCGATGAGACCGAGCGCCACCGCGAACCATTCGCCTCTCGCGACGCCGCGCCCGCTGAGCGCGGTGAAGATCGTCGCGAAGAGCGGCACGGTGGCTACCATCACCGCCGCCGTGCCGGTGCCCACCGTGCGCATGCCGTAGGCCATCATCCCGCTCGACAAGCCCTCCAGCAAAGTGCCGACGATCGCCGCATTGCGCACTTCCCGCGCGCTCGGCCACACCGCCTTGCGATGCACGGCGATCGCGAAGAGCCCGACCCCGGCGCACAGGTTTCGCAGGCCGCCGAGCATGAGCGGCGGGAACGATTCGAGCGACAGATGAATCCCGAGATACGTCGAGCCCCACACGAGATACACGACGGCCAGCGCGAGCGCGACTTGCCCTTTGAAGGAGCGCGGCGCACGAAACGGAAAGCGGTCGGGGAAACTGAACGGCAGGCGCGGCGGCGGCAGAGCGGACATGCATTACTCCGCGACGGCTGCGCGCCGGATGACTGCGAAAGAGACCGGGACAGACGCTGCGGCAACTACCAGACTGGACGACATGACGGAACGAAGGAAGTGCGGATTGCGCGAGGAGAGACCGCGCAATCCCCGGGAAAACCCCGAGAATTCGCGGCGCTCGACATTATGCAGTAAGCACGGAACGCGATTGCACAACTTTACGAATGGTTGCCAAGACGCCACGCCGCGGTGTAACGTGTCGGCTGCTAACGCGGGGGTCCTGCGTTGCACATCGTGATTTCGATCATCGGCTCATTCGACGAAATCGCTTCGTGTGGCGTGGGTGAGAAATACCCTTTGAACCTGATCTGGATAATGCCAGCGCAGGGAAGCGTTCGGGTTCCATGGTTCGCAGCATCCAGACCACTTCTTCCGGACCCGTACCTTTCCATCTCGTTCCTCCCTGTTTAGCTCCTGAATCAGCCGAGCTCGACGGCGTTCGTCCGCGTCGAGTCCGGATAAAACCGTCCCACACAGGAGAGACAGCCACATGAATGCCAACCCGAAATTCCTGTCCGAGAATGCCGTCGTCGATGCCGCCGCCATCGCGCCGCTGCCGAACTCGCGCAAGGTCTACGTGACCGGCTCGACGCCCGACATCCGCGTGCCGATGCGCGAAATCACGCAATCGGACACCCCCGACGGCTTCGGCGGCGAGAAGAATCCGCCGGTGTACGTGTACGACACGTCCGGCCCGTACACCGACCCGGACGCGAAGATCGACATCCGCTCGGGCTTGCCCGCGCTGCGCCGCGCGTGGATCGAGCGTCGCGGCGACACGGAGGAGCTCGCGGGACTGTCGAGCGAATTCGGCCGCGAGCGCGCCGCCGATCCGAAGACGGCCGAACTGCGCTTCCCCGACCTGCATCGCCATCCGCGTCGCGCGGTGGCCGGAAAGAACGTCTCGCAGATGCACTACGCACGGCAGGGCATCATCACGCCGGAGATGGAGTACATCGCGATCCGCGAGAACCAGCGGCGCGCCGAATATCTCGAAAGCCTGAAGAAGAGCGGCCCGAACGGCGAAAAGCTCGCGGCCATGATGGGCCGCCAGCACCCCGGCCAGGCGTTCGGCGCGGCGGCGTTCGGCAAGGACGGGCTCCAGGCAATCACACCCGAATTCGTGCGCGAGGAAGTGGCGCGCGGCCGCGCGATCATCCCGGCGAACATCAATCACCCGGAAAGCGAGCCGATGATCATCGGACGCAACTTCCTCGTGAAGATCAACGCGAACATCGGCAATTCGGCGGTGACCTCCTCCATCGGCGAGGAAGTCGACAAGATGACGTGGGCGATCCGCTGGGGCGGCGACACGGTCATGGATCTCTCGACGGGCAAGCACATTCATGAAACGCGCGAGTGGATCATCCGCAATTCGCCGGTGCCGATCGGCACCGTGCCGATCTATCAGGCGCTCGAAAAGGTCAACGGCAAGGCCGAGGACCTGACGTGGGAAATCTTCCGCGACACGCTGATCGAGCAGGCGGAGCAAGGCGTCGATTACTTCACGATTCATGCGGGCGTGCGCCTGCAATACGTGCCGCTGACGGCCAACCGCATGACGGGCATCGTGTCGCGCGGCGGCTCGATCATGGCGAAGTGGTGCCTCGCGCATCACAAGGAAAGTTTCATCTACGAGCACTTCGAAGACATCTGCGAAATCATGAAGCAATACGATGTCTCGTTCTCGCTCGGCGACGGCCTGCGCCCCGGCTCGATCTACGACGCCAACGACGAAGCGCAGCTCGGCGAGCTCAAGACCCTCGGCGAACTGACGCAGGTCGCCTGGAAGCACGACGTGCAGGTGATGATCGAAGGCCCCGGCCATGTGCCGATGCAGCTCATCAAGGAGAACATGGACCTGCAACTGGAATGGTGCGACGAGGCGCCCTTCTACACGCTCGGGCCGCTGACCACGGACATCGCGCCGGGATACGACCACATCACGTCGGGCATCGGCGCGGCGATGATCGGCTGGTTCGGCACGGCGATGCTCTGCTACGTCACGCCGAAGGAACACCTCGGCCTGCCGAACAAGGACGACGTCAAGGAAGGCATCATCACCTACAAGCTCGCGGCGCACGCGGCGGATCTGGCGAAGGGTCATCCGGGCGCGCAAGTTCGCGATAACGCGCTGTCCAAGGCGCGTTTCGAGTTCCGTTGGGAAGACCAGTTCAACCTTGGCCTCGATCCGGACAAGGCGCGCGAATTCCACGACGAAACCCTGCCGAAGGATTCGGCCAAAGTCGCGCACTTCTGCTCGATGTGCGGCCCGCATTTCTGCTCGATGAAGATCACGCAGGACGTACGCGATTTCGCCGCGAAGCAGGGCTTGAGCGAAAACGAGGCGCTCGCCAAAGGCATGGAGACGAAGGCGATCGAATTCGTGAGAAAGGGCTCGGAAATCTATCAGCCGACCTGATGCTCGTTTTTGGCTGACAACGGCCTTTCGCACAGCGCGTGCGAAAGGCCGTTTTTTTATGGGGACCGGGCGCAATGTCTTGTCGCGCCTGGAGGAAAGATTGATCTGACGATTCAGGCACCTTTTCTGCTGGAGATGTGCACGAACCGGCGAAAACATGGCGGCCCCCCTTTGGGCCGACGCCGAAACGGTTGCACCGCGTCGCGCGTAGTCGCGGGCGAACCGGAGCCGATTCATCTCATCATCGAATTGGAGAGTCGACATGAAAAACATCAAACAGATCGGCGCCGCTGCAGTGGTCGTTGCGTTTCTGGGAGGATTGACCGCTTGTAGCGACATGACCACGCGTCAACGGGATACCGCCATCGGCGCTGGCGTCGGCGCGGCCGGCGGAGCGGTGATCGGCGGCAGCGCACTTTCGACGCTGGGCGGCGCCGCCGTTGGGGGCATCATCGGGAATCAGGTCGGCAAGTAGCGAAACCGTTGCCTGTGCGGCGAAGTGTTCCGCTTCGCCGCCATAAAAGAGTCCGCCGTTTCAAATTTGTTACAGAAAAACGCTTCGGTAATGCTTTGTCACATGACGCCGGACGCTTGCCCCTCATCGTTGGCCTAAGCTGTTTCTTGACGGACCGTTCGATTTTTATCGATCCCGGAGTCCGGCCAGCCGTAGTGCAAGGAGCAGCATCATGATTTCCGCCCGCAGCATTCCCGGACTCGTAACGGCCGCCGCCGCGCTCGCCGTCGGGCTTCTTCTGAGCGGGTGTTATTACCCTTACGGCTATCCGGCTTATCCATCCTATCCCGTCACCAGCGCGATCTACACGCAGCGCGAATTCACGGTGCCGGCGTCGGGTGCGGCCGTCGCTTCGTCGCCTGCCACCCTTCCGCCGCAATACGAGTACGCAGTCGGCTCGCCCTATTCCGACTACTACCAGACCTATCCGTACCCTTATCCGTACTATCCGCCGTACGCCGCTTACCCGGCTTATTACCGCTATGGCTACGGCTATCCGGCGGTCTCGTTTGGATTCGGTTATTGGGGCGGCGGCGGTTGCTGCTGGGGCCACGGCGGGCACGGCGGCGGTTGGCACGGCCACGGCGGGCATGGCGGGCATGGCGGAGGCGGATGGCACGGCGGCGGCGGCAGCTGGCATGGTGGCGGCGGCCACGGCCACTGAGCGCGGTGCCGCGCGTCGGCGCGCGCGACATGCGACGGAAAATCGTTTTTTCCGTCGCCCCGTAACAGGGCTGCAACATTTTCTGACGCGCACACGCCTTCGCGCGCGGATTGCGCGACTGTGCGCCCGGACACTTTCCTTATCCGACAAGGCTTCGGCACATTTCGCCAGACGATTGGCACAGTTCTGGCTACATAGGTCCCCTATTCGCCACGCCGCAATGGCGATCCAAGCACCTAGCAGCAAAACTTCGCGCGCATCATCGGCGCACTTTCCGTATCGGGGGATCGGACATGATGGCCTTTATGTTTTTTTTGCTGTGGATGCTTGCCTCGCTCGGCCTGTTGACCGTGTGGGTGTTCCGCCAGACGCCTCCTGCCGGCCCTGACGATCGCGCGCCCGATGCGGTCGCCAAAGGCTGACGCCCGCCACTTACGCACGCTCCCGCGCCACTCGCGCATCGACGACGCGCCCCAAGCGGCGCGCTTCGTCACGCCCGCGCCCTACGCCCACGCCGCAATAACCGGCATTCACGACTTGACGCAGGCCGTTCGCGCCCTATTCTTAGTGGGCGCGTTTATGCGTTTGCTTAAGTCGGCGGCCGACTCCTGCTGAACATCAAACTCCACGCGCATCGCGGCTTTGCTTCGCGCCGCTTCGGCTCATGACAAAGAGAAGGAGACCCTGATGTTTCACCAGCTACTCACCCCGATCGCCAATTCGCTGTTCGCGTCCTTTATCGTCGCCGCGCTGCCGATCATCCTCGTGCTCGTGCTGCTGGGCTGGGCGCGCCGCCCCGCGTGGCAGGCATCGCTCGCCGGATTGATTCTCGCGTTCGTGATCGCCGTGGCGGGCTGGCGTTTCCCGGCCGGGCTCGCGCTCGATTCGGTCGCGGCCGGCGCCGTCTTTGCGCTGTGGCCCGTCATGTGGATCGTCTTCGCCGCGATCCTGCTCTACAACGTCGCGCAACGCTCGGGGCGTTTCGAAGCGTTTCGTCTGTGGATGGTCGACAACCTCCCGAACGACCGGCGCATCGTGCTGGTGGTGATCGGCTTCTCGTTCGGCGCGCTGCTCGAAGGCATCTCGGGCTTCGGCACGCCGATCGCCATCACGAGCTCGCTGCTGATTCTGCTCGGCTTCCCGACGCTGGAAGCGCTCACCTTCACGCTGATCTTCAACACGGCGCCGGTCGCGTTCGGCGCGCTCGGCGTGCCGATCACCGTGCTCGGCGCGGTCACGCACCTGCCGACCGACGCCCTCGCGAAAATGGTCGGCCGCCAGTTGCCGTTCTTCGCGTTCTTCCTGCCGTTCTACGTGATCGGCATCTACGCAGGCTTTCGCAACATGACGCGCGTCTGGCCCGTGCTGCTCGTCTCCGGGGGCGCGTTCGCGCTCACGCAGTTCGTGACGTCGAACTACATCAGCTATGCGCTGACCGACGTGCTCTCCTCGCTCGTCTCGCTGATTCTGACGATCGCGTTCCTGCGCGTGTGGAAGCCCGTCGCCGACGAGCGCTTCGCCGTAAACGTCGAGCGCCTCGGCGATAAAGACGACAAGCGCGCGGCGCTTTCGGGCGGCCACGGCTGGGTGCCGTGGATCGTCGTGTCGGCGGTCGTGATCGTGTGGACGGTGCTCAAGATTTTCCTGATCGGCGACGTCAAGGTCGCGTGGCCCGGACTCGACAAGGCCGTCTATATCACGCTCTATAAGCAGCCGTACGGCGCGATCTGGGACTTCCAGCCGCTCGCGACCGGCACCGCGATTCTGGTGGCGTCGATCATCACGGCGCTCCTCGTGAAGTTGC
The DNA here is from genome assembly GCA_001544655.2 of Caballeronia turbans. Lineage (GTDB taxonomy): Bacteria > Pseudomonadota > Gammaproteobacteria > Burkholderiales > Burkholderiaceae > Caballeronia > Caballeronia turbans. Next base: position 55,242 of record FCOD02000018.1, read on the forward strand.
CCGCGCGCGAGTACGGCGCGGCGATCGTGGATACGTGGGTGCAGACGCGCATCGCCATTCTGACGGTCGCGACGATCGTCGGCCTCGCTTATCTGATGAACTACTCGGGCATGAACTACACGCTGGGTCTGGGCGTGGCGTCTGTCGGGCCGTTCTTCCCGCTCGTGTCCGCGTTCCTCGGCTGGGTGGCGGTGTTCCTCTCGGGCAGCGACACGTCGGGCAATGCGCTCTTCGGCAATCTGCAGGTGGTCGCGGCGAACCAGCTGAATCTGAACCCGGTGCTGATGGCGGCGACCAACTCGTCGGGCGGCGTGATGGGCAAGATGATCTCGCCGCAAAACATCTCGACCGGCGTGGCGACGACCGAACTCAAAGGCAAGGAAGGTCTCGTCTTCGCGCGCACATTCAAGCATTCGATCCTGCTCACGATCGTGCTCGGCGTGCTCGTGTGGCTGCAGCAGAACGTGCTGACGTGGATGATTCCGCCGCATTGAAATCGCGGCGCCTTTCTCCCGCTTCTTGCGCTTTCGTTCGGCGGGCGTTTTATCGGTATGAGCGCGGTGCTAACATGCGCGGACTTTTGATGAGCATCCCGAAGTCCGCCCTGTTATGTCACCCGCCAATCTGTTGCAACTGATCGTGCTCGCCGCCTTGTGGGGCGCATCGTTTCTCTTTATCCGCGTCGGCGTCGTCGAATTCGGCGTAGCGCCGCTGATGGCCCTGCGCGTCGGAATCGGCGCCGTGTTTCTGATCGCGATGCTGCTGGCGCGCCGCCCGTTCGCCGCCTCTGTCGCGACACTGCGCGCGCGCTGGCTTCAGTTGCTGGCCGTCGGCATTCTCAACTCCGCCGCGCCCTTCTGTCTCTTCGCCTACGCCGAACTGACGCTGTCGGCGGGCGCGACGTCCGTCATCAACGCGACGACGCCGCTCTTCGGCGCGCTCGTCGCCTTCCTGTGGCTGCGCGATCGCCTGACGACGGCACGCACGATCGGCATGGCAATCGGCTTCGCGGGCGTGCTCGTGCTGGTGTGGAACCAGATCGCGCCCGGGCACGCGGGGCATGACGCGGCGCTGCCGGTGCAGGGCATCCTCGCGGCGGCCGCGGCGCTCGCGGCATCCGCGCTCTACGGCGTCGCGGGCAACTTCGCGAAGAAGTATCTGATGGACGTCGACGCGATGACCAACGCCGCCGGCAGCATGATCGGCGCAACGCTCACGCTTGCGCCCATTGCGTTCCTCACGTGGCCCGCCGCGCCGGTTTCCGCCCACGCGTGGGGCGCGGTGCTCGCGCTCGGCATCGGCTGCACGGGCATCGCGTACTTCATCTATTTCCATCTGGTCGCGGTCGCGGGTCCGGCCCGCGCGATGACCGTCACCTTCGTCATTCCGCTCTTCGGCATTCTGTGGGGCGCGGTGTTTCTCGGCGAACATGTGTCGATTGCGATGATCGCGGGGTGTGGGATCGTGCTTGCGGGGACTTCGCTTGCTACCGGCGTTGTGAAGCGTGTGCCGTTCATTGGGCGGCGTAAGCTTGCGCCGTGAGCCAGGCTTCTGCCAGGAACGCTGGACGCCGCGGCGATTTCTTCGTTTTCTTGCTTCTGCATACCGTCGACATCGTTCGCGCTCTGATGGTCAAAGGCACCGGCGGCGCGCTGCCGACTTCCATCCCGGTAATCGGATCGCCAAGGAACGAAAGCGCTCCATGCGCTCGTGAATAGCGTCGAGTACCGCAAACAGCGGCGGTCCGTTCTTGTAGTTCGACCGGCGCGTCGGTTCGATATCCCCGCGTGCGTGCTGATGAATAAGGACTTGACCGGCGAGACGCTCGCTTCCCTGCGCGGGTGCTTCGGCTTCGACCTGGAACAGGTGGAGCGGCGCGCAGCGGCCCCCGATTGCTAGCTCCGCCGGCCATTCGATTTGGGCAGTTCCTATTTTCGGTTGCGCGAAGTCAGGCATCTTTCACCACGAATTGATACACAAATTCTCTCGGCTGCGCGTTAGCCTCCGTATCGCTAACGGCTCGCGCTCCGAGACGTCGGCCACTTCGGATTCCGGAATACCGAGCTGGTGCACAAACCCATTCAAAATGATCGGCAGGTTCCTGAAGTTGAGCACTGCTTTGGACACGCTGCGGCGGGTCTTTTTTGTTTTGGCTACGCGCTTTTAGCCAAAAAGGAGGATTAGTTGAATCGCAGAGACGAATACTTTGAAAGACGTGAGCGCGCTTTTCAAGGACAGCATCAGCCCTACTTTCTTGAGATAAGAAGCGCGCCGAGTTCGGCCACGGCGGATGTCTTCAGCATTGAGGGCGAGGAAGCCATCGGGCAGGAGAGCCGCTTCAAGATTCAGTTCACGCACACATCGCACGACTTGTCCCAGCGCGAGTATCTGGGCAAGCGGGGTTCGCTTCTCGTGCAGCCGCCGCATGACCCGACTCGCCAACTCAAGCCCGATCCGGCACGTCACAAATTTGGCGTAATCACAGGCTTCTCCAAACTCTCGACTCTTCGCGGGCAATCCGGACCTCCCGTACATACTCCATGCGCTGCATAACTCGCAGGATACCGACCCGGTTCATCAGGAACACAAGTGGCGCACGCGCAACGTCGTCATTCACACGGTTCGCAACAACACGATTCAGGTCGAGGACCGCGAGAACCAGGAACATATCAAGATCGCGACGGAGCCGGGCAAGTCGCAACTGAACCTCGGTCACGCGGTCGGCCGTGATGACAAAGCTCGCGGATTCGGCTTCGAACTGCGTCTGCGCCGGAAATCATGCATTTGGCAGGGCCTGCGTTCGCGCCCGTGGTCGTGCCGTTTAAAACGGGTTGCGACGCGTGGCTGTACTCCGAGAGTTTCGCGGAGAAGACGACGCCGCCCGGATCGAAGCAAGTGAACTGGGAGCAGCCGCAGAGTGCAGGCGCGGTGCCTGCTGCGCCCCCTTCGCCGTCAACGTCCGACGCGAGCGCGTCGAGTGCGCCGTCGGCCAATGCTGCCGCGTACGATCAGCCGTCCCCCGATGCGCCCGAGGCGGATCATGATTCCAAGCATGAAATGAAGAAATCGCCAGCGTCAAAGGAGACCGATCCTGAGCCGGAACCGATCAAACTCGCCGAGCCGGTTTGGTGTGACTGGAACCTGAGAAGGTTGAAACCGAATGCGACGGCGCAACCGAAACGGGAGAATATAAGGCACTGACTAATACGAAGACTCCTTGGCTTAATCTAGACAACAGCCAACGCATCGGCGGGGGATCATTCCCTACTACGTTCGAACTGCTTTATGAGCCGGACACAAAAACACTGACAGCTTCCGTCCGTGTAAAAATAATACCGGTTGACCTAATTAAGGCCGACAGCACCGGTCAAGCGATCCTCGATTGCGACGGGCGTAAGCAGTCTGTGCCATACGAAAACAGCGCGCACTGGCGAAATGTTGCGAATGGTGTCGGATCGCCGTTTGCCGGACTCGTCATGGAATATCGCGATGCGGCAGGATCAAATGTCGATCTTGTTGCGTTGAAACGGCAGGTAGAAGCAACGCTGAATGGGCATAAGAGCCAATTGATTCTTGCCGGATGTTCAAAGGCCGCTTCGTGTGGCTGCCGGGTCAAGGTTAGATTCAATGTGACGTTCTTATTGAGCGTTAAGAATTGCCACGTCGGAGAATATCACAAAGAAATATGGTTATTTCCGAAAACAGACCGCGCCGACGCTGCATCATGGGGCGAGTCAAATTTCGACCCCATACCTAAAGATCCGAATCGGTATGTATCGCTCTCTGAAATGAACATTGTTGCACACGAATGCGGTCATCTGTTTAATTATCCCGATGAATACTGGGCGTTCGGCGGTTTTGTTCACAGTGACTATATAAACAATGGTGAGCTTGATTTTAAGAAAGCCGATGAATTGAAACTCAAGCAAACGTGGAAAATGATGTCTACACCTAATCTCATGGGGTCGGGCGCCCGACGACAAAGCGCGAAAACGCGCTCCTACTATCTTCGATACGTCAGGCAGCACTTTTCGAAAATGACAAATAAGACTTGGAATATTGGTTATGAAGAAGAATTGGTGTGCGACGAAAATTCGCAAATTAATTAGAAACATCGCAGTCGAAAAGAAGACTCTCACGAAATTACTAGTGATTTATTTAGGAGGTTTTGCTGTGCCGATTCTCTCTGCCGCCGCGACAGTGCCGAGCGTCGCCGATGAAGGTTTCTCCATGAGTAGGATGGGCGGTCATCAGTACGGCACTAATGGAATCGGAGTATGGACTTCAGGGAGGGTTCGTGTTGGTCTATCAGACACAATTCAAACAGAGTTTAATGGCGCTGGAATTATAGAGAATCAGCTTACATCGGAAGACGTTAAGCAGGCTAGAGACATTCATCGTCAGCTATGTGAAATTGCTGATTCCAAGCCCGCAACAGACATGAAACGGATTGATCCGCCGACTGTATATTCCGCCAGCTGTGTACAAAATGGCAAGAAAACCGTTTATCAAGGAAGGATAGACGAGCTACCTAGAGAACTTTGCTTTCTTATGGATAGCTTCTATTTAAGAACTCGGGATTCTTATGCACGTGACGGCCGCGCTATTGCCAAGCTTGATGTTTCCGTAGAGAGCATTGTCCGGCAAAGAGATGGATTCCAGATATCGGTCAAATTCATCAATAGCGGAGATTACCCTATGATTACTCTCCCCCCCGACCACTGGAGCGGTGTATGGGGAGAAGATTTAATCTGGATCCACGGACAAAGCGCGGACGGCAAGCATAAGTGGAATGTCGATCTATCGGCGTTGCCCTTGATCAACAAGGCCGACTTCCCCGGAGACACCGTGACCATTCCACCGAGGAGTTCTGTAACGTACAAATTCTTGACCCTTCCCGATGAAAAGCTAATTGCTGGAATATACAGCTTCGAAGCCCAAGTTTTTATGAGCGTCGGCGCAGAAGACGGCCCCGTTGCCAGCATGGGCAAAGTCGATTTCCACTCAGACCGCACCAAGCCCACCCGCGTAACTTTCGACCGCGACTACCCCTCAACCCCGCAAGAGTGGAAGGATTTCGAAGCGCGTAAGGCTAAGGAAGTGTCTTTCCTAATGCCCGGCGCGACGGTGGCCGAATCCGGCTACTACCGCGCTGCGTCGATTGCCGGAACCCGCGATCAGTTCGTGAGGAAGTTCGAGCAAGGCACCGCTGCGCCCGACCTTGATTTCCAACGCTGGGACCGTTGGGAATGGGAGGCGGATCTAGCTCGCGCGACCGTCTGCAAACCCGGCGAGACGTGCCCGCGCGAGGGTCGCTGGATACTGCGCGCGAAAGACTACTCCTACGGCAGCAAGGGCGATCTCACTTACCCACAGCATCAGCAACTTTTCCGGATGGGCGAGCAGAGTCGCTCCATTGATGTTGCCAACGTCGATGGGTCGAGACTCTTCTGGGAATGGTTGAGCGCGTAACGCGCCGCCGATCCTGTCCAAGCCGGGGCATTGCGCCCCGGCGTCCTATCTGTTCCTAAAGATTGAACATGAAAAACCCAGTATGCAAAGGCGATCCGACCTCACATGGCGGCGTCGTCAAAACCGCCTCTTCCAGCTTCGACATTGATGGGCGCATGGTCGCGCTGCTGCATGACATCGTTACGTGCCCTCAACACGGAGACAACCCCATCATTGAAAGCGGCGAAGGTTATGAGGAAGACGGTCGCAAGTGGGTCGCCGATGGATGTCTGACCCGATGCGGCAGCGTTGTCCACGCTACTACCAAGGGAATGGACATCGCATGAGGACATGGCGCGTTCCAAACGTTCCCGAGGAAAAGCACATCGAACCGCCGTCCATCTGGATAGCGGTGTTTGCCTTTGTCGTGCTGCTCATAGCGGGCTTCATCATCACGATTCTGAACTGGAAACAAGGCGCCTCGATCGTATCGGCGAAGTTTTTTGGCTTTGCGCTGGGCCTGCCGCTTCTGGTCTGGGGCGCGCTCTGCGGCTTGCTCTATCTGCCATCCGAAGACTGGAACGACCGCGCAGACCTGTGGAATTTTCTTTGTACAGACAACTTCAACAATTGGCGCGCGTGGTCACAGTGGAACCTGTGCATTCTCGATACCGTGACGCTTACGCCCGAGGTTGAGCTTGCCGAGCGCGTCCTCGGGCTGGAGGGAAGCGCACCGACGAACAAAGGCAAGGTGCTGAGCTTGCAAGCCGAAGGGGATGTCATCGTTGATACGAAGCTTGAGGACGTTCTGACGCAACTCGTTACGCCCTTTGTCGGAACGCTTCAGCGCTTCACCGGAAAGCGAACGGTGCATATTGCCCTTCAGTCAACGCAGGATGCCCATTTGGCAGTCTTGCGCACCGTGCTTCAAAGGCTGGAAATCGCGCATGAGCACATCGCCCTGTCTCGCTACACGATGAAGGACGTGCCGAGCATTCTTGACGAATGGATGGAAAACCAGAAGGTGCGCTATGACTACGGCTATCGAGAGCGAAAGATCATGCCGGACCTATGCCTGATGCTAGCGTGTCAGTTCAACGAGGACGGCGCCCCCACGGTATCCGAGGCGGCGCTCGGGCTTCTGTTCGGCTCGTGGCAGATGCTTGAAGATACGAAGCTTAAAGTCAAGGCGCGGCTGTTCCGCTCAATTCCCACGACGACCGACGAAATCGCCGCTGCCCTCAAGACATTGCAGACGGCCGAGCCGACGCCCCTTAAACGGCTGCGCAATCTATGGGTCAGCAACCTGGCGAAACGGGACGGTCATATCGTGCGGGCCATTGCGAAGGATAGCGAACCGGCTCTGACCTTGATTGACCTCGATGAGGCGCTAGGCGTGCCGGGACCGGCTAGTCCGCTGCTGTTGCAAGCGCTGGCCGCACAGACGGTTCAATTCGGACAGGGGCCGCAACTGGTCGCGATGCCGGACGCTGAAGGCTTACGCTTGAATCTCGTGGGGAACGGCTACGCCGAGATTGCAGAGGCCAAAAGGCCCGAACCCGAATTTTGGCCGGTTTCGTATGCAGCGGTGTTCGGGTCTCTACTGCCCCTGATAGAAGTCGCGATGATCGCATCGGATGCCGGCGCCGTCTGGACATGTAGCGTTTTAGGCGTGGGCCTTCTGCTTTTTCTTGTAGGGATTCCAGCAGGGAGGGTATTCAGGCTTCGGGGCGTGTCGCGAGAGTTCTACGAGCGTGCGCGGGGATAAGCGCGGCGGGCGGTTGAGCGTTGGAAGGCCATGCCCGCCTCTGTCGCATACGTTGATATTAACGATGGTACAAGCGGACAGCATTACAGCCGCTGCAATCAGCACGACCCCGAATGCAATGCGGCAACATGTTTGCGCAGTCAACCGATACGCCAGTGAAAACCCGGACCGCCGCCTGGCATCGCTAAAAAATAACGACGAACTTACGATCGTTGATCGTTACTAGAAAGACGCTCGCCGCTTGTCCTTCTGCTTCCGATCAAGTCCAACTCAATCCCCCCGCACCGGCCCCCTTCCCGCCTTGATCGCACCGCGCTTCACCTTGCTCTCCACGCGACGCCGTTGCGATGCGCGCGTCGGCTTCGTCGCGATCCGCTTGCGCCGCGTGACGGCGACACTCCGAATGAGCTCATCCAGCCGCGCGAGCGCCGCCGCGCGATTCATGTCCTGCGTGCGATGCTCCTGCGCCTTGATGACGATCACGCCCTCGCGCGTGACGCGGCTGTCGGTGAGCGCGAGCAGGCGATCCTTGATGTGCTCCGGCAGCGACGACGCGCGAATGTCGAAGCGCAGATGGATCGCGCTCGACACCTTGTTGACGTTCTGACCGCCCGCGCCTTGCGCGCGCACGGCCGTCAGCTCGATTTCGTTCGGCGGCACGGCGAAGCTGTCGGTCATCGTCATCGGTCGGCTCCTTGTCGTCCTGCGTTCATGTGAGACGCCGCATTCTCGCGGCGAGCCCGGAATCGCGCCGCGTCGGCTCCCGGACGGCCTGCGCGAAGATCGCCGCGGAGCCGATCACTTCGACCCTGCGCTTCGCACGCGTGATCGCCGTGTACACCAGCTCGCGCGACAGCACGCGCACGAACGTGCCGGGCAGCACCAGCGCCGCGTGCTCGAATTCCGAGCCTTGCGATTTGTGCACCGTGAGCGCGAACGCGGTGTCGTGCGGCGGCAGCGCGGCGGGCGACACGTAGCGCAGCGCGCCATCGGCCATGCGGAACGCGACCCGCAACGAGCCGTCCGCGCCCGGCAAAGCGATGCCGATATCGCCGTTGAAAAGTCCGAGCGCATAGTCGTTGCGCGTGACGATCACCGGCCGTCCGGCGAACCACTGTGCACCGAGCGCAAGCGCAATGCCGGCCTGCTCGCGCACTTTCGCCGCGATGCGCGCGTTCACTTCATCGACGCCGCGCGGCCCCTTGCGTGTCGCGCACAGCACGCGGAAGCGATTGAGCGCGTCGAAGAGCCGCGTGTGATCCGCTTGGGTGCCGTCGAGCACGGCGCAGAGCGCATCGGCATACGGCGCGAAGCCGTTGGCGAGACGGGTGAGCGTGCGCTCGGACAGCGCAGCGTCGCCGTCGTCGAAAAGCACGGCCGCGCGCGCGCCGGATGGATCGAGCGCATCCAGCGCGGCCTGTTCGTCGCCGTTGCGAATCGCGATCGAAAGACGCCCGATGTCCGAGTCCAGCCCGAAGCGATAATTCTTCTGCAGCCAGACGACGCAATCGGTGAGCGTGGCTTCCCCTTCCTTGCCGGCGTCGCCCCAGTCACCGGGCAGCGTATCGAAGAGCGCGCCGTAGCCTTCGGAATCGTCGACGGGCGCGGCGTCGAAAAGTCCCAGTTGCGGCTGGCGCTTCGGCATTTCCGCATGCGGCAACGCGGCTTCGAGCCGCTTCGCATCGATCGAGAGTGCCGAGGCGATGCGCGCCACACCCGCGACGCTGAACGACGGCTGCGCGCTCAGCTCGGCGAACACCGCGCCGGCTTCCACGGCCGACAACTGATCCTTGTCGCCGAGCATCACGAGACGGCTCGCCGGCGCGACCGCTTCGAGCAGATGCGCCGCGAGCGCGACGTCGATCATCGAGGCTTCGTCGACGACGATGACGTCATACGGCAAAGGATTGTCGCGATGATGCCGGAAGCGCCCGTCCGACTGCACGCCGAGCAGCCGCTGCAAGGTGAACGACGTCCGCGGCAGGCGCTCCGCGAGTTCCGGCGGGAGTTTGTCCGCGCGTTCGATGAGCGCCTCCTGCATGCGCTGCGCGGCTTTGCCGGTCGGCGCGGCGAGCGCGATGCGCAGTTCCGGATCGGCATCGAGCAGGCACGCGAGCACGCCGACCACCGTCGTCGTCTTGCCGGTGCCCGGCCCGCCGCTCACGATCGTGAGCCGTCCGGCCAGCGCCGAGAGCGCGGCGACGCGCTGCCAGTCGATGTCGTCGTCCTTGCCCGGACCAAAATAACGCGCAATGCGCCCGGCTTGTTGCGCGATGTCCTCCCGCGAGACGGGCGCGCGCGCATCGCGCGAGCGTTCGACGAGCGCCCGGGCCAGCCGCCGCTCGTAATCGAAATAGCGCGCGAGGTAAAGCCGCCCATCCTCGTCGATGACGAGCGGCAGCAGATCGGCGGCGTCCGCGCGTGCGTCACTGCGCGCGAGGCACGCGACGCCGCTCGCGAGCAGCGCGTCGCGGGCTTCGGCGAAGCGTGCGTCGTGACGCCGGGCGAGCGCGGCGAGCGACAGGCACACGTGGCCTTGCGCGGTCGCGCGGCTCATCGCGAGCGCGGCGCGCTCGGCCCACAGCACGCCGCGCTCGTTTGCGCCCAGCCGCGCCGCGAGCGCGCTCAGGCGTCGCGCGAAGCCTTCGGCGAGGGCCGCGCTTTCGTCCGCAAGCGCGGGCACGGGGCGCGCCGCTTCAATTTCATCGAGCGTGCTCATGCCGCGCCTCCCGACATCAGGCGATCGAGCGCTTCGACGAGTTCCAGCGACGGGCGTCCGCGATGCACGCCGCTTGCCGATTCGCCGTCACGCCAGCCGGGACGAACGCCGCGCACGAAGAGATACAGGTACCCGCCGATATGCGTGTCGTATGCATAGTCCGCCAGACGCGCGCGCAAGTAGCGATGCAGCGCCACCACGTAGATGAGCGCCTGAAGGTGATACGCATGGTCCGCCATCGCCGCGGCGAGCGGCGCGGCGGCGTAGTCGGATGCGGCATCGCCCAGATGATTCGACTTCCAGTCGATGATCCAGTAGCGGCCTTCATGCTCGACGATCATGTCGATGAATCCCTTGATGAACCCGCGCAGCGCGCCGTTTTCGAGCGCGACGTCGGGAAAGCCGTGCGCGGCCAGCAAACGCCGCAACGCGGTGAAATCGAGTGCTTGCGCCGGAAACAGAAACTCCAGCTCGTTCATGCGGCGCGTCATCGCGATGGTTTGCAGCCGCATGGCGGGCGCGATCTCGGCGGCGACCGTATCGGCGAGCAGGCGCAGCATCATCGGACGCAGGCGCGAAGCGAGCGCTTCCGGCGCAGGGGTCGGATGCTCGTGCAGCGCGCGCTCGACGGCAGCGGGCCAGCCGGATGGCTCGGTGAAATCCGCAAGCTCGAACATGCGATGCAGGCACTCGCCCGCCGCCGCGCCGCGCGGGAACGCGAGAATGTCGTCGGGGGCGAGTTGCGAATCGTCGCGTGGGGACGCCGCTATTCGCGCGGCGTCATCGAGCGCGGCGAGTTCGTCGTGATCGGGACGCGCTTCGACGGGCTGCGCCTGATTCGCCTCGTCGCGTGCGCCGGCCGCGATCAGCGCGCTGAAACTCGCCATCCGCCAGCGATCGCGCAGGATGCGCTGATTCACGCGCGCGGCGATTTCGTGGCGATGGGCGGCATCCGCGACGAGCGGCTCGCGCATGTCGATCACGGGCAGAGGCGCGACGCCGATCGCGCCGCCCGAGCGCGCGGCGACCGCATGCCAGGCCGCGACGATGTCCGCTTCCTCGGGCGGCGCCTCGCAGAACGCATCGAAGTCTTTCCCGTTGCCCGCGACGAGCCAGTTGAGCACGCTGCGGCGCGATTCCTTCGTCGAACGGTTCGACACATAGAAACCCGCGACGACGTAACAGCGGAACACCGCGCGCGTCAACGCGACGTAGACGAGACGCGCGCGCTCGGCCGCCTGCTCGCGCGCGATCAGCGCGCTCACGCGATCGTCATGCTCGCCTTCGATGCCGTAATGGAGCACGGCTTCGCCCGTGTCGTCGTGATACTCGCGCGCGTCGGGCAAGCCCGATTTCGACGAATCTCGTGACGCGCCGTCGTTCAAAAACGGGCAGAACACGACCGCATATTCCAGTCCTTTCGACTTGTGAACGGTCACGATCTGCACGAGATTGCGATCGGATTCGAGACGCAACTGCGCTTCCTCGCCGCCGCCCTGCTGCTCGCGTTGCGCGGCAAGCCAGCGCAGCGTCGGCGCGATCCCGGGCTGTTCGGCCGAACGCGCCTGCAGCAACTCCGCCAGATGATTCACGTTCGTGAGCCTGCGCTCGCCGTCGGGCCGCGCGACGAGACGCGTCGCGATCGACAACTCGCGCGCGAGCGTGCGCCACATCACCGCGAAGCCGCGCTCGTGCCAGATCGTGCGATAACGCGAGAAGCGCTCGACCCAGCTCGTGGAATCGATCGGCGCGCCGTGCGGATCGGCCGCGTCCGCGTGCTCCAGCCGCCAGAGCGCGGCGGCGTCGAGCCCGAACCAGTCGGTTGCGAGCGCCGCGCGCAGACGGCGCAAGTCGCCCGGCGTGTCGATGGCGGCGAGCACGCGCTCGATCTGCTCTGCATCGGGCGAGCCGAACACCGACGCCTGCGCGAGCTCGACGCTGCCGATGCCCCATGCGGCAAGCACGCGCTTCACGAGGCTCCCCTGCCGATGCGTCTGGACGAGCACCGCGATATCGCCCGCCGAAAGCGGCGCGCGGCCGATCGTCACCTCGCCGCGCTGCGCGCCGCGCAGCAGCCGCGCGATCTCGGCGGCGCAGGCTTCGGCAGCGTCGCGCTGCGCGCTGGTTTTCAATAGCGCCGATTCGCCGTCCGGCAGCATCCACACACAGAAATCGGCGATGTCGGAATAAGCTGCGGCCGGCGTGGCGTCGACGAACGGCCCGCGTTTGCGGGTGCCGGCACGCACCGGCTGATAGTCTAGCCCGTCGAGAATGAACGCCGCCGGATTCGCTTCGAACACGCGATTGCACGCCTCGATGATCTGCGGCGTCGAGCGCTGGTTGACCGCGAGCGTATAACGCGCGCTCGCGCCTTCGCGCGCGGCGAGATAGGTGTGCAGGTCGGCGGCGCGGAAGCTGTAGATCGCCTGCTTCGGATCGCCGACGAGAAAAAGCGGCCCGTGCGGCGCGAACACGCGGTTGAAGATGGCGTATTGCAGCGGATCGGTATCCTGGAATTCGTCGATGAGCGCCGCCGGATAGCGCGCGCGCAACGCCTCGGCGAGCCACGCGTGCCTGACGAGCGCGTGATGCAGGTTCGACAGCAGGCCGTCGAACGATACGACGCGGCGCGCGCGCTTTCGTGCGGCGAGTTCTGCGGGCGCGTGATCGAGCCATTCGCGCACGATGCCGAGCCACATCGCGCGCTGCGACGCCTCGGCAGCGGCGGCGGTCACGGCGAGCGCATCGGCTTGATCGAAGAACGCGTGCACCGGCGGCGGGTGCTTGCCCTTGGTGCCCTTCGCGAGCGCGGTGGCGGTGAGCTTGAGCGCTTCCTTCGGCGGCGGCGCATGACAGTCGGCGCTGGCGAAATAGTCGGCCCACGCGTCGATCGCCGCATCGATGATCGTGCGCTTGTGCGTCGTCTTGTTGAGGATGGCCTCGGCGTCGAAGAGCAGCTTCGCGATCGTGTCGCGCTCGGCGTGCCACAACGCGCAGGCCTCATCGAACAGCGCCTGCATGTCCGCCGATTCGGCGGCGTCCGTATCACCGAAGCGCAGCGCAGCGAGCGGCTTTTTCAGACGCCGGGCGAGCTGCGCATCGAGCGATGCCGGTCCCGCGCCCTTCGCGACGAGCCACGACGCGAACGACGGCGTGCGCGCCGCGACCGGCTCCACGCGCTCGCGCCAGAAATCCGCCGCGAGCTCGAAACGCAGCGCGCTGTCGTCGGCTTCCATGTCGAACGCGAACGGCATCGCGGCGGCGAACGGCGCTTCCTGCAGCGCGCGCTGGCAGAACGCGTGAATCGTGTGGATCGCGGCCTGATCGAACGTCGACACGGCGATGCGCAAGCGCTTCGCGGCCTCGTTTGCGTCGATTGCGGCGAGCGTCGTTTCGAAGAGTTGCTCGATGAACGGATCGCCGGCCGCATCGCCGTTTTCGATCGCATGCGCGACGCCCGCGAGCCGCGAGCGGATGCGTTCGTGCAACTCGGCGGTCGCGGCCTTCGTGAAAGTCACGACGAGAATCTGCTCGACCGACAGGCGCTTTTCGAGCAGCAGCCGCACGTATAGCGCGCAGATGTTCCAGGTCTTTCCCGTGCCGGCGGAAGCCTCGATCTGGTTCACGCCATCGAGCGCGCAAGCGAAGACATCGAGTTCCTGCACGCCGATGTCATCGACGGATGCCGTGAGATTCGTCATGCGGCGCTTTCCAGATGTTGTACGAGCGGCTCGAACACGATGCGCGCGAGCGCGGCGAAGGCATCGTCGAGCGTGAGATCCGCGCCGCGAAACGCGATGCGAAACACCGGGTCGTCGGATTCGGCGTGTGTGCGTTCGGACTCCCACGCGGCCTGCGCTTTCGAATCGCCCTCTTTCACCTTGAGCCACGCGCTTTTCGGAAAGAACCTGAGCGGCATGCGTCGTCCCGCGCGATAGAGCGCCGCCAGCGCGGCGAGATGCGCGAGCGGATCGGCGACGGGCATCAGCGCGAAATCCGCCGATTGCGCCCCGCGACCGTGCCAGATCGTGCGGCGCGGGCCATCGGGGAGCGCCGCGCAATACGCGAGATGCGCGAGCCACGCGGACAAGTAATCCCGCGCGCGCGGCGTGTCGTAGCGATAGATCACCTGGCCTTGCGGCGTGAGCGCATTGAGCGTGCCGACGAGCGTCATCGGACGAATGTCGATGAGTGCGTCGTCGTGTGCGCCGAAGAGCGCGATGCCGGCGGTGTCGGGCCAGCGCGGCGCGAGATCGAGCGAGAACGGCAGACGCTCGACACCCGCGGACGTCGAAGCGCGCACGCGTTCGGCCAGTTGACCGAGCGCGTGAAGCTCGCGCGCCTGCCACACGCCGCCCGTCGCGCCGCCGGGCATTTCAGGACTCGCGCGCGCGACGCGTCTCGCGCGTTCGCGTGCGGCACGGTCGCCCTCGTCGGCGGCTTCGAGCAGCGCGGGCAGCACGCGCGCGGCGAGCGCATCGCGGCCCGCGAAGCCCAGTTCGAACGGCTCGGTCTCGTCGAGCTCGGCTTCGGCATCGACGAGCGCGATGCCGAGACGGTCACGCAACAGCGCGCGCGCGGGATGACGCCAGAAGCGCACGAAGTCGTCGAACGCGACAATTGCGACGTCGTCCTCCTGCGGCAAGGGCGCGGAGAAAAACCGCGCGACGGGCTGCGATTTGCCCGACTCCAGTGCGCGAGCGAGTTCGGCGCGCTCGGGCTCGTAGGTGAAGAGCCTGCCGTGCGCGTGAAAATAGTCCGGCGCATAGGGCTGCAACGGGTGCTCGAACACGAAACGTGCGCGGGCCTCTGCGAGTTCACTGGGTCCGGCATGCCTGCCCGCGACGGACTGCGCGAGATAGTCGAGCAGCTCGTCGATGAGCGCGGCGGGCGGCAGCACCGCGTTGTCGCGGATACTGCGCCCCGTGTACGCGATCATTAACCGATCGCGCGCGGCGAGCATGAGATCGAGGAACAGGTTGCGCTCGTCATCGCGGCGCTGGCGGTCGCCGAGCTTGCCGAAACACGCCATCAGATCGAACTCGTCGGCGCGCGTGAGGCTCGGAAGCATGCCGTCGTCCATGCCGAGCAGGCACACCACGCGATAAGGCAGGCCACGCAGGCTCGTCAACGACGAGAACGTGACACCGCCCCACGGCACGCCGCCGCGCGCGGGATCGTCGAGCGTATCGGTGAGCGCGGTGCGGATCACGGCGGCCGATACGTCGGTATCGCCCGCGCCTTCGTCCATCGCGGCGACGAGCGAATCGACCGCGCGGCGCACGTCGCCGATGGCGTCGGTGAATGCGATGCCCGCGTCGAAGAAACGCTCGAGCGCATCGAGCAGCAAAGCGCCCCACGCGCGCGCGGTGCGCGGCGTCGCGATGCGCTCGGCGAACGCGTCGATATCGTCGACGAAGCGCGTCAGACGGCCGAGCAATTCGGCATCGGAGCCGTTCGCGCCTTGTATGGGCAGCCACTCGCCTACCGGTGACCCGCCCTCGGGCAACGCGTAGCCGAGATAAAGACGCGTGAGCGCATCGGCGAATGTGTGGCGCGCGGCGGGCACGTCCGCGGCGGTGACTTCGTCCGGCCGTAACCCACGACGCGCGCCCGCGGCGGCGAGCCATGCCTGCGCCGTTTCGAGCGCGATCGCGTCGATGCCGTAACGCGCCGCGATCGCATCCACACGCAGCCATTCCACGAGTTCGGGCGCGCCGACGCCGCGCTCGGTAAGCGCGAGCCAGTCGATGAGCGCGCGCGCGACGGGATTCGCCTGCGACGGCGGCAGGCCCGTGATGCGATACGGAATGCGCCGCCGCTCGTTGCTCGCGCTCGCGGGCGCGGTGCCGAAGATGCCGTCGATGAGCGGCCCCGCCACCGCGAGGTCCGGAAACGCGACGAGCACATCAGACGGCTCCAGGCCTTCGATGTCGTCGAACCAGTCGAGCAGACGATCGTGCAGCACTTCCAGCTGGCGCGACAGGCTATGACAGACATGCACTTCGATGCCGTTCTCCACGATCGTTTCAGGCTGCGGCTGCGCGTTCTCTTCATCGAGCGCCAGGATGCCGTTCTGCACGCGCGCGAGCCACGTGGGCGCGGGATTGTCCTCGAAGAGTTGCCGCTCGCTCGAGGCCGCGCTTTCGGTCAGCTCGTGCAGCATGTGCAGTTGCGCCTGCGTCTGGCGGCCCCATTCGGCAAGCAGCGGATGGCCGACTTCCTGATAATCGGCTTCGCCCTTCAGCTCGAGCTGCTCGACGCGCGCCGCGCTCACGATGTCGTACCAGAACTCGCGGCAGGGATTCTGCGCATAGACGCGCACGTCGATCCAGCGAGACAGCTCGCGCAACAGCGCGATATGCAGCGGCGGCATTGTCGGCAAGGCAAACACGCTGATGCGGCGCGGCCATTGCGCGCGCATCACGGCATCGAGGTCGAGGCCGGGCGCGTCGGCGAGAAAGCGGTACGCGGGCGGCGTCGGATCTTTCTCGTCGCCGTTCGCATCGCGTGCGAGATCCGCGAGCAACGCGCGCCAGAGGGCCGCCTGCCAGCGCTCGTCCTCGCGTTGAATATCGTTCGCGCCGGAAAGACGCGGGCCGCGCGCATCGGTCCTGGCGCCGCTGCCCGCGAGAATCGAGCCGCCCGCCTGCCAGTGCGTGAGCCACTCGGGCCGATACGTCAGATAGTGATCGAAAACCGTCGCGATGCGGCGCGCTAGCTCGTAGCGCATCGAGTCGTCGGCGGCGTTGAGATACGTGGACAGCCGCGCCGAATCGCCGATCGACGGATCCTCGAAGAGCCGGTAGCAGCGCCACGCAAGCCGGTCCGGCGCGAACGGCGAATATGCGGGCACGGGCAGCACGCGTCCGATCTGCGCCCAAAGCCATTGCGCGAGATAGCAGAAATCGACGTTCGCGCAGATGCCGAAGCGCTCGGCCATGTCGAGTTCGAGCCGCCGCCGCACGGCCGCGCTCGGCACGATGACGGCTTCGCGCGCGAAGGGATCGCTCTCGCGCATCGCGAACGCGTCGAGGTCCTCGAAGAGCGCCGCGGCGAGCGTCTCGTGACGATTCGAATAAAAGAGTTCGAGCATGGAAGCGGCGTGCTTTGCGGCTTGAAATGGGGGGATTTGAAAAGCTTTGCAACGTTCAGGCGCCAGCATAGCAAAGCGGGCGCGGCGGCGAGAACCTGGCCGAATGGCCGAGGGTCGAAGCCCGGGTGAGTTGGGTTAGACTCGTTTCTCGCCTCGTCCCCTTAGAACATCAACGAGCGTCAAGACAGGAAGTCGATGCGTTATTCGTTCGAAATCAGGAAGTTCATCTACAGCCAGTATTTCTTCGGCGGCTTGCGCATCGCTTTGGGCGTGTCACTGCCCGCCGTCCTCATGCTCATCGTCTTCGACAATCGCGAGCTCGGCTTCACGATCGCAACCGGCGCGCTCGGCGCGTGCGTCGTCGACATGCCCGGGCCGCTCAGGCACAAGCACAACGAGATGCTCGCCTGCACGCTGATCGGCTTTCTTGCGGCGCTCGCAACAGGAATCGCGACGGCGCATCCGCTCACGCTCTGGCTGACCATCGTGCCATTGACCTTCGTGCTGTCGCTGATCGTCGTCTATGGCAATCGCTGGCCGCAAATCAGCTTCGCGACGCTCTTCATGATGGTCGTCACGCTCGAAGAGCATTTCACGCCCTTGCAGGCGCTCATCAACGCGTCGTGGATTCTCGTGGGCGGCCTCTGGTACACCTACTGGGCGACGCTCGTGAGCCGCCTGCTCGTGTATCGCATCGAGCAGCAGGCGCTCGCCGAAAGCATTTTCAGTTGCGCGGAGTACCTGCTCGCGCGGGCCGAGTTCTATGACGGCGACGCCGATCTCGACGAGTGTTATCGCGTGCTCATCGAAAAGCAGATTGCGGCCGTCGAGCGGCAGGACGCGGCGCGCGACATCGTGCTGCGCAACCTGCCGAAAGTGAAAAGCGGCAAGCTCGACGCGCGGCGCGCGCGGCTCTTCAATCTTTTCATCAACGTGGTGGATCTGCACGAGTTCTTCGTCGGCGCGCACACGGACTATCCGCTCGTCAGAAAGACCTTCGCGGGCTCGGACGTGCTCATCTTCTATCGCGATCTGATGCGAAAGGCGAGCGCGGATCTCGAGGAAATCGGCCTCGCCGTGCTGCAGAACAAGCCGGCCGGGCGGCAGATCAGCATGAAGGCCGAATTGCGCGCGATCGAATACGAACTCGAACTGATGCGCAAGCACGGCCTGCCGGAGAAGAATCCCGAAGCGTACACGGCGGCAGCGGCGGTGTTCAGGCGGCTCTGGAGCGCGACGCGACTCATCGACAAGATGCGTCGCCGCACACGCGACGACGCGAGCCCGATCGAGACCGAAGTGCAGATCGATCACGCATTGTCGCGGTTCATTTCGAGCCGGCGCGTGCCGTTCATGCAGATCTTTTCGAATCTCACGATGGCCTCGCCGAGCTTTCGCCACGCGCTGCGCGTAACGATCGCGGTTGGCATCGGTTACTGGCTCGGACGTCTGCTGCCGCTCACGAACGCGTACTGGATCGTGATGACGACGGTCATCATTCTGAAGCCCGGCTATTCGCTCACGAAGCAGCGCAATACGCAGCGGATCATCGGTACGGCGATCGGCTGCGCGGTGACCATCGCGCTAATTCTCTTCGTGAAAGAGCCGCATATCCTGCTCGTCGTCATGTTCGCGTCGATGGTGATGAGCTATAGCCTCCTGCTCTTCAACTATGCGGCGAGCGTCGTGTTCACGTCGTCGTATGTGCTTCTGATGTTCCATCTGCTCGCGCCCGGCAGCTTGCGGCTGATCGGCGAGCGGGCGATCGACACCGTGGTCGGCTGCGCGATCGCCATCGCGGCGAGCCATCTCTTCCCTTATTGGGAATACCGGTTGATGGGCAAGCTCGTGAAGGATCTGCTCGCCGCGACGCGCAATTATCTGGAAGCCAGCTGGTGGTGGAAAGCGAAGCCGGCCACGCAGGCCGAGAAGGCGCGCGCGGCTTCGTCATCGGCGGTGGAAACGCCCGTCGAACGCGCCGTGTTCGCCGATGCCAACGCCGGCGCGGTGGCGGCGGCGTTGCCTGTCGAGGCGCCCGCGCAAACGGTGACCATCACGGCGGTCGCGGCCAGCGAGCCGGGCACCGTCACGCCGCCGCTCGATCCGGCGCTGGTCGTCGATTCGCAGATGAAAGCCGCGAGTGCCACGGCGCAGCGGTTGTCGTCGGTGAGTATCGGGGAAAGCACGGCGGCCACGGCGAGCAAGGGCGCGTCCGCCGCGGCAACGGTCGCGGCCACCGCGCTCGATCGTGACTTCCGTTATCGGCTCGCGCGCAAGAACGTGCACATCGCTTTCGCCAATCTCGCGCAAGCGTTCCAGCGCATGATGCTCGAGCCGAAGGCGCAGCAACGGTATGTCGCCGAATTGAACGATCTGCTCGTGCAAAGCCATGTCCTCGCCTCGCAGATCACCGCTGTGGCGCCGCTCCTGCAGTCGCTCAACGAAGCGGGCGGCCAGCCGTTCGAACCGGTGCAGCGCACGTTCGGCATCGTGCGCGACAATCTCGCCGGCGCCGTCGGCGAACTGCCTGCCGCGCCCGGGCCCGATGCGCCGCCCGCACAGACGGACGCGCTCAAGGAACTGCGGCGCGATCTGGACAAGATGGTCGTCGATGCCGAGCGCGCGCAAGCGCTGCCCGCCGATGCGCTTCACGATCTCAAGCTGCTCGCGCATCAATGCAAACAGATGCTGACCGCGTCATCGCTCATCGGCAAGGACGCGGCGCAGATTCGCCTGCCGGTCTGAACGCGACGTGCTATTGCGTCACTGCGATGCGCCGATCGCGGGCACCGCGGGGCGCACGTCGCTTGCCGCGGACGGTTGCGCGTTTTGCTGATCGAACTCGCGCTTTTCGCGAATCGCGTTGAAGAGAATCGTGCCGATCACGAGCAGCACCACGACGACGATGAACACGCTGACGGCGCGGGTCGGGTTCTTCGGCTTACCGTCCGGGCGGCGAGGATCGCGGGAATCGTGGTTCATGAAAAGGTTCGTGGCGACGTTTCGGGAAAGACCCGACATGGTACTCGCGTTGGGTTTCAGTTGGGTTGCGAGGCATATCGGTCCAGCACCCGCTGATGCGGTTCGCCGCACTTCGGCTCATGTCGTTTCGATACGCGCACGCCGACGGCGAAATTCTGTGCTGCACCGCGCCGCTTGAAAGGCTCCCGTCCGGACGACGATACTGATTTCGATTCCATGCGCGTCCGATCCCGGCGAGGGCGGCAAGGGCAGGTGTCGGGATAACCTTGTGACCGGACGTGTTGAGCCGCCCTCCCGGGCGGCTTTTTGTTTCATGCATGCGCGGCGAACGCGCCCCGCATCGCTTGATCATCTTGAGCTGATGCGCTCGCGAACGCTCACGGCGCGAGCGTCGGCCTCACCGGCAGCGCCGTCGAATACTTGATCTGCTCCATCGCGAAACTGGAACTCACGTCATACAGAGGCACCGCGCGAATGAGCTGCTTGTACACGCGGTCGTAGTCGTCGATATCCGACACCACGACGCGCAGCAGATAGTCGGTTTCTCCGCTCATCCGATACACCTCGACCACTTCCGGAATGTCGCGGACCGCGCGCGTGAAATCCTCCGCCCACGTCTGCGTGTGCTGATTCGTGCGCACCGCGACGAACACCGTCGTACCGACGCCCAGTTTCTTCGGATCGCATAGCGCCACCTGCGCCCGGATCACGCCCGTTTCCTTCAGGCGCTGAACGCGCTTCCAGCACGGCGTCTGCGACAGATTCACGCGTTGCGCGAGTTCCGCGATGGGCATCGTCACGTCGTTCTGCAGCAACTCGAGCAGTTTGCGGTCGATGAGGTCCATTCCCATGCTGCACCCCTTATAGGAAATTATTCTATTTCTCGATGGTCGAGCGAAATTATATGGAAACTTATTCTGGAGGCAAGCCGGTATAAATGAGTGCAACAGGCAACAACGAAGAGACGGCCCTTCCACTATGCAACTCGAACATGTCAGCCGCCCGGCGCGGCCCTTTTCTCCGGCTGCGCCGGCTTCCGGTCCGGCTTCCCGCCAGAGCGCGGCGCTCGAGCAACTATGCCGCGAGCTGGATGCCGCTTTCTCTGCCGCCGAAAGGGGGCCGCGCGCTTCGTTCGGACAGCGCGTGCGCCTGGCGCTGCAACGGGCGATCGCCGATCCGGGCCTGTTGCGTCCGGATCAGCGCGCAAGCAATCCGCAGAGTTATTGCCGCCATCTGCTCGCCGCCGATCCGCTCGACCGCTATGCGATCGCCGCGCTCGTCTGGGCGCCGGGCCAGGCGAGCCCGGTGCACGGTCATCGAACGTGGTGCGGCTATGCGGTGATGGAAGGCACGCTCGAAGAAACGCTTTATCGCTGGGACGCGCTCGAGCACTGCGCGATTAAAACGCGGCGTCATCCACGCCCGCCGGGCGCGGTGTCGTATGTGGACGCGGGACGTGGCGCGATTCATCAGCTCGGCCTTCCCGCCGATGCCGCCGCGCGCGCCGTCTCGCTGCATGTCTACGGCGTCGCGGGCGAGCAGATCTCGACGCACGTCAACGATCTGCTGGCGGCCTGAAGAAAGCTCAGCCTTTCCCCGGCTCGGAGGCCGTCGGAATCTGCGGCGGAATCGGCACGGACTGATCGGTCGGCGGAGGCGCCGGCTGCGGCTCGTGGGAAACGTCGCGCGCCGCGGCCGCCGCGACCTTCGCCTCACGCGAAAGTCCCGGGCCGACCGCCTGTTCCTCTTCGTGTGCGGCCGGCGGCGCTTCGCCCGTCCAGATGCGCCGCCCGCGCCCTTCGGCGGCGTCGGCGCCGAGCATGGCATCGCGCGTCATCTGCACGTGCATCTGCGGGACGGGAATCTCCATGCCCGCCTCGTCCATCTTGCGCTTGATGCGCAGATTGAACGCCCGCGCGACGCTCCATTGCTGCAGCGGCCGCGTCTTGATCTGCCCCTTCACGACCATCCAGTTGGGATCGAAGCGGTCCAGCCCCCACACCTCGACCGGTCCCAGCATCTCGAGCCGATAGCGGAAATCGGCCATCAGATCGGCGCCGACTTCGCGAATCATTTGCGTCACTTCCTCGACGTCGGCGGTAAACGGCACGCGCACCTCGAACACCGCATATGCGAAATCGCGCGACAGATTCTTGACCGTCTTGATCTGCGAGAACGGGATCGCGTGGATCGCGCCCTGACCGTCGCGCAGGCGCACGGTGCGAATCGTCAGGCTTTCGACGATGCCCGCGTGGCCGCCCTCGACCTCGATCGAATCGCCAACCGAAATCGTGTCCTCAATGATGATGAAAAGCCCCGTGATCAGATCCGCGACGAGCGACTGCGCGCCGAAACCGACCGCAAGACCGATCACGCCCGCGCCCGCGAGCAGCGGCGTCACGTTCAGGCCGAGGTTGGCGGCCGTGACGATCGCCGCGACCGTCAGCAGGAACACGAACACGACGTTGCGCACGAGCGGCAGCATCGTGCGGGCGCGCATGCTCGGACCGCGCCCGCCGCGCCGTGCCGCGTCCGGCCTGAGCGCCTCCTGAATGCCGGTGTCGATGAGAATCCAGATCAGCCATACGACGAAGAACGTCAGCACGATCATCGCGACCGCGTGCGTGATGCCGCGCGCGGCAACGCTCTCCTCGGCCATGTGGGCGAGCGAGAAGCCCCAGAAACGCGACGAGAGTTCAAGGAACACGAGCCACACGCCGACCACGATCATCGTGCCGACGAACTTGACGAGCCTGCGCACATAGGCCGATTGCCGGCGCGGTTTGCGCGACCTGGGCCGCGTGATGCGCACGATGATCGCGGAGAGAAAGAACGCGACGACGAGCAGGCCCGCGGTCGCGATCGCCATCTGCAACACATTCTCCGACGTGCCAATGCCCATCAGCGTCGCCACCACCGACGCCGACGCGAGCAACAGCAGCGGCAGTTGCCACAGCGACGCGACGACTTCGAAGGTTTCTGTCGCGGCCTTGCGCGTGTTGCGCTGCTCGTAGCTTCGGCTTCGGATCAGATGCGCGACGGGGCGCTGGAACGCGAGCGCGAAATACGCGGTGAGGCCCGCGGCGCCCATGTTCGCGCAGGTCGAGATGAGCCCGGCCAGATTGGTGCCGAGTTGCTGAGCGACGTCGTAGTTGGCGGCGGCGTCGCCGAGCGCGCCGAGCGTGCCGATCAGAAAGAGCAGCCGGCGCGCGCGAAGGATCAGCAGGTTCACCGCGACGCGCCGGTGCGCCGAGCCGAACAGCGAGAACATGATGAGGCAGATCGCGGAAAACACCGCGCCCGCGACGATTGCGTACGCGGTGACCATCGCGAGCGTGCGGCCGAGCGAAAGCGGCATGTAGTGCGTGAAGGTCAGCGCGGCGAAGAACGCGAAGAGATACGGCGCCACACGGCGCAGCGCGAAGAGCAGCAACTCGCGCGTCGTCGGATTCGAGTGCAGGCCGGCGCCGATGCCATAACGCGCCTGCACGCGCCGCTGCAGATAGACCAGCGTCATCGCGCACGCGGCCCATCCCGCCAGCGTCGCGAAGAAGTTGAAGAGCGTGCGGCCGAACGGCTCGCGGCTCTGGCTCGTGACGATCGTGAAAAGCTCGTTGCCGGCCGCGTTGAAGCGCCCGATCCAATAGGCGAAGGGCGTCTTGCCGCGCTTCACGTCGGCTTCGATATTGGTGAGCGCCGACGCGATCGCTCCGAGCAGGCCCGCGTTCTGCGCGATGGTCGCCACGACCGAGGAGGCCGTCGAGCCGGACGTCGGCGTCGCGCCCGAGGCGGCCGTGCTGCTTGCCGCGGCGTCCGCCGTCGCGGGAGCCGCGGCCGGGCCGGACGCCGGAACCGCGGCATCGGCAGCGCGCTTCGCATCGCGCAAGTGCTTCAACTGGGAGACGAGCGCGGCGCGCTGCTTGTCGCTGTCGAGCGTGGAGATGATGTTGTCGAGCGAGCGCAGCATCTCGGCATCGGACATGGCGGGCGCAGACGCGGCATCCGGCGCGGACGCGGGCGCGGCCGGCGTGATCAGTTCCTGAAAAGTGGGCAGCGTGAGCGCGGGAGCCGCCTGTGCGGCGGGCGCCGCGAACGCGATCGACGCGACGAGCACGGCAAGCACCGACGACATGACGAGCGAAAGAGCGCGCGACGCATGGTGCATGAGCGCGGCGCTGCAACGCACGCGCGCCGCCATCCAGGAGATCGCGACAGACGCCGCCGCGCGTGCAGGCGCGAGCTTGCGTGACTTCATAACGGTCTCGATTCTGAAAGACCGCCAGTTTAGCGGCTGTGACAGGAACACCGCCCAACGGGGACGTAACGGAATGTTAAGCCGATTCGCGTGATTTTTTCAGACGAATGAGCGCTGATGCCGGCATCGGCTCGCGCTATTTGTCCATCTCGGTGCGGGCGCCGCTGCCATCGGCGGCCGGGCTTGCGACCGAGCCCTGCGCGCTCGCCTGCGGATTCGATGCGCCGCCGTTCGCGGACCATTCCTGCAGCTTGCGACCCGCCGATTGCAGGCCGGCGCCCGTCGCGCTCGCGGCATTGTTGATGGCGGCATTCGTGGCGCTCGCCGCGCTGTCGAAGTTCGATCGCGCCGTCGCGGCGACGCTGCTCGCCGACACATCGGGCATCGATCCGGCGCCATCGACATTCTGTTGCGCCGACTGCCTGGCCGCATCGACCTTCTGGCCGACATAGCTCGCCGCCTGGTCGAACTTCTGGCTGGTCTGGCTCGCGAGGTTGTTGAATGCGCCCGCGGCTTGCCCCGCGGTGGCGTCGTGTTTCTCGCACGCCGCCAGCACGCCGAGCGCCGCGAGCGCCACGGCGATGCGGCTCATGGGAGTCATTTGCATGGTGTTACCTTCTGCCTGTTTCGTGATCTCAAAAAACTCGCGCACATCATACGCTGCCGGGGCGCAGTCTCTCCGGAATGCTGCTCCGCCGTGTCGCATGCGACGCGCAACTGAATAGTAGACTGGTCCGCGTTGTGCGCCTTGCACGCCGCACGGTGCATCCGACAACCCATTCACTGACGAGGCTAGCGATGGCTGCGAAGAAGATTCTTTTCCTCACCGGCGATTTCGCCGAAGACTATGAAACGATGGTCCCGTTCCAGGCGCTGCAGGCCGTCGGCCATACGGTCGATGCGGTGTGCCCCGGCAAAGAGCGCGGCGATTACGTGAAAACGGCGATCCATGATTTCGAGGGCGATCAGACTTACACGGAGAAGCCCGGCCACCGCTTCACGCTCAACGCGAGCTTCGACGATGTCGATCCGGGCGGTTACGACGCCCTCGCGATCGCAGGCGGGCGCGCGCCGGAGTATTTGCGACTCGATGATCGCGTGCTTGAACTGGTGCGCCATTTCGCGCGGTCGAACAAGCCGATCGCCGCTGTCTGCCACGGCGCGCAGGTGCTCGCGGCCGCAGGCGTGATCGAGGGACGACGCATTTCCGCTTATCCGGCCTGCGCGCCCGAAGTGCGGCTCGCCGGCGCGACCTTCGCAGATATCGCAGTGGACGACGCCGTGACCGATGCGAATTTCGTCACCGCGCCCGCATGGCCTGCTCATCCCGCGTGGATCAGGCAATTTCTCGCGCTGCTCGGCACACGCATCGAACTCTGAAACCTTGCATCGCAGGGGAACCTGGCTGGCGCGCGAAGATTGCGCTGGCCTTTCGGCAACCAGCGCGACGCGGAACTGAAGTAGCAAACGGGAAATAGAATTTTCCCTCTATATTTAAGAGACTTCTGCTTTTGGTGCCTACTTCAGTGGCATATATTCGCCGACGTTCCAGCCTCCACGAAGTCTCGCACCATGCTTCTCATGAATGTCGCTGTCGCCCTGGTCGCAGGGTTGATGTTGTTCGAGCCGTTCACTCGCGCGCCCGTCTCCCGCTTCGCCACGCCCCGCATGCGCCGCAATCTCGCCAGCCGATCGTTCTATCAGGCAGGCGCGGCATTTCTCACGGCATTGTTCATCGCAACGAACCCGCCCGCGCCGGAACGTATTTCGCCGCTTGTGGTACTGGCCGTCGCCCTGCTGCTCGT
The DNA here is from genome assembly GCA_001544655.2 of Caballeronia turbans. Lineage (GTDB taxonomy): Bacteria > Pseudomonadota > Gammaproteobacteria > Burkholderiales > Burkholderiaceae > Caballeronia > Caballeronia turbans. The sequence continues at coordinate 81,318 of FCOD02000018.1, forward strand.
ATGCGCGAGCGTCTACTGGATCGTGCGCGGCAAGCGCCTCCTCAGGCAGCCGCGCGTGTTCAACAACATGTACTGATTCCCTCGACGCGGCGCACTATGCGCCGCGTTTGCCGTCGACCGGCGAAGATCTACGCCGCCGGTTTCCCTCCTCGCATTCCCCTTCGCTCGCGGCATCCCGATCTAGAGGATTGCGCACGATCGATTCAGTTCTATTGCCCTTCGGGTATATTTGCGTCAAAGCGTTTTAGCGAACGCACGGACGAAAAAAAAGGCGCTACGTTGCCGTAGCGCCTTAAAAGTTCTAGCCATTCCGAGGGCCGTGCTAGAACCTGAGAGCCTGTCTTTCGAGCCCTGAGCGGAAAGCGCCGACGCGCACGTCACCTTCGGTTTCGAAATTCGGTTCCATTTTTTTCCGGGATCGCTGCCTAAGTCAAGCAAAATTTCGCCGTTCGGGCAACTGCCCAAGTTTCGTTCAAGGCACGGCAGTCGGCGTAAAAGTTTCATCGTGTATGCAGCTTATCGTGAAGCCTTGCATCGTTTGCAAGTTTGGCCGTGTCGCCCGGTAGAATTGCGCCCGCCATCAAATAAAACAATGTTTCACAAAACGAATGCCTATGCCCAATGAGCAGTCCTCATCCAGAGAGCGCGTCCGTGAGAAAGACGGCGAGGAAGTGACGGCGCTCGCGCGCGGGCTCGATGTGTTGCGCCGGATCGCCGCCGCCGACGCGCCTGTGAGCAATCGCGAACTGACCGACTGGACCGGCATCCCCAAGCCGACGGTTTCGCGTATCACCGCGACGCTCGTCGGTGCCGGTCTGCTGCTCCGGTTGCCCGATAGTGAGCGTTTCGTGCTCACCGCATCGGTTCTCGAGCTGAGCAACGGATTCTTACGCAACTTCGATATTCGTGCACGGGCGCGCCCGTTCCTCATCCGGCTCGCGGATCAAACCGGGTTGTCCGTTCACCTCGCCGTGCGCGATCGTCTGGAAATGGTTGTAATCGATGCCATCCGGCCTCGCTCCGCCGTGCTCGTCTCGCGACTGGAAGTCGGTGGCAGGATGGATCTGAGCCGCACGGCGGTCGGCCGCGCATACCTTGCGGTGCTGTCGGAACCGGACCGGCGCGCGCTCATCGGCAGTTTGCAGACCGCATCGGGCGACGACTGGCCGGCCATCGCGGGTGGCTTGCAGCACGGCCTCGACGATGCCTTGCGCCTCGGCTTCGCCCTCTCCGTCGGGGAATGGCATCAGGGGCTGAACGCGGTCGCAGCGGGCTTCGTGGGACCGTCCGGCGAACGGTATTCGGTCAACTGCGGCGGCGCCGCGCATCAGTGCCCGCACGACGTACTGATCGAAGAAGTCGCGCCGGCGCTGCTCGATTGCGTCGAGCAGATCACGCGCGAGATCGGCGGCACGCGCGCGACCAACGGCGCACACGCCGCCGGTTAGACTAAGCGACCACGCCTCTGCGCGGCGCGCGACGAAGCCCGTCGAAAGCTCGCGTCAGCGCGCATGTAACAGTCGTAATCAACAGAAAGAATGGCCGGTAGACGGCCCCCGGTGCGGGACGTAGCATCATGCTTCGCGCGCACCCGGGCCGCGCCGGGCTCCCCGCCTGAATTGACAGGCAGGCTTTCCAGACGCTTTCGACGGCCCCGCCATTTTCACGGTCCCCGCTTGAGTCACGGTTCATGCGCGCGGCGCATCGCTTTGCGCGACCGAACCGTGATCGCCGCCCGTCCGCGCTCCGTACAGATTTGAAAGACCCAGCCACCGAACCGATGGACGACCAAAAGAATCCTCCCGCGCAGCCGCGCCCGACGCCTCCAACGCCCGCCGTCATCGAACCCGCACGACGGCGGCGCCGGATGGTTCCGCTCATCGTCGCGCTCCTGGTCGTCGCCGGCGCGCTCGCGTGGTGGCATCCGTGGAATCGCGGCAGCGGCGGCGGCACGGGCGCCTCGCAGGACGCGCGTCAAGGCGGACGGCGCGGCGCGCAAGCAGCAAACCAGCCGCAGCCGGTGCATGTGGCGACCGTCACGCAAGGCGAAATGCCCGTCGTCATCAATTCGCTTGGCACCGTCACGCCGCTTGCAAACGTCACGGTCAAGACGCAGTTGAACGGCACGCTGGTCGACGTCGCGTTCAAGGAAGGCCAGATGGTCAGGAAAGGCGACGTGCTCGCGCAGATCGATCCGCGTCCCTACGAAATCTCGCTGCGCAACGCGCAAGGCGCGCTCGCGAAAGACCAGGCGTTGCTGCAGACCGCGCGTCTCGACTTGCAGCGCTACCAGACGCTGCTTTCGCAGGACTCCATCGCGAAGCAACAGGTCGACACGCAGGCGTCGCTCGTGAAGCAGTACGAAGGCGCGGTGAAGTCCGATCAGGCCAACGTCGATACCTACAAGCTCGATCTGACTTACGCGCGCATCACCGCGCCGGTGTCGGGGCGCGTGGGTCTGCGCCAGGTCGATCCGGGCAACTACGTGACGACGGGCGACACCAACGGCGTCGTCGTCATCACGCAGTTGCAGCCGATCAGCGTGATTTTCACGACCTCCGAGGACAACCTCGCCGCGATTCTCAAGCCGCTGCACGCGGGCACGAAGATGTCGGTGACCGCATACGACCGCTCGAACACGACGCCGCTCGAAGCGGGCTACCTCGAAACCGTCGACAACCAGATCGACACGACCACCGGCACCGTGAAGCTGCGCGCCACCTTCGACAACAAGGAAAGCATGCTCTTCCCGAATCAGTTCGTGAACACGAAGCTGCTCGTCGATGTCATCAAGAACGCGACCATCGTGCCCACTTCGGCGGTGCTGAACGGCTCGTCCGGCTCGTTCGTCTATGTCGTGAAGCCGGATAACACCGTCACGGTGCGCAACGTGAAGGCGGGCCCGGTCGACGGCGAGCGCACCAGCATCAAGTCCGGGCTGCAAGTGGGCGAGCGCGTGGTGATCGACGGCTCCGACCGCCTGAAGGAAGGCGCGAAGATCACGATTCCGGCTGAAAAGGCGCAGGCGGCATCGGGTGCTTCCGGCGCATCGGCGGCGGCGCCGGCTTCGGCGGCATCGGGGGCGCGGCACGGCGGGCATCGACGTCAGCAGTCGCAGCAGCAGTAACCGCAAGCATTACGTAACGAATCCGGCATGAACCCATCTCGCATTTTTATCCTGCGTCCGGTCGGCACGGCGCTCCTGATGGCGGCGATCATGCTGGTCGGCCTCGTCGCGCTGCGCTTCCTGCCGCTCTCGGCGCTGCCCGCCGTCGACTATCCGACGATCCAGGTCCAGACCTTCTATCCGGGCGCGTCGCCGGATGTGATGACATCGAGTGTCACCGCGCCGCTCGAAAAGCAGTTCGGGCAGATGGCGAGCCTGAACCAGATGTCGTCGCAGAGCTCCGCGGGCGCATCGGTCATCACGCTGCAATTCAGCCTCGACCTGCCGCTCGATATCGCCGAGCAGGAAGTGCAGGCGGCCATCAACGCGGCGGGCAACCTGCTGCCGTCCGATCTGCCCGCGCCGCCGATCTACGCGAAGGTGAACCCCGCCGACGCGCCGATCATGACGCTCGCGGTGAGCTCGAAGACACTGCCGCTCACGCAGGTGCAGGATCTCGCCGACACGCGTCTCGCGCAAAAGATCTCGCAGGTCGCGGGCGTGGGCCTCGTGTCGGTGAGCGGGGGCAATCGTCCGGCCGTGCGCATCCGGGCGAACACGCGCGCGCTCGCCTCCTACGGCCTCAACATCGACGATCTGCGCACGACGATTTCGAACCTCAACGTCAACACGCCGAAGGGCAACTTCGACGGCCCCACGCGCGCCTACACGATCAACGCGAACGACCAGCTCACCGACGCCGACGCCTACAAGAGCGCGGTGGTCGCCTATCGCAACGGCCGCCCGGTCATGCTGACGGACGTCGCGAGCATCGTCCAGGGACCGGAGAACACGAAGCTCGGCGCGTGGGTCGACGCGACACCCGCGATCATCCTGAACGTGCAGCGCCAGCCGGGCGCGAATGTGATCGCGGTCGTCGACGGTATCAAGAAAATTCTGCCGCAGTTGCAACAAGCGCTGCCGGCGGCGCTCGACGTGCGCGTCGTCACGGACCGCACCACGACCATCCGCGCATCGGTTCGCGACGTGCAGTTCGAGCTCGCGCTTTCCGTCGTGCTCGTCGTGCTGGTGATCTATCTCTTCCTCGCGAACGTCTACGCGACCATCATCCCCAGCTTGTCCGTGCCGCTCTCGCTTGTCGGCACGCTTGCAATCATGTATCTGTGCGGCTTCTCGCTCGACAACCTCTCGCTGATGGCGCTGACCATCGCGACTGGCTTCGTCGTCGACGACGCCATCGTGATGATCGAGAACATCGCGCGCTACGTGGAGGAAGGCGAATCGCCGCTCGAAGCCGCGTTGAAGGGGTCGAAGCAGATCGGCTTCACCATCATCTCGCTGACGGTTTCGCTCATCGCCGTGCTGATTCCGCTGCTCTTCATGGGCGACGTGGTCGGCCGCCTCTTCCACGAATTCGCAATCACACTCGCGGTGACCATCGTCATTTCGGCGATCGTCTCGCTCACGCTCGTGCCGATGATGTGCGCCAAGCTCCTGCGCCACACGCCGCCGAAAGAAAGCAAGCGCTTCGAAGCGCGCGCACACCAGTTCATCGACTACGTCATCGGGCGATATGCGGTCGCGCTGAACTGGGTGCTCGAGCGTCAACGCGCGACACTGCTCGTTTTCGTGCTCACGCTCATCTGCACCGCGGTGCTGTACGTGTACATCCCGAAGGGCTTCTTCCCCACGCAGGACACCGGCGTGATCCAGGCGATCACCCAGGCGCCGCAGGCGGCGTCGTATCAGGCCGTCGCGGAGCAGCAGCAGGCGCTCGCGCAGAAAATCCTGCAGAACGCGGACGTGGAAAGCCTGACTTCGTTCGTCGGCGTCGATGGCACGAACATCACGCTCAACAGCGGGCGCATGCTCATCAACCTGAAGCCGCGCGACGACCGCAGCAATACGTCGAGCGACATCATCCGCACAATCCAGAGCGAAGTCGCGGACATTCCCGGCATCAAGCTCTACATGCAGCCGGTGCAGGATCTGACGATCGATTCGACCGTCAGCCCGACGCAGTACCAGTTCATGCTGACGGACCCGAATCCGTCCGAATTCGCCGAATGGGTGCCGAAGCTCGTCGAGCGCCTGCAGCACACGTCGATCCTCACCGATGTCGCCACCGACCTGCAGCAGAACGGCCAGTCGGTGTACATCGAGATCGACCGCGCGACCGCCGCGCGCTTCGGCATTACGCCGGCGACCGTCGACAACGCGCTCTACGACGCGTTCGGCCAGCGCATCATCTCGACGATCTTCACGCAGTCGAACCAGTACCGCGTGATTCTCGAAGCCGAACCGAGCGACGCGCACTACAGCGACACGCTCAACGGCATCTATCTGCCCTCCTCCACCGCGAGCAACGGACAGGTGCCGCTGTCGGCCATCGCGAAGTTCCACGAGCGCGCGGCGCCCTTGCTCGTCACGCACCTCGGCCAGTTCCCGGCGACGACCGTCTCCTTCAATCTCGCCAAGGGCGCGTCGCTCGGCGAAGCGGTGAAGGCGATCGAGCAGGCGAAAGAGGAGATCGGCCTGCCCGCATCGTTCCAGATCCGCTTCCAGGGCGCGGCGCTCGCGTTTCAGGCGTCGCTGTCGAACGAACTGTTCCTGATTCTCGCGGCCATCGTGACGATGTACATCGTGCTCGGCGTGCTGTACGAGAGTTTCATCCACCCGATCACCATTCTCTCGACGCTGCCGTCCGCGGGCGTCGGCGCGCTGCTCTCGCTGATGATCACCGGGCACGATCTCGACATCATCGGCATCATCGGCATCGTGCTGTTGATCGGCATCGTGAAGAAGAACGCGATCATGATGATCGACTTCGCACTCGAAGCCGAACGCGATCAAGGCAAGTCGCCGCGCGAGGCGATTTTCCAGGCGTCGCTGTTGCGCTTTCGCCCGATTCTCATGACGACGATGGCCGCGTTGCTCGGCGCGCTGCCACTGATGCTCGGCTGGGGCGCGGGTTCGGAGCTGCGGCATCCGCTGGGCATTGCGATCGTCGGCGGTCTCATCGTGTCGCAATTGCTCACGCTTTTTACGACGCCGGTGATCTATCTCGGCTTCGATTCGCTCGCCCGCAAGCTGCGCGCGCGGTTTCATCGAGGCGCGCCGCCGGCGCCGGCCAGTGAGGGACGCTGAGCCATGAATCTGTCGCGCATCTTCATCGCCCGGCCGGTCGCGACGACGCTCCTCGCGATCGGCATCGCGCTCGCGGGCATGTTCGCGTTCGTGCGGCTGCCCGTGGCGCCGCTGCCGCAGGTCGATTTTCCGACGATCTCCGTGCAGGCGACGCTGCCCGGCGCGAGCCCGGAGACGGTCGCGACAAGCGTGGCGAGCCCGCTGGAGCGGCATCTCGGCACCATCGCCGACGTGAGCGAGATGACGTCGATGAGTTCGGTGGGCTCGACGCGCATCACGCTGCAATTCGGCCTCAATCGCGATATCGACGGCGCCGCGCGCGACGTGCAGGCCGCGATCAACGCCGCGCGCGCCGATCTGCCGACCTCGCTGCGCCAGAACCCGACGTATCACAAGGTCAACCCCGCCGACGCACCGATTCTGGTGCTCGCGCTCTCGTCGCCCACGCGCACGGCGGGCTCGCTTTACGATTCCGCCGCGACCGTGCTGCAGCAGACGCTTTCGACCGTGCCGGGCGTCGGCGAAGTCGACGTGAGCGGCTCGGCGAATCCGGCGGTGCGCGTCGAGCTGGAGCCGGGCGCCCTCTTTCACTACGGCATCGGGCTGGAGGACGTGCGCGCCGCGCTCGCATCGGCGAACGCGAACAGTCCGAAGGGCGCGATCGAGTTCAAGGGCAACCGCGTTCAGCTCTACACCAACGATCAGGCGAGCAAGGCTTCGCAATACAGGGATCTCGTCGTCGCGTACCGCAACGGCTCGGCGGTGAAGCTCTCGGATGTGGGTGAAGTGGTCGATTCGGTCGAAGACCTGCGCAACCTCGGCCTCATCAACAACAAGCGCGCGGTGCTCGTCATTCTGTATCGCCAGCCGGGCGCGAACATCATCGAGACCATCGACCGGGTGAAGTCGATGCTGCCGCAACTTCAGGCGGCGCTGCCCGCCGACGTGCAGATCACGCCGACCGCCGACCGCTCCGTGACGATCCGCTCGTCGCTGCACGATACCGAGCTGACGCTCGTGATCGCGGTGGCGCTGGTCGTGATGGTCGTATTCCTGTTTCTGCGCAACTGGCGCGCGACACTGATACCGAGCGTCGCCGTGCCGATTTCGATCATCGGCACCTTCGCCGCGATGTATCTGCTCGGCTTTTCGCTCGACAACCTGTCGCTGATGGCGCTGACCATCGCGACGGGCTTCGTCGTCGACGACGCCATCGTCGTGCTCGAGAACATCACGCGGCATGTGGAGAAAGGCGTGCCGCGCATGCAGGCCGCGATTTTGGGCGCGCGAGAAGTCGGCTTCACGGTGCTGTCGATCAGCGTGTCGCTCGTCGCGGTGTTCCTGCCTATTCTGCTGATGGGCGGCATCGTCGGGCGGCTGTTCCGCGAGTTCGCGCTGACGCTCTCGCTCGCGATCGCGGTGTCGCTCGTCGTGTCGCTGACCGTCACGCCGATGATGTGCTCGCGCCTCCTCCAGGAACCGCACGACCGCAAGGAAGAGGGCCGCGTCGCACGCTGGCTCGAGCGCCAGTTCGACCGCATGCAGCGCGCCTACGCGCGCACGCTGGGCTGGGCGCTCGCGCATCCGCGCACGATTCTGCTGATTCTGCTCGCGACCATCGGGCTGAACATCTATCTGTACGTCATCGTGCCGAAGGGATTTTTCCCGCAGCAGGACACGGGGCGCATCATCGGCGGCATTCAGGCGGACCAGAGCACGTCGTTCCAGGCAATGAAGATCAAGTTCGCGGAGATGATGAAGATCGTCGAGGCGGATCCGGCCGTGGATAGCGTCGCGGGCTTCACCGGCGGCCGTTCGACCAATTCGGGCTTCATGTTCATTTCGCTTAAACCCAAGAGCGAGCGCAAGGTGTCCGCCGATCAGGTGATCAACCGGTTGCGACGTCCGCTCGCGGACGTCGCGGGCGCGCGCACATTCCTGCAGGCGGTGCAGGACATCCGTGTGGGCGGACGGCAGTCGAATGCGCAATATCAGTTCACGCTGTTGTCCGACACGACATCCGATCTCTACAAATGGGGGCCGCTGCTTACCGACGCGCTGCAAAAGCGGCCCGAGCTCACCGACGTCAATTCCGACCAGCAACAAGGCGGCCTCGAAGCGATGGTCACGTTCGACCGCTCGACCGCCGCGCGCCTCGGCATCAAGCCCGCGCAGATCGACAACACACTCTACGACGCGTTCGGCCAGCGCCAGGTCTCGACCATCTACAACCCGCTGTCGCAGTATCACGTGGTGATGGAACTCGCGCCGAAATACTGGCAGAACCCGGAGACGCTCAAGCAGATCTACATCAGCACGTCGGGCGGCACGGCGAGCGGCTCGGCATCGACACAATCGACCACGACGTCCGGGGCGACGTCGACCGCGTCCACTTCTGCGACCGGATCGACCGGCGCGGGCGGGTCATCGACGAGCACGAGCGACACCACGGCCGCCCTCGCGCTTGCCGCGGTGAAGAACTCCGCCACCAACGCGATCGCGGCGACGGGCAAGAACGGTTCGTCGTCGGGCGCGGCGGTATCGACGTCGAAGGAAACCATGGTCCCGCTTTCGGCCATCGCGAAGTTCGGGCCGGGCAATACGCCGCTTTCGGTGAATCACCAGAGCCAGTTCGTCGCCTCGACGATTTCGTTCAACCTGCCGCCGGGCAAATCCCTGTCCGACGCGACCGCGGCCATCTACGAAACCATGGCCGAGATCGGCGTGCCGCAGACCATCCACGGCAGCTTTCAGGGCACGGCGCAGGCGTTTCAGCAATCGCTCAACGACCAGCCGCTCCTGATTCTCGCGGCGCTGGCGGCGGTGTATATCGTGCTCGGCATCCTGTACGAAAGCTACATCCATCCGATCACGATTCTTTCGACGCTGCCGTCCGCGGGCATTGGCGCGCTGCTCGCGCTGCTTTTGTTCAAGACGGAGTTCAGCATCATCGCGTTGATCGCGGTGATATTGCTTATCGGCATCGTGAAGAAGAACGCGATCATGATGGTCGATTTCGCGATCGAGGCGACGCGGCACGGCGCGCAGACGCCGCAGGACGCGATTCGCGAAGCGTGTCTGTTGCGGTTCCGCCCGATCATGATGACGACCGCGGCCGCCCTGCTCGGCGCGCTGCCGCTCGCGTTCGGCACCGGCGAAGGCTCGGAGATGCGCGCGCCGCTCGGTATTGCGATCGTCGGCGGGTTGATCGTGAGCCAGATGCTCACGCTCTATACGACGCCGGTCGTGTATCTCTATATGGACCGATTCCGCATTCGTGGGGAGGAGCGGCGTGCGCGCCGACAGCGGCGTGCACGGCCGGCGAGCGCGGCGGAGTGAATGGAGTGAATGGCGTTCTTGGCTTTCGCCCCGGCCGTTCGTACCCCGCCCACGCCAGCCGAAAATGCTGCAAACGCAAATGCATCCCACAGCGCGCCACGCAAAAATCGCCTACTTTGTCGGGTAAAGGCTCACTGCGACCACAGCGAAGGAGCGTCCCGCATGAAACCGCTAAAGGTTTTGCTGATCGGCGCACACGGTCGCACGGGCCGACTGATCGCGCAGCGGCTGCATGACGAAGCCATACCGTTTCGCGCCATGCTGCGCAAATCCGCCCACAGGAGCGAGTTCGCGGCGATGGGCGCCGAAATCGTCCTCGGCGATCTCACCAACGACTTCTCCCACGCCTTCGACGACATCACGCACGTGATCTACGCGGCCGGATCGGCGGAAACGGAAAGCGTGCACGAGCAACGCGCGATCGACCGCGACGCCGTCATGCACGCCGCCGACTACGCAAAGCGCCGGCGCGTGCAGCAGATCGTCGTCATTAGCGCGCTGTCGGCGTTTTATCCCGAGCGCAGCGGATTTGCGCTGCGCCACTATTCGCGGATGAAGCGCGAAGCCGACCAATACGTCGCGCACCGCGGCGTGCCTTACGCGATTCTTCGGCCCGGGCCGCTATCGGATGAACCGGCGCACGGCGCGATCGCGCTTGCCGGCGAACTCACGAAGCACAAGCCCGAGGTGTCGCGCGCCGACGTCGCGCGCGTCGCGCTGCAATGCGTGACATCCGGCATCAACAACCGGATGATCGCGTTCGTCGGCGGCGACGAGCCGATCGACATCGTGCTGGATTCGCTCCGGCTCGAATCCGCGCACACCTTCCGTCACGCCGCGCCGACGAGCCTGTAGCCGACGCCCGTTTCCGTCACGATATGCTCGGGCTGCGCCGGATCGCGCTCGAGCTTCTGGCGCAGATGCGCCATGTAGATGCGCAAGTAATGCGGGCTTTCGACATGCGACGGCCCCCACACTTCCACCAGCAATTGCCGATGCGTCAACACGCGCCCCGCGTGCCGCACGAGCGTCGATAGCAGGCGATATTCGATCGGCGTCAGATGCACGTTCTCGCCGTTCTTCACGACGCGGCGCAGCGCCAGATCGACGCTCACGTCGCCGAACGCGACCACCGGCGTCTCGCTCGCCTGCGCCTGATTACGCCGCCGCAAATGCGCGCGAATCCGCGCCATCAGTTCGGAGACGCCGAAGGGCTTCGTGAGGTAGTCGTCGGCGCCGGCATCGAGCGCGGCCACTTTCTCTTCTTCCTGCGTGCGCGCCGACAGCACGATGATCGGCAACCCCGTCCAGCCGCGCAACTCGCGGATCACGTCGATGCCATCGGTATCGGGCAAACCGAGATCGACGATCACGAGATCGGGCTTGCGCGTCGCGGCTTCGACGAGGCCCTTCTGCCCCGTTTCCGCCTCATGGACCGTCATGCCCTGCGCTTCGAGCGACACGCGCACGAAGCGGCGAATCTGCTTTTCGTCCTCGATCAGGACGACGGTGAAGGACGGCTCGCTCATGGTTCTATTGGTGTTGATGGTGACGAACCGCCCTCGCGCTTCACGTCAGGGCAGAAGGATCGTCGAGCCGGTCGTCTTGCGCGCTTCGAGCTCTTCATGTGCGCGAGCCGCATCGGACAAGGGATAACGCTGGCGCACGTTCGTCTTCACCTTGCCCGAGGAGACGACGTCGAACAACTCCGCCGCCATCGCATCGAGATCGCTGCGTTTGGCGATGTAGCTGAAGAGCGTCGGCCGCGTGAAGTAGAGCGAGCCGCGTCCTGCGAGCTCCGACGAATCGATCGGCGGCAGCGGCCCCGACGAATTGCCGAAGCTCACGAAAAGGCCGAGCGGCGCGAGGCAATCGAGCGACGCGATGTACGTGTCCTTGCCGATCGAATCGTAGACCACCGGCACGCCCGCGCCGTTGGTGATCTCGCGCACGCGCTGCGTGAAGTTCTCGCGCGTGTAGACGATCGGGTAATCGCAGCCGTGCGCCTTCGCGAGCTCGGCTTTCTCGTCGGAACCGACAGTGCCGATAACCGTCGCGCCCAGCGCCTTCGCCCACTGGCACGCAAGCATGCCGACGCCGCCCGCCGCCGCGTGGATCAGCACGGTATCGCCGGCCTTCACGCGATACGTCCGCCGCAGAAGATATTGCGCGGTCAGGCCTTGCAGCATGATCGACGCGGCGTCCTCATAACTGATCGAATCGGGCAGCCTGACGACGTAATCCGCCGACATCACGCGCTCTTGCGCATACGCGCCCGGCGGACGCGACGCGTACGCCACGCGATCGCCCGGCTTGAATTGCGTGACGCCCTCGCCCACCGCCGTCACCTCGCCGGCGGCCTCCATGCCGAGGCCGCCGGGCAGCGGCATCGGATAAAGACCGGTGCGGAAGTACACGTCGATGAAATTCAGGCCCACCGCATGATGCTTCACGCGGATCTCGCCCTTGCCCGGCGCGCCCACGTCCACGTCGACCCATTTCATGACTTCCGGGCCGCCTGCCTTGTCGAATCGGATTGCCTTGGTCATCGCTTGTTCTCCATCGGTTCGTCAAGCCCGCGCAAAGCGCTGGCGCAAGTCGTCGAGAATCATGCGCGCCGTCGCGATGTTGGTCGCGCACGGCACGTTGTGCACGTCACAGGCGCGCACGAGCGCGTTGATGTCCGGCTCGTGCGGCTGCGGTGTCATCGGATCGCGCAGGAAAATCACGAGGTCGACGCGGCCCTCGGCCAGTTCCGCCCCGATCTGCAGGTCGCCGCCGTGGGGGCCGGAGAGCTTGCGCTCGACCTCCAGCCCGTGCGCCGCCGCGATGCGTCCGCCAGTCGTGCCCGTCGCAACGAGATCGCATTGCGCAAGCGTGTCGACGAACTCGCCCGCGAGCGTGACGATGTCGTCCTTCTTCATGTCGTGCGCGATCAGCGCGACGCGTGTGGTCATATGCGTGATCCTCGATCAGTACGTGCCGGGGTAAGCGCCGCCGTCGATCAGCAGGTTCTGACCGGTGATGTAGCCCGCGTGCACGCTGCATAGAAACGCGCACGCCTTGCCGAATTCTTCCGACGTGCCGAAGCGTCCCGCAGGCAGACTCTGCGCTCGACGCGCGCGCATCTCCTCGATCGGGATGTTCTGCGCCTTCGCCTGCGCTTCCATCGTCACGGCGATGCGGTCGGTGTCGAAGGTGCCGGGCAACAGATTGTTGATCGTGACGCCGGTCGATGCGACCTTGCGTGCAACGCCCGCGACGAAGCCCGTGAGCCCGGAACGCGCGCCGTTGGACAGGCCGAGCACGTCGATCGGCGCCTTCACCGACGAACTCGTGATATTCACGATGCGACCGAAGCCGCGCTCGATCATGCCGTCGATGGTCGCCTTGATCAGCTCGATCGGCGTCAGCATGTTGCCTTCCAGCGCCTTGATCCACATGTCGTGCGTGAAGGTGCGGAAGTCGCCCGGCGGCGGGCCGCCCGCGTTGTTGACCAGAATGTCCGGCGCGGGGCACGCGGCGAGCGCGGCGGCGTGGCCTTCGGGCGTCGTGATGTCGCCCGCGACCGTCGTCACGGTGACGCCGTACTGCGCGCGGATGTGCGCGGCCGTCGCTTCCAGCGTTTGCGCCGTGCGCGCGGTGATGACCAGATTCACGCCCTCGGCGGCGAGCGCCTCGGCACAGCCTCGTCCGAGGCCCTTGCTCGCCGCGCACACCAGCGCGGTGCGGCCCGCGATTCCCATGTCCATCGTCCATCCTCCGTCTTCGTTGTAGAGTTGCCTCGCACGCGCGTCGCGGCGCATGCGAGGGTGCCATGTCTCTCGCGCATTCTAGAAGAATCGGGGCGGCAACGTCGGCGGTCCCTCGGCACCACGCGATTCTTCTTAGGTGCGGGCGGCCTTTTGGGTAAACTGTCGCCACTGTCCGCTCCCCGAGCGTCGAAGGCAGAACATCACACGAGCAGGACGCGCAGCGCGCGCGAGACCCATGAAACAAGACAGCCGCTTCCCCAATCTCTTCATCCTCGATCACCCGTTGATCCAGCACAAGCTCACTCACATGCGCGACAAGGACACGTCGACGCGCACGTTCCGCGAGCTGCTGCGGGAAATCACGCTGCTGATGGGCTACGAAATCACGCGCAACCTGCCGCTCACGACCAAGCGCGTGGAAACGCCGCTCGTCGAGGTCGACGCGCCGGTGATCGCCGGCAAGAAGCTCGCGATCGTGCCGGTGCTGCGCGCGGGCATCGGCATGTCGGACGGTCTGCTGGATCTGGTGCCGTCGGCGCGCGTCGGGCATATCGGCGTGTATCGGGCCGAGGATCATCGCCCGGTCGAGTATCTCGTGCGGCTCCCGCCCGATCTCGAGGAGCGCGTCTTTATTCTCTGCGATCCGATGGTCGCGACCGGCTACTCGGCGGTGCACGCCGTCGACGTGATGAAGCGCCGCAAGGTGCAGAGCGAGAACATCGTGTTCGTCGCGCTGGTGGCGGCGCCGGAAGGCGTCAAGGTATTCCAGGACGCGCATCCGGAAGTAAAGCTCTACGTTGCGTCCCTCGATTCGCATCTGAACGAGCATGCGTATATCGTCCCGGGGCTCGGCGACGCGGGAGACCGCCTGTTCGGCACGAAGAACTGAGCGCCCGCAACATTTTCGCGATTCCTGTTCATCCCGCCGCGCCGTCCGCGCGGCGGTTTTGCGTTTACTGCCGCCTTTTCGAGTTTTCGCCGCGATTCGCCGGAATTTCACGCCGTTTGCATCACTTTTCCTGTGTCTGTCCGCGCGCAGCGGTTCTGAGAGCGGGCGCCGCCATGCTAAAATTTCGGTCTGTTCCTATCCGGGTTCCGCCAGATTCGGCGATCCGCGAGCGGACTCGCGACCGGCGCACAAGCGCGGCGCGGACAGACACATTCGGCATCACAAAGCACGACAGCACACTAGGCGCACGGCTAGACGCCCGCGCGCGATGGAGAAAGGTAATGGCGGGTCATTCGAAATGGGCCAACATCAAGCATAAGAAAGCCGCGGCCGACGCGAAGAAGGGCAAGGTCTGGACGCGCCTCATCAAGGAAATCCAGGTCGCCGCGCGCATGGGCGGCGGCGAGGTCGATTCGAACCCGCGCCTGCGTCTCGCCGTCGACAAGGCCTACGACGCCAACATGCCGAAGGACAACATCAACCGCGCGATCCAGCGCGGCGTAGGCGGCGTCGATGGCGCGAACTACGAAGAAATCCGTTACGAAGGCTACGGCATCGGCGGCGCGGCGATCATCGTCGACACGATGACGGACAACCGCACGCGCACCGTCGCGGAAGTGCGCCACGCATTTTCGAAGTTCGGCGGCAACATGGGCACGGACGGCTCCGTGTCGTTCATGTTCGATCACGTCGGCCAGTTCCTTTTCGCACCCGGCACGCCGGAAGACAAGCTGATGGATGCAGCGCTCGAAGCCGGCGCGGACGACGTGGTAACGAATGAGGACGGCAGCATCGAGGTGATCTGCCCGCCGAACGACTTTCAGAAGGTGAAAGACGCGCTCGAAGCCGCGGGCTTCAAGGCAGAACTCGCCGAAGTGACGATGAAACCGCAGACGGAAGTCGAATTCAGCGGCGACGACGCAGTGAAGATGCAAAAACTGCTCGACGCGCTCGAAAATCTAGACGACGTGCAGGAAGTCTATACAAACGCGGCGATCAACGAAGACTGAACTTCGTATCGCACGGGGCGTGGCGCAAACGAAAGCGCCCCGCCCTCGCATGGAACATCTTTCGCTTCGGCTCGCATGCCGGAGCAGCGCCGCGTGATCTTTGCGGCGCGGCATCGCCACTGGAAGGCGCGTGACGCAGCCGATGTCAGCGCGAGCCGCCTTCGCGACGCTTTGACGGTCGTCATGCGCGCAAGCCAGGGGCCGTGCGCCCGCCGCTTTTTCTCAAGCCGCTTTTTGTCAGGATTTCGGGGATTCAAATGAAGTTACTCGTCGTCGGTTCCGGCGGCCGCGAACATGCGCTGGCCTGGAAGCTCGCGCAATCGCCGCGCGTGCAGATCGTCTATGTCGCGCCGGGCAACGGCGGCACCGCGCAGGACGAGCGTCTGCGCAACGTCGACATCACGGACCCGGCGGAACTCGCCGATTTCGTCGAGAAAGAGCATGTAGCATTCACGCTCGTCGGGCCGGAGCAGCCGCTTGCCGCGGGCATCGTCAATGTGTTCCGTTCGCGCGGCCTGAAAATCTTCGGACCGAGCAAGGAAGCCGCGCAGCTCGAAAGCTCGAAGGACTTCGCCAAGGCGTTCATGAAGCGCCACAACATCCCGACGGCCGAATACGAAACCTTCTCCGACGCCGCCGCCGCGCACGCGTACATCGACGCGAAGGGCGCGCCGATCGTCGTCAAGGCGGACGGACTGGCCGCCGGCAAGGGCGTCGTCGTGGCGATGACGCCGGAAGAAGCGCACGCCGCCGTCGATTCGATGCTCGCCGACAACAAGCTCGGCGATGCGGGCGCACGCGTCGTAATCGAGGAGTTTCTCACGGGCGAGGAAGCGAGCTTCATCGTAATGGTGGACGGCAAGCACGTACTCGCGCTCGCGTCCAGTCAGGACCACAAGCGCCTGCTCGACGGCGACAAGGGCCCGAACACGGGCGGCATGGGTGCGTACTCGCCCGCGCCGATCGTCACGCCGCAATTGCACGCGCGGGTGATGCGCGAAATCATCCAGCCGACGGTGCGCGGCATGGAAAACGAAGGCATCCGCTTCACGGGCTTCCTGTACGCCGGTCTCATGATCGACGCGAACGGCAATCCGAAAACGCTCGAATTCAATTGCCGCATGGGCGATCCGGAGACGCAGCCGATCATGGCGCGCCTGAAGGGTGACTTCTCGAAGGTCGTGGAAATGGCCATCGACGGCAAGCTCGACAGCGTCGATCTCGACTGGGACCGCCGCACGGCGCTCGGCGTCGTCCTCGCGGCGCACAACTATCCGGAGACGCCGCGCAAGGGCGACCGTATCAGCGGGATTCCGGCGGAAACCGACAGTTCCGTCACTTTCCATGCCGGCACGACGCTCACTGACGGCAAACTCACGACCTCGGGCGGACGCGTGCTGTGCGTCGTCGGTCTGGCGGATTCCGTGCGCGGCGCGCAATCCGTGGTCTACGATACAGTCAACCAGATCTCGTTCGACGGCATGCAGTACCGCCGGGATATCGGTTATCGGGCGGTGAACCGCAAGCAGTCGGCGGACAAGCCCGGCGACAAGCACTGACACGTAACCGCGCGGCTTTTGCCGCACGAATCAACGCGCTGCCGGACCTCGTGTCCGGCAGCGTGCTTTTGAGAGTTTTGAGGCGAAGGGTTTACCCCCGCCCATTCATGGCCGCCCGCAGGGCGCACGCAGCAATCGATGAGTGAACCGAACCGCAGCGCGGAACAACGTAAAGAACACGACGCAGCCCACGATATCGGGGCCGTCCGCGATTATCTGACGGGCCTGCAGACGCGCATCGCCGATGCCCTCGGCGCCTTCGACGGCACCGCCTTCGCCACCGATGCCTGGACGCGCGAGCCCGGCGCGCATCTGCGCGGGGGCGGCGTCACGCGCATCCTGGAAGGCGGCGGCTTTTTCGAGCGCGGCGGCATCGGCTTTTCGGACGTGCAGGGCGACGCGCTGCCGCCCTCCGCGAGCGCGGCGCGTCCGCAGCTTGCGGGGCGCGGCTTCGAGGCGCTCGGCGTGTCGCTCGTGATGCATCCGCGCAATCCGCACTGCCCCACTGTGCACATGAATGTGCGCATGCTCACCGCGACGAAGGCAGGCGAAGCGCCGATCTTCTGGTTCGGCGGCGGCATGGATCTCACGCCGATATACGGCTACGAGGAAGACGCGCGGCATTTTCATCGGATCTGCCGCGACGCGCTCGATCCGTTCGGCGCGGACCTGTATCCGCGCTTCAAGACGTGGTGCGACGAGTACTTCTATCTGAAGCACCGCAACGAGCAGCGCGGCATCGGCGGGATTTTCTTCGACGATTTCTCGGAGCCCGGCTTCGAGCGCTCGTTCGCGATGATGCAAAGCGTCGGCGATGCGTTTCTCAATGCGTATCTGCCTGTCATCGAGCGCCGCCGCGACACGCCGTATTCCGAGCGCGAGCGCGAGTTCCAGGCGTACCGGCGCGGGCGCTACGTCGAATTCAATCTCGTGTTCGACCGCGGCACGCACTTCGGCCTGCAAAGCGGCGGACGCACCGA
This sequence comes from Caballeronia turbans, assembly GCA_001544655.2. Taxonomy (GTDB): domain Bacteria; phylum Pseudomonadota; class Gammaproteobacteria; order Burkholderiales; family Burkholderiaceae; genus Caballeronia; species Caballeronia turbans. Next base: position 99,184 of record FCOD02000018.1, read on the forward strand.
GTCGATTCTGATGTCGATGCCGCCCGTCGCGAACTGGCGCTACGACTGGAAACCCGAGCCCGGCACGCAAGAAGCGCGGCTGTACGAAGATTTTCTGGTGCGGCGGGAATGGCTGTGACCCGGACCGCACCGGCGCGCGCGTCTTGTGCCAAACGCGTCGGCATATTTGGCGGCACCTTCGATCCGATCCACAACGGGCATCTCGCGCTCGCGCGGCGCTTCGTCGAGTTGCTGCGACTGACCGAGCTCGTGCTGCTGCCCGCCGGCCAGCCGTGGCAGAAGGCGGGCGTATCGGCGCCGGAACATCGGCTGGCGATGACGCGCGCGGCGGCGGCATCGCTCGTGCTCGACGGCGTGCAAGTCATCGTCGCCACCGATGAAATCGACCGCCAGGGCGACACCTATACCGTCGACACGCTCGCCCGCTGGCGCGAGCGCGAAGGCGCGGATGCGTCGCTTTCGTTGCTGATGGGCGCGGATCAGCTCGTCAAGCTCGACTCGTGGCATCAATGGATGCGGCTCTTCGACTACGCGCATATCTGCGTGGAAACGCGCCCGGGATTCGATGTCTCGACGCTGCCGGCGGTGGTCGCCGCGCAAGTCGGACAGCGCGCCGCATCGCCCGAAACACTGCAAGCGAGCCCGCACGGGCACGTGCTCGTCGACGAGACGCTTCTACTCGACGTATCCGCCACGGCGATCCGCGAGGAAGCGCGCACGATGACAGACGAACACGGCGCCCGCGCACATGCACGCAATCAGGTCCCGCCCGCTGTATGGGACTATATTGTTCAACATCACCTGTACCAGACACGGTAACTATGGAACTTCAGAAGCTTCAACGCGCGATCATCGACGGTCTCGAAGACGTCAAGGCGCAAGACATCAAGGTGTTCAACACGACCCATCTGACGTCGCTGTTCGACCGCGTGGTCGTGGCGAGCGGCACGTCGAACCGGCAGACCAAGGCGCTCGCCAATAGCGTGCGCGAGAAGGTCAAGGAAGCCGGCGGCGACATCATCAGCACGGAAGGCGAAGAGATCGGCGAATGGGTGCTGGTCGATTGCGGCGACGCGGTCGTCCACATCCTGCAACCCGCGCTGCGCCAGTACTACAACCTCGAGGAAGTCTGGGGCGACAAGCCCGTGCGCGTGAAGCTTCAAACGCCGAACATGTTCGGCGGCGCGAACGTGACCGCCGACGAAGACGAGGACGAGGAAGACGCCGCACCCGCGGTCAAACGTCCCGCGCGCAAGACCACGCGCAAGCACTGAAGCCGCTTCATTCGATGAAGCTGGTCATCCTCGCCGTCGGACACAAGATGCCCGACTGGATCACGAATGGCTTCGACGAATACGCGAAGCGCATGCCGCCCGAACTGCGCATCGAGCTGAAGGAAATCAAGCCCGAACAGCGCTCGGCGGGACGCAATGCCGAAAGCGTGATGGCAGCCGAGAAGCAGCGCATCGAAGCCGCCTTGCCGAAGAACGCGCGCGTCGTCGCACTCGACGAACGCGGCCGCGACTGGACCACGATGCAACTCGCGAACGCCCTGCCCGGCTGGCAACAGGACGGGCGCGATGTCGCGTTCGTGATCGGCGGTGCGGACGGGCTCGATCCGGCAGTGAAAGCGCGCGCCGAACTGATGCTGCGCGTGTCGAGTCTCACGCTGCCGCATGGCATGGTGCGCGTGCTGCTCGCCGAACAGCTTTACCGCGCGTGGAGCATCACGCAGAATCATCCCTATCATCGCGCGTGAGGCTTTTTCGACGTTGGATCGAATGCCGTGCGCGCCATTCGAACCCGACTTCAAGATGCCGACTCATCGCTTCGTTTATCTCGCGTCTCAAAGCCCGCGCCGTCAGGAGCTGCTGCGTCAGCTCGGCGTGCAGTACGAACTCCTGCTTCCCCGTCCCGATGAAGACGCCGAAGCGCTCGAAACCGAGCTGCCAGGCGAGTCCGCCGATGCGTACGTCGTGCGCGTATGCGCGCTGAAGGCGCACGCGGCGCGCGCGCGGCTGCTTGCGGGCGGCCATGCAAGCGCGCCGGTGCTGGTCGCCGATACGACCGTGACCATCGACGGCCTGATCCTCGGCAAGCCGCGGCACGAAGAAGACGCGGTTGCGATGCTCGAACGCCTCGCGGGACGCGAGCACGAAGTGCTGACGGCGCTCGCCGTCGTCGATGCGGATGGCGCGCTTCTCGAACCTGCGCTCTCGCGCTCGACGGTGCGTTTCGCGCGTGCCGATCGTGCTGCGCTGCAGCGCTATGCGGCGTCCGGCGAGCCGCTCGGCAAGGCGGGCGCGTACGGCATACAGGGACGCGCGGCGGAGTTCATCGAGCGAATCGACGGGTCCTATTCGGGTATCATGGGTTTGCCCCTTTTCGAAACAGCAGCACTATTGCGCGTGGCGCGCGTCGCATTCTAAACAGGCCATGAACGAAGAAATCCTGATCAACGTCACACCGCAGGAATCCCGGGTCGCACTGGTTCAGCAAGGCGCCGTTCAGGAACTTCACGTCGAGCGCACGCTTTCGCGCGGACGCGTCGGCAATGTCTATCTCGGCCGTGTCGTGCGCGTGCTGCCGGGCATGCAGTCCGCGTTCATCGATATCGGTCTCGAGCGCGCCGCGTTTCTTCATGTCGCCGACATCTGGCATCCGCGCATCGCGGGCGAGCCGCATTCGTCGGCGCCGCATGTGCCGATCGAGAAGATCGTCTTCGAAGGGCAATCGCTGATGGTGCAGGTCGTGAAGGACCCGATCGGCACGAAGGGCGCGCGGCTGTCGACGCAGGTGAGCATTGCGGGACGCACGCTCGTGTATCTGCCGCAGGAGCCGCATATCGGCATCTCGCAGAAGATCGAGAGCGAGGCGGAGCGCGAGGCCGTGCGCGCGCGCCTCACGGCCGTGTTGCCCGCCGACGAGAAAGGCGGCTACATCGTGCGGACCATTGCCGAAGACGCGACGAGCGAAGAGCTCGCGGCCGATGTCGCGTACCTGCGCAAGACCTGGGCGACGATCGTCGCTCAAGCGCAGCGCGTGCCGCCCACGACGCTGCTCTATCAGGACCTGAACCTCGCGCAACGCGTATTGCGCGACTTCGTGAATGACGAGACCACGCGCATTCAGGTCGATTCGCGCGAAACATATCAGATGCTCGCCGACTTCGCGGCGGAGTTCACGCCGGCGGTGGCTTCGCGTCTGCATCACTACACCGGCGAGCGGCCGCTCTTCGATCTGTACAACATCGAAGCGGAGATCCAGCGCGCGCTGTCGCGGCGCGTCGATCTCAAGTCGGGCGGTTACCTGATGATCGACCAGACCGAGGCGATGACGACCATCGACGTCAATACGGGCGGCTACGTCGGCGCGCGCAACTTCGACGACACGATCTTCAAGACGAATCTCGAAGCGGCGCATACCATCGCGCGGCAACTGCGCCTCAGGAATCTCGGCGGGATCATCATCATCGACTTCATCGACATGGAGAATGTCGAGCACCGCGATCAGGTCCTGGGGGAACTCAAGAAGGCTTTGTCACGGGACCGCACGCGCGTGACGGTGAACGGGTTCTCGCAGCTCGGGCTCGTGGAGATGACGAGAAAGCGCACGCGTGAGTCACTGGCTCACGTATTGTGCGAACCGTGCCCGACGTGCGAGGGGAAAGGTCAGGTGAAGACGCCGCGCACCGTGTGCTACGACGTGCTGCGGGAAATCATGCGCGAGTCGCGGCAGTTCAATCCGCGTGAGTTCCGGGTGGTCGCGTCGCAGCAGGTCATCGATCTCTTTCTCGAAGAAGAGTCACAGCATCTGGCGATGCTGATGGACTTCATCGGGAAGCCGGTTTCATTGCAGGTGGAGAGCAATCTCAGTCAGGAGCAGTACGACATCGTGCTGATGTAGGTTCCGCGACAACCTCGCCCGAAGCGCATTCGAGCGAGGTCCGGAACCAGGACACAACGCAGCCTTCGCGCCTCACGCCGCCTGCTGCTGATACTGAATCCGATGCAGATGGGCATACAACCCATCCTTGCGCAACAGCTCGGCATGACTTCCCTGCTCCGCGATCTTCCCTGCTTCCATTACGAGAATGCGGTCCGCGCGCTCGATCGTCGACAACCGGTGCGCGATGACGAGCGTGGTGCGTCCTTTCATGAGCGTCTCGAGCGCCGACTGCACGTGGCGCTCCGATTCCGAATCCAGCGCTGAGGTCGCTTCGTCGAGAATCAGGATCGGCGCGTCTTTATAGATCGCCCGCGCGATCGCGAGACGCTGGCGCTGCCCGCCCGAGAGCCGCATGCCGTTACCGCCGACCAGCGTGTCGATCCCATCCGGCAGCGACGACACCACATCCGACAGATTCGCCGCGGCGAGCGCCGACATCACGCGCTCGCGATCCGGCGTCTGACCATACGCGACGTTCGCCGCGATCGTATCGTTGAAGAGCACGACGTCCTGGCTGACCATCGCAAGCTGACCGCGCAGATCGTGCAGGTTGTACTCGGTGATCGGCACGCCATCGACGAGCACCTGACCGGCGCGCGGATCGAAGAAGCGCGGCAGCAAATTCACGAGCGTCGTCTTGCCGCTGCCCGACGGACCCGCAAGCGCGACCATCTCGCCCGGCGCAACCTTGAACGACACGCGATCGAGCGTCGGCCGGTCGATGGAGCCGTAGCTGAACGTCACGTCGCGGAATTCGACCTCGCCGCGTGCGCGCGGAAGACGCCGCCCGCCGCCCTCGGGCTCGGCCGGTTCGTCGATCAGGCCGAAGATCAGCTCGGCCGCCGTCATGCCGCGCTGCAGGGGCTGGTTGATATCGATCAGATGCTTGAGCGGCGAGATCACGAGCAGCATCGACGTGACGAACGCGACGAAACCGCCGACCGTGGTTTGATCGTTCGCCGACTGCACGACCGCGATCGTGATGACGATCGCTAGCGCGATCGACGCGAGAAACTGCGTGAGCGGCTGTGCGAGCCCGCCCGATACCTGCATGCGCATCGCATAGCCGCGCAGGCGATGGCTCATCTCCGAGAAGCGGCCAATCTCATACGGCTCGCCGTTGTGCACCTTCACGACCTTGTAGCCGCCGACCGTCTCCTCGACGATATACGACAGTTCGTTGGTCAGCGTCTGATGCTCGCGGTTCAGGCGCCGCAGCCGGCGGTTGATCTTGCTGACGAGCCAGCCGATCGCGGGGAGGATCACCGCGACGATCAGCGTGAGGCGCCAGTTGAGGATGAACAGATAGCCGAGCAGGAAGACGACCGTGAGCGAATCGCGCACGAGGGTGACGACCACGCTCGACAGCACGCTCAGGATCTGATTGACCTCGAAGACGATCGCGTTGATGACCGTGCTCGCGGTCTCGCGCTGGAAGAAGCCGGCGCTCGTGTGGATCATGCGGTGGAACATTTCGAGCCGCAGTTGCAGCAGGATCTTGTTCGTCACGTAGGAAAGAAAATAGCCGGATGCGTATTGCGCCGCGCCGCGCACGAGCGCGAGGCCGATGACCGCGGCCGGCACGAGCCACTTCGCGTGATCGCTGCTCTTGGCGCCGAAGCCGTGGTCGAGCAAAGGCTTCAGCAGCATCGGGATGCCCGCCTCGGTCGCGGCGACGATGCCCATCGTCAACAGGCCGAGAAGAACCATGCCCATCAGCGGTCGGATGTACGGCCATAGGCGTTTCATGACCGCCGTGGGCGAGCTGCTTTCGCCCGCGCCGATGGTCTTGCGCAATGTCTGCTTCTCGCTCAAATCTTTCCTCGGTGTTCGGTTTGCATGAAAGTGCGCCAGTTTGATTCGCCGCGCGGGTCAGCATACGAGAATCCGCCATTCTAATCCTGTGAGGGACGCTATCGAAGAAACGCCTGTGCAGCCGATCCCGATGGAATCGAGCGCGATGCTCCCAGGTGCTGTCGCATGGGCGAACGCCACGATGAAAAGAATGAGGGGCGCGCCAGTTTAGAGAAACAAATCCGGCTGAAAACGATACGTTTTTGTCGTCATGGACCTTCCGCCAGCATCTCCTCCAGCGCCCGGCTCACCGCTTCGAGCGAAATGAGGCCCATGCATGCGGCATGATCGCCGCGCCAGGCGACACACGTCGTTTCATTGCGATCGCAGCGGCGCACCCACGAAACATGCCGCCGAAAAATGATCGGCTCGTCGCGGCACGGCATGTCGACGATGGAAACCGGCCTGAAGGGCGCGTCGCGCCAGAATTCGCCCGCGCCGTGGATCATCGCGTTGCCCGGACCGAAGAGCGTTACCGTCGGCACGCCCACCATTCGCCCCAGGTGCGCGACGCCCGTGTCGGGACAGACGACTGCGCGCGCGCGCCCAAACAGCCACCAGAGTTCGCCGAGCCCCATACGGCCCGCGAAGCTCGGATATCGTCCTTCAGGGTCGATTGCACGTACCAGGTCGGCTTCAGTCGGACCGCCGCTCCACACCGGCACGTAGCCGAGCGCCTCGATGAGCCCGGCGAGCGCGCGCCAGCGATCGTTCGGCCAGCGCTTGACAGACGTGCTCGCGCCCGGATGCAGCACCACGTAGGGTCGCGCGAGCAACGCGGCGTCCGCCTGCGTGAGCGGCGCGCTCGCCGGCGCCGGCCAGTCGCTCGGGCGATAAGGCGCTGGCGGCGGCCCGTCGATTAGCGTCGCGGCGATGTCGGCCCATGCAGCGGGTTCCGGCGGATAGGGATGCAACTCGTCGAGCGGCCAGTTCTTCCACGCGGGCGTGTCGCCGCCGTGGCCTATGATCCACCGGCACTTCGCGGCGATGGCGAGCCACGCGTGACGATTGTCGCCGACTACGATGCCGAGATCGTACGGGCCGGACTTCAGCACGGCCGAGACGCTAGCGGCATCACGCGGATCGAAGGGCAGCGCCTCCGCGCCATAGGGACGTCCCGCGTAGAGCGGCATGATCGCCTTCGGACACGTGAGCACGATGCGCGCGTGCGGATATTGCATGCGCAGCTTCGCGACGAGCGGCGTCAGCAGCAAGGTATCGCCGAGCAGCAAGTGATGCGCGATCAGAATGCTCGACACGTCGGTCGGCCTCTGGCGGAACGCCTTGAACGCAAGCTTGGGTATCGCTCGGGCAATGATGCGTATGCGCCCGGAGAGTCGGCTCATAGAATCAAAACAGGATTGCTCGGGGTGCTGTCCACCGGCGAAGCAGGCGCAAAACACGCTTCTGCTGCAGATGGGATTCGTCAGGCCGCATGTTTCATGGACACCGATGCGGCTCGCGAAGAAAACCCGGTGCTCGATGGCCGACGTGACGGGCAACCAGACCCGCCTCGATCGAACTTTTGCTGGGCGCTCCCGTCAGGCACACTATCGGCCTCATCGACGATGAAACGAAAAGAGGCCCGCGGCCTCTTTACACTCGGTTCGGGCGAGACGGAATGCCTCGCATAACGCCACGCCCGACCGCTATTCAATAATTATACCAACTCGCACCCCCGGTCCACGCTCCATGTCACGCCCCACGCTCGGCATCGCCATCATCACCCACAACGCCGCCGCGCGGCTCGCACAATGCCTTCAGGCGGTCTCCTTCGCCGACGAAATCGTCGTCATCGACGGCGGGAGCACCGACGCGACCGTGGGCATCGCCGAGGCGCTTCGCGCGCGCGTGATCGAGGCGCGCGACTGGCCGGGCTTCGGCCCGCAGAAAAACCGCGCGCTCGACGCGCTCTCGACAGACTGGGTGCTCTCGATCGACGCCGACGAAATCGTGTCGCCGGAACTGGCGGCGTCCATCCAGGCGGCGATCACCGATCCGCAGGCAGACGTCTACGCGGTCGATCGCCTGTCGAGCTTTTGCGGCGTGTGGGTGAAGCACAGCGGCTGGTATCCCGACTGGATTCCGCGGCTCTTCCGGCGCGGCACGGCGCGCTTTTCGCCCGATCTCGTGCATGAGCGCCTCGTGCTGTCGACGGGCAAGCCGGTCGCCCGCCTCTCCGGCAAGCTGATGCACTACTCCTACGAGGATTTCGAAGCGGTGCTGCGCAAGCTGGATGCATACTCGACGGCGGGCGCGCAGCAACGTCATGCGGCCGGCAAACGTGGCGGCTTCGGCATCGCGCTCGCGCGCGGCGCGTGGGCGTTCGTGCGGACTTATGTGTTGCGGCGCGGCTTTCTGGACGGCAAGGCCGGCTTCATGATCGCGGTGTTCAACGCGCAGACGGTCTACTACCGGTTTCTGAAACTCGCGCACCTGAACCAGATGCGCTGAGCGTCTCAGCGCTTCGTGGCGATGTCGCGCGCAATGTCGATCAGCGCTCGCACGTGCGAATCGACACGGGTGTCGTAGCGCACCGCGTCATCCGGCACGCGCGCGGCGTCGCGCCGCGTTTCGATGGCATCGAGCACCGTGCGGCGCAGATCGCCGGCGTCGCCGGACTTGAAGACGTGCTTCGCGTGGTCCGCGATCGCATCGCAGCAGCCGATGCACGCCGGAAAGATCACCGGTGTGCCACACATGACCGATTCGATGCCGACGAGCCCGAACGGCTCGTAACTCGACGCGAGGATCGTGAAATCCGCTGCGCGATACGCATCCTCGATGTTCTTCGCATAACCGACGTAGCGCACGTTCGCCGCGGCCTTCTCCGGCGCGCGACCCGCGACGGCGATCACCACGTTCATGCCGGCGAGCGCCTTTTCGATCAGCGGCAAGCCCTTGCGTTCGTGACTGCTAGACGGAAAGAGCAGCACGGTCTCATCGGGTTTGAAACCGAAGCGTTCGCGCAGGCGTGCACGCGTAGCGGCATCGACCGGTGAGAATCGCGCGCCGTCGACGGGCGGATAAAGCACGCGGATTTTCCGGCTGTCGACACCGTATAGCGCGCGCAGTTCGTCGCTCATCATGTCCGAATGCGCGACGATCACCTCGGCCTGAGCGTACTGGCGGCGTTCCAGCGCGATCTGCCGCGTGTCCGAGCGCTTCTCGCGCCGCCCGGTCGCGCGCAAAAAGCCGATGTGCGTGCCGCCGCAAATGGCGATCTCGGAACCTTCCACGCGATTGCAACCGATGAGCACATCGACCTTCGCACGTTTGCGCGCGCGCTTCAGCGCCCACGAGAAGTAGGCGTCGCGCAGCTTGCCCGGCAGAAACGACACTTTGATTCGATGCGCCTCGATCAGCCGGCTTTCGGCCAGCGACATATCGATCTTGCGCGCGAAGAACGCGGGCTTGCGCTTGCCGTCGAAGCCCGCGGCGGCGAGACCGCGCACGAGATCCATCGCATAGCGCTCGAGACCGCCGGAATGCTTCAGCGCATTCGCCGATATGCCGATGCGCATCAGTAGACGATTTCGATCGCGCTGCCCGCGAATTCACCGCGCAACGCCGTGATGAGTTCGTCGGTCGGCTTGACCCGCCATGCGTCACCGAGGCGCACTTCGCCTTCAGCGTGCTCGCTGCGATAGACGATGCTTACGTTCAGGCCGTTAGGAATGGGCGCGCTTTGGCGCGAACGTCCGTTATCGCGAGCGGGCGGCGCGGCAACAGGCGCCGGCGTTTCAGCGCCCGCCGCATGCGCTTCGAGCACACGGCGCAGGCGCAACGCATCGGCGTTGCCGTTCATCTCGACCTTCACCGACTGCGCATAGCGGCTGCGCGCGCGCTCGAGATCCATCGCCGTATCGACGGTGAAGCGAATGCCGCCCGTGAAGGCGTCGTTGCGCGCCTGACCTTGCACGACGAGCAACTCGTCTTCCTTGAAGAGCGCCTTGTTCGCTTCGAACTGCTCGTTGAAGACGGTGACTTCGCACTGCCCGCTGCCATCGTCGAGATTGACGATCAGCATCTTGCCCCGCTGCGTCATCTGCGTGCGCATCGCCGAAATGACGCCCGCGACCAGCTTGTCGCGCCCTTCCTTCAACTCGCCGATTTTCTGGCGCACGAAGCGTCGCACTTCGCCTTTGTAGGCATCGAAGAGATGCCCCGACAGATAGAAGCCGAGCGCGGTCTTCTCTTCCTGCAAGCGCTTCTTGTCCGACCACTCGGGTTCGTCGACATATTCGTGTTTCGCGAGCGGCGCGTCGCCCATGTCGAAAAGGCCGGCCTGCATCGCGTTGGCGGCGGCCTGATCGGCGGCTTCCATCGCGAGCGGCACCGATGCGAGCAGCTGCGCACGATTCGCATGCACCGTGTCGAACGCGCCCGAGCGGATCAGCGCTTCCACCGTGCGACGATTCACGACACGACGGTCTATGCGCTCGCAGAAGTCGAACAGATCGACGAACGGGCCGTCCTCGCGCGCGCGCAGGATTTCCTCGATCGCGTTCTGACCGCTGCCCTTTACCGCGCCGAGACCATAGCGAATGGTTTTCGAGCGCTTGCCGTCGGCTTGCGCAACCGGCTCGAAGCGATACGCCGAGCGGTTGATGTCCGGCGGCAGCACCGCCATGCCGTTCGCGATGCAGTCCTCGAAGAGGATCTTCACCTTGTCGGTGTCGTCCATGGCGAGCGACATGTTGGCCGCCATGAATTCAGCCGGATGATGCGCCTTCAGCCACGCCGTGTGATACGCGAGCAACGCATAGGCGGCCGCGTGCGACTTGTTGAAGCCGTAGCCAGCGAACTTCTCCATCAAGTCGAAGGTCTCGTCCGCCTTCTCGCGCGTGAGGCCGTTCTTCGCCGCGCCTTCCGCGAAAATCTCGCGATGCTTCGCCATTTCCTCCGGCTTCTTCTTGCCCATCGCGCGACGCAGCAAGTCCGCGCCGCCGAGCGAGTAGCCGCCGATGATCTGCGCCATCTGCATCACCTGCTCCTGATAGACCATGATGCCGTAGGTCTCTTTCAGAACAGGCTCGACTCGCGGGTCCGGATATTCGACGATCTCCCGCCCGTGCTTGCGCGCGCAGAAGCTCGGGATCAGGTCCATCGGGCCCGGACGATACAACGCCACGAGCGCGATGATGTCCTCGAAGCGATCCGGCTGCGCGTCCTTCAGCATGCCTTGCATGCCGCGGCTTTCGAGCTGGAACACAGCGACGGTGTTTGCTTTCTTGAGGATCGAGAACGACGCCGGATCGTCGAGCGGCACCTGCGAGAGATTCCAGTCCTTTTTCGACGGATCGAGCCGGCGAATATAGCGCTCGGCCCAGTCGAGAATCGTGAGCGTGGTCAGGCCCAGAAAGTCGAACTTCACGAGGCCGACGGCTTCCACGTCGTCCTTGTCGTACTGGCTGACGACGCCGCCGTCCTCGCCTTGCGTATAGAGCGGACAGAAATCCGTGAGCTTGCCCGGCGCGATCAGCACGCCGCCCGCGTGCATGCCGACGTTACGCGTGAGCCCTTCCACGCGCTGCGCGAGTTCGAGCAGCTGATGCACTTCGTCTTCGCTGTCGAAGCGTTCCTGCAGAGTCGGCTCTTCCTTCAGCGCATCCGCGATGGTCACGTGCTTGCCTGGCTTGAACGGAATCAGCTTCGCGATGCCGTCCGTGAACATGTAGCCGAGATCGAGCACGCGGCCGATGTCGCGTACCGCGGCCTTCGCGGCCATCGTGCCGAAGGTCGCGATCTGCGAGACCGCATCTGCGCCGTACTTTCCCTTCACATACTGGATGACGCGGTCGCGCCCTTCCTGACAGAAGTCGATATCGAAGTCGGGCATCGACACGCGTTCCGGATTCAGGAAGCGCTCGAACAGCAGGTTGTAGCGCAGCGGATCGAGGTCCGTGATGCCGAGCGCATACGCGACCAGCGAGCCCGCGCCCGAACCGCGCCCCGGGCCGACCGGCACGCCATTGTTCTTCGCCCACATGATGAAGTCGGCGACGATCAGGAAGTAGCCCGGAAAGCCCATCTTGATGATCGTGCCGCACTCGAAGTCGAGGCGCGCGTAGTACGTTTCGCGCTGCGCTTCACGTTCGGCTTCATCCGGATAAAGCTGTTGCAGACGGACTTCGAGACCTTCCTTCGACAACTGCACGAGGTAGTCGTCGAGCGACATGCCATCGGGTGTCGGGAAAAGCGGCAGCTTCGGCTTGCCGAGTTCGAGCGTCAGATTGCAGCGCTTCGCGATCTCGACCGTGTTCGCGAGCGCCGACGGAATGTCGGCGAAGAGCGCACACATCTCGTCCTGCGTGCGGAAATACTGATCGTTCGTGAAGCGCTTCTGACGACGCGGATTGGCGAGAATGTCGCCTTCGGAAATGCACACGCGCGCTTCGTGCGCGGTGTAGTCGTCGGGCGTCATGAACTGCAGCGGATGCGTCGCGACCACGGGCAGCTTCAGCTTCGCGGCGAGCTTGACCGCTTCCTGAACGTAGGCCTGCTCACCCGGCAGACCCGCGCGTTGCAACTCGATGTAGAACGCGTTCGGAAAAAGTGCCGTCCAGCGCTCGGCGTTGCGTTGCGCGCCGGCTGCATTGCCTGCCGCGAGTGCCATGCCGATGTCGCCCGTCTGCGCGCCCGAGAGCGCGAGCAGTCCTTGGGCCAGGCCTTCTTCGAGCCATTCGACCATCACCTCGGCGCGGCCGCGATACTGGTTCGTCAGCCATGCGCGGCTCAACAGCTCGCACAGATTGAGATAGCCCTGCTTGTCGCGCACGAGGAGCAGCAGGCGCGAGGGCTTGTCGCGATCGGCGGGATTCGTGATCCAGACATCGCAACCCGCGATGGGCTTGACGCCATTACCGCGCGCTTCCTTGTAGAAGCGCACGAGGCCGAACGCGTTGCCGAGATCGGTCAGCGCAAGCGCGCCTTGCCCGTCTTTTGCGGCAGCCTTGACGACGTCGTCCAGCCGCACGATGCCGTCGGCGATCGAGAATTCGGAGTGGACGCGGAGATGAACGAAGCGGGGATCTGACATGGCGGTATTGTACATGCGGGATACACGCGAAAACGGGCGCGGCGAAGCGCGTTGGCCGAACGGATAAGGCCTGCGCGCACGCCCGACATTGCGCACGCGCAAGACCCGGCGACACGGCAGATCGAATCCCGGAGAGCCACGCGCCGTTTGCGGGATAATACGTGTTTTGCGCGCGTTTCATCCGCGCACTTTTTACCCGTTACAGCCGTTTGCGCGTCATCCGATCATGAGCATTCTGAATCTCTCCGCCTACAAATTCGTCACCATCGAGGACGGCCCCGCGTGGCGGCCGCTCGTCACCGAACGCTGCAACGCGCTCGGCCTGAAAGGCACGATTCTGCTGGCGCCGGAGGGCATCAATCTTTTCATTGCCGGTCCGATTGCCGAAGTCCGCGAATTCATCGACTACATTCGAACGGATGCCCTCTTCGGCGGCCGTTTCGCCGATCTGCAGTTCAAGGAAAGCCTCTCCGCGAAGCAGCCGTTTCGCCGCATGCTGGTGAAGCTCAAGCGCGAAATCATCACGATGAAAAAGCCCGCGATCAAGCCGGAACTCGGTCGCGCGCCTTCCGTCGACGCGCCCACGCTGAAAGCCTGGCTCGACCGCGGCCATGACGACGAAGGTCGTCCGGTCGTGATGCTCGACACGCGCAACGCATTCGAAGTGGACGTCGGCACGTTCGACGACGCGCTCGATTACCGCATCACGAAATTCAGCGAGTTTCCCGAGGTGATCGAGCAAAATCGTGCGGATCTGCAGGACAAGACCGTCGTGTCGTTCTGCACCGGCGGAATCCGCTGCGAAAAGGCCGCGATTCACATGAAGGAAGTCGGCATCGAGCACGTTTATCAGCTCGAAGGCGGCATTTTGAAGTACTTCGAGGAAGTGGGCGGCGCGCATTACACCGGCGAATGCTTCGTGTTCGATTACCGTACGGCGCTCGATCCGAACCTGCAGCCCACCGCGACCGCGCAGTGCTTCGGCTGTCGCGCGGTGGTGTCGGTCGAAGATCAGATGTCGCCGTTCTACAAGCCAGGCGAAACGTGCCCGGCTTGCCATCCCGACGCAAAGGTTAGCCGCGCGGCCTAGAGATCGACAAGAGCCCGATGACCTATCGCGGCCGCTTCGCGCCCTCGCCCACTGGACCGCTGCACGCGGGTTCTCTCGTCAGCGCGCTCGCGAGTTTTCTCGATGCCCGCGCGCACGGCGGGAGCTGGATCGTGCGCATCGAGGATGTCGATGCGCCGCGCACCGTGCCCGGGGCCGCCGATGAAATCCTCGCGACGCTCGCGCATTTCGGTATGCCTTCGGACGAACCGCCGGTCTGGCAAAGCGAGCGCGGCGATGCATATCAGGCCGCGTTCGAACGTCTTCAGGCGGCAGGCTTCATCTATCCCTGCGGCTGCACGCGACGCGAAATCGCGGATTCGCTGGTGCACGCGCACGCGCGCCATGCGACGCTCGCCTATCCGGGAACATGCCGCGGCGGCCTGCATGGCAAGCCCGCGCGCGCATGGCGGCTGCGCGTGCCGGATGGCGATGCGGCGGTCGTTACGTTCGTCGATCGCTGGCAAGGACCGCAAACGCAGAATCTCGCAACCGAGGTCGGCGATTTCGCGCTAAAGCGCGCGGACGGGCTGTGGGCATATCAACTGGCGGTCGTCGTCGATGACGCCGACGCCGGAATCACGCACATCGTGCGCGGCGCGGATCTGCTCGATTCGACCGCGCGGCAGATCTATCTCCAGCGCTGCCTCGGTGTGCCGACGCCGGCTTATCTGCATGTGGCCGTCGTCAACAACGACGTCGGCGAGAAACTGAGCAAGCAGACGGGCGCGGCGCCGCTCGATCGGCACGCGCCTCTCCAGGCGCTCGTCGCAGCGGCGCGGCATCTGGGCATCGATGTCTCGACCGATTCCCTCGACACGTTCTACAGCGCCGCGACGGCCGAATGGGCGAAGCGCTTCGCGCGCTAGATTCGTCGCCCGAAAGCAAAAAAGGCAGCCGCGCGGGCTAATGCCGTTCAGTTAAGGTCTTTTCTTAGATAACGAACGGTGTACCGTTTAGGGCGGGATTTGACGACCCGGTCGC
>FCOD02000034.1 GCA_001544655.2 Caballeronia turbans
GACACTTAGGCAGCCCACGATGGGCTGGCAAGCATGGCCAAACTGCGTGTGACCGCGGGCGTCTCGAGCTGCTTTCTTTGGTTACTTTCTTTGCAGCAGCAAAGAAAGTGACTGCCGCCCCGCACAGGGGCAACGCTAATAAACCAACAAGAAAACGGGATCCGGCGGAAAAGCCCAGTCCCCCCGCACGCCGCCCCCAGCGGCCAAGCATTTCTTAGCCAAACTCCCCCGACACGCTCTAAAATCTCCCCTTTCCTGCTCACTGCGCCGCGCCGTCCGCGCCTTTCCCTCCACAGCGTGCAAAAGATCCTGATCGTCCGCGTGTCGTCGCTCGGCGACGTCGTTCACAACATGCCGGCTATCGCCGACATCCGCCGCCGCTATCCCGATGCACGGATCGACTGGCTCGTCGAGGAAAGCTTCGCGGGTCTCGTCGAACTGGTGCACGGCGTGCGTCGCGCGATCCCGTTCTCGCTCAGGCGCTGGCGCAAGGCGTTCACGTCGCCCGCGAACTGGCGCGAGATCGGCAAGTTCAAGCGCGAGCTCGCCGCCGAAAAATACGATCTCGTGATCGACTGCCAGGGCCTTATCAAGACCGCGTGGGTCGCGAGCTGGGCGCGCGGGCCGCTCGTCGGGCTCGGCAATCGCACCGACGGCGCCGGCTACGAATGGCCCGTGCGTTTCTTCTACGACCGCCGCGTGCCGATCGAGCCGCGCACCCACGTCGTCGAGCGCACGCGGCAACTCGTGGCGGCCGCGCTCGATCTGCCGAAGCCGCAGATGACCGACGACATCGACTTCGGCCTCGACACGCGGCGCGCGACGCTCGCCGTCTCCGAGCTCGGGCTGAATCTGCCGGTGCCGTATGTCGTGTTCGTGCACGCCACGTCGCGCGCCGACAAGCAATGGCCCGAAGCCGCATGGATCGAGCTCGGGCAGGCGCTCGTCACGCGCGGCGCATCGATCGTGTTGCCGTGGGGCAGCGACGCCGAACGCGCGACGAGCGAAAAGCTCGCGAAGGAATTCGGGGCGGCCGCGATCGTGCCGCCGAAGCTCTCGCTGCCCGCGGTGGTCGGACTGATCGACGGCGCGGCCGCGACCGTCGGCGTCGATACGGGCTTGGTGCATATTGCCGCGGCGCTGAAGCGCCCGACCGTCGAGTTGTACAATTTCTCGACCGCATGGCGCACCGGCGGCTACTGGTCGCCGCAGGTGGTCAATCTCGGCGACGCGAGCCGGCATCCGACGCTTTCCGAAGTCAAGACCGCGCTCGCGGGCTTCGGCCTGCTGTAGCGTGCTGTGGCGTTTTCATCGTGCGCTGCGCCGTGCGCTTGCAACTCAAGGTCGTAGACACATGACGGAATCTCAAATTATCGAAGTCGCGTCTGGCGATTGGCAGGGAAAGAATCTCTCCGTGCCGCGCGAGACGCTCCTGGCCGGCGTCGAAAACGGCAAGGTGCTGTATTTCCCCAATCTGCGTTTTCCGATCGAAGGCGGCGAACTCGCGCTGCTCGATCCGAAGATCGCGGACCCCAAACGCAAGAACATCAGTCTCGCGCCCAACGGCGGCGCGTTGAACGGCGTGCTCGGCGATAGCGTGATGCAATCGGCGGTGCGCTCGCTCATCAAGCGTTATCAGGATCATGCGCGCTCGCTTGTCGACGGCCTCTTTCCCGAATACGACGGCAAGCTGCGCGTCGCGCCCACGAGCCTGCGGCTGCATCAGGTCGAAACGCGCGAGACATCCTGGCGCAAGGACGACAGCCGCCTGCACGTCGATGCTTTTCCGTCGCGCCCGAACTACGGCGAGCGCATCCTGCGCGTGTTCACGAATGTCAACCCGAACGGATCGCCGCGCGTGTGGCGTGTCGGCGAACCGTTCGAGGACATGGCCAAGCGCTTCCTGCCCGGCATCAACACGCAGATGCCCGGTTCGGCGTGGCTCATGAATCTGCTGCACATCACGAAGTCGCCGCGTAGCGAATACGACCATCTGATGCTGCATCTGCATGACGCGATGAAGGCCGATCTCGACTATCAGAAGACTGCGCCGCAGGAGACGATGCCATTTCCGCCCGGCTCGGTGTGGGTCTGCTTCTCCGATCACACATCGCACGCGGTGATGTCCGGCCAGTTCATGATGGAGCAGACCTTCTTTTTGCCCGTCAAGGCGATGGTGCGCCCCGAATGCGCGCCGCTCGGCATTCTCGAGCGCCTGAAGGGCAGGGCGCTCGTTTGAGCGGCGCCGCTTCCCCGGGCGCATCGGCTGCCGTCCTGAGGCTCGTCTACCGGGCGCTCTGGTGGATCGTCGCGCCGCTCGCGGTGCTGCGGCTCTACATCCGCTCGCGCAAGGAGCGCGGTTACCGCGAGCATATCGGCGAGCGGTTCGGACATATCCCTGCCCGCCGCGCCGACGATCTCGCGCCGCTCATCTGGGTGCATGCGGTATCGGTCGGCGAGACGCGCGCGGCGCAACCGCTCATCGACGCATTGATGAAGGCGCATCCCAAAGCCCGCGTGCTGCTCACGCACATGACGCCGAGCGGCCGCGCGACGGGCCTCGAACTGTTCGGCGATCGCGTGTCGCGCGGCTATCTCCCCTACGATTTGCCCGTTCTCGTGCGGCGCTTCCTGCGCGCATGGCGTCCGTCGCTCGGCATCGTGATGGAGACGGAAGTCTGGCCGACGCTCATCGACGAATGCAAGCGCGGCGACGTGCCGCTCGTGCTGACGAACGCGCGCATGTCGGAGCGGTCGTATCGGCGCGCGGCGAAGTTCGGGCGCGCGGTGCGCGAAGTGTTCGGCGGCTTTTCGCGCGTGCTCGCGCAGACGCCGTCCGACGCCGAGCGGCTCACCGCGCTCGGCGCGCGCAATGTCGCGGTGCTCGGCAATCTGAAGTTCGATATGACCGCGCCGCCCGAACTGGTCGCGCGCGGTCAGGCGTGGCGCTCGGCGATCGGCGAGCGGCCGGTGTGGGTCGCGGCGAGCACGCGCGAGGGCGAGGAGACGCTCGTGCTGCGCGCGTTCGCGGCGCTCAATGTGCCCAATGCGTTGCTGATTCTGGTGCCGCGTCACCCGCAGCGTTTCGATGAAGTGTCGGCGCTGATCGCGAGCCTGGGTCTGACGAGCGCGCGCCGTTCGGTGTGGGCGCCGAAGCCTGCGGCGGCGGGATCGGGCGCGGATGTGCCCGAACCGCTGCCGGAAAGCGTGCAGGTCCTGCTCGGCGATTCGATGGGCGAACTCGGCGCGTATTACGCCGCGGCGGATCTCGCGTTCATCGGCGGGAGCCTGTTGCCGCTCGGCGGGCAGAATCTGATTGAAGCGTGCGCGGCGGGCGTGCCGGTGCTGATCGGGCCGCATACGTTCAATTTCACGCAGGCGACCAACGATGCAATCGCGGCAGGCGCCGCACTGCGTGTGCAGGACCCGCAGGAACTCGCGCGCGGGCTGCGCGAGATTTTCGGCGACAAGGCAAGGCGGCTTTCGATGAGCGCGGCCGCGTCAGCTTTCGCGGCGCGGCATCGCGGCGCGACGCAGCGAACGGTGAGCGTGCTGAGCGCATTGCTCGAAGAGGAAAGCGACGCGGCGAAGTGATTTCGTCATCGCGTCAGTGGTGCCTTGACCTGCGGTTCTTCGGTCAATCATCTGACCTTAACCCTTATTCCGCTGACAATTCGAGGGTTGAACGCCGGAAAGGTTAGAGGGATACTGAACCTCCACCCGGCCGCGTCGAACGCACATCCATAGGCCGGACGCCTGCGAACATGCTGCCAAGCTTCTTTCGAGGACGCGCATGCAAGATTTCATCAGGTCCGTCGTCAAAGACATGATTCCGCCAGGCCTCTTGCGCCTGCTGCGGCCCCGCCACACAGCAACCGATGCATGGGGCAGCGTCCGATACGGAACGCACGGTCTCGTGCTCCCGGGCAACAGGCGCTTCGAATATCGGCCTTGCCTCGCGGATCGCTCGGTTTGCAAGCAGATCTTCTTTCTGCGCCAGTACGCCACGGATCATCTCAGCCGCGCGAAGGAGATCGCGGCGTTCTATGAGGCTTGCGAAAATCCGCTGATCGTCGATGCGGGCGCCAATATCGGCGCCGCTGCGGTGTGGTACGCGCTCACGTATCCAAAGGCAAAGATCGTCGCCATCGAGCCGGATATATCGAATTTTGCGCTGCTCAAGAAAAACGCGGAGGCCTTTCCTGCGATCACGCCGCTGAACGCCGCGATCGCGGCCACGCGCGGCACGCTCTATCTCAACGATCCGGGCGCGGGTGAATGGGCCTTCCGCACGGCCGACCGGCCCATGGAAAATGGGTATGCCGTCGACGCGCTGACGCTCGAAGACGTGATGCCGGCATCCGGCGTGACGCCGTTCATTCTCAAGATCGATATCGAAGGGGCGGAATCGGACCTGTTTTCGCGCCATTGCGATGCCCTGAACATGTTCCCGGTCGTCGTGATCGAGTTGCACGACTGGATGCTTCCCGGCGAATCGAACAGCCGCAACTTCCTCAAATGGCACGTCGAGATGAAGCGCGATTTCGTGCAGGTGGGTGAGAACACGGTCTCGATATCGAACTCGATTGCGCTGGCCTAGCGCGTCTTACGCGAGCAGCAGTCCCTTCTTCTCGATGAAGCCGACGACTTCATCGAGCCCGTCGAGCGCCTTCAGATTGCACATGACGAAGGGCCGCTCGCCGCGCATCTTCCTCGCGTCGCTCGCCATGATGTCGAGATTCGCGCCGACATGAGGCGCGAGGTCGGTCTTGTTGATCACGAGCAGATCCGACTTCGTGATGCCAGGGCCGCCCTTGCGCGGAATCTTCTCGCCGCCCGCCACATCGATCACATAGATAGTCAGGTCGGAGAGTTCCGGGCTGAAGGTCGCCGCGAGGTTGTCGCCGCCGGATTCGATGAACACGATATCGGCGTCCGGAAACTTCGACACCATGCGATCGACGGCCTCGAGATTGATCGACGCATCCTCGCGGATCGCCGTATGCGGACAGCCGCCCGTCTCGACGCCCATGATGCGCTCGGCGGGCAGCGCGCCCGCGACCGTGAGCAGGCGCTGATCTTCCTTCGTATAGATATCGTTGGTGATGGCGACGAGATCGTACTTGTCGCGCATCGCCTTGCAGAGCATTTCGAGCAGCGTGGTCTTGCCGGAACCAACGGGGCCGCCGACGCCGACGCGCAACGGCGGCAGTTTCTTGGTTCGGCGGGCGGCGGAAGAATAAGCGGGAGTGTTCATGAAAATACCGGTTCAGGAGCGGAAGAGCCGCGAGTATTGCGATTCATGCCGCGCGGACAAGATGCCGAGTTGCGGCGCGAAGGTGTTGACCCGTTCGGGCGATGTATCGAGCGCGCGGCGCACGGCGGCATCGATCGGCTCGCGCAACGCGACGATGATGCGCTGCCCCGCGAGCTGGCCGAGCGGCACGGCCTTGAGCGCGGCGGCCGCCTGATTCTCGACCCAGCTGAACGCGTAGGCGGCGAGCGCTGCTTCCGCCGTCGCATCGTGCGCGAACGCGGCGAAGGCGAACGCGCTCGGTTGCGCGATGGGTTTGATCGCGGCGAGCGTCGCGCGGCGCGATGCGTCGCCCCATTCGAGCGATGCGCACAACTGCGCGAGCGACCAGCCCATCTGCTCGGTTTCGCGTCTCAGTTCCGCCGATTCGCGGCTCGCGATGTATTCATCGTTCGCCGCTCTCAACGCGGCTTCGTCGTGCGAACGCCAATGCTCGATCTGATGCGCGAGCAACGGCAGTTCGCCACGCGCAAGCACGGTGCTCAAGCCGCTCGCGATCCAGTCGCGCGCGCTGTCGCCGTCGTGGACCAGGCCGTGCTCGATCGCCGCTTCGAGTCCCTGCGAATAGCTGAACGCACCGATCGGCAGCGCCGGCGACGCGAGATGCATAAGCGCCGTGAGTTCAGCGATGCGCATGACCGTGATGATGGTGATGATCGTGACCGCACGACGAGTGATCGTGAGCATGGTCGTGATCGTGCGAATGATCATGCCCGTGATGCTCGTCGAAGACCTTTTGCGCGAGCGCGTAGTCTTCGCTGAACGTCTCGTCGTGGCCGTGCTTGTGACCGCCGCCGTATGCGCCGGTTTCGGGCTGGAACGGCTGCGATTCATGCGCGACGAGCACGCCCAGGCGGTTCAGCATGTCTTCGAGCACGGGATCCGCTTCGAGCTTGAGATAGTCCGCGCCGACTTCCACTGGCGTATGGCGATTGCCGAGGTGGTAAGCGGCACGCGTCAATAGCCGCACGCTCGGCGCGCGCACGACGAGCACGTCCTGCGTTGCCGCGACCACGCGCACGAAGCCGCCGTCATCCGCGACGAGCATGTCGCCGTCCGCGAGCACGGTGCCGCGCGGCATCACGAGGGCGACTTCCTCGCCGTTGTCGAGCGTGGCGGCGAGACGGCTCTTGCCGCGCGCATCGAAAGGCAGGGTGAGGGTAGGCGCGCGCTTGACGAGCACGGGCGCGAGCTTGGCGGTCAGACGTTTGTCGATGGTACGCATGAAGACTCAGAACAGAAAATAGCGCTGCGCCATCGGCAGAACGGTGGCTGGATCGCATGTGAGCAATTGCCCATCGGCGATCACCTGATAGGTCTGCGGATCGACGCTGATGGACGGCTGCCATGCATTGTGAATCATGTCGGCCTTGGTCACATTGCGGCAGTTCTTCACCGCGACGATCTGCTTGTTGAGGCCGTAACGATCCGCGATGCGCGATTCCGCCGCGAGCTGCGACACGAAGGTCAGCGACGTCTTGCCGAGCGCGCCGCCGCGCGTCGCGAACATCTCGCGGTAATGCACCGGCTGCGGCGTCGGAATGGACGCGTTCGGGTCGCCCATCTGCGCGACCGCGATCATGCCGCCCTTGACGATCATCGCGGGCTTCACGCCGAAGAACGCGGGCTCCCAGAATACGAGATCGGCCCATTTGCCCGGCTCGATGGAACCGACTTCATGCGCGATGCCATGCGTGATCGCCGGATTGATCGTGTACTTCGCCACATATCGCTTCGCGCGGAAATTGTCGTTGCGCGCATTGTCTTCGGCGAGCGCGCCGCGCTGCACCTTCATCTTGTGCGCCGTCTGCCAGGTGCGAATGATGACTTCGCCGACGCGGCCCATTGCCTGGGAATCGGACGACAGCATCGACAACGCGCCGAGATCGTGCAGGATGTCTTCGGCCGCGATCGTCTCGCGGCGAATGCGCGATTCCGCGAACGCGATGTCCTCCGCAATCGACGGATCGAGGTGATGGCACACCATCAGCATGTCGAGATGCTCGTCGAGCGTGTTGACGGTGTAGGGGCGGGTCGGATTGGTGGAAGAGGGCAGCACGTTCGATTCGCCCGCCACCTTGATGATGTCCGGCGCATGGCCGCCGCCCGCGCCTTCGGTGTGATACGTGTGGATCGTGCGGCCCTTGAACGCGGCGATGGTCGTCTCGACGAAGCCCGCTTCGTTGAGCGTGTCGGTGTGGATGGCGACTTGCGTGTCGGTGTCGTCGGCCACCGACAGGCAATTGTCGATCGCGGCGGGCGTCGTGCCCCAGTCCTCGTGAAGCTTCAGGCCGATCGCGCCCGCTTTCACCTGTTCGATCAGCGGCCCGGGCAGGCTCGCGTTGCCCTTGCCGAGAAAGCCTAGATTGACCGGCCAGCCATCGGCGGCCTGCAGCATGCGCTCCATGTGCCAGGGGCCCGGCGTGCAGGTCGTCGCGTTGGTGCCGGTCGCGGGTCCGGTGCCCCCGCCGAGCATCGTCGTCACGCCGCTCGCGAGCGCTTCGTCGATCTGCTGCGGGCTGATGAAGTGGATATGCGTATCGACGCCGCCCGCGGTGACGATCATGCCTTCGCCCGCGATCACTTCGGTCGCCGCGCCGATCGCGATGCTCACGTTCGGCTGGATGTCGGGATTGCCCGCCTTGCCGATCGCGAAGACGCGTCCGCCCTTGATGCCGATATCGGCTTTCACGATGCCCCAGTGATCGAGGATCAGCGCGTTCGTCACGACCGTATCGACGACCTCGGCGGCGGGGCGTTGCGACTGGCCCATGCCGTCGCGAATCACCTTGCCGCCGCCGAATTTCACTTCTTCGCCGTAGGTGGTGAAGTCGCGCTCGACTTCGATGATGAGATCGGTGTCGGCGAGGCGCACGCGGTCGCCGGTGGTCGGGCCGAACATTTCAGCATAAGCGCGGCGGCCGATGCGTAGCGTCATGTTTTCGATGTCCTGTTCAGAGTGGGCCCATCACGAGGCCATTGAAGCCGTAGACGTGCCGGTCGCCTGCGAGCGCGACGAGCTCGACGGTGCGCTCCTGTCCCGGCTCGAAGCGCACGGCCGTGCCCGCCGCGATGTTCAGCCGAAAGCCGCGCGCCTTCTCGCGTTCGAACTTCAGTGCCGCGTTGACTTCGTAGAAGTGAAAATGCGAGCCGACCTGCACGGGACGGTCGCCATGATTCGCGACGACGACCGTCACGGTCTCGCGTCCCGCGTTGAGTTCGTGCTCGCCATCGTCGATGAAGTATTCGCCGGGGATCATGTTCTTAAGGGATCGGATGATGAACCGTCACGAGCTTCGTGCCATCGGGGAAAGTCGCTTCGATCTGGATGTCGGGAATCATCTCCGGCACCCCTTCCATCACGTCGTCGCGCGTGAGAAGCGTGGTGCCGTAGTGCATGACTTCGGCGACCGTCCTGCCGTCGCGCGCGGCTTCCATCAATGCGGCCGAAATGAATGCGACCGCTTCCGGATGATTGAGCTTGAGGCCGCGCGCGCGGCGGCGTTCGGCGAGCAATGCTGCGGTGAAGATCAGCAGCTTGTCCTTTTCTCGGGGCGTGAGTTTCATGAGCTTCTTTTACGGAGAAAGGCGTTTCGGGCCTTGCAATGCTAGCATCGGACGGGCTTTCGGAGAGCTTGCATGTCACTGGATGAAGCGCTGCAGCTCGACGCTCGAGGGCTTTTCGAAAATGGCTTCCGGCGCCCCCGATTCCCACACGCGTCCCTGATGCATGAACACGACCTTGTCGCTCACCTTGCGTGCGAAGCGCATCTCGTGCGTGACCATGATGAGCGTCATGCCGTCGCGCGCGAGATCTTCGACGACCGCGAGCACTTCGCCGACGAGTTCCGGATCGAGCGCCGACGTGATCTCGTCGCAGAGCAGGACGGTCGGCTTCATCGCGAGCGCGCGTGCGATCGCCACGCGCTGCTGCTGGCCGCCGGAAAGCTGATCGGGATAGGCGTCGAACTTGTTGCCGAGACCGACGCGCTCGAGCACAGTATGCGCGGTCGCGCGCGCCTTCGCCTTGTGGATCTTCCTGACCACGGTCTGCGCGAGCATCACGTTCTCTCCCGCGGTCAGATGCGGAAAGAGGTTGTATTGCTGAAACACCATGCCGACCTTCAGACGCAGCGCGCGCAGGTCGGCATGACGCGCATCGATATGCTCGCCATCGATTTCGATCGAACCTTCGTCGATGCTTTCGAGCCCGTTCAACGTGCGCAACAGCGTGCTCTTTCCCGAGCCGCTGCGCCCGATGATCGACACGACCTGACCGCGCTCGACGGCAAAGTCGATTCCCTTCAGCACCTGATTCGCGCCGAACTGCTTGTGAAGATTGCGGGTTTCAACGAGCGGCATTCCATTTCCTTTCGAGCGTGCGCGCATAGCGCGTCAACGGATAGCAAAGCACGAAGTAGATGATGGCGACGAGCCCATAGACGAGGAACGGCCGGAAAGTCGCGTTCGAAATCATCGTGCCGGCCTTCGTGAGTTCCGTGAAGCCGATGATCGATACGAGCGCCGTGTCCTTCACCGCCTGCACCGCGAAGCCGACCGTCGGACCGACCGCGATGCGTGTCGCCTGCGGCAGGACCACGTGTCGAAGCTGCTCGAAGTAGCTCATCGCGAGACTGGATGACGCTTCCCATTGTCCCTTCGGCACCGCTTCGACCGCGCCGCGCCAGATTTCCGCGAGATAGGCGCTCGTGAAGAGCGTGAGACCGACCGTCGCGGCGAGCCACGGCGAAACCTCGATGCCGAGCAGCGGCAGGCCGAAGAACACGAGGAACAGTTGCATCAGCAGGGGCGTGCCCTGAAAGATCTGGATATACGCCTTGACGAGCGTGCGCAGCAGGTGCGAACCCGAGACGCGCATCACGAGCAGCGCGAAGCCGACGATGCCGCCCAGCACGAACGACACGATCGACAGCACGACGGTCCAGCGCGCCGCGAGCAACAGGTTCTCGACGATTTGCGCGAGGGTGAACTCGATCATCGCGCTGCGCTCCGGTTGCTCATCAGAAAGCGCTTGCCCGCCGCGTTCAACGCGGTGCGCAACACGAGCGCCATCACGAGATACGCAGCCGTAGTGAAGAAGCACGTTTCGAAGGCGCGGAAGTTGCGTGACTGAATATAGCTCGCGGCGTAGGTGAGGTCCGGCACCGAGATCTGCGATACGACGGCGGAGCCGAGCATCGTGATGACGATCTGGCTGGTGAGCGCGGGAAACACCTTCGCGAGCGCCTGCGGCAGCACGACATGGCGAAACGTCTCGCCGCGCGACATCGCCAGCGACGCCGCCGCTTCGTGATGCCCCTTCGGCACGGCCGCGATGCCTGCGCGGATGATTTCGATCGAGTACGCGCCGAGATTGAGCGTCATCGCAAGAATGGCCGCGACGTATTCGCTCAGGTGAATGCCGAGCGCGGGCAGGCCGAAGAACACGAAGAACAGTTGCACGATGAACGGCGTATTGCGCACCGCCTCGACATAACCGCCGACGATCGCGGCGAGCCACGCTTGCCGGCTGTCGCGCGCGGCGGCACCGAGCACGCCGACCGACACGCCGAGCGCCGTCGACACGGCGGTCAATGCGAGCGTCGTCGCCGCGCCGCTCGCGAACATGCCCGCGTACTGCGCGAGATCGGCGAATTGAAGTTCATAGGCCATACGTTGCCGCGCTCTTGATCAAAGGCTCGCGGGCAGCGGCTGGTTGAACCACTTCTTCGACATCGTGTTGAGCGTGCCGTCCTTTTTTGCCTGCGCGATGGTGTCGTCGACCTTGGTCATCAGGCGCGGCTCGTTCTTGTTCATTCCGACGAAGCAGGGCGAATCCTTGATGATGAACTTCGCTTCCGGCCGGCGCGGCGGATTCTTCGCAAGGATCGCGGCCGCGACGATGTTGCCCGCCGCGATCAGTTGCACCTGTCCCGAGAGAAACGCGGAGATGGTCGCGTTGTTGTCCTCGAAGCGCTTGATGGTCGCGTTCGGCGCCATCTGCGACAGCGCGATTTCTTCCAGCGCGCCGCGCGTCGCGCCGACGGTCTTGCCGGTGAGATCGGCGGGGCTGCTCACCTTGATGTCGGCCGGGCCGAACACGCCCTGGAAGTAGGGCGCATAAGGGGTGGAGAAATCGAGCACCTTCTCGCGTTCCGGCGTCTTGCCGAGCGACGAGATCACGAGATCGACCTTGTTGGTCGTGAGATACGGAATGCGGTTCGCGCTGTTCACGGGCACGAGCTCGAGCTTCACGTTCATCGATTTGGCGAGCAACGCGGCCATGTCGACGTCGTAGCCTTGCGGCTTCATGTCCGCGCCGACCGAGCCGAAAGGCGGATAGTCCTCGGGCACGGCGACGCGCAATGTGCCGTTCCTGGCGATGGTGTCGAGGGCGTCGGCGTGCGCGGCGAAGGGCGCGAGGGAAAGCAGCAACGCGACGAGTGCGGTGCGTCGCGCGCGGGAAAACGTGGTGAGCATCGATGATCCTTCGGTCTTGAACGGCCGCATTGGAAGGCGCGGCTCTCGAGCCGAGGCTTAAAGCGAGAGTCGTGCCATCGATGTCTATTCGTTGTATCGCCTGCGTTTGCCGGTTGCGCGTCTGTTGTTGCGCACAACGGGTGTGCAATCCGATGCGCTGCGCTGGTGCGTACTAGGTAGTCCACAAACGCAAAGGCCGCGCATCGACGCCATGCACGACGGGACGAAGGCGCGTCCAGCAATCGGTGAGCGTGTTCTGGAGCGGCTCCATCGAGCGGCTGATCGCGCGCACGATCAAGACGCCCGGACCGACGCACGATGCGCCGGCGCGCAGTTCATCGTCGAAGGGCAGTTGCGCGGTGAGGGCTTCGGCGAGGGCATCGTCGCAAGCGGGGCCGATCGCCCACAGCGTGCCGTAGGCGGGAAAGCCGGCGAGTCCTTGCGCGGCATCGCGCAGCGGATCGTTTGCATCGAGCAGCGTGCGCTCGAACCAGAGCGTCGAGCCGTCGCGCCGCGTAATGCGCGATATCGCCTTGATGTGTCCTTGCGTCCACTTTTCGCCGGCGGCGGCGCGGCCGAGCAGCATCGCGTCCCAGCCGATCGCGCTCGCGCCTTCATCGAGTGTGAGATTGAATTCGAGTTCCACGTTCGACGACTCGAACACGATGTTGTTTTGCGGTAGCCAGTCGAGCTTCGCGTGCGCCGCGAGAGCTATATCGATGCGCTGCGTCGCGAGCTTGCCGTTGGCCTTGTACCATTTGGTCGCGCCGGGCGTCGTGATGACGGCGTGCGTGTGCTCCAGAAGGCGCACGTCGATGGACAGGCGGTCGCCGCCCGCCACGCCGCCCGGCGGATGCACGATCACCGAGTGACAGATATCGCCTTCGGGATAGAGCGGCCGTTGCAGCCTCAACGGTCCTTCGTGCTTGCGATGAACGCAAACGGTGCGGCCATGCTGATGCGCGTAGCCGAGTTCGAGCGAGCCGCGCCATGTGTTCGGATCGACGAGCGTCGCGTGCGATTCATGAAGCATGAAAAAGAAGCGATATGCGCGATGGAGAGGGAATCGTCATCATACGGCGATCAGCTCGCGCACTCCATGCTCGTCCATCTCGGAGCCCGCGCCGCCCGCGACGATTTCGCCGCGACTCATCACCCAGTAGCGATCGGCGAGCTCGCGTGCGAAGTCGTAATACTGCTCGACGAGCAGCACGGTCATGCCCATTTCATCGACGAGCTGTCGCAGCGTGCGGCCGATGTCGCGGATGATAGACGGCTGGATGCCCTCAGTCGGTTCATCGAGGATGAGCAGTTGCGGCTCGCTCATCAGCGCGCGGCCGATTGCGAGCTGTTGTTGCTGACCGCCCGAGAGATCGCCGCCTCTGCGGTTTTTCATGTCTCTGAGGACGGGGAAGAGATCGTAGATGCGATCAGGAATCTTCGATGGCGCTTTTCGGCTCGCTGCGCCGACCAGCAGGTTTTCTTCCACGGTGAGACGCCCGAAGATGTCGCGTCCCTGCGGCACGTAGGCGAGGCCGTTCGCGACACGCGCGTGAGTTGGCATCGACGAGATCTTGTTGCCGCGCCAGTTGATGGTGCCGCTTTTGGTCGGCACGACGCCCATCAGACAGCGCAGCAGTGTCGTCTTGCCGACGCCGTTGCGGCCGAGCAGCACCGTGAGCTCGCCGTCGGGCACGGTCATCTTCACATCGCGGAGGATGTGGCTGCCGCCGTAGTACTGGTTCAGGTTTTCGACTTCTAGCATTTTGGCCTGCTTTCTGTTGGGGTTTCGTTGCGCTGGATCCCGTTAGCATGTCGGGCTTGCGCGAAACGAAAGCCCGCGGCAACAAACAAATCACCGCCCGAGATAAGACTCAATAACGGCCTCGTCCCGCTTGACATCATCCAATGTTCCTTCAGCGAGAACCCGTCCTTCAGCCATCACAGTGACCTTGCCACTGTCGCCAGCAAGCGCAGCAACGAACTCCATATCATGCTCGACGACCATCATCGAACACGATCCCCGCAGCTTGTTCAGAAGCTCGGCGAGTTCCATCGTCTCGTGATCGGTCATGCCTGCGGCAGGCTCATCGAGGAGCAAAAGAGCAGGCTGCTGCATCAGCAACATGCCGATTTCGAGCCGCTGCTTCTGTCCATGCGAAAGCTCCCCCGCGAGCCGCGTCGCCTGATGCTGCAATCGAATCAGCTCCAGTGTTTCCTCGATGCGCGCCTGTGCCTGCCGATCCAGCCGCGCGCGCAGAGATGCAAACCAGCGCTTGTCGGTCTTCATCGCGAGTTCGAGGTTTTCCCACACGGGATGGTTCTCGAACACAGTCGGCTTCTGGAATTTGCGGCCGATGCCCGTGCGAGCGATCACCGGCTCCGACATGCGCGTGAGATCGAGCGTCTGGCCGAGAAAGACCTTGCCGTCATCGGGGCGCGTCTTGCCGGTAATGACGTCCATCATCGTCGTCTTGCCCGCGCCGTTCGGGCCGATCACGCAGCGCAACTCGCCCACGTCGATGGCCAACGCCAGCTTGTTCAATGCGCGAAAGCCATCGAAGCTCACGGTGACGTCCTCGAGATAGAGAATCGTGCCGTGCGATACGTCGATCTCACCGGGCGCGAGCACATGGCCCAGCCCCGAGATGACGTTGATGTTCTTGTGATTCGATTCGGGCGAATCCGGCGCGGGCGGAATCGGCGGAAGGTCGACGATCAAAGCATGGTGTGCGGTCATTCTGCGCAATCTCCAGCGGTCTTCTTGCGGCGCGCGAGATCGATGAGACCCATGATGCCGTTCGGCAGAAGCAAGGGCACGAGCGTGAAGATGAGGCCGAGGAAGAACAGCCAGTACTCCGCGAAGTATGCGGTGAAAAAGCTCTTCGCGCCGTTCACCGCAAACGCGCCGATGATCGGGCCGATCAACGTGCCGCGTCCGCCGACCGCGACCCAGATGGCCATTTCTATCGAATTTGCCGGCGACATCTCGCTCGGATTGATGATGCCGACCTGCGGCACGTACAACGCCCCCGCGATGCCGCACAGCACGGCCGACACGGTCCAGATGAAGAGCTTGTACGCGAGCGGGCTGTAGCCGAGAAACATCAGGCGCGCTTCGCCGTCGCGCACGCCGGTGACGACGCGCCCGAGCTTCGACGTGACGATCCAGCGCGCCGCGAGAAACGCGAGCACGAGCATGGCGAACGTGATGAGAAACAACGCCGTGCGCGTACCCGGATGCGTGACGGAGAAGCCCGCGATGCGCTTGAAATCCGTGAAGCCGTTGTTGCCGCCGAAGCCCGTTTCATTGCGATAGAAGAGCAGCATCGCGGCGAAGGTCATGGCCTGCGTGATGATCGACAGATAGACGCCTTTCACGCGCGAGCGGAACGTGAAGAAACCGAACAGCCACGCGAGCACGCCGGGCACGAGCACGACGAGCAGCAACGCGTACCAGAGATGCTCCGTGCCTTCCCAGTACCACGGCAGCTTGTGCCAGTCGAGAAACACCATGAAGTCGGGCAGGTCGCTCTGATACGTGCCTTCTCGGCCGATCGAGCGCATCAGGTACATGCCCATCGCGTAGCCGCCGAGCGCGAAAAAGAGCGCATGGCCGAGGCTCAGGATGCCGCAGTAACCCCACACGAGATCGAGCGCGAGCGCGCCGATCGCATAGCACATGAGCTTGCCGATGAGCGTCATCGCATAGGCGGACAGATGGAACGTGCTCGTCTCGGGCAGCACGAGCGCGCTGACCGGCACGAAGATGCCCATCGCGATGATGAGCGCGATCAGCGCGAGCCATCCGTTACGCGGCAGGAGCGCGGCGCGCGGCGGCAGGCCGAGCGCGAACCCCGCGCGCGCGGCGCCCGCATCGGGTTGCGGCGCGACGTCGAGATTCGCGCCGACGTTGGTCGAGGCGGTCATGGCTCAGGCCTCCGCGCTGCGGCCCTTCAGGGCGAACATGCCCTGCGGACGCTTCTGAATGAACAACACGATGAGCACGAGCACCGCGATCTTCGCGAGCACCGCGCCCCAGAACGGCTCGACGGCCTTGCTCACGAGCCCGAGCCCGAAGCCGCCGATCACCGTGCCCGCAAGCTGGCCGACGCCGCCGAGCACCACCGCCATGAACGAATCGATGATGTAGCTCTGGCCGAGATCCGGCCCGACGTTGCCGATCTGCGAGAGCGCGCAGCCGCCGAGTCCTGCGATGCCCGCACCGAACGCAAACGCATACGAATCGACGCGCGCGGTCTTCACGCCGACGCACGCGGCCATGCGGCGGTTCTGCGTCACCGCGCGCACGAAGAGGCCAAGACGCGTCTTCGTGAGCACGCCCCACGCGATCGCGACCACCGCGAGCGAGAACGCGAGGATCGTCAGACGGTTGTACGGCAGGATGAGGTTCTGCATCACCGTGACGCCGCCGCTCATCCACGAAGGATTCGTCACCTGCACGTTCTGCGCGCCGAAGAGCGTGCGCGTCGCCTGAATCAGGATCAGGCTGATGCCGAAGGTCGTCAGCAGTGTTTCGAGCGGACGTCCATAGAGATGTTTGAGCACGAGCCTTTCCAGCACGATGCCGACCAGCGCCGCCGCGATGAACGATGCGGGCACCGCGAACAGCGGATACCAGTTGAACGCGGCGGGCGCGTAATGCTGCACGAGGTTCTGCACGACATATGTCGCGTACGCGCCGATCATCAGGAACTCGCCGTGCGCCATGTTGATGACGCCGATCAGGCCATACGTGATCGCGAGGCCGAGCGCCGCGAGCAACAGCACGCTGCCGAGCGAGAGGCCCGCGAAGATCGTGCCGAAGATCTCGCTGCGGCGCTGAATCGAATCGAGCGCGTAGAGGCCTTCCTGCGCCGCGTTGCGCACGCGTTCATCGGGTTCGTCGAAGGAGCCGTCGGCTTTCTTCGCGACGATGGGGCGCAGCAGCTCGTACATGTCCAGATCGTGCCGCGCCGCGACGAGTTGCGCCGCTTCAAGGCGCTTGCCGACGTCGGGATCGTGAAGGGCGGTCATCGCCCAGAGCGTGTCGAGGCGCTTCTTCAGTTCGGGATCTTTCTCGATGGCGCGCGCGCGGTCGATCAACGGCTTCATCGAGGCGTCGGGGTTCTTGAGGAGCGCTGCGATCGCTTCGCGGCGTTTGGCGGTATCGGCGGAGGCGAGCTGCAGGCCCGACAACGCGCCGGCGACTTTCGTGCGCAGGATGTTGCTCAACGTGATCTGCTGCGCATCGGGTGCTTCGACGGTCTTGCCGGTGATCGGGTCCTTCGTGCCGTCGTCGGTCTGAATGTAGACGTGGCCGTTGTCGGTCGCGACGAGCGAGCCATCGGACAGCGCGGTCAGCACGGCGACCGATGGCGAATCGGCGTTGGCGATGAGCTTGTCGATGGCGGCGGATCTGGCTTCGAAGTCTTCGCCGGCGAGCGGGGCGAGGTCGTCGCTGGTGAGTGCGCGGGCGCTGAACGGCGCGATCGCGATGAAGAGCGCGAGCAATACGCGCATGAAGGAACCGGTCATGATGGCCTTTCTGATGAGACATGGACGGCCGCGCGAATTAGGAAGGCGCGCGCGGCCTCACTGCTTCAAACCATCACGGCATCACGCGACACGCACGCGCTGACGGCGCAGGAACGCGGGAATGGAGCTGACGATATCCGGCTTGCCCTGATTGCCAGCGATATACGGACTCCACGGCTGCGCGCGCACCGCCGTCTTCGTCTTCCACACGACGTTGAACTGCCCGTCGCTGCGAATTTCGCCGATCATCACCGGCTTGTGCAGATGGTGATTGCCGTCCATCGACAGCGTGAATCCCGAGGGTGCGGCGAAGGTCTGGCCGATCATCGCGGTGCGCACCTTGTCGACGTCGGCGCTCTTGGCTTTTTCGACGGCCTGCTTCCACATGTGGATGCCGACAAAGGTCGCTTCCATCGGGTCGTTCGTCACGCGCTTGTCGCCGCCCGGCAGGTTTTGCGCTTTCACGTACTCGAAGAATTGCTTCTCGAACTTCGAGTTGTTCGTGTTCTTTACCGACATGAAGTAGTTCCATGCGGCGAGATGGCCGACGAGCGGCTTCGTATCGATGCCGCGCAATTCTTCTTCACCGACCGAGAATGCGACGACGGGCACGTCGGTCGCTTTCAGGCCCTGGTTGCCGAGCTCCTTGTAGAACGGTACGTTGGAATCGCCGTTGATCGTAGAGATGACAGTTGTCTTTCCCCCTTGGGCAAAGGTCTTGATGTTCGCGACGATGGTTTGATAGTCGCTATGTCCGAATGGTGTGTAGACCTCTTGTATGTCCGCATCCTTGACGCCCTTGGAATGTAGGAACGCGCGCAGGATCTTGTTGGTCGTGCGCGGATACACGTAGTCGGTGCCGAGCAGGAAGAAGCGCTTGGCGCTGCCGCCTTCCGGACCCATCAGATATTCGACGGCGGGGATT
Source organism: Caballeronia turbans (assembly GCA_001544655.2). Classification (GTDB taxonomy): domain Bacteria; phylum Pseudomonadota; class Gammaproteobacteria; order Burkholderiales; family Burkholderiaceae; genus Caballeronia; species Caballeronia turbans. The sequence continues at coordinate 18,258 of FCOD02000034.1, forward strand.
GCCTGCTGATTCGGCGCCGCGCCCGTATAGAACACGTTGCGCGACATCTCTTCGCCTTCGTACTGCACGGGGTAGAACAGCAGGCCGTTGAGTTCCTCGAAGACCGGCAGCACGGACTTGCGCGAGACGGACGTCCAGCAGCCGAACACGACGGCGCACTTGTCCTGCGTGAGAAGCTGACGCGCTTTCTCGGCGAAGAGCGGCCAGTTCGAAGCCGGATCGACGACGACGGGTTCGAGCTGTCGGCCCATGACGCCGCCGCTCTTGTTGATATCGGCGATGGTCATGAGCGCCGTGTCCTTCAGCGACGTCTCGGAGATCGCCATCGTGCCCGACAGCGAATGCAGGACGCCGACCTTGATCGGACCCGTATCGGCGGCCTGGGCCTTCGTGAACGGAAGCTGACCCGCGAGGGCGAGCGCCCCCGACATGGAGCCGAACTTCAGCAGACTGCGTCGTTTCATGATGAATGTTCCCCTTGCCGATGTGTTTGTTTGAGCAATGACGATTGCTCGCATCGTTCTGCAAGGGTTATGCCAATGAGGGTGGAATGCCCGGATCGCTTGGGTTTGCGGGTGGTTCGTGGAAGGTTTTACTGCTGCGTGGTCATGTTGTGGGGCGGGGTTTTGGTGCACATCGGAGGTTGCGTGCATCGTTGCGGTGCGGGTGCGCTTTGTTTTTGCTTATTGCGCGATCCCGTTATCGTGTCGGTCTATTGGCACTGCCTCTCCCCGGGGCGGCTGTCGCTTTCTTCGCACATGTGCCAACCATGTCTCCCTGCTATTGATCGGGACGTTCGATCGGTTCCCAATTCATCGAGTTTGCAGTAGTGATTTGCAAACGAGGGCGAAGTTCTGGATGCGCTTGCGCCTGACTAAGAATTGCCATACATCCGATAAGTCGTGCGTGTTCGTTCGTCACTGGTTCGCCGCATTGATCGGCGCGATCAGGAGGCACGTTGAAAACGAATCCTGCGGCCGCTCGCTCTGCAATGGCTGATTGCACGGCGTCTCGATGAACAGGCTCGGCGGCGGTCTTTCATCTCAATACCCTCGGCATCGCTGGTAGTTCTCAAAAGCTCGTTCCTTATATAGTAGGTAAGTGCATGAATCTTGAAACGTCGCTCGCGCGACTTGGCATTCTTCCACAGCCTCTTCTGCCTCGCTGACTCCACGCGCGGCCAATTCGGTCGCATTGTCAACCAATGAATCCGGCTGATACTCGAATGGCAGCGCGTCACCAAGCCGTGCTAGTGAGTTATTCCGAAGCTGGGATGTGTACAACTGAGGGGGCTGCACGCCGACCGATTGACCCGTCGGCCGCGAAGCGGGCCGGAGCCATTTGGCGCTGAACCAGTGAAGCAAGCGGCGCGAGGTGGCAGACCGTGCGCGAGCCAAGCTTGGTTGGGCCTACAAGGGCGATACTTAGGCGGGTGCCACTCGCGGTTGGCAAGCATGGTCAAACTGCGTGTGGCCGCGGGCCTAAACGAGCTGCTTTCTTTGCAGCAGCAAAGAAAGTGACTGCAGCCCCGCACAGGGGCAGTGCTAATAGACCGACGCGAAATCAGGATTCCACGAAAGCTAATAGCACAAAGCCCCAATCAAAAAACCCTACCGATTAACCATTCGCGCCGGCACGCTCAACGCGAGCACCGCGCCAAGCACGAGAAACCCCGCAAGCATATACATGCCGCTCGCAGTAGAAGCGGTCACCTGCTTGAGCCACCCGACGAGATAGGGACTCAAAAACCCGGCCAGGTTACCCAAAGAATTGATCATCGCAATCCCCGCCGCCGCGCCCGTCCCAGCGAGAAACGCCGTCGGCAGACTCCAGAACAAAGGCAACGTAGTGAGAATGCCCATCGTCGCAAGCGTGAGGCCGATCATCGCGAGCGTCGTGTTCGACGCCCACACCACCGACAGCACCAGCCCGATCGCGCCGATGAACGCCGGAATCGCGATATGCCAGCGGCGCTCGCCGGTCCGGTCCGCGCTGCGCGCCGCGTACAGCATGCCGATCACCGCCGCGCCATACGGAATCGCGGACAGCAGGCCGACCTGCAATGCATCGGAGACGCCCATCGACTTGATGATCGTCGGCAGCCAGAAGCTCACGCCGTAAAGACCCATCACGAACGAGAAGTAGATGAGGCTCATCAGCCAGACCTTCGGGCTCGACAGGATCTTGCCGAGCGGCAGATCTTCCTTCTCGACGTTATCCGCCGCGATATTGCGCTCGAGCAGTTCGCGTTCTTCCTGCGTGAGCCACTTCGCTTTCGCGATGCGGTCGTCGAGCATCGCGAGCACGACAAGACCGACCACGACCGACGGGATGCCTTCGAGCAAGAGCAGCCATTGCCAGCCGTGCCAGCCATGCACGCCGTCGAAACTCTTCATGATCCAGCCGCTGATCGGACCGCCGATCAGACCGGACAACGCGATGGCCGTCATGAAAAGCGTCGTCATGCGCCCGCGCCTGCGCGCCGGAAACCAGTACGTCAGATAAAGAATGATGCCGGGGAAGAAGCCCGCTTCCGCCGCGCCGAGCAGGAAGCGCATCACGTAGAACATCATCGGCGTCGTGATGAACATCGTGAGCGCGGAAATGATGCCCCACGAAATCATGATCCGCGCGATCCACACCCGCGCACCCACGCGATGCAGGATCACGTTGCTCGGTATCTCGAAGATGAAGTAGCCGAAGAAGAAGATGCCCGCGCCGAAGCCGTACACGGCGTCCGAGAGCTGCAGGTCTGCGGCCATCTGCAGTTTCGCGAAGCCGACATTCACGCGGTCCAGATACGCGACCACGTAGCAGATCAGCAAAAGCGGCGAGAGCCGCCACGCGACCTTGCGATACGTGGCCTCCTCGAAGGCCGATGGCGCACCCGCGCCGGGGCGGGGCATGGGGTTGGCGGTGCTGGCCATGTTGCTCGTCTCCTCTAGTTTTTTAGCGTTCGGCGTCGAGCGGATGGGCCCGCTCGCGATTACAGACGCGTAAGGATTCTAGCCCGTCGACATTCACGCCAAACGCTTGTTATTGCTAGGGAAAGCACGGATGTCCGGGCGCACGCCGCATCGTCGCGCGGCGTGCGCGCATCGCTCAGACGCAGCGGCCGCCGTCCACTTCGAGGGCGACGCCCGTGATGAACTCGGCGTCGTCGGAGGCGAGGTAGAGCGCCGCGTTGGCGATGTCCTGCGGCGTCGAGAAGCGGCCGAGCGGAATCGTCGCGAGGAACTTGCGGCGGTTCTCGGGCGTGTCTTCCATGCCCATGAACTCGGAGAGCAGGGCGGTTTCGCCCATCACCGGATTGATGCAGTTCACGCGGATGCGATCCGGGCCCAGCTCCACCGCGAGCGCCTTGCTCGCGATGATCACCGCCGCCTTGCTGCCGTTGTACCAGACGAGTCCCGGGCGCGGCCGCACGCCCGCCGTCGACGCGATATTGATGAACGCGCCGCCGCCCTGCTCGCGGAAGTACGGCACGAACTGCTCGACGCTCCAGTAGATGCTCTTCACGTTCACCGCATAGACGCGGTCGAATTCGGCTTCGGTCACGTCGAGTACGGGCTTGTTGCGATGCGTCGTGCCCGCGTTGTTGACGACGACCTGCACGCTGCCGAAGTCCTGGATGGCCGCGTCGAAGAGCGTTTGCCAGTCGGCGCGCCGGGTGACGTCGCCCGCCACGGCGATCGCGCGGCCGTGCTTCACTTCCGGCGACGACGCGAGCGCGATTTCGCTCGCCACACGTTCGGCCGCCGGGCCGTTGAGATCGTTGACGACGACGTTCGCCCCCTCGCGCGCGAAGGTCTTCGCGATGCCTTCGCCGAAGCCCGAGCCGCCGCCCGTCACGATCACGGTTTTGCCTTGCAGTCGCATGCCTGTCTCCGTTATTTACCCATGTTTGATGGCGATGGTCTTCAGCGTCGTGAAGCCGTACAGCGCTTCGAAACCTTTCTCGCGTCCATGCCCGGAATGCTTCACGCCGCCGAACGGCAATTCGATGCCGCCGCCCGCGCCGTAGTTGTTGATGAACACCTGCCCCGAGCGCACGCGGCGCGCGAGGCGCATCTGCCGCGCGCCGTCGCGTGTCCAGATTCCGGCTACGAGGCCGTAGTCGGTGCCATTGGCGAGTTTCAGCGCATCGGCTTCGTCGTCGAAGGGCATCGCGGCGAGCACCGGGCCGAACACTTCCTCGCGCGCGAGACGGTGCGTCGGCGGGACGTCGCGCAGCAACGTGGGCGCCTGATAGAAGCCCGCTTCGGGCGCATCGCCCACGACTTCGCCGTGCGCGGCCATCGGGATGCCGTCGTGCTGCGCATCGGATAGAAAGTCCCACACGCGCTGCTGCTGCTTCGCGCTGATGAGCGGGCCGCAGTCGAGATCGAGCTTGCTCGGACCGACCTTCAGCGCCGCGAACGCCTGCGACAGCCGCTCGAGCAGCGGCTCGTAGGCCGCGCGTTCGATCAGCACGCGGCTGCCCGCCGAGCATGTCTGCCCCGCGTTCTGCACGATCGCGGCGACGAGCACGGGCAGCGCGGCGTCGAAATCGGCATCGGCGAACACGATCTGCGGCGACTTGCCGCCCAGTTCGAGTGTCACGGGGACGTGGTTATCGGCGGCCATCTTGGTGACGGCCGCGCCCGTCGCGGGCGAACCCGTAAACGAGATGTGGTCGATGCCCGGATGCCGCGCGAGCGCCGCTCCCGCTTCGTGCCCGTAGCCGGTGACGATATTGAGCGCGCCGTCGGGCAGGCCCGCTTCCGCCGCCAGTTCGGCGATGCGCAACAGCGACAGGCACGCGTCTTCGGCCGGCTTCGCGACGCACGCATTGCCGGTTGCGAGCGCGGCGCCGACGCTGCGCCCGAAAATCTGCAGCGGATAGTTCCACGGCACGATATGGCCCGTCACGCCGTGCGGCTCGCGGATCGTGAGCACGGTATAGCCGGATTGATAGGGCAGGGTTTCGCCGTGCAGCTTGTCGGCGGCGCCCGCGTAGAACTCGAAGTAGCGCGCGATGCCGGTGGCGTCGGCGCGCGCCTGTCTGAGCGGCTTGCCGGTGTCGCGCGCCTCGATCTGCGCGATTTCCTCGTGGCACGCGCCAATCAGCATCGACAGGCGCGCGAGGATGCGTCCGCGCTCGGCGGCGCTCATCGCGCCCCAGTCGCCTTCGAACGCGGCGCGGGCGGCGGCGACGGCGAGGTCGATGTCGGCCGCCGAGCCGCGCGCGATCTGCGCGAAGATCTGCCCGTCCGACGGATCGACGACGGGGATCGTCTCCCTGCCCGATGGCGCGACCCATCGGTTGTTGATGAAATGCTTCGCGTCTTCCATGCACGTCTCCTGAAATCGGGTTTCTGCTGCTGGAATTCGATGCTGAATCCGATTATCGCGCCAACGCCCGGCGCGCGCCGTGCGTGCAAAGGACGCGCAAACCGATTGGCTATAATGACGCAATCAAGCATCCACACGCGCGAGGGTTGCGCGGTTCGTCCAGGGACCGTCCGCCCGTGCGATTCCATCTCCGACCTCAACTTCTCCAGAGAGTGCTCATGAGCTTCAACAACGTACCTCCCGGCCGTGATCTCCCCCAGGATTTCAACGTCATCATCGAGATTCCCGCGCAAAGCGATCCGGTCAAATACGAAGCGGACAAGGACATGGGCCTGCTCGTCGTCGACCGCTTCATCGGCACCGGCATGCGCTATCCGGCCAACTATGGCTTCATTCCGCAAACGCTCTCCGGTGACGGCGACCCGGTCGACGTGCTCGTCATCACGCCGTTTCCGCTGCTCGCAGGTTCGGTCGTGCGCGCGCGTGCGCTCGGCATGCTGCAGATGACCGATGAATCCGGCGTGGATGCGAAGCTCGTCGCGGTGCCGCACGACAAGATCTGCCCGATGACGGCGAACATCAAGTCGATCGACGACGTGCCCGAATACCTGAAGGACCAGATCAAGCACTTCTTCGAGAACTACAAGGCGCTCGAAAAGGGCAAGTGGGTGAAGGTCGAAGGCTGGGCGGGCATCGACGCCGCGCACAAGGAAATCTCTGAAGGCGTCGCGAACTTCAAGAAGTAAGCGCGCTTTTTGACGAAACGCCGCCGCGTTGCCGAAACGCGGCGGCGTTTTTTATTCTTCTTCGCTTGCTTCGGTCTGGGGCAGCAACGATTCGAGCGTCCGCTCTCCCGCGATCAACGCGCGCTTCTGCTGCACGCTCAGACGCTTCACACGATATTCGGCGCGCAACGCCTCCGATCTCCCTGCCAATTCGAACGACGCCAGCACTCGGAGAGGTTTCCTTGCACGCGTATAGCGCGCGCCCTTGCCGCTCGCATGCGCGCAGAAGCGCGCTTCGACGTCCGTCGCGATCCCCGTATAGAGGCTGCCGTCGGCGCATTCGATCAGATAGAGGAACCACGGCATTGCGTTGGGCCGGCGCTCGATGAATGATTTGCCGCGCATTATCGCCGAAAGCACCGCGTCGGGGCGCTTTTGTCCGCTTCGGCGTGCTGCTTCGACTTGCGCGAGAATAGCCGCTTTCGGGCGCCGCTTTTGCACGGCTCGCGCTCATCGATATTTCAGCGAGGTAGCCTGTTGAATCGCGAGGTCGAAATTCATGTAGTCGATGCGCTGGACGAAATTCCGGCCGACGACTGGAACCGGCTCGCCGGCGATAACCCGTTCGTGCGTCACGCGTTTCTCTCGGCGTTGCAGGAAACGGGCTGCGCCGTCAAGCGCACCGGCTGGCGCGCGCATCATCTGATATTGAAGCGCGGCGGCGAATTCGCCGGCGCAATGCCGCTCTATCTGAAATCGCATTCGCGCGGCGAGTATGTGTTCGATCACGCCTGGGCCGACGCCTTCGAGCGCCACGGCTTGCGCTATTACCCGAAGGCGCTGTCCGCCGTGCCGTTTTCGCCGGTGACGGGGCCGCGCCTCATCGCCGCGCATCACGAGGATCGCGTGTTGCTCGCGCGTGGCGCCATCGAATTGACGCGGCGTCTCGAACTGTCGTCGCTGCATGTGCTGTTTCCGCACGCGCAGGACGTCGAGGCGCTGACCGACGCGGGCTACATGCTGCGCGAAGGCGTGCAGTTTCACTGGGAAAACCTGCCCGGCGACGGCTACGCGAACTTCGACGCCTTTCTCGCGACGATGAGCCACGACAAGCGCAAGAAAGTGAAGCAGGACCGCCGGCGCGTGACGCAAGCGGGCGTGACGTACACGTGGCTGCGCGGCGCGCAGATCGACGAAAGCGCGCTCGACTTCTTCTACGATTGCTACGACAACACGTATCGCGAGCACTGGAACGCGCCATATCTGTCGCGCGAATTCTTCGGCCAGATTCACGCCAGCGCGCCCGACAGCATGCTGCTCGTGATCGCCGAAGCAGACGGCGAGCGGCTCGCGTGCGCGCTCAACATGATCGGCGGCGACACGATGTACGGCCGTTACTGGGGCACCCGCGAATTCATCTCGGGGCTGCACTTCGAGACGTGCTACATGCAGGGCATCGCGTATTGCATCGAGCACGGGCTCGCGCGCTTCGAGGGCGGCGCGCAGGGCGTGCACAAGATGTCGCGCGGTCTCCTGCCGACGCCGACATGGTCCGCTCACTGGATCGCCGACCAGCGTTTCGCGCACGCGATCGCCGAGTTTCTCGATGCCGAGACGCAGGCAATGGATCAGCATATCGAGGAACTCGAAGCGCATACGCCGTTCAGGAAGAAGACGTGATGCGATAATCGACGAGACCTTTCGTTGCAATACGCGCACATCCATGTCGACCATGAACAGAAACTTCTTCAACCTGTACAGCCACGACTTCGCGCGCGTCGCGGTCGGCGTTCCGGCCTGCAAAGTGGCCGATCCGGCGTTCAATGCGGCGCAGACGATCGAGCTGGCGAGAGAGGCCGCCGCGCGCGGCGCGGTGCTCGTCGCGTTTCCCGAGCTCGGCATTTCCGCCTACACGTGCGACGATCTCTTCCATCAGCGCGCGTTGCTCGATGCCTGCGAAGACGCACTGCAAAGCATTCTGGACGCGTCGAAGGGACTGAATATCGCGATGATCGTCGGCGCGCCGATCAAGGCGGAGCACAAGCTCTTCAATTGCGCGATCGTCATCGCCGACGGATTCATTCGCGGCGTCGTGCCGAAGAGTTATCTGCCGAACTACGGCGAGTTTTACGAGGCGCGTCAGTTCAGCCCCGCCGATGCCGCGGCGACGAACACGCTCACGCTCTGCGGTCAGGACGTGCCGTTCGGCGCATCGCTGCTGTTTCAGATCAAGGATCTTCCGCTCTTCAGATTTCACGTCGAGATTTGCGAGGACGTGTGGGTGCCGATTCCGCCGTCGTCGTTCGCGGCGCTCGCCGGCGCCACCGTGCTCGTGAATCTGTCGGCGTCGAATATCGTCGTGGGCAAGTCGGCGTATCGGCATCAGCTCGTCGGGCAGCAGTCCGCGCGTTGCGTCGCGGCGTATCTGTACACCTCGGCGGGCAATGGCGAATCGTCCACCGATCTGGCCTGGGACGGGCAGGGCCTCATCTACGAGAACGGCGAACTGCTCGCGGAGTCCGAGCGCTTCTCGGATCAGTCACATCTGATCTTCGCGGATGTCGATCTCGAACGGCTCTCGCGCGAACGCATGAGACAAACCACGTTCGGCCGCTCGACGCACCGGCACGCACACGAAGTCGAACAATTCGATGTCGTCGAATTTCCGCTGGCGGTGCCGGCCGACGAGAAGCTGCCGCTCGAACGTCGCGTCGCGCGCTTTCCCTACGTACCCGCCGACGCCGCGCGCCGCGACGAGCGATGCAACGAGGTGTACAACATTCAGGTGCAGGCGCTGTTGCAGCGGCTTCAGTCGTCGGGCATGTCGAAGGTCGTCATCGGCATTTCGGGCGGGCTCGACTCGACGCATGCACTGCTCGTGTGCGCGAAGGCGATGGACCGTCTCGGCTTGCCGCGCGCCAATATCCTCGCCTACACGATGCCGGGCTTCGCAACGAGCGATCGCACGCTGCGGCAGGCGCGCGAGCTGATGGAAGTCGTCGGCTGCACGGCAAGCGAGATCGACATCCGGCCGAGTTGCGTGCAGATGCTCTCGGACATCGGCCATCCGCACAGTTCGGGCGCAGAGCAGTACGACATCACGTATGAAAACGTTCAGGCCGGCGAGCGCACGAGCCATCTGTTCAGGCTCGCGAATCTGAACAACGCGATCGTCATCGGCACGGGCGACCTGAGCGAGCTCGCACTCGGCTGGTGCACCTACGGCGTGGGCGATCACATGTCCCACTACAACGTCAACGCGAGCGTGCCGAAGACCTTGATCACGCATCTGGTGCGCTGGGTCGCGGAGTCGGGGCAGATCGGCGGCGCCGGAACCGATGTGCTCGAAAACATCCTGAGCACCGACATCAGTCCGGAACTCATTCCCGGCAAGACGAGCGGCGTGGTCGAGCAGAAGACGGAGAGCGTCATCGGTCCGTACGAACTGCAGGACTTCAACCTCTACTACACGTTGCGCTTCGGATTTGCACCAACGAAGGTCGCGTTCCTCGCGCTGCATGCATGGCGCAACCGCGATGCGGGCGCGTGGCCGGAAGGTCCGACAGTCGCGCGGAATCAGTACGACCTCGGCGAGATCCGCAAGAATCTGCGGATATTTCTCGATCGGTTCTTCCGCACGAGCCAGTTCAAGCGGTCATGCATACCGAACGCGCCGAAGGTCGGCTCGGGCGGCTCGCTTTCTCCGCGCGGCGACTGGCGTGCGCCGAGCGACGCACAGGCAACGGTATGGCTCAAGGACCTCGAACGCGTTCCTGCGAAAGAGTGATGGCGCGCGAAATTCCGTCATTACATGGCCACCTCGCGATTTTCCGGACGGCTTGCTCGATGAAACGCGGCTAGAATCGAAACCATCTGCCCCACGCGGGGCACGACGTTTTTTTCGAACCCTTGAATCGATCTTTACGCGAGGCACGCCATGAAACGCATCACCGCCATCATCAAACCGTTCAAGCTCGACGAAGTCCGCGAAGCGCTCGCCGAAGTGGGTCTCACGGGCCTCACGGTCACGGAAGTGAAGGGCTTTGGCCGCCAGAAAGGGCACACCGAGCTTTATCGTGGTGCAGAGTATGTCGTCGATTTTCTGCCGAAGGTGAAGATCGAAGTCGTCGTCGCAAACGATCAAACAGATCAGGTCATCGACGCAATCATCGGCGCTGCGCGCACCGGCAAGATCGGCGACGGCAAGATCTTCGTCGCCGATGTCGAGCGCGTGATCCGTATCCGCACCGGCGAGGAAAACGAAGCGGCGGTCTGAGCGCCGCGTTTCGTCACGTCGATCGCGCCATCCCGGCCCGCCGTTCGCGCGGGCTTTCTTTTTCTTCTTTCGCTTCGTGCATGCACCAGCGCGATGCGCCTCCTCGCTCCGGACTTTTTTGAGCCGGCATTATTGCCTGGGCGCAGGATTGTCCCATCCGTGCTGTAACATCGAATTCCTGGTTATATTTTTGTAAGGAATTGTTTGATGCATCACGCGATAGGCTTCATTCAGGATCTCGCGGTGATCATGGCTATCGCGGGCGTCGTGACAGTGCTGTTCCACCGTCTGCGGCAGCCGGTCGTCCTGGGCTATATCGCCGCGGGCGTGATCATCGGGCCGTACACCCCGCCGTTCAATCTCATTCACGACGAAGCGACGATCCAGACGCTCGGCGAACTCGGTGTCGTGTTCCTGATGTTCTCGCTCGGGCTCGAATTCAGCCTGCGCAAGCTCTTCAAGGTCGGCGCGACGGCGTTCGTCGCGGCGCTCTCGGAGATCGTGCTGATGATCTGGGTCGGCTACGAGATCGGGCGATGGTTCGGCTGGACCGCGATGGACTCGCTCTTTCTCGGCGCGATGCTCGCGATCTCGTCGACGACGATCATCGTAAAGGCGCTCTCCGAACTCGGCATGAAGGGCGAGCACTTCGCGCAGATCGTGTTCGGCATTCTGATCGTCGAGGATATCCTCGCTATCGCGATGCTCGTGCTGCTCTCCGGGATCGCGCAGACGGGCTCGGTGAGCGCGGGCGTCGCCGTAGTCACGCTCGGCAAGCTGTTGCTCTTCATGACGGTTTCGCTCGTCGTGGGCATTCTGACGGTGCCGCGCGCGCTCAATTACGTGGCGCGCGCGAAGAGCGACGAGATGCTGCTCGTCACCGTGCTCGGCTTCTGCTTCGGCTTCTGCCTGCTCGTCGTGAAGCTCGACTATTCGATTGCGCTCGGCGCGTTCCTGATCGGCGCGATCATGGCGGAATCGAAGCATCTCGCGCGCATCGAGCATCTGATCGCGCCCGTGCGCGACATGTTTTCGGCGATCTTCTTCGTGACCATCGGCCTGCTGCTGAATCCGTCCGTGCTCGTCGATTACGCGTGGCCAATCGCAGTCATCACCTTCGCCGTGGTGCTCGGCAAGATCGTCTCGTGCGGGCTCGGCACGTTCCTCGCGGGCAAGGACGGGCGCACGTCGATGCGTGTCGGCATGAGCGTCTCGCAGATCGGCGAGTTCTCTTTCATCATCGCCTCGCTCGGGCTGTCGCTCAAGGTCACGAGCAGCTTTCTCTATCCGATCGCGGTGGCCGTGTCCGCGCTTACGACGCTCTTCACGCCGTATCTGATCCGCGCCGCCGATCCGCTCACGATGCGCCTCGCCCGTGCGATGCCCGCGCCGCTCGCGCATACCTTCGGACTCTATTCGCAGTGGCTCGCGAGCCTCACGCCCGTCTCCGGCGGCCCGACGCTCTTCTCGATGACGCGGCGCATCGTCCTGCAGATCGCGGTGAATCTCGCGCTCGTCGCGGCGATTTTCCTCGGCGCGTCGTATTCGGCGCCTTTCGCGTCGGGCTATCTGGCGCGCTGGCTCGACACCGACAACGCGCGGCGCGTCGTGCTGTGGAGCGCGGCGCTCGTGATCGCGCTGCCGTTTCTGGTCGCGGTGTATCGCAAGCTCGAATCGCTCGCGCTGCTGCTCGCCGAAGTGAGCGTGCAGCCCGCGAAAGCGGGGCGCTTCACGCGCGCGATCCGCTCGGCGATCTCCGGGCTCATTCCGATCGTCGCGATGTTCGGCGTCTTTCTGCTCGTCGCGGCGCTGTCGGGCGGCATCCTGCCGCCGTTCGGCCTGATGGTCGGCGTGCTGCTGTGCGCGGCGCTCCTGCTGACGGTGTTGTGGCGCTGGTGCGTGAAAATCCACGCGACGATGCAGATCGCCTTGCGCGAGACTTTCGAGGAACCGCGCGACCATTGACGGCTTTCTTCACGGGATTGCCCTTACAGCGGCTGAAGGGTTCCCCGCGATAATGTGAGCCGATGTGACCAAATGTTTGCTGGTTTGCCCCGTGCCGGTCTGAGGCGGATAATCGGAGTCTGTGCATTCTCCTTATGGCGTTCGAGCGCCTGAATCCGGAATGAGCGATAACAAAACGTCCAACGACGCAAGCAGCACCGCCGCGCGCGCAAGCGCCGCCGACTCTCAAGCCGCTCCGCACAGCGCGAATCCCACGGCGCCGCCCGAAGCGGCGGCAGCGGCCTCGGCGCCCGGCCCGAAGGCGAGCGCGACCGAGCGGGCAGCGACGGATGCGCCTTCCAGCGCATCGAACGTCGAACCGGTCGACACGGCGCAGGCCCGCCGCGACGAAGCGCAGCAGGCCGCCCGCGACGCGCGCGCATCGGCGGCGAGCGCGGCTGCGGCGCAGGAAGCCACGGTGCGCGAAACACCGCGCGCATCCGGCAAGCCCAAGGCGAGTCTCGCCGAGAATTTCGAAGCCGCGACCGAAGCGGAAGCCGCGAGCACGGCCAGTGCGCACTCCGCGGCGTCCGATTCGCCGACCGGCCGCGCGACCGTCCTGCCGCCCGAATTGACGGAGGCGCCGGACTTCAGCAAGCTCAATCCGCCGCCGCTGCCGTTGTCCGAAGAGGCGGCAGCGCCGGCACAGCCCGCATATCTCAAGCACTCGGATTCGGCGTGGTCCGTGTTCGGCCGGATCATCGCCGCGCGTGCGCGTCAGATTTTCGACCGCGCGGGCCAGCGCATCACGCAACGTACGTTGCGTATCGGCGTATCGGCGCGCATCTTTCATCCCGAGCCGGGGGCGAAAGGGCTGCGCGGCAAGACGCTGCAATATCTCGAGGAGTCGATCGCGCACTGGGTCATGTCGCGCGACGTGCTCGTGTTCATGATTCCGACGGTCGGCCATCAAGGGATGCTGCATCCGAGCAACATCCGTCTGCGTGACTATGCGAAGCATCTCGACGGCCTGCTGCTCCAGGGCGGCGCCGACGTTTCTCCGCAGTCCTACGAGGAAGCGACGACGCGTCCCGAATGGCCGGGCGACCGCGTGCGCGACATGTATGAGCTGGAACTACTGCATGAGTTCGTTGAGTCGGGCAAGCCCGTGCTCGGCGTGTGCCGTGGCTGTCAGCTGATCAACGTGGCGTTCGGCGGCACGCTCTACGGCGACATCGCCACCGATGTGCCGACGGCCGGCATCCACGTCAACGAACACTACGACCAGCATCGCCATTCGATTCGCTTCCCCGATGGTTCCACGCTCGCCAACATGTTCCCGAACCAGCGCGAGGCGATCGTCAACTCGATCCACCATCAGGCGGTGAAGTCGATCGGGCGCGATCTGAACATCGAGGCGGTGTCGGCGGCGGACGGGATCATCGAGGCGGTGCGTTATCGGAAGGCTCCGTTCGTCGTCGGCGTGCAATGGCATCCGGAGTTTCATCGGGCGGGCGGCGCGGAACTGCTCGATTGCACGCCGCTGCTCGATACGTTCCTGCGCGTCGCCCGCGAAACGCGCTTTTGAGCCGAATTTCTGAGCCGAATTCGCGTTTCGGCATGTCGCAAAACGAGAAGGCCCCCTCGATTCGAGCGGACCTTCTTCGTTTTCAGATGCGTGCAGCCGATCTCACCGCGATGGCGTCACGCTCACCGGTGCGAGTCCCGCTTCCGTCTGCTTCTGAAGCTGTTCGACCTGCAATTGCAGCGCGCGCAGCTTGCGTTCGGCTTCCAGCTTGTCCGTCTGCAGCACGGCGGATTCGGCCTGCAATTGCTGCTGACGCTGCGACACTTGCGAATCCTGCTGCTGCGCGAGTTGGAGGTCGGCGGTGAGCCGGTTCGCACGGTCAGCCGATTTCGCGATCACGCGCTCGAGCAACGCCTTCTGCGCCTGCAATTGCGTGCGGCGGATTTCGCCATCGGCGAGTTCGAAGCTCTTGCGCGAGAACTGCGCATAGATCGATTCGGCGCGGGCAGCGTCCTGTGTCTTGACGACGCGCCACCAGCGCGCGTCCTGCGAGAGCGCGACGTAGTACAGCATCTCTTGCGCGAGGAAGAAGAGCTTCGCGCCGTAGCTGCCGTTGTGCGTCGCGCGCAGTTCCGTGAGGCTGCCCGCCTGCGCGAGATTCTGCAATTCAGCGATGTTGCCTTCGACGCGCGGCGCGTTCGAATCGGCGTTCAGATCGGACAGATCCATGAGTGCGGACTGTGCGGGCTCGTTTGCGGGAGCCGCAACTTGAGCCGTCGTCGCGGCGGCTTTTGCCGTCGCGGGTGCCGCGAACGTGCTCGTGAACGGCGCGAGGAGGCCACAGAGGGATAAGGCGAGCGTGAGCGTCGCGTAACGGAGATAACGTAGTTGCATCATGGTGGCGTCGGGGCCGGAATGGTTGATCGGGCTGGCGGTGCATGTAGCGCGGCTAACGCGCGCCGTTCGCAGCGCCGCGGCCGTAGGAGGCCGCGTTGCTGTCGAGGGTCGGTGAATGCTGGAGCATCGAATAGAGCGTGGTCGGGTCCATCGACACGGCAACCTTCGTCGGCTGGCTTGCGACTCTTTCGACCGATGTCGCGTGCGCGCGCCGCGGCGCCTCTTGCTTCACGACGCGCTCGCCAACCGTGTGAGCACGCAATGCCGCGCGCTTCGTGTGCGGCGTCAGCACGGCTCTCACGCGAACGTTGTGCTTGCGGTCTTCCGTTGGCGCGATGAAACGCACGCGTGTCTTTTCCGGCGTCGTCGCGGCAGGCGCAGCTTTCGTGTCAGTCGCGGCCGGGTCCACGGCTGCGATGGTGCGGCTGTCCGCGCTCACCGGCGCGGCGACTGCCGATGAAGCCAGCGCTTCCGATGGTTGCGCGATCTGGCCGCGCGTGGGTGCCGCAGTGGCCGTGAGCGCTGCCGTAGCGGCTGCGGGCTGGCCCGGCTGCGTGCGAATCCTGACTTCTTCGGCCGGCGCGGTGCGCATAGTGCTTCGCGAGACCGGTGCGTGACTGAACAGCAACCATACGATGAGCACGCCGCAAGCCGCAGCGATAGTAGCGACGATCGGCTTGCTGAAGCCATGCTTGCCGGCGTCCGACGGCGCGTTGACCGCGAGATGAACGGGAGCGGCGCGGGTTTCGCCGGCCTGGTCTGGAGTGTCCGAGCCTTCGGTCAGGTGCAGCATCGCGCGCGGAATCTCTTCCTTGGAGAAGACGCCCCAGAGGCTCGTGGCGCGGTAAGGCGAGTGGATGTCGGACAGACTGAGGGCCGGCACATAGGCGGTGACGAAGCGTGCCGCGAAAAGCGCAGTTTCGGACTGCGACTGAACCGGGCGCGAGCGCATAGGTGACCATTCGAAACCGAAGCTCAAGGACGGATCCGCCGGCGAGCGCGTCGTCGGCAGACGCAGATTGCCTTCCACTACGATCAAGGGTTCGGACATGAAGTTTCCACATGCATGCGCCCGGGCGCGGGCAAACGAGACGGTCCGCCCGGACCTTCGGGGCGCAAGGAGATAGCACCGCGGGTTCGGCGCGAGGATGGCCGAAATTTGACCCGCGATCATACGAAACGGTTACGTGCCCGACGACCAGAAGATTCCTATTGTCTGTTTTTGACAGGAATGCTTATTGACAGGTGTGATTTCCTTATGCTCAGTCGAGCGCAAACACATAGCGCAGTGAGAAGACGTCGATGCCTGCCATGTGATCCGCTTCGCGTTCGGCGAACGTCCAGCCGCGCGATTCATAGAAGCCGATTGCCGCAGCGTTCTGCTCCAGCACGGAGAGATACAGTTGCCGTGCGCCTCGCGAGCGAGCCCAGCGCGCCGCTTCGTCGAGCATCACGGTGCCTGTGCCGAGGCCGCGATGCCCGGGCAGCGCGTGCAGATTGTCGACGAGCACGCTGCCTGTCTCGTCCGGCTCGACGAGACAAATGAAGCCGACCGGTTCGCCTGCATGCTCCGCGATGAACACGCTCGCCGTGCCGGCCGCGACATCCTTCATGCGCGCGTCCCAGTGCGCGACGCGCTCGGCCTGAAGATCGCGATCGAGATACGTGTCCGGCAGGATGCCGCGATATGCCGACGCCCAACTGCGGGCGTGCATCGAGGCGATGAGCGCCGTGTCGTTCGTCGTAGCGACGCGTAGCGAGATTTCCGTATTCATGAATGGGCTGCTTGTAATGTTTAAGTTAGGCGTACGTAACCGTATTTTAATATTGTTTGCGTGAAATTGAGCGAAGTTGCGTGCAGTCATCGGTGGCGCGGCGTTAAGATCGAGGGCGTTCGCATTTACAAGAACCGAAACAGAATCCGCCTCAGTCTTGCGGCCGGTCACGTCCGGACGGCCGTGTACGGTTTTGCGATCGCGCAGAACCGAAGTGCGGCCCACAGCTCCCGAGAAAGTCATGTCCACGACCCATATAGCACCTGCCAACGAATCCAAATTCAAGACGGTATTTCGCGTCGTCAGCGGAAACTTCCTGGAAATGTACGACTTCATGGTCTACGGCTATTACGCTTCGGCGATCGCCAAGACCTATTTTCCGAGCGGCGACGAGTTCGCCTCGCTGATGCTCGCGCTGTCCGTATTCGGCGCGGGCTTCCTGATGCGGCCGGTCGGCGCCATCGTGCTCGGCGCGTACATCGACCACCACGGGCGGCGCAAGGGCCTTATCCTCACGCTCGGGCTGATGGCGGTCGGCACCGCGTGCGTCGCGCTGGTGCCGGGCTACGCGACCATCGGTGCGCTCGCGCCGATCATCGTGCTGGGCGGGCGGCTGCTGCAGGGCTTCTCGGCCGGCGTGGAACTGGGTGGCGTGTCGGTGTATCTGTCCGAGATCGCGACGCGGGGCAACAAGGGCTTTTATTGTTCATGGCAGTCCGGCAGCCAGCAAGTCGCCGTCGTGTTCGCGGCGCTAATCGGCGTGATCATGAACCGCCTCTTGCCGCCTGAGCAGATGACCGCCTGGGGCTGGCGCGTGCCGTTCCTGATCGGCTGCCTGATCGTGCCGTTCCTCTTCATCATCCGCCGCTCGCTGCGTGAAACCGACGAGTTCCTGGCGAGGAAGCATCGCCCGAGCATGAGCGAGATCGCGCGCTCGATCGCGCAGAACTGGGGCATCGTGCTTGCCGGGATGGGCATGGTCATCATGACGACCGTGTCGTTCTACATGATCACCGCCTATACGCCGACCTTCGGCAAGGAAGTGCTGAAGCTCTCCGCCATCGATGCGCTCGTGGTCACGGTGTGCGTCGGCATCTCCAACCTGGTCTGGCTGCCGGTGATGGGCGCGGTGTCGGATCGGGTGGGGCGCCGTCCGGTGCTGCTCGTGTTCACGATCCTGACCATTCTGACGTCGTATCCGGTGGTGCAATGGCTCGTCGCGGAGCCGTCGTTCGCGCGCCTGCTCATGTGCGAACTGTGGCTGTCGTTCCTGTACGGCAGCTACAACGGGGCGATGGTGGTCGCGCTGACCGAAGTGATGCCCGTCGATGTGCGCACGACCGGATTCTCGATGGCCTATAGCCTCGCGACGACCATCGGCGGATTCACGCCGGCGATCTCGACGTATCTGATCCATGTCACCGGAAACAAGGCCGCGCCCGGACTGTGGATGGGCCTTGCCGCCATTTGCGGGCTGATCGCGACGCTCGTGCTGTATCGCTCGCCCGAGGCGCGCAATCAGTACAAGACGGCCTGACGCATTCGCGAACGTCGAAAAGATCCCCGCTTCGGCGGGGTCTTCTTATGCAGGCAGCAACGCCAGCGCGGCCGTCGTCGCCTCGATCACTTCGCGCCATCGGCCCGGCGCGTGCTGGCGCACGAGATGCGCCTCCGGATACCACGGGTTGTCGGCGGCGCCGATACCCCAGCGCCAGTCGGCGGCGAAAGGCAGCATCACCCAGAGCGGCTTGCCGAGCGCGCCCGCGAGGTGCGCGACGGACGTATCCACGGATACGACGCCGTCCAGCCGATCGACGATCGCGCCGGTGTCGGCGAAGCTCTCGAGACGGCCTTCGAGCGTGTGAATCGACTTCGCGTTCGGATGCGCGTTCAGCACGTCATGCTCGCGGCCTGTCACGAACGGTTGGAGCACGACCCAGTCGATGCCCTCGAGCGCAAAGAGCGGCGCGAGCTCGCCGACCGGCACCGCGCGCGTCTCGCCTGGCTGCATCCGCCCGGACCACGCAATGCCGATCTTGCGCCGCGCCTGGCCGCCGATCGAGCCGCGCCACTTGCGCCGGTAATCGGCGGGCACGACGAGATAGGGCGCGCGGGCCGGAATTGCATCGGGCGAGGTCATGCCGAGCGCGAGCGGCAGGCTGAGCAGCGGGCAGAAAGCGTCCGCGTGCGCCGGGGCGCCATCCGACTTGCTCTTCAATTCGACGCGCGCGGCATGCGCGGCCGGCGCGAGCAGTGGCACGAGCGCGGGCTGCACTTCCAGCACCAGCTTGCCGACGAGCTTCGCCGCAAAAGGCACGAAGCGCGCGAACTGCAAGGTGTCGCCGAAGCCCTGCTCGGCGCGCACGAGCAGCGTGCGGCCCGGCATCGGCTCGCCATTCCAGCGCGGCAAGCGCGGCGAGGGTTCGCTGCCGGGCGTCTGCAAACGCCATTCGTAGGCGGGCAGTCCGCGCGCGTAATCGCCGGTCGTGAGCAGGGCGAGCGCGCGGTTCAGATGCGCGGCGGGCATCGAGGGATCGATGCGCAATGCCTCGTCGAACGCGCGCAGCGCCGCGCGATGTGCGCCGAGCGCGAGATGCGCGTTGCCGAGGCAGAGCCATGCGACGCCATATTTCGGATCGAGACCTATCGCCCGCTCGAAATGCGGCACGGCTTCTTCGTGGCGCCCGAGCTTCGCGAGCGCGTGTCCCAGCCCGAAATACCCTGGTGCGAAGTGCGGCTGCAACGCGACGGCCTTTCGCAGCACCGGCAGCGCATCTTCGGGGTGGCCGTTCGTGTCGAGCAGATTGCCGAGATTGAAATGCGCGGCGACGTAATTCGGCTCGGCATCGAGCGCGGCGCGAAAATGCGCGATCGCGCCGAGCGTATCGCCGAGCGCGTTCAGCGCCATGCCGAGATTGTTGTGCGCGCCGGCATGGCGCGGGCGCAGCGCGAGCGTGCGCTTGAACGCGTGCGCGGCGTCCTTGAAACGGCGCAGCGCGGAGAGCGCATTGCCGAAGTTGTTCCATGCGGCCGGATCGTCGGGCCGCAGGCGCAAGGCCTTTTCGAAGGCATCGGCGGCGTCTTCGTGTCGACCGGCTGCCGTGTAGGCGTTGCCGAGGTTGTACTGCGCGAGCGGAAAACCCGGCGCGAGCGTCAGTGCGTTGCGAAAGCGTTCGATCGCGTCGTCGAGGCGGCCGAGCGCTTTCAGCGCGTTGCCGAGGTTGAGCTGCAGGCCGGCGTCGGTCGGGCGCAGCTCGACGGCGCGGCGCACGAGCTCGGCCGCCTCCGCGTGCTGGCCCTGTTGATGGCGCAGCACGCCGAGGTAATGCAGTGCGTCGACGTGTCGGGGTTCGGCGGCGAGCGCGGCCTGGTAGTCGCGCTCCGCGTCGGTCAGGCGGCCATCGCGATGGGCCGCGAAACCGCGGGCGAATACGGTGTCCATGACGGGGAAGACTTCTGGCCGGGAAAAGCAAACCCCGCATTTTCCCACACCGTCGCCGCGCTTCCGGAGAAGCGCGTTGACATGTTGCGGCGATGGCACTTAACATGTGAACACCTATTCATATGTTAGCGATGACTGTGGCTTCCGATCCGTCCACCACTGCCAGCACGAGCACGTCCGACGACCGCGTCGTCCCGCTCGCCGATCTGTTTCGCCTGCTCGGCGACCCGACGCGCCTGCGCATCGTGCTCGCGTGTGTCGAACAGCGGCGCGCGGTCGGGGCGATCGCCGAGTTGCTCGGGCTGTCGGCGTCGCTCGTGAGCCACCACTTGCGGCTCTTGCGCGCGGCGCGGATCGTGCGGGCCGAGCGCCAGGGCAAGCAGGTGTTCTACGTGGCGGCGGATCGCCACATCAGCGCGATGCTGGGCGAGTTGCTGGAGCACATCGCGGAGCCGCAGGCCGACGCCACAGACATCGAATGACAGCTACCGGAACACGAGTACCTCCCATGAGCACGCATCAGCACGAAGAACACGAACATCACGACGGCCACGCACACGGCCACGAGCATGGGCATTCGCACGGACACGGCGGGCATGGCCATCACCATCACGGCGCGCCGCAGGAAGGGCAGGGCCGAACGTTCGCGCTCGCGGTCGGCCTGAACGTGCTGATCGTGATCGTGCAGGCCGTCTATGGCTTTCTCGCCCATTCGACCGCGCTGCTCGCCGATGCCGGCCACAATCTCTCCGACGTGCTCGGCCTCCTGCTCGCATGGGGCGCCGTGTGGCTCGGCAAGCGCCAGCCGAGTTCGCGCTATACCTTCGGCCTCGGCAGCTCGTCGATTCTTGCTTCGCTCGCCAATGCGGCGCTGCTGCTCTTCGCATGCGGCGCGATCGTGCTCGAAGCGATTCAGCGTCTGCTCAATCCGGCGCCCGTCGCGGGGCTCGACGTGTTCATCGTCGCGACGCTCGGCATGATCGTGAACGGTTTCTCCGCGTGGCTCTTCATGCGCGGCAGCAAGGAGGACCTCAACGTGCGCGGCGCCTTCCTGCACATGGCCGCCGATGCCGCCATCTCCGCCGCCGTCGCGGTCAGCGGTCTCGTCATCCTGTTCACGGGCGCGAGCTGGCTCGATCCGCTGATGAGCCTGATCGTCGTCTCGGTCATCGTCTACGGCACGTGGGGACTCGGGCGCGACGCGATGCGCCTCGCGATGGCCGCGGTCCCGTCCTCGGTCGACATGCCGCGCGTCGAGCAATATCTGAAGCAGCTTCCCGGCGTGCGCGACGTGCACGACCTGCACGTGTGGGCGCTCTCGACGACCGAAAACGCGCTCACGGTCCATCTCGTGATGCCTCAGGGCCACCCCGGCGATGACTTCGTGCAGGGCGTCGTCACGACGCTGCGCCGCGAATATTCGATGCATCATGCGACCGTGCAGGTGGAGTTCGGCGAGGCCTGCCACGCGTGCGTGCTGAGCGAGCGCGGGCACGCGCACTGAGTCCGATGCGGCCGGCGCACGTGCTAAAAGCGGAGGGTACGGGCGTACACTAGACGCCGTGACGTTTGGGAGAGGACTGCATGTTCGCGCCAAAGCTGAATCCGAACGACAAGCTGGATGTGGCGCCCGTTCTGATCGTAGGCGCCGGTCCAACGGGCCTCGCCGCCGCGATGAGCCTCGCGCGCGCGCACGTCCCGGTCAGGCTCGTCGACAAGGCGCGCGAGCCGTCGCCGCATTCACGCGCGATCGGCATTCAGGCGCGCACGCTGGAACTCTTCGAGCAGCATCGCGTGGTCAAGCCGTTTCTCGAACTCGGCCATCGCGCGCGCGTCGCGAATCTCTATTCGAACGGGCAGCGCCTCGCTCGCCTCGACTTCGATCCGCTGCAGACGCGTTATCCGTATCTGCTCTTTCTCGAGCAATCGCAGACCGAACGCGTGCTCGCGCAGCATCTGAAGGGCTATCACGTCGATGTCGAGCGCGGCGTCGAAGTGGTCGATTTCTCGCAGGGTTCGGCAGGCTTGCAGGCGACGCTGCGCCATCCGAACGGACGTGATGAACTGTTGCGGCCTTCGTATCTGATCGCGGCGGACGGCGCGCATAGTTTCGTGCGGCATCGGCTCGGCATCGGTTTCGATGGCAAGACTTTCGATCAAACGTATCTGCTCGCCGATCTCCAGGCGGACTCCGACTGGCCCGATGACGAATTCCACATCTTCGCGTCGGGCGAGGGCCTCGCCGCGCTTTTCCCGATGGGCGGCGACCGCGCGCGCCTGATCGCGGATCTGCCGGCGCCGGTGGCGAGCGCCGTCAACGCGGCCGAAGCGAAAACCGGCCCGACGCTCGATGAATGCCGTGCGCTCATCGAGCGTCGCGTGCATCACAAGATCGCGCTGTCGAACCTGACGTGGTCGTCGTACTTTCACCTGAACAGCCGCATGGTCGACAGGCTGCGTGTCGAGCGCGTGTTCCTCGCGGGCGATTCGGCGCACGTGCATAGTCCGGCCGGCGCGCAGGGCATGAACACGGGCATTCAGGAGGCGTTCAATCTCGGCTGGAAGATCGCGCGGATGCTCGCGGGCGGCGCGCCCGAGCGGCTGCTCGACAGCTATCACACGGAGCGGCATCCGATCGAACGCGACGTGCTGCGCCAGACGAGCATGCTTACGCAGATGGCAGGCGCCGAGCACGGCCCGATGAAACTGATGCGCGATCACGTAATGCCCGCGCTCGCCGCGATCGGCCCGCTGCGCGACGCGATGCGGCGCACGGTGAGCGAACTGTCGATCAACTATCGCAAGAGCCCGCTCACGCTTGAGCGTCTGCTCGACGGCGGCCCGCGCGCGGGCGAGCGCGCGCCCGATGCGCGCGTGCATGTCGTCGACGGGCCGCTCGGGCGGCTTCCCGGCGTCGGCTGTCTTTACGATTTGCACGATCCCGGCTGCTTCTCGCTTTTCCTGCTCCTGAACCCGTCCGGCGAGGACGACATCGCGCTTGCGCCCGCGACGATCACCATCGCGCACGCGATGCGCGATCCGGACCTCGACGGCTTCGTGAAAGCGCTCGACAACATCATGCCGAACGCGGTGCGCGTCTGGCGCATCACCGATACGCGCGGCGAGGGCGCGAATTCGCTCACCGACAACTACGGCCGCACGCGTCCCGCGTTCTATCTCGTGCGTCCCGATGGCTATATCGCCGCGCGCGGTCGCGCGCCGTCGGATGTGCATGCGCTCCTGCGTCACTGCGAAATCTGGTTCGGCGCACAGGACGCGAACGCCGAGCGACAGGCGGAACGCGAATACCGCGAAGACTGAAAAAAGCCCTGCATTGCAGGGCCTGGTGTGATCCGCGCTTGAGTCGTGAACGACGTCAGGCGGGCGCCGTCTTCGGCTGCAAATCGGCCTTGTGCAGACTGAGCGCCTCGCGCACGATCGGCTCCATCGACGCGCTCGCTTCCGGATTGTCGAGCGCGGCGAGAATCGCGAGCCGCATGCGCGGCTCCCAGAAGCGGCGGATATGATCCGCGACGCTGTCGACGGCTTCGGCGCGGTCGGGCATCGAATCGAAAAACTGTCCGATGCGGTTCGCCATCTCGATCAGGTTATCGACATCCATTCGTTATTTTCCTGAAGAAGTGGTCGTGGCGAGGTTGAGTAGCTCGAGCTGCTGCGTGTTGAAGCGCGAGTAGTCCTTCTGCCATTGCGACGGCTGCTCCACCGGCATCACCTGCACCGCCGTCACCTTGTACTCCGGACAGTTGGTCGCCCAGTCGGATGATTCCGTCGTGATGACGTTCGCGCCCGATTCCGGGAAGTGGAACGTCGTATACACGACGCCCGGCTGCATGCGCTCGGAGATCTTCGCGCGCAACACCGTCTGTCCTGCGCGCGACTCGATGCCGACCCAGTCGTCCATCTTGATGCCGCGATCTTGCGCATCGACCGGATGAATTTCCAGACGATCCTCGTCGTGCCACTGCGAATTCTCGGTGCGGCGCGTCTGCGCGCCGACGTTGTATTGCGACAGAATGCGCCCGGTCGTGAGCAGCAGCGGATACTTGCGCGTGACCTTCTCCGGCGTCGCGATGAACTTCGTGATGACGAAACGTCCCTTGCCGCGCACGAATTCGTCGATGTGCATGGTCGGCGTGCCGTCCGGCGCCTTCTCGTTGCAAGGCCACTGAATGCTGCCGAGCTCGTCGAGCCGGTCGTACGAGACGCCGTGGAAAGTCGGCGTGAGGCGCGCGATCTCGTCCATGATTTCGGACGGGTTCGCGTAGTTCATCTCATAGCCGAGCGCGCGCGAGAGCTTGATCGTCACTTCCCAGTCGGAGTAGCCCGCGAGCGGCGGCATCACCTTGCGCACGCGCGAGATGCGGCGCTCGGCGTTGGTGAAGGTGCCGTCCTTTTCGAGGAAGGTCGAGCCGGGCAAGAGGACGTGCGCGTACTTCGCCGTTTCGTTCAGGAAGATGTCCTGCACGACGATGCATTCCATCGACGACAACGCGTCCGCCACGTGCTGCGTGTTCGGGTCCGACTGGACGATGTCCTCGCCCTGGCAGTAGAGGCCCATGAACGTGCCGTGCATCGCGGCATCGAACATGTTCGGGATGCGCAGGCCCGGCTCCGGCTGGAGCTTCACGTCCCATGCTTCCTCGAAGAGCGAGCGCACGGCCGCATCGCCGATATGGCGATAGCCCGGCAACTCGTGCGGGAACGAGCCCATGTCGCACGAGCCCTGCACGTTGTTCTGGCCGCGCAGCGGATTCACGCCGACGCCTTCGCGGCCGACGTTGCCTGTCGCCATCGCGAGATTCGCGATGCCCATGACGGCGGTCGAGCCTTGCGCATGCTCGGTCACGCCGAGGCCGTAATAGATCGCGCCGTTGCCGCCCAGCGCGTAGACGCGCGCGGCTTCGCGGACCTGTTGCGCGGGCACGCCGGTGATGGCTTCCATGGCTTCGGGCGAGTTTTCTTCCTTCGCGACGAAATCGCGCCATTGCCCGAAGGCGCGCGCCTCGCAGCGTTCAGCGATGAAATCTTCCTTCAGCAAGCCTTCGGTGACGATGACGTGCGCGAGCGAATTGACCATCGCCACGTTCGTGCCGGGGCGCAATTGCAGGTGATACTGCGCCTTCACGTGCGGCGTATCGACGATATCGATGCGGCGCGGATCGATCACGATCAGCTTCGCGCCTTCACGCACGCGGCGCTTCAAACGCGAGCCGAAGACCGGATGGCCGTCGGTCGGATTCGCGCCCATCACGATGATCACATCCGATTGCTCGACCGATGCGAAGGTCTGCGTGCCCGCCGATTCGCCGAGCGTCGTCTTGAGGCCGTAGCCAGTCGGCGAGTGGCAGACGCGCGCGCAGGTATCGACGTTGTTGTTGCCGAACGCCGCGCGCACGAGTTTCTGCACGAGATACGTCTCTTCGTTCGTGCAGCGCGACGACGTGATGCCGCCGATCGAGTCGCGGCCGTACTTGTCCTGGATGCGGCGGAACTCGCTCGCCGCGTAGTCGATCGCTTCGTCCCACGACACTTCGCGCCACGGATCGGTGATCTTCGCGCGGATCATCGGCTTCTTGATGCGATCCTTGTGCGTCGCGTAACCCCACGCGAAGCGGCCCTTCACGCACGCGTGGCCTTCGTTCGCCTGGCCGTTCTTGTTCGGCGTCATGCGCACGACTGTGTTGCCCTTCATCTCCGCCTTCAGCGAGCAGCCGACGCCGCAGTACGCGCACGTCGTGATGGCCGAATGCTCGGCCTGGCCGAGCATGATGACGGTCTTTTCCTGCAGCGTCGCGGTCGGGCACGCGGCGACGCATGCGCCACACGACACGCATTCCGATTCCATGAACGGCACGTTCTCGCTCGCCGCGACGCGCGATTCGAAGCCGCGTCCGGCGATGGTCAGCGCGAACGTGCCCTGCGTTTCCTCGCATGCGCGCACGCATCGATTGCAGACGATGCACTTCGACGGATCGTAAGTGAAGTACGGATTCGACTCGTCCTTCTTGTCCTTCAGATGGTTCGCGCCTTCATAGCCGTAGCGCACTTCACGCAAGCCGACGACGCCCGCCATGTCCTGCAATTCGCAGTCGCCGTTGGCCGGGCAGGTGAGGCAGTCGAGCGGGTGATCGGATATATACAGCTCCATCACGTTGCGGCGCAGCGATTGCAGCTTGTCGGTTTGCGTGCGCACTTTCATGCCCGCTTCGACGGGCGTCGTGCACGACGCCGGATAGCCGCGCTTGCCCTCGATCTCGACGAGGCACAAGCGGCACGAACCCCACGGCTCGAGCGAATCCGTCGCGCAGAGTTTCGGCACGTTGACGCCGGCTTCGATGGCGGCGCGCATGACAGACGTGCCCGCGGGCACGGTGACGGATTCACCGTCGATTTCGAGCGTCACGTCGATATCGGCGTGACGCAGCGGCGTGCCGTAGTCGGTTTCATCGAGCGGATCGCGGCGCTGCACGGACGCCGCGCTCTTGCACGCGCAGTTGCCGGAGCCGCAGCCGTTGATGGTGTTGGACATTGTCGTCTCCTTGTTCTATGCCGCTTTCTGTGCGGGCGTGCGGGGCAGCCCGAAGTCCTCGGGGAAGTGATCGAGCGCGGACATCACCGGGAACGGCGTCATGCCGCCCATCGCGCAGAGCGAGCCGGATACCATCGTGTCGCACAACTCGCGCAACAGCGTGATCTGCTTCACCGACGTATCGCCTTCACGGATCTTCGCGATGACTTCCTCGCCGCGCGTCGAGCCGATGCGGCAGGGCGTGCACTTGCCGCACGATTCGAGCGCGCAGAAGTGCATCGCGTATTGCGCGAGTTCGGCGAGATTCGAGGTGTCGTCGTGAACCACGAGCCCGCCGTGTCCGACCACCGCGCCGACCTTCGCGTATTCCTCGTAGTCGAGCGGAATGTCCCACTGGCTTTCCGGCAGATAAGTGCCGAGCGGCCCGCCCACTTGCACCGCGCGCGCCGGACGGCCGCTCGCGGTGCCGCCGCCGTAGGTGTAGAGCAGTTCGCGCAGCGTCACGCCGAACGCCAGTTCGACGAGTCCGCCTTGCTTCACATTGCCCGCGATCTGGAACGGCAGCGTGCCGCGTGAGCGGCCCATGCCGAAGTCGCGATAGAAGGCCGCGCCCTTCGCGAAGATGATCGGTACGGTCGCGAGCGTGATGACGTTGTTGATGACCGTGGGTTTCCCGTACAGTCCGGTGAGCGCCGGCACAGGCGGTTTCGCGCGCACGATGCCGCGCTTGCCTTCGAGCGATTCGAGCAGCGCGGTTTCCTCGCCGCACACATACGCGCCCGCGCCCTTCGCCACATACAACTCGAACGCATGCGACGTGCCGAGCACGCTCGCGCCGAGCCAGCCGGCATCGCGTGCCTTGTCGATCGCGCGGTTCAGCGTGGCGATCGAATGCGGATACTCGCTGCGCACGTAGATGTAGCCCTTGGTCGCGCCCACCGCCACGCCCGCGATGATCATGCCTTCGATCAGCATGTACGGATCGCTTTCCATGACGAGACGGTCGGAGAAGGTGCCGGAATCGCCTTCGTCCGCATTGCAGACGATGTACTTCTGATCGGCGTGCGCCGCGCGCACCGTCTTCCACTTGATGCCCGCGGGGAATGCCGCGCCGCCGCGTCCACGCAGGCCGGAATCGAGCAGCGCTTCACAGACTGCGTCGCCGTTCATGTCGAGCACCTGGCGTAATCCCTGAAGGCCGCCGAGCGCGGTGTAATCGTCGATCGACAGCGGGTCCGTGATGCCGATGCGCGCGAACGTCAGGCGCTGCTGGTTCTTGAGATAAGGAATCTCATCCACGATGCCGACGTTCTTGTCGTGCGCCTTGCCCTCGTGAAAACCGGCATCGAAGAGCGCGGCGACATCGTCGGCTTCGACATTCGAATAGCCGATGCGCCCCTCCGCCGTCTCGACTTCGACGAGCGGTTCGAGATAGAAGAGCCCGCGCGAACCGTTGCGCACGAGTTGCACGTCCACGCCGCGTTTCTGTGCTTCGCCTTCGATGGCCCGAGCGACGGCGTCCGCGCCGAGCGCGAGCGCAGCGGAATCGATGGGAACGTAAATGCGCGTCATGCCGTCACCTCCGCCACCTTCGTTTGCGCCGCGGCGTACAGGCGGTCGAACTTCGCCGGGGTCACGCGCGCGTGCAATTCGCCGTTGATCATCATCGACGGAGAGAGCGCGCATTGACCGAGACAAAACACGGATTCCAGCTCGGTGTCTTCGGCATGACCGCTGTCGAAGCGGCAACCCGTGTGCCCTTCGATATGGTCCTTCAACGCTTCCGTGCCCATGCTGCGGCACGCTTCCGCGCGGCAAAGCTGCACGGTCACGCGCGCCGGCGGGGCGGAGCGGAAGTGATGGTAGTAGGTGATCACACCGTGCACTTCCGCACGCGACAGCGAAAGCGCCTGCGCGAGCGGCGCGATGGCCGTGTCAGGCACATAGCCGACCTCGTCCTGGATGGCGTGAAGAATGGTCATCAACGTCGCGTCTTGTACCGCGTGGCGACGCACGAGTTCAGCGGATGCAGCGGCGGATAGCTGCGGATGTGTCATGGGGCTCCTCCAACACTCGGCATATGTTTTGTCGGTACATATTTGCGTCGATATAATTACGGGTGCCGAGCCTGAATAAGAACAATAGGCGCCGTGATATATCTTGGCAATAGGATGGAGGATTGCATATGGTGGACGTCGAATGCCGCGCCGAACTGGTCCTGCGGGACGCCGATGGCCGGGAAACCAGTCTCAGCGCGGTTGTGCCGCTTTTACAACTCGTCGCGCAGACGGGCAGTATCGCGAACGCCGCGAGCGCTAAGGGTTTGTCCTATCGGCACGCGTGGGGTTTGTTGCGCGAAATCGAAGCACGTCTCGGCGGCGCGCTGATCACGAAATCGCGCGGGCGGGGCTCGGTGCTTTCCGAACTGGGCGAATCGGTTCTGCGCGCGCAACGTGTGTGCGGCGAACGGCTCGAAGCGCCTCTGCAGGCGGTGGCGAACGATGTCGCCGTGGAACTGAACCGGCGTCTCGCGGGCGGCATCACGCAGGTGCGGATCCACGCGTCGCACGGTTATGCAGTCGCGACGCTCGTGCGCGCGCTCGGCGATCAGCGCGTGCCGGTCGACATCAAGTATCGGGAGAGCGCCGAAGCGGTGAGCGCGCTCGCACGCGGCGAGTGCGAGCTGGCGGGGTTTCACTTGCCGATCGGCGAGTTTCGCTCGACTTGCGCGGAGATTTACCGGCCGTTTCTGGACCGGAACAAGCATCAGTTGATCCGGCTCACGCGTCGCACGCAGGGCCTTTTTCTGCCCAAAGGCAATCCGAAGGGTATTTGCGGCTTGCGTGATCTCGCGCGCAGCGACGTGCGCTTCGTCAATCGTCAGCCAGGCTCGGGCACGCGTATGCTGCTCGATTTGTCGTTGCGTCGCGTGGGTGTCGATCCGGACCAGATCAATGGATACGCGACGACTGAACTCACGCATTCGGCGATCGCCGCATTCGTCGCCAGTGGCATGGCCGACCTGGGCTTCGGCGTGCAGCCCGCGGCGCAGCATTTCGCACTCGATTTCATACCGATCATCGACGAGGACTACTTCTTCGCGTGCGAACGCGCGCGGCTCGACGAGGCGCGGCTTGCTTCTGTGTTGCGCATCTTGCGCAGCGCGGGCTTCACGGACAGCGTCGCTCATCTGGAAGGGTACGATCCGGCGCACTGCGGCTTGCTCGTCGATATCGACGACGGCTTGCGCGGCTGAAGTGGGCGCGTGAGGAATTTCGGAAACGCGCGGTAAGAGAGCGGGGCGGGCGTAAAACTGCCGTCGGGGGCGAATTGGGATAACCTAACGCTTTGCTGTCGACTTCTCTGCTCTGCGCGTAATCTCTTCGCGCGATATACCGCCATGAAACTTTCGTTGCTCGTCTGTTCCTCCGCCGCGCTGATCGCTGGCGCGGCGTATCTGGTTCCTGTCGCCTTTGCCCAGAATTCGCCGGGCCTGCCGGGCGGCGTCCTGCAAGACCAGTTCCGCTTCAATGAGCATCCGCAGATGCAGTTCGCGGCCTCCGAGCCTTCGGAAAAGTATCAAAAGGGGAAATCGGCGATGCGCCGCCGGGGCGACGAGGGCGATCCCAACGGCTGCAATCTGAAGTGTCCGAAAGACGGCTCGAACTAACTGCTCTTCTGAAAGCGGGGTCCAGGGTGTCGGCCTGCTGCATCGCGGTGGAGTCGCCGTAGAACACGTGAGGGATCGGTTGATAATTGACACAAGGCAACAGTATTCGGACCGGTCTGATTTGGTCGATGCGTGTCGCGGCTTATTCTCTCTGGCGTAGCGAAGGTTGTCTCTGTCCTTGCTACGTCTCTCAAGGATGTTTGCCCCGCCTCGTGCGGGGTTTTTTTTGCCTGTCGTGGGCCAAAGAAAAAACCCGCGATGCTTGCGCAGTCGCGGGTTTTTACCGGGTGTTCTGGTGGAGGCGGCGGGAATCGAACCCGCGTCCAGAAGCGCTCTACGAACAGTTCTACATACTTAGTTCTGTCTTTTGATTTAACCGGAACGACGCGGACGAACACGCTTCGTTACAGCGATTCACTAAGTTTTCGACCTTGGCGTCGTGACGCCGCAAAGGCTTATCTGACGTATATGACCTCTCGTGGTATTGCTACCCTAACCCGTCAGTGAATTAGTGAGAGGACGGCGGCCCTTAGGCTGCCAGTGCGAACGTATCGTCGTTTGCAGTTACGATTTTCCCATTGATTAACGAGGTGACGGGTCCTCGGTATGCCCTGACCGCTTCACAACCCCTGTCGAAACCAGGTCGCCCCCAAAGCGTAGGGAAGATTATCCCACGAAAAGCCAAATGAGGCGAACGGCGCGATTTTCAAGCCGTTCGCCTCGCAACTCACGCGATGTCGCGCAACAAGTGCTGAAGTTCTTCCGGCGAATCGACCACGTGATTGGCGTGCCAGCGGTGCGGCGGAATGTCGTCGCCGCAATAGCCGTATGCGGCCGCCACGGTGATCATGCCTGCGGCAAACCCGGCCTGCACGTCGCGCAGATCGTCTCCGACATAGACGATGCGCTCCGGCGCGACATCCAGCAATTCGGCGGCGTGCAGGAGCGGCGCGGGGTGCGGCTTCGAATGCGGCGTGGTGTCGCCGCAGACGAGGCAGCCGGCTCGCGTGTCGAGTCCCAGCAGGCCGATGAGCGGCGCGGCGAGCCGCGTCACCTTGTTCGTGACGATGCCCCAGCGCACGCCGCGTGCATCCAGTTGATCGAGTATCTCCGCGATGCCCGGAAAGAGCGTCGTTTCGATGCACAGATCGGCCTCGTAGTTCGCGAGGAATTCCTCGCGCATCGCGGCAAATTCGTGATGTTCCGGGCCGATCTCGAAGGCGCCGCCGAGCAGTCCGCGCGCGCCCGCCGACGCATAGGGCCGCAGCATTTCGAGCGGCCGCATCTCGAGGCCGCGGTCGTGCCGCATCTTGTTCACCGCGGCGACCAGATCAGGCGCGGTGTCGGCGATGGTGCCGTCGAGGTCGAACAGCACGGCCTGGCACAACGCGAGACCGTCGCCCTCGGTGAGGCGCTGAGGCAGGGGAGTCGTGTCTTCCGGCAGGGGCTTGGTATCGATGGTGCCCGTGGACAAGGGATCGTCGTTGATCATGGCGTCAGGCTTCGCGGCGGCAAGCCATCATATAGTTGATGCTCGTGTCGTTTGACAGACCGAAATGCTTGGAGATCGGCCGATACGTGATGCCCTTGATGTCGACCGTCAAAAGCGAGGCCGCACGCGCGAACGTGGCCAGCTCGGACGGCTTGATGAAGCGCGCGTAATCGTGTGTGCCGCGCGGCAGCATGCGCGCGATGTATTCCGCACCGATTACGGCGAACAAATAAGCCTTCGCGTTGCGATTCAGCGTGGAGAAGAACACCCAGCCACCCGGCTTAACGAGCGCAGCGCAAGCGGCGACGGTGCCCGCGGGATTCGGCACGTGCTCGAGCATCTCCATGCAAGTCACGACATCGTATGAACCGGGCTCGCGCGCGGCGAGGGCTTCCGCCGAGATCTCTTCGTACGCGACTTCGACACCGCTTTCGAGGCTATGCAGATCGGCGACGCCAAGTGCGCTCGCCGACAAATCGATGCCTTTCACAGTTGCGCCGCGCGTGGCCATCGACTCGGACAGAATGCCGCCGCCGCAGCCGATATCGAGCACACGCTTGCCCATCAGATGCGCATGCGCATCGATCCAGTCGAGCCGTACCGGGTTCAGTTCATGCAGCGGCTTGAACTCGGCGTTCGGGTCCCACCAGCGATGCGCGAGCTCGCTGAATTTCTGAAGTTCGTGGGGATCGACATTGGTCATGTTCGGAAGGGCCTTGATTGAGTCGTGAATCGATTAGGACCGAGTATATAGGCGCCGCAATGGGCGGGCAAAAAGCTGGATGGATGAAGCCTACCTGAATTGCGCGGCTGATTAAGTCAATGCCCAAAAAGCTTCGGGCATAAAAAAACCCCCGCCGAGGCGGGGGTTCGATCTGCGGCAATCCGGCTCGCGATTACTGCTGCGGCTGACGCGTCGTGCCGACAACTTCGACTTCCACGCGACGATCCGGTGCGAGGCAGGCGATGAGTTGCTTGCGGTTCTTCTGTTGGCAGCTACCCTTCGTGACCGGGTCGCGCTTGCCCTTGCCTTCCGTGTAGATGCGGTTGGCTTCGATGCCCTTGCTGACCAGGTAAGCCTTCACAGCTTGCGCACGGCGCAGCGACAGACGATCGTTGTACTTGTCCGAACCAATACGGTCGGTGTAACCCGTTGCAACCACGACTTCGAGGTTCAGCGCGCCGATCTTCGATGCGAGATCGTCCAGCTTTTCCTTACCGGCCGGCTTCAGGACTGCCTTGTCGAAGTCGAACAGAGCGTCAGCCTGATAGGTAACCTTTTGGCTCTGGATGACCGGGGGCGGCGGAGCGACCGGTGCCGGCGGCGTCGGTGCTTGCGCGACCAGTGCGCCATCGCACTTTGCGTTTGCCGTAGCCGGGGTCCAGAATGCGTCGCGCCAGCACAGTTCGTTCGTGCCGTTCATCCACACATACTCGCCCGTACCGTTCACCCAGTTGTCGTTCACGGCTTGTCGCGAGGCCGGCACCGACTGTGCCGAGGCCGATGCAGCCATAACTGCGGTAGCTGCAATGAACGCGAGCTTTGAAAGTTTATTCATATTTCTCCTCTCGAAATTGAGATTACCGCAGGTTTACTGCGAGCCTGTAGACGAAGACAAGTCATACATTGCTCGAAGTATAACATTCCCTACGGAACAAAACGCGTTGTATAGACTTCGAGCAATGTCTAAGTTTGTGCGTTGGCATTTTGCCATATCGTTCCCTTGCAACGATAAAAATATCCCCGCACGCGCTACGCTCGCAACCTTATGTGGTGCATGCGCAACAAGAAGGGGACAGGAGGCGGTCGGGGTCGGAGAAAGCGCGAAACGTGCGCATATCGCGTGCCCGAGAGCGTTTTCCTGCGGATTTTTATCGTGCGTGTTTATGCGTCTGGCAGAACGGCGAGGCGGCATGATAGCCCGCCTGCGTGACGAACAGACGGAATTCGTTCCCCAGTTTTTGTAAGTAATTGGTACAGCATTGCGCATTGCGAAGTGTCCACGCATGCCAGTTTCGGACCCGATACACACTGTATGTATACAGCAGGCGTCCGGGGGCAAATGTCGCGCATGGTAGAATCTCCTGATGCGCTGCGTTCGCACGCATACAAAGGCATGCGCTGCATACGCAGCGCGCAGCGTACGTCGGCTACGCGCTACGCCGGCGCATGTCGCGCGGCCGGCGGGCGAGTCCGCGAGATCACCGCGCGCGCTGCCGTGTCGCCGCTGCAAAGTTCAAGACACGGATAATGGATCAATTCGCCAAAGAGACTCTGCCAATCTCCCTCGAGGAGGAAATGCGCCGTTCGTATCTCGATTACGCGATGAGCGTGATCGTCGGGCGCGCGCTTCCCGATGTCCGCGATGGCTTGAAGCCGGTGCATCGTCGGGCGCTCTACTCGATGCACGAGCTGAACAACGACTGGAACCGCGCGTATAAGAAATCGGCGCGTATTGTCGGCGACGTCATCGGTAAATACCATCCTCACGGCGACGCGTCCGTCTACGAGACGATCGTTCGGATGGCGCAGCCGTTTTCGCTGCGCTACATGCTGGTCGACGGCCAGGGCAACTTCGGTTCGGTCGACGGCGACAATGCCGCGGCGATGCGCTACACCGAAATTCGCATGGCGAAGATCGGCCACGAACTGCTGGCCGACATCGACAAGGAAACCGTCGACTTCGGTCCGAACTACGACGGCAGCGAGAACGAGCCGCTCGTTCTTCCGGCCCGCATCCCCAATCTGCTGATCAATGGCTCGGCCGGCATCGCCGTGGGCATGGCGACGAACATTCCGCCGCACAACCTGCGTGAAATCGTCGACGCCTGTCTGCATTTGCTGAACACGCCCGAAGCCACCGTCGACGAGCTGATCGAGATCGTGCCGGCACCGGATTTCCCGACGGCCGGCATCATCTACGGCGTAGCGGGTGTGCGTGACGGGTACCGCACGGGGCGCGGACGCGTCGTGATGCGCGCGGCCACGCACTTCGAAGAGATCGACCGCGGCCAGCGCATGGCGATCATAGTCGACGAGATTCCATATCAGGTGAACAAGCGCACGCTGCTCGAGCGCATCGCCGAACTCGTCAACGAGAAGAAGCTGGAAGGTATTTCCGACATCCGCGACGAATCCGACAAGAGCGGCATGCGCGTCGTGATCGAACTGAAGCGCGGGGAAGTGCCGGAAGTCATTCTGAACAACCTGTACAAGCAGACGCAGCTTCAGGACACCTTCGGCATGAATCTGGTCGCGCTCGTCGACGGCCAGCCCAAGCTGCTGAATCTGAAGGAAATGCTCGAATGCTTCCTGTCGCATCGACGGGAAGTGCTGACGCGGCGCACTGTATACGAACTGCGCAAGGCGCGCGATCGCGGGCACGTGCTCGAAGGTCTCGCCGTCGCGCTCGCGAACATCGACGAATTCATCGCGATCATCAAGGCCGCACCGACGCCGCCGATCGCGAAACAGGAACTGATGGCGCGTCCGTGGGATTCGTCGCTCGTGCGCGAAATGCTGACGCGCACCGAGACCGAGGCTACGGGCGGCCGCGTGGCCTATCGTCCCGAAGGGCTGAATCCGGCGTACGGTCTCCAGGAAGACGGCCTATATAGATTGTCGGACGTCCAGGCGCAGGAAATTCTGCAGATGCGCCTGCAGCGCCTGACCGGGCTCGAGCAGGACAAGATCGTCGGCGAGTATCGCGACGTGATGGCGCAGATCGCCGACCTGCTCGACATCCTCGCGCGGCCTGAGCGTATCCGTCAGATCATCGTCGATGAACTGGGCCAGGTGCGCGCCGAGTTCGGCGACGAGCGCCGTTCACGCATCGAACTGAACGCGACGGAGCTCAACACCGAAGACCTGATCACGCCGACGGACATGGTTGTGACCATGTCGCACTCGGGCTACGTGAAGTCGCAGCCGCTTTCCGAATACCGCGCGCAGAAGCGCGGTGGGCGCGGCAAGCAGGCGACGCAGATGAAGGAAGACGACTGGATCGACACGCTCTTCATCGCGAACACGCACGACCACATGCTGTGCTTCTCGAACCGCGGCCGCGTGTACTGGATCAAGGTGTACGAAGTGCCGCAGGGCTCGCGCAACTCGCGCGGCCGCCCGATCGTCAACATGTTCCCGCTGCAGGACGGCGAGAAGATCAACGTCGTGCTGCCGATCAAGGAGTTCTCCGCGGACAAGTATGTGTTCATGACGACCGCGCTCGGCACCGTCAAGAAGACACCGCTCGAAGCATTCAGCCGTCCGATGAAGAAGGGCATCATCGCGGTCGGTCTGGACGATGGCGACTATCTCATCGGCGCTGCGATCACCGACGGCGAGCATGACGTGATGCTGTTCTCGGACGCGGGCAAGGCCGTGCGTTTCGACGAAAACGACGTCCGCGCGATGGGTCGCGAGGCGCGCGGCGTGCGCGGCATGCAACTGGAAGACGGGCAGCAGGTTATCGCGATGCTGGTCGCGGGCGGCGAAAACCAGTCGGTGCTCACGGCGACCGAGAACGGTTACGGCAAGCGCACGCCGATCAATGAGTACACGCGTCACGGTCGCGGCACGAAGGGTATGATCGCGATCCAGACGTCGGAGCGCAACGGCCGGGTCGTCGCGGCGACGCTCGTCGAACCGGAGAGCGAGATCATGCTGATCACGACCTCGGGCGTGCTCATTCGCACGCGTGTCTCCGAAATCCGCGAAATGGGGCGTGCAACTCAAGGTGTTACACTCATCAGCCTTGACGAGGGAACCAAGTTGTCGGGACTGCAGCATATCGCCGAGGCGGAAGCCGAGGCTGAACTCGAAGCAGACGCCGGTTCGGATGACACGGCGGCCAAGCCCGGTGACCCAGAGAATGGTGAAGGCGGAGAAAGCGCCTGATATTTTTTGTGTCGCGGGCCTCTCGTTATCGCTTTTGAAAGCTCGGATTAGTTAAGCTGCGCGACGTGAGTTCGTTGCCGACGTCAGGCGAGGCCGGCGTCGGAAAACGGGCAAAAGCTCGTCGCCAGTGCTGAACTGGATATTTTTTACAGGGAGTAATGATGCAAGGACGTTTCAAGCAGTGGATGTTGCTGGCCGCTTTCGTGCCGACTTTCGCGATGGCTCAGTCGCTTCAGAACCAGGCGCCCGCACAGTCGGCCGCACCGGCGGCCGCAGCAGCACCGGTTGATCCGGCCAAGCAAGCCGCGATCAAGGACCTGCTCGACGCGATCGATGCGCAGAAGCTGGTCGGTGCGATCGGTAACAGCGCGCAGATGCAATCGAAGCAACTCGTGCCGGCGATCCTCTCGGACGCGCTGTCGGAGAACAAGACGCTGAACGACAAGCAGAAGCAAGCCGCCGTTCCGTCGCTCCAAAAGAATGCAGTGCCGAAGCTGGTCGATTCCGCTGGCCAGGTCTTCGCAACCGACGCATTCCGCAAGGACGCGATGCAGGCTCAGTACGACGCATACGCGAAGTACTACTCGACCGACGAGATCAAGGATCTGACCAACTTCTACAAGAGCCCGACCGGCCGCAAATTCATCCAGGTTCAGGACCAGGTTGGCCGCGACGTCGTGAACGGCCTGATGCAGAAGTACATGCCGCAAGCCATCAAGGCAACGCGCACGCAAGCCGATCAGGAAGTGGCAAGCGTCAAGCCGAGCGCCAAGTAAGCCCGGCGCCGGCCTGACGGAAATCCGCTGGACGGCGCCTGCCGTCCTCTTCATTGGCGGGTTTTCAGGACAGTGCGATAATGGCTGTTTGCGCAAGAAGCGCAAGCAGCCATTTCTTTTTTGGACGTGATGACGCGGTCGTCGTTCGATCCGCCTTCATTCGCGTCTGTCAAATCGGAATTCCGGGATCTCCAGATGCGCGTGTTCAATTTCTCCGCCGGCCCCGCCGCCATGCCAGAAGAAGTTCTGAGGCAAGCAGCCGATGAAATGCTCGACTGGCAAGGCAGCGGCATGAGCGTGATGGAAATGAGCCACCGCGGCGCGGAATTCATGTCGATCCACGAAGCTGCGCTCACCGACCTGCGCGATCTGCTGAAGGTGCCTGCGTCGCATCGGATCCTTTTTCTGCAGGGCGGCGGCATCGGCGAAAACGCGATCGTGCCGATGAACCTGCTCGGCAGAAAGCAGACCGCCGACTTCGTCGTGACCGGATCCTGGTCGACGAAATCCTTCAAGGAAGCGCAGAAATACGGCACGCCGCATCTGGCGGCCAGCGGCAAGACGGAACAAGGCTTCACGCGCGTTCCGGCCTTCTCCGAATGGAAGCTGTCGGACGATCCGGCGTACGTGCATCTGTGCTCGAACGAAACCATCGACGGCGTCGAAGCCTTCGAGATTCCCGATCTCGGCGACATTCCCCTCGTCGCCGATGCCTCCTCCCATATCCTGTCGCGCCCGATGGACATCGCGAAGTACGGCGTGCTCTTCGGCGGCGCGCAGAAGAACATCGGCATGGCGGGCGTAACCGTCGTGATCGTGCGCGAGGATTTGCTCGATCGCGCGCTGCCTATCTGTCCGTCGGCTTTCGAGTGGAAGATCGTCGCGGAAAACAACTCGATGTACAACACGCCGCCGACCTACGCGATCTACATCGCGGGCCTCGTCTTCAAGTGGCTGAAGAAACAGGGTGGCCTGCAAGCGATCGAGGCGCGCAACGTCGAAAAGGCGAAGCTGCTGTACGACACCATCGATTCCAGCGATTTCTACGTCAACAAGGTCGAGCGCCAGAACCGTTCGCGCATGAACGTGCCGTTCTTCCTCGCCGACGAATCGCGCAATACCGATTTCCTGGCCGGCGCGAAGGCGCGCGGGCTGTTGCAACTGAAGGGCCACAAGTCCGTCGGCGGCATGCGGGCATCGATCTACAACGCGGTGCCGATCGAGGGAGTCAACGCTCTCGTCGATTACATGAAGGAATTCGAGCGCACGGGCGCTTAATAGCGACGACGCTCACTCAACCGCACAAGCTCAAGCACCGCATGGACGACGATCTCAATTCAAGACTCAAACCGCTGCGCGAGCGCATCGATGTGCTCGACGCGCAGCTCATCGCGCTGTTGAACCAGCGCGCATCCGTCGCGCTGGAAGTCGGCGAGGTGAAAAAGCATTTCAATGCGCCCGTGTTTCGCCCGGAGCGCGAGACGCAGGTCATCGCGCGACTGCAGGAAATGAGCGACGGCCCGCTCGCCGATGAACACATCGCGTCGATCTGGCGCGAGATCATGGCCGCGAGCCGCGCGCTCGAACAAACCATCAGCGCCGCGTTTCTCGGGCCCGTCGGCACGTACAGCGAACAGGCGATGTTCGAATACTTCGGGCATTCGATTCACGGCGTGCCATGCCCATCGATCGACGAGGTGTTTCGCGCCGTCGAAGCGGGCGCGGCGCAGTACGGCGTCGTGCCAGTCGAGAATTCAGCGGAAGGCGCGGTGTCGCGCACGCTGGATCTGCTGCTGCAGACGTCGCTCCTGATCAGCGGCGAGCTCGCGTTACCGATCCATCACAATTTGTTGACGGCGTCCGGCACGCTCGATGGCGCGAAGCGCGTGTGCGCGCATCCGCAGGCGCTCGCGCAGTGTCAGCGCTGGTTGAGCGCAAACGTGCCGCAGCTGGAGCGGCAGGCCGTGTCGAGCAATGCGGAAGCTGCGCGCATGGCGGTCGAGGATCCGACGGTCGCGGCCATCGCCGGCGATCGCGCCGCGACGCACTACGGTCTCGGCGTCGTGTTCTCGATGATTCAGGACGACCCGCATAACCGCACGCGTTTCGTGATCATCGGCAAGCAGCCGACGGATTCGAGCGGCCACGATCAGACGTCGCTCATCGTCACGGTGGAGAACGAGTCCGGCGCCATGTTCAAGCTGCTGGAGCCGCTCGCAAAGCACGGTGTCTCGATGACGCGCTTCGAGTCGCGCCCGGCGCGCTCCGGCGCGTGGGAGTACTACTTTTATATCGACATCGAAGGCCATCGCGACGATGCCGCAGTGGCCGCCGCGCTGGCGGAGCTGGGGCGCAAGTCTGCGTTCCTGAAAATTCTCGGCTCGTATCCGCGGGCGCGCTGATTGGCTCGTCGCCGCTGCGATCGGTCGCGGCGGTTCGTTTCACCTTGCGTCGGACGACGCGCTCTTATCGATGTCCCGTGGCTGCGTTCTCTTTCAACAAACTGGTTATCTTCGGCGTCGGCCTGATCGGCGGATCGCTTGCGCGCGCGTTGCGTGAACGCGCGGGGCTCGCGGGTCGTATCGTCGGCGTCGGGCGTTCGGCTGCATCGGTCGGGCGGGCGCTCGAACTTGGCGTAATCGACGAAGCCGCCGCGCTCGAGGACGACGCCGCGCTCGCCTGCGCGCTACAGGGCGCCGACGTCGTGCTGCTGGCCGCGCCTGTCGCGCAGACCGAGCCGCTGCTCGCGCGCATTGCGCCTTTTCTCGACGCGCGGACCATCGTCACCGATGCAGGGAGCACGAAGACGGATGTCGTCGCTTCGGCGCGCCGCGCCTTGGGTGAGCGCATCGCGCAGTTCGTGCCGGGACATCCGATCGCCGGGCGCGAGTCGAGCGGCGTCGATGCCGCGTTGCCGGACCTGTACGTCGATCGCAATGTCGTGCTGTGCCCGTTGCCCGACAACGCGGCGGACGACGTCGAGCGCATCGCGTCGATGTGGCGCGCGACCGGCGCGTGCGTGCGTCAGATGAGCGAGGCGCAGCACGATCGCGTGTTCGCGTCGGTGAGTCATCTGCCGCATGTGCTGTCGTTCGCCCTCGTCGATCAGATTCTCGATACGCCCGACGCCGATCTGAAATTCTCGTTCGCCGCGGGCGGTTTCCGCGATTTCACGCGCATTGCGGCTTCGAGCCCGGAAATGTGGCGCGACATCTGTCTCGCGAACCGCGCCGCGCTGCTGGCGGAACTCGACGATTACACGGCCGTGCTCGCACGGTTTCGCGCGGCGATCGACGCATCGGATGGCGCGGCGCTCGAAGCCGCGTTCGCGCGCTCGCGCGTGGCACGCAAGGAATGGCAGGAACGCGGCGGCATCAAGCCATCGAACGACATCGCCGCGAAATAAGCTGCGACCCAAGGAAACACTATGGAACATCTCGATCTCGGACCTTTCTCCCGCGCGTCCGGCACCGTGCGGCTGCCCGGCTCGAAGAGCATTTCGAACCGCGTGCTGCTGCTCGCGGCGCTCGCGAGCGGCGAAACGTCCATCACGAATCTGCTCGATTCCGACGACACGCGCGTCATGCTCGCCGCGCTCAACACGCTCGGCGTCGCTGTGCGTGAGGATGGCGAGCGCGTGATCGTCGGCGGGACGGGCGGCGCGTTTCCGTCGAAGTCGGCGGAGCTCTTTCTCGGCAACGCGGGCACGGCGGTGCGGCCGCTGACCGCGGCGCTCGCAGTGAACGGCGGCGAATATCGCGTGCACGGCGTGCCGCGCATGCACGAGCGGCCGATCGGCGATCTCGTCGACGGGCTGCGTCAGATCGGCGCTGCGATCGATTACGAACTGAACGACGGCTTTCCGCCGCTGCGAATCCACGCTGCGAAGATCGCGATCGACAAACCGATCCGCGTGCGTGGCGACGTGTCGAGCCAGTTCCTCACCGCGCTCTTGATGAGCCTGCCGGTTGTCGTCGGCCGTAGCGGCCCCGTTGTAGTCGAGATCGAGGGCGAACTTATCTCGAAGCCGTACATCGACATCACGATCCGTTTGATGGAGCGCTTCGGCGTGACCGTCGAGCGCGAGGGCTGGTCGCGCTTCACGATCCCCGCGGGCGCGGGCTACAAGTCTCCGGGCGCGATCATGGTGGAAGGCGACGCGTCGTCCGCGTCGTATTTCCTGGCCGCGGGCGCGATCGGCCACGGGCCGGTGCGCGTGGAAGGCGTCGGGCGTTCGAGCATCCAGGGCGATGTCGGTTTCGCGGACGCGCTCAATCGCATGGGCGCGAACGTGATGATGGGCGAAGACTGGATCGAAGTGCGCGGCGTCGAATCGGATGATGGCAAGCTCGCGCCCATCGACATGGATTTCAATCTGATTCCGGACGCCGCGATGACCATCGCCGTGGCCGCGCTCTTCGCGAGCGGCACGACGACGCTGCGCAATATCGCGAGCTGGCGCGTGAAGGAAACCGACCGCATCGCCGCGATGGCGGCCGAACTGCGCAAGGTCGGCGCGACGGTGGAAGAGGGCGCGGATTTTCTCGTCGTCGCGCCGCCGGCGACGCTCACGCCGAACGCGGCGATCGACACCTACGACGATCACCGCATGGCGATGTGCTTCTCGCTCGTCAGTCTCGGCAGCGTGCCGGTGCGCATCAACGATCCGAAATGCGTGAACAAGACCTTTCCGGACTACTTCGAGCGTTTTTCGACGCTCGTGAAAGCGTAACCGGAGCGCTGTACCGTGAAACGCGATGACTTCGACTTCAATGACCGTAATAACGGGCCAGACCGGCCAGACTCGATGAAACCGACCCGTCCTTTCGACCCCACTCCAGTGATCACCATCGACGGGCCGACCGCTTCGGGCAAGGGCACGGTCGCGGCGATCGTCGCGGCGACGCTCGGCTTTCACCTGCTCGACAGCGGCGCGCTCTACCGGCTGGCGGCGCTCGCGAGCATCCGCTACGAGGTTGCCAAAGACGACGCACCCGGCCTTGCAAAGCTGATCGAAGCGCTCCACATCACTTTCCGCGAAGGTTGCGCGCAACTCGACGGCGTGGACGTCTCGAGCGAAATCCGGCAGGAAGAAGTCGGCAACCGCGCCTCCTCGATCGCCGTTCATTCCGAAGTGCGTCAGGCGCTGGTGGCGCGTCAGCGCGCCTTTCGAAAGCGCCCCGGCCTCGTCGCCGACGGCCGCGACATGGGCACTGTGATCTTTCCCGACGCCACGCTGAAGGTATTTTTGACCGCGAGCGCCGAGGCGCGTGCGGCCCGGCGCTATAAGCAATTGATGCAAAAAGGTTTTTCTGCTAATATGGATGACTTGCTGCGTGATTTGCGCGCACGCGACGACCGGGACATGAACCGGAGCGCCGCGCCGCTCAAGCCGGCGGCGGATGCGAAGACGCTGGACACCTCCGGTTTGTCGATCGATCAAGCGGTCGAACAGATCATCGGCTGGTATAGCGAAGTTCGCGTGTAACGCGTTTGTGTAGTGAAGCAAGGTGCTCCCTCGAAAACGGAGCGTGTGTTAAACCCTTTAACCCCGTGCGGCGTTGCGTCTTACCGGTCCATTGGGGACCATCGCGCAAAGGCTGTGCAAATACAGATTTTTATGTCCGACCTGCAAACCTCCACCCCGAATACCGAATCCTTTGCGGCTCTGTTCGAAGAGTCGCTGACCAAGCAGGACATGCGCGCCGGCGAAGTGATCTCCGCCGAAGTCGTGCGTGTCGACCACAACTTCGTGGTCGTGAACGCTGGTCTTAAGTCCGAAGCCTATATTCCGCTCGAAGAATTCCTGAACGACGCGGGTGAAGTGGAAGTGCAGGCGGGCGACTTCGTTTCCGTCGCGATCGACGCGCTGGAAAACGGCTATGGCGACACCATCCTGTCGCGCGACAAGGCGAAGCGTCTCGCTTCGTGGCTGTCGCTGGAAAAGGCGCTGGACAACAACGAACTCGTGACCGGCACGATCACCGGCAAGGTCAAGGGCGGCATGACCGTGATGGTCAACGGCATCCGCGCGTTCCTGCCGGGTTCGCTCGTCGACACGCGTCCGGTCAAGGACACGACGCCGTACGAAGGCAAGACGCTCGAATTCCGCGTCATCAAGCTCGATCGCAAGCGTAACAACGTGGTGCTGTCGCGCCGCGCCGTCATCGAAGCGACGCAGGGCGAAGAGCGCGCGAAGCTGCTCGAGACGCTGAAGGAAGGCGCGATCGTCGAAGGCGTGGTCAAGAACATCACCGACTACGGCGCGTTCGTGGACCTCGGCGGCATCGACGGCCTGCTGCACATCACCGACATCGCATGGCGTCGCGTGCGTCATCCGTCGGAAGTTCTGTCGGTTGGCCAGGAAGTCACCGCCAAGATCCTCAAGTTCGACCAAGAGAAGAACCGCGTTTCGCTCGGCATCAAGCAGCTCGGCGACGATCCGTGGGAAGGCATCTCGCGCCGTTACCCGTCGGGCACGCGCCTGTTCGGCAAGGTCACGAACATCACCGACTACGGCGCGTTCGTCGAAGTGGAATCGGGCATCGAAGGCCTCGTCCACGTGTCGGAAATGGACTGGACCAACAAGAACGTTGCGCCGTCGAAGGTGGTCCAACTGGGCGACGAAGTCGAAGTCATGGTTCTCGAAATCGACGAAGACCGCCGCCGTATCTCGCTCGGCATGAAGCAGTGCAAGCCGAATCCGTGGGATGACTTCAGCCGCAACTTCAAGAAGGGCGACAAGATCAGCGGCGCCATCAAGTCGATCACCGACTTCGGCGTGTTCATCGGTCTGCCTGGCGGCATCGACGGTCTGGTTCACCTGTCGGATCTGTCGTGGTCGGAAACCGGCGAAGAAGCCGTCCGCAAGTACAAGAAGGGCGACGAAGTCGAGGCCGTGGTTCTGGGCATCGACGTCGAGAAGGAACGCATTTCGCTCGGCATCAAGCAACTCGAAGGCGACCCGTTCAGCAACTTTGTCGCGATCAACGACAAGGGCGCAATCGTCGACGGCGTCGTGAAGTCGGTCGATCCGAAGGGTGCGGTCATCACGCTGTCCGGCGAAGTCGAAGGCTACCTGCGTGCTTCGGAAATCGCGCAAGATCGCGTGGAAGATGCGCGCAACGTGCTGAAGGAAGGCGACAAGGTCAACGCGATGATCATCAACATCGATCGCAAGTCGCGTGGCATCAACCTGTCGATCAAGGCGAAGGATTCGGCCGAACAGCAGGAAGCCATGCGCAGCCTGCAGGGCGACTCGAACGCCGCCGCGACCGGTACGACCAACCTCGGCGCGCTGCTCAAGGCCAAGCTCGACGGCCAGAACAGCTAAGCCCTTAACGGCACAGCTGCAGTATGACCAAATCGGAATTGGTCGCCCAGTTGGCGTCGCGATTTCCGCAACTTGTCCTCAAGGATGCGGATTTCGCGGTGAAGACGATGCTCGATGCGATGTCGGAGGCTCTGGCCAACGGTCACCGCATCGAGATTCGCGGCTTC
Source organism: Caballeronia turbans (assembly GCA_001544655.2). Taxonomy (GTDB): domain Bacteria; phylum Pseudomonadota; class Gammaproteobacteria; order Burkholderiales; family Burkholderiaceae; genus Caballeronia; species Caballeronia turbans. The sequence continues at coordinate 63,064 of FCOD02000034.1, forward strand.
GGCAGCTTCGGGCTCAATCGTCGTCCGTCTCGTGTCGGGCGCAATCCAAAATCGGGCGAGAAGGTGCTGGTACCGGAGAAATTCGTGCCTCACTTCAAGCCGGGCAAGGAATTGCGCGAACGCGTGGACGGCCGCGCAGGCGAGCCTCTGAAGGCGTCGAATGACGACGATGCGGACGATCTCTGATCGGCGCGCATCTTGACTGATGATCCGTCTGGATTTTCGGTTCGCGGCGTCCGGCCACGAGGCAATCGACCAGGAAAGCACCCTTCGGGGTGCTTTTTTTATGCGCGGCGTATTGTTATCGCAGATGTGACGCAACGGGTGCATTGTTTGCTTAAACTCCGCACGGCGAGCGGGCAACCGCCGGCGCCCGGACGCATCAATTACAATACCGGTCACTTTGACCTGGGTGTTCGACCGCGCAGGCCCGGCCGGAAAGGCCGAGTCGACTGGTGCAACCGCTCTTGCGAGACCGTACATGAAATTCATCGTCTGGCTGATCCGCGTTCTGGTATTCGTGCTGTTGCTGGTGCTGGCGCTCGCCAATACCCAGTCCGTGACGCTGAACTTCCTCGCAGGCTACGCCTGGACTGCACCGCTGATTCTGATCGGCCTCGCGTTTTTCGTCGTGGGATTGTTGGCAGGGCTCGTGTCGGCGGTGCCGGCGACGGTGCGTCTGCGCATGGAAAACGGCCGCTTGAAGCGCGAACTGCGCGTCGCGCGTGAAACGCCGGTGGTCAAGGAAGAGCCGCCGATGCCGCCGCTCATCTGATGCGACGCGAAAGCAGACACCTCACATTCAACGACTAATCGCATGGATCTAGACTTCTGGTGGCTGCTCGTCATTCCCGTCGCATTCGCGCTGGGGTGGATGGCGTCCCGCTATGATTTGAAAACGCTGTTGTCCGAGAATGCGAATTTGCCGCGCTCGTATTTTCGCGGCCTCAATTTTCTGCTGAACGAACAGCACGACAAGGCGATCGACGCATTCATCGAGGTCGCCAAGCTCGATCCCGAAACGATCGAACTGCACTTCGCGCTCGGCAATCTGTTCCGCCGCCGCGGTGAAACCGACCGGGCAATCCGCGTGCACCAGAACCTTCTGAGCCGCGCCGATCTGCCCGCGGCCGAACGAGATCACGCGCTTTATGAACTCGGACAGGACTTTTTGAAGGCGGGCCTGCTCGATCGCGCGGAGGAAACATTCCGGTCGCTGAACGCGGGCGAGTACTCCCTCGGCGCGCAGCGGGCGCTCTTGACCATCTACGAGATCGAAAAGGACTGGCCCAAGTCGATCACGACGGCCGAGCAGATCGAGAAGATGGGTGCGCCGTCGCTGCATATGGAGATCGCGCATTTTCATTGCGAACTCGCGCAGGAAGCCTTGCAGCGCAAGAATCCCGACGGCGCACGCGCCGAACTGAAGCTCGCGCTGGCATCCAACCCGGACAACGTGCGCGCGACGATCCTGGCGGGCGATGTCGAAGCGGCCGCAGGCAACGTCGAAGCCGCGATAGCGCACTGGAAGCGTGTCGAGGAACAGAACGAAGCGTATCTGCCGCTCGTCGCCGAGAAGCTGATGAAGGCCTACAGCGCGCTCGGGCGCAGGGAAGAGGGCGTCGACCTGCTGATCGACTACACGACCCGCTATCCGTCGAACGATTTGCTCGATGTCGCCTACAAGCACGTTCAGGAGCTGCGTGGCCTCGAAGCCGCGCACGCGCTCGCGCGCAAGCAGATGCAAAGCGCGCCGAATCTCGCGGGCATGACGCGCCTGCTCGAAGCACAGGAAGCGACGGCCGACGAGCCGCGGCGCGGCGAGCTCGAGTTGATGCGTAATCTCGTGAAACAGCGCACCAAGAACCTGCCGCGTTATACGTGTCAAACTTGCGGTTTCCGCGCGCGACTATTCTATTGGCAATGCCCCGGCTGCAGCGGCTGGGAGACGTACGCGCCGCGCCGCGTCGAGCCGATCACGAGCTCGGCCTGAACGCGCGCTGCACGCATGACAGCAGGCGGCGCGTGAGTGCGCCGCTTCCGCCACCGGCATTTCAAAAACCACCGGAAAGCGTATGAAAGTAACCATCGTCGGCACGGGTTACGTCGGTCTTGTGACCGGCGCATGTCTTGCCGAAATCGGCAACGACGTGTTTTGCGTGGACGTCGATCCGCGCAAGATCGACATTCTCAACAATGGCGGCGTGCCGATCCACGAGCCGGGCCTTCAGGAAATGCTGAGGCGCACGCGCGCGGCCGGCCGCATCCAGTTTTCCACCGACGTGAAAGCCAGCGTCGAGCACGGCGATATCCAGTACATTGCCGTGGGCACGCCGCCCGATGAAGACGGCTCCGCCGACCTGCAGTACGTGCTCGCGGCGGCGCGCAACATCGGCAAATATTCGAACGGCTTCAAGGTGATCGTCGATAAATCGACGGTGCCGGTCGGCACGGCGCTGCAGGTGAAGAAAGTCGTCGACGAAGAGCTGAAGACGCGCGGGCTCGAAGGCTCGGACAAGCATCGCTTCTCGGTCGTGTCGAATCCCGAGTTCCTGAAGGAAGGCGCGGCGGTCGACGATTTCATGCGTCCCGATCGCATCGTGATCGGCATCGACGACGACTACGCGGGCAATCTCGCACGCGAGAAAATGAAGCGCCTCTACGCGCCGTTCAACCGCAATCACGAGCGCACGCTGTACATGGACGTGCGCTCGGCGGAGTTCACGAAATACGCCGCCAACGCGATGCTCGCGACGCGCATCTCGTTCATGAACGATCTGTCGAATCTCGCGGACACCGTCGGCGCCGATATCGAATCGGTGCGGCGCGGCATCGGCTCGGACCCGCGCATCGGCTATCACTTCCTGTATGCGGGCTGCGGTTATGGCGGCTCGTGCTTCCCGAAGGACGTGCAGGCGCTCGTGCAGACGGCCCGCGAAAACGGCCACACGCTGCGCATTCTCGAGGCGGTCGAAGCGGTGAATCACGACCAGAAGGAAGTGCTCGTCAACAAGATCGTGAAGCGCATGGGCGAAGACCTGCGCGGGCGCACGTTCGCCGTGTGGGGCCTCGCATTCAAGCCCAATACCGACGACATGCGCGAGGCGTCGAGCCGGCGCATCATCGAGGCGCTGCTGCAACGCGGGGCCACCGTGCGCGGCTATGATCCCGTTGCCCGCGAGGAGGCAGGGCGCGTGTTCGCGCTCGATCTCGCGGATCGGCCCGAAGACCTGAAGCGCCTGCAGTTCGTGAATACGCAACAGGATGCGCTGACGGGCGCGGACGCGCTCGTCATCGTGACCGAATGGAAGGAATTCAAGAGCCCGGATTTCTGGCACTTGAAGAGCGCCTTGAAGACGCCGGTGATCTTCGACGGCCGCAATCTGTATGAACCGGAAGCGATGGCCGAAATGGGCATCGACTACTTTGCAATAGGACGTCCCCATGCCGAACTCGACCGCAGCGACAGCAACTAACCCCGACATTCCGGTCGTGCCGCTTGCGCGCATCTCAGCGGCGCGCGTGCTGGTGGTCGGCGACGTGATGCTCGACCGTTACTGGTTCGGCGACGTGAACCGCATCTCGCCCGAAGCGCCGGTTCCCGTCGTGCACGTGCAGAGGAAGGAAGACCGGCTAGGGGGCGCGGCGAACGTCGCCCGAAATGCGGCGGCGCTCGGCGCGCAGGCGGGTTTGCTCTGCGTGGTCGGTCATGACGAGCCGGGGGAGCGCGTTGTCGAACTGCTCGGTGAAAGCAAGGTCGCGGGGCACCTCGAGCGCGACCCCGAGCTGCTCACGACGATCAAGCTGCGCGTGCTGTCGCGCCAGCAGCAACTGTTGCGCGTCGATTTCGAGAACACGCCGAATCACGAAGTGCTGCGCGCGTGCCTCGCGCGCTTTGCGGAACTTCTTCCGCAGCACGACGTGATCCTCATGTCGGATTACGCGAAGGGCGGGCTCACGCACGTCACGCAGATGATCGCCGACTCGAAGCGCGCGGGCAAGCCGGTGCTCGTCGATCCGAAGGGCGATGACTGGGACCGCTATCGCGGCGCCACGCTCATCACGCCGAACCGCGCGGAACTGCGCGAAGTGATCGGCCAATGGAAGTCCGAAGAAGACCTGCTGGAGCGCGTGACGAAGCTGCGCACCGAACTCGACCTCTCCGCGCTTCTGCTCACGCGCTCCGAGGAAGGCATGACGCTCTTCACCGAGAACCAGGTGCTGCACACCTCGGCCGAAGCACGCGAAGTGTATGATGTCTCGGGTGCGGGCGACACCGTCATCGCAACGGTCGCGACCATGCTGGGCGCGGGCGTGCCGCTCGTCGACTCGATCGTCTATGCGAACCGCGCGGCGGGCATCGTCGTAGGAAAGCTCGGTACGGCGACCGTCGACTACAACGAACTCTTCGCCTGACCCTATCTCATACTTCGCCATGACCATCATCGTTACCGGTGCTGCCGGATTCATCGGCAGCAATATCGTCAAGGCGCTGAACGAGCGCGGCGAGAACCGCGTGATCGCGGTCGACAACCTCACGCGTGCCGACAAGTTCAAGAATCTGGTCGATTGCGAGATCGACGATTACCTCGACAAAACCGAGTTCGTCGAGCGCTTCAGGCGTGGCGATTTCGGCCGCGTGCGCGCGGTGTTCCATGAAGGCGCCTGTTCGGACACGATGGAAACCGACGGCCGCTACATGATGGACAACAACTTCCGCTACAGCCGCGACGTCATGGACGCGTGCCTCGCGCAAGGCGCGCAGTTCCTGTATGCGTCGTCGGCGGCGACTTATGGCGGGTCGAGCCGCTTCGTCGAGGAGCGCGAAGTCGAGAAGCCGCTCAATGTCTACGGTTACTCGAAGTTTCTCTTCGATCAGATCGTGCGTCAGACGTTGCCGAAGGCGCAGAGTCAGATCGTCGGCTTCCGCTACTTCAACGTGTACGGCCCGCGCGAGACGCACAAGGGCCGCATGGCCTCGGTCGCGTTCCACAACTTCAACCAGTTCCGCTCGGAAGGCAAGGTCAAGCTCTTCGGCGAATACAACGGCTATGCGGCCGGCGAGCAGACGCGCGACTTCATCTCGGTCGAAGACGTCGTGAAGGTGAACCTGTTTTTCTTCGATCATCCGGAGAAGTCGGGCATCTTCAATCTCGGCACCGGACGCGCGCAGCCTTTCAACGATATCGCGTCGACGGTCGTGAACGCGTTGCGCGCACTCAACGGCGAAGCGTCGCTGTCGCTCGCGGAACTGGTGCAGCGCGGGCTCATCGAGTACGTTCCGTTCCCCGACGCACTGCGCGGCAAGTATCAATGCTTCACCCAGGCGGACCAGTCGCGGCTGCGCGCGGCGGGTTACGACGCGTCGTTTCTGACCGTTCAGGAAGGCGTCGATCGCTACGTGCGTTGGCTATTCGGCCAGCTATAAACGCGTTTCGAGTCTCTCTACACTGGGTCTCACGGTCGGCGCTGGTGCCGGCCGGTCCTTCACGGAGACTCAGTCATGTTCAAGCAAGCACTCTCGTCGATCGCCGCGCTCGCCCTCGTCTTTTCCATCGGAAGCGCGTGGGCGGCCGTCGATGTCAACACCGCGAACGCCGACGCGCTGCGCGGCGTCAAGGGCATCGGTCCGGCGAAGGCGAAAGCCATTCTCGATGAACGTCAGGCGCACGGCCCATTCAAGGACGCCAACGATCTCAGCACGCGCGTGAAGGGCATGGGCGGCAAGACGGTTCAACGTCTCGAAGCGGAGGGGCTGACCGTCGGCGCCGCGCCGAAGACGGCCGCGCTCGCAACACCGGGTAACGCCGCACCGCCGGGCGCGGCGAACTCGGCGGTCGCGACGCCGGTTTCGGCGTCCACGTCGGCCAAGCCGGTCGTCGTGAAGAAATAGCGGAAGACACAACGGCGCGCCCGGTGCACGGGGCGCCTCCGATCTCCTTCAGCCTTCCGATTTTTTGGGCTCCCCGCGGACGGCCTCCCCGCGGGGCTTTTTGCGTGTGCGGACCGCGCGCACGCGAGGCCGGTGTACTGGCATCCGGCTTTCGACTTCGCGCGGCAATCCATCCGCGCGTCAGGGGTGCGACGGCATCGACAGAACCGGTGGGCTACAATCGACGAATCCCTATATCAAAATCTCCGCGGCAGAGCAGTCGTGCGCGGGGATCGACCGCTTTCGCATATGGCTTACATGACTATCGAAGACACGATCGGCAACACACCGCTCGTGCAGCTCGTCCGCGTCGTGGACGATGAAATCCGCAGCCGCAACAACGTCGTGCTGGGCAAGCTCGAAGGCAACAATCCGGCGGGCTCGGTGAAGGATCGCCCGGCTCTGTCGATGATCAGGAAAGCCGAAGAGCGCGGCCGCATCAAGCCGGGCGACACGCTGATCGAAGCGACGAGCGGCAACACCGGCATCGCGCTCGCGATGGCCGCCGCGATGCGCGGCTACAAGATGGTCCTGCTCATGCCCGAAGATTTGTCGATCGAGCGCCGTCAGAGCATGGCGGCGTACGGCGCGGAGATCGTGCTCACGCCGGTGACGGGCGGCATGGAATACGCGCGCGATCTCGCCGATCAGATGCAGCGCGACGGCAAGGGCATCATCCTCGATCAGTTCGCGAATCCCGACAACCCGCTCGCGCATTACGAAGGCACCGGCCCTGAACTGTGGCGTCAGACCGAAGGCCGTCTCACGCACTTCGTTTCGTCGATGGGAACGACCGGCACGATCATGGGCGTGTCGAAGTATCTGAAGGAGCAGAGTCAGAAGATCGAGATCATCGGCGCGCAGCCGGAAGAAGGCTCGCGCATTCCGGGCATCCGCAAGTGGCCGGAAGCGTATTTGCCGAAGATCTTCGATCGCAGCCGTGTCGATCGCGTGGAGAACGTAAGTCAGGCAGCGTCCGAAGCGATGGCGCGACGCCTCGCATCGGTCGAAGGCATCTTCGCGGGCATTTCGTCCGGTGGCGCGTGCGAGGTTGCGCTGCGCATCGCGCGCCAGGTGGAGAACGCGACGATCGTGTTCATCGTTTGCGATCGCGGCGATCGTTATTTGTCGACGGGCGTGTTTCCGGCTTGATGCCGTAAATAGAAAACCCCGGCTTGCCGGTAATGCCGTTCAGTTAGCGCTGAACGGCATTTTTGTTTATGGGGTGAGAAGTGGTTGTAAACGGAGCGCCGGGCTGTTAACTTTCCGGTGCGATGCTTGC
>FCOD02000059.1 GCA_001544655.2 Caballeronia turbans
CACACCACCGATACCGCCTCTACTCTCGCTTCCTTCGCGTTCATCGAATCGCGAAGGAACGGAATTCTAGTGAGTGAGACCGAGAAGCGCAAGCGCCTTCTCACCTAATAATCACCGATGCTTGAAGACCGGCTTCCGCTTCTCGACGAACGCCGCCATGCCTTCCTTCTGATCTTCCGTTGCGAACAGCGAATGGAACAAGCGCCTCTCGAAATGCACGCCCTCGGCAAGCGTCGTCTCGTAAGCGCGGTTGACCGCCTCCTTGGCCATCATTACGGCGGGAAGCGAGAAGCCGGCGATGATCGTCGCCGCTTCGACAGCCTCATCGAGCAGGCGATCCGCCCCGACGACCCGCGACACAAGCCCAGCGCGCTCGGCCTCGTCAGCATCCATCATGCGCGCGGTCAGGCAGAGATCCATCGCCTTGGCCTTGGAGACGGCGCGCGGCAAGCGCTGGGTGCCTCCAGCACCTGGGATCACGCCAAGCTTGATCTCCGGTTGACCGAACCGGGCGGTATCGGCTGCGATGACGATGTCGCACATCATCGCAAGTTCGCAGCCGCCGCCGAGCGCGAAGCCCGCGACCGCTGCGATGATGGGTTTGCGAATCGTGCGGATTGTTTCCCAATTGCGCGTGATGTAGTCGCCCTTATAGACATCCATATAGGAATAGCTGGCCATCATGCCAATGTCAGCGCCGGCCGCGAACGCCTTCTCGCTTCCGGTCAAGACGATCGCGCCGATGTTCTCGTCGGCGTCGAAGGCCTTGAGCACCGTGCCCAGTTCGTCCATCAACGCATCGTTGAGCGCATTGAGCGCTTTCGGGCGGTTCAGCGTAATCAGCCCGACCCGACCGCGCGTTTCCACCAGCAGATTCTCGTAAGCCATTCGCTCCTCCTTGGGATCCTCAGGTAAGCCCTAATGAAAAGACGTCGTCACAGCATCCCGATAATGCTACCATTACCAACCAACCGGTCGGTTAATTATTCGGCCCGGCACCTTCCCTTCGTTCTCTTCTCTCGACCATGACACATCCGCTATTCACGAAGCACGAAGCGACGCTCGCCAAAGCGCTCACAGCCATCGAAACGCGCGGTTACTGGAGCCCGTTTGCCGAAATGCCGAGCCCCAAAGTGTACGGGGAAACGGCCAACGCCGATGGAGAAGCCGCGTTCAAAGCCCACTTCGGCAAGACCTTCGAACTCGATCAGCCGTCGACGGACGAGACGGTCGGGAAGGAGCGCTCGCCGTTCGGCATCGCGGTCGACATCCGCTATCCGAAGTCCAGTCCGGACGCGCTCATCCGAGCCGCAGCCGACGCTCAGGCCGACTGGCGCTCTGCCGGGCCACAAGCATGGGTCGGCGTGAGCCTCGAAATTCTTTCGCGTCTGAACCGCGCCAGTTTCGAGATTGCCTACAGCGTGATGCATACGACCGGCCAGGCATTCATGATGGCTTTCCAGGCCGGTGGCCCGCACGCGCAAGACCGCGCGCTCGAAGCCGTCGTCTACGCGTGGGACCAACTGCGCCGCATTCCCGCCGAAGCGCATTGGGAAAAACCGCAAGGCAAGAACCCGCCGCTTGCGATGCACAAGCGCTTCTCCGTCGTCCCGCGCGGCACGGGCCTCGTGCTCGGCTGCTGCACCTTCCCGACCTGGAACGGCTATCCCGGCATGTTCGCCGATCTCGCAACGGGCAACACCGTCATCGTCAAGCCGCACCCAGGCGCGATCCTGCCGCTCGCAATCACGGTGCGCATCGCCCGTGAAGTCCTTCGCGAGGCGGGATTCGATCCAAACGTCGTCACCCTGCTCGCCACCGAACCCAACGACGGCGGGCTGGTTCAAGAACTGGCCGTGCGTCCCGAAATCAAGCTGATCGACTTCACGGGCAGCACGCAAAACGGCACGTGGCTCGAGCGCAATGCGCATCAGGCCCAGGTGTACACCGAAAAGGCCGGCGTGAATCAGATCGTCATCGACTCCGTGGACGACATGAAGGCCGCCGCACGCAACATCGCCTTTTCGCTCGCCCTCTATTCGGGTCAAATGTGCACGGCGCCGCAGAATATCTACGTGCCGCGCGATGGCATACGCACAGCCGACGGCCAGTTGAGCTTCGATGACGTCGCGAAAGCGCTCGCGAGCGCCCTCGAAAAACTAACGTCCGATGCGGCACGCGCTGTCGAACTCACGGGCGCCATTCAGAACGAAGGCGTCGTGGAACGCGTCGCCGAAGCGCGCAAACTTGGCGACGTTCTCCTCGACAGTCAATCGCTCGTGCACCCGGTATTTCCTGAAGCACGCGTGCACACCCCGCTGATGCTCAAGCTCGACGCACGCACCGACGAGGCCAACTTCACCAAGGAATGGTTCGGCCCGATCTCGTTCGTGATCGCGACTGACTCGACCGCGCAATCGCTCGAACTCGCCGGCTCGATCGCACGCACACACGGCGCGTTGACGTTGTCGGTCTACAGCACCGACGACAAGGTCATCGAAGCCGCGCATGAAGCAGCCATTGAAGGCGGCGTCGCGCTCTCGATCAACCTCACCGGCGGCGTTTTCGTCAATCAAACGGCTGCGTTCTCGGACTTCCACGGAACGGGCGCCAATCCGGCAGCCAATGCCGCGCTGTCTGACGCCGCGTTCGTCGCCAATCGCTTCCGCGTGGTGCAGAGCCGAGTTCATGTTGCTCCGAAGGCTGCGCAAGCGGAAGTCGGCCAAACGGCATAAGCCAAACTGCACAACGCGAAGGCCGAACCGCCGTGCAAACGGCTTATGCCATTCGGCCTAATGGAAAGCAGCCGGCTGCGCGGCTAGTATCGGATTGCAAGGAAAACAGGCCGGCACAGCCGCTGCGGCCAGACTCGGCGACGGAGGAGAAGCAATGACAGAGAAGTCCGTGTTGGTCCACGTCGATCGCGAAACGCGCGTCGCGACGTTGACGCTCAATCGACCCGACAAGCTCAACAGCTTCACGCGCGAGATGCATCGTGAACTGAATCGGGTGCTTACTGAAATAGAGGCGGGCAACGCGCGCGCGTTGGTCATTACTGGCGCCGGCCGCGGTTTTTGCGCGGGCCAGGATCTCGCAGATCTGGATTTTACGCCCGGTTCGATCTCCGATCTCGGGGACCTGATCGACGAGCACTTTAATCCGCTCGTCCGACGACTGCAGGCCATGCCGCTGCCTGTCATCGCCGCTGTGAACGGCACCGCCGCTGGCGCGGGCGCGAATCTCGCGATGGCGTGCGACCTCGTCGTCGCGGCGCGATCGGCGAGTTTCATCCAGGCATTCGTGAATATCGGCCTCGTACCGGATTCGGGCGGAACCTGGCTCTTGCCGCGCCGCGTCGGTGAAGCGCGCGCGCTCGGCCTCGCGCTGACGGGCGAAAAGCTCAGCGCGGAAAAAGCGGAGGCTTGGGGCATCGTGTGGCGCGTCGTCGACGACGCCGAGTTGCCGCAGGCGGCGGCGCAACTGGCCGCGCAACTTGCGCAGCAGCCGACGCGTGCGGTCATCGCGATCAAACAGGCGATCCGAGCGGGCGCGAACAAGACTTTCGATCAGCAGCTCGACCTCGAACGCGATCTGCAGCGCGAGCTGGGCGCCTCGCCCGATTACATCGAGGGTGTCGCGGCGTTCAAGGAGAAGCGCGCGCCGCGCTTCGAAGGCCTGTGAGCACCGAATCAATCTGGAAATCTGGAGACACCTGTGACGCCACAACAACTCGCGGAAGCCACAGCCAAAGCCATGTACGAAGCGGACGCGTGCACCCGCGCGCTCGGCATCGAGCTGATTGAAGTGCGGCCGGGCTATGCGCGGCTGCAAATGGAAGTCCGCCCCGACTTTCTCAACGGTCATGCGATTTGCCACGGCGGGCTGATGTTCACCCTGGCGGACTCCGCGTTCGCCTTCGCCTGCAATTCATACAACATCAGCACGGTTGCCGCGGGTTGCTCGATCGAGTTTCTACGTCCTGTGCAGGGCGGCGATCGTTTGACTGCCGAGGCGATCGAGCAGACCTTGAGCGGCCGCACGGGCATCTACGACATCCGCGTCACGAATCGGGAAGGCGAAGCGGTCGCAATGTTTCGCGGCAAGTCGGCGCAAATCAGAGGTACCGTGATCCCCGCATGACGGGACTCGTCATATGACGGACGTGGCACGAAAAAGCCGCGCCGCACAGTCAGCATCAAGGAGACAGCAATGACCACACCGCTGCCGCTCGAGCCGATCGAAAAGGCAAGCCGCGACGAACTCGCCGCGCTGCAACTCGAACGCCTCAAATGGACGCTCAAACACGCGTACGAGAATTCCCCCGTCTATCGGCGCAAGTTCGACGAAGCCGGCGTGCATCCGGATGACGTCAACTCGCTTTCGGATCTCGCGCGCTTTCCCTTCACGACCAAAAAGGATCTGCGCGATAACTACCCGTTCGGCATGTTCGCCGTGCCCCAGGAACGCGTCTCGCGCATTCACGCGTCGTCCGGCACGACGGGCAAGCCGACAGTCGTCGGCTACACCGCGCAGGATCTCGACAACTGGGCAAACCTCGTCGCGCGCTCGATCCGCGCCGCCGGCGCGCGGCGTGGTGACAAGGTCCATGTGAGCTACGGTTACGGACTTTTCACCGGCGGACTCGGCGCACATTACGGTGCGGAGCGCGCGGGCCTCACAGTCATTCCCTTCGGCGGCGGTCAGACCGAAAAGCAGGTGCAACTAATTCAGGACTTCCGCCCCGACATCATCATGGTCACGCCGAGTTACATGCTCTCGATCGCCGATGAACTCGAGCGCCAGGGCATCGATCCGGCGTCGTGCTCCTTGCGCATCGGCATTTTCGGCGCCGAGCCCTGGACGAACGACATGCGTCGCGCGATCGAGACGCGCATGGGCATCGACGCCGTCGACATTTACGGGCTCTCCGAAGTGATGGGGCCTGGCGTGGCGTCCGAATGCGCGGAGACCAAGGACGGCCCGACGATCTGGGAAGATCATTTTTATCCCGAGATCATCGATCCGGAAACCGGCGAAGTGCTACCCGACGGCGAATTTGGCGAGCTCGTGTTCACATCGCTCACGAAGGAAGCGCTGCCGATCATTCGCTATCGCACGCGCGATCTGACGCGCCTGCTGCCCGGCACCGCTCGCACGATGCGTCGCATGGAGAAAATCACGGGTCGCTCCGACGACATGATGATCGTGCGCGGCGTGAACGTCTTCCCGACGCAGATCGAAGAGTTGCTGCTCAAGCGGCCGGTGCTCGCGCCCCACTATCAGATCGTGCTTACCAAGGAAGGTCCTCTCGACGTTCTCACGCTGAACGTGGAGCCTTGTCCGGAATCGGCGCCAGACATCGCGGCGCTCGACAGCGCGAAGGCCGCGCTCGCCTACGACATCAAGGCGCTGATCGGCGTGAGCGCCGAGGTGAACGTGCTCGCGGTGAACGGCATCGAACGTTCGGTTGGGAAGGCTCGACGCGTGATCGATCGGCGCAACATGACGTCATGACGTAAAAAAGCTCGCGAGCCGTAAAGCCGCGAGCTTTTTTGTCGCCAGCAAAGCACACGAGAATCAGGAGTTCGGCAACAGCAGCCACATCCTGCCGCCCTGCTTCATGCGTCCGGCGAGATCGCCGGCATCGTCGCCGAGACCCCAGAAGTAATCCGCGCGCACGCCGCCCTTAATCGCCGTGCCGGTGTCCTGCGCGAACACTAGGCGGTTCATCGGCTGGTTGCTGAGCGGACGCGTCGTCTGAAGAAAGACGGGGGTGCCGAGCGGGATCGCCGAGGGATCGACCGCGATCGAACGTTCAGGCGTGAGCGGCACGCCGAGCGCACCGACGGGCCCGTCACCGAGACTTGCGGGCATCGTTTCGTTCGCGGGCATTTCGCGGAAGAAGACGAAGCGCGGATTCACGTCCAGCAGCGCGTCGACACGCGCCGGGTTCGCCTTCGCCCACGCCTTGATGCCTTGCATCGTTGCTTGCGCGGGCGCGAGCTCGCCGCGATCGAGCAGTTCCTTGCCGATCGACCGGTACGGCTGATTGTTCGTGCCGCCGAAGCCGACGCGCATGACGCTGCCATCTTCCATCTTTACGCGTCCGGACCCCTGCACTTGCAGGAAGAACACCTCGATCGGATCGTCGACCCACACGAGCTCGTTGCCGTTCAATACGCCCGAACGTTCGAGCTGCGCGCGCGCAGGCAACGCGGAGCCGGGCTTATAGCGGTATGGCCAGCGATACAGCGCGTACTGATATGGCCCGTGACGCGTGCGCGAGCCGCGCAGCAGCGGCTCGTAGTAGCCGGTCACGAGACCGTCGAGCGTGCCGTCGGTGTTGGCAAGCTGGAAGGGCGTGAAATAGGTTTCGAAGAAGCTGCGCGCCGCCGACATATCCAGGTCGTCGAGCCGCAACGCCGCCGTGCACGCCTTCTGCCAGTTGGCCTGTCGCGCGAGCCGGCTGCAGTTCTGACGCAGCGCGGCTGTCGCGCCGATCAGCGAATCGTCCTGCCAGCCCGGCACCTGCTGCCAGCTCACCGCGGTCAGCCGCGACGCGGAGCGCTGTCCGGGAACGATCGGCGTGCCAGTCGCCGTGCTCACGCCCGGCTTCACGTAGTTTCCGCCTCCGCACGAGGCGAGCAGGACAGCGGTTGCAATCGATGCGGCCCAGGCCGCTGCTCGTGCGGTCGGCCGCACGAAACGCATACAATGCTCGTTCTTGATGGGAACCGCCATGTCTGATCTGTTCGACGAATATCCAATGCTTATTTTTGCGCTCGAGTCGCTCGTGGCGCTCGCCTTGCTGATCTTCATCGTCGTGTGGACGGCATCGGGCAAGAAGAAGAACCAGAACCGCTCGAACGATCCGGCGAAACGCCGCTGATATGCGTCACGCGCCGCCGGTTACAGCTCAATGGAGCGTGCGCGGCATATGCAATGCGAATTCCGCTACAGGCGCCTCGAAACGCTCGCCGTCTTCAGCCACGCAGAAATACTCTCCGCGCATCGTGCCGACCGGCGTTGCGATCACGGCCCAACTCGTGTATTCGAACTGCTCGCCCGGAGGCAGAAGCGGCTGATGCCCGACGACGCCGAGCCCCTTCACTTCCTGCACGTGATCGTTGCTGTCGGTAATGATCCAGTGTCGCGAGATCAATTGCGCCGCGACCTGACCGGTATTGCGAATCGTCAGCGTGTAGGCGAATGCGTACTGACGGCTATCCGGGTCGGACTGTTCGGGCAAATACCGCGTCTCCACGGAAACGCTGAATTCGTACTGGCTCATCGTTGTTCCAATATCAGTTCGACTGGTCGCTGCCTCACCGGACAAAAGCGCGGACAAAAGCACGGACGAAAACCGCGGACGAAAAGCGCGCGACCGCGCCATCATTGGTCTGGCATTCTGCTTGATGCGAGCGGCGCCCGCAACACGATTGGCGCCCGACGACATGTTCGCACGCGATCCATTGGCCATTCGGACGAAGGACTCGAAGGAAAACGCGGGTTAAAATCACTGCTTTAAGCCGCTACCCGCATACGTCCATGGCGCAATTCCACATCGCTCCCAGTATCCTCTCCGCCGACTTTTCCCGCCTGGGCGAGGAAGTCCGCAACGTCGTCGCCGCCGGCGCCGACTGGATCCACTTCGACGTCATGGACAACCACTACGTGCCGAATCTCACGATCGGCCCGCTGGTGTGCGAAGCCATCCGCCCGCACGTGGACGTGCCCATCGACGTGCATCTCATGGTGCGCCCGGTCGACCGCATCGTGCCGGATTTCGCGAAAGCCGGCGCCAATATGATCAGTTTCCACCCGGAAGGTTCGGATCACATCGACCGCACGCTGTCGCTGATCCGCGATCACGGCTGCAAGGCGGGTCTCGTGTTCAATCCCGCGACGCCGCTCAATTACCTCGACCACGTGATGGACAAGGTCGATCTCGTGCTGATCATGTCGGTCAATCCGGGATTCGGCGGGCAATCGTTCATTCCCGAGGCGCTCAACAAGTTGCGCGAGGCGCGCGCGCGCATCGATGCGTATCGCGATCGCACGGGGCGCGAGATTCATCTGGAAGTCGACGGCGGCGTGAAGATCGACAACATCGCGGAAATCGCCGAAGCCGGCGCGGATTCGTTCGTCGCCGGCTCCGCCATCTTCGGCAAACCGGACTACAAGGAGGTCATCGACGCGATGCGCGCGGAACTGGCCACGGTCGAATCGGGAGCGAAGGAATGAGTGAGCTCGCAGCGGCGCAGTCGCCTTTTGTGAACCGCCCGATCCGGGCCGCCATCATCGACCTCGACGGCACGATGGTCGACACCGCGGATGATTTCGTCGCCGCATTGAACGCGATGCTCGCGCGCATCGGCATCGCACAGCCGGTCACACGCGATGAAGTTACGGACTACGTCGGCAAGGGTTCGGAGAATCTGATTCGCAGCGTGCTCGCGGTGCGCCTGTCGCCGTTGCAAGCGGCCGCGCAATTCGATGACGCGCTCGCGATCTATCAGAGCGAATACGCGAAGGTCAACGGCAAGCACTCGGCGCTCTTCCCGGAAGTGAAGGAAGGCCTCGAAGCGATGCGCGAAAGCGGCGTCCTGCTCGCGTGCGTCACCAACAAGCCGCATCGGTTCGCCGTGGAGTTGCTCGCGCACTTCGGCATCGCGGATTTCTTCAAGGTGATTCTCGGCGGCGATTCTCTGCCCGCGAAGAAGCCCGATCCGCTGCCGATGCTCACCGCATGCGAACGCCTGGACGTCTTGCCGCGCGAAACCGTGGCGGTCGGCGATTCGGAAAATGATGCGCTCGCGGGTCGTGCCGCCGGCCTCGCGACACTGACCGTTCCGTATGGCTACAACCATGGGAAACCTGTGCAATCGGTGAAATCCGATGGTATAGTTTCCTCGCTGCGCACCGCAGCGCTGGCGATAGCCGCCACTCTGGCGCCGCCGGATGCAACCCTCACTGAATAAGTCCATCCATTCATGTTTCTCAACAGAAAACGGAGTCTGAGCAGCATCGACCGGGGAGCCTGGCCCTGGCGTCGCTGGTCGCGCTAACCTCGCCCGAGGTTCGCTGAAGCCATGTCGCGTTTTGCTTCATCTGCTTCGGCATCCGTTTTTTGTTTCGCTGCGCATTCCGCGCCGTTTCCGTTGATTCGCTGTATATCGAGCCTCGCTCAGGCACGCGTCGTGTCGTGCTGCGCGAGTCGCCTTACCCGCTTCGGCAATTCGAAGCGGCGGGGCCGCCGTATGCGATCATCACGGGACTCGACCGACCGCAGCGCCCTGCACTCCCCGATGCCGCGCCACCCCTGAAAGCGCGCGTCGCTCAAGGATCGCAACATGACCGAACTCGAATTCCAATCGCTGGCGAACGAAGGCTACAACCGCATTCCGCTCATCGCCGAAGCCCTCGCCGATCTCGAAACGCCGCTCTCGCTTTACCTCAAGCTCGCGCAGACCGAGCGCAACGGCGCGAACTCGTTCCTGCTGGAATCCGTCGTGGGCGGCGAGCGGTTCGGGCGCTACTCGTTCATCGGCCTGCCTGCCCGCACGACCGTGAGCGTGCGCAACGGCAAGACGCAAGTCGTCACGGACGGCAACGTCGTCGAAACGGATGACGGCGATCCGCTCGCGTTTATCGAGCAATTTCAAAAGCGCTTCAAAGTCGCGACGCGCCCCGGCTTGCCGCGCTTCTGCGGTGGTCTCGCCGGCTATTTCGGTTATGACGCGGTGCGCTACATCGAGAAAAAGCTCGCGCACACCGCACCGCCCGACGATCTCGACCTGCCCGACATTCAACTGCTGCTGACCGAAGAAGTCGCGGTCATCGACAACCTCGCGGGCAAGCTCTATCTGATCGTCTACGCCGATCCGACCAGGCCGGAAGCGTATGCCAAAGCGAAGCATCGTCTGCGCGAACTGCGCGCGCGGCTGCGTACGACGGTGCAACCGCCGGTGACGTCCGCAAGCGTGCGCACTGAAACGTACCGCGAGTTCAAGAAGGATGACTATCTGAACGCCGTGCGCAAGGCGAAGGAATACATCGCGGCTGGCGAGCTGATGCAGGTGCAGGTCGGCCAGCGCCTCATCAAGCCGTTCCGCGACAATCCGCTTTCGCTGTATCGCGCGCTGCGTTCGCTGAATCCGTCGCCGTACATGTACTACTACAACTTCGGCGGCGAAATGCACGTGGTCGGCGCGTCGCCGGAAATTCTCGTGCGTCAGGAAAAGCGCGCGGACGATCGCATCGTGACGATTCGTCCGCTCGCCGGCACCCGTCCGCGCGGTAACACGCCCGAGCGCGACGCCGAGCTCGCCACCGAACTGCTGAACGATCCGAAGGAAATCGCCGAGCATGTGATGCTGATCGACCTCGCGCGCAACGACGTCGGCCGCATTGCGCAGACCGGCTCGGTTTCCGTGACGGACAAGATGATCATCGAGAAGTACTCGCACGTGCAGCACATCGTGAGCTCGGTCGAAGGCAAGCTCAAAGACGGCATGAATAACTACGACGTGCTGCGCGCGACCTTCCCCGCCGGCACGCTGTCCGGCGCGCCGAAGGTCCGCGCGATGGAACTCATCGACGAACTGGAGCCGGTCAAGCGCGGTCTTTACGGCGGCGCAGTAGGTTATCTGTCGTTCAGCGGCGAAATGGATCTCGCGATCGCGATTCGCACCGGCCTGATTCACAAAGGCAATCTCTACGTTCAGGCGGCAGCGGGCGTCGTCGCCGATTCGGTGCCCGAATCCGAATGGCAGGAAACGGAGAACAAGGCGCGCGCCGTGCTGCGCGCCGCCGAGCAAGTGCAAGACGGCCTCGACAGCGACTTCTGAGGAGACAAGACCATGCTGCTGATGATCGACAACTACGATTCCTTCACCTACAACCTGGTCCAGTACTTCGGCGAACTCGGCGAGGACGTGCGCACCTATCGCAACGACGAAATCACGCTCGACGCTATCGCGAAGCTCAACCCCGAGCGCATCTGCCTCTCGCCGGGACCAAGCAATCCGCAACACGCGGGCATCACGCTCGACGTTTTGCGCGAATTCTCCGGCAAGCTGCCGATTCTCGGCGTGTGCCTCGGCCATCAGGCGATCGGCGAGGCATTCGGCGGGCGCGTCGTGCGCGCGCAGACGATCATGCACGGCAAGGTCAGTCAGATCGAGACGGACTGTAAAGGCGTGTTCGCCGATCTGCCTAAACACTTCAACGTGACGCGCTATCACTCGCTGGCAATTGAGCGCGAGTCTTTGCCCGACTGTCTCGAGGTGTCCGCATGGACGCCGGACGGCGAGATCATGGGCGTGCGTCACAAGGAACTCGAAGTGGAAGGCGTGCAGTTCCATCCGGAATCGATTCTGTCCGAGCACGGCCACGCGCTTCTGGAAAACTTCGTGAAGAACTCATCGACCGGCAAGCGGGCTTAAGAACATGACAATCACCGCACAGGAAGCGCTGCAACGCACGATCGAGCATCGCGAGATCTTCCACGACGAAATGCTGCACCTGATGCGCCAGATCATGCGTGGCGAGATGTCGCCCGTCATGGCGGCCGCGATCATCACCGGCTTGCGCGTGAAGAAGGAAACCATCGGCGAGATCGCGGCCGCCGCGACCGTGATGCGCGAGTTCGCGAATCACGTCGAAGTCGAGGACAACTCGCATTTCGTCGATATCGTCGGCACGGGCGGCGACGGCTCGCATACGTTCAACATCTCCACCGCGTCGATGTTCGTTGCCGCCGCGGCGGGCGCGAAGGTCGCAAAGCACGGCAACCGCGGTGTGTCGAGCAAGTCGGGCAGCGCGGACGTACTCGAAGCGCTCGGCGTGAACATCGATCTGACACCGGAACAAGTGGCCGCGTCGATTGCCGAAACCGGCATGGGCTTCATGTTCGCGCCGAACCATCATCCGGCGATGAAGAACATCGCGCCCGTGCGCCGCGAACTGGGCGTGCGGACCATTTTCAATATTCTCGGGCCGCTGACGAACCCGGCCGCCGCGCCGCACCAGCTTCAGGGCGTATTTCACGAAGACCTCGTCGGCATTCAGGTTCGCGTGATGCAGCGTCTCGGCGCGAAACACGTGCTGGTGGTGTACGGCAAGGACGGCATGGACGAAGTGTCGCTCGGCGCCGCGACGAAAGTCGGCGAACTGAAGAACGGTGAAGTGACCGAGTACGAGATTCATCCTGAGGATTTCGGCCTGCAGATGGTGTCGAACCGCTCGTTGAAGGTGCAGGACGCGCAGGAATCGAAGGCCATGCTGCTCGGCGCGCTGAACAACAAGGCGGGCGTGGCGCGCGAAATCGTCACCTTGAATGCCGGCACGGCGCTTTATGCCGCGGACGTCGTCGATTCGATCGACGCGGGCATGGCCGCCGCGCGCGAAGCGATCGCGAGCGGCGCCGCACGCGAAAAGATTGAAGCGCTCGTGAAATTCACGCAGCAGTTTGCGAAGCAATAACGGAAGCCAACATGAGTGACATTCTGGATCGCATCATCGCGGTCAAGCGCGAGGAAATTCGCGCCGCCGAACAAAGCGCGCCGCTCGAAGAGCTGAAACTCGAAGCCAGCGCGCGCGACCTTCGCGATTTCGTCGGCGCATTGCGGGCGAAACATGCGGCGAATCAGGCCGCGGTCATTGCCGAAGTGAAGAAAGCGAGTCCGTCGAAAGGCGTGCTGCGCGAGCACTTCGTGCCTGCCGATATCGCGCGCTCGTACGAAAAAGGCGGCGCCGCGTGCCTTTCCGTCCTCACCGACGTGCAGTTCTTCAAGGGCAGCGTCGCCTATCTGGAAGAAGCGCGCGCCGCGTGCAGCCTGCCGGTGCTGCGCAAGGACTTCATCATCGATCCGTATCAGATCATCGAAGCGCGCGCGATGGGCGCGGACTGCATCCTGCTGATCGCGGCCGCGCTCGAACTTTCGCAAATGCAGGATCTCGAAGCCTACGCGCACTCGCTCGGGCTCGCGGTGCTGGTCGAAGTGCACGACGCCGACGAACTGCGCGATGCGCTCACGCTGAAGACACCGCTCATCGGCATCAATAATCGCAATCTGCGCACGTTCGAGACGACGATCGACACGACCATCGGCATGCTGGAATCGGTGCCAGATGACCGCATCGTCGTGACGGAATCCGGCATTCTGTCGCGCCTCGATGTCGACCGGCTGCGCGCGATGCGCGTGCACACGTTCCTCGTCGGCGAAGCGTTCATGCGCGCCGACGATCCGGGCGCGGAACTCGCACGCATGTTCTTCTGATTTCACCGACAGGAACCGCATGGGTATCGAACGGGAACTCAAGCTCGCGCTCGCGCCGTCGCAACATGACGACGTCGCGCGCTTCTTCGACGAGCGCACGGGTGCGGGCAAGCCGATGGAGCTTGCCAACGTCTATTTCGATACGCCGGACTGCGCGCTCGCGAAGGCGAAGTCCGCGCTGCGCCTGCGCCGCACGCCGGAGCAATGGCTCCAGACGTTCAAGACGCTCGGCAAATCGGTCGCGGGTTTGAGCAACCGTCACGAGTGGGAATTGCCCGTCGAAGGCGAAGCGCTCGAAATCGACGCCCTCATCGCCGCTTGCGACGACGACACCGCACGCGAAGCGCTGGCACGCGCCGCGCCCGGTCTGATCGCGCTCTTCAAGACCGACTTCAGGCGCATCGTGTGGGATATCGAGCGCGAAGGTTCGCAGATCGAAGTCGCGCTGGACGTCGGCCAGATCACCGCCGAGGTCGACGGCGAGACGCGTCGCGCGGACATCAGCGAACTGGAACTGGAACTGAAGTCCGGCGAAGAAACCGCGCTTTCGATGCTCGCCGCCGAATTGCGCGGCGCGTTTCCCGAACTCGTTCCCGAGGATCTCAGCAAAGCCCAGCGCGGATATCTGCTGCGCGGACAGCCCGAAAAAAACCGCAACGCCCGAGCATGAGCCAACAGCCGTCCCTTTTCGCGGATAGCGAATCCGCGCCTGCGTCGACTTTCGCGACGCTCGAAAGCCAGTTCGAAGCGCTGCCCGCCGACTGGCGCACGCATCTGAAGCCTTTCATCGAAAGCAAGCACTACGCCGCGTTGTGCGCATTCGTCGATGACGAGCGCGCCGCCGGCAAGACGGTTTATCCCGCCGATGTTTTCCGCGCGCTGCGTCTCACGAATCCCGGCGACGTGAAAGTCGTGATTCTCGGGC
The DNA here is from genome assembly GCA_001544655.2 of Caballeronia turbans. GTDB lineage: Bacteria > Pseudomonadota > Gammaproteobacteria > Burkholderiales > Burkholderiaceae > Caballeronia > Caballeronia turbans. The sequence goes on from FCOD02000059.1 coordinate 14,209, forward strand.
AAGACCCGTATCACGGCGAGGACAAGGGCGCGCCGCAAGCGCACGGCCTGGCGTTCTCGGTGCCCGCGCCGGTGCGTCCGCCGCCTTCGTTGCGCAACATCTTCAAGGAGATTCACGCAAGTCTCGGGTTTCCCGCGCCCGCGCACGGTTGTCTCGATTCGTGGGCGAAGCAAGGCGTGCTGCTGCTCAACACGTCGCTGACGGTCGAGCGCGACAAAGCCGGCAGCCACGCGAAACGCGGCTGGGAGCAATGCACCGATACGCTGATCCACGAAATGGCGCAGCGTCACGACGGGCTCGTGTTCATGCTGTGGGGTGCGCACGCGCAGGCAAAGCGCGGTTTGATCGAAGGCACGGGGAAATCGCATTGCGTGCTGGAGGCGGCGCATCCTTCACCGTTGTCGGCGTATCGCGGATTTTTCGGCTGCGGACATTTCGCGCGCGCGAACGAATACCTGACAGAGTACGGGCGTGAGGCAATCGACTGGCGCTTGCCCGCTGAGCCGGAATTGCTCGCTTGAACGCAAAAAAACCCCGCATAAGCGGACCGCATCTGAACTGACCCCGCAAAGTTGGACAGGTTTGGGCTAAGGCCGTGAGGGCTGAGTTCTGTACATTACAGGACTCAGCCCTTTTAGCTTTAGCTTGATGCGGTGATGATTGTAGTAGTGAATGTAGTGTCTGATTCCGGCCTGAAGGGCTTCGATGCTCTCGAAGCGATTCGGGTAGAAGAACTCCGACTTCAAGGTACCGAAGAAGCTTTCCATGGTGGCGTTGTCGTGGCAGTTGCCCTTGCGTGACATGCTTTGCGTCAGGGCTCGTTGCGAGACCAACGCCTGATAAGCGTCCATCTGGTAGTGCCAGCCTTGATCTGAGTGAACCACGGGGCGATCGTCAACGCC
>FCOD02000004.1 GCA_001544655.2 Caballeronia turbans
GCAGTCGAAGGATCAGGAACGTGCGCGGCGCGTGGCCATGAAAATGCGCGCGGGCAGCGTCTACGTGAATTATCCGGTCTGGGATGCGGGCTCGCCGTTCGGTGGCTACAAGCAGTCGGGCAATGGGCGCGAATATGGCGAGTGGGGACTGGAGGCGTTTCTCGAAGTAAAGGGGATCGTCGGTTACGGGGCGTAGTCGGGCATGTGCGTTGCCGGCTCGCGTCCGTCACGCGCCGTGCCACGCAACACATCCGCCACGCGTTCCGCGATCATGATCGTCGGCACGTTTGTGTTCGCGCACGGAAGCGACGGCATCAGCGATGCATCGCACACGTACAGGCCTTCTATGCCATGAACCGCGCCGCGCGCATCAGTTACGGCCAACGGATCGTTCGATGCCCCCATGCGGCACGTTCCCGACGGATGCCAGGTGCCGCCCACCGAACGCTTCACGAACGCCGTCATCGCGTGATCGTCTTCGAGCAGTTCGTCGATGGTCACGCCCTGCGTCACGACATGCTTGATCAACCGGCCGCGCAACGGTCCCGCGAGATCGAGCAACGCGCTCAACGCGCCGCGCTGCACCGCGTTCCATGTTCCCGGAACAGCCACCGCGGCCACGCGTGGCGAATAACTCGACGGAAAGATCGCATCGCGATACGCATTCATCGATGGCGATGACAAAACGGAAGCGCCGAAGCGCAACGCAAGCTTGAGCCGTTCGAGATCGCGCGAATCGGAGAGCATGGCGAAATCGACATCGGGTTCATCGAATGCACTCGCTGACGCAAGCGTCACGCGCCCGCGCGAATACGACTTGTTGACCCAGAAGAAGATCGTTCCCAGTCGATATCCAACCGAGTGCCAGCCAGAGCGCGACAGGATCGCGCCATGCATGTCGCCTGGAACGGTATTCGGCAAGCCGGAAGAGAAGCGCACGATCGCCTGCTCGTGATGTTCGTCCGGAAACGGCGTGCGCGCTGCGCGCGGGAGATATGCGGACACGGCAATCGACGGATGCTCCATCAGATTGCGCCCGACGCCCGGACGATCAGCGAGTACATGGATGCCGAGCGAGGCGAGTTCATCGGCGGGACCGATCCCGCTTCGCATCAGCAATGCAGGACTATGAATCGCACCCGCCGATACGATCACGCGATGCGCCTTCAGTTCTTCACGTGTGCCGTGCGCGTTCACGATGCGCGCGCCGATTGCACGCTTGCCGTCGAACAGAATGCGCTCGACGACTTCGCCGGTGCGTATCGTCAGGTTGCTGCGTGCGCGCACGGCATCGTCTAGATAGCAGACTGAAGTCGGAATGCGTTCGCCCTGCGCACTGACCGCGATCGAACCGATGAAGGTGCCGTCTTGCCAGGGCCCGTTCTGATCATCGTGCAATGCATGACCGCTTTCGGCAAGCGAGCCAAGGACCGCGCGCACGAATGGCGATATGCGCGGCCATGCCGTTCGCTGGATACGCACGGGGCCATCGCTGCCGTGCAATGCGCCGCTGAAGTCGCAATCCGTTTCGAGCGCGCGAAAGTAGGGCAGGCATGTTTGCCAGTTCCAGCCCGATGCGCCGAGCGCTTCCCATTCGTCGTAGTCGGCGGGAGCGCCGCGATTGGCCATCAGTGCGTTGATGGCCGAGCCGCCGCCCAGAAGACGTGCCTGTTCGTAGCGTCGCATGGCGGCGCTGCGGCTCATGCGCGCTTTCAACGTTTGCCAGATGTTGCGCGCGTCGAGATACGCGCGGCCCGGATAACGGCTGCGAATGGCATCGGGCATCGTGTGCGCGGAGATATCGCGGCCCGCTTCGACGAGGCATACGCTCGCTCGCGCATCTTCGGAAAGGCGCGCGGCCAGCACGCAACCAGCGGAGCCGCCCCCCAGAATAAGATAGTCGAACACGTGAGGCACTCAAAGCCGCACTACTGCATGAACTTGAGCCAACGCGCCTTCGCCTGAATGCCCGGCTCCGACGCCCACCAATCCTCCGACAGCAGCGCCTGCTTCGCCGCATTCGCTGGCGCGCTCGGCAATTCGGCGGCGCGTTTGTCGGTGATCTTGCCGGTTTTGAATGCTGCCGGATTCCCCGGGCCGTAGTCGATATACAGCGGCAGATTCGCCTGCAATTCCGGCGATAGGGCCGCGTTCAGGAAGCGCACGGCATCGTTCAGATTCGGCGCGTTCTTCAGGATGCAAAGCTGCGTGTTCTGCAGAATGCCGTCGTTGAACGTAAAGGCGACGTCCGGATCATCCTTCATCACGGCGCTTGCGCGGCCATTCCAGATCATCGTCATATCGACTTCGCCGTCGTGCAGCAATTGCGCGGACTGTCCGCCCGAGGTCCACCATACGGTGATGTTCGGCTTGATCTCTTCGAGCTTCTTGAACGCGCGGTCCACGTCGAGCGGATAGAGCTTGTCGCGCGGCACGCCATCGGCGAGCAGCGCGGCTTCGAGCACGGTCATCGGATCGTTGCGCAGCGCGCGCGTGCCGGGAAAGTTCTTCACGTCCCAGAAGTCCTTCCAGCTTTGCGGCACCTTCTTGAGCGTCTTCTTGTTATAGCCGATGACGGTCGAATAGAACTCGTACGCGACCGAATAAGGCGTGCGGTATTTCTCCGGGACCGTTGCCGCGTTGGGAATCTTCGAAAAGTCGAGCTTTTCCACCAGACCTTCTCGTCCGCCGCGCAGGCAGTTGGAAGGCGGCGTATCGACGACGTCCCAGATCGGCTTGCCCGTCGCGCCTTGCGCCTTGATCTGTGGCCACGCGTCCGGAATGCTGTCCTGATTGATCGTGATGCCGAGCTGTTTCGCGGCGGGGTCGAGAATCGCCTTGGTCTGCGCTTCCTGATACGCGCCGCCTTGCGACACGAACGTGATCTTGCCCGCCGCGGATGCGGGCGCCGCACTTGCGATGGAGAGCAGCAACGTCATGGCGAGCGGGCGAACGGGGAAGTGCGTGCAACGGAACCTTGCAATGTTCATCACGGCGTTTTCCTCGACAAGGTTGAAGCGGATGTCTTGCGGATCGCGCGATCCCGCTTGCTTCGACCGAAAGCGAGGACGGCGCGTGGATGACTAAAAATATATTGAGTCAAATACGCGGCGGCAACGCCGGAATTGTTGGAGCGACCATGACCTGATGTTATGTCAGTGCAATGGTCGCATCCCGTCGCGCCTTAAGAAGACGTTTGGCGCAACTGTCGCCTTGCTCTGTCGAGATTGCTTTGCGCTTCCGTGTAACACGCAATAGACAAACTGATGCCCGTGCAACGTTGAATCGAATTGCTCGCGCTAGTCTCGCCGAGGCTAGGATTCCCGGGCGACCGGCAGATAGAGAATCACGCCGGGATCGAGAGATTGCCCCAGCGGGCGCCGAACGAAGTGATGGGTTTCTGCTAGCGCTCCCCGATCAGCAGCGCGGTGCATCGCCATCAGCGTCGCGCGGGACGCTGGCGCGCGCTCGGCGCGCGCTTGCGATTCGCTTCGGCATATTCGCGGATCATGTCCGTCAGCGCTCGCAGCCCGGCTGGCACGTGGCGCCGTCCGGGAAAGTAGAGGCAGAGCCCGTCGAGGGGCGGCGTCCAATCTTCCAGCACGCGCACGAGCGTTCCGGCCGCGAGTTCCGTGCTCACGTTCCATTCGGTCAGGTACGCGAGCCCGAGCCCCGCGCGCGCTGCAGCGAGCATCAGGCCGGGTTCGTCGAGTGTGAGCGTGCCGTCGCCGTGGATGCGCAAGGTTTCGCCGTGACGCTCGAACTCCCATTGGTAGATGGAGCCGCTCGGCATTCGGCTGCGGATGCAGCGGTGCGCCGCCAGATCCGCGGGCGTGCGCGGCGGCGGGTGTCGGCCGAAATAGTCCGGGCTGCCGACTACGGCGAAGCGCTGCCGTTCGCCAAACGGCACCGCGATCATGTCTTGCGGCACGGATTCGCTCAGACGGATGCCCGCGTCGAATCCTTCGACCACGATATCGATGAGCCGGCCTTCGGTGACGATATCGAGCTTCATGTCGGGGTAGCGTTGAAGGAATGCGATGAACAAGCGGCATCACCTGACGCGCCGCGCCCGCTGATGTATTGATGCGCAAGGTGCCCGACGGCTGGTCGCGGAAGCTGCCCGCCTGATCGAGCGCATCGCGGATGGCCGAGAGCGCGGGCGCGACGTTCTGCACGAACTGCGCGCCCGCCTCCGAGAGCGACACGCTGCGCGTCGTCCGGTTGAAGAGCCGCACGCCGATGCGGGCCTCGAGCGCGGCGACCGCGTGACTCAGCGCGGACGTCGAGATGCTCATCTCCCTTGCCGCCGCCCGGAAGCTGCGATGCCGCGCGACCGCCAGCACCGCTTCGAGCTCTCCCATTCCAGAGGTCTTCATTGTGCTAAATCGTTCAATAGGTCATGCCGGATTGTACGGCTAGTCGAATTAATCGAAACGCCTTATCTTCGTTTCAAGTTAATGACTAACGAAACGAATCATGCAGATCATCGACCGAATCTATATAGACGGCGCTTTCGTCACGCCGCACGGCGAGGAGCTTTTCGACCTCGTCAATCCCGCCACTGAGCGTGTGATCGGCCGCGTGCGGCTCGCCGACGCGCAAGACGCGCGCCGCGCCGTCGCGGCGGCGAAGCGGGCATTTTCAGCGTTCTCCCGCACGGACAGGCGCGAGCGCATCGACATGCTCAAGCGCCTGCACGCCGCCGTCGTAGCGAAAGAAGATGCGCTTTTCGAGGCGATCGTCGAGGAGTATGGCGCGCCGGTATCGCGCGGGCGCTGGATGGCGCGGCACGCGAGCAACGTGCTGATCGAGGCGGCTAGCGTGCTCGAAGACTACGCGTTCGTCCGTGAGGCGGGAACCGCCAGGGTGGTGATGCAGCCGCTCGGCGTGGCCGGGCTGATCACGCCTTGGAACAGCGACGCGGGCTTCATTTGCGGCAAACTCGCGGCGGCGCTCGCGGCCGGCTGCACGGCGGTCGTCAAGCCGAGCGAGATGAGCGCGATCCAGACGCGCGTGGTCACCGAGGCGCTGCACGACGCGGGGCTCCCCGCGGGGGTGTTCAACATCGTGACCGGGCGTGGCGAGACTGTCGGCGCGGAGATCAGCGCGCATCCGGATATCGCCAAGCTGTCGTTCACCGGCTCGACGCGCGTCGGCAAGACCATTCTGCGCACCGCCGCTGACACGCTCAAGCGCGTGACGCTGGAACTGGGCGGCAAGTCGCCGACGATCGTGCTCGACGACGCGGACTTCGATGCAGCCGTGCCGCTCGCGCTCGATGCAGGTTTCATGAACAGCGGGCAGGCATGCATCGCGGGCACCCGCATCCTGGTGCCGCGGGCGCGGCTCGCGGAGTTCGAGCATAAGATCGTGCGCGCGGTCGCGCAGATCCAGTCGGGCGATCCGCGGGATCCGCGCACGGGCATCGGACCGATGGTCAGCGGCAAGCAATGGGAGCGCGTGCAGCACTATATTCGCATGGGCATCGAAGAGGGCGCGCGGCTGATTGCGGGCGGCGAGGGACGTCCGGACAACGTGGGCGCGGGCTGGTTCGTGCGTCCCACGCTCTTCAGCGACGTGCGCAACGACATGACCATTGCGCGCGAGGAGATCTTCGGGCCGGTGCTGTCGATTATCGCGTATGGCGACACGGAAGAAGCGATCGCCATCGCCAACGACACGCCCTACGGCCTGCAAGCCTACGTGTGCTCATCCGACACGGTGCGCGCGAACGCCGTTGCCGCGCGCATCGAAGCGGGGCGCGTGCTAATCAACACGCTCGCTCACGAGCCCGCCGCCCCGTTCGGCGGCTTCAAGCAATCGGGCATCGGTCGCGAATACGGTGCGTTTGGGATTGAGGCATTTCTCGAGCCGAAGGCGCTGCTTGGCGCCCGCTAGCGCTCAGCCCGACGCCGCGCGCGCCGTTTCCTCGCCGAGCAGAAGCGGCAGTTCCAGCAAGGTGCGATGCGCGCCGCCCTTGCTATGACCGCGCCCGTATACGTTCCGGGGCTCTTTGCTGCCGGGACGCTCGACCTTGATGGCTTCGGCGCCGGGTGCCGCGAGGCAGCGCCCCACGTACGGGCCCGCGAGAAAGTGGCTGTATGGAACGACTTGACGAGCACGACGACCAGATCGACCGTACCGGCCTCGGCGGCGCGTCTCGTTGCGCGGACCATGACATGCCGCGAACCGTTGGCGTCGTCGACCCGCAAACCTTCGCGGCGGATGGCTTCGACATGCGCGACCGATCGGTTGAGCAGCCACGTCTCGTGACCGGCTTCGGTAAGCGCAGCGCCGATGGCGCAGCCCAGTGCGCCGGCACCCAGCATCGCAATCTTCAATGGTCTCTCCTTGAATGGCGTCCACGATACGAGTTGCTGTTCATATCGGCAATGCAATGGCTACAATGACATCATTGCATTGGGCGATAACACCATGTCTTTCGCCTGAACTGCCATTGTGCAGGTTTGATGCTGGAAGGCCGCAAGGGGGCGTGAGTGTGAGCTCGCTGATGCCGGGAGTTGTAGTCCTGCGGCGCCACGCCGCCAACGTCAGCAATCCGCTTGGCTGCTGACGTAGAACGCGGCTCGTTCCAACGTCCGCACTTCTGACTAACGGATCGCATAAGTCTCTCAACTGCAATAGTTATTCGGAAAAGCGCGCATAGCATCCGGGAAACGCTTCGTTTGATCGGGGTGGGGACGAACGTACCATCATTCGTTCAACCTTTTCCCGATCATCCCCGCCCCGCATGCCCATGAACGTGCCCCGCTATCCTTCTGCTGCGCTACGGCTCGATGCCGGCGCGCCTTCCGAATGGGACGAAAAGCGTACCAACGATGCCCGCGCGCTCGTCGACCTGCCGACCCGCGAAGCGGCGCAGCCAGGAGCGCTCGCGTTAAGCGCACTGCGTTCGCGCGGTCTGCGTATCGGCGTGCCGCTCGCGTTGATCGTCCTGTGGCAGCTTGCCTCGTCGCTGCAACTCGTCGCGCCCGAGACCTTGCCGCCGCCGACGGTCATCGTCGCGGCACTGAAAGAACTGATCGCGGACGGCGAACTGCAAAGCGCGATTGGCGTGTCGCTCGTGCGCGCGGCGACGGGCCTTGCCATCGGCGGCGGTATCGGTCTTTTGGCCGGCCTGTTCGCGGGCCTGTGGCGCGTCGGCGAAGAGATCGTCGATGCGCCGCTGCAGATGCTGCGCACCATTCCGTTCATTGCCCTGATTCCGCTCTTCATCACTTGGTTCGGCATCGGCGAAGGCGCCAAGGTCGCGGTGATTCTTGCGGCCACGATCTTCCCGATGTATCTCAACACCTACGCGGGCGTGCGCGGCGTCGATCCGAAATTGCTCGAAGCGGCGCGAGTGTTTGGCCTGTCCAGCCGGCAAGTGGCGCTGCGCATCATTCTGCCGACGGCGCTGCCGTCGATCCTCGTCGGCGTGCGCTATTCGAGCGCCGTCGCCTTGCTCGCGCTCGTCGTCGCCGAGCAGATCAACGCGCAGAACGGCATCGGCTACATCCTCGTGAACGCGAACCAGAATCAGCGCGCAGACATCATCATCGCGGGCATTCTGGTGTATGCGGCGCTCGGCATTATCACCGACCTCTTGATGCGCGCGCTCGAACATCTCGCTCTGCCGTGGAGGCCGCGTTTTGAACTCGCGTGACATGGAACGTTTCGACGCGTTGCATCAGCGCGAATCCGCGCTCGAACTCGACGGCGTGAGCCGCGTGTTTTCCGGGCGCGCGGTGCTGAAGGACGTCTCGCTCGCCATCAAGCGTGGCCAGTTCGTCTCGATGCTCGGTGCCTCGGGCGCGGGCAAGACGACGTTGTTGCGCATCCTCGCCGGACTCGACCGCGCCGACAGCGGCCGCGTGCGCGTCGCGGGGGCGCGCTCGGTGGTGTTCCAGGAGCCGCGTCTCGTGCCCGCGAAGCGCGTATGGGAAAACGTCGTCATCGGCCACGACCGCCTGGGTGCGGCGAAGCCGTCCGCGCTCGCCGCGCTCGACGAAGTTGGCTTATCGCGCCACGCGCAAGGCTGGCCGAAGACGCTTTCCGGCGGCGAGGCTCAGCGCGTCGCGCTCGCGCGTGCGCTCGTGCGCGAGCCGAAGCTGCTGCTGCTCGACGAACCGTTTGCGGCACTCGATGCGCTGACGCGCATCCGCATGTACGAACTCGTCGCGCGTCTGTGGCTCGCGCATACGCCTGCGGTGGTGCTTGTTACGCACGACATTGACGAAGCCATTCTGCTTTCCGATCGCATCGTCGTGCTGTCGCAGGGCGAGATCAGCGCGGACGTGACGGTCGATGTTCCGCGTCCCCGTTCGCGCGGCGACGAGCAGGCCATCGCGTTGCGCGCGCGGCTGCTCGCGGAACTCGGCGTCGGCGACGATGCATTGCAGGCCGCGTCCGGAAACGCGGCATAAAGACTTCATCCACTCGGATCCCACCTTCATGCGCCTCAAGAAACGCTTCATCGCTTTATTTGTCACGAGCTTCGTCGCGGGGTCGTCGACATCGTTCGCGCAAGGCGAACCGCTGACGCTCACAATCGGCACGCAGGATGCCGCATGGCCGCTGATCGTCGAAGCGTCGCACGTGCTCGACGGTGCGCCGTACAAGGTCAAATGGGCCGTGCTGACCGGTCCGGCGGCGCAACTCTCCGCACTGTATTCGAAGGTGCTCGACGTCGGCCTGATGGGCGATACGTCGCTGATCATCGAACAGGGCAACGCGCGCACGCCATGGACCGCGGAGACCGCGCCGTTGCAGATCGTCGCGGGCTGGCGCAATCCGGACAACAGCTATCCGCCTATCGTCACGGTCGTGCGCAAGAGCGCCGACGTCAAAAACCTCGCCGATCTCAAGGGCAAGACGTGGGGCTATAACTTCGGTGGCTTCAACTATCTGCAATACGTGCTCTCGTATGTGAAGGCCGGACTCAAGCCCAAGGACTTCGAAGCCGTCAAGTTTGGCGACGGCAACGTATCCGCGTCCGCGTTCAATGCGGGGCAGGTCGCGGTCTATTCGGGCGGCTACGGCCCGGTCAAGGAAGCAGTGGACAAAGGCGATGCACGCGTCATCATCAAGAGCGACGAACTCGAAATTCCGGCGTTGTCCGTGTTCGCCGCACGCACCGACGTCCTGCGCGATCCGAAGAAGAGCGAGGCGCTCGGCGACTTCCTCGGCCGCCTGAAGAACTCGTGGACGTGGTGGGCGCAGAACGTGCCGGCAGTCGAGAAGATCTATCTCGAGAAGATGAAGCAAAGCCCGGCGCGCGCAAAGTTCTCCGCTGAAAACGGCCGTTCTCTGTTCTATCCGCTCGACAAGGAACTGGTGGCGCGCGAGCAGAAGATCGCGGACACGCTCTACAAATCCGGCGACATCAAGAATCAGATCAAGGTGGACGTGGAGTTCAACCCGGTGTTCGACAAGCAGGCCGTCGCATCGCACTGAAGCCTCGCAGAAACGGCGTGCCTCCGGTATCGAGGCACGCCGCTCGTCCTTTCGGCACCATCAGGCGTTGTCGAGCTTCGTGTATGGGTTCGCGTAAGTGAACGGATCGCAAATGAGATCGTTCAACGCATACTGCCCGACCGCGTGATATTTCCACCGCACGCTGTCGTGCAAAGTGTGCGTGCGCGCATTGCGCCAATGCCGGTCGAGATTGTGCTTCGAGAGCGTCGATTGCGTGCCCGCGAGCTCGAACAGCTTGTTCGATGCATCGAGCGCGAAACGCGTCGTGACGATCTTCGCTTCCGCCGTCGCGACGATGGCGAAGGCGACGGCCTCGCGCGGCGCATCTTTGTCGCGCGCCCGGTCGATCGACTCGGCGGCGCGCGCGGTCAGCGCCTCGGCCGCATGCAGATCGACCGTCAGTGCGCCGATGTCGCGAAGCGTGTACGGATCGCCGGTCGCATGCGATGCCCCGCTGCCGCGTGCCGGATGCGCGAGCGCGTGCAGTAAGCGCTTCGTCTCATCGAGCGAGGCGCGGCCGATACCGAGATCGATCGCCGCATGGAGCACCTGCGACACGGCATTGGCCGCATCGATATTCGCATGCCGTCCGCGCGCGACGATCTGCAGCGCATCGAGTTCGACCTCGTCGAGCCGCACCTGACCGCTCGCGGTCGTGCGCTGGCCGAAGCCCGACCAGTCGTCGATGACTTCGACGCCGCGCGCATGCCGCGCGACGAAGGCGGTCACGGGGAGGCCGTCGTCATCGCGCGCGGCGACAGGAATCCAGTGCGCGAAGAGCGCGCCGGTCGAATAGACCTTGCGCCCCGTCAGCACGAATCGGCCGCTGTTTGCGCAGCGGCGCACGCGTGTTTCGTGTTCCGAGGGCAAACGGTCGCCCGGTTCGGCGGTCGCATTGCCGAAGCGCTCCCCGGCGAGCGCGCGTGAAAAGAAGAAGTCCTGCTGACTCGGGGTGCCGTCGTGACGCAGCCGTTCGAGCGTCGCGAAGTGATTCTGCGGAATTTGCCCGAGCGACGAATCCGCCGCTGAGATCGTATCGAACACCTGCGTGATGGTGCGCACGGAGACATCGATGCCGCCGAATGCGCGCGGCACGCCGATGCCCCATAAACCGCTCGCGCTGAAGACTTCGACTTCGTTTAGCGGCAACCGGCGATCGCGATCGCGCGCGGCGGCGCCGACGGCAAATTCGGCGGCGAGACGCCGCGCGGTTTCGATGGCTTCGTCGTCCGAGCGGAGAAGCGCCGCGCGCGTGCGTTGCGTGTCCTGTGTCATGCGGTTCGTGTCCTTTCGATGTTCATGCGGCATGCGCCGACGACGCATACTGGCTGGCCGGCCGCGGCAGGCCGAGATGATCGCGCAGCGTCGTGCCTTCGTAGTCGCGGCGAAAGATGCCCTTGCGCTGCAGGATCGGCACGACGTGATCGACGAATGCGGCGAGGCCCGAAGGAAACACGTCTGCGTTGAGGTTGAAGCCGTCCGCGCCGCGTGCTTCGAACCATTGCTCGATATCGTCGGCGATCTGCTCGGGCGTGCCGACGATCATCCGGTGGGCGCCGGGGTTACGGTCGAGCAGATCGCGCACTGTGAGGTTCTCGCTCTTCGCGAGCGCGACAGTCGAGTCGATGAAACCGCGTGGCAGGTCCGAACGCGCGACCTTGCCGATGAGGTCGTAGGGCAAGGGCGCATCGATCGACAGATCGTCGGGCGCGAGGCCAAGCGCGCCCGCAAGCCGCGCGATTTCGCGATCGGTATCGAGCAGCGCATCGAGTTCGGCCTTGCGTTCGCGCGCCTCGCGCTCCGTTCCGCCGACGACCGGATACAGCCCCGGCAGCAGCAGGAAATGATCGGGATCGCGGCCATGCGCGCGCACGCGGTCTTTCATCTCCGCATAGAAGGCTTGCGCGGTCGGCAGCGTGGTCTGCGCGGTAAAGACGGCATCGGCAAAGCGTGCGGCAAGCGCACGGCCGCCTTCCGACGAGCCGGCCTGCACGAGCACCGGCCGTCCCTGCGGACTGCGCGGCACGGACAGCGGCCCGCGCACCGAAAAGTACTTGCCGCGATGCTCGATCGCATGCACACGCGAGGGATCCGTATAGCGGCCCGACGAGCGGTCGGCCACGAAGGCACCGTCTTCCCAGCTATCCCACAGCTTCGTCACGACCTCGACGAACTCCTGCGCGCGCGCATACCGTTCTTCGGTCGAGAGCGGAATCTCGTGGCTGAAGTTCGCGGCGGCGTGCGTGTCGTAAGTCGTCACCGCATTGAACGCGATGCGCCCGCCGCTCAGATGATCGACCGATGCGAAGCGGCGCGCGAGATTGAACGGATCGTTGAACGTGGTCGATGCCGTCGCGATCAGGCCGACGTGCTGCGTCGCGCTCGCGAGCGCGGTCAGCAGCACGGTCGGTTCCAGCGCCTGCGACGGGCCTTCGGCGTGATTGCGCAGCGACAGCGTATCGGAGAGAAACACCGCATCGAGCTTGCCGCGCTCGGCCGTCGCCGCGATCTCCTTGAAGAAGTTCAGGTCGATGATCGAACGCGGATTGCCGAGCGTGCGCCAGCCCGCCGGATGCCGCCCGACGCCGGTGATGTTCGTGTTCAGATGAAGTTGCCGCGGCCTCGTGGTGGTCATGTCGTCGTGTGAAGAGAGTTGGATCCAGCGAAGTCGCGACGCAGGCCCGCTTCTACGAGCAAGGGCAGCACAGCTTCACCGAAATAGGCGAGATCGGGTTCGAAGTCGAAAAAGGTCAATTGCACGCCGTCGCATCCGGCGCGTTTGAGCGCGACGAGCTTGTCGACGATCTGCTCGGGCGAACCGATCAGATGCAGATTGCCGCCGAGGATGCGCTGCTCGCGTTTGTGCTTCGCCCACGCTCGCGCGTCGCTCCGCCTGCCTTGCCCGACGAAGCCGTCGAGCGCGCCTTCATCGGCGTGCGCGACGATGGCGTCGCGGTACGCATGCGCCTCGCGCTCGGTCGGACGGCACACGATCGTCGGGTTGATCAGCGTGCGTACGCTCCGTTTCACGCGCGCGGCGCCGTCGCGAATCTTCGCGGTATGCGCGGGCAAGGCGCCGATGGCGTCGTCGAAATCCGCGCCCGCCGGACTCGTGATGAAAATGAGGTCCGAATGACGCACCGCATAGTCGATGCCGGCATCCGAGCCGGTCGCGTTGACCAGCACCGGACGGCGATAACGCGGGCGCGGGCTCACGAAGGCATCGTCGAGCTGCCAGCGCGGGGTGCGGATCGTCAGGTTCGCGTCGCTGCGCCAGAGCGTGTCGAGCACGCCGACGAATTCCGCCGCGCGTGCATAGCGCTCGTCATGCTCGATCATCGGCTGGCCGAACATCGCCCATTCGGTGGAGACGTGGCCGGTCACGAGATTGATGCCCCAGCGCCCGTTGGAGATGTGATCGAGCGTCGCGCCGAACTTCGCGAGATGCAGCGGATGCCAGGGGCCGTATAGCGCATGCACCGTCGAGATCAGCAGAATGCGCTCGGTGATCGCGGCGAGCGCGCTCGTCGCGATGAACGCATCGAGCGACTGCTCGCGATACTTCATCTGGCCGCCGTGGCCGTTCTTGCCGAGCCATTGCGCGAGTCCGAAGACGAGATCGAAGCCGAGCGCTTCGGCCTGCTTCGTCAGGCGCGCGTTGTAGTCGAAGCGCCAGTCGGTGCCGCGCGGCAGCGTCGAGATGGACCAGCCGCCGTTCTGGATCGGCAGAAAAAGGCCCAGAATCAGCGGCTGCTGGAACGCCGCGTGCAGCGGACTGCCTTCGATGTCCGCCGGGCCCGATGAGCCGTCGAACGCAGGGCTCATGCCGCACGCCCCGCGATTTCGGCGAGCCGTTCGCGGCTGCGGCGCGCGGTGGACGTTTCGAAGTCGAGCACGTCGATGGACGCGATCGCGTCGCGATTTACCTGTTCGACGAGTTGCAGTTCCCAGGCGAGGTACGCGTTCATTTGCGCGGCGACCTGATCCGGCTCTGCGTGATACGGGCTGTACCACGCGTCGTCGTCGCCGGTCAGGTTGCCGGCGTCGCCCGCCTCGTGCGGCAGCCCGAGCGCAAGCCAGCGGCGCGTGCCGCCGATCAGCGCGGACACGCCGCCGCGCGTCTGCGCGATTTCTGCCGCGACGAGTCCCGCGAGCACGCCGTCTTCGGACGTGAGCACGATCAGCGTGTCGCGCGGCAGATCGTTCAGATGCGCGAGAACCGCGCTCGCCGCGACGAAGCGCGCTCCCTTCACATGGGCGCGGCGGAATGCGAGGCTGCTGTCGATATCGATGGTCTGCACCGTGCCCGCTTCGATCTCGCGCAACAACGCATCGGCTTCTATCCAGCGCGTGCGCGCGCCGTGCGGACGCACGCGCACGGCCTGCGCACCGGCTTCGACGTGCTCCGCGACGAGCGACGCGCTCGCGGCATCGTCGAGCACGCGGACATCGAGATAGCCCAGTTGCTTGAGCCACGACGCAGTCATGCGCGCGCGCACGCCGTCGTCGTCGCGCAGCACGACGCGCGCATGCAGCGTGCCGACGTATTCGTCGGTCGCCTGCACGAGCTGTCCGCCGGGCGCGTTCTGCCAGCCTGCCGGATGACCCGCTTCATATTCGAGCGGATCGCGCACGTCGAAGCGATACAGCGTGCGTTCGCCGCTTTCGCGTTCGAGCGCGGCGAGCGTCTCGCGGTCGATGACCGGCACATACGCGCGGCGCGCAGCGGCGGCGGCGAGTTCGCGCGCGGTCGCGAGCGCCTGGCCTTCGGGGCGCGGCGCCGTGCGGATCTTGCCGTGTTCGAGCTCGAGGCCTTCGAGCAGCCACGACATCGAGCCGCCCGTGAGCGCGGCGACCGGGTTCGGCACGCCCGCATTGATCAGCGACTGTGCACCGAGAATGCTGCGTGTGCGGCCCGCGCAGTTCACGACGATCAGCGTATCCGGCGAAGGCACCGTGGCCAGCGCGCGATAGACGAGTTCCGCGCCCGCGCAATCGATGCCGCCGGGAATGCTCATCGTGTTGAATTCGCCGAACGGACGCGAGTCGAGTACGACGAGATCGTCGCCGGCATCCTGACGGGCTTTCAACGTCAAGGCGTCGATATTGGGCGTATGCAGCTTGTGCTCGATGACTTCGCCGAATGCCTTGCCCGGCACATTGGTGCCCGAAAAAATTTCGAAGCCCGCCTGCGCCCAGCCTTCGACGCCGCCTTCGAGTATCGCGACGTCGGTATAACCCCAGCGTTCGAGCAAAGCGGCTGCGCGCGGCGTGTACTCGCCGCTGGTATCGACGAGAACGATGGGTGTGCCAAGGCGCGGCACGAGGCGATCGATCAGCAGGCCGATGCGGCCCACCGGCGCAACAGACGAATAGAACAGACGCTTGCGCGCGCAGACGCCTTCCTCGCGCACGTCGAGCACGGCGAGTTCGGAGCGTTGAGCGATGAGCGTGCGCAACTGCGAGGCGGATACGGAACGGGACATGAGAGAAAAGTCCTTGAAAGTAGGGAGCGGTATCGAAAAATCAGGCGTAGGGCGGGCCGCCGCCATCGACATAGAGACGCGTGCCGGTGACGAAGCGGGCATCGTCCGAGAGCAGATACGTGACCGCCGCCGCGACGTCGCCGGGCGTGCCGGGGCCTTGCAGCGCGGTGAGACGCGTGGGTTCGGCATCGGCCTGACCGGTCGCCATCGACGCGAAGCGCGGGGTCTCGATCGGGCCGGGCGCGACCGCGTTGACGCGCACGCCATGCGGCCCGTACTTGCGCCCGAGGCCCTGCACGAGCAGATCGAGCGCGGCGTTGACGCTCGAACCGGGGAAATGTTTCGGCGGCGGTGCAATGCCGCCGCGGCCGGAAATCGCGACGATCGCGCCCTTGCCCTGCGCGATGAAGCGCGGCAGCGCCGCACGGATCGGCCGCACAGAGCCGAGCAGCTTCGCATCGATGACGCGTTGCCAGTCGTCGTCGTCCAGGTCGAGAAAGTCGCCGAACGCGCCGACGTTCGTGCTGAGCACGAGGCCATCGAGACGGCCGAATCGTTGGTCGATGTGCGCAAAGGCCTCGCGTACGCGCCTGTCGTCGGCGACGTCCACGGGAAGCGGGACGACGCGGGGCAAGTCCGTGAAGAGCGGGGCATCGACGTTGCGCGAGGACGCGACGACATGCGCGCCCCCGAAAGCGAGTCTTCGCACGACGGCCGCGCCGAGCGCGCCGAATGCGCCTGTGACCCAGAAAACCCGGTCATTGAACTGGTCGTGACTGGACATGGACTGAACATGGAATGAAAGCTCTCCATGTTGGTCGCTCGTCTCGCCAGGACGAACGGATCATTTCGCGAAAGCTCTGCATGACGGGTCCACTGAGGTATCCACGACAGGCGTAATGGGTTTTGCAGCGACCGCTCAAATTGCTTAGCTGATTAACTTGGTTGGCGCGATGCGGCCTCTCTCCTAGTGTGTATCGCTGCGAAATGCCGGCCGGGACAAAGAGCGCGCACCATGAACAGACATCTCCATTTCAACGCGTTTCACATGAATGCACCCGCGCATTCGTGGGCCGGCTTCTGGCGGCATCCGCGCGACCGTTCTCTCGAACACAACACGCTCGACTACTGGGTCGAGCTTGCACGGACTGCCGAGCGTGGCCTGTTCGACGGCGTGTTTCTGGCCGATGTCTTCGGCATCTACGACGTCTATGGCGGTGGCGTCGACGCGACCCTGTTCGCCGCTGCGCAATCGCCCTCGCACGATCCGATGCTGACGGTGCCCGCGATGGCGCATGCGACCAAGCACTTGGGCTTCGGCGTGACCGTCAATCTGACGTACGAGCATCCGTATCAGTTCGCGCGGCGCTTTTCCACGCTCGATCATCTGACCGGCGGGCGCGCGGGCTGGAACGTCGTCACCGGATATCTGGAGAGCGCGGCCCGCGGCATGGGACTTGAGAAAGCGCGCGAGCACGATGAGCGCTACGCGGCGGGCGAGGACTTCCTCGAAGCCGTCTACAAGTTATGGGAAGGAAGCTGGACGGACGGCGCGGTCGTGCGTGACAAGCGCACGGGCAAGCCGTACACGGACCCGTCGAAGATCCGCCGCGTGTCGCACGAAGGGCCGTACTTTCGCGTCGATGGCTTCAACCTCGCGGAGCCCTCGCCGCAGCGCACGCCGGTGTTGTATCAGGCCGGGGCATCGGGACGCGGCAAGGCGTTCGCGGGCAAGCACGCGGAATGCGTGTTCCTCGAAGGCCAGACGCCTGCCATCGTCGCGGCGGCGGCGCGCGACATCCGCAAGCATGCCGTCGATGCCGGCCGCGCTCCCCACGACGTGCTCCTTTATCTCGGCGCGACGGTCGTGGTGGCCCGTACATCCAGGGAAGCGCGCGAGCTACACGCCGAATACGCGGAATATGTCGATACGCCCGGTCAACTGGCACTCGTGTCGGGATGGACCGGCATCGACTTCGCGGCGATGGATCTCGACGAGCCGATCCGCTTTGTCAAGAGCAACGCGCTGCAATCGACCGTCGAAAACCTGACGAAGCGTGCCGGGCGGCCGATCACGCCGCGCGACATGACGCGCTTCGATCAGATCGGCGGCCGCGGCCC
The DNA here is from genome assembly GCA_001544655.2 of Caballeronia turbans. Taxonomy (GTDB): domain Bacteria; phylum Pseudomonadota; class Gammaproteobacteria; order Burkholderiales; family Burkholderiaceae; genus Caballeronia; species Caballeronia turbans. Next base: position 17,088 of record FCOD02000004.1, read on the forward strand.
GTTCATTGTTGGCGATCCGCGAGAAGTGGCGGATCAGCTCGTCGCGTGGGCCGATGAAACGGGCGTCGATGGCTTCAATCTGCGGCGCACGGTCATGCCGGAGAGCCTGCATGCGTTCGTCGATCTGGTCGTGCCGGAGTTGCAGAGCCGCGGCCGTTACCGCGCGGCCTATGCGGACGGCACCTTGCGGGAGAAGCTGTTCGCGGGCGGCGGGCCCCATCTGCGGGACACTCATCCCGGTGCGCGTTATCGGGCGGCCTGAGGAGCGCCGCCCGCGATGCGGTGCGCAACTGCCTGGGAAAGTCGCGCGCTTTTCTCAGATCACGAAAAAGCCGTGCGTGCCGTCGCGGTCCAGTTGCGCGACGAGGCCATACTCCCAATCGAGATACGCCTGCATGGCTTCGCGCGCATTGCCGACGCCCTCATAGGGACGGCGATAACGATCGATGGGCGGCGATGCGAGCTGCGACGCTCCGCCCTCGGTCGGCAGTGCCGCGCGTGTCCACGCCGCATTGCCGCCATCGAGCACGGACACAGACTTGCCGGTCAGTGCGGCGACATCCGCGGCGGCGAACGCCGCCAACGCGCCCGAGCCGCAGGTCAGCACGTAGCGCCGCGCGTCGGGCAGATTGCGCAAATCGTCGTAGCCGGGCGCGAGGTGCGAACGCAAGATCCAGTGCGCCGCGGGAATATGCGCTTTCACGAACTTCGCGCTTGGCGCGACGTCGAGCAGCACCACGCCGTGCGACGGATCGTCGAGAAGCGCGGCAAGGGCCTGCGGCGAAATCGTCGGTAAAGGCGCGGGCTGCGGCCGCTCGGGACGATACGGGCCGGTTTCCGTCAGGTCGCCGCGATTCGCGCCATCGACGACATAAGTTTCGATGTTCATCTGCGCGAGCCATGACGCGGTCATGTTCGCGCGCACGCCGTCGTCGTCGAAGAGCACGACGCGCGCGCCGTGCACCGGCGCATACATCTCCGTTTCCTGCACGAGCTGGCCGCCGGGCGCGTCCCGAAAGCCGGGCGCATGGCCGGCTTCGTAATCATCCGGCGTGCGCACGTCGAAGCGATACGTCGTGCGCGATGCTTCGCTCGCCCAGCGCGCCGCTTCGTCTAGCGAGGTGCGGCGCACGCCGGCGCGCGTGGCGAGCGCGTGCGCCGACCGGCGCGATGCATCGAGCGTATGCGGATCGCGTCCTGCATCGATATCGAAGCGCCGTTCGCTGCCGTGTTCGAGGGTCTTTCCCGCGAGCGTCCAGCCGATCGTGCCGTTGCGCAGGGCTGCGACGGGGTTCGGCAGCTTGGCGTTGACGAGCGATTGCGCGCCGATGATGCTGCGCGTCCTGCCCGCGCAGTTCACGACGATGCGCGTCGCCGGATCCGGCGCGAGCGCACGTGCGCGCAGCACCAGTTCCGCGCCGGGCACGCTGACGCTGCCGGGAATGTTCATCGTGCGGTATTCGCCGAAGCGGCGCGCGTCGAGCACGACCACGTCCGCGCCGCTCTTTTGCAAGGCGTCGAGCGCTTCGGCCGAAAGCGATGGCGTGTGGCGCCGCGCTTCCACGAACTCGCCGAACGCCTTGCTCGGCACGTTGACGTCGCGGAACACTTCGCCGCCTGCGCGAATCCAGCCGTCGAGGCCGCCCGCGAGCAGCGCGACCTGCCTGAAGCCGAGTGCGGCGAACCGCTCGAAGGCGCGTGCCGCGAGTCCTTCGCCGTCGTCGAACAGCACGATCGGCACGTCGCGGCGCGGCAGGCGCGTGCAGGCATCGAGTTCGATGCGGGCAAGCGGAAAATTCGCTGCGAACAGCGGATGACACTGCGCGTGCGGATCTTCCTCGCGCACGTCGAGCAGGGCGAGCTCCCCTTTGGAAAGGAGCGTTTCGCGCACGTCTTCATACGTGCGCAGCGGATAAGAGGTCATTCCGGCAGATTCGATGTGACGGGTTTACTGGACGTTCACGCGGCGTTCGAGCCAGCGCGTGAAGCGCGAAACCGGATAGCAATACGCGAAGAACACGACGAGCGTGGCGACATACGTGAGCACCGTGAAGCTGGAACGCGCGACCGTGCTGCTCGCGATCTGCGCGGTATCGATCAGATCGTGGATGCCGAGGAGCGAAGACAGCGCCGTGCCCATCGTGATGATCGCATACACGTTCGTCCACGGCGGCAACATGCGGCGCGCGCATTGCGGCAGCACGATATGCGTGACGCTCGTGCGCAATCGACGCGCCGCGGACTTCGATGCGCCGCCACGCGCGCAGGCATGGATCGCGCCGCCGGTGGCCGCGCAACGATTGCGGGAGGGCGCGGCGGGCTTCGTCGCGGGATCGAGCGCGGCGTACCGGAAGGGTCATCCGGCGGGCGCGGAGTGGGTCAACCGCGCGCGTCTCGATGCGGTCATCGACACGTTGCGCGAGAAACAGGCCGCCGTCGTGTTCGGCGACGACGACACGCTCGCTTCGCTCGTCGCGATCGATCTGCGCGAACGCGTGCCGGACGCGCAGATCGAATGCGTGCGCGGCGGCGTCGCGGCGTGGCGCGCGGCCGACTTGCCGGTGGATGCCACGCCGCAGCATCCCGCCGACGAAGCGCGGATCGACTATCTGTTCTGGGCGCACGATCGTCACGAGGGCAACGTCGCGGCGATCACGAAGTATCTGCAATGGGAGGAGCAGTTGCCCGCGCAAATCGGCGATGCTGCGCGCGCCGGTTATCGTCTGCACAGGCCGCGTTGATGCGGGCGCGTCGGGTGGCGCGCGCTAGCACGCCGTGGCCGATCGAGAGCCTTTTCCGCGCACGGAGGATCAGTAACGATCGTCAGCGTCGCGCGGGATCGTCGTCAGAAGCGTTCTCGTGAAAGATCTCCATGTCGACGGTTCTGCCGTCATCGCCGAACGCGCGCGGCGCCCGGCGCAGCGCGCGCGTCTTCCACCAGAGATAGCCGACGACGATCGTGCCGACCCCGAAGAGGATGGCGAGCAGGATCAGCGACAGCATCGCGGCCGCGACGAGCACGATCACGCTCAGAACGACGGCCAGCGACCGGCCGAGCCAGCCCGGGCCGCCGGCCTGGGTTTCATTCTTGTAAGCCACACGCCGTGGCGATTCGCCGTTCTCCATTACTTGTTTCTCCGCTGCGGTTTGACGACTATCGGAATGCGGCGATCAGCGATCCTCCGCCTGAATCCGAGCCGCTGACGTTGTGCGTGCAAACGTCCTCAATGATAAATCGCTTCGGAATACGCCGATGTTTGCCTCCGCCAGCGCATTCACGGATGCTCGCGCGATGAGGGTAATCCCGCACTCGCAAGCGTCGTCCGCACGGCAACCAATTACCGTCGAACGAGTCGGATCGTGTGAAACGTGACGCGCCGCGTGACGCCGCGCGCCTGGCGCTCGTCGATTAAGGCCCGACGTTTTCTCCAACGCTGTTACCGGTAACGTCTGCGATTGCACGAGCCACCCAACAGTCGCTATACTGGCTCCGCGATCGAGTGGCCTGACCACTACGATTGGCCTGACCGCAGGACGAATCAAGCAGACAGACTGGAAGCGTCGCATCGGCACTCCGTCGATGCGCCCGGAAGGGGCGTGCTGTAGATAAAGTCGCTCAGCGCCTCTCGACAAGAAAAATGAAAGGAGACGACTCGATGTTCCGTAAAGGAGTGCAGGTGAGAGCCGCGCTGGCGCTCGCCGCTTGCGCGCTCGCAGGCGGCGCGCACGCGCAGGTCGCGACCGGCGACACCGCGCAGAAGAAGATCGCGTTATCGAACAGCTTCGCGGGTAACGCGTGGCGGCAGTCGATGCTCAAGAGCTGGAGCGCCGTCGCCCAGCAGGCGGTGGCCGACAAGAAGATCGCGGCCGCGCCCGCGTTCACGACCGCCGAAAATCAGGTGACGGAACAGGCGCAGCAGGTTCAGAACCTGATCTTGCAAGGCTATAACGCGATCGTCATCGACGCGGTATCGCCGACCGCGCTCAACGGTACGATCAAGAAAGCCTGCGCCGCGGGCGTGGTCGTCGTGTCGTTCGATGGCGTCGTCGACGAGCCGTGCGCGTATCGCGTCAATTTCGACTTCAAGGGCTGGGCGGAGCAGGGCGTCGACTATCTGGCGACGAAGCTCGACGGCAAGGGCAACATACTGGAAGTGCGCGGCGTGGCAGGCATTTCCGTCGACAACCTCATGCACGAGGGCGTGCTGGAAGGGCTCAAGAAGCATCCGGGGCTCAAGCTCGTCGGCTCCGTGAACGGCGACTGGACGCAATCGGTCGCGCAGAAGGCGGTGGCCGGCATTCTTCCGACACTGCCGCAAGTCGATGGCGTCGCCACCGAAGGCGAGATGTCGTTTGGCATCGCGCAGGCGTTCAAGGCCGCGAATCGTCCCGCGCCGCCGATGATCATCGGCAGCACCTATCCCGAACTGCAATGGTGGAGCGAGCAGGCGAAGACCGGTTATGAGTCGCGCTCGCTGTCGAATCCGCCGGGCGCGGTGTCGTTTGCGTTCTGGGTCGCGCAGCAGGTGCTCGCGGGCAAGAAAATCCCGAAGGAAGTGACGATCAACGTGCCGCTGCTCGCCATCTCGCAACAGGCGTTGCCGGCGAAGCTCGCCGCGACGCCACCGGGCGGCATCGCCGATGTGACGTACACGCTGCCGCAGACCGTGGCCTTGCTCGACAAGAAGTAAGCATGTGACGTCGCCACGCATGGAGGCATGTGAATGAGCGCAACACCCGGCACAGAGGAACAGCGCGCGCTGATTCGCTTCGAAGGCGTCGGCAAGACCTTCGGGCGGGTGCGCGCGCTCGCGGACATCGACTTCGCATTCATGCGCGGCGAATGCGTGGGTATCGCGGGACACAACGGCGCGGGCAAATCCACGCTCATGGCCGTGCTCGCGGGCGTGTATGCGCCGACGCAGGGCCGCATCGAAGTGGACGGCCAGAACGCACCGCACTACGACGCCAACGCCGCGCGCGAAGCCGGCGTGCGCTGCGTATTTCAGGAGCTTTCACTGTGCGCAAACCTGACGGTCGCGGAGAACATGACGATCGTGCATCCGCGCTTGCGCGGACGCGGCTGGCGGCGCAGGGCCACGGCGCTCATGCGCGAGAAGCTCGAAGAAATTTTTCCGGGTAACGGGCTCAAGGGCAACGAACTCGTCTCCGATCTGACGCTCACGCAACAGCAGATGGTCGAGATCGCGCGCGGGTTCACGGTGACGGACGCGCCCGTACGTCTCGTGATCCTCGACGAGCCGACGTCCTCCCTCGATGCCCATACCGCCGATCAACTGCTCGCCTTCGTGCGGCGCGCGGCGCAGCGCGGCATCACATGCCTGCTCATCACGCACATGCTCGGCGAAATCGAGCGCGTCGCGGATCGCGTCATGGTGATGCGCGACGGCGGCATCGTCGGCGTGCTGCCGGGCAGCGAGGCGAACCGGGCGTCGATCATTCAGGCGATGGGCCAGCATCTCGAAGCGGAGAAGACGCCGGCCGCCGCGCGCATGCGCAACGAACAGCGCGACGAAAAGCCTTTTCGCTGGCACGTCGGCGCGAGGAAACATACGTCGATCGAGGCGTCGCGCGGGGAGATCGTCGGATTCGCGGGACTCGCCGGGCAAGGTCAGACTGAAGCGCTGCTTGCCATCTACGAGGCAGCGACGGGCCACGGCGCGGGGCGCATGAAAGCCGCGTTCGTGGCGGGCGATCGCGGGCGCGACGGCGTGTTCCCGGTGTGGTCCATCGCGCAGAATCTCGATTTGCGGTGGCTCGTCGGCGGCGCGAAACGCAAGCACGGTCTCGTCGATCTCGCGGCGGCGCGCGCGCTCGTGGAAGCGTGGCGCGCGAAGATCGGCATACGCGGCGCGCCGATGAGCGCGGGCATCCTGTCGCTTTCGGGCGGCAACCAGCAGAAGGTGCTGTTCGCGCGCGCGCTTTCGTCGGACGCGCAGCTCATCCTCATGGACGATCCGACGCGCGGCGTCGATGTCGGCACCAAACGCGACATCTACCGGCTCGTTCACGACGAAGCCGCGAAAGGCCGCACCTTCATCTGGTACACGACGGAAAACGAAGAGCTGTCGCATTGCGACCGCACGTATGTTTTTCGCTCGTCGGCGGTGACGCGCGTGCTGCATGCCGACGAATGCACGGAAGAAGCGCTGCTCGCCGCAAGTTTCGAGGAGCAGGCCGCATGACATCCGCGCGCATCACGTTCCGGGACACGCAAGCGCGTCTGCGCGCGCTGCTTCCCGCCATCTCGCTCGTCGCGGTGCTGGTGCCGATTCTCGTCATGCAACCCACGGTGATGAGCTATTTCGGATCGAGCCTGCTGCTCAATCTCGCGGTGCCGATCGTGCTGGCCACACTCGCGCAGCTCGCGATCATCACCGTCAACGATCTCGACTTGTCCATCGGTCCGTTCGTGAGTCTCGTCGCGTGCATCGGCGCGACGCTGCTCGTCAAGCAGCCGTGGCTCGGCGCGCTCGCGCTCGCCGCCTGTGTGCTCGCGTATGCCGCCGTCGGCGCGCTGATCGAACTGCGCCAGATTCCGTCGATCGTCGTGACGCTCGGGCTGTCCTTCGTGTGGAGCGGGCTTGCGATCGTGCTGCTGCCTTCGCCGGGCGGCACGAGCCCCGGCTGGCTCGGCACGGCGATGAGCTATCAGACGCCGGTCATCGCCGCGCCGATCGTGTGGTCGGTGCTGATCGCCATCGTCGGACACATTCTGCTGATGCGCACGTCGGCTGGCGTGCGCATCCGCGGCGCGGGCGGCAATCCGCGCGCGATGCGGCGCTTCGGCTGGTCGCTCGTGCGCAGCAAGGCGACGCTCTATGGCATCGCGGGCGTGTTCGGCGTGCTGTCCGGCCTTTCGCTGCTCGGGCTCACGACGTCCGCCGACGCGAATCTCGCCCTGCGCTACACGCTGCTTTCGATTGCGGCGGTCATACTCGGCGGCGGCGAATTCGTCGGCGGGCGCGTATCGGTCATCGGCGCGGTGCTCGGTGCGATCACGCTCACGCTCGCGGCGTCGTTCCTCGCCTTTCTCAACATTTCGGCGGATTGGCAAGTCGGTATGCAGGGCGCGATCCTGATCGTCGTGCTGTCGTTGCGCGTGCTGCTGCAACGCGGGGAGCGGCAATGAAATCGCAGACATCGGGCGAAGCGCTCGCCAACAACGACACCGCGTGGGCGCGGCTCAAGGGCATTCAGGCGCCGTGGGCGTGGTCCTTCGTCGGCACCGTGCTCGTGTGGTTCGGCATCGTCGGCATCTTCGGCTTCGGCATCGCGAGCAATGTCGCGCAGACGGCCCTCACCTACGGCGTGTTCATGGTGCTGGTCGGTCTCGGGCAAATGCTCGTCATCACCTCGGGTGTCGGCAACATCGACCTATCGGTGCCATCGACGATCGCGCTCGCGGGCGTCGTCGGCATGCACGCGATGGGCGGGCTCAACGGCCAGATCGCGCTCGGCGTGGCGGCGGCGCTCGGCGTGGGCGTGGCGGTCGGGCTCGCGAACTACACGCTGATCCGGCTGCTGCGCATTCCGCCCATCATCGCGACGCTATCGTCGAGCTTCATCATTCAGTCGATCGCCATCACGCAGGGGCGTCAGCTTCCGCCGCCGCCGCCCGCGCTCGGCGCGTTCGCCACGAGCCGGCTCTTGTATGTGCCGTATATCGCGCTCGTCGCGCTCGCCTTGTCGGTCGCGCTTGCCGTGCTGCTTCATCGCGCCGTGTATGGGCGCAGGCTTTCGGCCATCGGACAGAATCCGCGCGCGGCGTGGCTTGCGGGCGTGAATGTGCATCGCACGCGGTGCCTCGCCTACGTGCTTTCGTCGATGATCGCGGCGCTCACGGCGCTTCTGCTCGCGGCGACATCGGGCGGCGCGTCGCTCGATATGGGCGTCGAGTACATGCTGATCTCGATTGCCGTGGTCGTGATCGGCGGCACGCTGGTCACGGGCGGCAAGGCGACGATCGTCGGCGTGTGGGGCGCCTCGATGTTCCTGTTTCTCACGAACGCCGCGCTCAACGCGGTCGGCGCCGATGCGGGCGTGCGCTCGATCGTCTACGGCGTGCTCATCATCGCGGTGACGGTCGCGGCTGGCGGAAAGCCGGCGCGCTGACATGGCAATCCACAAGGACGACACGAGGACGACACAAGGACGAGGCGACATGAAACCCAGCGATTTCGAAGTGCATGATCCGCGTTTCAGGCTGCTGCTTCAGCCGAACGCGTTCCTTTCCCGCCTGACGGACGAATGCCTCTGGGCCGAAGGGCCGGTCTATTTTCCGGCGACGGACCTGCTCGTCTGGAGCGACATACCGAATAACCGCATGTTGCGCTGGGCGCCGGGGATGGGCGTCGGCGTATTTCGCGCGCCATCGAACTACAGCAACGGCAACACGCGCGACCGCGAAGGGCGGCTCGTGAGCTGCGAGCACGGCGCGCGGCGCGTGACGCGCACCGAGCACGACGGCAGTGTGACGGTGCTTGCCTCGCACTTCGAAGGCAAGCGGCTGAACTCGCCGAACGATGTCGTCGTCGATTCGAAGGGCGACATCTGGTTCACGGACCCCGATTACGGCATTCTGAGCGACTACGAAGGCTATCGCGCCGAGAGCGAGATCGGCCGATGCAACGTGTATCGCGTATCGCCCGACGGCGCGCGCGTGCAACTCGTCTGCGACGACTTCGTGAAGCCCAACGGCCTGGCCTTTTCGCCGGACGAATCGCGGCTCTATATCGCGGATTCCGCCGCTTCCCATGACGACCACGCGCCGCGCCACATCCGCGTGTTCGATGTATCGGGCGAAGGCGTATTGCGTAACGGCCGAGTGTTCATCGAGATGCAAAGCGGCGTGCCGGACGGCATGCGGATCGACGAGCACGGCAATGTCTGGACGAGCGCGGAAGACGGCGTGCACTGCTACGCGCCCGACGGCGCGCTGCTCGGCAAGATTCTGATACCCGAGGTCGTCGCGAATCTGACGTTCGGCGGAATCAATCGCAATCGCCTGTTCATCGCGGCGACGTCATCGATCTATTCGCTTCATGTCGGCGTGCGCGGCGCGGGGCGATGAAAACATCAATAACCGGAGACGAGCATGAAGACAAGAATACTTGCCGTGGCGCTGTGCATGGCTACCGCGTCGGCGGGCGCGTCGGCGCAGGTCGCAACGGGCGACACGGCGTCGATGAAGATCGCGCTGTCGAACAACTACGCGGGCAATAGCTGGCGCCAGCAGATGCTCAAGAGCTGGGCCAACGTTGCCGATCCGGCCGTCAAGCAGAAGGTCGTCGCGGCGGCGCCCAGCTTCACGACGGCGGAGAGCCAGGCGACCGAGCAGGTCCAGCAGATTCAAAACCTCATCCTGCAAGGCTTCAAGGCCATCGCCGTCGATGCCGTTTCGCCCACGGCGCTCAACGGCGTCATCAAGCAGGCGTGCGGCGCGGGCGTGACGGTCGTATCGTTCGATGGCATCGCGACCGAGCCGTGCGCGTATCGCATTGCGGTGGATTTTCAGGGCATGGGCCGGATGCAGGTCGATTACCTGGCGAAGCGGCTGAACGGTAAAGGCAATCTGCTGGAAATTCGCGGACTCGCCGGCGTCTCCGTGGACGATGAGATTCATCAGGGCATCGTCGATGAGCTCAAGAAATATCCGGGGATGAAGATCGTCGGTTCGGTGCATGGAGACTGGACGCAGACGGTCGCGCAAAAGCAGGTCGCGGGCATCCTGCCGACCTTGCCGAAGATCGACGGCGTGGTCACGCAAGGCGGCGACGGCTTCGGCGCTGCGCAGGCGCTCAAGGCCGCGGGCCGGCCGACGCCGATCATCATTCTCGGCAACCGGCAGGAAGAGCTCGCCTGGTGGGCCGATCAGAAGAAGAGCGGTTACGAGACGATGTCGGTGACGATCCCGCCGGGCGCGTCCTCGTTCGCATTCTGGGTGACGCAGCAGATTCTTGCCGGCAAGAAGGTGCCGCACGACATTCGTATGCCAGTCTTGGAAGTGAAGCCGGAAGAGCTCGACGCGGTGCTCGCCAGGACGCCTGCGGGTGCGTTGGCGAACAAGGAATACACGCGCGAGGAAGTCGTCGCGGTGGTGGATGGGAAGAAGTAGGAAAAGTCGGGAGGGTGGGGGCGGTTGCTCGAGCCGCCCCGACATCGCGCCGTCGTCCTGACGATCGCGGATGTCTTCTGACGCGACGGCCGAGTGCACCGTCAGCGGGATTCATCGCACCACGAGTGGGTTGCCGCTGAACCCGAATGGATCACGGCAGAGCGGCACGGGTCGGCGACACTAACGCCAAGTGCTTGTTTCAAAACCCGAAGTTATCACTGGCACGGACAGTGCATTAATGCGTTCAACTTGTATTCAAGATTGAACTCATGAAAGCGACTGCTGTCACCGACGACAACGCGCCGCTCACCATCCGCGCACTTCTCGATGCCTACGCGCGCGGCGACACCGATCCGCAGCGAATCGTCGCCGCGACGCTGGCGCGCATCGACGCCAGCGCGCGGCCGGAAGCATGGACGCTCGTCGTTCCCACGTCGGATCTGCAAGCGACAGCGGCGTCGCTTGCACGCGAACTCGCTGAAGCCGGGCCTGCGATCTTCAAGAGCAAGCCTCTCTTCGGCGTGCCGTTCGCGGTAAAGGACAACATCGATATCGCGGGCTTGCCGACGACCGCCGCATGCCCCGCCTTCGCCTACACGCCCGCCGAAACGGCGTTCGCGGTGCAGCGTCTCATCGATGCGGGCGCGATACTTATCGGCAAGACGAATCTCGATCAGTTCGCGACCGGGCTCGTCGGCACCCGTTCGCCGCACGGCGCCGTGCGACAGGTTAGCCATCCGGAATATGTGTCGGGCGGATCGAGTTCCGGTTCGGCGGTGTCGGTGGCGCAGGGCATCGTCGCGTTTTCCCTCGGCACCGATACCGCCGGTTCGGGCCGCGTGCCGGCGGGCTTCAACGGCATCGTCGGATTGAAACCGTCGTTGGGACTGGTCAGCAAGCGCGGCGTCGTGCCCGCATGCAGGAGCCTCGATACGCTGTCGATCTTCGCGCACGACGTCGCCGATGCCTGGCTCGTCCTACAACAGATGGCCGCTTTCGATCCGCTCGACGGTTATTCGCGCCGTGTCGCATCGCTCGGTTTGCTGCCGGATGCGCCGCGTCTCGCGATTCCGGACACGCTCGAATTTTTCGGCGATACGCAGGCGGCCGACGCGTTCGCGGCGACGCTCGATCGCCTGAACCTCGCGCCCGCGACGTTTCCCTTCGCGCCCATGCAACGCACGGCGGCGTTGCTCTACGACGGCCCCTGGGTCGCGGAACGCCGCGCGGCGCTGGGCGGGTTCTTCGTCACAAATCACGACGACATCGATCCGACCGTAGCGAAGGTGATCGGCAAAGCGGATGCCTTTTCCGCCGCCGATGCCTACGACGCGCAATACGAGCTCATGCTGCTCAAGCGCGAGGCGGAAGCGCTGTTCGACGACATCGACATCCTGATCGTGCCCACGACGCCGACGCATCCGACCATCGCGGAGGTGCAGGCGAAACCGGTCGAAGTGAACAGCCGTCTCGGCATCTACACGAATTTCGTCAATCTGCTCGATCTGTGCGCGCTTGCCGTGCCGGGTCTGCCGCGCGCCGATGGTCTGCCCGCGGGCATCACGCTGATCGGCCCGTCGGGCGCGGATCAGCGGCTCGCGGTGCTCGGTGCAAAGTTTCAGGCGCTTATCGATGCAGACATCGATCCGCTGCCGCTTCAGGAGCCGAGCGTCACGCTGGCCGTCGTCGGCGCACATCTGCGCAACATGCCGCTCGAATGGCAGATGAAGCAGGCGGGCGCGCGGTTCATCGAGGAAACGGTGACGTCGCCGCATTACCGGCTCTACGCATTGGCCGATACCCAGCCGCCGAAGCCCGGACTTGTGCGTACCCGAAACGATGGCACCTCGATCGCCATCGAGTTATGGGACATGCCCGTGCGGACCTTCGGCGCATTCGTCGCGGCGATTCCCGCGCCGCTCGGCATCGGCACGGTCACGACCGCCGATGGCCGCATCGTCAAAGGGTTCATCTGCGAACCCGCCGCCGTCGCGCCTGAAAGCGGCGCACGCGACATCACGTCGTTCGGCGGCTGGCGCGCGTACCGGCACAGCCTCGTCTCATCATCCAGCGATCAACTCAAACAGGAAGCTACGTCATGACCAATCGCCGCCAGTTCATCAAAGGCGCGGGCGCACTCGCGCTCGGCAGCGCGCTGCCGTTCGACCTCGCCTTCGGCGCAAGCAATCTCACCGTCGGCGTGATCTATGTCGGCGCGAAGGGCGATTACGGCTATAACCAGGCGCAGGCGCAGGCCGCGGCGATCATCAAGAAGATGCCGGGCGTGAAGGTGGTCGAGGAAGAGAACGTGCCCGAGACCGTCGCCGTGCAAAAGACGATGGAAGCGATGATCGAACAGGACGGCGCGACGCTCATCTTCGCGACCTCGTTCGGTTACTTCGATCCGCACGTGCTCAAGATGGCCGCGAAGTACCCGAAGGTCCGCTTCGCGCATTGCGGCGGTTTGTGGAAGCAGGGCAATCCGCCGAATATCGCGAGCTACTTCGGCTATATCGATGAATGTCAGTATCTCAACGGCGTCGTCGCGGGACACGCGAGCAAGAGCAAGAAGCTCGGCTTCGTCGCCGCCAAGCCGATTCCGCAAGTGCTGCGCAATATCAACGCATTCACGCTCGGCGCGCAATCGGTGGATCCTTCGATCACCACGCACGTCATCTTCACCGGCGACTGGTCGATGCCGGTCAAGGAAGCCGAAGCGGCCAACAGTCTCGTCGATCAGGGATGCGACGTGCTGACCTGTCACGTCGATGGCCCGAAGGTCGTCATCGAAACGGCGGAGAAACGCGGCGCGATGAGTTGCGGTTATCACGCGAGTCAGGCTGCGCTTGCGCCGAAGGGTTATCTGACGGGCGCGGAGTGGGACTGGGCGACGCCCTTCAAGGAACTCGTCACGGACGCGCAAACCGCGAAGCCGCAGCCGAACATCCTGCGCGGCGGCCTGAGAGAAGGCTTCGTGAAGATGTCGCCCTACGGCGCGAAGGTCACCGCCGACGCGAAGTCGAATGCGGACGCTATCAAATCGAAAATGGCGGCGGGCGACTACGTGATCTTCAAAGGCCCGATGAAGGACAACAAGGGCGGCAGCGCCATTGCATCGGGCACGGCTTACGCGCAGACGGATATCAAGCTCGAAAGCATGAACTATCTCGTCGCGGGCGTCGTCGGGCAGATCTGATTCAAACCTTCGCGGAGCGGTCATGCGTTCTTATCCTCTGTTACCGCGCGTGGCGCTGGGCGCGTTGCCCGCTTTGCCGACGTTGTGCGCGCTCATCGGCACGCTGCTGCTGTTTTCGCTGTTCCTGCTCGTGCAGGGCCAGCCGGCCGGCGATGCGCTCGTGCTGATCGGGCAGGGCGCATTCGGCTCGTCGTTCGCGTGGCAGAGCACGTTGCTGCGCGCCGCGCCGCTGATGCTCACCGCGTTGTGCGTCGCGTTGCCCGCGCAGGTCGGCTTGATCGTGATCGGCGGCGAAGGCGCGCTGGCGCTCGGCGGACTGGCATCGGCGGTCGTGGCGACGGTCGTGCCCGCCGCGATGCCGTGGTTCATCGCCGCTCCGTTGATGGCGCTCGCCGGCATGATCGCGGGCGGCGTGTGGATCGGCGCGGTCGGCGCGATGCGCCAACTGCGCGGCGTGAACGAGACCATCAGCAGCCTGTTGATGTCGTATATCGCGATTGCGCTGTTCAAGCATCTCGTCGAAGGTCCGTTGCGCGATCCCGCCAGTCTCAACAAGCCTTCGACGCCGCCCGTTCCCGATGCGTTCGCCGTCGGTTCGTTGCCCGGCCTCGATGTGCATTGGGGCTTGTTCTGGGGCGCGCTCGCATGCGTCGCGGCGTGGGTGTTCGTGCGCCACAGCACCAAAGGCTTCGCGATGCGCATCGCGGGCGGCAACAACCATGCGGCGAAACTCGTCGGCCTGCCGGTGAACAAACTCGCGATCGCAGCCTGCGCGATGGGCGGCGCGGCGGCCGGTCTCGCGGGCATGTTCGAAGTCGCGGCGGTGCAGGGCAGCGCGAACGCATCGCTGCTCGCCGGTTACGGGTATGCGGGGATTCTCGTCGCGTTCGCGGCGCGTCAGAACCCGTTGTCGATCATTCTGTGCGCGGTGCTCGTCGGCGGTATCGAAGCAAGCGGTTCGCTCTTGCAGCGCCGCCTGGGTTTGCCCGATGCCACCACGCTCGTCCTGCAAGGCCTGCTATTCGCCAATCTGCTCGCGTGGGAAGCGATGGGCGGCCGCCTCGAGGCATGGCGCATCAGGCTGCAGGCGATGTCGGTCGCGCATTCGCCGGTTCGACTGGAGGGCACTCATGTTTGATGCACATTCACCCGTCGCCGTGCTGCTGCTGTCGCTGTTCGCGGGCGCCGTTCGCGTGAGCACGCCGTATCTGTTCGTGAGCATCGGCGAATGTCTGACGGAGAAGGGCGGGCGCGTCAATCTCGGCCTCGAAGGCATTCTCGTATCCGGTGCGATGACCGGTTACGCCGCCGCGTATCTTTCCGGCTCGCCGTGGCTCGGCGTGCTCGCGGCCGGCTGCGCCGGCTTGCTGCTCGGCTGTCTGCACGGCCTCGTGTGCTCATTGCCGCGCGTGTCGGACATCGCGTTCGGCATTGCGCTGATGCTCGTCGGCACCGGCCTCGCGTTCTATCTCGGCAAGCCGTTCATCGAACCGCAAGCGCCGATGTTGTCATCGCTCGACTTCGGCTCATGGGCATCGTCGCCGCAGTTGCATAACGCGCTGCATGTCAATCCGCTCTTCATCATCGGCGTGGCGCTGGCATTCGCGCTGCAATGGGGCTTGCGTCATACGCGCTGGGGCATGGCTTTGCGTCTCGTCGGCGAGAACGCGGAAAGCGCCCGCGCGATGGGTTATCCGATCACGCGGGTGCGCATTCTCGCGACGACGGTCGGCGGATTCTTCGCGGGCGTGGGCGGCGCGTATCTGTCGCTGGTGTATCCGGGAAGCTGGAACGAAGGCCTGTCGAGCGGACAAGGTCTGATGGCCGTCGCGCTCGTCATCTTCGCGCGCTGGCAGCCGTTGCGGTGCCTGTGGGCCGCGCTGATCTTCGGCGCGGCGGGGGCGCTCGGCCCTGCGTTGCAGGCCATCGGCGTGACGAGCGGTTACTACCTCTTCAACGCCGCGCCCTACGTGCTCACGCTCGTCATCATGATGATCAATTGCCGTCCCGACCGCACGCTCGCGGGCGCGCCCGGCGAGCTCAGTCTCACGCGCTGAACGCCACTCTCACGGAGCCAAACACATGAGCCGCTTCATCGAAGCACGTCCCTATCCGTGGCCTTACGACGGCAATCTGCGGCCGGACAACACCGCGCTCGTCATTATCGACATGCAGACGGATTTCTGCGGCATCGGCGGTTATGTCGACAAGATGGGCTATGACCTGTCGATGACGCGCGCGCCGATCGAACCGATCAGGAACGTGCTCACGCTGATGCGCGAACAAGGCTTCACGATCATTCATACACGCGAAGGGCATCGGCCCGATCTGTCGGACTTGCCCGCCAACAAGCGATGGAGAAGCCGCCGTGCGGGAACGAACGGCGTCGGCATCGGCGACGACGGGCCTTGCGGCAAGATACTCGTGCGCGGCGAACCGGGCTGGGAGATCATCGACGAACTGAAGCCCATCGAAGGCGAGATCGTCATCGACAAGCCCGGCAAAGGCTCGTTCTGCGCGACGGACCTCGAAATGGTATTGCGTACGCGCGGCATCGTGAATCTGGTGTTGACGGGCATCACGACCGATGTCTGCGTCCACACGACGATGCGCGAAGCGAACGATCGCGGCTTCGAATGCACCATCCTCGCGGACTGCTGCGGCGCGACCGATCAGGGCAATCACGACGCTGCGCTCAACATGGTGCTGATGCAGGGCGGCGTGTTCGGCACGGTATCGGATTCGAAGGCCTTGCTCGCAACCTTGGGACGCTGACCATGAACGCCCCGACCAAAGCGATGAGCGTGGAAGTGCTCGGCGCGACCAAGCGCTTCGGCGCGTTCACCGCGCTCGACGACGTGACGCTCAAGGTGCGCGCGGGCACCGTGCATGCGCTGCTCGGCGAAAACGGCGCGGGCAAGAGCACGCTCGTCAAAGGGCTTGTCGGCTATGGCGTGCTCGATGACGGCGAGATCGTCGCGGATACGCGGCAGGTGAAGATCGCCTCGCCGCGCGATGCGCAAGCGCTCGGCATCGGCATGGTGTATCAGCATTTCACGCTGGCGGCGGGCTTGTCGGTCGAAGAGAACTTGCTGCTCGCACGCGGACGATTGCCATGGAAGATCGACTGGCCGAAGGAAGGCGCCGCGCTCGATGCCTTCATGCGTTCCATGCCCTTTCGCCTGCCGCTCGATGCGCCCGTTTCCGCTCTCGCCGCAGGAGAAAAGCAGAAGCTCGAAATCCTGAAACAGCTCTATTTGCAGCAGCGTTTCCTGATTCTCGATGAACCCACATCGGTACTCACGCCGCAGGAAGCCGACGAAGTGCTCGGCCTGATGCGCGAGCTCGCCACGCGCGGCGAACTCACGGTGCTGATGATCACGCACAAGTTCCGCGAAGTGATGGCTTACGCAGACGATGTCACCGTGTTGCGCAAAGGCAAGCTCGTCGGCACGAGCGCGGTCGCGCAGACGAGCCGCGACAGGCTGGCCGCGTGGATGATGGGCGGTGAAGCATCGAAGAAGGACGATCCCGAGCTCGCTGAGACGCGGCCCGAACGCAAGCCGCTCGATGCGAATGCGCCGGTACGTCTCGCGCTTTCGAGCCTCAACGTCATCGACGATCGTGGACATCGGGCGGTGCGTGACGTTTCGCTGAGCGTGAAGTCGGGCGAGATACTTGGCATCGCGGGCGTATCGGGCAATGGACAGAAGGAACTGATCGAGGCGCTCGTCGGCCAGCGCCGCGTGCATGGCGGAGAGATGCGTATGCATGGCGCGCCGTACCGCGCGACGCGTGAGGAGATGACGCGGCTGCGCGTGTTTGCGTTGCCCGAAGAACCGCTGCGCAACGCGTGCGTCGCGAACATGAGCATCGAGGATAACTTCGCCTTGCGCGACTTCGACCGCGCGCCGATGAAGCGCCACGGCTGGCGTCTCGATCGCCGCGCGATGCGCGAGCGCGCCGAACGTCTCATCGCCGAATTCAACGTCAAGCCGCCGGTGCCGGCACGCGCCATCGGCACGCTGTCGGGCGGCAATGTGCAGCGCGCCGTGCTTGCGCGCGAGCTGGGGCAAGCGGTGAATGTGCTGATCGTCGCGAACCCCGTTTTCGGGCTCGATTTCGCATCGGTCGCGGATATTCATGCGCGCATTCTCGCTGCGCGCGATGCGGGCGCTGCCGTGCTGCTCGTCAGCGAAGACCTCGATGAACTGCTGGAACTGGCGGATCGCATCGCGGTGATGGCGGAAGGGCGGCTGGTGCACGAGACGGCTGCGAGCGGCGCGGATCGCGTCGCGTTGGGAAGACACATGGCGGGTCATGTCGAAAGCGCCGCGGCCGATACATCTGAGCCGCTCGCCGTTCACGCATAAGGGAGCAAGGAAGAATGAGTTCAAGCGGTCTCGGTGGATTGAACAAGTCGCCGCAAGGCATCGTCGTGGGTCTCGTGCAGTTGCAGAATCCCGATGTCGCCACGCCGGAACAACTGGCCGCGCAGACGGGGCGCATCGTCGAACTGATCGGCAAGGCACGCCGCAATAACCCGTCGATGGATCTCGTCGTATTCCCCGAATACATGCTGCACGGGCTCTCGATGGATACGAACGATGCCATCATGTGTTCGCTCGACGGGCCCGAAGTGGCGGCGTTCAAGGCGGCGTGCATCGAGCATCGCATCTGGGGATGTTTCTCCATCATGGAGCGCAATCCGGGCGGCAATCCCTATAACAGCGGGATCATCATCGACGATCGGGGCGAGGTGCAGCTCTACTATCGCAAGCTGCATCCCTGGGTGCCGGTCGAGCCGTGGGAGCCGGGCAATCTCGGCGTGCCGGTGTGTATCGGGCCGAAGGGGGCGAAGCTGTCGCTCATCATCTGTCATGACGGCATGTTTCCGGAGATGGCGCGCGAGGCCGCTTACAAGGGCGCGGAAATCATCTTGCGTACAGCGGGCTACACCGCGCCTATTCGCCATGCATGGACGATCACGAATCAATCGAACGCATTCCAGAACCTCGCGCAGACCGCGAGCGTGTGTCTGTGCGGCAGCGACGGCACGTTCGACTCGATGGGCGAAGGCATGTTCTGCGATTTCGACGGCACCGTGATGGTCGAAGGCAGTCATCGCCCGGATGAAATCATCACGTGTGAGATGCGCCCGGATCTCGTGCGCGAAGCACGCATTCACTGGGGCGTGGAGAACAACATCTATCAGTTCGGGCATCGTGGTTATGTGGCCGTGAAGGGCGGTGCGCAGGATTGTCCGTACACGTTCATGCAGGACATGGTGCGTGGCGAATATCGTTTGCCCTGGGATCACGAAGTCGTCGTAAAGGACGGGACGTCATGCGGTTTTCCGAGACCCGAACGCCGATACGAGGGCTGATGCGATGCTTACTCTGACGCGCGCTCAACCATCGCCTTTCACATTCGATGCGGCGCATACGGCGCTGATCGTGATCGACATGCAGCGCGATTTCGTCGAGCCGGGCGGCTTCGGCGAAGCGCTCGGCAACGATGTGTCGCTGCTTGCGTCGATCGTGCCGACTGTCGCGCATCTGCTCGACCATGCGCGCGATCGCGGCTGGCTCGTCGTGCATACGCGCGAATCTCATGCGCCCGATCTCTCCGATTGTCCCGATGCAAAGCGGCTGCGCGGCGCACCGCGGGCGCGCATCGGCGATATGGGACCGATGGGTCGCATCCTCGTGCGCGGAGAACCGGGCAACGCCATCGTCGACGCGGTCGCGCCCATCGCAGGCGAGATCGTCATCGACAAGCCCGGCAAAGGCGCGTTCTATGCGACGCGTCTCGACGAGGAACTCGCGCGACGCGGCATCACGCATCTCGTGTTCGCGGGCGTCACGACCGAAGTCTGCGTGCAGACGAGCATTCGCGAAGCGAACGATCGCGGCTACGAATGCGTGCTGATCGAAGACGCGACGGCAAGCTACATTCCGGCGTTCAAGACCGCGACCATCGAGATGATTCGCTCGCAGGGCGGCATCGTCGGATGGACGGCTACGCTCGCTGACCTGGTGGAGAATTGATGGAAGTGAATCGTCCCGAAACGGTGGCCGAAGTCGAGCGCGCGTTTATCGCCTATGAAAAGGCGCTCGTGGATAACGATGTCGAAACCATGAACGTGCTGTTCTGGCACGCGCCTGAAACGGTACGATATGGCATCGCGGAAGTGCAGCATGGCGGCGATGAAATCCGCCGCTGGCGTGAGACGTGCGCGCCGGTGCCGCGTTCGCGGCGTTTGCATCGAACGGTGGTGACGACGTTCGGCGCGGACTACGCCTGCGTGAGCACCGAGTTCAAAAGCGACGCGACGCCTTTGCTTGGACGTCAGATGCAGACATGGGCGCGCATCGGCGATGCATCGAATGCGTTCGCGGGATGGACCATCGTCGCGGCGCATGTGAGCCTGATCGAAACGCCCTGAAAGAGGCATTAGCCGGAGACAGCGAATCAACTCGCCCAAACTTACGGACAGCAGCGGCGTGCGCGCCATTCAGAGCGCCAATCCGCTTGCCGAGCAGGTTTATCAGCGGTTAAAGCGAGACATCTTCAGCTTTCGCCTGTTTCCGGGCGATCGCTTCTCGGAGACCGACATCGCGCAATACTACGGGGTGTCCCGTACGCCGATGCGCGACGCGCTGTTTCGCTTGCTGCGTGAAGGCTATCTCGAAGTCGGGTTCAGGCGTGGCTGGAAGGTATCCGAGATCAACTTCGCGCAGCTCGATCAATTGTATGACTTGCGCATCGTGCTGGAGACCGCGTCACTCGACAAACTGGCGAGCACCGCGCCGCCGCATCCGGAGATCGATGCCCTGAAATCGGTCTGGTGCGTGTCGCCCGATGCGCAGCAGAGCGATCCGGTCTTGATGTTCGGCATGGACGAGGACTTTCATCGCGGACTCGTGCGCGCGAGCGGCAATGGCGAGATGCTGCGCGTGCATAACGAAGTAACGGAGCGCATCCGGATTGTGCGGCGGCTGGATTTCCTGAAGCCGCATCGCACGAGCGCGACCTACGATGAGCACGCGAAGATGCTGCGCTTCATCGATCGCGGCAAGTACGGCGAAGCGGCCATGCTGCTGCGCGCGCATATCACTCAAAGCAAGCTGGAGGTGCGCAAGATTACCGTGTCGATGTTGACGGAGGCGCGCGATCGGAAGTTGCCGTTCGTTGGGTGAGGGGCGGCATCGTCTGCCTTTGAAGATCCGTTCGATGCCTGAGTAGCCGCGAGCGAGGTCGCGGTCCGCTGGAAGTTCAGCACAGTGTGGCGGTTCGAAGTCCCTGCCATTGCCGACGCTGACGTCCTCGCTATTATCGCGATCTTCGGCAACCGGCCAGTTCCAGCCACCCAGACAAGTTTTCTGACCGTGCCGGTCTGGGCGGAGATGAGACGGCCGCCGTAACGTTACGAATGCCCGCCCTCCGGCGTCGTGAGGTCGAAACCACGCATCATTTGGATGCCATGCTGTGTGCGGCACATCATCAGCTTAAGCGGCCGGTGCCCATTCCGGTGGCGCGAGTGCCGGTCCAACCAACGACGAAGGCTTAAGCACGCGACGAACTGGACCCTGTACGCTCGGGAACCTCCAAGAGATGTCGTCCGGCTTTGCACCTATCGTTGAGCGGGGAATGACCATTGGCGCACCACTTGTCCTTCGATGGAAGCCTTTGCTCCGGCACCGAAGCATGTCAAGATCATTGCAGTGAGTGCTGGCAACTGGACACTCCGATCGCGCAGGAAAGGACATGGAGCTTCGGCATCTTCGCTATTTCATCGCTGTCGCCGAGTTGCGCAGCGTGCGGGCCGCATCAGAGCACCTGCATGTGACGCAACCGGCGATATCCCGGCAGGTTCAGGATCTCGAAGACGCCATCGGCGCAACGCTGTTCGAGCGAACGCCGCGCGGCCTGAAGCTGACGCCGGCGGGCGAGGCGTATCTTTCGGAAGCGCGCGGCATTCTCGGGCGCGTCGATGCCGCGAACCGGCTCGCGCGCCGCATCGCATCCGGCGTGCAAGGGCATCTGCGTATCGGGTTCGTCGAAAACGCTGCGTGGAGCGGCATCGTTTCGCGCGCGCTGAGCGCCTTCGAACAGGCCGCGCCGGATGTCGCACTCGAACTCACGCCGATGAACACGCCCGAACAGCTCGATGCATTGGCTGCGGGGCGGCTCGACGGCGGTTTTGCCTATCGCTTCGGCGCGCTGCCCGAAGGCATCGCGAGCGTGCATGTGCTCGACCAGAACGTCGTGCTGGCGGTGCCGGAATCGTGGCAGCAAGGCAGCGCGGGCGCCGTCGATGCGCGAGAACTCGCCGGCAAGCCGTTCATCGCGTTTCCGCGCCGCGTCTATCCCGCGTATTACGACCGCCTGCTTGCAGCGTGCGCCGAACGGGGGCTCACGCTCGATATCCGCCAGGAAGCATCGACGGAAACGGCGATTCTCTCGCTGGTATCGGCGGGAATGGGCGCGGCCATCGTCAATGCCGCGAATCGCGACCGGCCGCCCGCCCGGGTGCGCTTTGTCGAATTGCGCGATCTCTCCGTGCCTTTGCCGCTCGAATTCTGTTTCGTCGCGCAGGAGGCCAATCCCGCGCTGAAGCGTTTCGTCGAACTGCTGGCCTAGCGGCTCGACGGCCCGGCGGGTGATGCCTCGCAGGCATCGCCCGCCGCAGAAAACGGCATTGGCCGCACGCTTTTTCGTCGCCGATAGTAAAGACACCCCAAGCTCTTTACCGATCGCGCCATGTCCACATCCGCTTCTCTCATCGCTACCGATATCGACTTCGAACGCACGGGCTTTCAGACGGGCACGTTGCGTCTGCCGTATTCGCACGACCGCTCGGCATACGGACACGTCCCCATTCCGCTCGCCGTGCTCAATGCCGGCGCGGGCGCGGGCCCGACCCTCCTGCTGACGGGCGGCAATCACGGTGACGAGTACGAAGGCCCCGTCGCGCTGATGAAGCTGATGCAGCGCATGCAGTCCATGACGATACGTGGCCGCCTGATCGTGATTCCCGCGCTGAACTTCCCCGCATTCATCAACGGCACGCGCACGTCGCCGATCGATCGCGGCAACCTGAACCGCGTGTTCCCCGGCGCGCGCAACGGCCAGCCGACGGAGATGATCGCGCACTACGTGGAAACCGAACTGCTGCCGCGCGCCGACGTCGCGATAGACCTGCATGCGGGCGGCGCATCGTTCGATCATGCGCCGACACTGCTTGCATCGCCGCCCGCCGAACGCGAACGGCGCGCGCTGTACATGGACCTCGTGCGCGAATTCGGCGCGCCGAACACGATGATCATGGACCTGCTCGGCGAGGACCGCACGATGGCAGCGGCTGCCGAACGTCACGGCAAGCTCTTTCTGTGCGGCGAATTCGGCGGACACGCCGGCTGCGATGCCGCGAATCTCGGGATTGTCGAGAGCGGCTTGCAGCGCGTGTTGCAGCGGCTCGGCGTGATCCCGGACGCCGATACCGCGGCACCCCGCAAGACGCGCTTCCTGCGAGTCGAAGGCGCGCGTCATTACGTGTACTCGCCGCTTGCCGGTGTCTTCGAACCGGCGTTCAAGCTTGGCGATCAGGTGCGCGGAGGTCAACTGGCCGGACGCCTGTTCGATCCGCATCGCCCGTGGCAAGCACCGCTCGATATCGCGTTCCGTGGCGACGGCATCGTGATGTGCATGCGGACTTTCGCGCGCGTCGAACCAGGCGACTGCATCGCGCTGCTCGCTTCCGAAACCCACGCCGATTGAGCCGGTCCATCAACCCCGGAGACCGCATATGAGCGATCACCCCGTTTCGAGCCGGCCCGTCGCCGACGCCGCACGCATCACGCCCTACGACAGCGTGCGCCATCCCGTGTATATCGTGCTGCTGTTCTTCGTCTGCTTTGCGTTTTCTTATCTGGACCGCCAGGTCGTCAGCATTCTCGTGCAGCCGATCAAGCAGTCGCTTGCGCTCTCCGATACGCAAATCGGCTTGCTGCAAGGGTTTTCGTTCACGATGTGCTACGCAACGGCGGGTGTGTTCGTCGCGCGCCTCGTCGATCGGGGAAATCGCGTCAAGCTGATCGCCGCGTGCATCGCCATCTGGGCGATATCGACGGCGGCGTGCGGCTTCGCGACCAATTTCACGGAACTGCTCCTTGCGCGTGCGGGCACGGCTGTCGCCGAGGCCGCGCTGAGTCCCGCCGCGCTGTCGATTTTCAGTGACATCTTTCCGCCGCGCCGCGTGGCGCGCGCGAGCAGTGTCTTCATGCTCGGGCCGTATGTCGGCGGCGGCGCTGCGCTGTTTGGCGGCGGCATGTTGCTCTCGGCGGCGGCGACGGGCGATGGCAACGCATGGCTCCTCGCGCGAGGCTTTGAGCCGTGGCAAGCGGTGTTCGTTGCGGTCGGCTTGCCCGGTCTGCTTTTGGCGGCGCTCGTGGCGTTCACGGTCCGCGAACCGGCGAGACGCGAGGCGGACATGCAGCGCGCGCGCAGGCACGACGAGATGCCTTCGCTGCGCGACGTGCTCGCCGAACTGTTCGTGCGCAATCGCTTCTGCCTGCCTTACTTCGCGGCCTACGTTGCGTTGATCACGCTGTTCTATTCGCACGCCGCGTGGTTTCCGACCTTGCTGATGCGGCATTTTCAGCTCGCACCGAAAGTCGTCGGACAGATGGCCGCGCCCGCGTACATGATCGGCGGCATGCTGGGGGTTGCATGCGCGGGCCTGCTTTCGACGCGCGTCACCGACGACACCGCGTTGCGCAAGGTGCTCGGCTTCTCCGCGTGCGCCGTTGCGTTGCTGATGCCCGCCGCCGTCGCCATGCCGCTCGTCGCCAGCAGCGAGCTTGCCATCGTGCTCTATGGCATCAGCGCATTGACTGCCAGTATCGCGATGGGACTCGCGCCCGTGCCGCTGCAGATTGCCGTGCCGAACCGCATGCGGGGCCGTTCGCTGGCTCTGCTCGTGTTCATGACGAATGCGATTAGCGGCGGCGTGGGTCCGCTGTCGGTCGGCTATCTGAACGAGCGGCTCGGAGCGACCGGCGCCAGCCTCGGCATGTCGCTTGCGATCGTCGGCGGCGCCTCGGCATTCATCAGCGTGATTCTGTACGCATTGGCGACTCGCCGGGTGAGCGCTGCGAACTCACATTGAAACCAGGAGAACGGACGCCATGACATCCGCATCTCAAGTGCATCATGTCGGCGCGGCGACCATCACGCGCGTCGATGAAACGTGCTTCGCGCTCGCACCGGACCGGCTGTTTCCCGCGTGGACGGCCGAGGACGGGCGAGCGCTCGGCGAGCGCTTCGCCACCGACACGCTCGACCTCGCCAATGCGCGCGTGCAGTTGAAGACCCATCTCTGGTTGGTCGAAATCGACGGCATGACGCTCGTCGTCGATACGGGAATCGGCAACGGCAAGTCGCGGCCATTCAGCGCGCTATTCGACAAGCTCGATAACCCCGTGATGAAACGGCTCGAATCAGCGGGCTTCGCGCGGGAGAAGATCGATTACGTGCTGCTCACGCATTTGCATGTCGATCACGTCGGCTGGAATACGCATTGGCAAGATGGCCGCTGGGCGCTCGTGTTCCCGAACGCGACGTACGTCTTCGGCGAGCGCGAACGCGATTCCTTTTTCATGCCGGAAGGCGAATCGCGTCGTATGGTGTTCGAGGACAGCGTGCTGCCGGTGATCGAATCGGGTCAGGCGCGCGTCGTACCGGACGAGGGCGAAGAGATTCTCGACGGCATCCGCTTCATGCCGACCTTCGGCCACAGCATCGGGCACATGGCGATCGAAATCTGCTCGCGCGGCGAAACGGCGCTCTTTTCCGGCGACGTGATGCACAGCGCCGTGCAGGTGCATCGACCGGAATGGAATTCGATGTTCTGTCTCGACCAGCAGCAGGCGCGTGCATCGCGAGCGCGTCTGCTCGCGCATGCAGCGGATACGGGCGCGACGATATTCGCCGCGCATTTCGCCGAGACGTCGGCGGGAACCGTCACGCGAACCGCGGAAGGCTTCGAATGGCGCTATGCGTGAATGAGGCAAAGAATGTGACCGATGTCCGAAATGGTCCGGTCTGTCGACATCGATGTTTGCAAACGCCAAGGGCTGTTAGGGTCGACTGCGGCCAAGCGAGGCGGACCAGGGCATTGCCCGATGCCCGAATAGGCCAGGACGCTTGCCAGGCCGAGGAAGGACAAGGTGGCAAGCCTGGCTCAAGCGACTGTCGAGGCCGTTTGTTTCGATGTTGCGCTTCGGTGCAGTCCGATTGCCTTACATCGACCCGCTGCAAAATCGTCCAATACTTTTGGAAATGGAACTCATAGCATTGTCTCCATCACTATTTTTTGGAGAGAGGCAGTGTTTTCGCAAACCGAGACTCGCACGTCCAACGAACCGGAAGCCACGCAAAAGCCGGAGCGTTGTGTCATCGTCGTGGACGAATTGCTGCCGCCGGGGAAAGCGTCCAACGCAGCCGCAGTCGTGGCGTTTACGCTGGGCCAGCGTCACAGCCGTCTCGTCGGGGCGCCATTGCGCGGGCGCGATGGCGCGGTACATCCGGGACTCATTCCTATCGGCATTCCGGTGCTCAGGGCCACATCGCTTCAATTGAGCGAATTGCGTCAACGGTCGCTGGCGCATTGCGACGTCGTGGGCTTTCCCGTGCAAGGACAGGCAACCACGGACTACAACGCGTTTCTCGATGCCGTCCTGGCTCATCCCGAAGAATCGCTTCAATATCTGGCGATCGGTCTGGTCGGCTCGAAGAACCGGATCGGCAAACTCGTCGGTGGTTTCTCGCTGTTCGCATGATGAAAGCGAATATAACGACACAACTCGATGGACGGATCGGGTCCATCGGAATCGACCGCCCTGAGAAGCGCAACGCGCTCGATGCCGCGATGTTCGCCGCACTGGCCGATGCTCTGCAGCAGACGCAGTCCGACATGCGCGTGCATTGCGTCCTGCTGCACGGAACCGCCGATAGCTTCTGCGCGGGCCACGACACTGCCGCGTTCAAAACGCTCTGGCCACAGCCCGCCGACGGCGTGGTCAGACGCTGCATCCGCGCGTTTTCGGAGCAAACGAAACCGCTGCTGGCGGCGGTCAATGGCCCGGCCGTGGGATTCGGCGCCACGATGCTACTTCACGCCGACTGGGTAGTCGCCGGCGAGAGCGCGATGTTCCGCTTTTCGTTTGCCGATCTCGGCATCGTTCCCGAAGCGGGCGCAACGGCATTGCTGGCCCGCCGCGTGGGCGATCTGACGGCGCGCGACTGGCTGTTGAGCGGCCGCGCGATTGCCGCGGACGAAGCCCTTCTGCATGGATTCGTCTCGCGCCTCGTACCCGACGCGAATGTGCGCGACGCGGCTAACGAATACGCCATGTGCCTCGCCGCCAAACCGCCGGGCGCGCTGCAGGCCACGCGACGCTTGTTGTTGGAGGGCGCCACTTCGTCGACGCGAGAGGCAATCGAAAACGAGCTCGCTCATCTGAACACCTTCATCCCGGCGCTCACCTCGACATCGACCGCTCATGGCTAAAGTTCACGTCGTCCATGCCCACCCGGAACCGCGCTCCTTCTGCACGGCAATGGCCCACGAGGCCCGACGCCTGATGGAGTTGCGTGGCGACGACGTGAGTTTTTCGGACCTGTACGCACTAGACTTCGACCCGGTGGCTCGTGCCAGCGAGTTCGCCGAACGTGCAAACGTCGACTACCTTGTCTATTCATTGGAGCAGCGCCACGCGCTTGTGCACGACACGCTTGCGTCCGGCGTCCGGCGCGAGGTCGACGCGCTTCTCGCGAGCGATACGCTCATGCTGGTGTTTCCCCTCTACTGGTTTTCGGTGCCTGCGCTGATCAAGGGATGGATCGACCGCTGTTTCCTGTCGGGCGCGCTGTACGGCGGAAAGCGCATTTATGGCCGTGGTGGCATGGTCGGCAAGCGCGCGGTGGTCGGCGTGACGCTGGGCGGCCGGGAGCACATGTTCGGTGAGCAGGGTATCCACGGCGAACTTGCGGGCGGCATGTTGCGCCATCTGCTGCAAGGTACGTTGGGATATGTGGGCTTCGAGGTGCTCGAGCCGTTCTTTGCGTGGCACGTTCCGTACTGCACCGACGAGCAGCGGTCGGCCACGATGGCCCGCTGGCGCGACTTTATCGATCGACTCGACGAGCAACCGCGTATCCCGATGCCGCGGCTCGAGGACTATGATGACGTGTTCCGGCCACTTCGCGATTCGTCCGATCATGAAAGCTAAAGCGCCGACGCATTCGGTCAAGCTCTGGCGCGCGCCAGACGTCATGGACGCCGTCATGCTCAAGGGCCGGTTCGTCGGCCACCGGTATCCTCCGCACGCGCACGACACGCACTGCCTCGCGGTGATCACCGGCGGGGCTTTGGCGGTCGAGGTGCGGGACCAGCGTCGCATATGCCGCCCCGGCGACGTGATCGTCATCGATGCCGATGTCGTGCATTCCGGCGCCGCGGCAGGAGACGGCCAGTGGAAAATGCGCGTCGAACATGTGCAACCCGCGGCGCTGGCCGCCTACTGTGACCGGCTCGGCATTCCTCGGCGCGACCGGTTCGACGTCGCGAGCCCGTTCATCATCGACGCTCAACTGTCACGCAATCTCTACGGCATAAACTGGTGTTCCGAGGTGGACGACGACCCCTTCAAGCGCAGTGAAGCGCTGGCTTGCGCGGTCATTGGGTTATGTGGTCTGCACGCGGGCCGCTCGGCGCGCTTGCCCGCCGTGCGCAGCGAGCCGGCTCTCGTGCGCACGGTAAAGCGCCGGCTGCGCCAGGACTTGGATGCGAGGTTGACCTTGTCGACGCTCGCGTCGGAGTTCGACGTCACGCCCTTTGTCCTGCTGCGCGCCTTTGTCCGCGAGACGGGACTGAGTCCGCATGCCTTTCAGCAGCAGACGCGCGTACGCAATGCGATGCCGATGCTTCGTCAAGGCATATCCCTTTCGGAGGTTGGCGCGCGAACAGGCTTCGCGGACCAGTCGCACTTTACGCGCGTGTTCAAGCAACAAACTGGCGTGACACCGAAGGTCTATCAGGCTGCATTCCTTTGAACGGCTCGGTGAACGTCGGTTCAGGCGAAAGCGGGGTAGTCGAGATAGCCCTCCGGCCCTTGCGTGAACCACAACACGCCCTTATCGGCCGCCAGCGGAGCGCCTGCGCTAAAGCGCTGCGGCAAATCGGGATTTGCGATGAACGGCCGGCCAAAGGCGATGCGTCCGCCTCGTCGCTGGAGATAGCCGCCGCCGCACGATCGAGACCGTAGTCCGAATTGAGGATGGACACGTCTGCGAATGCCTTCCTGATGGCAGGCGCGAAGGGCGGCCGGTCGGAAGTGCCAAAATCCCGTTCATCGGCGGCTCGCGAAGTTCAAGATGCGCGACGCCGAGCGCCGATAGTGTCCGAGCCGCAGCGACAAAAACGGGCTCCGGATCACTGTCGCGCACGCCCTGGTCCGTGCCGTTGGGCGTGAGCCGTACTCCGGTGCGGCCAGCGCCGGCTATCCCGATCACGGCCTGCGTGACTTCCCTGAGCAGCCGGACGCGATTTTCGATGCTGCCGCCGTAGGCGTCGTCCCGCAAGTTGGTGCCGTCGCGCAAGAACTCATCGATCAGATAGCCGTTGGCGGCGTGCACCTGCACGCCATCGAATCCCGCGCGCAAGGCATTTCGCGTAGCGCGGCGAAAATCGTCGAGCAGTGCGGGCACTTCGTCTGCGCGCATGGGTCTGCCCGCGACATGGGGCTGCTTGCCGCTATAGGTATGCGCGTGTCCCGGCGCGGTCGTGCCCGAAGCCGATAACGGCTGCGCGCCGCCATTGAAGCTGGGATGCACGGTGCGGCCCATGTGCCAAAGCTGCGCGATGATGCGCCCGCCGGCCGAGTGCACGGCGTCGGTTACGCGCAGCCAGCCTGCAACCTGTTCGTCGGACCAGAGGCCCGTTGCGAAGGGCCATCCCAACCCCTGCTGCGCGATACCGATCGCTTCGCTGATTATGAGTCCGGCGCTCGCGCGCTGGGCGTAATACTGCGCCATGATCGTCGTCGGCAAGTGATACCGCGTACCCCGCGCGCGAGTCATAGGTGCCATGAAGATGCGATTGGGCGCTTCGATGTCGCCCAGCCGGATCGGGTCGAAAAGCGTGGTCATGGCTTTCTCCGTTGGCTTTTGCGGTTACACGAGGCGCGCGCCGCCATCGACGTTGAGCGTCGCTCCGTTCATGAAGCCATTGGTCATCAGGAACACCACGCCCGCGCCGGCTTCGCTGGCGGTGCCGAGACGATGCAGCGGCAAGGTTTTCTCCATATTCGACACGACCGTATCGCGCGCGTCACCGAGCGCCTTGCGCAGAATCGGCGTGTCGATCGGACCGGGCGACAGCGTGTTGACGCGCACCGGCGCCAGTTCGAGGGCCAGGCCGCGCGCGAGCGCTTCCATAGCCGCCGACGCCGCCGCGAGCACTGCGGTGCCGTAGGCGTTCGGACGGTCGGCGAGACTGCCCGAGATGAACGTGATCGAGCCATCGGCGCTCAAGCGGTCTCCCAGGGCGCGAATGACGTGCACGGCCGCCCAGATGCGTTCCTCGAACGCGATCCGCAAATGCGCTACGTGGGCCTCGCGCACCGTCCCTGCGACGAAGGTGCCGGCCAGCAGAACCAGATGATCGACCTTCGGAATGTCGCTTACCGCCTGCTGCAGAGCGTCGGCGTCGGTCACGTCGGCCGCGCGCCATCCGGCGAAGCCATGCTGCGCGGCGACGCGTTGCGCCGTATCCGCCGATCGCCCGACCACGACGACCGCCGCGCCCGCCCGTTTCGCCTGAAGAGCCGCATCGAGCCCGATGCCCGACGTGCCGCCGAAAATGAGTGCCGTCTTGCCTGCGAGTGCGTGGTGAGCGACTGCTGCCGCCTGTGCGTCCTGCGTTTTCGTATTCGCGTTCATGTCCTTCTCCTTTTTGACTTCGCCGGTTTGGCGTCGATGGGAGAAGGTTAATTCGCGAAACCTGGATTGATAATTGGGCAGCAATTCGCTTTAATGATGCCATCATGGAACAAATCGCTATCGAAAGATTGACTGGGCTGATCGCATTCGCGCGCGCCGCATCCCTTGGCAGCTATACGGCCGCCGCGCGTTCGCTATCCGTTTCGCCATCGGCGATCAGCAAAAGCATCCAGCGGCTGGAGCAGCACTTCGGACTCAAGCTGTTCAGTCGGACCACGCGCTCGCTGACGCTGACGCCGGAGGGGCGGGATCTTCTGGAGCGCACGCAACGGTTATTGCGCGAGGCGGAAGGTATCGAGCAAGGCGTCGCCGCTGCGCGCGCGGAGCCGGCCGGAACGCTCAAGGTGACCGCGCCGTTGCCCGTCGGCGTGAACATCCTCGCGCCCGCACTGCCGGCGTTTCGCCGGCGGCATCCGAAAGTGACCGTCGATGTGCGCCTGAGCGATCGCTACGTCGATCTGATCGAGGAGGGCGTGGATGTCGCCATTCGAGTCGGCAATCCCGGCGACGCGCGGTTGATCGCGCGCCGTCTCGCACCGCATCGGATTTGCGCGTTCGCATCGCCTGAATATCTGCGGGAGCGAGGCGTGCCGCAGCATCCGAACGATCTCTTGCAGCACGATTGCGTGAACTTCAGATATCAGTCGACGGGGCAGGAGGCCGCGTGGCTTTTCGACGTGGGAGGCAAACTCGTTGAGTTCTCGCCTGCGTCGGCCTTGATTATCGACGTCAGCGACGCGATTGCCGCGACGCTGGCCGCAGGCGCCGGAATCGGAATTTCGACGACGTATATCGCAGCGCCATACGTCCAAAGGCGCGAACTCGTACCTGTGCTGCACGAGTTCGCCTATGACCGATTCCATCTGCATGCCGTGTGGCCCGAGAGCCGGCGCAGCAATCCGGCGGTGAGAGCGTTTGTCGGCTTTCTGCAGGATATCTTTCCATCTCCCGCACCCTGGGACGTCCTGGTGCAGGCTCATGCTTCCTAGCGCGGCATGATTTACATAATGCAAATTAGCGTATTTTTGGTTTGTTGCGGCTTTATCCTAATGTCGTGTTCTGGCTATTTACAGATGTCGTGTTTTGACCTCGGCATGCTTGCCGATTCTCCGCTGCGGCCGGCTTCGACGGCAGCGAACGAACCGATCACGACGACCTTCAAACGCAGTGCCCATTCACCCGTTCGGCGCGCGTCACCGTATGTCCGACCAGGAGACCCAAATCATAGGCGCGTTCGAGCGCCCGCCCGATGTCCTCGACGCGGCACATGCGTATGTCGGCGTTGGGTTTGCCCATCGGATCGAATGATTCAATGCCGAGCTCGTCGCGGGCGATCGTTAATAGCGGCTCCCAATAAGCTTCAGCTTCGTTGCGGTAGATCATGATGCGCGCTCCTTTCGCTTGCATTTACTAATTAACAAGGTTAATGGGATCGCGGAGCGAAGCCTGCGACGGATCGACGCAATTGGAGCGTCGTCTCTAGAAACCATCGAACTGCTGCGAAACAATAGCGCGCTTTTTTCCGCCAGTGCTCCCCAACGGGAATCCGGCGTTTCAGAACCCGAATCAATGCGGACGACTCTGCACAAACGGCGTGCTTTTGCGAACGCGCATTCATTCGGTCAGCGAATCATGAAGCCGTTGCCTATGATTCATTTCAGGCCGGTTTCAGCTCATATCGTCAAGGTACAAGGAGTCGTTCATATGAAAGCTCCTCAGCGGATGGCACGAATCGAGTTGATGGCGCCGTTATCCGGCGTGATGGTGCAACTCGACACCGTGCCCGATCCGGTTTTTGCACAAAAAATGGTCGGCGACGGTGTGTCCATCGATCCGACATCCGACGAATTGCTCGCACCGTTTGCCGGTACGGTCACGCAGTTGCATCGTGCGGCGCACGCCGTCACCGTGACGGGCGAAAGCGGGCTTCAGGTGCTGATACACATCGGCCTCGACACGGTGATGCTGCGCGGCGAAGGCTTTACGCCGCTCGTCAAGGAAGGCGACGCCGTCACGACCGGCCAACCGCTGATCCGTTTCGATCCGGTCGTCGTCGGCGCACGAGCCGTGAGCCTGCTCACGCAGATGGTCATCGCCAATGGCGAGCTCGTCACGCGCTACGTGCCCGCGACGGGCCTCGTCACCGCAGGCAAGGACGTCGCGTTGGCGATCGAGTTCGTGGGCGACGCGCGCGACGATGCGAGCGGCGCTGCGGACGGCGCAATTCTGTCCGACGACGTCGCGCTGCCGAATCCTCAAGGACTGCACGCGCGGCCCGCAGCGGTTTTCGCCGCAGAAGCGAAGAAATACAAATCCGACATCCGCGTTGTGCGCGGCAGCGACAGCGCGAACGCGAAGTCCGTCGTCGCGCTGATGTCGCTTGCGACGAAGTTCGGCGACACGCTGCGTGTCGAGGCCGCCGGCCCCGATGCGGCGGAAGCCGCCGCGGCGCTCGCGCGCCTGCTCGCGTCTGGCTCGGGCGAGAAGCCCGGCGAGGCGCCCCCCGCGCCCGCCGCCGAAGCGCTCGCGACCAAACCCGCTGCGCCCGCCGATGCGAACGAATTCACCGGCGTATCGGCGTCGCCGGGGCTCGCGGTCGGCAAGATCGTGCAGTTCCGTCAGGAAGTCATCGATGTGGCCGAAGCCGGCGAAACGCCGCAACGCGAGCGCGCACGGCTCGAGGCCGCGCATCACGAAGCGCGTCAGCAGATCGAGGCGCTGAAGGCGAAGCTGACCGATCCGGGCAAGGCGCAGATTCTCGATGCGCACCTGGAACTGCTCGGCGACCCCGATCTGAACGATGCCGCTATCGGGGCGATCAGCGAGGGAAAAAGCGCGGGCTTCGCGTGGCGCGCCGCATTCCAGGCGCAGGCGAACAATCTGGAGAAGCTCGACAACGCGCTGTTGCGCGAGCGCGCAGGCGATATCCGCGATGTCGGCCGCCGTGTGCTGGCGCTGCTCGCGGGCGTGAAGCAGGCGCATGTCGATGTGCGCGACGAATCGATCCTCATCGCCGAAGAGCTCTCCCCTTCCGACACCGCGTCGCTCGATCGCACCAAGGTGCTCGGTTTCTGCACGACGACAGGCGGCGCGACGAGCCATGTGGCGATCCTCGCGCGCTCGCTCGGCATTCCGGCGATCTGCGGCATCGACGAGGATGCGCTGCAACTGCCCGACGGCACGCTCGTCGTGCTCGATGGCTCGCACGGCAGCCTGCGGCGCAATCCGAGCGCTGACGAACTCTCGAAGGCGCACGAACGCATCGAGCGTCAGACGAAGAAGCGCGAGGAAGAGAAAGTCGCGGCGAGCAAGCGCGCCGTCACCGCCGATGGTCATCGCGTCGAAGTGGTCGCGAACATCCGCAATGCGCAGGAAGCGCGCGATGCGGTCGCGGCAGGCGCCGAAGGCGTCGGGCTTCTGCGGTCCGAGTTCCTGTTCGATAACCGCGACACCGCGCCGTCGGAAGACGAACAGGCCGCCGAATATTGCGCGGTCGCCGAAGCGCTCGGCCGCGAGCGTCCGCTCGTCGTGCGCACGCTCGATGTCGGCGGCGACAAGCCGCTCTCCTACATGCCGCTGCCGAAGGAAGACAATCCGTTCCTCGGGCTGCGCGGCGTGCGCGTGAGTCTCGATCGTCCCGATATGTTCCGTACGCAATTGCGCGCGATTCTGCGCGCCGCATCGATCGGCAATCTGCACATCATGTTTCCGATGGTCGCCGCGATCGAGGAAGTGCGCGCGGCGAAGCGGATTCTTCAGGAAGAAGCCGGCGATCGCATCGGCAGCGTGAAGGTCGGCGTGATGATCGAAGTGCCGTCCGCCGCGCTGATCGCCGAGCCGCTCGCGCGCGAAGTCGATTTCTTTTCGATCGGCACCAACGATCTGACGCAGTACACGCTCGCAATGGATCGCGGGCATCCGAAGCTCGCGAAGCAGGCCGATGCGCTGCATCCGGCGGTGTTGCGTCTCATCGGCATGACGGCCGACGGCGCGCACAAGCACGGCAAGTGGGTCGGCGTGTGCGGCGGCATCGCATCCGACGCGATGGCCGTGCCGGTGCTCGTCGGCCTGGGCATCGACGAGCTATCGGTCAGCGTGCCCGCCGTCGGCTCGATCAAGGCGCAGCTCGCGCGTTTCACGATGGATGAAGCGCGCGCGCTGGCGGCGAAAGTCATCACGCTCGGCACGGCCGACGAAGTGCGCGCCCTGCTCGCGCCTTACGCGGAATAAGCGGAATTAGCGGAATAAGCGGAGACCTCTCATGTTCAAGAACGCTTTCGGCGTGGTGCAGAAAGTCGGCAAGTCGTTGATGCTGCCGGTCGCGGTGCTGCCCGTCGCAGGTTTGCTGCTCGGCCTCGGCGCGACCGATTTCCACGGCTACGTGCCCGCCATCGTGCTCGCGTTGATGAAGAACGCGGGCGATGTCATCTTCGGCAACCTGCCGCTCATCTTCGCCATCGGCGTGGCGCTCGGCTTCACGGAGAACGACGGCGTATCGGGCATCGCCGCGACCATCGGCTATCTCGTGATGACGGCGACGCTCGGCGTGATCGCGAAGGTCGAAGGTGTCGAGCCGGACATGATCATGGGCATTCCATCGATCCAGACCGGCGTGTTCGGCGGCATTCTCGCGGGCGGTCTCGCCGCATGGATGTTCAACCGCTACTACAAGATCGCGCTGCCGGCCTATCTCGGCTTCTTCGCGGGCAAGCGCTTCGTGCCGATCGTGACGGCCATCGGTTCGATCGTGCTCGGCGCGGTGTTGTCGGTCGTATGGCCGCCGATCGGCGGCGTGATCAAGGCGTTCTCGCAATGGGCGGCGGTGTCCGATCCGCGCACGGCGGCGACGGTCTATGGCTTCGTCGAACGTCTGCTGATTCCGTTCGGCTTGCATCACATCTGGAACGTGCCGTTCTTCTTCGAAGCGGGCAGCTTCCTCGATCCGACGACCGGCAAGGTCGTTCATGGCGACATCAACCGCTTCTTCGCCGGCGATCCCACCGCGGGCATTCTGTCGGGCGCGTTCCTGTTCAAGATGTTCGGCCTGCCTGCGGCCGCCATCGCCATCTGGCATTGCGCGAAGCCGGAGAAGAAAGTGGCGGTCGGCGGCATGATGGTGTCGGCGGCGCTGACGTCCTTTCTCACGGGCATCACCGAGCCTATCGAGTTTGCGTTCCTGTTCGTCGCGCCCGTGCTGTACTTCATTCACGCGTGCCTCGCGGCATCGGCGCAGTTTGTCGCCAATACGCTGAACATGCACATGGGCTTTACGTTCTCGCAAGGCGCGATCGACTTTCTGATGTTCAACCTGATCGGCAACAAGGCGACGCACGCGTGGTACGTGTTCATCCTCGGGCCGATCTACGCGGCGATCTACTACTGCGTGTTCCGTTTCGTGATCATGCGATTCAACCTCAAGACGCCGGGCCGAGAGGATGACACCGTCGAAGGCGCCGCAATGAGCACGGCTGAGATGGGCGGACGCTCGCGTGATCTCGTGCTCGCGTTCGGCGGCCGCTCGAACATCAAGAGCCTCGATGCGTGCATCACGCGGCTGCGGATCTCGGTGAACGATCCATCGCTCGTCGACGATGCGCGGCTGAAGGCGCTCGGTGCCGCCGGCGTCGTGCGTGTGGGCAATGGCGTGCAGGCGATCTTCGGGCCGCTATCGGAAAACATGAAGACCGACATGCAGGAATACCTGAAGAAGGCGGGCAGCGATGCCGACCTGCCGGCCGCCGCCGTGACAGCCGCTTCGACGGACGCCGCGACTGCACCGGCTGCCGTCGCCGCGCGGGACACGGCGCAGCACGAAGCGCGGGCCGAGAAGATTCGCGCGGCGCTTGGCGGCGCGGCCAACATCGTGAAGCTCGAACCGCTCGCAGCCACGCGTTTGCGTGTCGCGCTAGGCGATGCGTCGCGGCTCGACGGCGCCGCGTTGAAGGCAGCCGGCGTGCCCGCGACGCAAGCGCTTTCCAACGGCGAAGTCGATCTGATCGTCGGGCTGGAAGCGGAAAATCTCGCGGGCGCGATGCGGTGAATGACAGGCGCTTGTCGCTCGATGGGGGTTTCCCGATCGCGTGACAAACGCCGCGCGTATGAAGCGAGGCCACGTCGCTCGACGTGACCATCGACGACGGACACGCTGCGCCTCTCGGAACGAGTGCGCGGTGCGTGCCGCTTACTCCTTGCCGCTTACTTCTTGCCGCTTACTTCGCCGGTCACCCACTGCTTCGTCGCGTGATAACCGCGTCTGGACGTATCCGCGATGGCGTGACCGGCCGATTTCGCGCCGTCGCCGATCGCGTGAGCGGCATCCCGCGCCGCGTGGCCCGTCTGCCGCCCCGCCGATTTGACGTCTTCCTTGAACTGATGCGCGCCGGATTCGAGGCTCGCGTGCGCGAGCGGGCTGAGCGCGATCAGCAAGGCCGGGACGATGAGCAAAGTGTTCTTTTTCATGTCGCCGATTTTCGCACATCGCGCGAACGCGCGATTGCCGCAGGCGGCACGGCGCTTGCGTCGCTCGTGCACCGAATCTTTGCCGCCCGGAGCGCACCATGCATATCGTCTGCCACATGATGTCGTCGATCGACGGCCGCAGCCTCACCGATAACTGGAATCTCGATTTCGCGTCGCCGATCTACGAAGACACCGCCGCGCGCTTCAAGGCCGACGCGTGGGTATGCGGGCGCGTCACGATGCAGGAAATCTCGCATGGCAAGGACCGCGACTATCCTCGCGGACTCGCGAAAGGCCCCGTTCCGCGCACCGATCATTTCGCCAGACGCGATGCGAGCCAGTACGCGATTTCCATCGATCCGAAGGGACGCGTCGCGTGGAAGAGCGATACGGCGCTCGAATCGCACATCGTCGAAGTGCTCGCCGAAAGCGTCGAGGACGATTACCTCGCGTATCTGCAATCGATCGGCGCGTCGTATGTGTTCGGCGGCAAGGACGACATCGAACTGAAGCGCGTCGTCGACACGCTCGCGCGCGAGTTGAAGATCGGCAAGCTGATCGTCGAAGGCGGCGGCCATGTCTCGGGCGCGTTCGTGAATGCACAGCTTGCCGATGAAGTGAGCGTGCTCCTGATCCCGCTCGTCGATGGACGCGAAGCGCATACG
This sequence comes from Caballeronia turbans, assembly GCA_001544655.2. Classification (GTDB taxonomy): domain Bacteria; phylum Pseudomonadota; class Gammaproteobacteria; order Burkholderiales; family Burkholderiaceae; genus Caballeronia; species Caballeronia turbans. Next base: position 54,613 of record FCOD02000004.1, read on the forward strand.
TCATCGTTCGAAGTCGCGATGGACAAGTGGCAAAAGCCCACATATCTCAAGCTCGAATCGATCGAAAAACTGGAACACGACGTCGTCTGGCTGCGCTATACGCGCAAGTCGTGAAGCCTCGGGATTTACCCGCGCAGCCCGCCGCAAGCCGCTAAAAATGCGGCTTGCATTGTTATAATCCTCTCATCGAACGACCAAAACCTAACACACCTCGCGCGACACGCCGCCACCAAGAGCGTGCCCCGTCGCGCCATCCCGATGGCCAAGAACGACCGCTTGCGCGCCCTTTCCGGTGCGCTCGAAAAACAGAACGTCATGCGTCTGCGCGATGCAGCCGCGTTGCTCGGCGTATCGGAGATGACAGTGCGCCGCGATATCGCCGCGCATCCCGGCCAGTTCACTTATCTCGGCGGCTACATCGTCAGCGCGGCCGATGTCCCGAACGCGGGTTACACCATCGAGGAAGAAAAGGATCATTTCGCGCAGGCCAAGGCGATCGCATCGAGTCATGCGGCGCGTTTGCTCGTCGATAACGAGACCATCTTCATCGATTGCGGCACGACCCTGACGACGCTCGCGCGGCAGATTCCCACGGAGATGCATCTGACGGTCGTGTGCTATTCGCTCAACGTAGCGGAGATTTTGCGGCGCAAGCCGAATGTGCGCATGATCCTGCTCGGCGGCGTGTATGTGCCGTCGTCGGAATCATTTGCCAGCGACGAGAGCGTCGAAACGTTGCGGCGCATGGGCATCAACAAGGCGTTCATGTCCGCGGGCGGCGTCGATGAAGCGCGTGGCGTCACGTGCTGGAATTTTCATGAAGTCGCCATCAAGCAGGCCGCCATGGCGAGCGCGGTGGAACGGCATCTCGTCGTCGATGCAAGCAAGTTCGGCAAGGTGAAGGCGGTGCGGTTCTCGCACATTTCGGAGTTCGATTCGGTGATCACCGAAGAAGGACCGGCGCTCCATAAACGCACCTGATTTGTTCCGGTAAAAAACAGAAAGGCTCGTTCAGGATTTGAACGAGCCTTTTTTGTTCCGCTTTTTGCAGCGCTTACTGACGGCGCCCCAACGCGAACAACGTTCCCGCGACGAGGATGAACGCGCCGATGATCACCTTCTGCCAGGTGCTCGGCACGCCAACGAGAATCAGCACGCTATTGATGAGCGTCACCAGCACGACACCCAGCAGCGTGCCCACCACCGTTCCCGTGCCACCCGTGATGCGCGCGCCGCCGAGAATCACGGCCGCGATCACGTCGAGTTCGGTGCCGACGAGATCGAACGGATTCGCAAGCCGGTTGGTCGACACATGCAGAATGCCCGCCACGCCCGCCAGCAAGCCCGTATAGCCGAACACGAACAGATGTATTGCGCGCAGGTTGTAGCCGAGCCGTTCGGCGATGGCGAGCGAGCCGCCCATCGCATAGACGCCGCGGCCCATCATCGTGCGATTGAGCAGCCACCACGTGACCACTGCCGCGATCACGAGCGCGAGCACGGAGACCGGCAATACGGCGCGCAAGCCATCCGGCGTGTGATAGAAGAAGAGCGGCAAGCGCCCGAACGTGTCCATGCTATGCGGAATGTTCATGAAGAACTGCGTGCCGACGAACGTCAGCAACAAGCCGCGATACAGATACTGCGTGCCGATGGTGACGATCAGCGAAGGCGCCTTCAGTCGATGCACGAGCATCCCGTTGATCACACCGAGCACGACGCCGCCGATCGCGCCCGCAAGCAGGATCAGCGCGAACGGGCACTCGGGCCACCATGCGAACACGGCTTTGGTGATCGAGTACATCGTCAAAGCGGCGATGGCCGTGAACGACACATCGATGCCGCCGGACGCCAGCACGACCAGCGTGCCGAGCGCGAAGAGCGAGACCGTCGTCGCGGAATGCAGCATGTCGAACAGCGTGGCGAACTGGAAAAAGCGCGGGTTGAGGCTGCCCACGACCAGACACGTCACTACGATCAGCCCGACCGTGAACCACTCGGGATTGCGCATCAGCTGCGCGTACAGATTGCCCTTGCGCACACGCGGCGCGACTTCGGCCACGTGCTGCGGCATCGTCTCGCTTCCCGTGCGGCGGATGGATTCGCTCATGCTCATGCTGCCTCTGAAAGTAGCGCGTGATAAAGATCGGCTTCGTTCAACCGGTCCGCGCGATATTCGTTTGCGACGCGGCCCTTCTTCATCATCAGAATGCGGTCGCTGTTCTGCAGCAGCTCGGGCAGGTCGTCGCTGATCAGGATGATGCCGATGCCTTCCTTCGACAGCCGCTGCATGATGCGATAAATGATGTCCTTCGATCCGACGTCGACGCCGACCGTCGGGCCATGCAGAATCAGCACGCGCGGATCGATCGCGAGCCAGCGGCCGATCAGCACACGCTGCTGGTTGCCGCCCGAAAGCGATTGCACGGGCTTGTCGACATCGGGTGTCGCGATCTGCAAGTCTTTCACGGTGCGCTCCGCGAGCTCTTGCGCACGCTTGCGGTCGATCTGTCCGAAGCGATCGCGCAGGCTCGCGATCATCGCGGTGACGACATTGTCGCGAATCGGCTTGTCGAGAAAGAGGCCTTCGTTCAGGCGGTCTTCTGGCACATAGCCGATGCGCTGCGCTTTCGCATCCGCGGGCGAATGCAGGCGCACGCGCATGCCGTCGAGCGTCACCGTCCCCATGTCGGCGGGCGCGACACCCGCAAGTGCACGCGCGAGTTCGTTGCGGCCCGAATCGAGCAGACCGGTCACGCCGAGAATTTCGCCCTTGTGCAGCTTGAACGAGACATCGGCGAACTGGCCCTTGCGGCCGAGGCCTTGTACATCGAGCACGACTTGCGTTGCGCCTGCTTCACCTTGCGCGCGATAGCGTTCCGTCGACAGATGCTTGCCCGTCATGAGCTCGCTGATCTGCGCCTTCGTGTAGTTTTCGATCGGGCCCTGCGCCATTTTCTGGCCGTCGCGCAGCACGATCACTTCGCCGCCGATCGCGTAGCACTCGTCGAGCTTGTGGCTCACGAACAGCACGGCGACGCCGTCCGCGCGCAAACGTGCGAGCACGGCGATGAGGTTGTCGACTTCCTTCTGTGTGAGCGATGTCGTCGGCTCGTCCATGATGACGAATTTCGCCTCGCTCGCAATGGCGCGCGCGATAGCGACGAGCTGACGCGTCGCGAGCGGCAACTGCTCGATGAGCGTCTTCTGGAAGTTCGCGTCGCCCGGCAGGCCGACTGCTTCGAGCGCGCGCGCGGCAGTTTGCGCAAGCGCACGACGATCGAAGGTGCGGGCGAGCCGGCCCGCATGTTCCGCGAGTTCGGACGTCAGCGCGACATTCTCCGCGACGCTCATGTTCGGCAGCAGCGACAAGTCCTGATAGACCGTCTCGATGCCCGCCGAAAGCGATTCGAGCGGCGAGAGCTTGCTGTGGCGCACGCCTTCGATCACGAGCTCGCCTTCATCGGGCGGCTGCGCGCCGGAAATGATCTTGATGAGCGTGCTCTTGCCGCAGCCGTTCTCGCCCAGCAAGTGATAGATCTGGCCGCGCTCGAACGCGAGGCTCACGCCGCGCAGCGCGTAGACGCCGGTGAAGCGCTTGTGGATATCGACGACTTCGAGGAGCGGTGTCGTTGTGGTCATGTCTGTCTTGGGCATGCGGCGCGCTCTTCAAGAAAGCGCGCCGCGCACGTCACATCAGAAGTTGTATTGCTTGTAGTTCGTCTTGTCGACATCGACCCAGCCGGTGCCTCGCACGATCACGCCCTTGCCCGGGCCTTTCGTCACGGTGACCTTGTTGTAGCCGGTGATGCCGAGGTCCGCGCCGTTTTGCACTTCCTTGCCGTCCACGAGCATCTGCGCAACCTTGTTCATCGCGAGACCGGCGAGCTTCGGATCCCAGAACGCGATGCCGTTGATCGCGCCGCTTTCGAGGAACTTGGCCGCTTCCGTCGGCAGGCCCGTGCCGTACACGCAGATCTTGCCGACCTTGCCCGCTTCCTCGACCGCGCGGCCGATGCCGATCACATCCAGCGACGACGAGCCCTGAAAGCCCGTCAGATCCGGGTGCTTGCGCAGCACTTCCTTCGCGACCTGATACGCGCGTTCGCCGTCATTGTTGGTTTCGAGTTTCGGCTCGACGAGATCCATCTTCGGATACTTGGCCTTCGCGTTGCCGATGCCGCCATCTGCCCATTGCACTTGCGAGCGCGAGCCGAGCGAGCCGACCAGCACCGCCCATTTGCCCTGCTGACCCATGCACTTCGACAGGCGCTCGTTCAGGCCCGCGCCGTATGCGGTGTTGTCGAAGGCTTCGATATCGACCATCGTGTTCTTGGCATTGTCCGCTTCATGCGTGACCACCTTGATGCCGCGGTCCATCGCCTTCTTGAGCGCGGGCTCGAGCGTCGGCGGATCGTAGGGCACGACGGCAATGGCCGTGACCTTCTTCGCGATCAGATCTTCGATGATCTTCAGTTGCTGCGCGGCGTCGGCGCGGCCCGGTCCCGTCTGATACGCGTTGATGTTCGGGTTCGCCTTGCCGAACTCCTTCACGCCCTCGTCCATGCGATTGAACCAGTTGATGCCGGTCACCTTCACGACCGTCACGATGGTTTCGTTCGTCGCGGCCTGCGCGGCCGCAATCGCGCCCGCTGCAAGTGCGATCGCCGTGAGCGCGGTGCCGAGTCTGCTGAGCTTCATTGCCTTGTCTCCGTTATGTACCGATTGGTCTCTTTGATGAATCACACGCAACACTAACGTCCCGTCGATGCGGGCGGCGGTGGAACATTGCTTTTGGGCGCGGCCCCGCCGATACCGAAGATCGCGCGCACGCGTTCGCCGCCCGCGAATGCGAGCGATGCGAGCAGCAGAAAGCCCCACGCGCAATCGCCGAAAAACTGCGATACGCCGAGCAGGTTGAAGAGGCTCGACAGAAACTGCAGGACGGTCGCGGCGAGAAACACGCAGACGATGCGTCCATAGCCGCCCGCCGGATTCACGCCGCCCATCACCGCGATCAGGATCGCAATCAGCAGATACGAGTTGCCGTAATCCCACTTGGCACTCGATGTATGCGTCGCGCTGATGAGGCCCGCGAGCGACGCGAGCACGCCGCACATGCCGTAGGTGAGAATCAGCATGCGCGCGCGCGGAATGCCCGCATAGAACGCGGCTTTCGGATTCGTGCCCATCAGATAGAGACGCAGGCCGAAAGGCGTGCGCTTCAGCACCCAGCCGAGCACCAGCACGGCGGCGACGAAGATCCACAATGAAATCGGCACTTGCAGGAAGGTGCCGTTGCCGATGTTCGACAGCGGATCGACATATTCCACGCGCACCGATGCGCCGTTGCTCAACACGACGGCGATGCCGGTGAACAGCAATTGCGTGCCGAGCGTGCAGAGAATCGGCGTGAGCTTCAGCTTCGCGATCACGACGCCGTTCAGCAAGCCGCCGATCGCGCCCATCGCCACGACGATGCAGATGAACACCGCCGTATAGAGCGCGGGCGAATCGTCAGCGGAGAGCATATGCGGCAGAACCATCGCCGCGACCATGCCGGAGAGATTCGCAAGCCCGACGCCTGAGAGATCGATACCGCCGTTGCCCGACACCATCGACAGCATGATGCCGAGCGCGAGCAGGCCGAGTTCGGGCAACTGGCCGCCCATCGACTGAAGATTGTCGATATCGAGGAACTGGCCGTGTGACAGCCACGTAGCGACGATGACGACGAGCACGTTCACGCCGATGAGGAAGTTGAACTGGCGATCAGCGAGCCACTTCGACGCTTTCATTGCGTGACGCTCCCTTGTTCGAGCAGCGCGTTGATCTCATCGAGACGCGGCATCGACGGCGCGGTGCCGGGGCGCGTCACGGAGATGCTCGCGAGCGCGCAGCCGAAACGCACCGCATCGACCGCGCTTTCGCCTCGTGCGAGCGCGGCTGCGAAGCCGCCCGTGAAACCATCGCCCGCGCCGGCCGTTTCGACGACGCGGCCGCAATCGAACGCCGGCACGAGCGTCGATTCATCCGACGTATGCAGTAGCGCGCCTGCTTCGCCGAGCGTGACGATCACCGCGCGTGCGCCCTTCTTCAGCAACACGTCGGCGGCGCGGCGCGCGTCATCGATATTGGCGATAGGCACGCCCGTCAGCGCCGTCGCTTCCGTTTCGTTCGGCGTGATGTAGTCGCACAGCGGATAGATGTCGTCGGCGAGCGGCAACGCGGGCGCCGGATTGAAGACGGTCGTCACGCCATGCTTGCGCGCGAGTTCCAGACCGCGGCGCGCAGCCGGAATCGGCTGTTCGAGTTGCGTGACGAAGACGCCCGCGCGCGCGATATCGTCCTCGATGGCATCGACGTCTTCGGGAGCGAGCGTGCCCGCCGCACCCGCCGCGACGATGATCGCGTTGCCGCCCGTGTTTTCATCGACGTAAATATGCGCCGCGCCTGTCGCAACATCGTTCATCACGGTTGCGCGCGAGGTGATGCCTTCGGCCGCCCAGGTCGCTTGTGCGATCTCGCCGAACGCATCCGCACCGATGCGCGTGCAGAAGATCACGTCCGCGCCCGCGCGTGCGGCGGCCACGGCCTGATTCGAGCCCTTGCCGCCCGGTCCCATCTTGAACGCGGAGCCCGCAACCGTTTCGCCGAGCAGCGGCATGCGTTCCGCGCGAAACGCGAGGTCCGTCACATAGATGCCGAGAATGACGACGCTTTTCATCGCGTGCCTCCTTCCGGCGCATCCGGTGCATCAGGTGCGAGCTGCACGCCCTTCTTGAAGATGAAGCAGCCGTAGCCGCGCGCTTCGCCCGTCGCGATCACGCAGTAGGCCTGCTTCGCGCGCTCGTAGAACGCGAAGCGCTCGATCGGCGCGAACGGCGTTTCACGGCCTTCCGCGTCGTCCACTTCGCGTTGCGCCTCGCGCTGCACGGCGGGCAAGGTAGTTGCATCGCCAACTATTTCCATGCGGCCCGCGGGATCGTCGACGAACGTATCGAGCGGCAGCACCGACAACACCGCGCGCACTGCACGCGGCGCGCTCGCGCCGTCGATGCGCAGCAGTTTGCCCAGCACCGTTTGCCGCGCGACGGAGTCGGCGGGAAAGTGAGCGTCGCAGATCACCACTTCGTCGCCGTGGCCCATCGCGGCGAGCGCGTAGAGGATATCGGCGTTCAAGAGCGGATCGATGTTCTTCAGCACAGCGTCTCCTCCATGCGTGGGCGTGTCTCGTCTCGAGATCTGCGCCCGTCAATGCTTCATTCAGTCTCCGTACGGCACCCAGATGTTCTTGACCTGCACGGCCTGGCGAAGGAACGGCAGTCCTTCGCTTGCGGCATCGTGCCAGTCGAACACGCGGCCCTGATCGACGAACGTGCGCTTCAGGTTGCCGGTCGATTCACGCTCGGCCATCGCCGAAAGCGACGCGCCGTGGAAGCACCAGAGCGCATCGACATCGTCGTGTTGCGCGAGCGTTTGCGCAAGAGAACGCGCATCGCCGGTGACGATGTTCAGCGCGCCGCCCGGCACGTCCGACGTCTCGACGACCTGATAGAAGTCCGTCGCCATCAACGGGCACGTCTCGCTCGGCACTACGACCACGCGGTTGCCCAGCGCAAGCGCGGGCGCAACGAGCGACACGAAACCGAGCAGCGGTGCTTCGTCCGGACACACGATGCCGATCACACCGAGCGGTTCGTGCATCGCGAGCGCGACGCCATGCAGCGGCGGCGCATGCACCGCGCCGTCGTACTTGTCGGCCCACGCGGCGTAGGTGAAGAAGCGCGCGATGGACGCTTCCACTTCACGCTTCGCATCGCGCTCGCTCGAACCCGCGCGCGCGACGAGCTGCTTCGCGAACTCATCGGCGCGCGCGCTCAGATTTTCCGCGAGGTAGTACAGCACCTGTGCGCGGTTGTGCGCGCTCGCCGACGACCACTTGGTCATGCCGCGCGCGGCGGCCACTGCATTGCGAATGTCCTTGCGGCTGCCCTCGCCCACTTCGCCGACGATCTCGCCCGCGGGCGAATGCACGAGCCGCGAATAACCGCTGTCGGGCCGCGCCTGCTTGCCGCCGATGAAGAGCTTCGCGGTGCGATCGAGCGCGCTGACGTTGCCGGCATCGACGAGCGAATCGGGTTGCGCCTGCAATGGCTTCGTTTCGCCGCGCACCGGGAGTCTGGCCCAGGCGCGCGGCTTCAGGTATTCGTAGATGCCCTCGCGTCCGCCTTCGCGACCGAACCCCGACTCGCGATAGCCGCCGAAGCCGACAGCCGCATCGAAGAGATTGGTCGCATTGATCCACACCACGCCGCATTGCAGGCGCGGCGCGACATCGAGCGCGCGGCTGATGTTCTCGCTCCACACGCTCGCGGCGAGACCGTAGCGCGTGTTGTTCGCGAGCGCGACGGCTTCTTCCGGCGTGCGGAAGCTCATCGTCACGAGCACCGGCCCGAAGATTTCTTCCTGCGCGAGCGTCGATGCGGGCGCGACGTTGGTAACGAGCGTCGGCGGAAAGAACGCGCCCCCCTCGGGGAACGTGGCACGCGCGGACTGATAGATTTCGCAGCCCTCGCTCTCGCCCTTGTCGACGAGCGCGCGAATGCGTTCGAGCTGCACGTCATCGACGACCGCGCTCATGTCGACGCCCTTGTCGAGCGAAGTCCCGACACGCAGGGTGTCCATGCGGCGCTTGAGCTTCTCGATGAAACGCGCTTCGATGCCTTCCTGCACGAGCAGGCGCGAGCCCGCGCAGCACACTTGTCCCTGATTGAACCAGATCGCATCGACGACACCTTCGACGGCGCTGTCGAGATCGGCATCGTCGAATACGATGAAGGGCGACTTGCCGCCGAGTTCGAGCGTCAGCGATTTGCCCGAACCGGCTGTCGTTGCGCGAATCTGGCGGCCCACTTCGGTCGAGCCCGTAAACGCGATCTTCGCGACACGATCATGCTCGACGAGCGCCGCGCCCGTGCGTCCATCGCCGGTGACGACGTTGAGCACGCCTTTGGGCAAGCCCGCGCGATGCGCCAGCTCCGCGAACAACAGCGCCGTCAGCGACGTGAATTCGGCGGGTTTCAGAACGACCGTGTTGCCGAGCGCGAGCGCCGGCGCAATCTTCCACGCGAGCATCAGGAGCGGAAAATTCCATGGCACGATCTGCCCGATCACCCCGAGCGGCGCCCAGTCTGCAAACTCCTTGTCCTGCAACTGCGCCCATCCCGCGTGATGCAGAAAGTGCCTTGCCACAAGAGGTATATCGATATCGCGCGATTCGCGAATGGGCTTGCCGTTGTCGAGCGATTCGAGCACGGCGAAAAGACGGCTATGCCGCTGCACCATGCGCGAGAGCGCATACAGATGCCGCGCGCGCCCCGCTCCGCCGATCGCCTGCCAGCCTTCGAGGGCGGCATGCGCGGCTTCTACGGCGGCATCGACGTCGGTCTGAGTGCCTTGCGCGATAGACGCGAGCGCGCGGCCCGTGGCCGGTTCGCGCGAATCGAATCGGTCGGCGTCGGCGCTGTCGCGCCATGCGCCGTTGATGAAGTGACCGAAGCGCCCGGCATGCTGATCGAGCCATGCGCGCGCGGCGCGATCGTCTTCCGGTGCGGGTCCGTATTCCATCGAGGAGAAGTATTCGGCAACGCTCATGAGGCTATGTATTGAAGTCCGTGAATCAGGCGACGGGATGACGGTTGAACGCCGAATAGCGTCCGCTCACATGATGTTCGAGCTGGCGTTCGATATCCGCGAGCAGGCTCGATGCGCCGATGCGGAACATGTCCGCTTCGAGCCATTCGCGCCCGAGCTCTTCCTTCATGAGGATCTGATATTCGAGCACCGATTTCGCGGTGGACACGCCGCCCGCGGGCTTGAAGCCGATCGCGACGCCGGTGCGGGCAAGGTATTCGCGAATCATGCGCACCATCACGAGCGACACATCGAGCGTCGCGTTGACGCTTTCCTTGCCCGTCGATGTCTTGATGAAGTCGGCGCCGGCCATCATGCAGATCATCGACGCCTTCGCGACGTTCGACAGCGTGCGGATATCGCCGGTCGCGAGAATCGCCTTCACGTGCGCATCGCCGCATGCCGCGCGGAAATCGCGCATCTCGTCGTAAAGCGCCTGCCAGTTGCCCGTGAGCACATGCTCGCGCGTGACGACGATGTCGATCTCCGAGGCGCCGTCTCGCACCGAGGCCTCGATCTCGCGCAGCTTGAGCTCGTGCGGATTGAGTCCGGCGGGAAAGCCCGTCGACACGGCTGCAACAGGAATGCCGCTGCCTTCGAGCGCTTTCACCGCTGTTTTAACGTAGCGGTGATAGACACACACGGCGCCTGTCGTGATCGAACCGGGCGCCATGCCGAGCGCGTCGAGCAGATCGTCGCGCAACGGACGGCGCGCTTTCGCGCACAGTCGTTCGACGCGACCGTGCGTATCGTCGCCGCTGAGTGTCGTGAGGTCGATGCAGGTAATCGCCTTGAGCAGCCACGCGGCCTGCGCATCTTTCTTCACCGCGCGGCGCGTGCCGAGCGTCGATGCGCGGCGTGCCACCGCCGACTGATTTACGCGCAACCCGTCGAGCCACGACAAATCGAACGGCACGCCGGGATTGCGCGCGCTGGCGTGAACCTGAGCCTTTCCGGGCCATGCGACGATGGACTTCGATGCAGTTTCCAGCATGAGATCGGTATGCCGGCGTCTTGTGCGACGCACAACAGTTTTTGATAGATTGATCTCAGTTTATAACATCGTTGTTAGGATCGTAACATAGGGAAAGTTCGGAGGCGCTTTGTTGAATGTTGTGGAACACAAACATTGAAACTGCCGCAATAAGTCGGGAACGAGATGTACCGGCCAACAAAAAAATCGAAACGCCAGATGCCATGGAGACGTGGAACAACCACGGCGTGGCAAACAATGGAGCAGCGAAGAGCTTCGCCATAGCCATACCGAGGAAGTACGAGGTTGCGCTCTTCTCCGTCACGTCAAGTGAACCGTAGAGAGACGAGCGGTCAATCTGTTGCCCACGCTGCCGTAGATTCGCGTACACGGCGTGCGTGCGCCACGCTCGAAATGTTATTGATCGAGTATTCGATCTCCATGTCGCCACTGCTCGTCAAGCGGCAGGAGCCCTACGCGCTGTCGCTCGTGCAGCGTCTTGCGTCCGTGCTTTGCGGACTCCGCTGACTCTCGCATTACCTCTTCGTACTTCAATCCGGTGCATCGCCGCGCGCGGCGGTGCATTCGTCCAGCCCTGCTCCCCTCTTTCAGTGCATGTCAGAAGGACGCAGTCCCGTACGTCGGGGTGCCTCACGCTGGCACGCTTCATGCCTAATGAATTTCATTCAAGTCACTTGAATGAGATTCTGGTTGTCTTCACAATAGCTCACATGCAAGGGGAGTGTCATGAACAAACGTCTTCGCCATTTGCTGACCGCGCTGACGGGCGCGCTCGCGCTCAACGCCGCCGCGCCGTCGTTTGCGCACGCGGACGATCTGCTCGCCCGCATCAAATCGAACAAGGAAATCACGATTGCGACCGAAGCGCGTTACGCGCCCTTCGAATACGTCGATAACGGCAAGATCGTCGGCTATGACGCCGATCTGATGGCCTACGTCCTCAAGTCTCTGCCCGATGTGAAAGTCAAGCAACTCGACCTGCCCTTTCAGGGTCTGCTGCCCGGTCTCGATGCAAAGCGCTTCGATGTCGTCGTGACAGCGGTGACCGTCAACAAGGACCGCGCGGATCATTTTGCCTTCACCGTGCCCGTTGCCGATGCGACCACCGGCGTACTCACCCGCTCGGCCGATGCGTCCATCAAAACTCCCAACGATCTTAACGGCAAGGTGGTCGGCTCGCAGACCGGCTCCGCGCAGTTGCAGGCGTTGATGGCGCTCGACAAGAAGCTGAAGGAAGCGGGCGGTCCAGGCCTCAAGCAGGTCAAGCAATACGTCGCGTTCGACGAAGCCTATGCGGACCTCGCCGTCGGCCGGCTCGATGCGGTCGCGCAATCCGTCGCCAATCTCGGGCCGTTGATAAAGTCGCGTCCGGGCGTGTTCGCGGTGCTGCCGCAGACAATCGGTCCGAAAAGCTACTTCGCATGGGTCGCGCGCAAGGATGCCGACAGCGCCGCCCTGCTCAAGCTTTTCAGCGATGGCATCGCGAAAGCGAACAGCGACGGGACCATGAAGAAGCTTCAGGAGAAATGGTTCGGCTCGACGATGGACGTTCCGGCCACGCTCCCCGCGCCTTCCATCTGACCTTGCCATGAACGGTCCCGATCTGCTCACGCGCTGCATCGGCTACTTGCCGCAGTTGCTCGACGGCGCGCTGACAACGCTCGTGCTGTCGTCGGTCGCCGTGTGCTGCGGCTTCTTCGTCGGCGTATTCGTCTACACGATGTCGGTCAGCGACAGCCGCCTGATGCGCGCAACGGCGCGCGTGTACGTCAGCGTGCTGCGCGGTACGCCAGTGCTCGCGCAACTGCTGGTGTTCTATTACGTGCCGTCCGCGCTCGGGCTGGAATTGCCGGGGCTCGCGGCAGCGGTGATCGGGCTGTCGCTCAACACCGGCGCGTATCAATCGCAGATTCTGGGCGCAGGTTTCCGCTCTATTGCGCCCGGACAGATCGAGGCGGCAACGACCTTCAATCTCACGCGGCGTCAGACCTTGTGGCATATCGAAGTGCCGCAGGTCGTGCGTGCGACGCTGCCGGCGCTGGTGTCCGAGATGATCGATATCGTCAAGGCGTCGGCGGTGGTGTCGGTCATTTCCGTGACGGATCTGATGCGCGTGGGACAGCAACTTTCGTCATCGACGTACCGGCCACTCGAGGTGTACGCAATGGCGGCGGTGTTTTATCTGGCGATCACGTCGCTGCTCGCGGGCGCGGGTCATGTGTACTCGCTGCGTGTAGCTCGGCGTCCGTGAGGCATCGGCATGCACAACTTCATCGCACTCATTCCGCGCTTCATCGAAGCAATGGGCATCACGCTCGAAGTGAGCGTGCTTGCGGCGCTCATCGGCATCGTCGCGGGCTTCGCGCTCAACGCGATGCGTCTCGCGCTCGGCCGTCCGTTCGCGCTCGCTTATGGCGCGTTCGTGTGGCTGGTGCGCGGCACGCCTTATCTGTCTCAACTCGTGATCGTCTATTTCGGGCTGCCAGTCATCGGCATTACCTTGTCGGCCGTGCAAGCCACGATTCTTTCGCTCGCGTTCTACTCGAGCGCTTACTTTGCAGAACTGTTTCGCGCTGCCTGGGCGTGCGTTCCGCGCGGCCAGCTCGAAGCCGCAGCCGCATTCGGCGTGAGCCGGCGCGACGCCTTTCGCTCCATCGAGTTGCCGCAGGCGCTCGCGTTCGCCGCGCCGCTGATCGCGAACCAGACCATTCTCGTCATTAAGGAGAGCGCGGTCGCGTCGATCATCACCGTGCCCGAATTGACGATGACGGCAAGCGATATCGTCGCATCGAGCTACACGTATATCGGTCCGTATGCGCTGCTGATCGCATGTTACTGGCTGCTCACGCAAGCCGTGTCGCTGATCGCGCAGGCGGCCACTTCCCGCATTTCGTTTCTGAAGAAGACATCATGAGCGACCTTCCCATTCTCAAGCTGCAAGCCGTCGGCAAGTCGTACGGGGAGAACCGCGTGCTCAAAGGCATCGACCTCGATGTCATGCGCGGCGAGATTGTCACGCTGATCGGGCCGTCCGGTTCGGGCAAGACCACTGCGCTGCGCTGCATGAACTTTCTCGAGGCCTACGACGAAGGCGAAGTGTGGATCAAAGGCCAGTTGCTGGGCTATCGATCGAAAGGACGCACGGCGAAGGACCGTGACAGCGAAGCCAGCATTGCCGACGTGCGCCGTCCCATTGCGATGGTCTTTCAGCAATTCAACCTCTGGCCGCACATGAGCGCGCTGGACAACGTCGCGACGCCGCTCGTGCTCGCCAAGAAGATGAGCAGGCGTGACGCGCGCGAGAGGGCGCAGGCCGCCCTCAGGCGCGTGGGCCTCGAACACAAGGCCGATGCCTATCCCGCGCGACTGAGCGGCGGACAGCAACAGCGCGTGGGCATCGCGCGGGCGCTGGCCATCGAACCCGAAGTGATCCTGCTCGATGAGCCTACGTCCGCACTCGATCCCGAACTCGTCGAGGAAGTGCTCAACGTGATCCGTTCGCTCGCGCAGGATGGCATGACGATGGTGATGGTCACGCACGAAATGAGCTTCGCCGCCAAGATCTCCGACAAGGTTGTGTTCATGGAGGCGGGAAAAATCGTTGAAGCCGGACCGCCCGCGCAACTGTTCGGCAATACGCGCACGCCGCGTTTGCAGCAATTCCTCAAACCGTGGCTCGAACGCAGCCTTGCGATTGCAGGCGAAGGAGCGACGTCGTGATCGCAAGACAAATAGCGGACGCCGTGAACCAAGACCGTCTCCTCGAATCGATCGATACGCTCGCCACTTTCGGTGCACGCGACGACGGCGGCGTGGACCGGCCCGCGCTCGGCGAACGCGATATCGAAGCGCGGCGCTTTCTGATCGAGCGTGCGCGCGCCCTCGGATGCGGCGTGCACGTCGACGCCTGCGCGAATCTGTTCTTCCGGCGCGAAGGCGATGCAGCACTTGCGCCGGTGATGACCGGCAGCCACATCGACACGCAGCCGACCGGCGGCAAGCTCGACGGCTGTTACGGCGTGCTCGCGGGCTTCGAAGTGCTCGCCGCAATGAACGATGCGAACGTGCGCACGCGCCGCCCGCTCGAAGTCGCGATCTGGACCAACGAGGAAGGCACGCGCTTCTCTCCGGGCGCGATGGGATCGAGCGCGTTCGTTGAGCCGTCGCGTATGGCGCGTTATGCGGACGTGCGGGATTCCGAAGGCATGACCTTGAGCGCGGCGCTGGACCATCACCGAAGCGCGTTTCCCGGATTGCCCCAACGCGCCCAGCATGAAGTCGCACATGCTTTTGTCGAACTTCACATCGAACAGGGCCCGCAACTCGAAGACGCCGATGTGCCGCTTGCCGTCGTCAGCGGCATTCAGGGCGTGCGCTGGTACGCGCTTCACGTGCAAGGCAGCGCAGCCCATGCAGGCACCACGCCGATGCCGCTGCGCCGCGACGCGATGACGCTCGCCATTGCGCTGCGTCAGGAGCTCGATGCCATCGCGCACGAACTCGGCCGCGCCGATACGCGCGTCACTTTCGGCCGCTGGAGCATCGAGCCGAACTCGATCAACACGATCCCGTCGGCGGTGAGCTTCACCATCGACTTCCGTCATCCGGAAGCGAGCGTGCTGGCCGCGTTCGACGAGCACGCGCACGCCATCGTGCAACGTCATGGCGCGCGCATCGAAGCATTGTTCACGCATGCGCCCGTCGCTTTCGATGCGTCTGTATTGTCGTGCATCGACGGAGCGTGCCGCGCACTCGATGCCCGCGCGCTGCATCTGACCTCGGGCGCGTTCCACGACGCGATGTATCTCGCGACGCATTGCCCGAGCGGGATGATCTTTGTGCCGAGCATCGACGGCATCAGCCACAACCCCGCCGAAGCAACGGACGCCGGACATCTCGCGCTCGGCGCACGCGTGCTCGCCCATTGCCTCACCACACTCTGCAACGACTAAAGGAGCCCATATGAACGCCCCCGCAACCACCCTCGCAAGCGCCGAAGACAACGGCCAGGAAAACGGCGTGAACGCCACGCTGAACGAACCGATTTCGCCGGACGGGACGCCTGAAATCGGCAGGACGTACACGGTGCCCGCGCGTTGCGGCCGCGCGGTGCGCGTGAAGGCGGGCCAGACCATCCGCATCGCGAATCCGCACGGCACTCAAGTGTGCGATACGTGGATCTTCAACGCGCAACATCTGAACGAATTCCTGTCGTTCGAACATACGCGCGCGTTCATCGACAAGATCATTCCGCAGCCGGGCGATCCGCTCGTGACCAACCAGCGACGCCCGATCGCAGAACTGGTCGCAGATACTTCGCCCGGCGTGCACGATACGCTGATCGCCGCGTGCGATCTGTATCGCTATCGCAATCTCGGTGTCGAGCATTATCACGACAACTGCGCGGACAATTTGCGGCTTGCGCTGAAGGCTATCGGTCTGCGCACGAAAGAAGTGCCCCAGCCGTTCAATCTGTGGATGAACATTCCAGTCAAGCCGGACTATTCGATCGACTGGCTGCCGCCCGTGTCGAAGTCCGGCGATTACGTGGATATCAAGGCCGCGATGGACTGCGTCGTGGTCATGTCGGCGTGCCCGCAGGATATCATTCCGATCAACGCGCTCAACCCGCTCGAAGTCGAGTTCACGGTGCTCCCGTAAGCGCGCCCTTCTCCTTTCGATGGTGTTCATTCGTGGCCAGCAAACGACCTTCCTCACCTGCAGCGCGTACTTCTCCTAAAGCCGACGCCGCGCCGGCCTCCGCCGCCGATGGCCTCGGCACGCGTCTGCGTCATGCGCGCATGGTGCGGCAGATGACGCTCAAGGTGCTCGCGGGAGCGGCGGGTTGCTCGGAAAGTCTTCTGTCGAAGGTCGAAGGCGGCCACGCGACGCCATCGCTCGCCACGCTGCACAAGCTCGCCATTGCGCTCGACACCAACATCGCGGCGCTGCTGTCCGCGCCGGCCCTCACGGCTTCGCCCGTTCAGCGCGCGAGCGAGCGGCCCTCGGTGCGCTTTCCGGGCACGCGAGCCGCTCCGGCGGCCGACAAACGCAGACGTGCCGAGGGCTCCATCCTGCTCGAACGACTCGTCGTGCCGAGTCCGGGCCAGTTGCTTCAGGGCGATATCCACGTTCTCGAACCGCTCGCGCGCAGCGACGAGCAGATTCATCACGTCGGCGAAGAGTTGGGTTATGTGCTCGAAGGCGAACTGGAACTCACGCTCGGCGATCAGAGCTATTCGCTCAAGGCGGGCGATTCGTTCTATTTTCCGAGCACCGAGCCGCACAGCTATCGAAATCCGGGCGATACGGTCGCGCGCATTCTGTGGGTCAACACGCCACCCACGTTCTGATCACTGAACTCCTATCATGGCCAGCACCGATCTTTCGCAGATGCAGTTGCCGCGCTTCGCGGGCATTCCCACTTTCATGCGCGTGCCGTTCGAGCGCGATCTCGCGGCGCTCGATATCGCGCTGGCGGGCGTGCCCTTCGATGGCGGCGTCACCGCGCGTCCGGGCGCGCGCTTTGGCCCGCGGGAAATCCGCAATATGTCGACGATGATGCGCGCCATCCATCACGTCACGCGCTTCAATCCGTTCGAAGCGTGCCGCGTGGCCGATATCGGCGATGTGCCCTTCGAGCATCTGTACGATCTCGAAGCCGCGCACGCCGATATCCGCCGCTTTTTCGAACCCGTGTTCCGTGCTGGAAAAATGGCGCTGATCGCGGGCGGCGATCACTCGATTACCTATCCGGTCTTCCAGGCCATCGCGCCGAAGCAACCGCTCGCGCTCGTGCATATCGATGCGCACACCGACACCTGGGACGCGTTCAAAGGCTCAAAGTTTACGCACGGCGCACCGTTCAGACGTGCGGTCGAAGCGGGTTTGCTCGATCCCACGCGTACTATTCAGATCGGCATACGCGGCGCGCAGAATACCGACGAAGGCTGGCGTTATTCTCTGGATCACGGCATGCGCGTGGTGTTCATCGAAGAGTTCGAGGAACGCGGGCCGGCGGCGATTGTAGAAGAAGCGCGACGGGTGGTGGGCGATGCGCCCGTCTATCTTTCGCTCGATGTCGATGGTCTCGATCCCGTCTTCACACCCGGCACCGGCACGCCGGAAATTGGTGGGCTGACGACGCGCGAAACGCTCGCGCTTTTGCGTGGGCTCGACGGGCTGAACTGGGTCGGCGGTGATGTGGTGGAAGTGTCGCCGCCGTATGATCCGAGCGGCAACACCGCGCTTGTCGCCGCAACCATGATGTACGAGATGCTGTGTCTGTTCGCGGCACGTCAGGCGCGATCGAGCCGACGCTAGCACAGCTTCTGCTCGGAAGTTTAGAGAGCGGGTCGGACCGTTGGCGGCGTAGGTTCTGTACATTGGCTCATCAACAATGCCGTGCTCCTGTATCGAATCGAGTGAGCGGCTGGACCCCACGGGTAGCGTCGGTCTACCGGACTTCGTTTTGCTTTGCATGTCCCGGCGCCGCTTTTTCGGTACGAGTAACTCACGTAACGATTCCCACGTAATCGTGAACAGTTCAGCACGCGCTCGTCGAACGCAATTTTGGCTCGATCAATCTCTTTCGGCATCTTGACAGCCTGTAGCCTCGCCAGGCGGACAAGGATAGAGTTTAGGCTCCGTCGCATTCTCCACATTTCAGCAAGGCGCGTCAGGACATGGTTTCAAAGATCATTTGGGTCCTATTGCCGCTTTCGATGTATGCACTGTATGTCACCGTGTCGACGTGGCGCGGACGGACACCGTCGCGTCAGGCGCTCAATGTGCAAACCAGCCTGCTGTTGATCGCCTACCTGTTGACGACGGCAAGTCTCGGTGTGTTCTGGGTGGCCAATCAGCAGTTGCCGGTGTTCGACTGGCACTACCTGTTTGGCTACTGCACGCTGCTGCTTGTCTCCGTGCACCTGGTTTTCAATCTGCCGGCCGTGTTCCGCTGGCTGCGGCTCGCACCGTCCCAGCCAGCGCAGCAGTCCACCCGCGGTGGCAGGCACGGCCCGGTCGCGGTCGGCAAGGCGCTGACCGTCCTCGCCGCTCTCGGCATGGCGTTCTTCCTCGGCACGCGTCACGGCGCCAGCGAAGTCGCCGTCCGCTGGACCAACGCCTCCGAAGCCGGATCTGGACCAGTCGACGCCGTGGCCCGTTATCACGAATTCTCGTCCGAGTCGCGCAGCCGCGTGTTCCAGCGCGCGCCGGGGGTCGAATGGGGTGCACCGCCGCCCGCTTTCAAGCGCTACCCCGACGTGCCGCACATCGCCCTCGCGCGCGACAGGACCCACGAGCGCGGCCTGAGCGACGCGCTGCGCGCGCCCTCGTCGCGCGAACGGAGCCTGAGCGTTGCCGAGTTGGGCGAGATGCTATACCTCTCGGCCGGCATCACGGCGCGGCGCGGCGGCCTGGCGTTGCGCGCCTCTCCATCTTCCGGCGCGCTGTTTCCCAGCGAGCTCTATGTCCTGGCACACAAGGTCGAGGGCTTGCCGGCCGGGCTTTATCACTACGACCCGGAGCACGATCGGCTCGACGCGCTGGGCGCGGCTCCGCTCGCACTCGGCGCGCCTCAGGCAGACGGCGCCGACGCGGTCGTGGTGCTGACTGCGGTGTTCCGCCGCACCGGCTACAAGTACCGTGACCGGGCCTACCGCTATGCGGTTGCGGACGCTGGCCACTTGCTCGAGAATCTGCGGCTCGCGGGGCATCAGGCAGGAATGCGCGCGACGCTCGTCGCGCGCTTTGACGAGATGCTGGCCGCCAAAACCATCGGTGTTGATGGCCTCGAGGAAGGCGTGCTCGCCGTCATGGATCTGCGGCCCGCACCCAGCGCCGTGGACTCCACCGGCGAAGCTTTGCGCGCGCGCTTCGCAGCGCCGCCGGTTCCCTCCGGCCTGACAATCGGGGTGACGGGCATGGTGCACCGGGCCACGTCGCTGCAGCTATTGCCCGACGAGGCGCGCGCCGGGCATATCGCGCTACCGGCGCCTGAGCCCGCCGCCGCAGGCGTGACCGACACGATAGTCCAGCGGCGGAGCCAGCGGCGCTTCCTCGACGATGCGGTGCCGCTCGCGACGATGTCATCGATGCTGGCCGACATGGCGCTGCCGCCCCAGCTATCGGGCGCCATCCGTATCAATCTGGTCGTCAATCGTGTCGAAGGGCTTCGGCCGGGCGTGTATCGCTACCTGCCTCAGCACGCGCTGGTACGGGTGCGCGACAACGATTCCGCCGCTGCGGCTCAGGCGGCCGCATTGTCGCAGGACGTGATCGGCAACGCCGCCGTCGTGCTGGTGCTTTCCGCCGATCGCGCGCACATGCTGGCGGAAGGTGCGCGTGGTTATCGCCATGCCTTTATCGAGGCGGGGATGCTGGGCGAGCGCTGGCTGCTAGGCGCGGTCGCGCGCGGCTTGGCCGCCTGCCCGGTGGGCGGGTTTTACGACGACGAAGCGGCGGCCCTGATCGATGTCGATGGGCAAAGGGAATGGGTGTTGCACTTCGCGGCGCTCGGCGTGTCGACGGGAACGTAGAAGGCTCGCGCATGCTGACGGACGCGCTCGGGCCCACGCGCAGGTGCGCGAAGCGCGTCTCGAGGGTATGACAGGAACCGCTCACACGCGCTGGGCGACACACGGGGCGCACTCCCCGACATGCGAGGCACGCCGAAAAGCGCTTCATAGGTGACCAGCGAACGACGCCATTGAAGCCCCGCCCGAGCCGGAGCGTTGTGTCATTGTCGTGGACGAAGCGCTGCCGCCCGGCAAAGCCTCGAACGCCGCCGCAGTGGTGGCGTTCACGCTGGGCCAGCGCACAGCCATCTCGACCATTCCGTCAAAACCTTTCGAGCGGATGCACTGTGTCCCTGGTAGCCCGACGATCGTCGTCGAGTGAGTCTCATTCGATGATCGCGGCCGCGAATTCAACAACGGGCGCAAGGGATCTTGAAATGACGAATATCTTGGAGCTTCACGGTGCTCCGTCCGGCAACTGCATCCGCGCAGTGATCGTTCTGGAAGAAGCCGATTTGCTCTACACGATTCGATTCGTCGATCTCGCGACTCACGAGCAGAAGCAATCCGCACATCTGGCGCTGAACCCGGCGACAAAAGCACCTGTTTTGGTCGAGCAGACACAGGACGAAGCACCGTTCGTCGCAACCCGGTCAAGCTCGATCGTCTGCTACGGTGGAAAAGCGGCCGGTCGCCTGCTACCGGAAGATCATCGAATTCGCGCGTCGTTGACGACGACGAGTCATTCGGTCGATTTCGACGATGACCAACCTGATCGTGAAACCGATGAAAAGCGTTGCATCGGTTGGTGAAAGGCCTGGCCCGCAGCGCACGGCCATGCGCCATCACATCCGAAAGCGGTCACGCGTCGTCACGTAGTCGCTCGCGCCGAAGCGTCCCACCGGAAAGTAATGCTCCAGGCGGACGCGCCATGTATCGATATCGATGAGTTCGTCACGCGCATGAAGCATCAGCACGCGTCCGATGAAGATGTGGCGGCTCGCCGTTTCGAGCGTCTCCCATAACGCGCACTCGAACGCGACGGGCGCCTCGGCGATGCGCGGCGGCCTCACGCGCGTCGAGGCAAGCGTGCTCAAGCCCACCTGTTCGAGCTCGGAGACATCCGGGGCGAAGCGTTCGCCGCAGCGATGCATCTGCTGCGCGATGGCTTCATCGGCGAGATGCACGACGAACTCCTTTTCGCGCGGGACATTCACCGCGGTGTCCTTCAACGTCCCGTCCGCCAGCCGGTTGATGCTGATCATGACGATGGGCGGCTCTTCGCCCAGCATATTAAACATGGAGAACGGCGCGGCATTCACGGTGCCGTCCGCGCCGAGCGTCGTGACGAGCGATATGGGCCTCGGCACGATCAGACTCGCCATTAGCTGGTAACGCTGGTACTCGGTAATTGCTTCGAAATCGATTTCCATGTCACTCCACTGCGGTTCGTTGCGCGGGATCGATGCCGAGCAGATGCGCGAGTCCGTTTGCGCCCGGCATGCGCGATGTCTCGATGCGCGCCTCCAGGCTGCGCAGATGCGCCATCATGTGCGCGATCGCGCCCGCGGCATCGCGCGCTTCGAGGTGATCGAGGATGGCGGTGTGCTCGTCGTGCTCGCACGGCGCGTTGCCGGCCGGCTCGTAAGCGCCGACGATCAACGAGCAGCGTGAGATCAGTTCGCTGAGATAGTGTTCGAGGATCGCATTGCCCGCAAGCGTCGCAATACGCAGATGAAAAGCGCTCGCAAGCCGCGCCCACGATGGCTGATCGAAGCGATGCATCGCCTCGTGTTCCTCGTCGAGTTGTCCGCGCAACGCGGCGATATCGGCGGCGCTCGCGCGCTCCGCCGCGAGTTCGACGAGCGCACGCTCGACCGAACGCCGCGCCTCGAAAATCGCGCGCGTCTCCTCGCGGGTCGGCTGCGCGATCACCGCGCCCCTGTTCGGACGCAGCACGACGATGCCGTCGTATGCGAGCTTTTCCAGCGCGCGCCGCACCGCCGCGCGGCCCACGCCGAACAGCGCGCATAACTCGGGCTCGGGCAGTTTCGTGCCAGGCGCGAGCCTGCGATTGAGCACGCCTTCGAAAATCGACCGATAGACGCGCGCGTCCGCGCTCTCCTTCCCGCTCTTCATGCGGCCTGCGCCGGCATGGGCACGGCTTCTTCGACATGACGCGCGACCGCCCCGGGCGTCGCGAGCCAGATGTCCTCGCGCGCCGCTGCGATATGCGCCAGCGCACGCCGCAAATGCCGCAACCGGTACGGCTGCCCGACGATATACGGATGCAGCGCGATGCCCATCACGAGCGCCTGCGGCGTGCGCGCGCGCAGCGTCTGCTCGAGCATCTCGTCGAACTGGTCGATGATCATATCCGCGAAGTCGCGCATGTCCATGTGACGCGCCATGATCATCGGCAGGTCGTTCAGCTCCTGCGGATACGGAATCGACCACAGCGGGCCGCCGCGCGTGTTCATGCGTACGGGCCGGTCGTCGTGACACCAGTTGAGCGTGTAACGGAAACCCGTCTCGGCGAGCAGGTCCGGCGTGCGATGCGATTCGGAGATCCACGGCGAGAGCCATCCCGAAGGCGCTGCGCCGGAGCATTCGAGCATGCGTGCGCGGCAGTGCGAGAGCAGCGCGCGTTCGCCGTCTTCGTCGAGATCGCTCTGGCGCTGCGCGTTCGTGTGACCGTGCGCGATGAGTTCGTCGCCACGCGCGGCGCATGCTTCGACGAGCGCGGGACAGTGATCATAAAGCGACGTATTGATGAGCGTGCCCGCGGGCAGGTCGAGCGCATCGAACAGTTCGATGCAGCGCCACGCGCCCACACGATTGCCATACTCGCGCCAGCTGTAATTGAGCACATCGGGCTGCGGCGACAACGGCCCGAGCGCAGCGCCCAGCCCCTCGCCGAACGCGAAGTGTTCGAGGTTGAAGCCGAGATAGACCGCGAGGCCCGCGCCGTTCGGCCAGCGATATCCATCGCTTTCGTGGATCGGCCGATAGTCGAAGCGTCCATGCGTCTTCAACGGAGCGAAGTCGTTCATTGTCGAGTGTGATGAACCGGTTTGGTTATGTCGTGCCCCATAGCGGACCTGATCCGCACCTCGATCGCACACGCCAGGCGTCTGCAGATGCTGACGATCGGGGTCCGTGATCGTGTGCAATATGCGCGCCAATTCGTCGACACCTGCTGTCAGCGTATGTGGCAGCGTTCTGGTCGTGCGGCTCGACCGTGCGCCCGCGCACGAATGGCATATGTCTTGCAATGGCTTGCCCGCTGTATTCCATCAGCGTCTTCAACAGGACAAGCCTTCATGGTTCAACCGGCATCCACGGTGGTTCGCGCGAGCCCGGCCGATATCGAGCTCGTGCATGTTTCGAAGCGCTATGGCGATGCGCTCGCCGTCGACGCCATCGACCTGCGCATTCCCGGCGGAGCGTATTGCTGTCTGCTCGGGCCGTCCGGCTGCGGCAAGACGTCGACGCTGCGCATGATCGCGGGCCACGAATGGGTCTCCGAAGGCGATGTGCTGATCGGCGGGCGCAATGTCACGCGCGAGCAGCCGGTCGCGCGCGGCACGGCCATGGTGTTTCAGAGCTATGCGCTCTTCCCGCATCTCTCGGCGCTCGACAACGTCGCTTTCAGCCTCAAGGTGCGCGGCGTCGCGAAGGAAGCCCGCAGGAAGCGCGCGGGCGAACTGCTGGAACTCGTCGCGATGTCGGCCTACGCGAGCCGCAAGCCTGCGCAACTCTCGGGCGGACAGCAGCAGCGCGTTGCGCTTGCGCGAGCGCTCCTCAACGAGCCGCGCTGCCTGCTGCTCGACGAGCCGCTGTCCGCGCTCGATCCCTTCCTGCGCGTGCAGATGCGCGCCGAACTCAAGCGCTGGCAGAAGGAACTCGGCATCACCTTCGTGCACGTCACGCATTCGCAGGAGGAAGCGATGGCGCTCGCGGATCTCGTCGTCGTGATGAGTCACGGTCATATCGAGCAGAGCGGCACGCCTTTCGACGTATTCAACCGGCCGCGCACGGAATTCGTCGCGCGCTTTCTGGGCGGTCATAACGTGCTCGCCTCGAGCGGGCGGCTCTTCACGGTGCGCGCGGATCATCTGCGCATCGCGCCGCAGGGCGTCGCGCCCGGCACGAGCGCGGGCAACAGCGGTCTTCTGCGCATCGGCGGGCTCGCGTGCACGGTGCGCGAAGCGGAGTATCAGGGCACGCATCTGCGCATGACGCTCGATCCGCTCGACGGCTCTCCCGAGCTCGTCTCGATGATCAGCGACGCCGACTACGACGCGCAACGCGCCGGCCCCGGCGCGCGCGTGACGGTGTGGTGGGACGAGCAGAACGCGCATCCGCTCGCCGCGTGAACTCAGGCATTCACAACTTTAAATTCGAGGAACGTCCATGAACGACGAACAAGCCAGCGCACGCGAAGCAGACACCAAGAACGCAGGCATTTCACGCCGCACGTTCATCAAGGGCGCGGTGGCGGCGGCGGGCATCGCCGGGTTTCCGTATGTGCACGCGCAGGAGAAGATCACATTGCGCTATCTCGGCACCGCGGTGAACCAGAGCGCGGAGATCGCGAAGAAGTTCAAGGAAGATACGGGCATAGAGATTCAATACATTCCCGTCACGACCGACGACGTGACCAAGCGCATCATCACGCAACCCAATTCGTTCGATATCGTCGACACCGAATACTTCTCGCTCAAGAAGCTGATTCCCGCCGGTACGCTCGCGGGCATGGATGCGAAGCGCATCAAGCTCGCCGACAAGATCACGCCCGTATTGACCAAGGGCGAGGTGAACGGCAAGAAGATCGGCGATCAGGGCACCGCGCCGAAGAAGGTGATGTTCCTCAAGGGCGCGCGCTCGACCGAGTTCAGCGCGACGCCCACCGAATGGATGACGCTCATCCCCACGACGTACAACGCGGACACGCTCGGCATCCGCCCGGATCTGATCTCGCGGCCCGTGACGACATGGGCCGACCTGCTCGACCCGCAGTTCAAGGGGAAGGCCGCGCTGCTCAACATTCCGGCCATCGGCATCATGGATGCGGCCATGGCGATCGAGGCGACGGGTCACGTCAAGTACGGCGACAAGGGCAACATGACGAAGGCGGAGATCGACCAGACCATCAAGGTGCTGATCGAAGCAAAGCGCGCGGGACAGTTCCGCGCGTTCTGGCGCGACTTCAACGAGAGCGTGAATCTGATGGCGTCGGGCGAAGTGGTGATCCAGTCGATGTGGTCGCCCGCCGTCACCAAGGTCCGCACGATGGGCATCGCGTGCAAGTTCCAGCCGCTCAAGGAAGGCTATCGCTCGTGGGCCTCGGGCTTCGGCTTTCCCCGTTCGCTGCAGGGCAAGAAACTCGATGCCGCGTATGAATTCGTCAACTGGTTCCAGGACGGCTGGGCGGGCGCGTATCTGATGCGCCAGGGTTACTACCCCGGCGTGACCGAAACGGCCAAGTCGCACATGCAGGCCTACGAGTGGGACTACTGGATGGAAGGCAAGCCCGCGGCGCAAGACATCAAGGCACCCGACGGCCAGTTGCTGGAGAAGGCCGGCACCGTGCGCGACGGCGGCTCGTACAGCCAGCGCATGGGCGCGATCGCCTGCTGGAACGCGGTGATGGACGAGAACATCTACATGGTCCAGAAATGGAACGAGTTCATCGCCGCATAAGGGAGCGCCGCTCACGATGGCTTCAGTCGAATATCTCGAGCAGGCGAAACAGACGCCGGTGCGTCACCGGCGCGTGAGCGCGTGGCTGCAGGCGACGCCCCTCACGCTGACCTTCCTGCTGTTCTTCATCGTGCCGCTTGTGATCACGCTGATCGTGAGCTTCTGGGACTTCAACGAATATCAGATCATCCCGGCCTTCACCCTGAAGAACTACGCGGCGATATTCGACGGCTGCGGTTCGTCCACGGACGTGTGCGTGACCTTCAAGACGTACTGGTCGACACTCAGGTTCTGCGCGATCGTGTGGGCGGTGACGCTCGTGCTCGGCTTCGCGCTCGCGTACTTCCTCGCCTTTCACGTGCGCACGACCGCGATGCAGACCGTGCTGTTCCTCGTCTGCACCATTCCGTTCTGGACCTCGAACGTGATCCGCATGATCTCGTGGATTCCGCTTCTCGGGCGCAACGGACTCGTAAATCAGGCACTGATGTCGGCGCATCTCGTCGACCGGCCGATCGAATGGCTGCTGTACTCGAACTTCTCGGTCGTGCTCGCGTTCGTGCATCTCTACACGTTCTTCATGATTGTGCCGATCTTCAACGCGATGATACGCATCGACCGTGCTCTGCTCGAAGCGGCGCGCGACGCCGGCGCGAGCGGCTGGCAGGTCATCCGCGAGGTGGTGCTGCCGCTATCGAAGACGGGCATCGTGATCGGCTCGATCTTCGTCGTCACGATCGTGATGGGCGACTTCCTCACCGTGGGCGTGATGGGCGGACAGCAGATCGCCTCGGTCGGCAAGATCATCCAGGTGCAGACCGGCTACCTGCAGTTCCCCGCCGCGGCGGCCAACGCGATCATCCTGCTTGCCGTCGTGCTGATGATCGTGTGGGCGCTCACGCGCGTCGTCGATATCAGAAAGGAGCTGTGACATGGCGGGTGCAATCGCGCATCGGGAACATCGGCCCGCGAGCTTCTACTGGCTCTCGCTCCTCTTCGGGCTATTCGTGCTGTTCCTGTACGGGCCGGTCATCACGATCTTCATTCTGTCCTTCCAGGGTCCTGAAGGCGGTCTCACCTTCCCGATGCGCGGCGTGTCGCTGCACTGGTTCGCGGCGTTGCGCGACGGCGTCGGAGATATCGACATCTGGGCCGCGTTCGGACGCTCCGTGAAGCTCGCGCTCGCAGTAACGGTGCTGACCGTGCTGTTCTCACTGAGCGCGGGCCTTGCGTTCAGGCGGCGCTTTCGCGGCGATACCGCGGTGTTCTATGTCTCCGTGGCGAGCCTCATCATGCCGTCGATCATCGTATCGCTCGGCATCGGCCTCACCTTTCGCCTGCTCGATACGCTCATCAAATATCTGGCGAACGAATGGGGCTTCCAGTCGTTCGCGGATGGCTGGGCCACGTCGATGGGTCTCTTCACCTCGGCGCTCGGTGCGCATCTCACGTGGACGCTGCCGTTCGGCCTGCTCGTGATGTTCGCCGTGTTCAACCGTTTCAATCCCGCATACGAGGAAGCGGCGCGCGATCTCGGCGCTTCGCCGTGGCAGTCGTTCAAACACGTGGTGCTGCCGATCATCGGGCCTTCCGTGATCGGTGTCGGCATGTTCGGCTTCACGCTGTCGTGGGATGAAATAGCGCGAACCTCGCAGGCGATAGGCGACCAGAACACGCTGCCGCTCGAATTGCAGGGCTTGACGACATCCGTGACGACGCCCGTCATCTACGCGCTCGGCACGGTGACGACGCTGATGTCGCTTGCGGTGATGGTCGGCGGCCTGTTGATCGTGAGATCGATTGCAAAGCGCCGAAAGCTCGTCAACTGAAGGGCCTACGTCAGTTCGAGCACCCGCTCTCCCGCCACAAACGCGCTTCGGCCCGAACGCCTTCTGCGCGGCGAGCACGCCGTCGAGTCCGAATCCATCCAGCCCTTGTCCGTCTTCGAGCCGGGAATGAGCACGCCGACACGCATCGCGCCATCGGCGACGTACGCATCGGAGAGAAGGTTGCAAGCTCAACCTTGCAGCTCGCGATACTGCTCGCCCGCTCGAATATCTGCGCAAGACCAGCCGAGCGTCAGGGATTGTTTTTACTTTTCGTCACTAGGCGATTCTATGCATATAAGCCGGCAGGTCTGGATCGGGCAGCACAGCAAGCACTTTCAATCGCTGCCGCGTGCGTGTTTCGCCGTTCCTGAGGTGCGCCGCAAGCGCTTCGGACGCTGCGTCGAACTTTCCTTGCAACAACAGTTCAATGACCGTCCGGTGCTCGGTTAGCGTGCCCATTTCGGGATGCAAGCGGAACGCGTCATAGAAGGCGTGATTGACGATCAACGGCATGTGCGCATGGCTGATCGTCGCGAGCAGTTTGCGGTTCGATGCGCCCGCGAGAAACGTGTCGTGCAGCGTGGTTTCGAGGTGATGCAGCGCCGCGGCATGAACAGAGTCCGGATCGTCGATGGCGCGTTCGATATCGCGCAACGCCGCTTCGAGCTTCTCGCGCGGCAGCGTCGGACCGCTGGCGCGCAACGCGGCCGGTTCGAGCAGCACACGCAGTTCGTAATCCTGCCGCACGGCGCGCGCGGTGAGCGGTCCGCACAGCCAGTGCGAATACGCTGACTTTTCGACGAGTCCCCGATCGCGCAGACGGTTGAGCACTTCGCGCACAGTGCCGCGGCTCACGCCGAACGCTTCGGCCGCATGGCTCTCGTCGATGCGGAAATGCCCGAACACGATGCCCAACGAGATGGCGGCTTCGAGCGAGTCGTAGATGCGCTCGGCGTTGGTCGGAATATCGAGCGGCTCGGGCGGACGGTCGAAGCCCAGCGTTTCTTCGGAGATGGGCGCACGCAGCGGTTCCGGCGCGCTGCCGTCCGCACGCGCGACGAGATAGCCGCGCCCTTCGAAGGTGATGAGCAAGCCGCCCGCGTGCAGCATCTCGAACGCCTTTCGCACCGGCACGCGGCTCGTGCCGAAAATTCGTGCGACCGGCCCTTCCAGCAGCACGAGTCCCGGCGCGATATTGCCAAGTGCAATCGCCGATTTCAGTTGATCGTGAATCACGCGGTAACGAAGACGGCTGTCGGCTTCGGGCGAGACATCGGTCGAGCCGATGTCGGGCAGCCGGCGCGTTGCCGCGTCGGGTCGTGAAGATCGGGTGGCGCCTGCGCGTCTTGTCATCGTCGAACGAACTTCGCCTTCAGGACCGCATGAATTCGGTCCAGCGGCGCACGAGGTAGTTGTGCTCATCCATCACCGAATCCCAGACCGCGATTCGGCTCATGCGCGCGAGGTAGCTGCCGCCGTCCCGCATCTGACCCACGGGCACCAGATGCTTGCTGGTGGGGCCGGGAAGGTCGGCGCTCGCGCGGGCACCATCGTACCAGTAGGACCATTCGGCGGCGTCCATGTGCGCGCGCGAGCGTTCCGGATTGGAGATGTAGAAGCCCTGCCGCGCCACCGTCGCGCCTGCCCAACCTTCCTGCCACCAGTTCAGATAATCGTACGCGGCATCCAGCACACGGCCATGCGCGAGCCGCGATATGCCGATACCCCCAAACCACGCGCGATAACCCTCGCGCGGCCGAGCCAGCCGGAACTTCAAGCCCGCGCGCTCCAGTTCGATGGTCGCCGGCGACCAGATGCTTTGGATCGCCACCTTGTTCGCGATCATCAGTTGCGCGGCTTCGGCGAAACTCGACCAGAAGCCCGCGAAGTGCCCTCGCCGCTTGTAGTCTTTGAGAATGGCGATCAGCCCGTCGATTTCCTCGATATCCAGATTGCCGATGTCGTCGAAGCGCATGAGCCCGCTCGCTTCGACAGCCAGCGCCGCATCGATCGCGCCGATGGCGGCATCCGCCTGCAATGCGACGCGTCCTGACAACTCTGGCGCGAGTAACCACGCCCAGCTCTCGTCCGTTTCGGTGAGGGAGGCAGGCATGGCGTCTTCGAGATAAACGAAGCTGTCCGCGTTGTGCGTGAGGGGCAGCATGCTGATGCGCTCGCTCGCCTCGCGTCCGAGCGATCCGTCCGGCTGCACGTACAGCCGGTCGGCGGGCGCGCAGCCGGCGTTCGTGGCTTGATGTGCGGGATCCATCTGCCCCGTGCGCGGCAGGGCGTTGACTTCATTCCAGCGCCGGATGCGCGCCAGTTCGATGGGTTGCAGCGCGTGCGTCGGCCACACGCAGTCGAGGCTGTGGAACCACTGGTCGTAAAGCTCGTAGCGGTCGGGATGCATCGCGCCGTCGCGCTGTACCGCGCCGCCATCCTGCACGATAAAACGCAGCCGGATGCCGAGATCCTGCTCCGCGCGTTTGCGGATGTGCTCCTGCAGCGTCACGGTCGTGCCGAGCACCCGCAACTCGACTTTGGACGGATGCACGGCAGGCGCGGACGGACTTGGACGGACGGGTTTCAATCGACGGTTTCGGCTGTTCGGAGATGCCGGCACAGACGCCGGTAGGAATCGGCCACGGTCTCGCGCGTGAGACCCTGCGCGATGAAAACGAGCCGCGAACGACGCGCGCCTTCATCGGGCCACGCATCGAGATGCAAAACGGGGTGCACGAGATGATGCACGGCATGCACGACGACCGGTTGTGCCACACCGGTCAAGGCGAGTATGCCCTTGACGCGCAGAATGTTATCACCGTGGCGGTTGAGCAGCAGCGTGAGCCAGAGCGTGAACACGGGCCAGTCGAGCGGTGCATCGAACTCGATGCAGAAAGCGTTGAGCGCCTCCAGGCCTTCGCGGTGCCCGGGCATTGCGTTCAGTCGCGCGAGCGGGTTTTCGACCTCGCCGCGCGCGTCGTGCTCGCGCATGCCGGCGCGCCGCACGAAATCGGCGAAGTCGTGCGCGTTCGCCGCTTCGTCCAGGACGATCGATGCATCGGCGTCGTTCGTTCGCCATGCGATCCGCGCTGCCGGATTCAGTTGCGCAAGAGTCTTTTCGAGCACGCAAGCATCGCCCGCGAGATCCGCCTTGCTGATGACGATACGATCCGCCGCCGTGACCTGTGCGAGCCATTCCGGATGCCGCATGCGTTGCTGCCCCGCGTTCACGGCATCGACGACCGTGACGATCGCGGCAATCGAATAATGGCTCGACACGATACGGTCGCCCAGAAGCGTCGCGACGATCGGCGCGGGCGTCGCCAATCCCGTCGTTTCCAGTACGACGCGCGAGAACGGCGGCACTTCACCACGCGCGCGGCGCGAGAACAGCGCGGCGAGCGCATCCTTCAGTTCGCCGCGAATGGCGCAACAGACGCAGCCGTTGTCCAGTAATACGGTCTGCGCATCCACTTCGCCGATCAGCAGATGGTCCAGCCCGACCTCGCCGAATTCGTTGACGAGCACGGCGGTGTCGCGCGCGGCCTCGCCCTTCAGGACATCGGCGAGCAAGGTTGATTTACCGCTGCCCAGAAAGCCCGTCACGATGGTCACCGGAATCACGTCGTAGGCGAGGCTCATGCGTGCGCCTCCTCAGCGTCCTCAGCGTCGTCATCGTCGTCATCGTCGTCATCGAACAGGGTCAAAGGATCGAGCGGACGCCCGAGCATGCCTTCCGCCGCCTTCCACACCTGCATGAAGTCCTCGACGATGACCTGCGCGCCCGTCGGCGACGACAGCACGAACGACTGTCCGTGAAAATCCACGAGCTTCAGCCGGAAGCCTTCCAGCACACGGTTCGCATGCGCGACCTGCACGTACCGCTGCTGCCGCGCGCTCGCGCCTTCGCCCGCCGCCACCGTGTTCGACCAGTGGCGCCCGCCGCCGAGCAAACCGCACATACCGCACATTTCGCTGACTCCTTTCTTCAGGGCATGACATCGCCGGAATTGGGGCCGAGTGTCTGGCCGACGAACAGGTTGCCGCCGGGATCGGACGCGAGCAGCACGGCCGTCGGCGCGACTTCCTCCGCGCGGCCGAAGCGCCGCAACGGCAATTCCTTCGATTTCGCTTCCTTCCACGCTGCGCTGATGCCATCCACGAGCGGCGTCTCGATAGGACCCGGCGCAATCGCGTTCACGAGCACATTGTCGGGCGCGGCTTCGAGCGCGAGCGACTTGGTGAAGCCGATCACGCCCGCCTTCGCCGCCGAATAATGCGTGAGTTCCGCGCCGCCCTTGATGCCGAGCTGCGACGCCACGTTGATGATGCGCCCCCAGCGTTGCGCCGTCATCGACGGCAACGCGCGCCGCGAGCACAGGAACACGCTGCGCAGATCGACGCGCAGCATGTCGTCCCACATCCGCGTGGTGAGGTCGGTGCAGCGCGCCTGCGTCAGCATGCCCGCGTTGTTGACGAGAATGTCGATGCCGCCATACGCCGCAATGCAACGATCGACGATGCCGTGCGCGCCCGCTTCATCGCCCACATCGGCGATGACGGTGTCTACCTGCGCGCCGCTCGCGCGGCACAGGTCGGCGTGCGCGGCGAGACGCGCTTCGTTGAGGTCCGCGAGCACGAGGCGCGCGCCCGACTGCGCGTACGCCAGCGCAATCGCCGCGCCGATGCCGCTTGCCGCGCCGGTGACGACGGCGCGGCGGCGATCGAGTGAAAATGCCGATGCCATATCGTTGAGCGTCCTGTATGCGATGAATCAGCCTGGCCAGCGCACGGTCAGCCCGCCGTCCGCGATGATCGACTGGCCCGTGATGTACGACGCCTCCTCGCTCGTGAGATAGCGAATCAGCGAAGCGATTTCCTGCGGCCTGCCCACGCGCCCGAGCGGAATGCCCTTCGCGGCTTCGCGCAATCCGTCGGGTCCGAGCGAGTTCACGGCATCGAGCGATTGCGGCGTTTCGATGAGCCCCGGGATCACCGCGTTGCAACGGATGTTGCGGGGCGCAAGTTCCATCGCGATCGCGCGGCACAGGCCGGGCACGCCGGCCTTCGCCGCCGAATAGTGCGTGTGGTTCTCCCATCCGTACACGCCGCCCGCGATCGACGACACCGCCACCATCGCGCCGCCGTCCGGCATGTGACGCGCCGCCGCGCGGAAAGTGCGCATCACGCCGGACAGATCGACATCGAGCATCTGATGCCATTGCGCGTCACTCATCTCCGTCAGCGGCGACGCGCGCAGCAGCCCCGCATTCGCCACCGCGTAATCGATGCGCCCGAAGCGCTCCATCGCCGCGTTCGCGAAGGCTTCGACCTGCCCGGCCTGCGTGACGTCGACCGCATGCATCAGGCACTCGCCTCGCGCTTGCTCGACGGCATGCGCGGTGGCCTGCGGATCGTGCGGATCGCCGGGGAAATAACCGCCCGCGACCGCCACGCCGATCTGCGCGTACGCCACCGCCAGCGCCTGCCCGATACCGCTCGCCGCACCCGTAATCAAAGCTACTCTCACAGCATTCCTCCAGTCGGATTATTTGTTTTCGGCGGGATCGACGTGCCGCGCGAACAGGATCAGCACGCCGGACAGGAAACACGGCACCGCGCCGAACCAGAGCGCCGCGTGCAGCCAGTCGCCGCCGTGGCTGAGCATGTAGGTGACGCCGACGCCCGCGAGGATCGCGCCGATGGGGCCCATCGCGTGGACGATCGAACTGCCGGTGCCGCGAATGGCCGTGTGATAGCTCTCGCCGATGAAAAACAGCGCCGCCGAATACGGTCCGATCAGGAAGAACAGCCCGAGGCTGTATAGGGCGACCACGACGCCCGCGCTGCTCGGCCCGAACAGCATGCCCGCGAAAGCGAGCCCCCCGCACATCCAGCCGATGGCGAGCGTGTTGCGCCGCCCGATCTTGTCGCCGATGAAACCGTGGCTCAGATAGCCGCAATAGCCGATCACGTTCGACAGCACGAGAATCAGGAGCGAGTTTTCGAACGACACGTTATGTACCTGCGTGAGCACCGTGGTGCCGAGCACGCTGAACACCTGAATGGCCGACCAGTTCAGCAGAATGCCGCCGCCGAGCACGAGCGTCGCACGCAGCGCGCTGCCTCGGAACGCTTCGGCGAGACCGGCGCGGGCGTGCTCTTCGTAATCGACGGAATGGGTGCTCGCGAGCGAGCGCGCTTCGCCGTCCTGCCCTGCTTCGCGCAACTGCTTGATGCGCTTGTGCAGCAGGAATTGCGGGCTTTCCTTGAGCCGCCGTGTCATGAAGAAAATGACGATGGCCGGAAACGTCGCGAAGATGAAGCAGCCCTGCCAGCCGATGCGTGGCAACAGCAGCGCCGTCAGGCCCGAGGCGATCAGCGCGCCGATCGGCCAGCCGCCTTGCACGAGGCTATATATGAAGCCCTTGTTGCGATTGAGCTTCGGATCGTTCGCGGCCGAATACAGTTCGTTGAGATATGTCGCGTTGACGGTTTCCTCGGCGTAACCGAGACCCGACAGCGAGCGGATCAGCACCAGCGGCACCTGTCCCATCGCGCCGCCGACGACGGTCAGGCCCGAACATACCGCCGC
Organism: Caballeronia turbans; assembly: GCA_001544655.2. GTDB lineage: Bacteria > Pseudomonadota > Gammaproteobacteria > Burkholderiales > Burkholderiaceae > Caballeronia > Caballeronia turbans. The sequence goes on from FCOD02000004.1 coordinate 88,957, forward strand.
CCCCGCGACCGTCCACAGGAGTCCCGCCTTGCGGCCCAGCCTGTCGAGTAACGGCCCGATGGCGAACGCGATCACCGCCGTGCCGATGGCGACCAGCGTGGCGATCTCCGCCTGCGCCGCCGCGTCCCAGTTGTAGTGCTTGCCGATTTCCGGCAACAGCGTGCCGAACAGAATGAAGTCGTAGACCGCAAAAACCCAGGCGAAGAACGCGACGACCGTCGCCCGCTTCACATCGGACGGCAGGATCTGTTCGAGCCTGAAGCCCGAAGCAGATAACGGATTCTCTTTCATCGTGTTGCTCCTCTGGAGCTCGGGAGTGGACATGGTCGGGACTCGTGTCGGTCGGTTTGGGGGCGAGGTCAGGACTGGCGGGGATGACGCCGCAGGAAGTCATCGGCGATTTCGTCGCAGGTGCAAAAGCGCACGCCCGCGTGCTTGCGCAAGTGCGCGATCAGGCGTTCGAGCATCAGCAGCACCTGCGGCCGGCCGGAGACGTCGGGATGGATCGTGATAGGGAACACCGCGTAATCGTGTTCGCGGTATACCCAGTCGAACTGGTCGCGCCACATTTCCTCGATATGACGCGGATTGACGAAGCCGTGGCTATTGGGCGCTTTCTTGATGAACATCATCGGCGGCAGGTCGTCGAGATACCAATTGGCGGGAATTTCGACGAGATCGGTTTCGCGGCCGCGTTGCAGCGGCTTCATCCATGTGTCGGGATGCTTGCTGTAGTCGATCTTCGTCCACGAATCGCCGACGCGCACGTAGTACGGGTGAAAGTCGTTGTGCATCAAACTGTGGTCGTACTTGATGCCTTTCTTCACCAGCAATTCGTTGGTCACGTTGCTGAACTCCCACCAGGGCGCGACATAGCCGGTGGGCCGCTTCCCGCTCAGCTTCGTCACCAGTTCGATGCTGCGGTCGAGCACCGCTTCTTCCTGCTCGGGCGTCATCGCAATCGGGTTTTCGTGGCTGTAGCCGTGGATGCCGATTTCATGTCCCGCGTCGGCAACCGCCTTCATCTGCTCGGGAAAAGTTTCGATCGAATGTCCGGGAATGAACCACGTCGTCCTGATCTTTTCGCGTTCGAAGAGCTTCAAGAGACGCAGCGAACCGACTTCGCCCGCGAACAGGCCGCGCGAGATGTCGTCGGGCGAATCCTCGCCGCCGTATGAGCCGAGCCAGCCCGCCACCGCATCCACGTCGATGCCGAATGCGACCAGAATTTCCTTAGCCATCTTGATGTTCTCCTTTGAGAGATTGAGCGATTCAGTTCAGGCCGACCGTCTGCTCGACGGCCAGCGCGAGCGCGATGAGCGCATCGTCGTCGTTTTGTGCGCGCATGAGTTGCACGCTGGTGGGAAGGCCCGTCGCGTCGACGCCCGTGGGCATCGCGAAGGCGGGTGTATCGAGGAAGCTGCCGGGCATCGTCATCGACAGCGTCTCGAGGTTCACGCGGGCGAAGCGTTCCGGATCGGCTTCAAGGGACGCGCATTCCGGCGCAACGTGCGGCAGCGTCGGAAGGAGCAGCGTCGCGCCCGCGAGTTCGTCGCCGAACCGGGCGATGAGACGCTCCCGGTCCGCGAGCAACTCGCCGAGACGCGATGAAGGCACACCGCGGCTTAGTTCCAGTCGCGTGCGCACGCGCTGGTCGATGCGCTCGGCATCGGCGGAATCCAGCACGCCGCGGTACGTCTCGAAGGCTTCGAGCGATCCGAACCAGCCGCGCTCGCCAATGAGATCGCAGGCGGCGTCGAAGGCGACGACCGGCGCCTCGTCCATGCGCGCGCCGGCTTTAGCCAGTCGAGCCAGGAAGCGCATGAAGTTGCCCGCGACTGCGTCGGTCACCGCGAAACGCGCCTGCCATCCGGTCGGCACGACGAAGCGCTGGCCACGCAGGTCGCGCAACGCGCCAACGGCTTCGCGGCCACGTACGACGGCGTCGAAGGCGGCGCAGTCGGCGGCTGTACGGGCGAGCGGGCCGATGGTGTCGGCGGACCGTGACAGGCCGGTCATGCCCTGCTGCGCATAGCGCGCCCGGCTCGCGCGGTAGCCGACGACGCCGTTCAGCGCGGCGGGCACGCGGATGGAGCCGGCGGTATCGGTGCCGACGGCGACCGGCACGACGCCCATCGCTACCGCGATCGCCGAGCCCGACGACGAGCCGCCCGGCGCGCGATGCCCGCCACCCTCGACGGTTGCGTCGAAGGCGGGATTGAAAGGCGTGCCGAAGTGCGGGTTCAGCCCAAGGCCCGAGTACGCGAATTCACTGAGGTTCGTCTTGCCGATGCCGACCAGTCCCGCGCGCACGCTCGCCGCGACCAGTGGCGCATCTACGGTTGCCGGAGCGCGGGCGCGGAACAGCGCCGACCCCGCCGTCGTGACGCTGCCCGCGATATCGAACAGGTCCTTCCAGGCGATCGGCACGCCGTCGAGCGCGCTCGCGGGGCATCCGTCGCGCCAGCGCGCGGCTGCGGCGCGGGCTTCATCGAGTGCGCGGGCTTCGTCGATGGAGACGAAGGCGCTGTTTGCGTCGCGCGCGGCGGCGAGCGATTGGCGCACGACCTCTTCGACATTTGCGCTTCCGTCCGCATACGCGGCGGCGAGCGTTACGGCGGACGCTGTTTGGGCAGGCTGAGTCGGCAATCGAAGCTCCTCGACCAAAATGTATTTCGTCAACAACATCCGTTTACGATGCAAACGCCAAAAAAAAACGGCAACCGAGGGATTACCCTTAGTTGCCGCTGGCGCCCTGCGTCGCGGATCGGTAGGGCTTCCCAGGCCGATCGGGCGGCGATCCGTCCATGCGCGAAGATATATTCGGTGGTTAGAACGGGCGCGATTTGGGCAAGGTTCCTCACGGGCCGGGCCAGGCGCCTGCAAAGAGAGTCAAATCGAAAGGAAACCTTAAGGAGACGGCAACGTGGTTTGGCGGCAAGAGCGAACTGCTCTCTCTCTCATTAAGCGACATTGCCCCGACGAGGTAATGCCCGCCTCCAGCGACCATCGCACGCTGCGCAAGAACAGCATCGTTTATCGGCCTGACGAATCGAGCGAGCATGTCTATCTGCTCAAGAGCGGCAGCGTCAGGCTTTACCGTTCGACCGAGGACGGACAGGATGCCGAAGGAGTTCGACGAAGACATCGAGCCGAAGCGGATCGACGCCATCGTGCATTTCGCGGCCATTGCGCGCCTTCTCGTCACGACGGACAACGAGGTGTTCCGCATTGCCGTGATGGGCACGTACAACATATTCGATGCGGCATCGAAGTACGGCATCCGCAAGGTGATCGTCGCCTCCAGCGAGACGACGTATGGCGCAGTGTTCGCGCGGACAGCTATGCCACATCGAAGTCATCAACGAAGTCACGGCGAAGGCGTTTCATGTGCGCACGGGAGCGGACATTTACTGCCTTCGCATTGGCCACGTGCCTGTCCGCGAGCCGAGAAGATCTCTTCGCACTCAGTCTGTGCCCGCCACTATGCAAATGCCTGGCGCGTCGTATTAACAAACCAATCCGACGCATCTTTTATGGCGCTCCAAGCCATCGCGAAGCGTTTCCATAGCAGCGCTTCTCATCCGCCGCTGCGGCCGGGTTTGTCGTCACCGATCCATTGATCAATTCAGGATCAAAGCTGCCCCCGGCCCGTGCCGCGGCAGCACACGCGTCGGAAGCATTCACGCAACTTTGAGCAAGACTCGAGGCGCCCTGTGCTGACCGCGAAGTGCGAATCGCCCGATGGCTTGTCACACACGAGACATATCGACCGCGATATGGCTCGCGCAATTTCCCTTGCTACCAATCCGAAGCCGATATTTAATAGCGATGGATTCCTCACGTCTTTTTCAAGGTGCTCGTCGCATCGGGTGCGCGCCACGCTCGACGCACGCTATTGCTCTAGCGACACCTCATTCAATGCTAACTCCCGGCGCCTATATTTCGTTGCATCCGAAGCACGAACGAAGGGAGCAACAGCGTGGACAACCCATTCGACGACGATCAGGGCACGTTCCGTGTCCTGATCAACGAATCGCAGCAGCGCTCGCTCTGGCCCGCTCATCTCGACGTTCCGGACGGCTGGACAGTGGAGTATCCAGACAGTTCGCGCAGGCAATGCCTGGACTACATCGAACAGAACTGGACTGCACGGTCCTGATGATTCTCGATCTGGGAGTGGGAAATGGCCAAGCACATTGTGAAAGTGATCGACCTTGTTCCGGGACGCAGCGTACAGCTTCCGTCCATCGATAATGAAACGCTCGGCCGCGGGCAATTCTGGAGCGACTATGTCTGTGCTCAGAAACCCGTTGTCATCAGGCGGGCTGTGCGCAACTGGCCCGCTCTTCAGAAATGGAATGCACCGGGTTATCTGGAAGCATTGACGGATAGCGAAGTCGGCGTCTCCGATGCGTTCAACGCCTCGCCCACCGGCCTCTGGTATGCAAATCTCCCGAAGCTGAAACTCGGTCAGGCCATCACGCGTCTGCGCAATGCAGGGCCGGACGAGACACATGCGATTCGCGCGTTGCCTATTCCGGCGGAATGGAAGCCCGATCTCGGCCATTACGATTTTCTCGAAGCAGAGCGCGATCGACCGCCGCGCGCCTACGCGCAAGACCGGCTCTTCATCTATCGGAATGCTTCAACCGAATGGCATTACCATACGACCGACGAGACGCTGACCACGCAACTCATCGGGACCAAGCGCATTTCCATGTTCAAGCTGTCCAGCGAAGACTGGCAGGCGTATGCCGTGCCGATCAAGTCCAATCTTCATCACATGGATGACAGCGCGCGCTTTTTTCCCGCGGATGGTGCACTGACGAAGTTCGAAGCGACGCTTGCGTCCGGCGACGTTCTCTATATTCCGCCGTTCTGGTGGCATGGCGTCGATCCCGCCGATAGCGATTTCGGCATCACACTCGCTCATTGTTTCAGAACGCCGCTCAATCGCATCGGTTCATTGAGCGATCCCGCCGTGAAAGACGTCATCCACGCGCAGCAAAGCGCGATGCTCGCGTTCCGCATGAGAGCGTTCGTCGCCCTCGGTTCGCTATCCCGACTCGTGACTTCGTGAGTTTCATATCCGCACCCGCGGACGATCGAGGCGCATTTTCGTCCCTCCTCGCCGCCGGATCAGTCTGACGAACACGCAGGGATCTGTGCCAGGTGGACCCGCGCGCGAACGCGCGTGCGCTTCTTCCACCGCGTTCTGGTGACCCTGTCCTTGACCATCGCTTTCCAGAGCACGCGCGTGCTCTCAACTACGGATCGACGCCATGCACGGTTTTCCCATCACGCCTGCTCAATCGGGCATCTTCTTTCGGCAGCAATTCGATTTGCACGATCCACGCTTCAATCTGGCGCAACTCACGGAGATCATCGGGCCGCTCGATGTCGATGTGCTTCAGGCTGCGCTGCGGCAAACCGTCGACGAAGCCGAAGGCATGCGCGTGCGCCTGCTCGTCACCGACGGCTTGCCGCGTCAGATCGTGCCCGATGAGCCGTTGCACTTCACGCTGCGCGTCGTCGATGTAAGCGACGCACCCGATCCGCTGGAAGCGATCGATCGCGATGTGCAGACCGCGCTCGCCACGGCATTCGATCTCGGTCATTGGCCGCTATTCGATGCGCAGCTTTTTCAGGCGAGCCCCACGCGCTTTTTCTTCTTTCAGCGGATTCACCATGTCGCGTTCGATGGATTTTCGTTCCTGCTTTTCACGCAGCGGCTCGCAGCCGTCTATTCGGCACTGATCGAAGGACACGATCCCGCGCCGTCCGGCTGGGCGCCCCTTGCCAATCTGCTCGACAACGACGCAGCGTATCGCGCATCCGGCGCCTTCGAAAGCGATCGGCAGTTCTGGCAGGAATACATGGAGGATTGCCCCGAGCCTGTGATCCTCTCGGCGTGCATGGCGCCCGAGCCGATGCCTGCCCACGCGTATTCGCAGGCGAGCGCGCAAATCCGTCTATCGCCCGACACGACCGCGCGCATGCGCGAGATGGCCGCACGCAACGGCACCACCTGGCCGCAAATCATGACGGCGGTGATGGCCGCCTACGTCGCACGTCTGAGCGGCCAGCCCGAAGTGGTGCTTGGCTTGCCCGTCACCGCACGCGTCGGGCGTCTGGCGAGAAGCGTGCCGGGCATGTTGTCGAATGCGCTGCCGTTGCGCGCGATCGTCGACGAACGCACGACCATCGTCGATCTTCTCGATGCCGTGTCACGGCAGAGCCGCCGGGTGCTGCGTCATCAACGCTATCGCGTGAAAGATATCCGGCGCGATGTGGGCCGCATCGAAGCCGACAGGCCGCTTTTCGGTCCCACCGTGAACATCATGCCGGAGTACAGCCGCGCGCTGAACTTCGCGGGCTGCCTCATCGGCTCGAATCGCTCGTTCTATGGCACGCCCGATGATCTCGCGCTGATCGTGCATGACCAGGGCGATGAACTCGGCATCGAATTGATGTTCGATGGCAATCCGTTGCTCTATACGCCCGAGTCCGTGGATGCGCACGCGCGCCGCTTCACGCGTCTCCTCGAACAAGTGCTCGATCAGCCCGATGCGCCGCTGCATACGCTTCAGCTTGTGCTGCCAGAAAGACAGGCGCTGCTCGAACGCTGGAACGACACAGCCGCGCCGTATCCCGAGCATGAGTGTATTCATCGGCTTCTGGAGCAGCAGGCCCGGTTCACGCCCGACGCCGTCGCACTCGTCTGCGATGGCGCATCGCTCACGTTTGCGCAGCTCAATGCGCGTGCGAACCGGCTCGCGCATCGGCTGATCGCGCTCGGCGTGCGTCCCGAAGATCGCGTCGCGTTGTGTATGGAGCGCGGCATCGGCGCAATTGTCGCGTTGTTCGGCATACTCAAGTCGGGCGGCGCGTACATTCCGCTCGATCCGGCTTATCCGGGGGAGCGCCTGAGTTACATACTCGGCGATGCCTCGCCCCTGTTGCTGGTCGCCGATGCGGCGGGCCGTCACGCGCTCGGTGATATCGGTGCGCTTGCGGTGCTCGATCCCGATGCATCGCTCGACGATGCGCTGCCGCAAACCGATCCGCATGTGCCCGGCCTCGCCTCGCATCATCTCGCGTATGCGATCTACACGTCCGGGTCGACCGGCAAGCCCAAGGGCGTCATGGTCGAGCATCGGCATGTGATGAATCTGCATCATGCGTTGCAATCGACAGTGTTCGCGCATTGCACGCCGCATGCTGGCGTTACGCTGAACGCGAGCATCGCCTTCGATGCGTCCGTGCAGAACCTTACCGCGTTGCTGTCCGGACATCGACTCGTCGTCGTTCCCGCCGATGTGCGCACCGACGCGATGGCGCTCGTCGATTTTCTCGATACATCTGATATCGACGTTTTCGACTGCACGCCGACGCAACTCGAATCGCTGTTCTCCGCTGGTCTGCTCGAACGACGGCAAACGCCACTGACCGTGCTCGTCGGCGGCGAACCACTCACCCCGCAGACGTGGAGCCGTCTCGCGCGTGCACAAGGCATACGCGCGTTCAACGTCTATGGTCCGACCGAGTGCACGGTGGATGCGACCTTCGCGGAGATCACGCACGAACAGGCGCAACCGGTCATCGGCAAGCCGCTCGCCAACACGCGCACCTATGTGCTCGACGCGCGGCGTCGCGTGGTGCCGCCCGGCGCCGTGGGCGAACTGTATATCGGCGGCGCGGGTGTTGCGCGCGGCTATCTGAATCGTCCTGAGCTCACGGCCGAGCGCTTTCTCGACGATCCCTTCGTGCCGGGCGCGCGCATGTACCGCACCGGCGATCTCGCCCGATTTCATCTCGACGGCAACATAGAATTCCTCGGACGCAACGATCTGCAGATCAAGATTCGCGGCTTTCGCATCGAGCCCGGTGAGATCGAGACGCAGATCGCGAGTCATCCGGCGGTGCGCGATGCCGTGGTGATTGCGCGTTCGCGCACGCCCGGCTCGCAGGATCAGCAACTCATCGCCTACGTCACCGCGCGCGATGAATTCGGCATCGATGCAAGCGGCTTGCGCGAGCATCTGAGTTCGCGTCTTCCCGACTACATGACGCCCGCCGCGTTCGTCACGCTCGATGCGCTGCCGCTTACGCCGAGCGGCAAGCTCGATCGCCGCGCGTTGCCCGATCCGCAAGCCGACGCCTTCGCGCTGCGTCCCTTCGAAGCACCGCAAGGTCGCACCGAAAGCGCGCTCGCCGATCTGTGGGCTGAGCTGCTGGGCATCGAACGTGTCGGCCGGCATGACAATTTTTTCGCGCTCGGCGGCCACTCGCTGCTCGCGGTGACGCTCATCGAGCGCTTGCGGCGCATCGGGCTGCAAGCGAGCGTGCGCGATCTCTTCGCGACGCCCGTGCTCAGCGCATTCGCCGATGCCATCGATTACGCCGCGCCGAAGTCCGACATCGTCGTGCCGCCCAATGCCATCATGGCCGCGAACAGCGCCATCACGCCGGACATGCTGCCGCTCATCGCGCTGACGCAGGCGGATATCGATCGCATCGTCGATCAGGTGCCTGGCGGGATCTCCAACATTCAGGATATCTATGCGCTCGCGCCGCTGCAGGAAGGCATCCTGTTTCATCACATGCTCACGACCGAAGGTGATCCGTATCTGCAAACGGCTCGCCTCGCGTTCGACAGCCGCGCCCGTCTCGATGCATGGGTCGATGCGTTGCAACAGGTCGTCGCGCGGCATGACATTCTGCGCACCGCGTTCGTTCACGAAGGCGTGACGACGGCAGCGCAGGTCGTCCTGCGTCACGCGCCCGTGACGATCGTTGAGGTCGACGATCTGACGCATCGTTTCGATGCGCGCACGCAGCGCCTCGATCTCGCTCGTGCGCCCTTGATGCAGATCGCGATCGCACGCGAGGCGTGCGGTGATCGCTGGCTGATGCAATTGAACTGGCATCATCTGATCGGCGATCATGCGACGCTCGAAGTCATGCATGCGGAAATCGGCGCGATTCTCGATGGCCGCGCGCACGCGTTGGGCGCGGCGCAACCATTCCGCGACCTCGTCGCGCAGGCCCGGCTCGGTGCGAACCGTGAAGCGCAGGAAGCCTTTTTCCGCGACACGCTCGCCGATGTCAGCGAGCCCACGTTGCCGTTCGGCTTGACCGATGTGCATCACGACGGCTCGGCCGTCGCCGAAGCGCACATCACGCTGCCCGCAGAGCTAGATGCACGTCTGCGCGCGCAGGCCCGGCATATCGGCGTGAGTCTCGCGAGTCTCTGTCATCTCGCGTGGGCGCGCGTGTTGAGCGCGGGGAGCGCGCTCGATTCCGATGGGCGCGTCGTATTTGGCACCGTGTTGCTCGGACGCATGCAGGCGGGCGTCGATCAGGCGCTCGGGCTCGTGATCAACACCTTGCCGGTTCGCCTCGACATCGACGACGCTTCCGTCGCGGACAGCGCGCGTCTTGCGCATGACCGTCTTGCCGCGCTGCTGCAGTATCAGCATGCCCCGCTCGCGCTCGCTCAACGGTGCAGCGGCGTTGCCGCGCCCGCGCCGCTCTTCAATGCGCTGCTCAACTATCGTCATAATCGCGCATCCGACGAACGGCACACCGCCTTCGATGGAATCGAACTGCTCGGCGCCGAAGAGCGCACGAATTATCCGCTGACGCTGTGCGTCGACGACAACGGCGATAGTCTCGGCCTCATCGCGCAGACCGTCGCGCCGCTGTCGCCCGAACAGCTCTGCGGATATATGGCACAGGCGTTGTCGAGCCTTGCGCAGGCACTCGAAGAGGCGCCGCAAACGCCGGTGAACCAGCTCGATGTCGTGCCGCCCGAGACGCACGACTTGCTGGTGAAGACATGGAACGATACGGCTTCGTATCCATCGGACATGTGCATTCATCAGCTCTTCGAGCAGCAGGCGAGGCGCGTGCCCGACGCGGTCGCGCTCGTCTTCGAAGATCAATCCATGACCTATGCGCAACTCAACGCGCGGGCGAACCGGCTCGCGCATCGTCTGATCGCGTTGGGCGTGGGGCCGGAAGATCGCGTCGCGTTATGCGTTGAGCGTGGCATCGGCATGATGGTCGCATTGCTCGCGATCCTCAAGTCGGGTGGCGCTTATGTGCCGCTCGATCCCGCTTATTCGGGCGAGCGCTTGAGCCACATTCTCATCGACTCGACACCGCGCCTGTTGCTCGCCGATGCCGCCGGCCGCGCGGCGCTCGGCGATACGGGCACGCTCACCGTGATCGATCCCGATGCATCGCTCGACGACGAAATCGGGCAAGACGATCCACTTACAGCCGTCGCTCCGTCGCATCTCGCTTACGTGATCTACACGTCCGGTTCGACCGGCAAGCCCAAGGGCGTGATGATCGAGCATGCGCAGATCGTTCGTCTCTTCGATGCGACGCACGACTGGTTCGGTTTCGATGAACGCGATGTTTGGTGTCTGTTCCACTCGTTCGCCTTCGATTTCTCGGTCTGGGAAATGTGGGGCGCGCTGCGTTATGGCGGCAAGCTCGTGATCGTGCCGCAACAGGTTGCGCGTTTCACGCCCGACTTTATTCGACTCCTTCAGCAGGAACGCGTGACCGTGCTGAATCAGACGCCCAGCGCATTTCGTGCACTGATACAGGCGCAGGAAACGAACGATGCGCCCACCGCGTTGCGTTATGTCGTGTTCGGCGGCGAGGCGTTGAATCCTTCGATGCTGGAGACGTGGTACGCACGTCATTCGGATCGGCAGCCGCGCCTCGTCAACATGTACGGCATCACCGAGACGACCGTGCATGTGACTTATCGACCGCTCGATCGCGAAGACTGCGCGGACAGCCACAGCCCGATCGGCGTGCGCATTCCCGACCTGACGATCTATCTGCTCGATGCGCAACAGCGGCTCGCGCCTGTCGGTGCGGTGGGCGAGTTGTATGTCGGAGGCGCGGGCGTGGCGCGCGGCTACCTCAATCGGCCCGAGCTGACCGCCCAGCGTTTCATCGACGATCCGTTCGTTCCGGGCGCGAGGCTCTATCGTACGGGCGATCTCGGACGGTATCGGCCCGATGGCAGTCTGGAGTTTTTCGGGCGCAACGATCATCAGGTCAAGATTCGAGGCTTTCGTATCGAGCTGGGTGAGATCGAAGCGCAGATTGCCAGTCATCCGGCGGTGCGCGAAGCCGTCGTCATTGCGCGTGCGCGCGATGAAGCGACGCAGGATCAGCAACTCATCGCCTATATCACCGGCGTTTCAGACACCGATACGAGCGATCTTCGCGAGCATCTCAGTTCGCGTTTGCCGGATTACATGGTGCCATCCGCGTTCGTGACGCTCGATGCCTTGCCCCTTACGACAAACGGCAAGCTGGATCGCCGCGCGCTGCCCGATCCGCAATGGCAGAACCTCGCCGTGTATGTCGCGCCGCGGACATCGCTTGAAACATCGCTTGCGGAGTGCTTTGCCAGCGTGCTCGGCCTCGAACGCGTGAGCATCTTCGATGACTTCTTTGCGCTCGGCGGTCACTCGTTGCTCGCGACGCAACTCGTCTCGCGACTGCGCGAAGCCCTGTCGGTCGAACTGTCCTTGCGCACGCTCTTCGATGCGCCAAGCGTCGCGGCGCTCGCCGACGCGCTGGAGGACACGGCTCGTCAACCCGGTGCGCGACCGCCCTTGCAAGCGTTGCCGCGTCCCGTGCAACTGCCGCTGTCGTTCGCGCAGGAACGCTTGTGGTTCCTCGATCAGCTCGATCCGGGACAATCGACGTACAACATACCGGTCGCCGTGCGCCTCTCGGGCTCGCTCGATGTTCACGCATTCGAAACAGCGTTGAACGCACTCGTGGCGCGTCACGAGAGCCTGCGCACATCGTTCGTGGAGCACGACGGCCAGGCAGTGCAATGCATTGCTTCCAGCCTGAAGATCGCGCTGCCGCTCATCGAACTCGATGAACGCGTCGCCGATGAGCAAAGCGCCGAGGTCCTCCGCCTTGCGCAAATCGAAGCCTCACGCGCCTTCGATCTCCAGCATGGACCGCTGCTTCGCGCGCAATTGCTGCGTTTGTCATCCGCTGAACACGTCCTGTTGTTCACGATGCATCACATCGTCTCCGATGGCTGGTCTATCGGCGTGCTCGTTCGTGAACTCGGCGCATGCTATACGGCTGCAGTGCGCAAGGAGCCGGTTGCGCTCCCGCCCTTGCCTGTCCAATACGCCGACTTTACGATATGGCAGCGTGCCTGGCTCGCCGATGCGGAACTGGAGCGTCAGACGCAATACTGGCGCGATCGTCTTGCCGATCTCGCGCCGCTGGATTTGCCTCTCGACCGTCCGCGCCCCGCACAGATCAGCGGACGCGGCGCAACGTTGCCTTTCGCGCTTAGCCCCGCGTCATGCGAACGGCTATATGCGTTCGCGCACCGCGAAGGCGTCACGCCTTTCATGCTGCTGCTTGCCGTGTTCCAGACGCTGCTTGCGCGACTGTCCGGACAGAACGATGTCGCCGTAGGCTCGCCCATCGCCAATCGCACGCATGCGCAGATCGAGCCGCTCATCGGCCTGTTCGTCAACACGCTCGTGTTGCGCACCGATCTTTCGGGGTCGCCCTCGTTGCGTACGTTGCTTGCGCAAGTCCGCGATACGACGCTCGCTGCTTACGCGCATCAGGACTTGCCGTTCGAGAAGCTCGTCGAAGCGCTCGCGCCGGTTCGCGACACCAGCCGCACCGCGTTGTTTCAGGCAATGTTCGTGTTGCAGAACGCACCCGCGGAGCCGCTCGCCTTGCCCGGACTCACGCTCGAGTTGCTGCCGCCGGCCGAAGCCGGCGCCAAGTTCGATCTCACATTGGACCTGACTCATACGCAAGACCATCTGACCGGCAGCCTGAACTACGCTACCGACCTGTTCGACGAACGCACCATCGCGCGCTTCGGCGAGCGCTTCGCGCGCTTGCTCGAACAGGCGCTCGATCAGCCCGATGCACCGCTCTTTGGGCTCGAGCTCGTGCTGCCCGAGGAACACGCGCTCCTCGAACGATGGAACGACACGGCAACGGCCTATCGCGACGATGTCTGTATTCAACAGCTCTTCGAAGAGCAAGTCCGGCGCACGCCCGATGCGCTCGCGCTCATCTTCGCGGATCAGTCGCTCACGTACGCGCAGCTCGATGCGCGTGCGAACCGGCTTGCGCATCGGCTGATCGCGCTGGGCGTGCAAGCGGAAGATCGCGTCGCGTTCTGCATGGCGCGCGGCATCGGCGGAATCGTCGCGTTGATGGCGATACTGAAGGCAGGCGGCGCGTATGTGCCGCTCGATCCTGCCTATCCAGGCGAACGGCTGACGCATATCCTCACCGATGCGATGCCTCGTCTGCTCATTGCCGATGCCGCCGGTCGCGAAGCATTGGGCGACACGGGTTCGCTCACGGTCATCGATCCCGATGCAGCGCTCAACGACGCGTTCCCGCAGCACGATCCGCGCCCGAACGTCGGGCCGAACAACCTCGCTTACGTGATCTACACATCGGGTTCGACCGGCAAGCCCAAAGGCGTTGCGATCGAGCACGGAACGCTCGTCGCGTCCACCTTCGCGCGGCACCGGTTCTATGAGCGCGCATCGAACGAACGCTTCCTGCTGCTGTCGTCGCTCGCTTTCGACAGCTCCGTCGCGGGCCTCTTCGGCACGCTCACGAACGGAGGCTGTCTTGCGCTCGTAGATCTCGATACCGCGCGAGACCCGGACGCGATCATCCAACTGGTGCGGCATCGCGACATCACGCGTGTGTTGTGCGTGCCGTCGCTCGGCCAGGCCATTCTCGACAGCATGTCGTCGAGCGATGCTCATAAGCTCCGCGAGATCATCGTCGCGGGCGAAGCGTGCCCGCCGGGACTCGCGAAGCAAAGCTCGACGCTGCGCCGACCGGTCGCGCTCTACAACGAATACGGTCCCACGGAAGCGACGGTTTGGGCGACCGCGTATCGGTGCCTGCCGGAAGAGTCGAACCCGGTGCCCATCGGCCGTCCCATTGCGAACACGCGCATTTATCTGCTCGATGCCGAGCGCCGCTTGATGCCTGTCGGCGCCGTGGGCGAACTCTATGTCGGCGGCGCGGGTGTTGGGCGCGGCTATCTGAATCGTCCCGAACTCAGCGCCGGGCGCTTTCTCGACGATCCCTTCGTACCGGGCGGGCGCATGTATCGCACCGGCGACATCGCACGCTATCGCGCCGATGGCAACATCGAATTTCTCGGACGCAACGATCATCAAGTCAAGATTCGCGGCTTCCGCATCGAGCTCGGCGAGATCGAAGCGCAGATCGCCAGTCATCCGTCGGTACGCGAGGCCGTCGTCATCGCGCGTGCGCGGCATGAAGCCACGCAGGATCAACAGCTCATCGCGTACGTCACCGGCACGGACGAGATCGATGCAAGCGTGTTGCGCGAACATCTTGCATCGGGCTTACCCGATTACATGGTGCCCTCGGCCTTCGTCGTGCTCGATGCCTTGCCGCTGACGCCCAACGGCAAGCTCGATCGTCGCGCATTGCCCGCCCCGCAGTGGCAGGACCAGGCCACCTATGTCGGGCCGCGCACATCGCTAGAAGATGCGCTCGCGCAATGCTTTGCCAGCGTGCTCGGCCTCGAACGTGTCAGCGTGTTCGATAACTTCTTCTCGCTGGGCGGCCATTCGCTGCTGGCCACGCAACTCGTGTCGCGCGTACGTCAGGCGCTTTCCATCGAGTTGCCGCTGCGTGCCTTGTTCGATGCGCCGAGCGTTGCCGCGCTTGCCGAAGTGCTTGCGCTCGACGAACCTTCCCGCGTCGCGAGCGCCTTGCCGCCTTTGCAAGCACGCGAGCGGCCCGCTCGTCTGCCGCTGTCCTTCGCGCAGGAACGTGTGTGGTTCCTCGAACAACTCAATCCGGGACAATCCGCCTACAACATTCCGGTCGCGGTGCGTCTGAACGGAGCACTCGATGTGCCGTCATTCGAAACCGCGCTGAACGCCCTCGTGGAGCGTCACGAAAGCTTGCGAACGACGTTCGCGCAACACGACGGACAGGCCGTGCAATGCATCGCGCCGCACTTGCACATCGCGCTGCCGGTCATCGCGCTCGATGCGCTCGCTTCCGATGCACAAGCCGCCGAACTGCGTCGACTCGCGCAGGATGAAGCCACGCGCGCATTCGATCTTCAGCGCGGTCCTTTACTTCGTGCGCTCTTGCTGCGTCTTGCGCAACACGAACATGTCTTGCTGTTCACGATGCATCACATCGTCTCCGATGGCTGGTCGACGGGCGTGCTCGTGCGTGAACTCGGCGCGGGCTATGCGGCTGCATTGCGCAATGAACCTCTCTCACTGCCGCCACTGGCCGTGCAATACGCCGACTTCACCTTGTGGCAGCGCGATTGGCTGGCGGGTGCCGAACTCGAACGTCAGACGCAATACTGGCGCAATCAGCTTGCCGAACTCGCACCGCTGAACCTGCCCGCCGATCGCCCACGTCCATCGCAAATGAGCGGACGCGGCGCGAGCGTGCCATTCGCGGTGAGTGCCGCGTTGTGCAATCGGATCGACGCGCTTGCGAATCGGGAAGGCGTCACGCCTTTCATGCTGCTGCTCGCCGTGTTCCAGACGCTGCTTGCGCGGCTATCCGGTCAAAACGACGTCGCCATAGGGTCGCCTATCGCGAACCGCTCGCATGCGCAGGTCGAGCCGCTCATCGGCCTGTTCGTCAACACGCTCGTCTTGCGCGCCGATCTTTCGGGATCGCCGTCGCTGCGTGAATTGCTCGCGCAAGTGCGTGGAACGACGCTCGCCGCTTACGCGCATCAGGACTTGCCGTTCGAGAAGCTCGTCGAAGCGCTCGCGCCGGTTCGCGATACCAGCCGCACGGCGTTGTTCCAGGTGATGTTCGTCCTTCAAAATGCGCCGATGGAGCCGCTCGCGCTGCCCGGCCTCACGCTGGAAGTAATGCGCCCCGCCGATGCTGGCGCGAAGTTCGATCTCACGCTGAACCTGACGCAAACACAAGATCATTTGCGCGGCACGCTCGCATACGCGGCCGACCTGTTCGATGAGCAAACGATCGTGCGCTTGGGCGAACGCTTCACGCGTCTGCTCGAACAGGCGCTCGATCGACCCGATGCGCCCTTGCATGCGCTCGAACTGGTGCTGCCCGAAGAGCATGCGTTGCTCGAACGATGGAACGACACGACCGCGGCGTATCCCGAAGATGTGTGCATCCATCGTCTGTTCGAACAACAGGTTCGACGCTTGCCTGAAGCAATCGCGCTTGTATTCGAAGACGAATCGCTCACATACGCCGAACTCAATGCGCGCGCGAATCGGCTTGCGCATCGGCTGGTCGCGCTCGGGGTCCGGCCGGAAGATCGGGTCGCGCTGTGCATGGAGCGAAGCATCGGCATGATCGTCGCGTTGATGGCGATACTGAAGGCAGGCGGCGCTTACGTGCCGCTCGATCCGGCTTATCCGGGCGAACGACTGAGCCACATCCTCACCGATGCAGCGCCGCGTCTCCTGCTCGCCGATGCTGCGGGCCGTGAAGCATTGGGCGACACGGGCGCGCTCGTCGTACTCGATATCGATGCATCGCTCGATGACGCGCTGTCACAAGAGAACCCGCAAACGAACGTCGCGGCGCATCATCTCGCCTACGTCATCTATACCTCCGGCTCCACCGGCAAGCCCAAGGGCGTGATGGTCGAGCATCACCATGTCGTGAATCTGCATTACGCGCTGCAATCAACGGTGTTCGCACGTTGCGCCGCCCGCTCCGGCATCGGCCTGAACGCAAGCATCGCGTTCGATTCTTCGCTGAAGAGCCTCACCGCGCTGCTTGCAGGTCATCGGCTGATCTTGATTCCCGCCGACGTGCGCACCGATAGCGCGGCGCTCATCGAGTATCTGAACAACGCCGATATCGACGTCATCGACTGCACGCCGACTCAACTCGATGTCATGCTCGCCAGCGGCTTGCTCGAGCGTCGACACTCGGAGCTGACCTTGCTTATCGGCGGCGAAGCGATCACGCAACAGACGTGGAACAGGCTCGCGCTAGCTGACCGGATTCGCGCGTTCAACGTCTATGGTCCGACCGAATGCACCGTCGATGCCGCGCTCACGGAAATCACGGCCGATCAGATGCAACCGGTTATCGGCAAGCCGATTGCCAACGCGCGCATCTATCTGCTCGACGCGCACCTTCAGTGGGTTCCGCCGGGCGCGATTGGTGAGTTGTATATCGGCGGCGCGGGCGTATCGCGTGGTTATCTGAACCAGCCCGATCTCACGGCCGAACGTTTCATCGATGATCCGTTCATCGCCGGCGCGCGCATGTATCGAACGGGCGATATCGCGCGTTATCACGCCGATGGCAATATAGAGTTTCTCGGACGCAACGATCACCAGGTCAAAATACGCGGTTTTCGTATCGAGCTCGGCGAGATCGAGACGCACGTCGCCAGTCATCCGTTGGTGCGCGAGGCCGTCGTCATCGCCCGCATGCGGCATGAAAAGACGCTGGATCAGCAACTCGTCGCATATGTCACGGCAACTGGCGATATCGACATTGACGAACTTCGGGAACATGCGAGTTCGCGTCTGCCCGACTATATGGTGCCGTCGGCTTTCGTGCTGCTCGACGCGTTGCCGCTGACGCCCAACGGCAAGCTCGATCGTCGCGCACTGCCCGATCCGCAATGGCAAGACCTCGCCGCGTATGTCGCGCCGCGCACCTTGCTCGAACACACGCTCGCGCAGTGCTTCGCCGATGTGCTCGGCCTCGAGCGCGTGAGCGTCCTCGACAACTTCTTCTCGCTCGGCGGTCATTCGCTGCTTGCTACGCAACTCGTCTCGCGCTTGCGTCAGACGCTTGCGATCGAGCTGCCCTTGCGTACGCTGTTCGATGCGCCTAGCGTCGCCTCGCTTGCCGAAGCGCTTACGCTCGATGCGCCTTCCGATCGCGCGAGCATCTTGCCGCCTTTGCGGACCCGTGAGCGCCCCACGCATCTGCCGTTGTCTTTCGCGCAGGAACGTTTGTGGTTCCTAGAGCAGCTCAACCCGGGGCAGTCTACGTATCACATTCCAGTGGCCGTGCGTCTCAGCGGATCGGTCGATGTTCGCGCGTTGCAGAGCGCGATGGATGCGCTCATCGATCGACATGAAATCCTGCGCACATGCTTCGCCCAACACGATGGTTTGCCGGTTCAACGCATCGCGACGCAAGCACGGATCACCTTGCCGCTGATCGCGCTCGATACGCTCGATGCCGATGCGCAAGCCACCGAAGTCCGCCGCCTGGCACAAGACGAAGCAACACACGCATTCGATCTTGCACGCGGTCCGCTGCTTCGTGCTGGATTGCTGCGCCTGTCTGCGCGAGAGCATGTCCTGCTGTTCACGATCCATCACATCATCTACGATGGCTGGTCGACTGGCGTGCTCGTGCGTGAACTCGGCGCGTGCTACACGGCGGCGTTGTCGAACGCGCCTGCTGCGTTGCCGCCGCTCGACGTGCAGTATGCCGACTTCACCTTGTGGCAGCGCGACTGGCTCGCCGGCGCCGAACTCGAACGACAGACACGCTATTGGCGCGATCGGCTCGAGGGGCTCGCGCCGCTCGATCTGCCGACCGATCGCCCTCGGCCGTCGCACATCAGCGGGCGCGGCGCAAGCTTGCCCTTCGCTCTGAGCCCGGTGCTTTCCGAGCGGCTGATCGGGCTCGCGCAAGGTGAAGGCACGACGCCCTTCATGCTGCTGCTCGCCGTCTTCCAGACGCTGCTCGCGCGTCTATCCGGTCAAACGGATATCGCAGTCGGCTCGCCGATCGCCAATCGCACGCACGCGCAAGTCGAGCCGCTCATCGGCCTGTTCGTCAATACGCTGGTCATGCGCGCGGATCTTTCCGGTTCGCCTTCGTTGCGTACGTTGCTCACGCAAGTGCGCGATACGACGCTCGCCGCTTACGCGCATCAGGACCTGCCGTTCGAGAAGCTCGTCGAAGCACTCGCGCCGGCTCGCGATACCAGCCGTACGGCGCTCTTCCAGGTGATGTTCGTGTTGCAGAACGCACCGGCGGAGCCCCTCGCCTTGCCCGGACTCACGCTCGAGTTGCTGCCTCCGTCCGAAGCCGGCGCGAAGTTTGATCTCACGTTGAAGCTCGCGCACACGCAAGGGCGCTTTGCTGGCAGCCTGAGCTACGCGTCCGATCTCTTCGACGAGCGCACGATTGCAAGGCTCGGGGAACGCTTCGAGCGCCTGCTCGAACAGGCGCTCGATCAACCCGATGCGCCCCTGCATGCGTTCGAGATCGTGCTACCCGAAGAGCACGCAATGTTCAGGCGATGGAACGATACCGCCGCTGCGTATCCCGAGCATCTGTGTATCCATCAGCTTTTCGCTCAACAGGTGCGACGCTCGCCCGATGCAATCGGGCTCGTCTTTGAAAACGAGTCGCTCACGTATGCGCAACTCGATGCCCGCGCCAACCGGCTTGCCCATCATCTCATCGCGCTTGGCGTCGAACCAGAGCATCGCGTCGCGTTGTGCATGGAGCGCGGCATCGACATGATCGTCGCGTTGATGGCGATACTCAAGGCAGGCGCTGCGTATGTGCCGCTCGATCCCACCACGGTAGCGGAGCGTCTCAGGTACATGCTCGACGACGCCGATGTATCGCTGCTCGTGACTCAGACATCGCTTCTCGACGGTCTTTCAGATGTCGCGCGGGACGTGCCGATCGTCTGTCCTGACAAGGACGCGAGGCGTGTCCAAGCATGTCCCGATATCGAACCCGCCATCGACATGCATGCGCACTGCCCGGCTTATGTGATCTACACGTCCGGCTCGACCGGCAAGCCGAAGGGCGTCGTATTGAGTCATCGGAATCTCTCGAACTATTTGAGCGGCGTGCTCGCGAGGATGAACGTTCGAGCGCAGTCGAAGATGGCACTTGCTTCGACCATCGCGACCGATCTGGGCAATACGATTCTGTTCGGTGCGCTGGTCGCGGGCCACGAGCTGCATGTGCTGTCGAACGAGCGCACCACCGATAGCTATTTGTTCGGGCAATACATGCGTCAGCGCGGCATCGATGTTCTCAAGATCGTGCCCGGACATCTGCGCGCGCTCGTTGACGTCACGCTCGACACCGCCCCGGCATTGCCGACGCAACTGCTCGTGCTCGGCGGAGAAGCGACGCGCGCCGACTGGATCCGTCGCGTGCAGGCGCTGAAGCCCGGCATGCGCATTCTCAATCACTTTGGGCCGACCGAGACCACCGTGGGCGTGTTGACGCATGCCTATCACGACGCCATCGCATACGGCATGTCGATTCCCATCGGGAGACCGCTTGCCAACACGCAAGCCTACGTGCTCGATGAATCCTTGCGTCCTGTGCCACTCGGCGTGACGGGTGAGTTGTATATCGGCGGCGCAGGTCTGGCGAGTGGCTATCTGCGACGCGCGGCGCTCACCGCTCAGCGCTTCGTCGCCAATCCCTTCGAATCCGGCGAGCGCATGTACCGCACGGGCGATCTCGCGCGTTATCGTGCCGATGGCAACATCGAGTTCCTCGGCCGCAACGATCACCAGGTGAAGGTGCGCGGCTTCCGTATCGAACTCGGCGAGATCGAAGCGCAACTCGTGGATCATGCCGCCGTGCGTGAAGCGGTGGTCATCGCGCGGGCCCGAAGCGAAGCCTCGCAGGATCAGCAACTCATCGCTTATGTCACGCTGCTTGCCGATGTCGATGCCAGTGTCTTGCGCGAGCATCTCGCGGAGCGCCTGCCCGATTACATGGTGCCATCGGCGATCGTCATGCTCGATGCACTGCCGCTCACGCCTAACGGCAAGCTCGACCGTCACGCGCTGCCCGATCCGCACGCCGATGCCTTTGCGCTGCGTCCCTTCGAAGCGCCTTTGGGTGAGACCGAATCATCGCTCGCCGATCTGTGGGCCGAGTTGCTGGGCCTCGATCGCGTGGGCCGGCAGGATAACTTCTTCGCGCTCGGCGGCCATTCGCTGCTGGCCGTGACGCTCATCGAACGCATGCGCCGCATCGGCCTGCACGCCAACGTGCGCGATCTCTTCGCGACGCCCGTCCTCAGTACGCTCGCGGCATCGATCGAGCGCGGTGCGATTCCGGACGATATCGTCGTGCCGCCCAATGTCATCACGCGCGACACGACTGCGCTCACGCCTGCCATGCTGCCGCTCATCGCCTTGACGCAAGCGGATATCGATCACATCGTCGGGCAAGTGCCTGGTGGTCTCGCCAACGTGCAAGACATTTACGCGCTTGCACCGCTTCAGGAAGGCATTCTGTTCCATCACATGCTGACCACCGAGGGCGACCCGTATCTGCAAACCGCGCGTATCGCCTTCGATAGCCGCGCGCGTCTCGATGCCTGGCTCGATGCGCTGCAACGGATCATCGCACGGCACGACATCCTGCGCACCGCCTTCATTCACGATGGCATCAGCACGCCCGCGCAAGTCGTCTGTCGCGAAGCGCCTGTCACCATCGACGAGATCGAGCTCGATCCCGCGCACGGTCCGGCAGCCGATCAACTCGCGCGTCTGTTCGATGCGCGCTCTCAACGCCTGCCTTTGCATCAGGCGCCCCTGCTTCGGCTCACCATCGCGAAGGAGCACGATTCGCCGCGCTGGCTCGCGCTGCTCGTGTGGCATCACCTGATCGGCGACCACGTTACGCTCGAAGTAATTCAGAAGGAGATCAGCGCACTGCTCGAGGGTCGTGCGGATGCTCTCAATGTGGCGCAACCGTTTCGCGATCTGGTTGCGCAGGCTCGGCTCGGCGCCACTCAGCAGGAGCATGAAGCGTTCTTCCGCGACATGCTCGCCGATGTCAGCGAGCCCACGCTGCCCTTTGGCTTCACCGATGTACATCACGACGGCTCCGCTGTTGCCGAAGCTCGCGTGACGTTGCCCGCGGCGTTGAACACGCGTCTGCGCACGCAGGCGCGAGAACTCGGCGTCAGTCTCGCCAGTCTCTGTCATCTCGCATGGGCGCGTGTGCTCGACGCGGCAAGCGCCAGCGATGGCCGCATCGTCTTCGGCACCGTGCTGCTCGGACGCATGCAGGCAGGTGTCGATCAGGCGCTCGGGCTGCTCATCAACACCTTGCCGATTCGTCTCGATGTGAACGATGCCTCTGTTGTCGATAGCGTGCGTGACACGCACCGACGTCTGGCGGCCTTGCTGCAGCATCAGCATGCCCCGCTCGCGCTCGCTCAGCGATGCAGTGGCGTGGCCGCGCCCGCGCCGCTCTTTAGCGCGCTGCTGAACTATCGGCACAATCAGGCCGTCGCCGATGAACAGTACGCCTTCGAGGGCATCGAACTGCTCGGCGCCGAAGAGCGCACCAACTATCCGCTCATGCTCGCTGTCGAAGACAACGGCGAGAGCCTTGGTTTGACCGCGCAAACGCTCGCGCCGCTGTCGCCCGATCAGTTGTGCGGGTACATGGAGCAAGCGTTATCGAGTCTCGTGCAGGCGCTCGAGCAGGCACCGCAGACGCCCGTCGATCAACTCGATGTGCTGCCGCCCGACACGCGTCAGTTACTGGTCCAGACGTGGAACGATACCGCCGCGCCTTACCCTGTCGAGCTGTGCATTCATCAGTTGTTCGAGCAGCAGGTCGAGCGCACACCCGATGCGATCGCGCTCGTCTTCGACGATCAAACGCTCACGTACGCGCAACTCAATGCGCGTGCCAATCGGCTCGCGCGTCGTCTGCTCGCGCTCGGGGTCGAGCCGGAAGATCGCGTGGCGCTGTGCGTGGAGCGTGGCATCGGCATGGTGGTGTCATTGCTCGCGATACTCAAAGCGGGCGGCGCCTATGTGCCGCTCGATCCGGCCTATCCCGGCGAGCGCCTGACTCACATCCTCACCGACTCGACACCTCGGCTGCTAATCGCCGATGCCACCGGCCGCGAAGCGCTCGGTGATACGGGTACGTTGAGCGTGCTCGATCCGAACGCATCGCTCGATGAATCGGCAGGCAATCCGCAAACAAGGCTCGCGCCGCATCATCTCGCTTACGTGCTCTTCACTTCGGGCTCCACAGGCAAGCCCAAAGGCGTGATGGTCGAGCATCGCGAGATGCTGAACTTCCTGTGCTCGATGCGCGATATCACCTCGATGAGCGCCGCCGACAAACTGCTCGCCGTCACGACGATATCCTTCGATATCGCGGGGCTGGAGTTGTATTTGCCCTTGAGCACCGGCGCGTGCATCGTGCTCGCGTCCCGCAGCGACGCGGCCGATCCGCTCGCGTTGCAAGCGCTCATCGATGCGCACGCCATCAGCTTCATGCAGGCGACGCCGGCCACCTGGCGCATGCTGCTCGATACGCAGTGGAGCGGCAGCGCGAAGCTTACCGCGCTGTGCGGCGGCGAAGCGTTGTCCGCGAACCTCGCGGCGCGTCTGAACGAGAAGGTCAAGGCGCTGTGGAATCTCTACGGTCCGACTGAAACAACGGTCTGGTCGTCGTGCTATCGCACGGGCCCCGAAGCGCATAGGTCATCGACGATATCGGTCGGTCGGCCGATCGCCAACACGCGTCTGTACGTGCTCGATGCGCACTACCGGCTCGTGCCGCCCGGTGCCGTGGGCGAGTTGTATATCGGTGGCGCGGGTGTGGCGCGCGGTTATCTCAATCGTCCCGATCTCACCGCCGAACGCTTCCTCGACGATCCATTCATTGCCGATGCCCGCATCTATCGCACGGGCGATCTCGCGCGTTATCGCGCCGATGGCAATCTCGAGTTCCTCGGACGCAACGATCATCAGGTCAAGATTCGCGGCTTCCGCATCGAACTCGGCGAGATCGAAGCGCAGCTCGCCAGTCATCCGGCCGTGCGCGAAGCCGTCGTAATCGCACGGGCACGGCGTGAAGCGACACAAGACCAGCAACTCATCGCCTATGTCACGGGACTTGCCGATGTCGATACGAACGCGCTTCGCGAGCATGTGAGTGCGCGCTTGCCCGATTACATGGTGCCATCTGCGTTCGTGACGCTCGATGCGCTGCCGCTCACGCCCAACGGCAAGCTCGATCGCCGCGCATTGCCCGATCCGCAGTGGCAGGATCTTGGCGCTTATGTCGCGCCGCGCACCTCGCTCGAACACACGCTCGCGCAGTGCTTCGCCAGCGTGCTCGGCCTCGAGCGCGTGAGTGTCTTCGACAACTTCTTCGCGCTTGGGGGGCATTCGCTGCTGGCCACGCAACTCGTATCGCGCTTGCGTCAGGCGCTTTCCATCGAATTGCCCTTGCGAACGTTGTTCGATGCGCCGACCGTGGCTTCGCTCGCCGAAACGTTGCAGCAGGAAACGGGTCACGTCAGCGCAATCCCGACACTGCAAGCGCGCACGCGGCCGCGGCATTTACCGCTGTCTTTCGCGCAGGAACGATTGTGGTTCCTCGAACAGCTCAACCCCGGACAATCCACCTATAACATTCCGGTAGCCGTGCGCCTGAGCGGGTCGCTCGATGTTCGGTCGCTCGAAACTGCTTTGAATGCCCTCCTGGAGCGTCACGAAAGCCTGCGTACTTCTTTCGTGCAACAAGGTGGTCAGGCCGTTCAATGCATCGCGGCGCAATTGCAAATCGCACTGCCCCTCGTCGAACTCGACACGCTCGCCACCGATGCGCAAGCCGCCGAAGTCCGCCGGATCACGCAAGCCGAAGCCACGCGAGCGTTCGATCTTCAGCACGGGCCGCTTCTTCGCGCGCAACTGCTTCGCCTCGCGCAAGACGAGCATATGCTGCTCTTCACGATGCATCACATCATCTCCGATGGCTGGTCCATCGGCGTGCTCGTGCGGGAACTCGGCGCCTGCTATAAGGCCATGTTGCATGACGAACCGCTCGCTTTGCCGCGCCTGGTCGTGCAGTATGCCGACTTCACATTGTGGCAGCGGGATTGGCTCGCCGGTGCGGAACTCGATCGACAGACGCAATACTGGTGCACTCAGCTCGCCGAACTCGCACCGCTCGATCTGCCGACCGATCGTCCTCGCCCTGCACGAATCAGCGGACGTGGCGCGACGTTGCCCTTTTCGCTGAGTCCTGACTTGTCGGAGCGCGTGAACACGCTCGCGCATCGCGAAGGCGTAACGCCGTACATGGTGGTGCTCGCCGCGTTCCAGACGCTTCTTGCTCGCCTGTCCGGGCAATCGCAAGTGGCAGTCGGCTCGCCGATCGCCAATCGCACGCATGCGCAGATCGAACCGCTCATCGGGCTGTTCGTTAATACGCTCGTATTGCGTGCGGATCTCTCGGGCGAGCCCTGCTTGCGTGAATTGCTCGCGCAAGTGCGCGATACGACGCTCGCCGCTTACGCGCATCAGGACCTGCCCTTCGAAAAACTCGTCGAAGCGCTCGCGCCGGTGCGTGACATGAGCCGCACGCCGCTGTTTCAAGTGATGCTCGTCTTGCAGAACGCGCCGCTCGAGGCACTTGCTTTGCCGGGCCTCACGCTGGAACTCCTGCCTCCGGCCGAAGCCGGCGCCAAGTTCGACCTCACGCTGAACCTGACTCATACGCACGACCGCTTCACAGGCAGCATCAGCTACGCGACCGATCTTTTCGATAAGCACACTATCGTTCGTTTCGGTGAACGCTTCACGCGATTGCTCGATCAGGCGCTCGCGCGGCCGGATGCACCGCTGCATGCGCTCGAGCTCGTGTTGCCTGAAGAGCATGCGCTGTTCAATCAATGGAACGATACGGCGTGCGCCTACCCCGACCACCTCTGCATGCATCAGCTCTTCGAGCAACAGGTTCGACGCACGCCCGATGCGACGGCGCTCGTCTTCGAAGACGAATCCCTTACGTATGCGGAGCTGAATGCGCGTGCGAATCGGCTTGCGCATCGACTGATCGCGCTGCGCGTGCAGCCGGAAGATCGCGTCGCGTTATGCATGGAGCGGCGCATCGGCATGATCGTCTCGTTGATAGCAACGCTCAAGGCGGGCGGCGCATACGTGCCGCTCGATCCTGCCTATCCCGGTGAACGGCTGAATCACATTCTTGCCGATGCCGAGCCGCGACTGCTGATCGCCGATGCAGTCGGCCGTGATGCGTTGGGCGACACAGGCCCGCTAACGGTACTCGATCTTCATGCATCCGACGAGGAAGCGCTCTCGCCGGCCGATCCGCAGGCACCTGTCGCGCCGCATAACCTCGCGTATGTGATCTATACGTCGGGATCGACGGGCAAGCCGAAGGGCGTCGCCATCGAACATCGAAATGCCGTCAACTTCCTCAGCTGGGCGCTGAACGCCTTCACATCGAAAGAGCTTTCACACACGCTGTTTGCCACATCGGTCAACTTCGATCTTTCGGTCTATGAATGCTTCGCACCGTTGACCTGCGGGGCCACAGTGCATCTCGTCGACAACGTCCTGGCACTTTCTAGAAAGCCGCACGATGTGAGCCTCGTCAACACGGTGCCATCGGCGATCACTTCGCTACTCGATGCGGGCGCATCGCTGGCGTCTGTCAAGACGATCAACCTTGCCGGCGAGCCGCTCAAGCTCGCACTGATGAAACGCATCTTCGCCGAGACCGATATCGAACGATTGTGCAATCTGTATGGGCCGTCCGAGACGACCACTTACTCGACGTGGATCGAGATGCATAAGGGCGATCGCGTGACGGAGACCATCGGCAAGCCGATCGGCAACACGCGCGTCTATCTGCTCGATGCTCGATGCAAGCCGGTGCCGCTCGGCACGGTGGGCGAAGTGTATATCGGCGGCGCGGGCGTGGCGCGTGGTTATCTCAACCGGCCTGAACTCACCGCCGAACGCTTCCTCGACGATCCGTTCATGCCCGGCGAGCGCATGTACCGCACGGGCGATCTCGCGCGTTATCGTGCCGATGGCAACATCGAGTTCCTCGGCCGCAACGATCACCAGGTGAAGGTGCGCGGCTTCCGTATCGAACTCGGCGAGATCGAAGCGCAACTCGTGGATCATGCCGCCGTGCGTGAAGCGGTGGTCATCGCGCGGGCCCGAAGCGAAGCCTCGCAGGATCAGCAACTCATCGCTTATGTCACGCTGCTTGCCGATGTCGATGCCAGTGTCTTGCGCGAGCATCTCGCGGAGCGCCTGCCCGATTACATGGTGCCATCGGCGATCGTCATGCTCGATGCACTGCCGCTCACGCCTAACGGCAAGCTCGACCGTCACGCGCTGCCCGATCCGCACGCCGATGCCTTTGCGCTGCGTCCCTTCGAAGCGCCTTTGGGTGAGACCGAATCATCGCTCGCCGATCTGTGGGCCGAGTTGCTGGGCCTCGATCGCGTGGGCCGGCAGGATAACTTCTTCGCGCTCGGCGGCCATTCGCTGCTGGCCGTGACGCTCATCGAACGCATGCGCCGCATCGGCCTGCACGCCAACGTGCGCGATCTCTTCGCGACGCCCGTCCTCAGTACGCTCGCGGCATCGATCGAGCGCGGTGCGATTCCGGACGATATCGTCGTGCCGCCCAATGTCATCACGCGCGACACGACTGCGCTCACGCCTGCCATGCTGCCGCTCATCGCCTTGACGCAAGCGGATATCGATCACATCGTCGGGCAAGTGCCTGGTGGTCTCGCCAACGTGCAAGACATTTACGCGCTTGCACCGCTTCAGGAAGGCATTCTGTTCCATCACATGCTGACCACCGAGGGCGACCCGTATCTGCAAACCGCGCGTATCGCCTTCGATAGCCGCGCGCGTCTCGATGCCTGGCTCGATGCGCTGCAACGGATCATCGCACGGCACGACATCCTGCGCACCGCCTTCATTCACGATGGCATCAGCACGCCCGCGCAAGTCGTCTGTCGCGAAGCGCCTGTCACCATCGACGAGATCGAGCTCGATCCCGCGCACGGTCCGGCAGCCGATCAACTCGCGCGTCTGTTCGATGCGCGCTCTCAACGCCTGCCTTTGCATCAGGCGCCCCTGCTTCGGCTCACCATCGCGAAGGAGCACGATTCGCCGCGCTGGCTCGCGCTGCTCGTGTGGCATCACCTGATCGGCGACCACGTTACGCTCGAAGTAATTCAGAAGGAGATCAGCGCACTGCTCGAGGGTCGTGCGGATGCTCTCAATGTGGCGCAACCGTTTCGCGATCTGGTTGCGCAGGCTCGGCTCGGCGCCACTCAGCAGGAGCATGAAGCGTTCTTCCGCGACATGCTCGCCGATGTCAGCGAGCCCACGCTGCCCTTTGGCTTCACCGATGTACATCACGACGGCTCCGCTGTTGCCGAAGCTCGCGTGACGTTGCCCGCGGCGTTGAACACGCGTCTGCGCACGCAGGCGCGAGAACTCGGCGTCAGTCTCGCCAGTCTCTGTCATCTCGCATGGGCGCGTGTGCTCGACGCGGCAAGCGCCAGCGATGGCCGCATCGTCTTCGGCACCGTGCTGCTCGGACGCATGCAGGCAGGTGTCGATCAGGCGCTCGGGCTGCTCATCAACACCTTGCCGATTCGTCTCGATGTGAACGATGCCTCTGTTGTCGATAGCGTGCGTGACACGCACCGACGTCTGGCGGCCTTGCTGCAGCATCAGCATGCCCCGCTCGCGCTCGCTCAGCGATGCAGTGGCGTGGCCGCGCCCGCGCCGCTCTTTAGCGCGCTGCTGAACTATCGGCACAATCAGGCCGTCGCCGATGAACAGTACGCCTTCGAGGGCATCGAACTGCTCGGCGCCGAAGAGCGCACCAACTATCCGCTCATGCTCGCTGTCGAAGACAACGGCGAGAGCCTTGGTTTGACCGCGCAAACGCTCGCGCCGCTGTCGCCCGATCAGTTGTGCGGGTACATGGAGCAAGCGTTATCGAGTCTCGTGCAGGCGCTCGAGCAGGCACCGCAGACGCCCGTCGATCAACTCGATGTGCTGCCGCCCGACACGCGTCAGTTACTGGTCCAGACGTGGAACGATACCGCCGCGCCTTACCCTGTCGAGCTGTGCATTCATCAGTTGTTCGAGCAGCAGGTCGAGCGCACACCCGATGCGATCGCGCTCGTCTTCGACGATCAAACGCTCACGTACGCGCAACTCAATGCGCGTGCCAATCGGCTCGCGCGTCGTCTGCTCGCGCTCGGGGTCGAGCCGGAAGATCGCGTGGCGCTGTGCGTGGAGCGTGGCATCGGCATGGTGGTGTCATTGCTCGCGATACTCAAAGCGGGCGGCGCCTATGTGCCGCTCGATCCGGCCTATCCCGGCGAGCGCCTGACTCACATCCTCACCGACTCGACACCTCGGCTGCTAATCGCCGATGCCACCGGCCGCGAAGCGCTCGGTGATACGGGTACGTTGAGCGTGCTCGATCCGAACGCATCGCTCGATGAATCGGCAGGCAATCCGCAAACAAGGCTCGCGCCGCATCATCTCGCTTACGTGCTCTTCACTTCGGGCTCCACAGGCAAGCCCAAAGGCGTGATGGTCGAGCATCGCGAGATGCTGAACTTCCTGTGCTCGATGCGCGATATCACCTCGATGAGCGCCGCCGACAAACTGCTCGCCGTCACGACGATATCCTTCGATATCGCGGGGCTGGAGTTGTATTTGCCCTTGAGCACCGGCGCGTGCATCGTGCTCGCGTCCCGCAGCGACGCGGCCGATCCGCTCGCGTTGCAAGCGCTCATCGATGCGCACGCCATCAGCTTCATGCAGGCGACGCCGGCCACCTGGCGCATGCTGCTCGATACGCAGTGGAGCGGCAGCGCGAAGCTTACCGCGCTGTGCGGCGGCGAAGCGTTGTCCGCGAACCTCGCGGCGCGTCTGAACGAGAAGGTCAAGGCGCTGTGGAATCTCTACGGTCCGACTGAAACAACGGTCTGGTCGTCGTGCTATCGCACGGGCCCCGAAGCGCATAGGTCATCGACGATATCGGTCGGTCGGCCGATCGCCAACACGCGTCTGTACGTGCTCGATGCGCACTACCGGCTCGTGCCGCCCGGTGCCGTGGGCGAGTTGTATATCGGTGGCGCGGGTGTGGCGCGCGGTTATCTCAATCGTCCCGATCTCACCGCCGAACGCTTCCTCGACGATCCATTCATTGCCGATGCCCGCATCTATCGCACGGGCGATCTCGCGCGTTATCGCGCCGATGGCAATCTCGAGTTCCTCGGACGCAACGATCATCAGGTCAAGATTCGCGGCTTCCGCATCGAACTCGGCGAGATCGAAGCGCAGCTCGCCAGTCATCCGGCCGTGCGCGAAGCCGTCGTAATCGCACGGGCACGGCGTGAAGCGACACAAGACCAGCAACTCATCGCCTATGTCACGGGACTTGCCGATGTCGATACGAACGCGCTTCGCGAGCATGTGAGTGCGCGCTTGCCCGATTACATGGTGCCATCTGCGTTCGTGACGCTCGATGCGCTGCCGCTCACGCCCAACGGCAAGCTCGATCGCCGCGCATTGCCCGATCCGCAGTGGCAGGATCTTGGCGCTTATGTCGCGCCGCGCACCTCGCTCGAACACACGCTCGCGCAGTGCTTCGCCAGCGTGCTCGGCCTCGAGCGCGTGAGTGTCTTCGACAACTTCTTCGCGCTTGGGGGGCATTCATTGCTGGCCGTTCAGTTGATGGCATCGATTCACGCGAAGCTCGGCCAGGACATTTCGATTCGCGTTCTCTTCAATGCGCCATCGGTGGCGGAACTGGCAAATCAACTGAACGCCGCACCTTCAAACAACGAATTCGATCCGATTCTGCCGATCCGCACACCGGGCGATGGCGCACCGCTCTTCTGCATTCATCCGGTCGGCGGATTGGCGTGGAGTTATGCGGGTCTCGCGAAGATCATCGATGGCGACCGGCCGATCTATGCGGTCCAGACGCCGGCGTTAAAGCACCCCGGTTACGGTCCCGCTAGCATCGCCGAGATGGCGGCCGACTACATCGCGCGCATCCGCACGATCCAGCCTCACGGTCCGTATCACCTCCTCGGCTGGTCATTTGGCGGACTGCTTGCGTACGAAATGGCGACGCAACTGCAAAGCCTCGGCGAGAAGGTCGGCGAACTCGTATTGCTGGATTCGCGTCTGCCTGACGGACTCGCTGCACCCGAAGTCGATGAATGCGCGCTGTTCGCAGCCACGTTCCCGAGCATGTCGCCCGATCTGATGCTCACGCTTCAGGCGATGCGATCGACCAACGAGCGCGTGGTCGCGCTGCGTGAGCATCGGCTGATACCCGCGTATATCACGGACGACCACATTACGACGCTGATAGGTACAACGCAGCGGAACATGCAGTTGCAATCGATGTTCACGCCCAAGTCGTTCCATGGCGATATCGTCTATTTCACGGCGACGCGCTCCGAAGCGCCCGGACAACCCCGACGTATCGCGCAATGGCGAGACTGCGTGAATGGTTCGATAGCGAATTACGACATCGATTGCATGCATACCGAGATGTGCCTGCCATCGTCGCTCGCGATGATCGGACAGAACCTTGCATCGATGAATGTGATCGGCGCGTCGGCGAAGTAGAGAACCAGCATCGCCACCGCTCAAGAGGCCGTGGCGATGCTATCGAACGAAGGCATGGAAGGAGTCAAACGAGTGCGCCGAGCCCGCCAATATGACGATCGCTCAACCTTCGCGCCGCTGCTTGCGATCGCTGTGCTTGCGCACGTTGCTGGCGAGTTCAGAAATGATTTCGGTGGCCGCGCCGATGATCTGATTGAAGTCGAATCCCGCGCGCGTCATCTCTCGATAGAACGATCGTGCAAGCATCTTGGAGAGCTGGCTCGGGTTCTGGACGGATTGCGCGACGATGTCGCCGATCGTCTGATCCGACGATCGCCTGATCGTTGCCTGGGCGAACGGCGAGGCGACGAGCTTCTCCAGCCGGTCCGCCTCGACGGATCGCGTGACGAACGTACCGAGAATCTGGAGCAGCTTCAGATCATGTTCATCGAATTGCCGTCCGAGCCGCGGTCCCGATACTTGCACGACGCCTATCGTCTTTCCATTCAGCGCGAGGACGGCGAACATCTTGTCGTGCGCGTCCGAGTATTCGACGATGGCCGTCTTCTCGCCAATATGGACTTCGCCGAATGCCTCGGTGTGCGCGGAGCACAACTCGGCGACGCGATCATCGACGGGTATCGAAACGACGCATCGCTTCACGTGCATTGCCTCGGCGACCATCGCTGCGAGGGCTTCCGGCGAGACGTCGACCCTCTCGGTGTCTGCAAACTCGACGAGCTGAGAATCCTGCTCTTCATAGGCATGTTCGGCGCTTTTCATGAGGACTCCACCGGTAGGTTGCGATGTGCGTCAGGTTATGCGTCGAAAGTTAGTTCGCCCTTAGCCCATGACCACGATTCGAAACGACCCGCGCCCTCATCGCCCGCTAACTTTCGAAAGACACACTAAGCCTGGTTCCAGATAGGTGCTCAAGATGAAACGTCCCTTATTCATGCAGCGGCGCAGTATCAAGGTTCGCGACGGCCGTTTTGATATCTCCGTTGAAGAGTCCGGAAGTATCGGCACGCCCTGCGTCTTGCTGCACGGCCGCGGCGAGTGCAGCGGCGTATGGCGAACGTTGACCGACGTAGCGTCGGCCGAACATCGCTTCGTGTCGATCGATTTAAGGGGCCACGGCGATTCGAGCTGGGACCCGGAGCGCGCTTACGATTCACCAACCCTTGCTGGCGACGTGTTACAGGTTCTGCTTGCAATGAACATAAGAAAGCCCGTTCTTATCGGTCATTCGCTCGGCGGCAGTGTCGCGTTGCAATTGGATGCCCTGCTCGGGCACCATGTTTCCGGACTGGTCATGGTGGACTTTGGACCGGAATCCGACGCATCGGGTTCACAACGCGTTCGTGCCGACATACGCGAGACGCCGGCTACGTTCGACACGATCGACGGATACGTATCGTGGTTGCTCGACCGGCGTCCGCTGGCGAACGGCCGTGCACTTCGCAATCTCGCCCTGCATGCGTTGCGCCGAACGCCGGCCGGCATGTTCGAGCCGAAGCTAGACCGGCGCGTCGCTGATGAGTCGCCGCAAAACATGGAGCCGCGCGCGGAACAGCTGTGGCAGATGATGGCGTCCGTGCGCTGCCCGACGCTCGTCGTGAGAGGCGTCGGGTCAGCGGTGCTCAAACCGCAGGATGCACAGCGCATGGCGCATCACGCGCTGCGCGAAGGACAGCTCGCCACGATATCCCGCGCCGGCCATGCGGTGATGACCGATAACCCCGATGAATTCAATCGCACGATCGAGGCATTCCTTGCTTCCCTGCCGCATGCCGCAAGCGGAGGTCAGTGATGTTCTCCATCATTCCCGCGCAGCTTCGCCGACAGTCCATGCCGCGACTGGTCATCGCAGTCATCGCCGGGTTCGCCGGGGCGCTGTGCAGTGCGGAGATCGCGCGTCTAATCAGCAAAGTCGCCGCCGGTCAGATCGAAACGCGCGGACTGGTGATCGTTTTCTTCGCGGTGTGCGCGGCGCAACTGCTGTTCAGAACGAGTTCGCAGATCATCGTGCTGGATTTCGGTCAGCAGGTGATATGCAGTCTTCGAATCGAGCTATGCCGCAAGATTCTGCGCACGCCCTACAAGAAGCTGCAAACGCTTGGCAAGCCGCGCCTGCTCGCCATTCTTACCACAGACATCAACACGTTCGCGCAAGCTTCGCAAATGCTGCCGCTCGCGTTCGGCAACGTGGTGCTCATCGCCGTATGCCTCGTGTATATGGCGTGGCTTTCGTGGCAGGCGTTCGCGTGCTTTTTCGTCTTTCTCGTCGTCGGAGGGGCGATTTATCATGTTATCGAGCGCTGGCCCTTGCGCGAAATGCAAGCGGTGAGAGATCAGCTCGATGCCATCTTCAGGCACTTTCGTTCCTTGCTGGAAGGCACGCGGGAATTGCAACTCAACGACGCGCGAGCCCGATACTTCACCGAGCACGTCGTTCATTCGACCGCACACGCATTCCGCCGATCGTTCACCCGCGCGATGCTCGTCTATTCGCTCGTCGCCAACGCGGGTGGCATGCTCTTCTATGTGGCGATCGGCCTGATTCTGCTCGTCGTGCCGCATTGGTTTCCACAATCGCACGGCGTGCTCGTGACGCTCACCCTCTTGCTTCTCTTCCTGATCCAGCCGGTCAGCGAAGTCATGA
This sequence comes from Caballeronia turbans, assembly GCA_001544655.2. GTDB lineage: Bacteria > Pseudomonadota > Gammaproteobacteria > Burkholderiales > Burkholderiaceae > Caballeronia > Caballeronia turbans. The sequence goes on from FCOD02000004.1 coordinate 123,118, forward strand.
CGACTTTGCCGATTCTTCGTCAGGCGTCGATTGCGCTGGGGCGCATCCGCATTCTCGATGCCGAGCTCACGCAGCAACCGGATGATGATGCTCATGTCACGCCAGACGATCCCTTCGGGGACGCAGCCGAAGGCGTGCCGCTGATCCGGTTCTCCGCCGTATCGCATCGATATCCGGGGCTGACGGAAGATCATCCGTTCACATTGGGGCCGATTGATCTATCGATTCGTCAGGGCGAAGTGGTCTACTTGATCGGCGGCAACGGCAGCGGCAAGACTACGCTCGCGATGCTGCTGCTCGGACTGTACGAACCCGAGCAAGGGCATGTGGAATTGAACGGCGTAAGAGTCGAGCGGGAGAACCTTGCGCATTATCGCGAGCGCTTCTCGGCCGTGTTCGCCGACTTTCATCTGTTCGATGAGGTGCTGTGTGAAGACCAGTCGCAGATTGCGAAGCAGGCGGCGCAGTATCTTCACAAGCTCGAACTCGATCACAAGGTCAGCATGAAGGGCAACCGGTTCAGCACGGTCAATCTCTCTTCCGGACAACGCAAGCGCATGGCGCTCATAGCGTCGTATCTGGAAGATCGCCCAATCTATCTGTTCGACGAATGGGCCGCCGATCAGGATCCCGTATTCAGGCGCGTGTTCTACACGCAGTTGATTCCCGAGCTCAAGCGCAAGGGGAAGACAGTCATCGTCATCTCTCACGACGATGCCTATTTCGAATGCGCCGATCGTCTCGTTCAGGTTGCGAACGGGCGCCTTACCGACGTATCCTCGGAAGCACTGAAAGAAGGCCTGTTCGCCGGACGCGGTGGCTCGGCAGTGGCGGAATGAGCTTGCCGTTCACTCGAACACCGCGTCTCCGCCCACGGCGTTGTGTCGCGACGCCTGCTGAATGCGGTGGCTACTAACGACACCGTGAGCCGCCCAGGCGGTGATGAGTTCACGGTACTGCTCGACGGCGTCGGTCACGCCAGCGAAGTCTGGAATAGCGGGATCGATGACGGGCTATGCCGACAAACTCGAACGCGCGAAACATGTCGGCGTGACGATTCTTTCCAAGCCGTTCAATATCGGCGACTTGCAGGCGCTGCTGCAGAGCGTGAAACTGTCGCGGCCGGCGGGTGCATAGCGTTGCGATCGTCCGTTATGGAATGCTGTGCTCGGAACCACATGGCTACAGGAAGCGAATATGGACTTTGATGTAATGGTGCTCGGCGCGGGTATCGTCGGAACCTCGATAGCCGTTCACTTGCAGCGCCGTGGAGCGAAGGTCGCGCTGATCGACCGAAAGGCGCCCGGTAACGAGACATCGCTGGGCAATGCCGGCATCATCCAGCGAGAAGGCGTCTACCCGTATGCCTTTCCGCGCGACCTTGCCACGATCTCGCGATACGCGTCGAACCGCGCAACCGACGTCAGATACCATGCGGCCGCCATGCCGAAGCTGCTGCCGTTCCTGCTTCGCTACTGGCATCATTCCCGACCCGACCGTCACGCGAAGATCGCGCGTGCTTATTCGGCGCTGATCGGACATAGCGTTTCCGAACATCGGGAACTGATCGACGCAGCCGGTGCTGACGCGCTGCTGAGAACCGGAGGATGGATCAACGCTTTCCGGACAACCAAAGCGTTCGACATTGCCGTGAACGAGGCTTCGCGCTGGAAAGACGAATATGGCATTCCGTTCGATGCCCTTTCCTACGAGGCCCTGCATGACGCGGAGCCTTCGCTCGGCCGCGCACTCAAAGCGGCTCTCCGATACACATCCGCAGATTCGGTGAGCGATCCGTCGGGCCTCGTGCGGGCGTATGCGAAGCTGTTCGAGACGCTTGGCGGCACCGTATTGATCGGCGATGCATCGACGCTCGAAACCGGATGGCGGTTGACTACCGCATCAGGCGTCGTATCGGCGAAACAGGCCGTCGTCGCGCTGGGACCGTGGTCGACTGATGCGATTGCGAAGCTGGGCTATCGCTTTCCGCTCGAGGTCAAACGCGGCTATCACATGCACTACGCGGCGAAGCCCGGTGCAACGCTTAATCAACCTGTGCTCGATGCGGAAGTCGGCTATGTCATCACGCCCATGACACGCGGCATCCGCTTGACGACAGGCGTCGAGCTCGGCCTCAGGGATTCGCCGAAGACGCCCGTGCAACTGGCGGCGGTGGAGCCTTTCGCTCGCGAAACGTTTCCGCTCGGCGAGCGCCTCGATGCGCAACCCTGGCTCGGGCGCCGACCGTGCACGCCCGACATGATGCCCGTGATCGGCCCGGCGCCGCGCCATGCAAATCTGTGGTTCGCCTTCGGTCATGCGCATCATGGGCTCACGCTCGGCCCGGTCACCGGACGCATCATCGCCGAGATGATGACCGGCGAGACTCCGCTCGTGGACCCTCGCCCGTTTCGTGCGGACCGGTTCTGATCGAGCGATGCGCTAAGCGCGATTCGCCATCAGCAACAGCGTTTGCCCGTCCTGCAGCACAGCTCCGTGCTGGTTCAGCACGGTCAGCCTCAACGTCGCGATGCCGCGGTCGGTTCGTTTGGTGACGCGCTTCTCCACGACTTCGATACGCACCTGGATTCGATCGCCGATCATCAGCGGCGCGCGAAACGCCCAGTTCCAGCTCAACGTCGCGAGTGCGCTGAAGCGGACGTCGCTGCGCGTCTTGAGGCCGTCGGCCAGCGCGAGTCCCAGAAGTCCATGCGCGATGCGCCCGGGAAAGCCCGCCTCCTGCGCGGCGACATCGTCCATATGCAGGTCGTACAGATCGCCCGAGACGCCCGCGTAGTTGACGACGTGCGACTCCGTGACCGTCATCCCCGAGGTGACGTAGTGATCGCCGGGTTCGATGTCGTTGAGGTCGTATTTGCCCGCCGGAAGCAGACGTCCCGTGCGCGCGTCTTCGTTGATTGCCTGGCTCATGTCCTGTCTCTTGTCTCTGTTGTCTCTGTTGCGTCAGCAAACCGATTGCAGGCGCTGCGCGCATACGGCCAGCACTTCGTCCGGCGCGACCTTCCACCACCGGTCGCGCGAAAAGATTTCCACTTCCATCATGCCGGCGTAGCCCGCGTCTTCCATCTCGCGCCGAAAGCCCGCCAGATCGATGACGCCATCGCCCATCATGCCGCGATCCATCAGCATGTCCTTCGTGTCGGCGTGCCAGTCGCACACGTGATACGCGAGAATCCGCCGCGCGCGGCCCGCCGCCGCGATGGATGCCGACAGCAGCGGGTCCCACCAGCAGTGATACACGTCGATGGCGATGCCCAGCATCGACGGATCGTCCGGCGCGATGCGTTCGCACATCGCGAGCGCCTGCCCGATCGTGTTGACGACGGAACGGTCCGCCGCGTACATCGGATGCAAAGGCTCGATGGCAAGCGGCACCTTCAGCTTGCGCGCCTCTTCGAGCAGACGCGCGATGCTCTCGTCGACCCGAGCGCGCGCGCCCGCCAGATCGCGGCCGTTCGCATTCACGCCGCCCACGACGAGCACGAAACAGCGCGCGTCGAGCTCGGCGGCATCGTGCAGCGCCGCGATATTGCCGTCGATGCTCGCGCGCCGGTCCGCTGGCGTCGCGCCGGTCAGATACGCCGAACGGCAATAGCCGGTGACCGTGAGTTGCAGCGCGCGAAGCCGGCGCGCGACCGCTTGCGCGCCGATCGCCTCGACCTCGTGCCGCCACGGCGCGACGCCGCCGAAGCCCGCGCGCGCGATCCGCTCCAGCGTCACATCGAGCGATTCGCGATGCCCGAGCGTCGCGGTATTGATGGCGCATCGTTTCAGTGAATCCATCTCGCGCTCCCTTGCATCGTTCACAAGCCGAAGGTCTGCATGACGAGCCGCATCCGGTGCACCGCGAGTTCCGGATCGCGCAGAAGGTTGGCGGCATCGGCGAGACGGAACACGTCCGCGAGATAGAGCGGCGGACGCGCGCCGTGATGGCCGCCCGGCATGAAGAAGTGCGGCTGGAATCCGTTCAGGTACGCGAGAAAGACGACGCCCGTCTTGTAGTACTGCGTCGGCGCGCGGAAGATGTGCCGCGAGAGCGCGACCGTGGGTTCGAGCACGCGCTCGTATCGCCCGATATCGCCGCTGGCGAGCGCGGCGAGCGCCTTCGACGCGGCGGGCGCGATCGCATCGAAGATGCCGAGCAGCGCGTGCGAGAAGCCCGCTTCGTCGCCCTTGATGAGCGACGGATAGTTGAAGTCGTCGCCCGTGTACATCTTCACGCCTTCGGGCAGACGGCGGCGGAACGCGATCTCGCGCGCGTCGTCGAGCAGCGAAATCTTGATGCCGTCGATTTTGTGCGCGTTCTCCGCGATCACCGCGAGGCAGGCATCGGCGGCTTCGTCGAGATTGTCGCTGCCCCAGTAGCCTTTCAGCTCGGGATCGAACATGTCACCGAGCCAGTGCAGGATCACGGGCCGTTCGCACATCGCGAGCACTTCGCGGTAAACGCGCCGATAGTCGTCGCGATGCCGCGCGACGCGTGCGAGCGCGCGGCTCGCCATCAGGATCACGCGGCTGCCGGTGCGCTGGATGGCGTCGAGCTGCATCGCATAGGCGCGAATCACGTCATCGCACGATGTCACCGCGTGCGCGCTCAGATGGTCGGTGCCGCAGCCCGACGCGATGAGCGCCTGAGGCATGTCGCGCGTTTCGGCCATCGTGCGTTGCACGAGTTCGAGCGCGATTTCCCACGACAGACCCATGCCGCGCTGCGCGGTGTCCATCGCTTCGGCAATGCCGAGGCCCTGCCCGATCAGATAACGCCGGTACTCGATGGTGCGCGGCCAGTCGAGCGCGGCGGGCTGATTCAGTTCGCCGCTGCGATGCGGATCGGCGACGACGTGCGCCGCCGAATACGCGATGCGGTTGAACGTTGCGCCCGCCGGCGCACCGCTGATCGGATCGCCTGTGAGCGTGTAGGTGTCGAACTGGCCGGAAGCGGCCGGAAGAACGATTTGCATGATGGTGGTTGCGCGCTCAGGCGTGCTCGTCGGAGAAACATGAAAACGAGGCGGGCATTTCGATGCCGAAGAACGTCGCGAACGCCGCGAGTTGCCCTTCGATCATCGGCCGGCCGTTGGTCGCGCGGCAGCCGCACTGCCGCGCATGTTCGAGCAGCGGGGTTTCGGCGGGCGTCATGATGATGTCGACCACCTGAAGCGCCGGCGCAAACGCGCCGAACGCCGCGGGCATGCCGTCACCCGGCCGCATGCCGACCGGCGAGCAGTTGACGAGCAGATCGATGCCCGCGAGATTCGCCGGATCGATATCGACGCTCGCCGGGCAGTCCGGATAGAACCGGTTCAGCCGCGCCGCCAGTTGCTCGGGCAACTCGCGCTGCGGATCGGCAAGCGCGATGCTCGCCGCGCCCGCTTCCGCCAGCGCATGCGCCACCGCCGCGCCCGCGCCGCCCGCGCCGAGCTGCTTCACATGCTTGCCGCGCACCTCGAAACCGATGCGCTTTAAGCCCAGCACGAGGCCGGTGCCGTCGAACATGTCGCCGAACCAGCTTCCGTCGGGACGCTCACGCATGACGTTGATCGCGCCGACACGGCGGGCGGTGTCGGAGACTTCATCGACCATCGACATGGCGCGCACCTTGTGCGGCACCGTGACGACGAGCCCGTCGACGTTGCCGAGCGCCTGAAGCCCGGCCATGACCGGCTGGAACACGTTGACGGGGACATCGAACGGCAGGCAGACCGCATCGATGCCGCCCGCTTCGAACAGCGCGTTCATCAGTTGCGGCGTTTTCACCTGCGTCACCGGATTGCCGACAATGCCGAACAAGCGCGTCGCCCCGCCGATGCGATATCTGCGCGTGGCTGGCTGCGTCACCGCTGTCCCTCCGCCAAACCAGCGAGGCGCGCATGACGCGGCCACGGTTGCGTGTCCATCGCGGCATCGAGGCCTATCGGCTCGGGGCGGAACAGGCGTTCGTCCATCAGCTTGAGATCGGGCGAGATGACTGGCCTGAACGCCATGTGCGCGAGCACGTCGCGTTCGAGATCGATGCCCGGCGCGATCTCGATCAGTTCCAGCGCACCCTCGATGGCGCGAAACACCGCGCGCTCGGTGACGAAGAGCGTCGTCTGATTGCGTTCCTGCGCGTACGGCCCGCTGTACGACACCTGCTGGAGCTTCGACACGAACTTGCGGTGCGCGCCTTCCTTGAGAATCTGCAACTGCCCGCCTTCGCACGACACTTGCAGGCTGCCCGCCGTGAACGTGCCGCCGAATACCATCTTGCGCGCGTTCTGGCTGATGTTGATGAACCCGCCCACGCCGATCAGCTTGTTCGCGAAGCGGCTGATGTTCACGCTGCCCTGCGAATCGATTTCCACGGCCGAAAGAAACGCGATGTCGATGCCGCCGCCATCGTAGAAATCGAACTGTGACGGCATGTCCACGATGGCGCTGTAGTTGCGCGCCGCGCCCGCGTCGAGACCCGCGGCAGGCGCGCCGCCGATCAGCCCTTGCTCGTTGGTCAGAACGATGTGATGCAGCACGTCCTCTTCCGCCGCGACGAGCCCGATGCCCGTGCATACGCCCGAACCCACGTTGCACACCACGCCGACGCGCAGTTCCATCGCGAGACGCCGCGCGATGATCTTGCGTTCGTCGAGCGGCAGCCGCGGAAAACCGCCGAGCGGAATGCGCAGTTCGCCGCTGAACGCGGGATCGTAGGCGGTCTGGTAGGTCACCGGCTGATCCGGCTCGACGACCACCGCATCCACCAACATGCCGGGAATCTTCACCGTCTTGGCGGGCAGCGTACCGCGCCGCGCGAGCCGCTTGACCTGCACGATCACGAGGCCGCCGTTGCGCCGGGTCGCCTGCGCCATCGAAAGCATGTCGCCGAACACGGCTTCGCCTTCCATCGATACATTGCCATCTTCGTCGGCCGTCGTGCCGCGCAGGAACGCGACATCGACTTCGAAAGGCTTGTAGAACAGCCACTCGCGCCCTTCGATTTCGATCAGGCTCACGAGCTTGTCGTCGCTCGGCGCACCTTGCAGGCCGCCGCCGTTACGCGGATCGACGAAGGTATGCAGGCCGACGTGGCTGACGAGTCCCGGCCTACCCGCCGCCATTTCGCGCGTGAGTTGCGACAGCGCGCCCTGCGGCAACGTCCACGCTTCGAGTTCCTTGTTCAGCGCCATCTGCGCGAGCGGGGGCGAATCGACCAGCGTGCCGCACACGACGCGCTTGAGCAGCCCAGGATGCGCGAGCCGCGATGCGCCGCGCTCGCCGCGATCGCCGAGACCGACCGGATGCACGGACGTAATCCGGCGCGGCGCGCCCTGCGCGAGAAAGCGGCGCTCGAGCGCCTCGATGAGCGATTCGGGCACGGCATGTCCGCTTCCCGATCCTCCGATCATCAACGTGTCGCCGTCCTTCAGTAGGGATGCAGCCTGGTCGGCGGTCAAAATTTGCATGTTCTGTGCTCCGGTGTTTTCTGTGTCTGTCGATGCGTGCCTCTGCTACGCCGCCGAGCGCGATTCCGCAAATACCTGCTCGTCATCGCGGTGACGCGAAAGATGCTTGCCGAGCAGCGCGGCGATCAGCGTGAACAGGCAAAACGCGGCGAGGTACAGCATCACGTAGGTCGGCTTGCCGTCGGCATAGGCGACCAGCGCCGTGGCGATGAACGGCGTCGGCCCGCCGATGAACGCGCCCGAAAACTCGCGGCACATGGCGATGCCGGAGAAGCGGTACTGCGTCGGAAAGAGGTTGGAGAGGAACGCGCCCTGCGCGCCGCACGTGCAGCCCCAGCTGATGCCGTAGACCGCGCTCATCGCGATCGTGGCGAGCACGACGTCCTTCGAATCGATCGCATGAAAGAGCGGCCACACGAGCGCGAGCGCGATCATCGCGCCGGCGGCGAACACGTTGCCGCTGCCGTACTTGTCCGCGAGCATGCCGCCGACTGGCGCGCAGAAGAGCGAAAAGCCGAGCGCGATGATGAGCACGACCAGACTGTCCGCCTTCGCCATGCCGACGGTGTTCGTCATGTAGCTCAGCGCGAAGGTGTTGAGCACGTACGACAGCGCCTGATGGCCGCCCATCGCGAAGAAGCCGCACAGCAGTTCGCGCCGGCTCTTGCGAAACAGTTCGGCCACGGGCACTTTCGCGCCCTTGGCCTTTTCGCTCGCCTTCTCCATCGCCGCTACGTATTCGGGCGTCTCGTCGAGTTTCGAACGGATGTAGATGGCGACGCCGAACAGCGCGAGCGACAGCAGGAACGGCACGCGCCACACCCACGAGAAGAGGATGTCCTCGGGCACGTACGAAATCATCAGGAAGGTGGCGATGGCGATCATCACGCCGAAGTTGGTTGCGGCGTTCGGAATCGACGTGAAGAATGCGCGGCGGCTCGGCGGCGTGTATTCGGCGATCAGCGTGATCGCGCCCGCGAGTTCCGCGCCCGCGCCGAAGCCCTGCATCATGCGCAGGAGCACGAGCAGAATCGGCGCGAGGATGCCCGCCTGCTGCCAGGTCGGCAACAAACCGAGGCCGACGGTCGCCGCGCCCATGATCGTCACGCAGAAGACGAGCGCGGGCTTGCGGCCGTATTTATCGCCGATGTGGGAAATGACGATGCCGCCCAGCGGCCGGATGATGAAGCCCACGGCAAACGTCGCGAACGCGGCGAGCGTGCCCGCCAGCGACGACAAATGCGGAAAAAACAGCTTGTTGATGATGAGGCCCGATGCCGCCGCGTAAAGCCCATAGTCGTACCATTCGATGATGGTTCCGAGCGTGGACGCGAATACGGCGCGCCGGATGTTCCTGCGGTCTGCCCGCGCGAGTGCTGGTTGCATGGCGCTGTCTCCTGCTTCTCTTGTCTGATCTCGTGTGCGATGCCGCGCGCCTGAAGGTCGCGGCATCCGTTGACGGTTTCGCTGCTGATCGTGTCGATCGTGTCGATCTCGTGAATCAGGTCCGGCCGCGATTGCCGAACGCGTTGGCGCCCTCCTCGTAATTGCCCGAGGCGAAGCAGAGCGAGGTCAGCTCGTTCTCGTAGCGGATGCCTTCGTCCACGCTCATCGAGAGCGCCGCGCGCACCGCCGCCTTCACCGACTGCGTGGCGATCGGGCTGAAACCGGCCATCTTGCGGCACAGCGCCATGGCGTGATCGACGACGGCCTCGTCGTCCACCACCATCTCGACCAGGCCGATGCTGCGCGCCTCGTCCGCATCGATGGTGTCGCCGGTCAACAGAAGGCGCATCGCCTGTCCGTAGCCGACCAGACGCGGCAGCATCTGCGAGGCGCCGCCGCCGCCCACCCATCCGCGCAGCACTTCGGGCGCGCCGAACTTCGCGCTCCGGCCGGCCACGCGGATATCGGCGCCGAGCATCATTTCCAGTCCGCCTCCGAGCACCCAGCCCTTCAATGCGGCGACGACGGGCTTGCTGAAATCGCGCACGACCATCGCGTAATCGGTGCGCGCGCGGAACTCCCACGCGGTCCGGTACGTCTTGAGCGAATGCAAGTCGCTGCCCGCGCTGAACGCGCGCTCGCCTTCGCCGCGCAGCAGCACCACGTGAACCGTCTCGTCGCGCTCGATGTCCTGCCGGATGCCGACGAGCGCCTGCGTCATCTCGGGTGTGATCGCGTTCATCTTTTCCGGCCGGTTGATGACGATCTCCGCCACCGCGCCGTGCTTGCGCATCAGTATCTGTTCCTGCATCGCGCCTCCTTTTTGCCGACTGCCGGAGCAGTCATGTCCCTTTGCGTTTTCCCTTATACTTACTTACTAGTAAGTAGCTTGAGCGGACATTAACATCTATCCCGAACGTCGCGCAACGGGAATTTCGAGGACGGAGAAATGGAGGCTACACAGTGGATGCGAAGACGCTCGAAGCACACGGAGGAACGCGGCCGGCCGATAGGGGTCGTGTAAAATCAGCCGTTGCTTCGCCCCGTATGAGGCTTAGTCACCACACCGATCCTCACCGAGGGAAAACCTTGAGTCAGACCGAGAAGACCGCAAGAACCGACAAGACGGCTCCAGCTACCCGGCAGCGGTCGTCCATGTACGACAGCATCAAGGACGTGGCCAAACGGCTTCTGATCGCGCACGGTTATCACAAGACGACGTTCGGCGTGATCGCGAAGGAGCTCGGCATCACGACGACCAACATCCACTATCACTTCGGCAACAAGAACAGTCTCGTCGAGGAGGTGGTGAAGGATTACGTGGCAGGCGCAACGGAAGGTCAGAAGAATATCTGGCTCGACGAAACCATGTCCTTGCAGGAAAAGGTGCAGGCGGAAATCGCCTTCAACCGCAATCTCTTTCGCAAGTACAACCCCAACGGCAAGACGCGCAAGCCGTGGAGCCTGATCGGCCGGCTGCGCCTCGAAAGCGACGTCCTCACCGACGAAGCGCGCGCCGCGCTCGCGGGCTTCACTACCGAAATCCACGGCGCGGTGGAGTTCGCGGTAGCGCATGCGAGCCGCAGCGGCGAGCTTAAGCGCGACACGCCCAAGGAAGACCTGATCTTCCTGCTCACGCATCTGATCGACAGCCTGTCGGTGTTCGCACAGGACGCGGGCGGCTTCGAGCGTGTCGAGCAGTTCATGAACTCGTTCTCGCGCGTCGTCCTCGCGAAATACACGAAGTAATGTTCGGGCATAGCAAGCATCTGCAGTACACAGTCCGCGTCGCCGCTCCCAATCCGGGTCTGGCGAATCTGCGGCTCGAGCAATTCGGCGGTCCGCAGGAGTTGCATAACAACCGCGTATGATCGGAAGGTTGACACGACTCTCGACTTTCTTGTCATCGGATTAATCGAGTTCACTCACAGTATCGAACAAGGATGAACCTGATTGAACGCGTTCCGCTGATCGGGTCCGCGCTTTGCTCTACATCGTGACACCTGACAATCCGAAATGGAGAACACGATGCCCCGCCCGACCCCCACCCAGGACACGACTGCCGCGACTTCCGCCGTCACGCAAAGTCAGGATGCCATTCAATTGCTGACGGATGATCATCGCGCCGTCGAAAAGCTGTTCGATGCGTTCGAGAAAACCCAGAAGGACGATCTGGATGCCAAGTCCACACTCGTGCGACGCGCCTGTGAAGAGCTCACGGTTCACGCGATGATCGAGGAAGAACTGCTTTATCCCGCAGCGCAGGAAGCGCTAGAAGAAGACGACCGCCCCGATGTCGAGGAAGCCTATGTCGAACACTTTCTCGTGAAGGTGCTGATCGACAAATTCACGAAGCTCAAAGCAGGCGAACCCGGTTTCGATGCCACCTTCAAGGTGATGAGCGAGATGGTGCGTCATCACATCGAAGAAGAAGAGTCAGACTTGTTTCCCAAGCTGCGAAAGTCCGGCGCCGATCTCGGTGCGCTCGGCAAGAAGCTGATTCAGCGCAAGGAAAAGCTGGAGGCGAAGATCCCGAAAGATGCTGGCGATAACACGATGCGCCTGCATTGATTCTGGCCAATATAAAGAAGAAGCGGCGCGCCCGACGTTGGGCGCGCGCATCCGCTGGTCATCCGCGCAGCGCGTCGAGCACATCGGAGAACGCACGATGTGTCGATGCGCTCAATCCCGCGCCGACCGCCGTCTGCACCGTTCGGCGCACACCGAGAATGGCGATGCCGACGAGCGCGAGTGCAATCAACTCGGCGTTGGGAGAGCGCAGAAACCACGGCACGGGGCGCGTCGTCGGCAGCGCACGCGGAACGTGCGTGACACGCAAGGGTCCGTCCGCAGTGTGCGCGGCAATCAGCTCCGCGCGCGATTCCGCCATGCGCGCGAGCACGGCTCCCTGAGCTTCGGCATGCTTCATTGCGCTGCCTCCCTGATGGCATCCGCGTCGCGTTGCAATTGTTCGCGCAGCATTTGAAACGGCTGCGCCGGCTTGCGCGACATCATCACAATGACGGCGATCACCGCAACCGCGAACCAGGCGCCCGCGACGCACCACGCCGTCAGCACGAGATACGGCGTGCTCGCCGCGGTCACGATTACGGCGATCGACACGAAAGACAACGTGAACAGCGCACCGATCGTGAGCGCCACGAGCGCGACCACTTCGTGCAATACGCGCTTCTTGGTTTCAGCGAGTTCGATCGGAATTAGCTCGCCATAGTCGACGAGGCGTCTCGTGCAGAAGTGGCCGATCCTGCGCCAGTTGGCGATCTTTCTCTGGATTGTCATCGTTGCTGCTCCAGCGAGGTTTCAGTCGAGACGGAGTGTCCTGTCACCACCTGGAGCACCGCGCATGCCTGCGATACCCACCCGCGCAACGTGAACGCATTGGCCCGAGAGCTGCGGCCGAAATGAGAATCGGTGGCACAGCCGTTGCTGAAATGTGATGCGCCGACCTCGCTTTTCGTCGACGATTTTTTTGGCCCTTTAGCACTTTATCCACGACGTGGTCGATTCAGGCCGCGTCTTCGCCAGCGCAAGACCTCGCGCTGAGACTCGCGGTACCAGACTGCAAGTGACGTAATCCCGCTCCTCTCAGTCGCTGCGAGCCCAACGACATGTGCAACCCAGACGAGCGCTGGTTCAAGGCAGGGACCCCGCTCGCCTTACACAAGGAAACGTCATCATGTTTGTTCATAACAAGCGCCTGCAATACACCGTGCGCGTCGCCGGTCCGAATCCCGGCCTCGCCAATCTCATGCTGGAACAGTTCGGCGGCCCGCAAGGCGAACTCGCCGCGGCCTGTCGTTATTTCACTCAGGCAGTTGCGGAAGACGATCCGGGCCGCAAGGACCTGCTTTTCGATATCGCCACCGAGGAGTTGAGCCATCTCGAAGTGATCGGCTCCATCGTCGCGATGCTGAACAAGGGCGCGAAGGGTCAGCTCGCGGAAGCGGTGGAATCGGAAGCGGAGTTGTACCGGTCACTCACGGGCGGCGGCAACGACTCGCACACCACCGCGCTGCTTTACGGCGGCGGCCCCGCGCTCACCAACTCCGCGGGCGTGCCGTGGACCGCAGCCTACATCGACACCATCGGTGAACCGACCGCCGATCTGCGCTCGAACATCGCGGCCGAGGCCCGCGCGAAGATCGTCTATGAGCGTCTCATCAATGTGACCGACGATCCCGGCATCAGGGACGCGCTCGGCTTTCTGATGACGCGCGAGATCGCACATCAGAAGTCGTTCGAGAAGGCCTTGCACGCCATTCAGCCAAACTTCCCGCAAGGCAAGTTGCCGGGCAATCCGGAGTTCACGAGCGTCTACTTCAACATGTCGAAGGACGGCGATGCACGCGGTCCGTGGAATGAAGGCGGCGACTGGAAGTTCGTCGAAGATCCGCAGCCGGCCGTGGATGGCGGCGACGGCACCGCGACGGTGAGCGTATCGGAGCAGGACGTAGAGACGCTCCAGGCGATGGTCTCGCGCACCGCATCCGATCCGTCGAGCGATCCGACAACGGGCGCGGATCTCGGCGCAGGCAAGGCGAGCTGACGCGCGACCCGCGCCTTGCGCGGCGATGGCGAACCATCGTTCGGTTTGCCATCGCCGCGATGCGGGACTGTTACTTCAAATCATCAGGTACTTTGCCGCCGTTTTCCGCGAGCTTCTGCATGACCTGCTTGTGAAGCCATATATTCATCGCGGCCGAGTCCTCCGTATTTCCCGTGTAATGCAATTCCGCCGCGAGTTCCTTGCGCGCAGACAGGCTGCTGTCGAGGCCGAGCAGCTTCATCAGATCGACGATCGACGTTCGCCAGTTGAGTCGTTCGCCGTGACTTGCCTGCATCTTGGTCAGCACCGCTTCGACATCGACTTCCTGCATAGGCGCGGCGGCCTGCGTCGGCGCGGACTGCGCAGGCGCGGAACCAGGCGCGGCAGCGGGCGTTGATGAAGCCGGCGCGGCCGGCGCGGCCGGCTGTCCGGCGGCTGGGCTCGCGTTGGCGGGCGCGCTGTCGTGGTGAAAGATCTTGTTCAGGATATTGGAAAAGATACTCATGACGTCTCCTTTGGAAGTGAGCCCTCGGTACGTGCAAGTGTCATGCCGCAGCGCTGCCGACACATCCGTCATTCGACGCAGCGATAATCCGACGCGGAATAACGCTTGCTGTATGAGTGTCGTGCCGTAAAAGCACGGTAGCGCGAATTCCCCACAATAAAGTAGCCCCGCAATGCGGCGAGGAGTCATCGTGGACATGTCATCCTGTTCCCCTTCCATCACGACCATGATCCGCATGGATCACACGCACGTGATGGCGGCCTTTCATCGCTATCACGCGCAAACGCCTTGGTGGAGAAAACGCGCCATCGTCGAGCTTGCCTGCACGGCACTGGAAATTCATGCACAACTGGAAGAAGAAATCTTCTATCCCGCGCTCAGCGAGGTCATGGCCGGCGACGAGCGTCTCACGAAGAGCAAGCCCGAGCACGACGCGATGAGGGAAGAGATCGCCAAGCTGCGTGCAATGGGTCCGCAAGACGCCGCGTACGATGCGCGCTTCATGCAGCTCATGCGCGAAGTGATGCATCACGTCGCGGACGAAGAAACTGTCTTGCTGCCGACCGCCGAGCGCGCGCTCGCGTCACAGCTATCCGAACTCGGCATGCGCATGACGAAGCGCCGCATGCAACTCGTCGCTCAACATCATCCGTCTGCGATCGCGGCGAATACGGCCGGCACGTTTCCGCTCGCGTCGCTTGCCGTCATCTCGCTGGGCGCGCTCGCTATCGCGCGTTGTCTGCGGCCCGCAGGCGCGCGCCGCATCGCACGTGATGCGTGATTCACGTCACGCTTCGCGGCGTGCCGTTGACCTCGACGATCAACACCGGAATCGACTTGGCCGCCGGCACTTTGCTTTCCTTCGCGTGATGCCATAGCGGCAGCAGCGGGTTGCACTCCGGGTAATAACCCGCGATGCATCCCTGCGGTATGTCGTAGGGCTGTATGCGCAAGCCTGCGACGCGTCGCTCGAAACCATCGTCGGAAATCGTGCGCAACGTCACGCGGTCGTCTTTCTTGAGCCCGTGGCGCGTCATGTCGGCCTCGCACATGAAGATCACCATGCGCTCGCCGCGGATGCCGCGAAATCGGTCGTCGAGACTATAGATCGTCGTGTTGAACTGGCTGTCGCTGCGCAGCGTCATGAGACGCAACGATTGCGGCTCGCGCTCGGGCATGTCGGGATCTTCGATAAGAGTCTCGGGCACGAAGAACTCCGCCTTGCCGCTCTTCGTCTTCCACTTGCGTTCGCGCGCCGGCAGATCGCGCGGGAAGCCACCCGGCGTCCACATTCTTTCGTTGAAGTCGTGAAAGGTCTCGGGATAGGTCTTCGCGATCTCGTCGCGCACCAGCGCATAGTCGTTGCGCCACCGGTCCCAGTCCACGGTCGAGCGTGCGCCGAGCGTGTGCTTTGCCAGTTCCGCGACGATATACGGCTCCGAGCGCGCATCGTGCGATGCAGGTTCTGCCACACCGCGCGAGCCATGAATGCAGCCAGTGCTGTCTTCCATCGACACGGCCTGCGCCCCGCTTGCCTGCGTGTCGATTTCGATGCGGCTCAGGCAAGGCAAGATGTACGACTTCTCGCCGTGCACGAGATGACTTCGATTCAGTTTCGTCGCAACATTGACCGTGAGCTTCAGGTTGCGCCAGGCCGGTTCGATCCGCATGCGGTCCGGAACCGAACGCACGAGATTGCCGCCGAGATTGATGATCGCGCTGACTTTGCCGTCGAGCATCGCCTCGAAAGTTTCAACGATGTTCATGCCCTTCTCGCGCGGCGGCTCGAATCCGAACTGGCTTGCGAGCTTGTCGAGCGGCGCGAGTTCTGGCTTCTCGGTAATGCCCACTGTGCGTTGCCCCTGCACGTTCGAATGTCCGCGCACCGGCGACGGCCCCGCGCCCGGCTTGCCGATGTTGCCGCGCAAAAACAGGAGATTGCACAGCATGCGCACGTTCTGCACGCCCTCTCTGTGTTGCGTGATCCCCATGCCGTAGTGCGCCATCACCGCGTTCGCACGCATGTATTCCGCGGCCGCGGCTTCGAGGTCCGCACGCGGCAGTCCCGCCACGCGCTCGATCTCGCTCCACGACGCGGCGCGCACATAGTCCGCGAAGGCTTCGAACCCCACGGTGTGCGTATCGATGAAATCGACATCGAGCACGCGCGGCTCGCCGCGTTCCTTCGCGCGATCGTCGGCATCGATGACGGTCTTGCAGATGCCCAGCAACGCCGCCGTGTCGCCGCCCGTCTTCACCTGATGGTATTGCGTGCTGATCTGCGTATGCGCAGGCGTCATCATCTCGAGCGGCGATTGCGGATTGGCGAACTTCAAAAGGCCCGGCTCGCGCAACGGGTTGAACGTGATGATCGGCACGCCGCGTTTTCTGGCGTCTTGAAGCTGATGCAGCATGCGCGGGCTATTGGTCCCGACGTTCTGCCCGAAAAAGAACATGAGATCGGTCTTCTCGAAGTCGTCGAGCGTAACCGTGCCGACGCCCACGCCAATGGCTTCCTTCAGTCCGACGCTCGTGCTTTCGTGACACATGTTCGAGCTGTCCGGCAGATTGTTGGTGCCGTACATGCGTGCGAAAAGCTGGTACATGTACGACGTTTCCAGCGATGCGCGCCCCGACGCATAGAACGCGACGCCCTTCGGATCGAACGCGCGCAACTCGCGGCCGATATCCTCGAACGCTTCTTCCCAGGTGACGCTCACGTACTTGTCCGTAGTGGCGTAATAGCGCAATGGCGCGGTCAGACGTCCTGCGTCTTCGAGATCGTGGTCATGCCACGCGCACAGCTCCGCGACGGTGTGAAGCTCGAAGAACTGCGGCGTCATGCGCTTCGCCGTGAGATCCCACGCAGTCGCCTTCGCGCCGCTTTCGCAGAACTCGAACGTGTGCGGATCGGCCGGCTTCGCCCATGAGCAGCTCACGCACGCGAAGCCTTCGGGCTTGTTCTGCTTGAGCAGCACAGTGCTGAGTTTGAGCGGCACCTTCTCGTGAATGAGCGCACCCGTGACCGCCCTGAGCGATCCCCATCCGCCCGACGAATACGGGTATGCGCCGTTCTTGCGAGCGGCATTGTCTGATTCGGCCATGTCTTTGCCTCGAGCGTCGTCTTAATGCTTCTATGCGAGGCTCAAGC
This sequence comes from Caballeronia turbans, assembly GCA_001544655.2. Lineage (GTDB taxonomy): Bacteria > Pseudomonadota > Gammaproteobacteria > Burkholderiales > Burkholderiaceae > Caballeronia > Caballeronia turbans. Next base: position 140,247 of record FCOD02000004.1, read on the forward strand.
AAACCGCATTCCCTTTCCGATAGCCTTCGCTTTCGTGGCACAGCGATTGCTCCCTGGTCTGAACGTCCGCCTTCTGTCCAGCGAGCGATCATGCAGAGCGCACTGAGCCCGGCAGGCATTCAGGCCAGCCGTATCCTAGATCTTTGGCATCTGACACTGGCCGTCTGCTGCATCGTTTTCGCAGCGATCCTGCTCGCCTGCCTGATCGCAATGATCCGCGCGCCACGTGCCGATCACGCGACGCCTGCGGACCTGTCCGCCATCGGCCGCCGCGAGCCGCAGGTGCGCTTCTGGGTCGTCGCTTCGACAGCCGTTTCCACATTTCTCCTCTTCGGGCTGGTGCTCGCGGACGTACTTACGGATCGAGCGCTCTCGCGCCTTCCGGTCGACAACGCGCTGCGTATAGAGATGACGGGTTATCAATGGTGGTGGCAGGCGCGCTATCTTCCCGATGGCGAGGCGCCCGGTTTCGTGCTCGCAAACGAGCTGCACGTCCCGGTCGGGCGGCCAGTCGTCGTATCGTTAAAGGCCGCCGATGTCATCCACACGTTCTGGGTGCCGAACCTGCACGGCAAGAGGGACATGATTCCCGGGCGCGATGCGACCATCGAATTCCGCGCCGATAAAGCAGGCGTTTATCGCGGGCAATGCGCCGAGTTCTGCGGCTACGAACACGCGCTGATGGCCTTCTCGATCACAGCCGATCCACCCGCGCAGTACGAAGCATGGGCCGCGCAACAGCGCAAGGCTGCGCAAACGCCTTCGGACGAAATCGCCGTGCGTGGCCGCGACGTGTTCATGAGCCAGGATTGCGCGCGCTGTCACACCGTCCGCGGCAGCGGAGCGCAAGGCACGCTCGGCCCGGATCTTACGCACATCGCGAGCCGCCGGACGCTCGCCGCCGGCACGCTGGCGAACAATCGCGACAACCTGACTGGATGGATAGTCGATCCGCGCGCGCTCAAGCCCGGCACGGTCATGCCGCCCACGCGCCTGCCGCCCGCCGACCTGAATGCGCTGCTCACGTGGATGGAGACGCTCAAATGAGCAACGAGCCGAACGCCCCCAGTCTCGTCGACGGCCCGCACGCATCGCCCGAAGTGCGCGCGGCGCTCGCGGCGACGTGGAGCGACCCGCCCGGGTTCATCGGCATGTTGTGCGCGGTCAATCACAAGACGATCGCAAGGCGCTTCATCGTCACGACATTTGTGTTCTTCCTGCTTGCGGGACTGCTCGCGCTCGTCATGCGCGCGCAGCTCGCGCGTGCCGATCAGCGCCTGATCGGGCCGAATCTCTATAACGAACTCTTCACGATGCACGGCACGACGATGATGTTCCTCTTCGCCGTGCCCGTGATGCAGGCGGTCGCCACATTCCTCGTGCCGCTGATGATCGGCGCGCGCAGCATCGCCTTTCCGCGCGTGAACGCCTATGCCTACTGGGTTTTTCTGTTCGGCGGGCTGCTGCTCTTCGCGTCGCTCGCCGTGAACACCGCGCCGAACGCGGGCTGGTTCAGCTATGTGCCGCTTGCCGGTCCCGATTACTCGCCGAACAAGGGCGCCGATATCTGGGCGCAGATGATCACGTTCACCGAGTTGTCGGGCCTGCTCGAAGCGGTCGTGCTCATCACGACGATCTTCAAGCTGCGCGCGCCCGGCATGTCGCTTAACCGCATGCCGCTGTTCGTGTGGGCCACGCTCGTCACGCAGTTCATGGTCATCTTCGCGATGCCTGCTGTCATGTTGTGCAGCACCGCGCTGATTCTCGACCGCCTCGTCGGCACGCATTTCTATAACCCGGCCAAGGGCGGCGACGTGCTCTTGTGGCAACACCTTTTCTGGTTCTTCGGTCATCCCGAGGTCTATCTGATCTTCATTCCGCCGCTCGGCTTCATCTCGTCGATCATTCCGACTTTCGCGCGCCGCCCGATGTTCGGCTATCCCGCGATGGTGCTGTCACTCATAGCCACTGCGTTTCTTGCGTTCGGACTGTGGGTGCACCACATGTTCGCGACCAACATCCCGGAGCTGGGCAAGAGCTTCTTCACCGCCGCGAGCCTGATGATCGCGATTCCATCGGCCATTCAGATCTTTTGCTGGATCGGCACACTGTGGACAGGAAAGCTCAATCTGCGCGTGCCGTTGCTCTTCGTGCTCGCATTCTTCTTCATCCTCGTGATGGGCGGGATGACCGGCATTATGGTGGCATCCGTGCCGCTCGACCTGCAGGTGCATGACACGTACTTCGTCGTCGCGCATCTGCATTATGTGTTGCTGGGCGGCGCCGTGTTTCCGTTGTTCGGCGCGTTCTATTACTGGTTCCCGAAGTTCGCGGGCCGCATGCTCGGCGAGCGGCTCGGCAAATGGCAGTTCTGGCTGTTCTTCATCGGCTTCAACGTAACGTTCTTTCCGATGCATCTGCTCGGCCTCGAAGGCATGCCGCGGCGCGTGTGGACTTATCCGCACGGGCTCGGCTGGGACGCCATGAACATGACGGCGACCATCGGCGCATATGTGATCGCGTTGAGCGTGCTGCTTTTCATCGTCAATGTCGTGCAGAGCGCGCGCAGTCAAGTGCCGGCGAGGGCCGATCCTTGGGGCGCGGGCACGCTCGAATGGAGCGTGCCGTCTCCGCCGCCGCCCCATAACTTCGATGCGATTCCCGTCGTGCATGGCCGCGATCCGCTGTGGGAGCCTTCCGCGCAACCGAGGTTCGTCGCGGGCCTCGCCGCCGATGCGCGCGAAGTGCTCGTGACGAGCGTGCTCGATGCGCAGCCCGATCATCGGCCGCTGTTTCCGAGGCCGTCGATCTGGCCATTCGTCAGCGCCGTCGCGACGACCGTGCTCTTCATCGGCTCGATCTATACGCCGTGGGCGATCGTGTGGGCGTCGCTGCCGGTCGCGGTCGCCATGATCCTCTGGTTCTGGCCGAGCCGCAGCGAGAACCGCGTGGCGCTCGAGCGGGAGCAAAGTCCATGAATCACACTCGCCCCGACGATATCGACACGAGCGATCTCGTGCTCGACGTGCGTACGCTGCCGACCTTCGCGTTCAGCCATCGCAGCCTGATGTGGTGGAGCACGACGGGCCTGATGCTGATCGAAGGCACGGTCTTCGCGATCGCAGTCATCATGTACTTCTATCTGCGCACGCGCGCCCCGGCCTGGCCAATGGCCGCCGATGCGCCCGGCCTGCTCTGGGGCTCACTCAATACGGCTGTGCTGATCGCGAGCCTGTGGCCGAATCAGCTTGCAAAAAACGCTGCGGAACGTGGCGAGCGCCGCAAGGCTGCGATATGGCTCGTCGTTTGCCTTGTGGCATCGCTCGCGTTTCTCGTGATACGCGGGTTCGAGTTCGCCTCGCTGAACGTGAGCTGGTACGCCAATGCGTATGGCTCCGTCGTCTGGCTGCTGCTCGGGCTGCATACGACGCACCTGATCACCGACACCATCGATACCGCCGTGCTCACCGTGCTGCTTTTCACGGGGCCATTCGAAGGCAAACGTCTCGTCGATGTCAGCGAGAACGCGCTCTATTGGTACTTCGTCGTGTTGACCTGGCTGCCGATCTACGCCGTGATCTATTGGGCCGCTCGCTTATGAAAACCTGGCTTGCGCTGCTCGGCGCGCCTTCGATCGTGCTCGGATGCCTCAGCGTGAACTACGCGCTGGTGACGCCCGCGTGCCGCCTGGGCGGCCATGCCTTGCTCGACGGCGTGAGCGGCGCGAGCCTGCTCGTCTGCGTCGCCGCGACGCTCCTCGCGTGGCAGCGCTGGCGCGACGCGCGGCGCACGCTCGGCCTGCCGACGCCCGATGCCGGCGATCGTCCCGCGCGCGCAGGATTCATCGCGGCGGTGGCGGCGGGCGTGGGCGCGCTGTCGGTCTTGTCCGTGATCGCGATTTCGATACCGCAATGGCTACTGTCCGCCTGTTGAAACGCGCGCTGCCTTGCGCCCTCGCCGCATGCGCCGATGTCCATGCCCATGGCGTGACGACGGACGCTTCGCCGCTCGCGTGGACGTTCGAGCCGTGGGTCGTCGGCGTGCTGGTGCTAAGCGCGGCGCTCTACATCGCCGGATACCTGAGGCTGCGCACGCGAGGCGCGCAAGGTCGCTCGCAACGCACCGGCAGACTCCTTGCGTTTTTAGCGGGCTGGCTCACGCTCGTCGGTGCGCTCGTATCGCCGCTGCATGCGCTGAGCGACTGGCTTTTCTCGGCGCATATGCTTCAGCACGAGCTTCTGATGCTCGTGGCCGCGCCGCTTCTCGTGATCGGCCGGCCGCTCGCGGTGTGGCTTTGGGCTTTTCCTGCGAATGCGCGAACGCGCATCGGCGTGGCGACGCGCTCGCGCTGGATCAGACATCCATGGCGCTTGCTCACGCTGCCCGCCGTCGCCTGGACCCTGCACGCCGCAGCGCTCTGGTGCTGGCATGCGCCGCGCTTTTTCGAAGCGGCGCTCGCGCGCCCCGGCATCCACACGCTTCAGCATGCGAGCTTTCTCGCGAGCGCGCTGCTTTTCTGGTGGTCGGTGTTCGGCCGCGCATCGGAGGCGCATGGCGCGCCCAATGCACACGCGATGCTTTCGCTCTTCACGACGATGGTCCATACCGGCGCGCTCGGCGCACTGCTCACGCTCGCGCCGGGCGTCTGGTATCCGTCGTGCATCGAGACGACGCTCGCGCTCGGCTTCGATCCGCTTCAGGATCAGCAACTCGGCGGCCTCGTGATGTGGGTGCCGGGCGGGCTCGCGTATCTGGTGGGCGCACTGCTCGTCGGCGCCCGCTGGCTCGCGCGGCGGCCGCCACGCATCGGGAGCGGCGCGCGATGACGATGAAATCCATGCGTGCGCTTGCGCACTTCGCCATGCTCGCGCTGCTATCGCCTGTTGCGGTCATGGCAAACGATGCGGCGCCATCGCCCGACTTAATCGCGCGCGGCGCGTATCTCGCGAAAGCGGCCGACTGCGCGGGCTGCCATACTGCGACGCCGGACGGCGCGCCCTATGCGGGCGGGCTCGAAATGACCTCGCCGTTCGGCACTATCGTAAGCAGCAACATCACCCCGGATCGCGAGACGGGCATCGGTGCTTATAGCTATGAGGATTTCGCGAAGGCGCTGCGGGAAGGCGTCGCGCGCGGCGGCAAGGGACTGTATCCCGCGATGCCCTATCCCGCCTTCGTCAAGATCACCGACGCCGACATGCGTGCGCTCTACGCCTACATGATGCACGGCGTGCCGCCCATTAGGTATCGGCCGCCGGAAAGCAAGGTGCCGTTTCCGTTCAATCAGCGCTGGGCGCTGCGCGTGTGGCGGATGGCGTTCGCGCCGAAGGACACGTTCGAGCCGAACGCCGCGCGGGATGCGTCATGGAATCGCGGGGCGTATCTGGTGCAGTCGCTCGGACACTGCGGGTCGTGTCATACGCCGCGCGGTATCGCCTATCAGGAACGGGGCTATGACGAGTCATCGAAGACGTATCTGTCGGGCGGCATCAATGACAACTGGTTTGCGCCGAACCTGCGCGCGGACATGGGCTCGGGGCTCGGGCGCCTGTCCGCGGAGGATATCGCCGCGTTTCTCGGGACCGGCCACGGCGCGGGCATCGTCGCGTATGGAAGCATGGTCCAGACGGTGGAAGACAGCCTGCAATATCTCAGCGATGACGACTTGCGCGCGATCGCCGTCTATCTCAAGAGCCTGCCCGCGACGGGCGCCGCAGATGGCGCATATGATCCCGCGCTCGCAGCGAGGGGCCGTCTCAAGACGCGCGCACCCGATGTCCCGCCCGAGCAAGGCGCCGCAGTATACGCGGGTTTCTGCGCGCAATGCCATCGCGATGACGGCAAAGGCGTCCCGAAAGCGTTCCCTTCGCTCGCGGGCAATCCCTCGGTCCTCAGTGAGGACACGACTTCGCTGATACGGCTCGTCGTCGAAGGCGGTAACAGCCCGGCGACGATCCACGGTCCGCCGCGCCAGCCGATGCCCGCCTTCGCCGGCCGCCTGACCGACGTGCAGATCGCGCAAGTGCTGACCTACGTGCGTGCATCGTGGGGCAACGACGCGCGCCCCGTTACGACGAATGACGTCGCCTCGATGCGCAGCAAGTTGCACAAATAACGCAGGCAATCATCGGGCGGCGTGCCGCGGGAGATCGAGCTTCAACGCGCCGTGCACAGAGGCGCATTGACCTGAATGGGCGGCGCCTTGTCATCGAATGGCGGCTGACGCACGAAGCTTTCGATCACGCCGGGCCTGAAAATCAGGCAGTAAGTAGAGCCGCCATATTGAAAGTAGCCGAGCTCTTCGCCCTTGCGCACACGCTGTCCGGGCAGCGCATCGATCATGCATGACGAGACTTCCGCCATGCCGCCGAAGACGCACGCCACTTCGCCGATGGCCGGATCGTCGCAATCGATGACGATCACCGCACGCGCGGCAACCGCCGTGATATAGCCTTGCGAATCGTTGAGGCTGCTCGGGTCGTAACCTTCGGCATCGGCGTCGGAGTAATACGTGCCATCGACGAGATACGCCTTCACGATCGTTCCGCTCACCGGCGCATGCCAGCGATGATAGAAAAAGGCACTGAGAAAGGCCTGATACACCGTTCCGCCGACGAAGCGACGCGCGAGATCCGCTACATGCCTTGCCGCTGCCGCGCGATTACTTCTGCACGCCCGGTTGCAGCGCCGCTGCATCGCGCCCCGCGCGCGGCGTCATGCGCGCGAAAAACACGACACCCGCAGCCACGACCGACATCACCGCGAGCCCCGTCAAGCCGCCCTGAATCGAACCCGTCTTCTGTTCGAGGAAGCCGAACGTGGCCGGCGCGACGAAGCCGCCGAGATTGCCGATCGAGTTGATCAGCGCGAGCACGGGCGCCGCGATGCGCGCATCGAGATAACCTTGTGGAATCGGCCAGAAGCATGACGATGCAGCCTTGAAACCGATCGCCGCGAAGCAGATCGCGACAAACGAGAAGACCGGACTGCCGAGACCCGCGGCATACATGCCGGCCGCCGCGATCAGCAGTACGCACGCGACCCACGCCTGCTGAAACTTGAAGCGTGCCGCGAGCGCCGCGAACAGATACATCGCGACGATGGAGATAAGCCACGGAATCGAGTTGAAGAGGCCGACCTGGAAATCGTTGAGATGCCCCATCTTGCGGATGATGCTCGGCAGCCAGAACGTCGCGCCGTAGATCGTCAGCGAGACCGAGAAATAGATCAGGCAGAAGATCAGGATCTGCGGATCGCGCAGCAGACTCCACGACGATGGCTTCTTCGTGTGCGCGGCATCGCGACGGCGCTGCTCGTCCTCGATTTCGGCGACGACCGCATCCTGCTCGGCGGGCGTGAGCCATTTCGCGTCGCGCGGCTTCGAATCGAGCCAGAACCATACGAAGCCGGCGAGCACGACCGACGCCATGCCTTCGATGATGAACATCCACTGCCAGCCGCGCAGCCCCACGCCCTCGATCAGCATCAGCCCGCCCGAGATCGGGCCGGAGAATACCGAAGCCAGCGCCGAGCCGCTCAGAAAGACGGCCATCGCCTTGCCGCGTTCATCGCGCGGCAGCCATTGCGTGAAATAGAGCACGACGCCCGGGAAGAAGCCCGCTTCGGCCGCGCCGAGCAGAAGCCGCATCGCATAGAAGGAGGTCTCGCCCTTCACGAAGGCCATGCCCACGGCCGCGAGCCCCCACGTGATCATGATGCGTGTGAGCCACGCCTTCGCGCCGAAGCGCTGCATCAGCATGTTCGACGGCACCTCGAACACCGCGTAGCTCACGAAGAACAAGCCCGCGCCGAGTCCATAGGCCGCCGCGCCGATGCCGAGATCCGCGCTCAGATGCTGGCGCACGAAACCAATGTTCACGCGGTCGATGTAATTGACGATGAACATCACGACGAAAAGCGGCAGCACATGCCACTTGATCTTGCGGACGGCGCTCGACAGCGCGCTGGAACTGCTCATGAAGTTGTCTCCTGGAATGCGCGTGTACTTGTTCTATGACTCAGAAGCGCGGGTTCTTGCCGGTGAAGTCCGGCTGATACTTGCGCATCTGCGAGAGGTCGTCGCGATTGCGCACGCCGCACGTCAGGTATTGCTCGTGCAATGCGGCGAGCTGCTCGCGATCGAGCTCGACACCGAGACCCGGCGTCGTCGGCACGCGCACCGCGCCGTTATCGAATTTGACGCGGCCGCCCTTGATCACTTCTTCCTCCTGCCACGGGTAATGTGTGTCGCACGCATACGTGAGGTTCGGCACGCTCGCCGCGACATGCGTCATCGCCATCAGGCTGATGCCGAGGTGCGAGTTCGAATGCATCGACATGCCGAAGCCCCACAGCCGGGCCATGCGCGCGAGGGTCTGCGTTGCGCGCAGCCCGCCCCAGTAGTGGTGATCGGAGAGCAGCACCTCGATCGAGCCCATGTTGCAGCCGCGACGGAAGTCGTCCATCGTGGTGATGACCATGTTGGTCGCGAGCGGCAGCTTCGTGTGCTTTTGCAGTTCGGCCATGCCTTCGAGGCCGGGGCATGGGTCCTCGTAGTATTCGAGAATCTCGTCGAGCTCGGGCGCGGCCGCGATGCTCGTCTCGAGTGTCCAGTTCGCGTTCGGATCGAGGCGCAGCGGCACGCCGGGAAACGCCTTCGCGAGCGCCTGCATGCAGGCGATTTCATGCGCGGGCTCGAACACGCCGCCCTTTAGCTTGATGCTCTGGAAACCGTACAGGTCGATCATGCGCTGCGCCTGCGCGACGATCTGCTCCGGGCTGATGCCCTCGCCCCACGCGTCGGGTGCATAGGGCTCGCCGATATGTTCCGCGTACTTGAAAAACAGATATGCGCTGTACGGCACGGCGTCGCGGACCTTGCCGCCGAGGAGATCGACGACCGGCGCACCGACGATCTGCCCTTGCAGATCGAGCATCGCCACTTCGAACGTGCTGATGACCTTCGGCGCATTTTTCGCGGCATGCGAGCCGGGGGCGAGTTCGAACTCGACGGCGCCGGGCGTCGCCTTGATCGTCGCGCGCACACGCTCTTCCATCCGGTTCAGGTCGAACGGCAACAGGCCGATCACAAGCTCTCTGGCCTGATCGAGCACGCGCAGCATCGGCTCGTCGCCATACGTTTCGGAGATGCCGACACGCCCGTCGCTCGTCTCCAGCTCGACGATAGCGCGCAACGCCCAAGGCTCATGGATGCCCGCGGCGTTAAGCAACGGGCCGTCGCGAAAGGCGATCGGCGTGATTCGAACCTGGGTGATGGCGATATCGCGGGTCATGTCGGGCATCTTCGAAAGTTGCAGGAGTTCCGGCATCGTAAAGCACTAATACATTAGTGTGTCAGTCGGGTATACGCTCATCGTCCTTTTCGAAGTTGCCCCGCCACATGCCGCCGAGCGCGGCTATAGTACTAATGTTTCAGTCGCGAACCGCTTTCCCTCTGACATGAAAAACGCCGCTTCCGCCACGGTCCATCGCCTCGACCGCTCCCGCCATGCCGCGCCGCAGGTTTTCGAGCGGCTGCGCGAAATGATCCTTTCGCTCGAACTGGAGCCCGGTACGGTGCTGTCGCGCACAGAACTCGCAACGCGCTACGGCCTCAGCCAGACGCCTGTGCGCGATGCGCTGATGAAGCTCGGCGAAGAAGGACTCGTCGACATCTTTCCGCAACACGCGACGGTCGTAAGCCAGATCAGCGTGGCGTCGGCGATGCAGGCGCATTTTCTGCGCCGCTCGATCGAACTCGAAGTCGTGCGCACGCTGGCGCGGGACCACAGGGCGTCGCTGGTCGCGCGGCTGCGCGCGACGATCGCGGAACAGACGGAGTGGCTCGATCCGAAGGACGTCGAGCAGTTTTCAGCGCTCGACCAGGCTTTCCATCGGCAAATGTATGAGGCCGCGGGCGTACCGCAACTCTGGGACCTCGTGCGCAGACTGAGCGGCCATATCGACCGCCTGCGCCGTCTGCATTTGCCGGTCGAGGGCAAGACGATGGCCGTGGTGCGAGATCACACGGAAATCGTCGATGCCATTGAAAAAGGCGATGCCGACGCAGCCGATGCCGCGCTGCGCAGGCATTTATCCGGCACGCTCAGTCAGGTGGACGAGATTCGCACACGCCACCCGACTTTCGTGACCGATCACTGAGCGGGGGCGTCATTCAGACGCCGTGGGCGCGCAGGCGAGCCGAGTACCAGCGCGAAAACTGCTCCACATAGCTCTCCGTGAACGGCGAGAACACAGCGGGCCGATAGGCGGGATCCTGCGTGCCTTCATGCGTGATCTCGACCAGATGCTTGTCCTGCGCGTTGGTCGCGACCCACACTTCCGTCAGATCCTGAATCTGATAATCGACGCCCTCGACCGCATCCGCGTGCACGAGCCATTTCGAGCGCACGAGCGTTTTATCCGGCGCGAGCGGGATGATGTACGAGATGACCGCGTGGTCGCTCATCACGTGCGTCCATGCGTTGTGCGTCCAGAGATGCGTGTCGCCCAGATCGCGCCGCTGCAGATTGCCGAGCAGCTTTTGACTCGCGACCTTCGTGCTGATGGTCTGCGATTCGCCGTGTCCCGCGATGACGAGTTGCTGCGTTCTGAACTGCGTGACGGCATCCTCGTCCAGCCATTCGACGGTCGCGCTCGTGAAGCCGTCGCGCTCCCAGCTTGCCTGACATGCCGCGTTCCGGGCCTTGTAGGCCTCGATTTCCCCGAGCGCTTCCTCCGTGAGATTTTCCGTGCTGAAGCCGAAATCCTCGGGCAGAAACGAAGCGGTCAGTTCCGGATGCGTCGCCGCGCAGTGATAGCACTCGCGGTTGTTCTCGATCACGAGCTTCCAGTTGCCGTTCTCGATGATCTCAGATTCGAACGCGATCTTCGTGTTGCGCAGGTCGAACGGCGCGAACCGCGGCGCCATCGTGTCTTCGAGCTTCGCGATGTCCGTCGGCGGTTCGTCGGCAAGGCACACGAAGATATGCGTGCCGACGATGCGCGTATGCACCGGCAGCAGGCTGCGGCACTTCGGATCGAAATCTCGGCCCATGTGCGCGGCGTGGCGCAGGCTGCCGTCGAGATCGTAGGTCCACTGGTGATACGGGCACACCAGCATGCCGACCGTCGATTTCCCGGCCTCCTTCAGGCGCGCGCCGCGATGACGGCAGACGTTGCGATAAGTGCGGATGTTCTCCTCGTCGTCGCGAACGATGATGATCGAAGCCCGGCCGATATCCACCGTGGAGACATCACCCGGTTCCGGCACGTCCGCCGTCACGCCGACCAGAATCCAGTGCTTATGGAAAAAGACCTCGACATCCTTCTCGAACACGTCCTGCCGCCCGAACAGCTCGCCGGGCAATCCGTGGCCGGGCTCGCGGCTGCGGATCAGTTCGCCAAGAGTCTTGCATTGCACTTCGGACATCGTCGCTCTCCATCGTTCAGGGATCGGGACTTCGAGTGGTCCCGCGATAACCCGAGTATTGGATCGCTGAAAAATAGCGTCAATACGCTTTATTTTCCGTGACAGATGACTTTGGGTTATGCGTGCGCATCGCCGCGCAGCCACTTGATCAGAGCGTCGATAGCGGGCGTGATGGCGCGGCCGTGCGGCACCACGGCGAAGTAGCAATCGTCCGGCTTGAACGACGCCACTTGCAGCCTGACCAGTTCGCCGCTTTCGAGGAAATCGTGAACGAGCCGGCCCCATCCGAGCGCGACGCCCTGGCCGTAACGCGCGGCCTGGATCGCGTCCGTGTAGAGGCTGCAACGCAGCGCGAAATTCAGGCGCATCGGCCTGAAGCCGACCGCGTGAAACCATTCTTCCCAGCCCATCCAGCCTTCCGAAGTCGAATCCGATTCGACGAGCACGGTGCCCGCGAGCGCTTCCAGCGACATCGGCTCTGCCTGCGCCTCGAGCCATGATGGCGAACAGACCGGAAATACCTCCTCGTCGAAGAGCAGCGTCGCCGTGCCGTCCGGCCAGACGCCGTTGCCGAAGCGCACCGCGACATCGATCTCCTTGTGCCGCAGATCCGCCGTGAACATTTGCGTGGACAGGCGCAGTTGCAGATCGGGCTGCGCGGCCTTGAGCGACGCGAGCCGCGGCAAGAGACGGAAGTGCGAGAACGCGGAAGTAGCGGCCAGCACGAGCTCCTGCTGCACGGGGCCGCGCGCGATGCGGTCGAACACGCTCGCGATCTTCTGCATGGATTCGGCGACGACGCGATACAGCGCCTCGCCTTCGCCGGTCAGTTCGATCGCGCGATGCAGGCGGCGAAACAGCCGCGTGCCCAGGGTTTCTTCGAGGAACCGCACCTGCCGGCTCACGGCGGCCTGCGTGACGCCCAGTTCGTGCGCCGCGAGTGTGAAGCTGCCGAGCCGCGCGACAGCTTCGAACTCGACCAGCGCAGTCACCGACGGAATGAGCCGCCGATACCCTTTCGTTTTTTCGGTTGCAGGTTTCATGCGTCGCTCAGAGAACGGCCTTCGATTCGGCCGCGGGCCATTGCTGCATCATCGTGCCGATTTCCTCGTCGAGCCATTCGCGAAACTGCATGTATTCCGGGCGCGATTTCGCGTTGCGATGCGTGATCAGATAGTGATGACGGTCATGGAACACGAGCGCGTCGTCGACGGGACGGACCAGCTTCTTTTGTTCGACCTGACGATGCACGAGATGATGCCAGCCGAGCAACGTCCCTTCGCCTGCTTCGGCCTGCGCGACGAGCAGCCGATAGTCGTTGCTTTCGAAATTGTCGTGCTGATCGAGGCGTTCGGAACCGTCGCCTTGCTGATACCAGTTCTTCCACACGCGCCAGTCGACGTGCTCGCACACTTGCGCGCGACCGAGCAGCGAAAGGCTCAGCGTGGGATGCGCGAGCAGATCGAGCGGCTTGAGCGTGCGCCCACGGAAATAGCGCTCATGAAAAGGCGCGCTGCACACCGGATACACGATGTCGTGAAAGAGCGGTTCGACTTCATACTCCGCCTCGCGCGGCGGATTCTTCGTGATGATGACATCGGGCTGCATGAGCTCGTCGAGCTCCATGAAGTGCTCGGTCACCATCACATGCAGGCGGATGTCCGGAAAGCGCTGGCGAAACGCGGGCAGCCTGAACGAAAGCCAGAGCGCCGAAAAGGTATGAGAGATGCAGAGCGTCAACGCGTGGCGATCGACGCGCCGCACCGCCTGCGCCGCCTCCGCGATGTTCATGATCGAGAGATACGACGCGTTGTAGAGAATGCGGCCCGCGTCGGTCAGCGCGATGTGCCGGCCAGTGCGCTCGAAAAGCGCCACTTCGAGCGTGTCTTCGAGTTCCTTGATCTGCCGGCTTACCGCCGCCTGCGTGACGCACAGCACTTCCGCGGCTTGCGTGAAGCTTTCGTAGCGCGCCGCGGTGACGAAACACCGGAGCGCGCGCAGCGACGGCATCTGGGCGAGTAGCCGGTCCGCGAACTGCTGTTTCTTCTGCATGTGAATCACCTTCGAGGGGCGCGATGATCGCCTGACTTCGTTATCCACGCCCTTTCACGCGGCGCATGATGTTGTCGAGCGCCTCCGCATAATGCGCGTACGTGCCCCGCTCCGACAACTCACGGTTGAACTGCTCGTTGAGGCCGCCGGGCGTGCTCGCGTGCCCGATCATCGCGGAGAAAGGCTCGGTGCCAGAGGTCGCTTCATGTGCAAGCCCCACATGATAGCCCGACAAAAACGAACGGGCCGACGCATACGGCACGCCTTGCGCCACGAGCCACGACGCCTGTTCCTCGAGCAGCGCGAAGAAGGCGGCCATCGTCGCGGTCGCGGCGGACAGGGCATCGAACTGATGCTCGTCGTCGACTTCGACCGCTTCGCCGAGCGGCGCGAACAGCGTCCGTGCGATGTCGTCGTGCGGGCAGATCGCCGTGCTGCCCTTGCCCGCCGCTACGGCGGGCAGCGGCACCGCGCGCACGATTCTCGCCGAACGGCGCACCAAAGCCCGGATCTGATCGAGGGATTTCCCCGCGATAAAGCTGATGACGTGATGCCGCGCATCGAATGTAAGCTCGCTCAAAACGTCCTGTGCGATCTGCGGCACGACCGCAAGACAGACGACGTCCGACGTATCGAGCACGCGCTGATTGCTTTCGCAGACTTCGATACGCGCGTCGAGCGCGGCCAAGCGCGCCGCAGTTTTCGCATTGCGTGGCGACAGCGCCACGCGCTCGAAAGAAACGCCGAAGCGGATCATGCCGGTCACGACCGCCGCCGTGATCGTGCCGGTGCCGATGAAGCCAATGCGCATGTTGCCTCGTCCGATGATCAGTCGAGCTTCAGCCAGGTCGTCTTCAGCTCGCAATATTGGTCGTGCGCGTAGACCGACTTGTCGCGTCCGCCGAAACCGGACTGCTTGAAGCCGCCGAAGGGTGTCGAGAGATCGCCCTCGCCGAAGCAGTTCACGGTCACGGTGCCCGCGCGGATGCGCGCCGCGACTTTATGCGCCTGGTTCACGTTGTCGGTCCATAGCGATGCCGCGAGTCCGTAGCACGTATCGTTCGCGATGCGCACGGCCTCGTCGACGTCAGCATATTCGATAAAGCAGACGACCGGGCCGAAGACCTCGTCGCGCGCGATGCTCATTTCCGGCGTGACGTTGTCGAAGATCGTCGGCTCGACGAACCAGCCGCCCGTTTCAATCAGCGTCGCGTTTCCGCCGCTCGCGACACGCGCACCCTCGGCCTTCGCCTTCTCGATGTGGCCAAGCACCTTGCGATAATGCGCCTCCTCGATGAGCGAGCCGAGCTTGACATCGGGATCGAGCGGATCGCCGGTTTTCCAGCCTTCGAGCACGGCCTGCACCTTTTGCAGCAGTTCGGCCTTCTGGCTCGTGTGAACAAGAATGCGCGAGCCCGCGCTGCAGTTCTCGCCCATGTTCCAGAACGCGGCGGCGACAGCCTGCTCCGCGACGGCATCGAGATTCGCGACGTCGGGCAATACGACTTGCGGATTCTTTCCGCCGCATTCGAGCACGACGCGCTTCAGGTTCGTATCGGCGGAATAGCGCAGGAAGCGCTTGCCCGTTTCGGTCGAGCCCGTGAAGGCGATGAGATCGACATCCGCGTGCGTGCCGAGCGCCTGACCCGCGCTTTCGCCGAAGCCCGTCACGACGCTGAACACGCCGGGCGGCACGCCCGCTTCCAGTGCGAGATCGGCGATGCGCAGCGTCGAGAGCGAGGTCTGCTCCGCAGGCTTCACGATGACGCTGTTGCCCACGGACAGCGCCGGCCCGATCTTCCACGCCAGCATCAGCGCCGGAAAATTCCACGGCAGCACTGCGCCGACGACACCGATCGGCTCACGCGTGATCATGCTCACGACGTTCGGACCGGACGGCGACAGCGCGTCGTAACGCTTGTCCGTCACCTCGGCATGCCAGCGGATGCACGCCGCCGACTCGGGAATGTCGAGCCCCATGCATTCGCTGATCGGCTTGCCGGCTTCGAGCGCTTCGAGGAGCGCGAGCTCTTCGGCGTTTTCATCGATCAGTTGCGCAAGGCGCCGCAGGACCGCCTTTCTCTGCGATGGCGCGGCCTTCGACCACACGCCCGATTCGAACGCCTCACGCGCCGCGACGACCGCGCGGTCGATGTCCTTGGCGTCGCACTTCGCGACCTCCGCGAGCACCTTGCCGGTCGAAGGATTCAGCGTGCCGAACGTTTCATTCGATGCGGCATTGCAGCGTGCTCCCGCGATGAATGCGCGGCCGTCGAGCGACAGGTGTTCCGCCTGACGTTTCCATTCCTGATACGTCGTCATGTCATGTCCTCAGAGATTCAAAGCTCGGCGCCCGCCGAGAATTCCTTCATCCAGATCGCCGCCGATACCGCGACGTCCGCGATCGGCCGCATCGGCAGCGAACGCGGATGCGGCTGTTTCAGCAGTTGATCGATCAGTTCGTTCGATTGCCCGAGCGCGTGTTCGGCGATGAGCTTGCCCGCCGCCGATCCGCGACTCAGGCCGAGCCCGTTGCAGCCGACGGCCTCGTACACGCCGTCGTCGCGTTGCCCGAATAGCGCGCCGTTATTTGCCGAAAGGCACAACGCGCCGCCCCATGTGTATTGCAGCTCGACGTCCGCGAGCATCGGAAAGCGCCGGTCGAACGAGCGTTGATGCAGATGTTTCGCTTTCGCGAGGTCGCCTTCCGACACCGAAAGATTGGGCCGGAACGCGAAATGGTTGCGCACGCAAATACGGTTCGTGGCGAGACGGCGCACGGTGGTGCCCATCGGATCGGCCGGAATGAGCGCCCAGGAATTCGTGCCGCCGAGTTTTGCGATCTCGTCGTCGGTCATGACACGCGACATCGACGCGAACGTATAGACCGGCAGCAAGCCGTTCGGATGGCCGCCAAAGGTGGCTGCATACGCATTGGTGCACAGCACGACGCGCTTCGCCTCGATACTGCCGTTCGCGAAGCTCAGCAGCTTCGTCTGGCCGCGCGTATCCATGCCCTTTACCGCGCTCATTTCGAACACGGTTACGTTCGACGGTTGCGTCGCAGCGAGGCCGCGCATAAGCGCCGCCGGCTGAACCGTGCTGCATCCCGGCGTGAAGAGCGCGCTCTGATAGAAGCGCGTGCCCGTCACGCCGGCGATCGCGGCCTCGTCGAGCCACTCGCATGGCTCGTCGATACGCGCGAGCCCATCCGCGAAATGAGTCAGCGCCGCATGGCCCTTCTTGTTCACCGAGGCGTGATACTTTCCGTCGTCGCGCCAGTCGCAATCGATACCGTTCGCCTTGACCGTGCTGCGCACATAGCCGATGCCATGCCGTTGCAGGCGCACGTCCGCCTTGTCGGCCTCGACACTGCGCGAATAACTCTCGCTGCTGATGTCATGCGGCAAATCGACGAAAAAGCCGGAATTGCGCCCCGCTGTCGAACGCCCGATGCGATCAGCCTCCACGAGCGCGATCGAGGCATCCGGTGCAAGTTCGGCAAGCCGGCGCGCCGCACACAAACCGGTGATACCCCCGCCGACCACGACGAAGTCGAAGCGCGCTTCGCCCGTCACACTTCTGGCGGGCGCGACGGGTGGCAGGCTCTCCCACCAGCCGTTCACGCCGTCAGGCGCGGGAAACCGCATGAAGTCCAGTTTCGAGGCCATTCACGTTACTGAGCGTTGCGCAGCAAGGGTTGAACGATCTTGGCGAAGGCACTGCGCTCTTCGTCGTTGAGCGTGCCGAGCGGCGCACGTGCGTTGCCGACGCGCGTGCCCGCGAGTTCGCATCCGTAACGCACATACTGGATGAATTTCCCGCTGCGCTCGAGCAGTTCGAGCACGGGGAGCAATTGCGCCATCAGCTTGCGGCCAGCATTGAAATCACCGCGCTTCACGCATGCTTCGAGCAACTCGCCATGCGCTTCAGGCAGAAAGTTCGATGCCCCCGCGACCCAGCTTCGCGCGCCCCATGCGAAGAACTCGAGCGCCTGATCGTCCATGCCGCAACTGAGAACGAAGCGCTCGGGCAGATGCGTGGCGAGATGATGCAGATGCGCAATATCGCCCGTGCTCTCCTTCATCGCCGCGAAGTTGGGGCGCGCGAGCAGCTTGTCGAGGACTTCATCGCCGATAGCCGTGCCGGTGCGTGCCGGGAAGTTGTAGAGCATGATCGGCATGTCGAGCGCGTCATCGACCTTCAGCAGATGATCGAGCAACTCTTCCTGCGTCGGCTGCACGTAATACGGCGCTGCGATGAGCAACGCGTCATAGCCCGCGCGTTTCGCCTCCTGTCCGATACGCAGGACTTCTTTCGTCGTGGTCGCGTTGATGCCCGCCGTGAGATACGTCTTTCCGCCGACGGTGGAGGCCACCGTATCGAACGTCTTTACGCGCTCGTCGAAGCTGAGCGCGTAGTACTCGCCGGTAGTGCCGCCGACGCCCATGCCCGATACGCGGCCCACGAGACTGGCGGCGTGCTGACCGAGCATTTCATGATCGATTTCGCCGTCGTCCTTGAACGGGGTGACGAGCGGAGTGTGTACGCCTTCGAAGCTCATGTTTGTCTCTCGATGAATGGAGGGTGTGTGCTCATGCGCGGTGCGCGTCAGGCGTCACTGCGCGAGCCACGCCTTTACCTTGTCCGGATGCGCGTCGACGAACTTCTTCGCGGCGGTTGCGTAATCGTTGGTCGAATTGCCTTCGAACTCGATCGCCTCGACATCCGCGAGCGTCAGCTTGTAGTGTTTGAAGAATACATCCGCGCGTGGAAACTTGGTCGCGAACTGCTTCGATGCGAAGGCGTGAATCTGTTCCTCGCCGCCGAGCGTGCCCTTCGGGTCCTTCAGATAGCGCATCTGCCACTTCTGAAACAGCCAGTGCGGGCTCCATACGGTCGCGACGATCCATTGCTTCGATCCATACGCACGCTGCACCGATGCGAGCATGCCCGCCTCGCTCGACGATTGCAGCTTGTAGCCGGACAGGTCATAAGCCTTGATTGTCCGCTCCGACGCCTGCATGAGACCGCCGCCCGGTTCGATGCCCTGGATCACGCCGTTGAGTTGCTTCTGCACCTCGGGCTTCTTCAGGTCTTCGATCGACGAAAGCTGCGACTCGGGCACATACGCTGGCACCGCCCAGCCGTTCTTGCCGCCCGTGTAAATGATGCCGACATCATCGAGCGTGTCCTTGTAGCGCGCCACATACTGACCGTGCGTCACCGGCAGCCATCCGCCGACCATGATGTCGAGATCGCCGCGCGACACGCCCTGATACTGGATGCCGATATCCGCCTGGACGAACTGCACCGGCTGCTGGAGCTTCGTTTCGAGCACGTACTTCGCGACATTCGCGACCGCGAGCACATCGGCCCAGTTCGTGACGGCGATCTTGATCGGCTCGGCCGAGATCGCCGGGCTCGAGCCGGCCCCGAACGCCACGATGGCCGGCGTCACGATCTTGACGATGAGGGATTTGATGAAGCTGTTTTTCATTTCGGACTCCGTAACTGACAATGCAGTATTAATGTGTAGTCGACGCTGTGATGCTCAGGTCTGAGCGGTGCTTCCGGCCGCGGCGGGCTTGGCCGGCGTGGAGATGACTTTCTTCTTCGACTTCTTCGACTTCACGCCGAAACTCTCCGTCAAACGATCCAGAATGATTGCGAGCAGAACTACGCCGAGCCCGCCTTCGAAGCCGATGCCGATATCGAGCCGCTGAATCCCGCTCAGGACGTATTCGCCGAGGCCGCCCGCGCCGATCATCGAAGCGACCACCACCATCGACAACGCCATCATGATCGTCTGGTTCACGCCCGCCATGATCGAAGGCAATGCATTCGGCAACTGGATCTTCCAAAGCAGTTGCGCATCCGTGCTGCCGAAGGACCGGCCCGCTTCGAGCAGTTCCTCCCGCACCTGGCGAATGCCGAGCGTGGTCAGACGCACGACCGGCGGCATTGCGAACACGATCGTCGCGATCACCGCGGGCACGCGCCCGAGACCGAACAGAATGACCGCGGGAATCAGATAGACGAACGCGGGCATCGTCTGCATGAAATCGAGCAAGGAACGCAGCACGACTTCCACACGTCTGTTGCGTGCGCCCCAGATGCCGAGCGGCACGCCGATCACGAGGCTGAAGAACGTCGCCGCGATGACGAGCGCGAGCGTCGAAACCGTCTGCGCCCAGAGGCCCATGTAATTGATCACGTAGAGCGCCGCGCCGACGAACACCGCGAATACGACACCCCTTCTCCACAGCGCAAGTCCCATGAGAATCACGAGCATCGCGATGAACGGCACCGCGCCCAGGCCATCTTCGAGCAGCTTGATGACCGCGCCGAGCGCGGCCGAGAACGCGTCGAAGCCGCCGCGAAAGTGCGAGAAGAGAAAGTTGACTGCGTCGTCGGCGAACTTTCCAAAGATCGAGGAATTCATGCTGCCCTCCGCTCCATGACCTGCTTGAGAATCGTGCGGCACGACACCACGCCCGCGAGTCTGCCCTGTTCATCGGTGACCGGCACGTCGTGCTCCTGACCGAGCGCGATGGTCGCGAGTTGATGCAAATCGGCTGTCAGCGGGACCGCCGCGACGTCGCGGAGCAAGGCGTCGGCGATGGGCCGTTTGCCGCTCTTGTGCAGCGATGCAGGCGTCACGCAGCCCTGATAGCGCCCCGCCTCGTCGCAGACGTATCCGCACTCGGCGCCGCTGTCGATCAGGCTGTTCAGATAGCGCTCCGACGGCGCGCTCGTGCTGCACGCGATGAGACCGCGTTCGACCTTCGTCATCAGACTCGATGCTTCGAGGAAGCGCGATACATCGACATTGCGGAAGAAGTCGCGCACGTAATCGTCGGCGGGCGACTGGATGAGCTCGGCCGGCGTGCCAACCTGAATCAGGCGCCCGTCCTTCATGATGCCGATGCGCCCGCCGATCTTCACCGCTTCTTCGATATCGTGCGAGATGAAGACAATCGTGCGCTGTTCTTCCTTTTGCAAGCGCAGCAGTTCGTTCTGCATTTCGAAGCGGATGAGCGGATCGAGCGCAGAGAATGCCTCGTCCATCAACAGTACCGAAGGGTTCACCGCGAGCGCGCGAGCAAGGCCGACGCGCTGCTGCATGCCGCCGGACAGTTCGCTCGGCAACAGCTTTTCGTAGGAAGCGAGGCCGACGCGCGTCAGTGCCGCGCGTGCGATGTCATAACGATCCGCCTTCTTCCTGCCCGCGACTTCGAGGCCGTAGGCAATGTTGTCGATGACGGAGCGATTCGGCAGCAGCGCGAAAGACTGGAACACCATCGCCATTTTTTCGCGGCGCACGGCGCGCAGTTCGGGCGTGCTCATCGGCGCGATGTCGCGGCCTTCGAGGATCACTTGTCCCGACGTCGGCTCGATCAGGCGGTTGAGCAGACGCACGAGCGTCGACTTGCCCGAGCCCGACAAGCCCATGATGACAAAGATCTCGCCCGCGTTGACGGCGAGGCTGACATCATCGACGGCGACCATGTTGCCTGTTTGCGCGAAGATTTCGTTGCGGCCGAGGCCTTGCTTCAACAGCGCCTGAGCGCGCTCCGGCTTCGCGCCGAAGATCTTCGAAAGATTCTTGACCGTGAGGATCTCGGTCTGGGATGCCGCAACCGTTCGGGCCGGCGAAGCGATTCCCGGCTGCGAGGAAATCGGATTCGTGACGTCGTTCGGTGCGAGCGTCAGGTTGGGAATCATCGGGTCATTCCACCTAGCAAGTTCGAAAAAGGGATATGTCGCTGCCGGAACTTCCCGGCGTTCTTTGCGTTGAATGAAGCGTACATGGCCAATTTCGATCACCCACCGACATTTTGTGAGCACTTTCCGATACTTCTGGTAATGCATCGGCGCATCGCACAAGGTGCCCGAGAATGGTGCAGCGTTGCGCGAATATCGCAGCGCCATGGCGGACGCGGCTTTGCGGGCGAAAGCCCTACGCGTGGACGATGAGCGCCACGCGGCCGTTCGCAAAAGACGCTAGGGAATGTCCCTAGCCTGGGTCGTCTGGATAACTTTTTCTGCTGGTAAAGGCGATAACGCCGCGCATCGGGCGCGGCGTCGAAGGAGAAAGTCAGCAAGCGAATTACCCGAAGGTAAAGCTATACGCCTGCGCACCCGGGTCGAGAAACTCGATTTCGAAAGTGCGATCAACGATCGGACCCGTCTGACGCACGAGCTGATAAAGACGCGCGCTCGTCACGACGCCGCTGCCATCGGCGGCGATGTCCGCGCCATGCGATGCGCCCGGCGCCGCACCATCGATCGTCACGCGAAATCGGACTGGCTTGCCATCCGGCGACGGTCCGAGCACGAGATGCAGATCGCGCGCATGAAAGCGATACGCGATGCGCGCGTGCGGCGCGGCCGGCGCCGCAGCCTCTTCTCCCACGTTCCACTGTCCTTCGAGCGCCCAGTCGTTAAGCGATAGTCGCGCGGGCAGCGTGTAGGTCTCGATGCCATCGGGCATCACGCGTTGCGGCGATGCGAAGCCTTGCGCCTGTTTGTAGCCCACATAGGTCTCGCCTGAGCCGATGTTCGCCGGATCGGCCGCGGCCTGCGCCCCGTTGGCCTGCACGGTGTGTACATCGCGCACGTTCATCGTCGCGCCGCTATCGGCGAGCAACTCGCGAATCGCGTTCTCGGCCTCGCGGTATCCGCCTTCGCCGAAATGATGAAAGCGCACGCGCCCTTGCGCATCGACGATATAGAACGCCGGCCAGTACTGATTGCCGAACGCGCGCCAGATGGCGTAATCGTTGTCGATAGCAACCGGGTACGTGATGTTCAGGTTCGCGAGCGCGCGCTTCACGTTGCCGGTGTCGCGCTCGAAGCCGAACTCGGGCGTATGCACGCCGACGACGACGAGCCCGTCATCGCCATAACGTTGCGCCCACGTCTTGAGATACGGCAAGGTGCGCAGGCAGTTGATGCACGAGTACGTCCAGAAGTTGACCACGACGACCTTGCCGCGCAATGCGTCGGTGGAAAGCGGCTTGGCGTTGAGCCAGGTCGTCGCGCCGTCGAGCGATGGCAGTCTGCCCTGAACCGGCAGCGCGGCCGGCATCGATACGCGCATGACGCGCGCACCTTGCTGTGCATCGCGCGAAGTCTGCTTCGCCTTCAGCATGCCGACGAGCTTGCTCTCGATGCCGGTCGTCGGCGCGCCGGGGATATGCGCGAGCAAGCGCGTGTCGAAGCCCGTTGCTATCGCGGCCACGGTCAATACGACGAGCGCGCCCATTGCACGCCGCAGATGCTCGCCCACGCCGAGCGAGCGCTTGACGACATCCAGCGCGCGCTTGCCGAGGCTCGACGCGATCGCAAGCGAACTGGCCGCGCCGACGCCATAGGCAACGAGTGCCGCAGCCGTGTGCCAGCTCGCGCCATGCAAGGCGGCGCCCGTGAGGATCACGCCGAGAATCGGCCCTGCGCACGGCGCCCACAGCAGCCCGGTCGCCGCGCCGAGCAGCATGGACGACGCGACACGGCGCGTCGTCCCCTGGGTTTGCGAACGCGCGACGAGGCGATCCGCAAGCGCCGACAACGGACGCGTGAGCCGCGCGGCAATCGACGGAAACAGGAGCGCTGCGCCGAACAGCGCGAGCGTCGCGAGCGCGATCCAGCGGCCGTACTGATTCAGTTGCGCGGCGCCCGCGAGACCCGCGACGCCGAGGCCGGTCACGAGCGCGAACGTGCCCGCGAGTCCGATGAGAAGCGGCAGGCGGTCGGTGATGAAGGGCCTGTCCGAACGCGCGAATACGAACGGAACGACCGGCAGAATGCATGGGCTCAATACGGTGAACACGCCGCCGAGCAATGCGATGACGATGAGTGACATGAGATCGGTGTTCCGTGAAAAGCGGTTGGACGGACCGGCATCGAACGCCGGGAATACGGCACAACAAGCATGTGTCGTATTCCAGCGCCTTCATGTATCGCGGGAATGTCAGAAACGGCGCGCCGTGCAACGCCGTGTATCGGCCGCGCCGCCGGATACATGGCGATACAAACGGGACACGCGCCCGATACATCGGCGCGCTTCAATACGCTTTAACGCATCACCGAAAAGGAGAACCGTCATGTTCGCTCGACTCAAGATCGCCGCCGTCGCCACCGCGATGGTCGCAGCGCTCGGCGCCGTCGCGGCGCTCGCCGCTTTCTCATCGACCGGCTCCGCGGCCGGCATGAAAACGACGCAGCAGACCGGCGCGCAGGCGCCCGACTTCACCGGCATCGATAACTGGTTCAACAGCGCGCCGCTCGATCTCGCGCAGTTGCGCGGCAAAGTCGTGCTCGTCGATTTCTGGACTTTCGATTGCATCAACTGCGCACATACGCTGCCGCACGTGAAGGACTGGTACGCGCGCTATCGGGACAAAGGACTCGTCGTGGTCGGCGTGCATACGCCCGAGTATTCCTTCGAGCGCGATGCCGGCAACCTCAGGAAAGCGATCGCCAAATATGGAATCGAATATCCCGTCGCGCAGGACAATCGATACGCAACCTGGAATGCGTATGACAACCAGTACTGGCCCGCGCTCTATCTGATCGATCAGAACGGCAAGATCGTGTACACGCACTTCGGGGAAGGGCGCTATGCGCAGACCGAAGAAACGATTCGCAAGCTGCTCGGCTTGAGCTAAAAAAAACGCGCCAGCAAAGGCGCGTTTTTTCATTCGATTGCGCGCGAACGCTCAACCCTGTCGCGCAACGACGCCCTCTGCATCGGTATCGCGCGTCGAGCCTTTCGCCGGGCGCCCTGCCCAATAGCCCGCGAGCATCGATCCCGACAGGTTGTGCCACACCGAGAACAGCGCGCCGGGCAACGCTGCAATCGGCGTGAAATACAGCTTGCCGAGCGTCGCCGCGAGCCCCGAGTTCTGCATGCCGACTTCGATTGCAAGCGTGCGGCAGACGGCTTCGTCGAAGCCGAGCAGGCGGCCGCCCCAGTAGCCGCCCAGTAAGCCGATGCCGTTGTGCAGCACCACGCCCACCGCGACGACCATGCCCACCGACGCGATGCTCTTCTGCGTGCCGCCGACGACCGCCGCGATGATCAGCAGAATCGACACCATCGACACGAGCGGCAGCGCCCATTCGATCTTGCGCACGAGCTTGCCGAACAGATGATTCACGACGAGGCCGATGACGATCGGCAACGCGACGATCTGCACGATGCTCATCAGCATCCCGTACACGTCGACGGAAATCGATGCATCGACATAAAAACGCGTGAGCAGCGGGGTCGCGAACACGCCGACGAGGGTCGACAGCGCGCTGATCGTGACAGACAGCGCCACATCGCCACGCGCGAGATAGATCATCACGTTCGAAGCCGTACCGCTCGCGACGCTGCCGACGAGCACCATGCCCGCCGTCAGATCGGGCGGCATGCGCAGCGCCTTCGCAATCGCCCACGCGGCGAGCGGCATCACGAGATAATGCAGGACGATGCCCGCGATGACCGGCGCGGGCCGCGTGAATACGCGCCTGAAATCGTCGATGGAGAGCGTGACGCCCATCGACAGCATGATGATCGTCAGAAGCATCGTGACGTGCGGCGCGATGCCCGTCACTGACGAAGGCGCGCTGTAGGCGGCGATGGAAACGAGCACGGCCCAGAGCGGAAAAAGGCGGGTGATGCGGGCAAGCATGAAAACAATCCTCGAAGGTCGTTGCGTATCGTGTGTGGTTCAGCGAAAGCGGCGGTTCGCGGGATGACCGGACGGGCGCAGACGGACGAATGTTTGCCTTCGTGGGGCGGACGCGGCCCGCGACACCGCACACGCACGGGTCACATGCGATTGCGGCCGAACGGCGGGCAGGCGCCGCATTTTACCCGGCGTGCGGCCGTGTTTCAGGGACCGCTTAACTCACGCGATGCAATCGCCCGGCTCTTTCGACTCATTCGCATCTAATTCTTCGGCGGCATCATGCGCATCAAACAACTGGTCTGAAGGAGATGAACATGACACCGATCGCCATCATTCAAGGCACGCCGACATGGGTCTGGGTGCTGCTCGCGTTTCTGCTGTATCGCGGCATCAAGGCAATGCAGGCCAGCACTACGCCGCTTTCGAAGCTCGCGATCATCCCGCTGGTTTTTGCGGGCATGGGTATCGCGCATCTGATTTCGTCGCCGCTCACGGGCGTGGCCGCCGTCGCCGCGTGGATCCTCGCGCTTGCCGCGGGCGTCATCGCTGGCGTGTTCAACGCGAGCCGGAGCCGCTTCATTGTCGATCCGATCGCTCGCACCGTGATGCTGCCGGGGTCGATCGTGCCCTTGCTGCTGATCGCCACTACGTTTATCGCGAAGTTCTGGCTCGGCTTCGAGATGGCGACCGCGACGAATCTCTCCGCGCTCGCGACGTATGGGGTCATCGATGCCGCCGTGTCGGGTGTCGTCGCGGGCATGTTCGCCGGACGCTTCTTCACGTACTGGAAAACGATGCACGCTCTGGGCGCGTCGTGGGCCTGATCGATGCTGGCTCGCCGAACGTGGAACGCACGAGGTCCGCAGCATGAGCGTCAAATGCAGCCTCCAAGGAAATGCCGTCACACTTGTTACTCCCGGCCATTCGCTTTCGAGTTCAGACTGATTTCACGGACAACAACTCAAGAGGTTGCACAAGCCATGACTACATCAGACGAAAAAGGAACAGCGGGCGCACGCACTGAAATGCGTACGCCACCCGTCGTGTCGGAGCAAGCGTGGGAAGCGGCGCGACAGCAGTTGCTCGTGAAGGAAAAAGCTCACACGCGCGCCCGCGATGCGCTCGCTGCCGAGCGGCGCCGCATGCCGTGGATGGCCGTGAAAACGGACTATATGTTCGAGGGCCCCGACGGCAAAATCGGCTTTGTCGATCTGTTCGACGGACGGCGTCAGTTGATTGTGTATCGCGCGTTTTATGAGCCCGGCGTGTTCGGCTGGCCCGAGCATGCGTGCCGTGGCTGCTCGCTCGTCGCCGATCAGGTCGCTCATCTTGCGCATCTGAATGCACGCGATACGACATTGGTATTCGTATCGCGTGCGCCGCAAGAGGACATCGCTCGGCTGAAGCAACGCATGGGCTGGAACATTCCGTGGTTCACGCTGACGGATCGTTTCGATGCCGATTTCGGGGTCGACGAATGGCACGGCACGAACGTGTTTTTCCGTGATGGAGATAACGTATTCCGCACGTATTTCCTCAACAATCGCGGCGACGAGCAGATGGGCAATACGTGGAACTATCTCGACATCACGCCGCTTGGACGTCAGGAGCTGTGGGAAGACTCGCCTGAAGGCTATCCGCAGACACCGACCTACAAGTGGTGGAACTGGCACGATAGCTATATCGACGATGCGCCGCCCGACAAGAAATGGGTCGAGGTATCCGACGCGGGCGAAGCGGCATTTCGCGCCGAGAGCGCTAAAAACAAGGGGTGAAATCAGTCACGGTTCGATCGCGCCCACGAACGTCAGCCATTCGCCGACGATCGCCTCGGGCGCGTCTTCCTGCATCAGATGTCCTGATCCGGGCACACGCGTGAAGCGCGCCTTTGGAATCAGCGATGCGAGTTCGATACCGCGCTCGACCGGTATCCATGCGTCTTCTTCGCCCCAAAGAATCGACACGGGACACGTCAATTCACGGTAGCGCGATTGCACTTCATCCGTGTAACGCTGATCCATCTGCGCGATCTGCCGATAGAACGCGGCCTGCCCCTTCTCGCCCGTCCACGGCTGCGTATAAACGCACAACGTCTCTTCGGATAACTTTCGATGCGCCGCGCCTTGCAGATACGCATCGAGCATCGCTTGATGCATGTACGGCGGCACGCCTGCGAACGCGGCTTCATGTTGCCGCACATGAGCCACGAAAGGCGATCCCCAGGGCGCGACGGCAACGGGATCGACGAGCATCAACGAGCGATACGCGCAACCGTTCAGCAACGCTGCCCTGAGCGATGTCGCACCGCCAAAGTCGTGCGCGAGCACATCGGGTAATGCGCCATTCCAGTCGGCGCTCCAGTACCCGATGAGCGCCGCGAGCACGCGATTCTGCACGCCGAGCGAAACGTCCTGTCCATCGCGCATTTCCGAAGCGCCGTAACCGAGCAGATCGAAGTAATGCACGCGGCGCGAACGGGCCGCAATCGGCGCGATACGCCGCCATACCTGGGATGAAAACGGCGTCCCATGCACGAGCACGAGCGGCGCACCCTCGCCGATCACGCCGTAGTGCACAGCCTGCCCTTCGAAGTCGAACACATGATCGACCGGCAGGCGATCTTTCGTTTCGCTCATGACGCTGTCTCGCTCAACGCAGGTTCGTGCGCGCGAGTTCGACGATTTCATCGCCGCGCCCGCTCAGAATCGCTCGCAACATGTAGAGGCTGAAGCCTTTTGCCTGCGACAACTCGATGGTCGGCGGCATTGCGAGTTCGTGCTTCGACGTGACGACATCGACGACCGCCGGTCCCTTGTGCGCGAACGCTTCCCGCAACGCGTTTTCGAGTTGCTCCGACTCTTCCACGCGTACCGACCAGATGCCCGCGCCCTTCGCGATCTGCGAGAAATCGGTCTTGCTCAGATCGACGTTGGTGTCGAGATAGCCGCCCGCCTTCAACTCCATCGACACGAAGCCGAGCAGACTGTTGTTGAACACGACGACCTTGATCGGCAACTCGAGCTGCACGGCGGAGAGCAGATCGCCCAGCAACATCGACAAGCCGCCGTCGCCCGATAGCGACACGACTTGCCGTTGCGGTTGCGCGGCCTGCGCGCCGAGCGCCTGCGGCATCGCGTTGGCCATCGAGCCGTGATTGAACGAGCCGTGCAACTGGCGCTTGCCGTTCATCGTCAGATAGCGCGCGGCCCATAGCGTCGGCGTGCCGACATCGACGGTGAAGATCGCATCCTCGGCGGCGATTTCATCGACGAGCTTCGTGAGGTATTGCGGATGGATCGGACGTCCCGGCGCGGACGGCGTCGCGAGATCGTCGAGGTCCTTGCGCGCGGTGGCATAGTGCCTGAGCGCGTTCTCAAGAAAACGCCGCTCGTCCTTGCGCTTAAGCTTGGGCAAAAGTGCCGCGAGCGTTTCCTTGATGGTGCCGACGAGCCCCATTTCCAGCGGCGCGCGGCGTCCCAGTTGCGAGCCGCGCCAGTCGATCTGCACGATCTTCGCCTGCGGGGGATAGAACGGGCGATACGGAAAATCGCAACCGAGCAGGAGCAGCGTGTCGCAGGACATCATCGCGTGATAGCCCGAGCTGAAGCCGATGAGCCCGGTCATGCCGACATCGAATGGATTGTCGTACTCGATGAACTGCTTGCCGCGCAGCGCATGCACAATGGGCGCGCCGAGCGTGTCGGCAAGCGCGATGACTTCGTCATGCGAGCCGGCGACGCCGCTGCCGCACATGATCGTCACCGCTTCGCAGCCGTTCAGAAGGTCGGCGAGTCTGCCGAGGTCCGCATCGGCCGGCACGATCGCGCCCGGGGCGCTCGCGGTCCAGCGCGGCTCGACACCCGGGCCGTCGCTCAATGCAACATCGCCCGGCAGCACGATGACCGCGACGCCGCGCTGATCGAGCGCCGCGCGCATCGCGCGTTCGAGCACGCGTGGAAACTGCGATGCATTGGACACCAGTTCCACGAAGTGACTGCATTCCTTGAACAAGTCCTGCGGATGCGTTTCCTGAAAGTAGTTCAGGCCGATTTCGGTCGACGGAATATGCGCGGCGATGGCGAGCACGGGTTGATGATTGCGATGGCAGTCGTAGAGCCCGTTGATGAGATGCAGATTGCCCGGTCCGCAACTCCCGGCGCATACGGCGAGCTTGCCCGTAGCGGCTGCATCCGCGCCCGCTGCGAAAGCGGCCGCTTCTTCATGACGCGTATGCATCCAGCGGATCGAGCCCACGCGATCGAGGCTGAATGCAAGTCCGTTCAGGCTGTCGCCCGTGACGCCCCAGATGCGTTCCACGCCCGCTGCCGCAAGCGTCTTCGCGAGATAGTCCGCTACCGTGTTCCTGGCCATGATGGTTCCTGTGACGAAGAGAGGGAGTCCAATGAGTGGCGGATCGCGGGCAGAGCGGCGCCGCGCATCCGCTATGGCTCAATGCATGCTGGATTCAAAACGCAAAGCGAGTGTACGCCGGGTTACTGTGGATTGTCTTGAACGGGGGGCGAGGCCGCATGGCGCGGCTGTGACATGGCTTACCCAGGCTTTCCGGTACGGCAATACCGGCATTTCGAATGCATTATTCGCCGGTGAATTTCGTATGCGGAATGCAAATAGAAACGGGGCCCAGTCGCGATCTACGTCGAATCTGTTGCTTACGAGGCGCAGCATTGAAGCAGGGCCGGCGTCATCGAAGGAGACCGACGCCGGCCATAGCTCAGCCCTTGCGCACGGTCTCCGGCAAATCGCGCCCGTGGTACTTCTTATAGATCGTATTCAGGTTCCCGTTCTTCATGTTCGTGCCGACCCAGTTGTTCACCCATTCCTTCAGTCGCGGCTGGTCTTTGTTCATCGCAATGCCGAGATCGAAGGTCTTCTGCTCGAACTTCATCTCGATGTTGCGTTGCGGCGCGCGGTCCTGCATTTCCTTCAGGTTCGAAGGCGTGCTCGAAAAGAGCTCGACCTGACCCGTGACCATCGACGTAATGAGCGTCGCGTCGTCCTCATAGCGCTGGATCTGCGCGCCCTTCGCCTGTTGCGTCGTGAGCGTGTCGTTCACGGTGGCACGCGTGAGACCGATGGTCTTGCCGTCGAGGTCCGCGTAATCCTTCACCTTGATCGTCTTTACGCCGCCGACGATGATCGAGATCACCGCATACGGGTTCGAGAAATCGACCACTTTGGCGCGCTCCGGCGTGACCGACAGCGACGAGATGACGAGGTCCGCGCGCTTCGCCTGCAGCGTCGGAATGCGTGCGGCATTGGTGATCTGCACGAGTTCGAGCTTTACGCCGAGATCTTTTGCGAGTGCGGTGGCGGTATCGACGTCCGATCCCGCGGGCTTCAGGTTCTGATCCGCGTAGCTGAAGAGCGGCGTGCCGATCGCGATCGCGACGCGCACGACGCCCGCTTTCTTGATGTCGTCAAGCTGATCGGCCATCGCGCTGTGCACGGCGGCCGCCATCATCAGGGTTGCCACGGCCGCGCGTGCAATGATTGTCTTTGCTTTCAAGTCGAGTCTCCGTCGTTATTGATGTTGCTGGATGGGATGCTGCGGATATCAAAGTCCGTTATCGAGAAATGCGCGCAATTCGGGCGTGCGCGGCGCATCGAGCATGCTGCCGTCGCCCACTTCCCACACCTTGCCCTGATGCATGTAGATGATGCGATCCGCGACGCGCTTGGCGAACGCCATCTCGTGCGTGACGAGTAGCATCGTCATGCCGTCCGCCGCGAGGTCTTCCATCACGCGCAGTACTTCGCCCGTCAGTTGCGGATCGAGCGCCGACGTCACTTCGTCGAAGAGCATTACCTTCGGCGACATCGCGAGCGAGCGCGCAATCGCCACGCGCTGCTGCTGTCCGCCTGACAATTGTTCGGGGTACGCGTCGGCCTTCTGTGCCAGACCGACCTGCTCCAGCACATTCATCGCGATACGACGTGCTTCGTCGCTCGACATCTTCTTCACGTGACGCAGTGCGAGCATGATGTTCTCTTCCACCGTCAGATGCGGAAAGAGGTTATAGCTTTGAAACACGATGCCCACTTCGCGGCGCAACAGATGCAGATCGACTTTCGGATCGTCGACGCGAATGCCGCACACTTCGATCTGCCCCTGGTCGATCGTCTCGAGCCTGTCGATGCAGCGCAGCGCCGTGCTCTTGCCCGAGCCGCTCGCGCCGATCACGGCGATCATCTCGCCCTTGTTGACTTCGAACGACACGCCCTTGAGAACATGATTGGAGCCGAAGCTCTTGTGAATATCGCCGACCTTAACGATTGCTGACATTGAGCTTGTTCTCCATCGATTGGCTCCAGCGCGAAAGCGGATAGCACAGGACGAAATAGAAGGCGCCGACCAGCCCGAAGATGAGGAACGGCTGGAAGATCGAGTTGTTGATGATCTGCCCCGCGCGCGTCAGCTCGACGAAGCCGATCACCGAAGCAAGCGACGTCATCTTGATGAGCTGTACGAGAAAGCCGACCGTCGGTGGCAGCGCGAGACGCATCGCCTGCGGGATGATCACGAGGCGCAGCGTCTGCCAGCGCGTGAGCGACAGACACTCCGACGCTTCCCATTGCGGCTTCGGCATGGCTTCGATGCAGCCGCGCCAGATGTCGCCGAGATATGCACTCGAATAGACCATCAGCGCAAGGCCGGCCGCGACGAGCGCGGGCACCTGATAGCCATAAACCGACAAGCCGAAGTACACGATGAAAAGCAGGATCAGCAGCGGAATGCCCTGAATCGCTTCGATATAGACGAGCGCAGCACGCGAAAGCCACGCGCGCGGCGAAATGCGCGCGAGCATCACGCAGAAGCCGCCGATGCCGCCGAGCACGAACGCGAGCACGGAGAGCACGAGCGTCCAGCCGATCGATTGCACCAGATAGACGAGGTGCGATGACGTGAATCCGCCGCTCATGCCGCACCTCCGGGAATGACGGTATCGATGCGTTGCGAGTCGGGCGGGGTCGTGCCCGCGCGCTTCGCGGCGAGACGGATCGCCCGGCGGCGCTTGAAGAGATGCTCGCCCACTGCCCACGCAATCAGCTTGATGATCAGCGACAACACGAGATACAGCCCCGCCACCACGATGTACGTTTCGAGTGAGCGGAATGTATCGGACTGCACGGTATTGGCGACCGCCGTGAGTTCTTCAGCGGAAATCTGCGACGCTATCGCCGAGGCCTGCATCATCAGCAGGAACTGGCTCGTCAGGGCGGGATAGACCTTTTCGATCGACGGCTGCAGCATCACGTGCCAGCCGATGCGCCACTTCGAAAGCCCAAGGCATTCGGCCGCTTCGATCTGTCCGCGCGGCACCGATTCCAGACCGGCGCGAATGATCTCGGCTGCATAGGCGCCGATGTTGATCGTCATGGCGAGCGCGGCGGCCGCGAAGGTCGGCATGCGCAAGCCGATGCTCGCAAGACCGAAGTACAGAAGAAAGATCTGCACCAGAAACGGCGTGTTGCGCACGGCCTCGATATAGAGGATGCAGACGCGCGTGAGCACCGGCACCTTCGCGCGCTTGGCGAACGCGACGAGCATGCCGAGGATCAGGCCGAAGAACACGGCCACGCACGTCATCTTGAGCGTGAGCCAGGCGCCCAGCAGGAACGTCGGCCAGTACGGCAACAGCGGGGTGAAATCGAGAGAAAACATGGCGGCAAATGTTCCTGTGATGCCCGGGTGCCTGCTCCATGACGCCCGTGCTGGATGTATGACGACATACTACGAATGTCGTGATACCGCATGCTGCATGCATTAAACCGGGTCGAACGGGCCCGTCGTGGTGAACGTGCCGCCTTGCAGTACGGCCACGGGATCGGTGGGCGCGGGCGGCGGCGTCGCTTCGATCTTTTGGCGGAACTGCTCGGACGAGTCGCGCGGCTCGAAGCGCAGATGCGCAGCGCAGCGGTTGTCCCACCATGTGTGCGCGTTCGCGGACATGCCGAACACGATCGTATGGCCGACGTCCTCCGTGAACAGGCTGCGGCGCAGCAATTCATGGAAGTCGTCGTAGCTCATCCAGCTCGCCATCATGCGGCGATCCTTCGGCTCCGGAAACACGGAGCCGATGCGGATGCTGACGGTTTCGATGCCGTAGCGATCGAAATACATCTGCGCCATGTCTTCGCCGAACGATTTCGACAACCCGTAGTAGCCGTCAGGACGCTTGCGCGCGGTGGCGTCGATTCGTTCGTCCTGCCGATAGAAACCCGTGACGTGATTCGAGCTCGCGAACACGATGCGCCTGACACCCTGACGGCGAGCCGCTTCATAGAGGTTGAACACGCCCTTGATGTTGGCTTCGAGAATCTCCTCGAAGGGTCGCTCCACCGACACGCCGCCGAGGTGGATGATCGCATCGCAGTCGGCCGCGAGCGCATCGACGGCCTGGCGGTCGGCCAGATCACAAGGAACGAGTTCCTCGTGAGGCGCCGAATCGCCCGGCAGCACACCGGGCAAGTCGGAAATGCGCACATGTTGCGCGAATTCCGCGACGCGATGACGGATCG
Source organism: Caballeronia turbans (assembly GCA_001544655.2). Taxonomy (GTDB): domain Bacteria; phylum Pseudomonadota; class Gammaproteobacteria; order Burkholderiales; family Burkholderiaceae; genus Caballeronia; species Caballeronia turbans. Next base: position 173,955 of record FCOD02000004.1, read on the forward strand.
CCCGTCCGATACCGCCTGCGGCACCCGTCAGCAGCAGCCGATCGAATCGCGCGACGTCGTTGGTTTGTTGTTCCATCAACCTTGTCTCCTGAAGGCTGTCGTGGCTAGGAATTACCCTGCACGCGTCTTCTTGTACGTTGTCATATCACTACATGACGCATATCATCATTTGCCGACCGATTTGTCAATGTGTGTAAAACCCACGCCAACGAGAACGCCGTGACGCTATCGCCCGATCCGCATGCCGAGTCGCTCCATGCTTCTTCGACAGATCCATCCATTGCGCTGCCTGCCGCGCGACGCAGCCTCACAGCGCAACTGGTCGATGCGTTGCGCGCGCAAATCGATGCGAGGACATTGAAGGCCGGCGCCCGCCTCGCGACCGAAGCGGAGATGGTGCAGCGTTTCGGCGTGAGCCGTACTGTCGTGCGTGAGGCGCTATCGCGTCTGCAGGCTGCGGGGCTCGTGGAGACGCGGCATGGCATCGGCACCTTCGTGTGCGAAGCGGGTATGTCGCCGTTGTTGCAGCTCGATCCAGCCGATGTCGCGGGCTCCATCGACGCGCTCGCGATCCTCGAATTGCGCATCAGCCTCGAAACGGAGAGCGCGGGACTCGCGGCCATGCGATGCGATGCCGCCCGCCTCGCGACGATGCGCTCGGCGCTCGCCGATTTTTCACGAAGCGTCGGCGCGGCATCGGATACGGTCTCGCCCGATTTGCGTTTTCACATGGAGATAGCGCACGCGACGGGCAATCGATATTTCGTCGAGATCATGGAGCATCTCGGCACGCGGATGATTCCGCGCACGCGTATCACGGCCACGCCCATTCCGCGCGAACAATACGCGGAGTATCTGATGCGCGTGAACCGAGAGCATGAACAGATCGCGGATGCCATCGAACGCGGCGATGCGGATTCCGCGCGCACCGCCATGCGCCTGCATTTGATCAATAGCCGCGAGAGATTGCGGCGCGCGCAGGCTGCTTCGGCGTGAATGCGCGGCAAGGACCGCATATCACGCGATCCTTGCCGCCGATACGACGGCTGGCGTTAGCGAGCCGCCATGTTCGGCTCGCCGTCCTCGATATCGTGCTCGCCGGAAATCGTCTCCAGCGCCGCATCGTGATGCAGCAGCAACACGGCAGCCACACCGACCATGCCCGCCCCTGCAAGGCACAGCAAGCCCGCGCCGAAGCCGCCCGTGCTGTCCTTGATCCAGCCCATCGCATAGGGACCGAAGAAGCCCGCGAGGTTGCCGAGCGAGTTGATCGCAGCGATACCGCCGGCAGCGGCCGCGCCCGACAGGAACGAAGCCGGCAGCGTCCAGATCACGGGCAGGCAACCGAAGATGCCGAAGCCCGCGATCGAGAGCGCGATCATCTTCATCACCGGGTTATCGAGCCCCGCCGAAGCCGCGATGCCGCCCGCCGCCACCATCAAGGCAATCGCAACGTGCCAGCGGCGTTCGAGCTTGCGATCCGAATGCCGACTCCACAACACCATACTGATCGCGCCCACGGCATAAGGCAACGACGTCACGAAGCCCGTCTGCAGGTTGGTCAGGCCGAACGCCTTGACGATCTGTGGCAGAAAGAAGCTCAGGCCATAGTTGGTCGCATTCGCGCCGAAGTAGATCAACGCAATGGCCAGCACGCGCGGATTGAAAATGGCCTCCTTCACGCTGAACGCATGCACCGATTCACGATGCGCCCGCTCCTGCGCCTGACGATTGACGAGCCAGTCGCGTTCGTCCTTCGCGAGCCAGTGCGCATCGGCGGGCTTGTCCGTCAGATAGAAGAACACGACGAACGCGAGCAACAGCGCGGGCAATGCCTCGATCAGATAGAGCCATTGCCAGCCTTGCATGCCGCCGATGCCGTCCATCTGCAGCAGCGCGCCGGAAATGGGTCCGCCGATTACGGTGGACAGCGGAATCGCCGCCATGAAGTACCCGACGACACGGCCCCGATACTTCGCGGGAAACCACAATGTCAGCAAAAAGATGATGCCGGGAAAGAACCCTGCTTCCGCGATGCCGAGCAGAATGCGCAAGCCATAGAACACATAAGCGTTCGACAAGCCCGTCGCTTGCGCGATGTGCGGAATGTAGGCCATCGCCGCTGCGAGGATGCCCCACGTGAACATGATCCGCGCGATCCAGCGGCGCGCGCCGAATCGTTCGAGCAGCAGGTTGGACGGAACCTCGAAAAAGAAATACGCGATAAAGAAAATGCCGGCACCGAAGCCGAACATGCTGGCGGTAAAGCCGAGCGCCTTGTTCATCTGCAACGCGGCGAAGCCGACGTTGACGCGGTCCAGATACGCGATGAAGTAACACAAGATCAGGAACGGCACGAGGCGAACCATCACGCGTTTCATGGTACGAGCTTCAAGGTCCATCAAGGTCTCCTCCGGATTAGAGAATCGGTAGATCGCTGAGTACTTGAGATACCTGCGGAGACTACTCTTTACGGAGGAACAACAGCATTGGTGTTTGTTCTTGGTATCGGTTCCGGAGCGGGACGTGTTGTTGATTTGATCGCGCCAATGCGGTGCACCGAATCGTTTGCGTCCCGAAGAATGCGAAAAAAAATGCGAACGGGGCGTGCAATCCGCCCCGTTTGGTCACTGTTATGCGACCGGTAACAGACCGGCATAATCCGGTTCCGGTAAGCCTTGCACACCGGGAACCACTGCGAACACGTAACCGTCGTCGTCAGTGGCATTCTTTGCCGGACGAATCGTCGTGACATAGAGCGTTCTCAGATCGCCCCCGCCGAACGCGCACATCGACGGCTTGCTCGCGGGCAATGCAATCTCCCGATCCAGCTTCCCCTGGGGCGTGAAGCGCAACAAGCGCCCCCCGTCGTTCGCGCAGGTCCAGTAGCAGCCGTCCGCGTCGACCGCGGCGCCATCCGGGCGTCCCGCGTAGTGGTGCAGATCGGCGAATACGCGCTGCGCACGGGGCGTGCCCGTGTCGGGGTCGAAGTCGAACGCCCACACGAGGCGGCGCTGCGGATGCGAGTCGGACAGATACATCGTTCTGCCATCCGGCGACCACGCGAGACCGTTCTGGGTGATCAGACCATCGACAACGGGGGCCGAGAGCGTGCCGTGCTCGTCATAGCGATACAGCGCGCCGGCAGTACTCGCGAGTGACATGTCCTGCACCATCGTCCCCGCCCAAAACCGCCCTTGCCTGTCGCAGCGGCCATCGTTGAAGCGCATGCCCGGCGCGGGAAACGCCGGCGCGGCGAGCTTCACGACGCGTCCTTCATTCACTTCGCTCGCACCGGAGAGCGTCACGCCGAAGATGCCGCTCTCCATGCCCGCGACGACACGCCCCGCCGCATCGAACGCAAAGCATGCGACCTGTTCGCCAAACGCCCATTCCGTACGACGCGCGCTTTCGATCTCGAGGCGAACGATGCGGCGCGCCGGAATATCGACCCAGTAAAGCGCGCCCTCTTGCGCGCGCCATACCGGACATTCGCCGACAGCCGCGCGGCCGCCCGCATCCAACCGTTCGGCACGCACGACGGCGCTCATCGCTTGCGCTCCATCGGCTCGCCCAGGACGAACGCGCCGCCCTGGAAGCGCTGCGCGGGGTCGTCGCGCTCGGCGGTCGGTCGGGTCACCGGAAAGAGCCCGTCGAACTTCGCGGAGCTGTCCTTCGGATTGAAGCCGAGGAAACCGGCCTTCGAGTTGTCCCACCACTTCACCGGATTGTCGGACGCGCCATACACCACGGCATGTCCGACGCGGTTCGTGAACAGCGAGCAGCGCACGAGCTCGATGAAATCGCGGTAGCTCAAATAAGTGACGAGCATGCGCGGATTCTTCGGCTCCTCGAACGACGAACCGATGCGCAGGTTCACCGTCTCGATGCCGAAGCGGTCGAAGTAATAGCGCGACAGCGATTCGCCGAAGCACTTCGTCACGCCGTAGAGGCTGTCCGGACGATGCGGCGCATCCGCGTCGAGCACTTCGGTGACCGGATGAAAGCCGATTGCATGGTTCGAGCTCGCGAACACGATGCGCTTCACGCCATGACGGCGCGCCGCTTCATAGATGTTGTACGTGCCGCGGATATTCGCCTCGATCAGATCATCGAACGGTGCGTCGATCGAAATGCCGCCGAGATGCACGACCGCATCCACGCCTTCGACGAGTTGCATCACCTTCTCGCGATCCGCGAGATCGACGGCGCTGATTTCTTCATGGCTCGCCGCGTCGTCGAGCGGCGCGATGTCGGAGAGCCGCACGATGTCGGCCCATTGCGCAAGCGCTGCGCGCAACTGACGACCCAGATTGCCGGCGGCGCCGGTCAAAAGCAGGCGCTTGAACGGTTTGCCCGCTGCGTTTGGCTGATTCATCGAGACTCCTGTTTGATACGTTTAATGCGTCGAAGGAAATATTTGAGAAAACGTTTTCTGGACTATAGCGGCGGCATGGAGCGGGCGTCAATTGACGCTTGGCATTCAAAACTCCGCATGCAAAATGCAGAAGCAACGTCATTGTTTCCCAAATTTCTGCGACAATCCGTAAACATTGCGAAAACGTTACCTTCCGAATGAAAAAAATTTCCCCGACCATTCGCGACGTCGCCGCCGCAGCCGGCGTATCCGTCGCGACGGTGTCCAAGTACATCAACGGCGCACAACGCTTTTCCGCGCCGGTCGAAGCCCGGCTCAAGGAAGCGATCGATACGCTCGGCTACCGGTCGAACCCGCTCGCGCGCTCGATGATCACGGGCAAGACACGCACCATCGGCATCACGATCCTCGACATCAGCAACCCGCACTTCACCAACGTCGTTAAGGGCGCGAACCGGATCGCGCTCCGGCACGACTACACGCTGCTGCTCGTCGATATCGACGAGAACCAGGCGCGCGAGCGTCCGCTCATCGAAGCCCTCGCGCAGCGCGTCGACGGGCTGCTCGTGAGCTCGCGTCTCGCCGATGAAAACGCGCAATGGATGCTCGATCTCGACAAGCCCGTCGTACTGCTGCGCAATGCCGAGCTGCCGATTCCGAGCGTCGGCATCAACAGCCGCCTCGCAACCTATATGCTCGCGCGCCATCTGCTCGATCTCGGGCATCGGCGTATCGCGTATCTCGGTTTCGAGCATGCGCGCATCAACGATGAGCGGATTCGCGGCGCACGCGAATGTCTCGCCGAAGCGGGCCTCGAACTCGACATCTACGAGGCGCACGCGCCGACTTCGCTCGCGGGCGAACAGGCCTGCTCGCGCGTGATGCTCGGACCGAAGCGGCCGCAGGCGGTGATCTGCTACAACGACCTGATCGCGCTCGGCTTCATGAAGGAAGCCGCGTCGCTCGGCATTCGCGTGCCGCAGGACGTGTCCGTGACCGGCATCGACAACGTGCCTTACGGCGCGTACGCCGCTCCGGGTCTCACCACTGTCGACATTCAAAGCGAAAAGATGGGCGAACTCGCGATGCAGAAGCTCATCGACGCCCTCGCCGGTCATCCCGATCCCGGCAACTCCATGTTCGAGCCGCGGCTCATCGTGCGTGAATCGACCGCCGCGGTTGCCGCAGTTGCGTAAAGCGCGCCGCGCCGCCTGCAGGTCGTGAGCGCTGGCGGCGCGGCGCATGGTGATGCGTTTGCGGTCGACGCGTATTACGCTTCGAGCTTCGCCGGCGTCATCTTCGGCGTGAGCATGTGCATGATCGCGAAGGCGATCAGATACGCCGATGCGCCGATCGCGAACAGCACCCAGTAGTGACCCGTGCGTTGCAGAACCTGGCCGATCACTTCCGAGAACAGCACGCCGCCGATCGAACCGGCCATGCCGCCGATACCGACCACCGCGCCCACCGCACGACGCGGGAACAGGTCCGATGCCGTCGTGAAGAGGTTCGCCGACCAGCCCTGATGCGCGGCCGCCGCGAGACCGACGATCGCCACTGCGACCCACAAATTATCGGCCTGCGATACGAACGCGATCGGCAGCACGGCGCATGCGCAGATCAGCATCGCGGTCTTGCGCGCCGCATTCACGGTCCAGCCCGCACGCAGCAGCGCCGATGAAATCCACCCGCCGCCGATACTGCCGACCGTGGTGATCGCGTAGATCACGACGAGCGGCAAGCCGATGTGCTGCATATCCATGCCGCGCGACTCGTTGAGCCACTTCGGCAGCCAGAACAGATAGAACCACCATACCGGGTCCGTCAGGAACTTGCCGACGATGAACGCCCACGTCTCGCGCTTCTTGATGAGCACCTTGAAGCCGGGCGCGCCTGCCTTCGCGTGGGCGGCATCGGCGGCACGGGTTTCATCGCCTTCGTTCGCGAGATCGTCCTCATGCGCGCTGCCGTCCGGCTGGCGGTACATGAAGAACCACACGACGAGCCACACAAGACCAATTGCGCCGACGATCACGAATGCCGCGCGCCAGCCGAAGGCCACCGCGATGGCCGGAATGAGCGCCGGTGCGAACACCGCACCGATATTCGCGCCTGAATTAAAAATGCCCGTTGCGAGCGCGCGTTCACGGCGCGGGAACCACTCGGCGGTCGTCTTGATGGCGGCCGGGAAGTTGCCGCCCTCGCCGATGCCGAGCAGCGCACGGACCATCGCGAAGCCCATCACGGAGCCGACGGCCGCATGCAGCATCGCGGCGATGCTCCATACGAACATCGCGAGCGCGTAGGAGATGCGCGTGCCGAGCCAGTCGACGATGCGCCCGAAGCAAAGCAGACCGACCGCGTAGAACGCCGAGAACGCGATCACGATGCGGCCGTACTGCACCTGCGTCCAGCCGATGTCGTGCTGCAGCATCGGGGCAAGCAGACCGAGGATCTGCCGGTCCATGTAGTTGATGACCGTGGCAAAGAAGAGCAGCGCGCACACGGTCCAGCGATAGCGGCTGGCGGTACGCACGACGCCGGCAACGACAGTGTTCATGAATGTCTCCGGACGCGGCGGCGCTCGTCGTGCCGCGTTCTTTGTTGGATGAGCGGCGACGAGCGCCGGGGCGATGGCCTGCATCGGTGGTCGAGCAGTACGCTAGCCTTGGATTGGGAAAACGTTTTTCGAAGGATAGTGGTTTGGTGCGCGTCTGGCTATCCTGGTATTTGCCCTAGTTCGCTCTGAAACGCCGTTATTCCGCCGCTCAGTGGACCATTCCGGCGCATGAATTCATAACCAACCAGCAGTTAATCGTTTTCTGCGGCGTCGTCCTAACCTCCCGCGGCCCGCGTTTCGTGCGAGCGGCATGCAGCGTTCTGAATGCACCTCTGCGTTTTGCATGTCGCCTCATGCATTCAAAATGCCGCCGCCGGCTCCTGCACTTGTACCGATACTGCTGATGGCATCGGCGATCGTCGCGGCAGCGCGCCCGCTCGGCGATCTGCTCGGCGATCTGCTCGGCGAACCGCTCGGCGCGCGCGAAGCTATCGCGATGGCGCTCGCGCTGTCGGGTGTCGCGCTCGCCATGAGGCAACGCCGCTAGCGCACGGCGCAATCGACAATTAAAGAATTGGCAAGAATGTGCCGATAAGGGTTATTACAACTCTTATCGTTCTGTCATTCCCCATGCTTCGCAAAACGCTGGCCCGCATGAACGTCGGGACCAAATTCGCCGTGCTCGCCTGCGCGCTCACGGCAGTCGTCGTTGCCTTTTTTACTGTCGCCGTCACCCGAAGCGCGGGCGAGCAAGTCGACGCGCACGCGCTCGCACGCGTCGAAAGCGAGAATCGCTCGATCGCGACGATGATCGGACTGTTCGACAAAGCCGTGAGCGCCGAAGTCACGCGCTTCATGACGATCTTCGCGCACCGCCTGCCCGCAACGTTCACGCTCGATGAAACGCGTACCGTGGACATCGGCGGTGTCGCGACGCCGGTCTTCCTCGCGGGCGACAAGCCGCTGAACAACGACTTCGCGATCCCCGACGCTTTCCTCGAGGAAAGCGGCGCGATCGCGACGATCTTCGCCCGCACCGGCGACGATTTCGTGCGCGTGACGACGTCGCTCAAGAAGCAGGACGGCACCCGCGCGATCGGCACGCTGCTCGACCGCAAGGGCCCCGCGTACGCACCGATGATCGCGGGCAAACCGTATATCGGCGTGGCGACGCTCTTCGGCAAGCAGTACATCACCGAGTACAAGCCCGTCACCGATGCATCGGGCAGCGTGATCGGCGCGCTCTTCGTGGGTGTGGACGTGACATCCGAATTCGCCGCGTTGCAGGACACGATCGCGAAGCTCGTGATCGGCACGAGCGGCTATCACTTCGTCGTGGATGCCTCGAATGGAGCGACTCGCGGCAAGCTGCTCGTGCATCCCGGCGCGAAAGGCGAACTGGCCGATGAGCGCCTCGCACCCTTCAGGCAGATGCTCGATTCGCACGAAGGCAGGCTCATATTCGACGGCGCCGACATCGCGGGCGCGGATGCGCGCGTGCACGCCGGCACGAAGGAAATCGTCTACATGACGGTGCCGCAGTGGCAATGGATGATCGGCGGCATCGCATATCGCGACGAACTGCTCGCGGATGTACACGCTAGCCGCAACCACTTCCTGATGCTCGGTCTCGTCGTGGTGGCGCTGCTCGTCGGCGTGCTGCTCCATGCGGTCGCCAAGCTCGTGGGCAGGCCCATCGACGACGTGACGCGCGCCTCTGAGCGCATCGCCGCGGGTGATCTCACCGTGCGCATCGACAGCACACGCGAGGACGATATCGGCCGCCTGATGCGTGCGATCGATGGCATTGCGCGCGGCCTCGCGGGGATCGTCGCGCAAGTGCGCAGCGCATCGGCGGACATGAACGAAGGCACGGCGCGCATCGCGTCGGGCAGCAGCGATATCGCGACGCGCATCGCCACACAAGCGGCGAGTGTCGAAGAAACCGCCGCGAGCATGGAAGAAATCACGAGCACCGTGCAGCAGAATGCGGCAAACACGGCGCAGGCGGGCGCGCTCGTCGCATCGGCTTCCGATGCGGCGCGCGCCGGCGGTCATGCGGTAGGACGCGTCGTGGAAACGATGGGCGAGATCGATGCATCGGCACGACGCATCGCCGATATCACCGCGACCATTGAAGGCATCGCGTTCCAGACGAACATCCTGGCTTTGAACGCCGCCGTCGAAGCGGCGCGCGCGGGCGAGCATGGAAAGGGCTTTGCGGTCGTCGCATCGGAAGTGCGCGCGCTCGCTCAACGCAGTGCGGGCGCCGTGAAGGAGATCGAAGTGCTGATCGCCGAATCGGCCGAGAAGGTCTCGCGCGGTTACAAGATCGCCGAGGAAGCCAGCAGCACGATGGGCGGCATCGTCGAGCGCGTCTCGCGCGTGAACGCGATCGTCGATGAAATCGGCGTGGCGTCGCGCGAACAGGCGTCGGGCATCGAGCAGGTGAACAGCGCGGTCATGCTGATCGGCGAAGCGACGCAGCAGAACGCCGCGCTCGTGGGCGAAGCGGAACACTCCACGGCCGAACTGCGCGATCAGGCCGAGCGCCTCGCGCACGCCGTCAGCATGTTTCGTGTCTGAGTCATCGACGATTGAAAGCGGCTTATGAGGATGTGGCGCGTCGTCCCGCACTCGCATGCTTACCGCAATCGCGGCGTCAGATCTCGATGAAAATGCGCCCGCCCTCGACTTTCGCGGGATACGTCTGCAATTTTTCGCAAACGGGCGCGCACAGCGGCCGGCCATCGCGGATATCGAAGCGTCCGTTGTGCTTCGGACATTCGATGACGTGGTCCATCACGAAACCTTCGCTCAGATGGACGTGCTCGTGCGTGCATAGGCCGTCGCTGGCGTACACGGCATCGTTCACGCGATAGATTGCGAAGGTGCGGCCATCGTGATCGAAGCGCATCACGTCTTCATCTTCGATATCGTCCATCGCGGCTGCATCGATCCATTGGGGCATGGCGAGTCGTCTCCTTTCTCTTGAAGTCGCTTATGTCTGCGTCGCGGCGGGCACGGGCCGCTCGACGTGATACGACGGGTCGCGCCGCTGGCGCGCGAGCGCCGGAATGATCTCCGCGTAGGCCGCGATCGTGCTCGTATAGGGTGGCGGCATGTCGTGCTTCACCGTCTCGTGCAGTCGCGGCAGCGCGTGATAAGGCACCATCGGAAACATGTGATGTTCGACGTGATAGTTCATGTTCAGATATAGGAACCGGAACACGGGATTCATCATCACTGTGCGACAGTTCTTGCGATGATCGAGCACGTTCTCGGGCATGCCCGCATGCTGCGTGAGACCGAAGAAGAGATAAAGCCATGCGCCGTAGAGGCTCGGCAAGCCGATATAGAGCAGCGGCAAGATGGAATGGAACACGAGGCAAGCACCTGTTACCACGGCATAGATTGCGAGCGTGATACGCGCCTCCAGAATCGCCTTCGCCCATTCCGACTTCGGCACGTAGGTCTTTTCTTCTTCACCGATATTGCCGAACGCGGACGAGATGATCTTCGGCACTTCGGACGCAGCATGCTTCAGCGCAAACACATTCAACGCGAGACTTAGCCAGTCCGTGGGTAGCGGCACTGCAATCTCTCGATCGCGCCCGACGACGAGCGTATCCGTGTGATGCCGCGCGTGGCTCCACCGCCAGATCGTCGGGCGGCGAAACACCTGAAACGACGCGACCTGATAAAGAATCTTGTTCATCCACGATGTCTTGAATGCGGTGCCGTGACCGCTTTCGTGCCAGCGCGAATCCGCGGGACTGCAGTACAGCGTGCCGTAGAGCAAAAACGCCGGAATCGCCCAGAGCGAATGCGCGCGCCACGCGAACCATGCAAGGACGCCGCTCGCGATGATCGCGGCATACCAGAGCAACGTATCGCGGATAGCGCGCGCGTCACCGCGCTGCATGAGGCTTTTCATCACGGATCGAGGCACCGCGCACTTGTACCACTCCGCATTGACGAGACCCGCCGCTCTAGCACGCTCGCCAGCGCCGCCGATCAACCGGTAATCGCGATAGTCGTTCCGCGCGCCTGCGCAATCCGATTGCCCGGTTTCCATCATGTCACCTCATCCGATGATTGAAACTACATCATTCATTATTTTCGAGTCGATGATAGGAGCGGACGCGTTCATTGTGCAACGTTCAGGCGCATTTGCTATCTTTACGCATCATCGCGCGATTTTGAAATCCATCATTTCCATCAAAGATGAGCAAGCGTCCCACTCTTCAGTCCGTGGCCGACGCTGCGGGCGTGAGCCCCGCAACGGTCGATCGCGTGTTCAATGGCCGCATCAGCGTGCGCGAGGGTACTGCGTTACGTGTGATCGAAGCGGCCGAGCGCATCGGCTATCACGGCGCGGGATTGATGCGCGAGCGCCTGCGCGCGAAGCGCGGCGAGCGTCATGAACGCTACACGTTAGGTTTTTGCCTGCAAAAACGTGCCGATCCGTTCTATCAGACGTTCGCGCGCATTCTCAACGATGCGGCCGCGCGTCACGAACCCGAGCATTGCACCGCCATCATCGAGTACATGGATGAACTGGACCCGGCTTCCATCGCGCGCACGCTGCTTTCGCTCGGCGAGCAGGCACACGCGCTCGGCGTGGTAGCGGTGGATCATCCGCATGTGACAGCCGCCATCGAAACGCTCCACGAACAGGGAAAACCCACGGTCACGTTGTTGTCGGACCTGAGCGCGCCCTTGCGAGCGGGCTATATCGGCGTCGATCCGCGCAAGAGCGGACGCACGGCAGCGTGGGCGGTGAGTCGTCTCACGCGTCGCGACGAAGGCACGGTCGGTGTATTCGTCGGCACACCGCGTTATCTGGGTCAGGAAAGCTGCGAGATCAGCTTTCGCTCGTATCTGCGTGAGCACGCGCCCGGATTGCGCGTGCTCGACACGCAAATCAATCTCGAAGACAAGCAACTCGCCTATGAAGCGACACTCGCGATGCTCGCGCGCCATGCCGATCTCGCCGGCCTCTATATTCCCGGCGGGGGTGTAGGTGGCGTGATTCGCGCGCTGCGCGAAGAAGCCGCAGGACGGCGCATCGTGACGGTATGCAGCGACCTGATGCCCGACCGGTACGAAGCGCTCGTCGAAGGTGTCATCGATCTCGTGATCGATACACCGCTTCAGCGCATCGCTCAGACCGCCGTTCAGACGATGCTGCGCAGTTTGCAGGCGCTGCCGGGGGAAGCCGCGCAAGCGAGCCAGTATCCGCTGCCGGCGCAGCTCTATACGCCGGAGAATGTCTGAGCGCGGCCGACGCACTCACGATGGACCCAGCACGAAGCGTGGCACCGCGGTGTACGCCGATGCGAACTTTTTTCGTCTCGGCCCGTTCTTATGCGCAAAGGGGAAGAAAAATTTGCTGATATCACCCCGGCACGAAGCGGTTGTCACGCTTCATAGCTCTCCATGAACCTTGCATGTGGCCGAGCGCACCGAAATTACTGTCACAAGCCTGGACGATAACGTTGTGAGACTTCGTCTGTCACCGATGTGGCGAGCGCCAATGATCACTTCAAATCGGGAGCTCGCATCTTTGTTTTTCTATTAGTATGTCGCGGAGGAGTCGGCTTCGCCGTTCCAATCGCATATCACGCGCAGATGCGGCGTCATTGTTCCGTTGTTTTTATCGGCTAACATGCAGGCCGCCGGGGAACGACACCCTGCGAAGCTGCTCTATTGAAGTTTGTTCCATCGACATGCACGTCAGGCTGGGGCATCCGGGGCCCGCCATATGATGTGGCATGCTCCAACAACAATAACGTCACGCGGTATTCGAATGGCCGTTCCCCGTCTTGTACGGTCGTCGAGCCAACCGCATCCATCAGACCAACTGCGTGTCTTGCTGTGCCGCGATTCTCGTGATTGCGCACCATCGCGTGTGGCACATCCAGACATCGACCAAGGCTCTTCGCATCGAGCGTGCGGAGAGACACAGCCCAATCATCCGATGGAGAGCGTCATCCATGCCGTTTGAGAGTGACTCATTGCGAGACACCGGTCCGCTGCTCAGCATCGTCGTGGCGGCGTATAACATCGAGGGATATATCGAGGAAGCGCTCGATTCCCTCCTGTCCCAACCTCATATCGATGCGATGAAAATCATCGTCGTCGATGACGGTTCTCGCGACGAGACCTATGCGGCAGCGCGCGCCATCGTGGAGCGCGATCGAGGCGTACACGTCGAACTGCTGCACCAGGAAAATCGCGGCCTGAGCGCCGCGCGCAATACGGGCCTGGCGGCAGTGCGCACGCCTTATGTCGGCTTCCTGGACGGCGACGATATTTATCTGAAGGGTTTCACCGACGCGGTCATTCCGGTCCTCGCCGAGCGCAAGTGGGATGTGGTCGAATACAACGTCAAGATCATCGACGATAACGGGCGAGAGCTCGATGAAATCGAAATCGCCGACGAAGCGACGAGCGGCGGCCACCCGATGGACCGCGCAGCGTTGCAGCAATTCGCCGATCGATTCCACACGTTCGCGTGGGCGCGTATCTATCGCACCGACCTCTTCGACGAAGCGCCGTTTCCCGTGGGACGAAATTACGAGGACATGGCGCTCGTGCCCGCGACCTATCTTCGCGCAAACAGCATCTACCGTATTGCGAGGCCGCTGATCGGCTATCGCCGGCGCTTCGGCAGCATCACGCAAACCGCCAAGCTGAGCGACATGCACGATCTTCGCGTCTCCGGTCAGGAAGCGCTCGCGCGTTGCGACGGCAGCGAGATCGACGATTACTGGCTCACCGTGTTCGACAAGCTATTTCATCGCGCACGTCATGTTTGCGCGCGCGTCGATCGCGCATCGTTCAGGCAGGCATCGGAGACGCTCACGGCCATGGCCGTCGATCATCGCAAGATGCGCGAGAAACGCACCGAGGACGGCGGGCGTAAGGTCGTCGAGCTTGCGCCTTTCGATCTGAACGTGCGCGCGGATCGCTCGATTCACTTCCTCAAAGGTCTTGTGAAGAAAGTATTGCGGCGCAGTCTCGATCATCATCAGCGCGAGCGGCGACCGAGCACTTCAAATCAAATGAGCGGCTGAACAGTACGGACCGCGGCAAGGACGTCTGACGCGCGTGAGGTGAACGGAGGCACGCAAAACCCGGCATTGTTTCGCGGTAGACTTTGAGGATGGAAAAATGTCCCTACTGTGAGCGAATCCGTGACGAATGGGATTGTCACGGTCAGGAGTGCCGCACCGCCATCGCCCGCGCGCTGCGCAGACAGCGCATGGGTTTGCCGATGGTACCGAAGGTCATCCGCAATGAAATTCCGCCGGGCGCGTCGACGGGCGAAGTGATCGCCCAGTTGTCGCGCCAGCGCTTGCGCGCGCGCCGCGCGAACGAGGAACGCCGCGCGCGCAAGGAAGCCGACGACCTCGATCTCTAGCGGCACTCCACTCATCGAGCGCGCGCCGGAGGATCTACGTTCGATCCGCCGCTCTGCGCAAGCGACCCTTCCTCGTTCCATGCACGCCGCGATTCGCGCATCTTCGCGAGCGCCATGCGGGCGACCTTGAGCCACCCATAAGAACGGGGATCGGCGACCCTGCTGAGCGCGCGCGTGCATAGTCGAGCGTGAGGCCAAGCGTCCAGGCCATGGTCACCGCGCGCTTGCACCGCATCAAGATCGCCGCGCGGGACATACTTTGCACTGCCCATCCCTCAAGCGACGGAGACGCCATGTTCGAGCAATGCCGATGGATCAACGAGCCTGCGCAATGGCGCATCGAGCACGACACGCTCATCGTCACCACTGACACGAACACGGACTTCTGGCGCAAAACCCACTACGGTTTCGTCCGCGACAACGGCCACGTTTTCGCGGCGACCGTAAACGGCGACTTCTCGGCCGAAGTCGCCGTCGATGGCGATTTCTCCGCGCTATACGACCAGGCGGGCCTGATGGTGCGTGAAAGCGCCGAGCGCTGGATCAAGGCCGGCGCCGAATACAACGACGGTGCGCTCACTTTTAGCACCGTTCTCACGAACGATCTCTCCGACTGGTCGCTCAGCTCACGCGCCGATACGAACCGCTTCCGGCTGCGCATGACGATCGCGCAAGGCGTGCTGAAAGTGCAATGCAGCGCCGATGAACGCAGCTGGACCCTCATGCGCCTCGCGCCTTTCGCGCCGAGCGGTGCGAACGCGCAGTGGCTCGTCGGCCCGATGTGCTGCACGCCTGAGCGCGGCGGTCTCGACGTGCGCTTCTCAGACTTCACGATAGGGCCGCCCATCGCGAAAGACTTGCACGACATCTCGATGTGAAGC
The DNA here is from genome assembly GCA_001544655.2 of Caballeronia turbans. Taxonomy (GTDB): domain Bacteria; phylum Pseudomonadota; class Gammaproteobacteria; order Burkholderiales; family Burkholderiaceae; genus Caballeronia; species Caballeronia turbans. The sequence continues at coordinate 189,203 of FCOD02000004.1, forward strand.
GACGCAGGGCGGCTCGGTAAAAACACTCACTTGCTCCGTTCGCGTGGGCTCTCTTATTAGCTGGGGCTCATCGTGCTGCTCGTGGTCGGCGCGCTGGAGCTCGCCGCACGCGGCGAACGGCGGCAACATCTTTCTGTCGAGTGCCAATATCTTCGACGTGTTTCGTCAGGTGGCGAACGTCGGCGTGATTTCCATCGGCATGACGCTCGTGATCATCACGGGGGGCATCGATCTGTCGGTCGGCGCGATCATGGGTCTCGGCAGCGTGCTCACCGCAATGCTGCTCACGACCGATGGCTTCAATCGCGCGACATACGCATCGCTCGTGCTCGATGCGGTCGCCGTGTTCGCGATCGTGTTCGCCGCGCTCGGCGTCATGCGCGGCATCATGCGTGCCCGCGACACGCAGACCGTGCGCGTCGCGGACCGTTCATCGTTTGCGATACGTGCGGTCGTTGCGTTGCTCTTCGCGCCGTTGGCTTGTGGATATATCTTTCGGGTGGCGTCGGACGCGTGTCGGGCACGGTGGCCGGCGTGCTGATCTTCGGCTTTCTGAGCAATATCCTGCTGCTCAACGATATCGACAGTAATACGCAGCTCGTGCTGAAGGGATTGATCATCGTTATTGCCGTACTCCTGCAGCAGACCGACATGGCCAAGCGCGCATGGCTCAAGCGCTTCGGTGCGCGGAAGTAATCACGACTCGAAATCGATCCCTCGCGCGCGCAACTGCCGCATGCCGCTTGCGAGATGCGCCCGCGCGCTCTCGGCGTCGCCCGCGCGCATCTGCTCGTACGTGCGCTGCGCGATGTCGTGCGGCACCGGCTTGAGCGGACGGTTCGCGCTCATCGCCCGCAATTGCACTTGCGCCGCGCGCTCCAGATAGTAGAGATCGTCCCACGCCTGCGCGATAGTTGCGCCTGCAACCATCACGCCGTGATTCTTGAGGAAGAGGATATCGGCCTCGCCCATCGCGCCGGCGATGCGATCGCCTTCGGCATCGTCGAGCGCAAGACCGTTGTAATGCTCGTCGACCGCAGTGCGTCCGTAGAACTTCAGCGAGGTCTGCCCCAGCCAAAGGAGCGGCGGGCCGTCGAGCAGGCATAGCGCGGTCGCGTTCGGCATATGCGTGTGAAAAGCGGCCTTCACGCGCGGCAGCAGCTTGTGCACGCGCGCGTGAATGTAGAACGCGGTCGCCTCGGGCTCGCCGTCACCGTCGACGACATTGCCGTCGAAATCGCAGATCAGCAGACGCGACGCCGTGATCTCGCCGAACGCGTAGCCGTAGGGGTTCACGAAGAACAGATCGTCGCGGCCCGGCACCATCGCCGAGAAGTGGTTGCAGACACCTTCTTCGAAGCCGTGCAGCGCAGCGAGCCGGAAACACGCCGCGAGCTGACGGCGCGCCTCGGCAATCGCGGGCGCATCGAGCGCGGCTAAAACCGACGCGGACCGCCGCGCGGCACTGGAGAGCGTGTGAGCCATATGAAGTCTGCCTTGGGGTCGTCTGCCCGATCGGAATGTCGAGGATAATCGAACAGGCGGGCGAATTACGTCCGAACAAAAAAATTTCCGCGGTAACGGCGCTGGCGGCGCGAAGTATGACGCGCTTATGTCGTGTCTCTTAGCAGAAACGCTTATTTGAACTCCGCATTCTGGCATGGTAAAACTCAATGCCGCTCGAAAATTCGAAGCGCAAACTTCAACGTAATTCGTCTCAATAGGGTTTGGAAAAATGGCAACAGGTACTGTGAAGTGGTTCAACGATGCGAAGGGTTTCGGTTTCATCACGCCGGACGACGGTGGTGAAGACCTGTTTGCACATTTCTCCGAAATCCAGTCAAAGGGTTTCAAATCGCTCCAGGAGAACCAGAAGGTGAGCTTCGAAGTCAAGCAAGGCCCGAAGGGCAAGCAAGCTTCGACGATCCAGCCGCTGTAAGTAACTTCAGCGCTGTCGCCTCAGGCACGAAACGGCCCATCCGGGCCGTTTTGTATTGGCGCGCCCGGCATTCATCACTCTCTCCAATGACCGAGTTCGCGCACCGCGTCATGTTGGACGCAGCAGCCGCTTAATATAAATAAAATCAGTAGAATCGCTGCATTATTCAAGCGGCATCCATTCGCGGCGACGCGAAATTATTTCCACTGATTCGTGTGAACTCGACAAGCAATCGGAAAAAATGCCGTACGCTCGTACGACATAAAACAAAGGCATTGCTCGTCTCCATATGGTTCCTGACTTGCGATGCGCACGCGCAATCGTTCGCGGTGAACCGGAACGCGGCGCGCTTCGTCACGGAAGTCGTGATGAACGACTTTCATACGGCGCAGGCAGGCGGCGGTTATGTCTTCTCTTACGATAGCCACGAAACGGAAGCGTCCCTCGCAGACAGGCTCGACCACTGGTTCTCCGGTGACGACCCGCACGCGATCGTCATGGAGCCCGCCGAAAAGCAGGCGCTCTTCGGCTTCTACTGGGCCGCGACCATGATGCCGGCGAATTCGCCGTGTTTCCGCGACATCGCCGATCCCGGCTGCGGCGCGGATCTGTCGAAGTGGATGGCGCGCGAACTCGACGACGATCCGCGCTTCATCCGGGCCTACGAGGCCGCGAAAAAGCCGCTCGGCCTGCCGCCACTCGAACGCAACGCGCATTGAGCGTAAGGCGTTGGCGTCGCGCTTCTCGCCGCTCCCTGCACCGGCAACACACGGCTCGCGCAGGTGCGATCGACGTGGCTTCCGGCGTCTCGGGCACGTCCTCGTCACATGCCCGGCGCAATAACGCGATCTTCGCCGCGACGCTCACGAGCAGCGAAAGCGCGCCGATTGTTTCGAGCAAGGCGGGAATCATGAAGGTCTCCCTAAGCGCCGACGTGCGCGCGCATCATCGATGCAACAGCATCGGCCCGTAGGTCTTGACGAAGAATGCAATCGTGATGCCGGCGCTGACAACCAGCGTGCCCGCACGAATCCAGTGCGGCGGCGCGCGCCGGCCGAGTTGCGCGCCGCTATAACCGCCGGCGATCGCTGCGAGCAGCATCGCGATCGTTTCCGGCCAGCGCACGGCCTGCGCCGCCGCGAAGGTGAGAACGGCGACCGAGTTGGCCGCGCTCACGAGCAGCGTGCGCGGTGCGTTCAGGCTCTTCAAGTCGCGCGAATCGAGCAGGCCCCAGACGGCCATCATCATGATGCCAACCGCGCCGCCGAAGTAGCCGCCATACACGCCGAGCAGCAACTGGATCGACAGCACCGATGCCACGCCGATATGCCAGCGCCGCCGCAGCGCTTCGCCGAGCTTGCGGCCGAACGCAAGCGTGAAGCTCGCGCACAGGAGAAGCCAGGGCAGCACGAAAGAAAATGTCTTGGACGACGTAGACAGCAAAAGCGCCGCGCCGACGAAGCCGCCTATGAGCGTCGTCACCAGCATCTTGCGGATCGACACCGAACCGACGGGTCCGAGCCCGTCGCGATAGGCCCACGCGCTCACCACGCCGCCGGGAAACAGCGCGACGGTGCTCGAAGCGTTCGCCTGAACCGGTGGCAAACCGGCTGCGATCATCGCCGGCAGGCTCACGAACGAGCCGCCGCCCGCGAGCGCGTTCATCGCGCCCGCGATAAAACCGGCGCCGATGACGAGAATGAAGGGTTCCATGCGACAGATGCTAACGACGCCGCGCGCCGCTTACAATCTGGCATTTCCAATGCGAGGCTTCGGCTAAACCGAAGGATGCAGCATGCGATTCGACCTGACCGACATGCGGCTTTTCCTGACTGTGGTCGAACGCGGCAGCATCACGGCGGGCGCGCAGGCGATGCATCTCGCGCTCGCATCGGCGAGTGAGCGCATCGCCGGGATGGAAGCCGCGCTCGGCGCGCCGCTCCTCGAACGCAACCGGCGTGGCGTGCAGACGACCGCCGCCGGCGACGCCTTCGTGCGCCACGCACGCGCGATCCTCGGTCAGGTCGAGCAGATGCGCGGCGAACTGCGCTCGTTTGCGACCGGCCTCAAAGGCCGAATCCGGATGATGTCGAACACGGCCGCGCTGGCCGCCTTCCTGCCGCCGAGGCTCTCGCATTTTCTCGCCGCTCATCCCGATCTTTCGATCGATCTCGACGAGCGCCCGAGCGTCGATATCGTGCTGGCGATCGCGGAAAGCCGCGCCGATCTGGGCGTCGTTTCAGATACGGCGGACCTCGGACAGCTCGAGACGCATCTGCTCGCACAGGATCAACTGGTGGTCGTGGCGAACCGCGCGCATCGCATCGCGGGGGAAAGCGCGGTGGCGTTCGCGGAGATCGTCGGGGAGGCGTTCGTCGGCCTGTCGGATGCCGCGCTCGAATTGCATCTGGCCGAGCGCGCGTCGCGGCTTGGCCGGCAGATGAGCTATCGAATTCGCATGCGCAGTATCGACAACGTCGGGATGCTGGCCGCGGCGGGCATCGGGCTCGTGATTTTGTCGGAGGCGTCGGCACGCATGCTGGAGCGGCCGGAACTCGCCATCGTGCCGCTCTCGGAGCCATGGGCGACGCGCCGTCTGCATCTGTGCGCCCGCGACTTCGACGCGCTCACGCCCCACGCGCGCCTGCTCGCAGAGACGTTGATGGACGGCGCGAGCGCCAGCTAGAACGGCCGCCCGACGATGAACGGATCGACCGCGCCGATCGCCTTCAGGTCGCGATTCGCGTACGGCAGCCTGTGCAGCACGTAGCGCATCGCGTTGAGCCGCGCGCGTTTCTTGCAATCGGAGCGCACGACGGTCCAGGGCGTGTCAGCGCTATCGGTGTGCGCGAACATCGCTTCCTTGGCCTCGGTATAGGCGTCCCATTTGTCGAGCGATGCGAGATCGACAGGACTCAGCTTCCACTGCTTGAGCGGATGAATCTCGCGCTCCTTGAAGCGGCGGCGCTGCTCGGCGCGGCTCACGGAAAACCACAGCTTGATGACGTGCGTGCCGCCCTGAGACAAATGCCGTTCGAACGCGGGCACCTGCTGCATGAATTCGTCGTACTCACGCTGCGAGCAGAAGCCCATCACGCGTTCCACGCCCGCGCGGTTGTACCACGAGCGGTCGAAGAGAACGATCTCGCCGGCCGTCGGCAAGTGCTCGACATAGCGCTGGAAGTACCATTGCCCCCGCTCGCGCTCGGACGGCTTTTCCAGCGCGACCACGCGCGCGCCGCGCGGATTGAGATGTTCCATGAAGCGTTTGATGGTGCCGCCCTTGCCTGCCGCATCGCGCCCTTCGAAGAGAATCACGAGGCGCTGGCCGGTCTCTCGCACCCATGCCTGCAACTTCAGCAGTTCGACCTGAAGGCGATACTTCTGCTTCTCGTACGCGCGCCGCGACATGAGGTTGCGATACGGATAGCCGCCTTCGCGCCACGACGGCGACAGTTCGTCGTCGGGATCGGCCGACGCGCCGGCCGATCGCAGCACGGCATCCCCATCGAAAAGATGAGCCCGCAGCATGGATACTTCATCCGGCGACATGCCGCCGATCAGCGTTCTCACCGTATCGACCAGCGATTCCGTCTCCTCGCGGCTCTGGAGTATGTCGCCGACACTGTTCGTCAGCAGCGCGTGCGCCGCTTCGACCGCGCCGCCCGTCGCTTCCTGCTCGATGCGGTCCGGCATCGTTCGTACCGCGATGTCGCCATCATTCGATTCGACAGCCTTTTCTGGCGATATCAACTTCATTCCTTCCCCTTCGTTGTTGCTCTCGTGTCTCTGTCTCTGGCGGCGTCTCATCAGGCGGCTTCGTGCGCCTTTCTCAAGACGGCATAGAGCTTGTCCTTCAGCAGCAGCTTTTCCTTTTTCAGCGATTCGATCGTGAACGAGTCGGCAGGCGTGACGCCCGTCTCCATGTTGTCAATCCGATGATCGAGTTCGTTGTGACGCTCGAAGAGCCGCGAGAAATGAGCGTCTTCGGTTTTCAAGCGTGAGATGAGATCGCGATATTCGGGAAACATGCGGTGATCCTCCGGTGCGTTCATATTGAGTACTTCGAAGTACATAGTACCGACCGGGCACCGCTATTAGTTAGACATTTATCAAACGCCACTGCGCCGTAACGTCGCAGCGCGTGCGTCGACACTTACCTAGGCAAAACCCTCCTATGGCCGGGCATCGTCCTTGCACACAATGAGATGCCGCTGCGCATCCGCGTGGCGAGCGTGAACCAGGGAGGCCGTCATGAAGAAGAGCCGCAATCGCGCGCAACATCGCGCACTGCATATGGCGTTGATCGCCGGCGTTGCCGGCATGTGCTTCGCCACGGCAGCCAGCGCGGACAGTCAGGCCGCGAAGAAGTTGGGGCAGATGGGCGTCATCAATCAGACGCTTCAGCCCAAGCCCGTCAGGCCGCCGCCCACCGCGAACGCGCCCGCACCGAACGCCCCCACTACCAACCCGAATTACAACGCAAATTCGACCTATAAGCCCAACACGGCCAACAATGCGAATGCCGTGAACCCCGGGGCCGCCGCGGCTGCGGGCGGGGGACAAAAGAAGTAATTTCCGCACGGCGTGCCGATGCCGCCTGCCCGATACCGGGCAGCGGCGTCGCGTTCACGCGCCCTTCCCCGACGAATCAGCACGCGCGCATGCGTACATTCGCGCGCATTCGATCTTTTATACTTGGCTCACGGTCCAGCGTCCCAGGCGCACACTCCTGAGTCCATGAAAAAGATCAAGCCCGGTCTCGTGCTCGAACTCGCCGCCAATCTGCTGCTGCCGTGGCTCGCGTATCGCCTTGCGCTGCCCTATTGGGGCGATGTCGGCGCGCTTTACGCGTCGGCCGCGCCGCCGCTCGCCTGGAGCATCGGCGAGTTCGCCCGTTCGCGCCGTGTCGATGCGCTCTCCGCGCTCGTGCTGTTCGGCATTGCGCTGTCGATCGTATTGCTCGCGATGGGCGGTAGCGCCCGCATCCTGCTCGTGCGCGAATCGCTCGCGGCGGGCGCGACAGGCCTCGTCTTTTTGATCTCGCTTCTTTTCCAGCGTCCGCTCATCTTCTATCTCGCCCGCGCGACCGTCACGCGCGAGCAGGAAGACGGCGCCGAGCGCTTCGAGGCCTACTGGCGCGAAAGCGCGTCATTGCGCGCGTCGTTGCGGCTCATGACGTTCGTGTGGGGCGTCGGGTTGTCGGTCGAAACCGTGCTGCGCTTCTGGTTCGCGTGGACGTGGCCCGTCGAGCGCTATCTCGTCGTATCGCCGGTGGTCAGTTACGTCATCTACGGCGGATTGCTCGCGTGGACGTTCTGGTTTCGCGCGCGGCTCATCGAGCGTCAAGGCGAAAGCGCCCCCTCGCGCGACGGGCTCCTCGGCTAGCTGACGGGCCGCGCATCGCAGGCGGCGATGTGACGCGCGATCGCCTCATTCACCGCCGGCGCATGCGTGAGCGGCCCCATGTGGCCCGCATCGGGCACGACGATCAGCTTCGCCGCCGGCATCAGATCGGGCAGCGTCTCCGCGATCAGTCGGGTCGGCACGGGCGCATGCTCGCCGCGCATCACGAGCGTGGGAATGCGCAGCTTCGCATACGCGCTCGCCGGCGTGGGCTCATGAATCAGCGCGCGAAAATCGAGCGGCGCTTTCGGCACCCAACGCGTGAGCATCGCCTGCACGGACGGCCGCAGCGCGGTCCACGCACCGTGTCCTCCCCAATAATCGACGAACGCGCGCGCCGCGCCGCGCAGATCGCCTGCGACGACGCCCTCCGCCGTGCGCGCCGCGATCGCGAGAATCTCCGCGAACGCCGCCGCGCCGTGCGCGCCCATGCTCTTCAGCAGATGAAACGCGGATGGCTCGTACAGCGTGATGCTCGCGACATCGTGCGGCCGCTCGAGCGCCGCGCGCAGCGCGACGCCGCCGCCATATGAATGCCCGACGAGATGCACCTTGCCGCGCTGGCGATCGATGATGCCGACCGTGCGCGCAGCTTCATCCGCGAGCGTGAAGGCTCGCTCGCCGCTCCACGGGCCGACGCTGTCGCAGCCGTAGTGCTCGGGCGCGATCAGCGAATAGCGGGTGTTGTCCGTATTGAGCGTGTCGAGGGTTTCGCCCAACTGACGCCATTGATTCGCGCCAGCGCCCGAGCAATGCAGCGCGATGACCGGCGCACCGATGTGTTCGTCGTTGAAAGCCATATCGTTCTTTCTCGCGTCGTGAATGATCAGCTTTCGCTGTCGCATGCGCGCATGCGGCGCTCGAGTTCACCGATATCCGCGCACGATTCGAGATAGTTATCGCGGCGGCAATGCTCCGCACGGTCGAGCAGCATCCCTGTCCAGCAGATCAGATGCGGCAGCATGATGTCCTTTCCAACATTGATTAGGTATCCCAACATGATTCGCTCCACTTGCACCGATATTTCCTTGATGAAATGCCGCTGAGCGATCGACTAAAAACGATGATTCGAAAGAGTCGCTGGGGCGGCGGGTGCGGATGTAATGCAGCCACCGTGCCAGCGATGCGAATCCCTTGTGCCACAAGGCTCGGCGCGAGTGCGGCCACGCGCCGTCCGACACGAGTGTCGGGCGCGAGCCAACGCTTTCAGTCTTGAAAGATGGCAAACTTCGAACACGTCTGCCGAGCCGAATCCCTGCTTGAGATACGGAAAAAGCCGCCAAAATATTCCCGTCGCGCGGGGTCAAGTTTGTGCGCCGTCGCGCCGTAGACATGTTTGATGCCCGGGCAAACGCGGCAATTCGCCTTGCCCGCCCGTCGAACGGTCGCCGCCGAACGACGCGATAAGATACGGCAGCGTTCGATCTTCGCGCCCGGTGCGGCGCCCGGCAATCGCTCATTGGAGACACGGCGTGCTCAGTCGCCATTCGCTCACGTTCCGGATGACGGTGTTCATCGTCATCGTCTGCATGCTTTTGATCGGCACCGATATCGGGCGCAGCGCCGCCGCCCGCCGCGTGCAGCTCGAGGAAATGACGACGGCGACATCCAATCTCGCGCGCGCAATGGCGCAGCACGCGAACGACACCTTCAAGGAAGCCGACACGACGCTCATCGGCATGGTGGAACGCGTCGAGGAAGACGGCACGTCGCCGCAAGCGCTCGCGCGCCTGCATCGCTCGCTCGTCGCGCGCGTCCAACAACTGCCGCAACTGAACGGCCTCTTCATCTACGACAAGACCGGCGCCTGGCTCGTCAACTCACAGCCACAACTCGACTCGCGCTTCAACAACTCGGACCGCGAGTACTTCGAATATCACCGCACACATACCGATCAAGGCTCGCATATCGGCCCGCCGGTCAGGAGCCGCTCGACCGGCAAGTGGATCGTGCCGATATCGCGTCGCATCGATGCGCCCGACGGCAGCTTTGCGGGCGTCGCCCTCGCGACCATCGACATCGACTTCTTCTCGCGCTTCTACGACAGCCTCGATCTCGGACAATCGGGCGCGGCGGCGCTCGTCCTGAACTCAGGCGTGATGGTCGTGCGCCGTCCGTTCGAGGACCGCTTCGTCGGCAAGAACGTGACCGACACGGCGCTTTATCGCGCGCATCTGGAGCTGGGCCGCTCCGGGGTGTTCACGACGCGCTCTTCGCAGGATCACATCACGCGCCTGAACAGCCTGCGCGAATTGCAGGACTATCCGCTCTTCGTCGCGGCGGCGCTCTCGGAGGATGAGATCCTCGCGCCGTGGTGGCGCGACACACTCTGGCACGCTTCGGTTACGACCGTCCTCGCGCTCGTGCTGGCGATGTTCGGTGCGCGCCTCGTGCGCCAGGTCACCGCACGCACGCGCATCGAGCAGGAACTCGCCCGCAGCCTCGCGACGACGCAAACCGTGCTCGACACCGCGATCAGTCCGATCATCACCGTGGACGAGCGCGGCGCCGTGCGCTCGTTCAACTCGGCCGGCGAAAAGGTGTTCGGCTACAAGGCGGACGAGGTCATCGGGCAGAACATCCGGATGCTGGTGCCGCCGCCACATCTGGATGCGTATAACGAATACATTATGCAATTCAAGGGCGAAAACGGTGTCGCGACCGCCGATTGCGAGCTGGCGGGCCAGCGCAAGGACGGCACATCGTTTCCCGCGCACGTGTCCACGGGCGCGATGCGGCTCGATGGCGCTTTGCATTTTGTATCCGTCATCACGGATATTTCCCGGCAGAGAAAGGAGCGGACCGAACTGGCTCACGCGCGCGACCAGTTGCTGCTCGCTGCGGACATCGCCGAGCTGGGCATCTGGTCCTGGAATCTGGCAACGGGCAAGCTGCACTGGAACGCCCGCATGTTCGAGCTGTACCAATACCCGCCGGAACTGCTCGACAACGGCCTGCACTTCGAGCACTGGCGTCTGCGCATTCATGCCGACGATCACGACGCGATCATGGCGGGCCTGCGCGCCGCCGCCGCGGGTGAAACCGAGACCTTGCCGCCGTTTCGCATCGTGCTGCCGGATGGCACGACGCGTCGTATCCAGAGCGGCCTGCGCACGCAGCGCAACGCGAGCGGCACGCCTGTCGTGATGACCGGCGTGAACTACGACGTCACCGATCAATACGAGCTGGAATTCCATCTGCGCAATGCGAAGGAACAGGCAGATGCGGCGAGCGCGGCGAAGTCGTCGTTTCTCGCGAACATGAGCCACGAAATCCGCACCCCGATGAACGCGGTGCTCGGCATGCTGCATCTCGTGCAACTGACGGCGCTCAATGCGCGCCAGCAGGAGTATGTGAGCAAGGCCGAAACCGCGGCGAAATCACTGCTGAACCTGCTCAACGACATCCTCGACTATTCGAAGATCGAGGCGGGCAAGCTGCAACTCGACAGCCATCCATTCGAGCCCGAGAAGCTGATGCAGGAGCTCGGCATCGTGCTCGCCGGCAATCAGGGCGCGAAAGATGTCGAAGTGCTATTCGACCTCGATCCATCCCTGCCCACGGTGCTCGTCGGCGACAGCTTCCGGCTTCAGCAGGTGCTCATCAACCTTGCGGGCAACGCGCTCAAGTTCACGTCGACGGGACAGATCGTCGTGAGCGTGCATCGATGCGAAGACCCGAACGAGACAGCGGGCGATGCGGTGCGCGTGCGCATCGCCGTGAGCGACAGCGGCATCGGCATCAGCGAGGAACAACTGGAGCGTATCTTCGAGGGCTTTACGCAGGCGGAAGCATCGACGTCGCGGCGTTACGGCGGCTCCGGCCTCGGACTCGTCATCAGCAAGCGGCTCGTCGCCATGATGGGCAGCCAGCTCGAAGTCGAAAGCCGCGTCGGCGAAGGCAGCCGCTTCTGGTTCGACATCACGCTCGGCGTGGACACGTCCGGTGCGGCGACGCATGACATCGTCGCTATCCCCGAACATGGCGCGCGTATTCTCATCGCCGACGACAACGCGGTTGCGGGCGAGATCATGTCGCGCACGGTGCGCGCGCTTGGCTGGCAGGCGGACATCGTGACGAGCGGCTCCGAGGCGGTCGAGCGCGTCGGCAATGCTGCGCTCGGCGATGCGCCCTATGACATCGCCCTGCTCGACTGGCGTATGCCGGGACTCGACGGCCTGAACACCGCAAGGCAGATCAGCACGATGAAGGGCCGCGCGACGCCGCCGCTCGTGCTGCTCGTCACTGCTTTCGGACGAGAGGTGTTGAAAGAATCGCAGGACGGCGGCGCCGCTCCCTTCGCCGGTTTTCTCACGAAGCCCGTGACACCGCGACAGCTCGCCGCCGCAATCCGCGCCGCGCTGCCTCGCAATAACGAAGCGATCCCGCGCGACACCCGGCCGCCTGCGAAAAAAACGCGCCGCCTCGCGGGACTTTCGTTACTCGTGGTCGAGGACAACGCGCTCAACCGTCAGGTCGCCGAAGGCCTGCTGCTTGCGGAAGGCGCGTCCGTGACGCTCACGGATGGCGGGCGCGAAGGCGTCGATCGGATCGTGACGGCGAATGGCCGCTTCGATGCCGTGCTGATGGACGTGCAGATGCCCGATCTCGACGGCCTCGAAGCGACGCGCCTGATTCGCGTAGATGGCCGTTTCGCCACGCTGCCGATCATTGCGATGACGGCGAATGCATCGGGCGCGGATCGCGACGCCTGCTTGCAGGCCGGCATGAACGATCACGTCGGCAAGCCGATCGATGTCGAACGGCTCGTAGCGGTGCTGCGCGCGCACACGGGACGAGCGCACATGGAGGCGGATACGCACGAGGCTAGTGCCGAGTCGATCATCGAGCCGCGCGATTCGATCATCGCGCGCTTCGGCGGAAATATTGATTTGATCCGCAATGCGCTCGGCCGCTTCAGCGCGCAGACGGACAAGCAACTGGCGCAGCTTGCGAAGGCGCTCGCGGCACACGACGCGCAAAGCGCCGCATCGATGCTGCATGCGATCAAGGGCAGCGCAGGCACGATCGGCGCGGCGGCGCTCGCGAAACTCGCAGGCACGCTCGAAACCGATGCGCATTTGCTCGACGCAGCGCGCGTGAAACTGCCGCATATGCAGGCTTTGCTTGCATCGAGCGTCACGCAACTCGTCGATGAATTCGGTCAGCCGTCGTCGTCCGTGAAGCCGGAGACCAACACGTCGCCGATCGATGATGAAAACTGGCGCGCTCGTCTCACCACGATCATCGAATTGCTCGATGCATCGAATCTGCAAGCGATCGCACTATCCGAGAAGCTGTCGCCGCATGCGCCGGGCGTGTACCGCGCAGACTTCGAGCAATTCCTCGCGCGCGTGCGTGCGCTCGATTTCGCGCGCGCCTCGGAGATCGCGCGCGATATGCTGGAACAGGTGTGAGATAAAGACGACGCTATAACCTAGCCCCCGCGCGTGTCGCGAGCGAATACAGGGAACGCGTGCACGCTTGCGCCACCGGCCGATTCCAGTTGCGCGCGCAATTCTTCCCGCGCTTGGCGCGCCGAGGTCAGCGCGCCTTGCACGCGCGCCTGCAGCACGGCAGATTTGACGGACCTTGCGATGACATCCGCCGCGCCGGCATCGAGCGTACATTGCTCCGTTTCGACATCGCGCGCATCGGCCAGCACGACGATGGGCACGTGAGCCAGTTCCGCAAGCAATGTACGCACGGCTTCGCAAGGGTTATGGCAGCAACGCGCATCAAGCACGATCGCGTCCGGCTCCTTGCTTTGTGCAAGACGCAGCGCGGCTTCGCAATCCTTCACCCGATCGAGTGCGCCGATGGCTTCGAGCGCGTGGCGATGCGCCTCGAGCATGTCGTCCTCGAGGATGCCGAGCACGCGCACGCCCGTGGGTTTCGTCATGGCGGGCTTCGCTGCCTGCGCCTCCATCACGCGATGCCTCAAGCGAAGCTGCGCGCGCACGCGCGCGCGCAGGCGTGGCGCGACAAGCGGCTTGATCACGTAATCGGCGGCGCCCATGCGAAACGCATCGACTTCGAGCGCAGGCGCGTCGTGACTCGTGATGAATATGACTGGCACGCGCGCGAGGTTCGTGTCGCTCTTCAATATCTCGCAGACATCGAAGCCCGTCATGGTGGGCAGATTCGCGTCGAGAAGAATCAGGTCCGGCGTCGATTCGCGCGCCAGGGCCAGCGCGGCCTCGCCGGTCGTGGCGAAGCGCTGGTTGGGAAATTCCGCGAGCATTTCGCCGATGATGCGGATCATCGCCGGATCGTCGTCGACCAGAAGCAAACGCGGCTGATGTGTTGAAGTGCGGTTCTCTGCTTTTTCCATATTCGAACGAGTATTCATCAGACGATGACGCGCTCACGAACTCTACGCCCGCAATGTGTGCGCCGCAAATTCAAAAAATGCATGAAGGAAATAATTATCTGATATTTCAGCGCGGGCCAGTTTCGACTGCACAAATACTTTCATAGCTAAACATATTCATAAGCGAATAAGTAATTCGTTCCGGCCGCCGCATGCGATGGAAGCCATACCGCATATGACCCAGTCGATAAAGCACGCACGTACAATAAATTTCAGCACGGCCGTAATGCAAAAAATGCTCTGACAATTTCAATCGATTCCACCGATCAATGTAAACATTCAAAATCGGGTTATCGTTTGCGAGGCGTTCTACATTGCGGCAACCGGGAGCATACTGGCCGCTACACCTAAAAAAGCCGGGAAAAGCCATGCACGGGGAAGCCAGAACACTCTACTTCGTGGGTCGCGCCGTATCGGAGGATTTGTCCGGGCGCTTGCATGATCGCGGCTGGACCATCGAGCGCATCGATCCGGCGAAGCCGCCCAAATCCGCCAAACACGGCAAACGTGCCGCCGCCGGCATCGTCGATCTGACGACGCGCGGCTTTTCCGCGGAAGCCGCCGCGCTCACCGCACTGCTTGCAAGTTATCAGATCGGCTGGGTCGCGACCGTCGACGCCGAGCATGTCGACAACCCCGAGATTTGCAGGCTGATTCGCGATTTCTGCTTCGACTATGTGACGGTGCCCTCTTCCGCGGACCGTATCGTCGACGCAGTCGGGCATGCATACGGGATGGTTTCACTGCACGACACTGCCAGCAATGATCCACGCAAGGACGATTGCAGGGAAGGCAGCATGGTCGGCTCTTGCGATGCGATGCAGGCGCTCTATCGCTCGATTCGCAAAGTCGCAATGACCGATGCGCCCGTTTTCATCTCCGGCGAATCGGGGACCGGCAAGGAACTCACGGCAGTTGCGATTCACGAGCGCTCAGTGCGGCGCGAGCAGCCGTTCGTCGCGATCAACTGCGGCGCGATACCGGCGCATCTTCTGCAATCGGAACTTTTCGGCTACGAGCGCGGCGCGTTCACCGGCGCGAATCAACGCAAGATCGGACGTGTAGAAGCAGCTGACGGCGGCACGCTCTTTCTCGATGAAATCGGCGATTTGCCGCTCGAAAGCCAGGCGAGCCTGTTGCGCTTCCTGCAGGAGCGCAAGATCGAGCGTCTGGGCGGGCAAGGCACGACGGACGTCGATGTGCGCATCATCTCCGCGACGCACGTCGATATGCAAACGGCGATGCTGGAAGGACGCTTCCGCGCGGACTTGTACCATCGCCTGTGCGTGTTGCAGATCGACGAGCCGCCGCTGCGCGTGCGCGGAAAAGACATCGAACTGCTCGCGAATCACATGCTCGATCGCTTCAGAAAGGATGCGAGCCGGCGGCTGCGCGGCTTTGCACCGTGCGCAATCGCGGCGCTTCATAACTATGGCTGGCCCGGCAATGTGCGCGAGTTGATCAATCGCGTGCGGCGCGCAATCGTCATGTCCGAAGGACGGCAGATTCTCGCGAGCGATCTCGAACTGGGCGAATATGCGGAGGCCGCGCCTATGACGCTCGCGCAAGCACGCGAGGCGGCAGAGCGGCAAGCCATCGAAGTGGCGCTGTTGCGTCACCGCGGACGTCTCGGTGAAGCCGCGGATGAATTGGGGATTTCTCGTGTCACGCTGTATCGCATGCTCACCGCCTATGGCTTGCGCGCGAAAACGGATCGGCCCCTGGAGGCATCCGGAACCTAGCTTTTAACGATCCTGTGCGAATCATGATTCGCTTAAGAGCACGCGAAGGAACCTTCATTCGCGCTCGCCACTCCAATCACCGCATCGCATTCGATGCATGGTGAAAACCTGAAGCGGCATACGCGCATCATGCGCCGTCAGGCCCGTCACGTCTTTCCTCTCTAGCCCGCTGGCGTTTTCTCGCGCCGCCAGACCGCGCGCTACGCAGTCTCGTTTCATTCATATGCGGCCCGCCTGAGCTTCATCGGCGCGCTCATACAGCGCTCATGCGCCATGCCATAAGCTTTTGCCTCGCACGTCGAATGCGTCGCGCTCGTATTGGCGTGTCTGCGAGTTATCTCGGGTAGTCAGTCATGGTTTCGCTCAACAACAACATTTCGCTCGTTCGTCAATATTCGAACTTCGCCGTACCCACCGTGCTTGCCGCATGGGTGTACTGCATGCATTCGGTCATCAGCGGCATCTTCATCGGACGTCATGTCGGCGCCGATGCGCTTGCCGCGTTGAATCTGCTCGTCCCTTTGCTTTATCTGCCCTACGCGTTCAGCGTGATGATCGGTGTCGGCGGATCGACGCTCGTCTCGCGATTGCTCGGCGAGCAGCGCGAACGCGAGGCCGCGGAAGCGTTCACGCAGGCGCTCTGGCTGTTGGGGTTCTCCGGCGTGGCGTTCGCACTCGCGACTCATTCTTATGCCGATACCTTCGTGCAATGGACAGGCGCTCGCGGCGAACTCGCGCGACTCGCAAACGATTTCCTGCATGCCTATGCGCCTTTCGTTCTCTTTCCGACAGCATGTTATGCACTCGAACTCTTCTTGCGCATCGAGGGTGCGGCGAGTTTCGGGCTCGTCTGCCTGATCGCGGGCGGCATCGCCGACGTCGCGTTGACATGGTGGATGGTGAGTCACATGCAATGGGGCATGCGCGGCGCGGCGCTTGCTTCGGGCATCAGTCAGGCGCTTGCTTGCATCCCCATGCTGGCCTATCACTTCGTGAGGGCGCAACACGTTCGTCCCGTCGCCCGTGCATTCGCACGCCTCGACCATGCGTGGCGCATGGCCTATAACGGCGGATCAGAGTTTCTCGGCGAGATCGCGCCGAGCGTCACGCTCTTCGCATTCAATCACGCGGTGTTGCGCTGGCTGGGCGAAACGGGTCTCGTCGCGTTCGCAGTCGTCGAATACATGACGATGATCGCGTCGGTCACGATGGTCGCGCTCGTGCAGAGCATGCAACCGATCGTGAGCTTTCAGCGCGGCGCGGGCAACGCGCACGCCGTATCGCGCGCATTTTCGATCGGCATCCTGGTTACCGCCGGTTTCGCGCTCGCCGCCGCCTTCGCGCTTCTCACGCTTGCACAACCGCTGGGCGCGCTCTTCGTGCCCGATAGTGCGGCGGCGCAAGCGCTTCTGCGCGACGCCTTGCCGTGGTGTGCACTCGCGTTCCTGCCGGCCGCAATCAATGTCGCGATCAGCGGCTATCTGACTGCCATCGAGGCGCCGCTCGCTTCGATGATCGTCGCGCTGCTGCGTAGCTGGGTGTTGCTGTTGACGATGCTGTGGCTACTCACTCAATGGTTCGGGCCTAATGGCATCTGGATGACCGTCGCCGTCACAGAACTCGCGACGCTCGCCGCGAGCATGGTGTTGTATCGCACGCGTGGACACGGCGTGAAATCACTACATTCGATGCGAAGCCCGCACACCGTTCGCGGCGCATCGCATCCTCACGGCTAGGCGTCACGCGTCAGGTGAAAACGTCGATCGACCCATGCGAGCAGGCGTCTCGACAAGCGTGTTGCACGCCCTTGAATCAGTCGATCCGACACGCGTGACAGTACATAGGAGACGACGAGCACAGCGATCAGCGTCGCGCCGAATAGGGCGAGTGAAGTCTCGCCATTCTTCTCTCCGAACGTGCGGTCGAAGAAATGAAACGTCATGTAGACGCATATGAAGTGCCAGAGATAAATACCATAACTTTCGCGTCCGAGCGCGGCGGCGCAGTGTCGGACGAACCGGGCGCGCGGCGCTGCCGGCGCGCTATCGCGACGTTTGCGGGCGTGATGTGAACACACGAACAGCAGAAACGCCACGGCACTGCATGCGGCGAATACGGGCGCGAGCGCATGCGCCTTGTCGAGCCATACGCCGAGCGCAGCGGTCGCGAGTGCGAAACCCAGTGCAAGCGAAAAATAAAGCCACGATACGCGCCGCGTGACATCGGATGCGCCGAGCAAATGCGGGCGGAATGCATACCAGCCCCACATGCCGACGATGAAGCACGGTCCTTGCACGGGCGGCCAAAAGTAGCTGAAGGTGTTATTGGCGACATTGCAGTCGAGGCCGCCGTTGCAATCGCTCATCGACATCGCCGCATACGAGAGACACAGCAGCAAGACCGTAGCGACCAACAGGCGCGCGCGATTCATCGCGAGGAAAAACAGCAGCGGCGCAATCATGTAGAACAGCATTTCGACACCGATCGACCATCCTCCAGGCACGACGTTATTGATTGCGGTCGGCGAAAGCGCATGCAGAAAGAGCATGTTGAGCAACACGTCCATCGGGCCATGCGCACCGAGAACCCATGCACGCTCGATGCCCGAGCGCGTCGCGCCATAGCTGATGAGGCCATATACCGCAATCGCCGCGTAATACAGCGGTGCTATGCGAAAGAAGCGCTTGATATAGAAGCGCAGCGTGACATGACGCGCATCCGCGCAGCGCGCGTGATCCATTTCGAGCGTCATGAAGATCGTGATCGCGCTGATCACGAAAAATAACTGCACGCCATATTGGCCCATGCGCGCAATGAGCGTCACTGCACCGGGCAGATTGGGGAACTGAAACGACAGGTGTACTGCAACTACCCCGACGATCGCGAGCGCCCGGCCTGCGTCGAGCGCGGCAACACGTCCTTTATCCATCGATACTCTCCTCGCGGTTGATGCCGACCTTCAAAGGCCGCGAGGCTCGTGGACAATCGCGCTTTTGATGAAGTTCCTGAAAATCGCCGACGCATCGGCAGCTCTTACATCAAGAAACGTCATACACGTCTCGATACAACTTTCAGGCACACACGCTAGATGGCGGGCGCATCCTGCCGCAGAAAGCGCAGAATGCGACTGGCGACTGTACTCGGTTGTTCCTGTTGCACCCAATGCCCCGCGCCTTCAATCAGATGCGTCGCGCGAAAATCGGTGCACGCCAGGACGCGCATCGCTTCGAAGTCGCCCGGACGCTGGTAGCAGCCCCAATCGCTAGCGCCCGCGATGAAGCATGAGGGCACGTCGATCGTGCGTCCCGACCAGGTCCGTAAATCGGCCGCATAGCGCGGGTCGGTGCCGCAGCGATACCAGTTCAATCCGCCCTGAAATCCGGTGCGCGCATATTCGCTTGCATAGACGTTCAAATCCCGATCGGGCAGCCACGCGCAGGTCGCGATATGATCCGCAGCGGGCATATGTTCCGCGACGGTCTGCGGCATCGTTGCATCCGCATGCATGACGTAATACGTCGGCAGCATCGCGAGTTGATCCGGTGTCACCGACCCAAGCGGATGAGGATGATTGCCCGGCCAGTCCGCGCTCTTGACGTGGTAATACGCGCGCAAGAATGCGGCGAGCCCTTGCGGCGCGTGCCGCATATCGTCATTGGCCTGCGCGCCCGAGTAATACCATTGATAGTGCTTGCGCGGCGGATCGAGCGATGCGAGCCCGGCCACGGCCTCCGCCATCACCGATGGAGCCGTTTCGACGCGCGCGAGCCTCGCGTCGTTCTTCGCGGTATTGAACGCGAATGCGGGCGGCCCCGCGAAGGGCGCGCTCATCATGACGACGGACGCGAACACATCCGGGCGAATCAATGCACACCACGCGGCGACGGGCGAGCCGAAATCATGACCGATTACCGATGCAACCCTGCGATAACCGAGTGCCGATACGAGACCGAGTACATCGCGCACGAGGTTCGGAAAGTTGAACTCGTCGAGATCGGCATCGAATAAGGTAGCGCCGCCCATCGTGCGTCCATAACCTCGCTGATCGGGTGCGATGACATAAAACCCCGCATCCGCGAGCGGCTTCATGACCTTTCGCCAGCTATAGGCGAGTTCCGGAAAGCCGTGCAGTAGCACGATGCATGGCCTCCCAGGCGCGTCGAACCCGGCTTCGAGCACGTGCATCGAAAGGCCATTGCCGTTCTCGATCATGCGCGCGCGAATGCCATCCGGCAGCGGCAGATCGTTCGGAATCTCGTTCATGCATGTCTCCTCATGCTTCGAGCAAGGCTGCGAAGCGATCCGCGAGTGTAGGACGCGAGCGCGTCGGCCATATTGCGCTGAGTTCGAATTGCGGCAGGTTATCCCCGTCGCGCACATCGCAAAAGCGCACGCCGGCAAATTGCAGCGCGGTTACCGATTGCGGCAAAAGCGATGCGCCGCATCCCGCCGCAACGCAGGCAAGCACGGTCAGCGAGCGATTCGCGTCCTGCACGACATTCGCCTCGCAGCCCGCTTTACGAAAAGCACTCAGGATGCCCGCGCGCACGACCGGCAACTGATCGCCGGGGAACCACACCAGCCCCGCATCGGATAGGTCCTTCAGGCCTACTTTTCCATCTTCGCCGACTGCAAAAGCGCGCGGCAGCACGGCCAGCAAGCGTTCTCTTACGATCAGCTTCTCGCGCATGCGTCCGCCCACCGCGACGGGCGTATGCAGCAAACCGATATCGATGGTGCCTTTCTCCAGCGCCCTCGCCTGCTCCGCATTGCTCATTTCCCTAAGCATGAGCTCGACGTTGGGCACTTCCTCGCGCAGCGCGGCAATCGCGCGAGGCAAGAGACTAAAAAGCGCCGCCGATGCAAAGCCGATCGTCAGGCGCCCACCACGCTGCGCGCCGATTTCCCGCGCGCGATGCGAGGCGGCATCGATGCGCGCGACGCTCAATCGTATGTCTTCGACGATCGCCTCGCCTGCCGGTGTCAATTGCGCGCCGCGGCGCGTGCGCTCGAATAGCTTGACGCCCAGATCGCGTTCCATGCGGGAAAGCGCCTGACTCAAAGCAGGTTGCGCGATGTCGAGCACGTCAGCCGCGCGCGTCACGCTGCCGGCATCGACTACGGCGAGAAAGTATTTGAGGTTGCGCGTCTCCATGCGGCCAGCATATCAAAATGCTATGAAAAACGAACGTATCCATAGTATGCGAGGCCGGCATTCGTTTCTAGAATGCAGTGGCATATTGAACAAGAGCCGGCCCGAGGCCAGCACAGGAGACGCAAGATGAATTGGTACCGTGAAATTTCCACGGCGGAGAGACGCACGCTGTGGGGATGCTTCGCAGGCTGGGCGCTCGATGGCGTCGATACGCAGGTATTCAGTCTCGTCATCCCGACCCTCATCGCGACATGGGGCATCGGTAAAGGACAAGCTGGCTTGATCGGTGGGGCGACGCTCGTCGCGGGCGCATTGGGCGGCCTGCTGGCGGGCGTGCTGTCCGATCGCATCGGGCGCGTCAAAGCTTTGCAGGTGACCGTTCTCTGGTTTTCGCTATTTACGTTTCTCAGCGCCTTTGCGCAGAATTTCGAGCAGTTGCTCGTGCTCAAATCGCTTCAGGGACTCGGCTTCGGCGGCGAATGGACGGCAGGCGCAGTATTGCTCAGCGAAACGATTCGCGCGAAACATCGCGGCAAGGCTATGGGCATTGTGCAAAGCGCGTGGGGCTTCGGCTGGGCCGGCGCGGTATTGCTCTATACCGTCGTGTTCTCGTGGGTTTCGCCCGATTGGGCCTGGCGCGTGCTGTTCGCGGTCGGCCTCCTTCCGGCGCTGCTGGTTGTTTATATGCGCCGCAATATCGAAGAACCGCCGCGCGAATCGAAACCCGCCGGACAGGATCATGCGCAACGTCAGGGCACATTCGCGATCCTCGCCGGCATCTTTCATCCTTCGGTATTGCGCACGACGATCGTAGGCGGATTGATTGGACTCGGCGCGCATGGCGGTTATCACGCCATCACCACATGGCTTCCCACTTACCTCAAAACGGAGCGCCATTTGTCGGTGCTCGGCACGGGCGGCTATCTGGCCGTCGTGATTACCGCGTTCATCATCGGATGCTTTGTGAGTGCGTGGCTGCAGGACAAGATCGGCCGCCGGAAAAACGTGATTCTTTTCGCGATCTGCTGCGCGGTCACGGTCAATGTCTATGTATTTCTGCCCATCGGCGATGTTGCGATGCTCATGCTGAGCTTTCCGCTCGGCCTTTTCTCCGCAGGCATTCCGGCGACGCTCGGCGCGCTCTTCAACGAGTTGTATCCACAAGGTGTGCGCGGCACGGGCGTCGGCTTCTGCTACAACTTCGGGCGCGTGGTGTCTGCTGTTTTTCCGGTGCTCGTCGGGCACATGGGCAATTCGATGCCGATAGGACAGGCGCTCGGCATCGACGCGGGCATCGCGTATGGACTCGTCGTCGTGGCCGCGTTGCTGTTGCCCGAAACGAAGGGCCGTCGCATCGCAACCGTGCCCGCTCAAACCGCATCGAGCGAGCGCTCGCCCACGCATGTCTGATCTATCCATGACGCCTTCACTTCACTCCACGCTCGCCGACGCGCAATGGCTCGCATCGACGCCCGCCGCAATCGAAGCGATCGACAGTCACGCGCATGTCTTCGTGCGCGGGCTTCCGCTTGCACCGCATCGTCGTCACGCACCCGACTACGATGCGACGCTCGATGCCTACGCGGAACATTTGCGCGCGAACGGCATATCGCATTCAGTGCTCGTGCAGCCCAGTTTCCTGGGCACGGACAATTCATTTTTCCTCGATGTGTTGCAGCGCTATCCGCAGCGCTTTCGCGGCGTGGCCGTCATCGATTCTTCGATCAGCGATGGCGAATTGCAGCGTCTCGCGGCGCGTGGTGTCGTCGGCATGCGGCTGAATCTTATCGGCCTTGCGCTGCCCGACCTGCGCGCGGCGCATTGGCGCGAATTGTTCGGGCGCATCAATGCGCTCGGCTGGCATGTCGAGATTCATCGCGATGCGGTGGATCTGCCGATGCTCATCACGCCGCTGCTCGAACAAGGCTGCACGATCGTGGTCGATCATTTCGGCCGTCCCGATCCCGCATTCGGCATCGACGATCCGGGCTTTCGCTATCTTCTGACGACGGCGAAGAGCGGGCGCGTGTGGGTCAAGTTATCGGCGGCCTATCGCAGCGTCCGTAGCGAAAACGGCATCGCGCTCGGGCAAACGCTCACGTCCGCCTTGCTCGGTTCATTCGGCGCCGCACGGCTCGTCTGGGGCAGCGACTGGCCGCACACGCAACATCAAAGGCTGATCGACTACGAGGCGTCGCGCGATGCGCTCGACCGCTGGATTCCGGACGCATCGCTGCGTACCATCGTGTTGCGCGATTCCGGGCGTGCACTGTTCCGCTTCGCGTAATAGCCGCGCAAGCGCCCAAGTGCATCGCGGGTTAGCATTGCAGACGCGGGCGAAACGTCGACGCGAGACACGAATTCACTTTCCGGAACCGAAACCATGACCACTTCCTCTTCACGCCGCCGTGCCGCCTTTCGCGAACGGGTGAACGCACGCAGCGCCCTGCTCTTGCCCGGCGCATTCAATGCAATGAGCGCGCGCGTCGCGGCCGATCTGGGTTTCGAAGCGATCTACATCACCGGCGCGGGCGTGACGAACATGTCGCTCGGCATGCCGGATCTCGGCTTCATCGGCCTCGCGGAAATCGCGGAGCATACGTCGCGCATTCGCGATGCCGTGGACGTGCCGCTCATCGTCGATGCGGATACGGGCTTCGGCAACGCGCTCAACGTGCGTCATACGGTGCGCACGCTGGAACGCGCGGGCGCCGATGCAATTCAACTCGAAGATCAGGTAACGCCGAAGAAATGCGGCCATTTCGCGGGCAAGGCCGTGATCTCGACGAATGAAATGACAGGCAAGATACGCGCGGCGGTGGATGCGCGCGAAGATGATAACTTTCTGATCATCGCACGCACCGATGCATGCGCGGTGGAAGGCTTCGATGCGGCGATCGAACGCGCGCGTGCATTCGTCGAAGCGGGCGCCGACATTCTATTTGTCGAAGCTATCGAAACCCCGGAGCAAATCGCCTCGCTTCCCAAGCTGCTCGATGCACCGCAACTCATCAACATCGTAATCGGCGGCAAGACGCCCGTGACGGATCAGGCAGATCTTGCGCGGATGGGCTTCAGTCTCGTGCTCTATGCGAATGCAGCATTGCAAAGCGCCGTGCGCGGCATGCAGACTGCGCTCGGCGCATTGAAATCGCAGGGACGGCTCGATGAAGATCCGGCAGTCGTCGCGCCGTTCGCCGAACGTCAACGGCTCGTGAACAAGCCGCTCTTCGATGAACTCGACCGCAAATACGCCGCGGACTGAATCCTTCGCCTGAAGCGGCCATGAAAGACCGCTTCGGGCATTCACGCCTCAGCGCGAGTACATCGCATTCCAGTCCGATTGCGATACGCGTGCACCCCCCGATTGCGACGTGCCGTTAGCGGCGCCACCATAAGCCGTCGCGCCCTCGCGTGCTGCGAGTTTCGCTTCGGCTGCCTGGATCGCTTCCGGATAATGCGCCTGATCGCCGTCGCCCGCGTGATAACCGACGCTCTGCAATTCTGCGAGTTCGGCACGAACTTGCGCCCGAGTGATTTGGCTTTGGGCGAACGAAGCGACGGGAATGACGAGAGCGGTTGCGACGATGGCTGCGCGAATGATCGACTTCATGATGAAACTCCAGTGTTATGAGGTGCCTGGCTTCGAACGCGGTGTCGTTCGAAAGCAGTGATAGCAGTCTATGACGCTGGTTATTCCGGGTTAACCCCTAGCACAGGAAAGCACCTTTCCCGGAAACACGCAGAATCGACAGCGCGAGTCGCACGGGGCATTAACGCCCGAGAATTTGTTATGCTGGCCGCCGGACTGAACGCACATGCGCGTTGCGTTCGCCTCATGGCGCAAAGCGCCCGTCAAACACTGGAGATACAGATGGCAAAAGGATATTGGGTCAGCGTGTACAAGAAGATCATGAAGCCCGAGCAGGCCGCCGAATACGCGAAGATCGCAACTCAAGCCATCGCGGAAGGCGGTGGCCGTCCGCTCGTCCGCGGCGTCGCGGCGATGGTGCAAGGCGAAGGCGTCATCGAGCGCACGGTGGTCATCGAATTCGATTCGCTCGATGCAGCCGTCGCCGCCTATAACAGCGCGACCTATCAGCACGCACTGGAAGTACTTGGCGATTCCGTCGTGCGCGATTTCCGCATCGTCGAAGGTGCCGCATAACATCCCTTACAGGCCGATGCTTGCGGCGCTCAGGCGCCCACGGCGTCGGCCAGTTCGTTCATGTCGTTCGCGACGACATCCCAATCGCTCTCAGCTTCCAAATCGACTGACTGACCCGGGCCGCGCTCATACGGACGCGAGACGAACGCAGTGCGCAAGCCGCACTTTCTTGCCGCTGCGAGATCGTCGTTATGCGCGGCGACGAGGCAGACTTCTTCTGGCTTCAGCATCAAAACGTCTGCGGTGCGCAGATAAGCCTGCGGATCGGGCTTGTAAATCTGCGCGATCTCCGCGCCGAGAATCGCATCCCAGGGCAAGCCTGCGCGCTTCGCCATATCCACCATCAGCCTGATATTGCCGTTCGAAAGCGGCGCAATGATATGGCGTGCCTTGAGCCGTTGCAAACCCGCGATCGAATCGGGCCACGGATCGAGTCGATGCCACGCGAGGTTCAGTTCGTCCAGCGCCTCCGAAGGAACCGCTTCAGGATTGATGCCAAATTCCGGCAGGAGGTCCACGAGATTCTCGCGATGCAGCACATCGAGCCGCACGAACGATCGCTCGCCGCTGATGATCTTGCGCATCGCGGGCACGTAGCGGCTGCGCCATGCATCCGCGAAGGCCTCAGGCTTCAAGCCGGTCGCGCCGTAGCGCTGCAGGAACGGCGCGGCCTCGCGGGCAATCCCGCCGCGCCAGTCCACGACGGTTCCGAATACATCGAATACGAATGCCTTTACGTTTTGCAAGCTCATGTCATTGCTCCCGTTGAGTCATTCATCTGATCGATTTCTCCTGCGATGCATTTGTTCCTCGCGCGCAAGACTGATTGTCCACCGCGTGTGTACGCAACGAATCTCGAAGAGCCTACATTACAAGCCATCGGAGCCTTCGGTCCGATCCGCAACAGGCCCACATCAACATCTATCGAGGTTCATCATGAGCAACGCAAACAAAGTCGCTATCGTCACCGGCGCGTCGCAAGGCATCGGCGCTGAAATCGTCAATGCCTTTCGCGCGCAAGGTTATCGCGTCGTCGCAACCGCCCGTTCCATTCGGCAGCCGGACGATCCGAACGTCGTGGCTGTCGCGGGCGATATCGGCGATCGCGCCACCGCGCAACGCGTCGTCGATGCGGCGATCGCCAAGTTCGGCCGCATCGATACGCTCGTCAACAACGCGGGCATCTTCATCGCCAAACCCTTCACGCAATATACGCAGGAAGACTATGCGGCCGTCCTGAACGTGAATCTGAACGGCTTCTTCCATGTCACTCAACTCGCCATCGAGCAAATGGAGAAGAACAAGAGCGGGCATATCGTCAGCATCACGACGACGCTCGCCGATCATGCGGTAAGCGGCGTGCCTTCGGTGCTGGCGTCGCTGACGAAGGGCGGCCTGAATTCTGCGACGAAGTCCCTCGCCATCGAATATGCGAAGTCCGGCATTCGCGCGAATGCAGTGTCTCCCGGCATCATCAAGTCGCCGATGCACGCGCCCGAAACGCACGAAGCACTCGGCGCTCTGCATCCGATGGGACACATGGGCGAAATGAGCGACATCGTGAACGCCGTTCTGTATCTTGATTCCGCGCCGTTCGTGACGGGTGAGATCCTGCACGTCGACGGCGGCCAAAGCGCGGGACATTGATCGATCCTTCACCGGTTGTGTATGCGCCCTTCGCGGGCGCGTCGCTGTTTTTCACTCAAGGAGATCGCCATGCCGATGGTTACGATTCAGGTGACACGCGAAGGCAACAAGGCAGGCACGAACGCCGTCACCGCCGACGAGAAAGCGCAACTCATCGAAGGTGTCAGCCAGTTGTTGCTCGACGTGTTGAACAAACCGCTCGACTCTACGTTCGTCGTGATCCAGGAAGTCGACATGGAGAACTGGGGCGTGGGCGGCGTGCCGGTGCAGGAATATCGGCGGCGGAAGCAGGAAAAGGAAAGTTGACGTGCATTGTTATGCAGGCATCGCCGCATGAAGAGCCGCGGCGATGCCGTCGTTTCGCTGTCTTATTGCCCCGGCGCGTAGAGGTCGAGTAGCTTGAGCGTGACGCCGTTGGTCCATCCGAAGCCATCTTGCAGCGGATATTCGCCGCCTCCGCCGCCGCCCGTTCCCTCGCCTTCGACGATGTATTTCTCGACGAGCTTCTGCTGCGTCTTGTAGACGTTATTCACGTCGGCAAGAAAGCGCGTACCGATCTGCTGCGCGAGATCGCTGCGCCCATATCGCTTCAAGCCTTGCACCGCGATCCAGTGCAATGGCGCCCATCCGTTCGGCGCATCCCACTGTTGCGTCGTGTTGTAAGTGGTCGTCGTGAGGCCGCCGGGCTTCAGCAACATCGCTTCGACCGTCTCTGCTGTCTTGTGCGCACGATCCGGCCACGCCGCATTCGCGAAGAGCGGATAAAGCATCGCCGCTGATGGATTATTGCGCGGTTGCCCGAGCTTCCAGTCGTAATCGCCGTAATAGCCGTTCTTGTTCCAGAGATACTTGTTGATGGCGATCGCGCGCTTGGCCGCGCGCCCGATGTACTCGCCGACGCATCCGAAATCGCGCGCCTCGCCGCAACCGATCGCGATGCTCGTTTCGAGGTGGAACATCAGGCTATTCAGATCGACGGGAATGATCGATGTCGTGCGGATCGTCGCGAGCGTCGTGTTGTCGCCGAACCAGCGCGAGCTGAAGTCCCAGCCGCTCTCGGCTGCCGCGCGCAGATCGCGATACACCTCGTTCGCCGGACGGCTCGTGACCTGTTTGGCGGTGGCTACATCTTCCGAGTAAGACTCGTCACGCGGCGTGTCGCGTTCGTCCCAATAGCGATTGAGCACGGTCTTGTCGGGCAGCATCACGACGTTGCGCACCGCACCGCCCGGCTGCAGCGTATTCGCGCCTTGCATCCAGTAGCTATGCTCCTTGCGCAATTGTGGCAAATACTTCTGATAAACCCGGCCGCCTTCTTTGTGCGCGGCAAGTTCGACCATATACGAGAAGAACGGCGGTTGCGACCGGCTTACATAGTACGTGCGATTGCCATTTGGAATATGTCCGATCGTATCGATCAGATACGCGAAGTTATCGAGCATGTCGTCGACGAGATCTTCGCGGCCGGCCTCCTGAAGGCCGAGCATCGTGAAATACGTGTCCCAGTAATAGCCCTCGCGAAAGCGCCCGCCCGGCACCACATATTGCTTGGGCATCGGAATCAGTGAGCTATTCGGCGGCACGTTGGCGGTGGTCGTCAAACGCGTGAGTTCGGGCCACAGCCAGTCGATATGTTCTCGCAATGTCTGATTCGGCGGCGGCGTGATGACCTGATCCGTCGGAGGCGTGAAGTACTGCCCGACGAAGTTCTTGAGCGAAAAGCCCGGCACCGACATCTGCTGATGATAGGCCTGCACGATCTGCGCGGGATCGATCTTCGGTACCGCATCGACGAAGGTTTTTTGATCGGGATAGATGCCCTGCGTCTGCACGGCGACGAAAAGATCGCCGTATAACTCGCTCGGCGGAGGCGGCAGCGTATAACCGGTTTGCGCGTCCGCATACGCGAGGTTCGCAGCCGCGCTCATGACGAGCCAGCCGCATAACGCTGTGCGTGCCTTGAACTGGAAACGCCGCGACGCCTCGTGCGCCGCGCGATACGATGACAGTGCGATCATGCTCCCTCCTCATCAGGATGAGTGAACCGGACTGGTCTCGCTCGTGCCGTTCTTGTTTTGACTGAATCACAGCACGGCGAAGCATCGCATGCTTGCACCGCGGTGGCAACCCTCCGGGATTGGGGCGACGCCGCTATTGCGTCGGCTATTGAATGGCGAGCGCCTTATGCGCCTGAGCCTGAAACTGCGTCGGCGTGACGCCGGTCTGCTTGCGGAAATAACGGCTGAAATAGGCGATATCGGCAAAGCCCAATCCATGCGCGATCTGCTTGACCGACATGCTCGAATAAACGAGATCGCGCTGCGCCTCACGCACGAGATGCTCGTTGATCATTGCAAGCGGCGAGCTCGATATTTCCTCGCGGCAAATACGTCCAAGCTGCGTGACGGTCATGCCGAGCCTTTGCGCATAGAAATCCACCGCGCGATGCTCGCGAAAGTGTGCGGCCACCAGCTCCCTGAAGCGCCTGATCTGTTGCGCGCGTCTTTCCGTCGATGCGACGTTCGGCGCGGACGTGCTCTCGCATAGCCGCGAGACATGCACGAAAAGTGCAATCAGGAGCGACATGCCCGCCGCCATGTGCCCGCGGTTCGTCGCGCGAAATTCCTTTTCCAGCAATTCGACGATCGTCATGAATGCGCTTTCCTTGACGGACTGCGCGCTCACACGGGAGAGGCCCGCGCGCTGCAGCACCGGAATGAGCCCCGGGGCTGCGATCGATGCGAGGGCCTCGATCGATCTTTGCGCGACGGTAACAACGAGACCATCGACGTTCGGCGCGAAGTTGAATCCATGCACCGTTTGCGCGGGCAGCACGATGACGCAGGGCGGCAAGATATCGATCACGCTGTTCTCGATCAGCACTTGCCCGCCGCCGCCGCGAATGTACAGAAATTGCAAGAGCGCGTCGTGACGATGCGCGTCGATATGCCAGTCGTTCGGCGCGCTGCGCTCGGCGATCCACTCGAAATTGAACGCGTCATACCACGGCGGGCGCGCCGACTCTCCATACAGGTTGTAGTTAGGGATTTTCCTCATGTCATGCGTCTCCTCATGCACAAATTGTCCTGTCGTCTGCTGCCTTTGTCCAATTTTTTGTGCATGACCGTGAATATACTTTTTTCACAGGCAAGGCCATCGTCGCCTTCGCATCGAATGGACTCAGGAGACAAGCATGACTAATCACCTCGCGCATGATCACAATACGCCGCATTGGCTCGGGCTCGAATCGAACGTGTGTGTGGTGACGGGTGCGGCGGGCGGCATAGGCCGCGCCATCGCATCGACATTCGCCGATGCGGGCGCTCGTCTCGCATTGCTGGATCGCGATGAAGCGGGCTGCATGGAAGTGGCCGACACGCTGCGCGCAAGCGGAGTCGATGCGCTTGCCATCGCGTGTGATATTGCCGATGCGGCGAGCGTGAACCGCGCGCGCGATCAGGTCGAGCGGAAGTTCGGTCATGTCGATGTGCTTGTGAACAACGCGGGCTTGTTGAGGGCGGGCGGCATCGAAGATATCGGCCTCGATGGGTGGAATGCGATGCTTGCCGTCAATCTCACCGGTTACATGTTATGCGCGCAGGCATTCGGTCGCGGCATGCTCGCGCGTGGCGCCGGCAGCATCGTGCATATCGCATCGGTGGCGGCACATCATCCGCAAACCTGGAGCGGCGCATATAGCCCGAGCAAGGCCGGCATCGCAATGCTGTCGCGTCAGATCGCCGCCGAATGGGGTGCGCGTGGCGTGCGCAGCAACACCGTGTGCCCCGGCATGATCCGCACGCCGCTCTCGAAAGCGTTCTATGAACAAGGCGATGTCGAAGCGCGCCGCAGCGCGATGACCGCGAGCAGGCGCATCGGCGAGCCGCGCGATATCGCCGAGGTAGTTGCATTTCTCGCGAGCCGGCGCGCGGCCTACGTGAACGGGGCGGAGCTTGCCGTCGATGGCGGCTTCGAATGCATGTTGATGGACCTCGTTCCGCGTCCCGGCTTCGAGGCGCCGCGCACCGCCTGAAACACGGCCTTTCATCTCACGGGTGCGCGACGCGCCCGCTTCCAATCAAAGGACTTCACCATGACTACCGTAACGCGGTCGTCCGATCTCGCTTGCGATGTGCTCGTGATCGGCTCGGGCGCAGGCGGCCTTTCGACGGCCATTACAGCGAAGAAACAAGGACTCGACGTGATCGTCGTCGAGAAGGAGGAATACTTCGGCGGCACGACCGCATTCTCCGGCGGCGTGCTGTGGATTCCCGGTAATCGCCACGCGAAGGAAGCGGGTGTTCAGGATACGCGCGAAGCGGCGCTTCGGTACATGCGTGGCGAAACGGGCGCGATGTACGACAAAGCAGCCGTCGATGCATTTCTCGACAACGGCCCGCGCATGATTGAGTTCTTCGAGCGCGAGACGTCGGTGAAATTCCTGCCGACGCTTTACCCCGACTACCATCCAGATGCGCCGGGCGGCGTCGACGTGGGTCGCTCCGTCGTCGCAAAGCCTTTCGATGCGCGCGAGCTGGGCAGGGACATCGCACGCCTGCGTCCGCCACTCAAGACGATCACGTTCATCGGCATGATGTTCAATTCGTCGAGCGCGGATCTCAAGCACTTCTTCAACGCGACTAGATCGCTTGCGTCGGCGTGGTATGTCGCCAAGCGGCTCGCGAGCCATATCATGGAACTCGCGCTGCATAAGCGCGGCGTGCAGATCACGAGCGGCAATGCCCTCGCCGCGCGCCTCGCCAAGTCCGCACTCGATCTCGGCATTCCAATTCATACACGCACGGGCGCGAAGGAACTCAGTACGGTCAAGGGCCGCGTGACGGGCGCGATCGTGATGGCGAATGGAAGCGAAACGCGCATCACCGCGCGGCGTGGGGTCGTACTTGCGTGCGGCGGCTTCTCGCATGATGTCGCACGCATTGCAAAGGCGTATCCCCATGTGCGACGCGGCAGCGAGCATGTATCGCCGGTTCCCGCGGGCAATACCGGGGACGGCGCACGCATGGCCGAACGCGTGGGCGGCCGCGTCGATATCCGCTATCCGCAGCCCGCCGCGTGGATGCCCGTCTCG
The DNA here is from genome assembly GCA_001544655.2 of Caballeronia turbans. Taxonomy (GTDB): domain Bacteria; phylum Pseudomonadota; class Gammaproteobacteria; order Burkholderiales; family Burkholderiaceae; genus Caballeronia; species Caballeronia turbans. The sequence continues at coordinate 220,725 of FCOD02000004.1, forward strand.
CGCGTGCCGCTGAAAGGCGGCAAATACGGCGTGTTTCCGCATCTGCTCGATCGCTACAAGCCGGGCGTGATCGGCGTGACGCGCGACGGCGTTCGTTTCACCAACGAATCGAACTCTTATCACGATGTCGGCGCGGCGATGATCGAAGCGTGCCGCGATGATAAAGAAACGTCGATGTGGCTCGTCTGCGATCACAAGACGATTCGCAAATACGGTCTCGGTTTCGCGAAGCCCGCGCCGATTCCGCTCGGTCCTCATCTGAAGAGCGGCTATCTCGTCAAAGGCCGCACGCTTGCAGAACTCGCGCGGCGCGCAGGCATCGATGCAACTGCGCTGGAAGCCACCGTGCGCGACTACAACCGCGACGCCGTGGCAGGCCAGGACACCGCATTCGGCCGCGGCACGACTTCGTTCAACCGCTATCTCGGCGATCCCTCGCACAAGCCGAATCCTTGCGTCGCGCCCATCGGCGATGGCCCGTATTACGCGCTCAAGATCGTGATGGGCGACCTCGGCACGTTCGACGGAATCGCGACCAATCCTCACGGTCAGGTACTCAAAGGCAGCGAGCCGATTCCGGGGCTTTATGCCGTCGGCAACGATCGCGCGAGCGTCATGGGCGGCAACTATCCGGGCGCCGGCATCACGCTCGGCCCGATCATGACCTTCGGTTATCTCACCGGACTACATCTCGCGGGCCGCATCGACGAGCGCGCTAATTCCAGCGAATTGAGGAGCGCAGCATGAGCAAGCCATTCATCGATCACCGCATCTACACTATCAAGCCGCGCGGAATGGCTGAATTCATCGACGTGTTCGATCATCTGGCGATGCCGATTCAGCTCAGGTACCTCGGCGTGCCTGTGGGCTTCTACATGAGCGACATCGGTGCGTTGAATCAGGTCGTGCATTTATGGGGATACGAGAGCATCGCAGATTACGACGAGCGGCGCACCGCTCGCGACAACGATCCCGAATGGCCTGCTTATCTGCAAGCGTCCGCGCATCTGATCGTCGCACAGGAGAGCCGCATCATCAGGCGCGTCGAGTTCAAGAGTCTCTCGCCCGCTGTGCGTTGAAGCGCGGCATTGCGGCACGAAGAAGGCCGCATCCTCGCGACTGCTTTTAGATAAATGAATGGAGACATACCGGCATGGAAAAGAACTTCGGGACCATCGAGGTCCAGAGCTTCATCGACGGCGAACGCTTTTCGCCGTATCAATGGGTCATTCTGATCCTGTGCTTTCTGGTCGTCGCGGCCGATGGCTTCGACACGGCGGCGGTCGGCTTCATCGCGCCTTCGTTGATTGGCGATTGGGGCATCACGCGCGCCGCGTTGGGACCCGTGATGAGCGCGGCGCTCGTGGGTCTCGGTATCGGCGCGCTCGCGGCAGGACCGGTTGCCGATCGCATCGGGCGCAAGGCGGTGCTCGCGCTTTCCGTGTTCTTCTTTGGCGTGTGGAGTCTCGCGTCGGCGCAAGCAAGCTCGGTCGAAACGCTGACCGCGTGGCGCTTTCTCACCGGCCTGGGCCTCGGTGCGGCAATGCCCAACGCCGTCACGCTGATGGCGGAATATGCGCCCGCACGCATTCGCGCGGTCGTCGTCAACACGATGTTCTGCGGCTTCTCAGTGGGCCTTTCGATCGGCGGACTGTGCGCCGCGTGGCTCATTCCGCATTTCGGCTGGCAGAGCGTGCTCGTCGCCGGCGGCCTCGGCCCGATCGTGCTCACGGTGCTGCTGCTCTTTCTGCTGCCCGAGTCCGCGCAATTCATGGTCGTGAGAAGACACTCCGCGCAGAAAATCGCACGCGTCTTGCGGCGTATCTCGAACGATGCACGTCTTGCCGAAGGCGAGCGCGTCACATTCACTGCCGCCGATACGCGCACCGGCGGCGCGGACCAGTCCGCGCTTGGACTCATCGTTTCGCGGCCCTATCGCTTCGGCACATCCATGTTATGGCTCGCCTATTTCATGGGCTTGCTGATCTTCTATCTGCTGACCAACTGGCTGCCGACGCTCTTCAAAGACGCAGGCTTCTCCGCCGAACGCGCGGCGCTCACGACGTCGCTATTTCCGCTCGGCGGCATTCTCGGCAACCTGTCTCTCGGCTGGGTGATGGACAAGGCCAATCCGCGACGCGTCAACGCATGCGCCTATGTGCTCGCGGCGGCACTCGTGCTGACGATCGGACGCGGCGTCGCGGATCAGTTCTGGCTCGCGGTGCTCATCTTCCTGACGGGAACAGCGGTGACGAGCGCGGTCACGTCGATGTCTGCACTCGCGGCATCGTTCTATCCGACGCGAAGCCGCGCAACGGGCGTGGCATGGATGCTCGGCATAGGACGCATGGGCGCGGTCGCGGGCGCGATGACCGGCGGTCTTCTCATGAGCATGGGCCTGCAATTCGGCGCGGTCTTCACGCTGCTCGCCGTTCCGGCAGCCGTTGCCGCGTTGGCATTGGGCGCGTTGAGCCGGCGCGATGCGTCGCGTCAGGCAAGCGAAATGGATCAGACGGCGCGCGTGCCGGCAGAATGAGTCGTGGCATCGCTTTCGGTTGCAAGCGCAACTATATTGACGATGCCCTTATGCGCCATCTTCGTATAAGGGCAAAAGCGCTCTGTGTTGCACACGAGTTCCTCCGCCGTCGTGCGGTCGATAGCGGGCATCTGAACGCGCGCGTGCGCGGTGAGCACGAAGAGGCCGTCCATTGGATCGCGGCCGAATTCGACCGTGACCGACACGCTTGCGCCCTCCACCGCGATGCCCGCGCGCGCCGCGAGCAATACGAGCGCGCCATGAAAGCACGCGGCATAGCCTGCGGCGAACAATTGCTCGGGGTTCGTACCGCCGCCGGGCCCGCCAAGCGTTTTCGACATGCGCAAGTCGAGGTCGAGATTGCCGTCGTCGAATAAAGCGGCTGCACGTCGCGCCCTTCATACTTGTCGAGCAGGCCAACGGGCGGCGGATGCAGTGGCTCCATGACGACCTCTTCTATCAGCGATGACGACAGAGATCGCTCAATGCGCCGTTTGCGTCCGACTCTGGCTTCGCTCGAACCAGGCATCGAAATACATTGTGCCGAGATGCGCTTGTCCGCCTGGCAGCAGCGTGTCCGCTGCGAGTTGCGCGCCGAAGTAGAGCGCGCTCTCGTCGGCGAAGACCGTTCTTGCATCGCCCGTTACTTTGAAATAGCGCTGCATCAGATCGGACAGACGCGACCTGTCCGGACCCGCGATCTCGACAACACCGTTCACCGACGAACCTCCCGCGCGTGATGCACCGTAGGTGTGCGCGCACGCGTCCGCTAGCGCCGTCACCGTACGCGCAGTGTTGCCTCCGTTGCATCAATCGGCGATCGCGAGCGCCGAGGCGTTTGTGTTCGTCATGCTCGTCGTGAGGCAATGCAGATCGAGCGTGCGCGTATGCTCGGTCATGTAATCGACGAATACACGCACCCGTGCGGGCAAATGCTTGCGGCTGAGATAGCAGAGATAGTGGCCGCCGTCATCGGGCGCATGTTGCGCGAGACAGATGACGAGGCGCCCCGCCTTGAGCGAATCGCACACGAGATAGGCAGGCAGTTGCGCGATGCCCTGCCCGTAGAGCACCGCTTGCAACATCAGGTCGATGTCGTTGAACGTTTGCCTCGCGGCGGGCGAGCGTTTGTGCGTAAAGCCGTCTACCTTGAATTCCCAGTCGGCGATACGTCCTGCCGACGTACGGAAGTTGATGCAGCGATGGTTTTCGAGTTCCTCGACATGACGGGGCAAGCCGTGCTCACGCGCATACTCGGGCGATGCGCACACGACCATCTGCATCGGAATCAATTGCTTCGCGACGACTTCGCTGTCTTCCATATGACCATCGCGAAATGCGACGTCGACACGGTCGGCCGTGAAATCGCAAGGGCGATCGTTCAGGACGAGTTCCAGAGCAATCTCCGGATAGCGCGCATTGAAGCCTGACAGAAGCGGCGCGACGACTCTGCGGCCGAACCCCGGCGCGGACGCAATACGCAAGTGTCCGCGGGGCGGGCCGTGGCGCAGTTCGCGCATGTCCTCGAGCGCCTGCACGATGCGCTCCACGCCCGGCTGACAGTTCTTGTAGAAGAGTTCACCCTCGCGCGTGAGCGACGTGCTGCGCGTGGTGCGAAGAAAGAGACGCGCATCGAGCTGTGCTTCCAGCTTCTGCACGTTGCGGCTGACGGCGGACCGCCCGATGCCCAGGCGATCGCTCGCTTTGGCGAAGCTGCCTTCATTGGCAACGGCAAGAAATGAAACGACGCCCGCATAACTCGCCACGAAGCTATACGCGAGCGAATCGTCCGAGTGACATACGAGTTCAGATGGCATGGCGGCACGAAACGTAGTGGTTCTGTCTCACTAGACGTTCATGCCCTGCGCTTTGTGACACGCCATGCCGGATTTTTTATTTCACCGGCGTCAAAACCGGTTTGCCCTTGTCTTTGAGAAGCAGCACGATGAACTTCGCGCGCTTCGTGTTGCTGGCGTTGCGACCTACAGTGTGGATATCGTCAGGGCCTTCATAAAAGGTATCGCCGGGCTTGAGCGTCACGGCCTTGCCGCCCTGAAGCTGCATGACGATCGTGCCTTCGAGCACATACACGAACGCCTGCGCGTCATGGCGGTGCACCGGATCGACCGCGCCCGGCGGATATTCGACGCTGATCATCAGCGCTTCCTTGCCCGGAGATTCGGGCAGCGGCTTCGTCATGAGCTCCTTGACGATGGCCTCTGGCGCGGCCTGCGCCGTCTCCGCGACGAGCGCCGCGCATCCGAAGACGAGCGTAAGTCCCACCCGTTTGATGCTGTGCATGATCGTTCTCCCATGATCGAATGACGGCGCGAGCACATTACGAGAGGTTCGACTTGTCGAGGCCGAAGGCCTTGTCGGACGAACCCGGCACCGTCTGGAACGCGACATTCGCGCGATTCCATCCGTTGATCGCCATGATGGCGTAGGTCAGGTCGGACAGTTCCTTTTCCGAGAACTGTTCGCGCACGCGCGCATAGAGTTCGTCGGGCACGCCGTGCTCGGGAATGCGCGTCAGGACTTCGGTCCACGCGAGCGCGGCCCGTTCGCGTGGCGAGAATAGCGTCGACTCGCGCCAGATCGCCACATGATGCGTGCGCAGTTCGCGCTCGCCGTGAATCTTCGCTTCCTTCACGTGCATATCGACGCAGAAGGCGCAGCCATTCATCTGCGATGCGCGAAGCGTGACGAGATCGCGCGTCGTCTGTTCGATCGAGCACTCCTGCACCGCCTGACTGAACTCATAGAACTTCTTGAACAGTGCGGGCGATTGTTGAATGTAGTTGATTCGCTGCGTCATGATGACTCCATGCCTGGTTGAAAATATCGCCGGCAACCCGTGGCCGGCATGGATGTCATCGTAAGTTTGCGCGCCTTTTCGCGGTAGGCGCGGGATCGTGCGCACGCTATTGCTTCGCGCGCATCAATCAAAGTGGCAGGCGTTACGCATTGCCGTAACGCGCCGCGATGCGTTCGAGCTTGTCCGGGTTGCGTTGCACCTGAATTCGCACGATGCGCTCGTCTTCGATGTCGAATGTCTGCGCGGATTCGAGCTTGCCGTCGATGAAGCGCAAGAACGCCCATTCGCCATTGAGCATGACGAGGTCGAGACGCACGCCCTTTCCATAGCGCAGGAACGCCGCATAGAAAAGCTGCGCGATGCGCTTGCCGCCGAATAGCGGCTCCGGGAAACTCTGCACGCGACCGCCGCCATCGCCGACGAGCGTCGCGTCTTCCGAGAGCATCGCGTGGATGGCCGCGAAATCGCCGTGTTCGATCGCATGCGCGAATGCGCGCAGCAAACGCCTGTGAATCTCGCGCGGCACCGATTGGCGCGGGCGCGCCTCGCGCAATTGCGCTTTGGCACGGCTCACGAGCTGACGGCACGCGGCCTCCGTCTTGCCGATGATGCGCGCGAGCTCGGGATAATCGGCGTCGAAGACCTCGCGCAGCAGGAACGCCGCGCGTGCTTCGGGGCTCAGGCGTTCGAGCAGCATCAGAAACGCCACTGACACATCGTCCGCACGCTCGGTGACTTCTTCGGGCGTCGCGGGCGGCTCGGTGATTTGCGGCTCCGGCAGCCAGATGCCCGCGTAATGTTCGCGCTGCAGTTTCGCGGCGCGCAGCCGGTCGATGGAATGGCGCGTCGTGACGGCGACGAGCCATGCTTCCGCATTATCGATAGCTTCGCGCGCCGCCGCATGCCAGCGCAGCCATACATCCTGCACGATGTCTTCCGCCTCGGCGACCGAACCGAGCATGCGATATGCGATGCCCTGCAGACGAGGGCGCAGCCGGTCGAATTCGCGCGTGGCGTCATCCATGAAGGCGATTAAATGAAAGGTGCGGAAAAGGTGATCGTATATCACGCGCCTATGTTCGTGACGATCACGACGATGCGCCAAAAGATCTGAGCAATGCAGCCGTTAATATCGGAAGCCGGATCCGACTGCATCAACCTCCGTTCATTCATGACTCAATCCGAACATCAAAACGCGTCCGCGAATCCGACCCGCATCATCGTCGCGACCGTGATCGGTAACGGTTTCGTCGCCTACGACTTCACCGTGTATGGTTTCTCCGCGGCGATCATCGGACGGCTCTTCTTTCCCGCGCACGACGCCGCTTCATCCCTATTGCTTTCGCTCGCAACTTTCGGCGCGGGCTTCGTCATGCGTCCGCTCGGTGCCATGCTGATCGGCCGATACGCGGACCGGCGCAGCCGCGAGGCGGGCATGCGGCTGTCGATCGCGTCGATGGCGGCGGGCACCTGGCTGATCGCATGTCTGCCGACGCATGCGGCGATCGGTGCGAGCGCGACCGTGCTTATCGTGTTCGCGCGGCTTCTGCAAGGACTCGCGGCGGGCGGCGAGATCGGCCCGGCATCGGCGCTGCTGATGGAGTCCGTGCCCTACGAACGGCGCTGTTTCATGGTCAGCTGGCGCGGTGCGAGCCAGGGCGCCGCCGCATGCGCCGCGGCGCTCGTCGGCGCATGCACGTCCGCGCTGCTGTCGCAGGAGCAACTCATGCAATGGGGATGGCGCGTGCCCTTCGTCATCGGCGGACTGATCGCACCGCTCGGCTGGTTTCTCCGGCGCATGCCGGGCCACGCGTCGGCGGCGAAGACACGTGCCGCACGCACGCCGCTCGCGATCGTGCTTCGCGAGCACGCACGGCCTCTCATTTGCGGCATCCTGATGATGGCCGCGCCTTCGTCGAGCATCTACATTGCCGTGCTGTACATGCCGAGCTATCTCACGCACACATTGCACCGGCCACCCGCGATCAGCTTCCTGATCGCATCGCTCTCCGGTCTCGTGATCCTCATCGTCACGCCGCTCGTCGCGCTCGCCGCCGATCGCCTGATGAGCCGCAAGACGCTGCAATACGCATCGCTCATCGGCGCGCTCGCGACGGCATATCCCGCGTTTCATGCGCTCACGCAAGGCGCACCGGATACGCTCGCGCTCGTGATCATCCTGCTCTATGTCGCCATCGCGCTGAACAACGCGGGTGCGGGTTCGGTGCTCATGCTCGAAGCCTTTCCGAAGCATCGGCGCGCAGCGAGCCTCTCGGTCATCTACACCTTCGGCGTCGTCATTTTCGGCGGATTCTCCCCGCTCGCCGTCGCCTGGCTCATCGGCGCGACCGGCAATGTCATGACGCCCGCTTGGTATCTGCTCGCGGCGAACTGCGTGACGCTCTTCGCGCTCAGCCGCTTCCCCGAACGCCCCTCGAATGCGCGGCGTGCATGCGCATGACGGGATCGTTGGCCGCCGCGCGCAACAGATCCAGCGCGCGCAGACGCATCTCAAGCGGACTCACGTCGAACGCGCGACGAAACGCCCGCGTGAAATCCGATGCGCTCTTGAAGCCGAGGCCGAATGCGATATCGGCGATCTGGAGGTTCGGGAAGCGCGCCAGTTCATCGGCCGCCTCGCGCAGGCGGCGATGTCGAATGTATGCGGCAAGGCCGCCTTCCTGCTCGAACCATCGATAGATCGTCGCACGCTTCAGACCGAGTGCGTCGACGATCTTCATCGGCGTGAGATCGGCTTCATGAAGATGCGTCTCGACATAACGCTTCACCTGGCCTTTCACGGCCGTTTGCAGCGCGGCGCGTGAATCGTGCAACGCATGCGGCTTGTCGGCGAATGCCGCGAGCAGCAGTCGCGCGCCGGCTTCGAGCGCGTCGATCGCATCAGGCCGTTTCAGCGCCGGCAGCGCGCGCGCGGTGGCATCGAAATGCTGGCAAACGAAGCGCGCGAGCGGCGCGTCCTCGGGCAGGATGCGGCCATGCAGCGCATCGCAGTCAGCGGTATGCGCGGCCACGACCGAACGCGGCGCGAACATCGTCAACACGCGGCATGCCGGGCGTTCGACGCGGAACCGCTGGTTCAGATCGAACGCGACGATGCCGCGCACCGAGCCCGGCGCACTGCGCTTCACGCTCAGGCCGCTCACATGGCCGCACTCGCCTTCGGCATATACGTGAAACGCGAAATCGCGACGGGTATCGGTCGAGACGCGCGCGATCGAGCGCTCGAGCACCAGCGCATCGGTGCGCGCCTCAGTGAACACGAGCCCTCCCGCCGCATGCAGGTCGATGCTGCCCGCAAAGCCGCGCGCGATCTGATCGTTGTCGGGAAGGACATCGACGACATGCCCGACGCGATCGCGCCATGCGAGCAACTGGCGCTCGCGCGGCACTGCCTCCGTCGAGAAGCGCGTGAATAGCGTGGGCGGATCGGAATCGGCGGGCATGGGAGTCGATGTCGGTCCAAAGAGTCCTTTCGATCGGTGGCGCGCACACGAGGCGCCGCCCGGTGAGACGCATGGTAAAGCGTAGTCGAAATGCCGGTATATCGTGCTGATTGAGGAGCAGCGTGTGCGGCGTCGCGGGCGGTTCAGGTCGGCGATTCCTTGCCGTCATCCCGCTGTCACATCGCTGTCTCTCACTCATACGGTTTACGGCTGACAAGATCAAAAACACAGCCGTATGCAGCAAGAAAAGACGTTTCGGGGCGTCAAATGGAAAAGTCGAAAGTTTTGCGAACCAGGCGCGAAGCGGAAGCCACGCGAGCGGCGCTCAAGCCCGCGCGCGTCGCGGACGCCCAGCTCGATCATCTCGAGCGTATGGTCCGTTCGCTCGCGCGGGCGAGCGATCCGAAGGCGTTCGCCTGTCTCGATCGCGCCTATTGGACAAAGCGACTCGCCGCGCTCGGCGACGAAAGCGATCTCGTATCCACGCAGCGCGCTCGCGTGCTGCGGCTGCTCGATCTTCTCGCACAGGATCGCGCCGCCGGACCTGACAAGGCCGCGGCGTGATTTTTCGTCGGATATGCATGCGGAATGCAAGACACAAGACGGCATTCCGAATGCAAAACGCAAGATGCCAGCCATCAGCGGCAAGTCGATTGAAAGGCCAGCCTGAGAGAGCACGATCGACGCGCGGTCGTTTTTGACCGTCGTCCCGAAAAGTGCTATTACGACGGGGCTTCGCGTCCCGCGCATGCTTCGCCAGCACGCGCGAGGTCATGCGCGGGACTCGAAAGCTCCACGTAATCGCATCGGCATTCAAGACGATGCGCGTCAGCTCAAGGTCACCGTGAATCCCACAACCCTAACTCCCTGGTCTGCCCACGACACGCAACTGCTGATCGCCTGCGCGCTCGGCCTCGCAATCATCATCGTTTCCATCAGCGTGCTCAAGCTCGCGCCGTTCCTGTCCATTCTCGTGGGCACGTTCGCGGCGGGCTTCGCCGCGCATCAACCGCTCGAAGCAATCGCGCAAGCGTTCAGCAAGGGCGCTGGCGCACTGCTCGGCGACGTCGGCATCATCATCGCGCTCGGCGCCATGCTCGGCGCGCTGATGGCCGAGTCCGGCGCGGCCGACCGGCTCGTCACCACGCTGCTCGATCATTCGACGCCGCGCCGCCTGCCGTGGATGATGGCGTTCGTCGCGATCATCGTCGGCTTGCCCCTGTTCTTCGAAGTCGGGCTCGTGATGATGGTGCCGATCATCTTCGTGATGGCGCGTCGCGCGAAGCAGCCGATCCTGCGTATCGCCATTCCCGCGCTTGCCGGCATGACGACGCTGCATGCGTTGCTGCCGCCGCATCCCGGTCCGCTGATCGCGGTGAGCGCATTGCATGCCGATCTCGGCCTGACGCTCGGACTGGGCCTCATCGTCGCGCTGCCCGCCGTGATGCTCGCCGGGCCGCTCTATGGCATCTGGCTGTCGAAACGGCTGCATATCGAAGAGCCCGAGGAAATGGGCAAACTTTTCACCGCGCATGAAGACGGTGCAGCGACGCCGGGCTTCGCGATCTCGCTCGTGACGATCCTGCTGCCCGTCGTGATGATGCTCGGCCGCACCGTCGCCAAGCTCGCGCTCACGAAAGACACGCTGCTCTACAACACACTCGATTTCGTCGGCGAGCCGCTCGTCGCGCTGGCGTTGACGGTGCTCTTTGCGATCGTGATGCTCGGCTGGTCGCGCGGCATGGCGCGCGAGCGCGTGGGCGGCATTCTGCGCAAGAGCCTGCCGCCGATCGCGGCGCTCCTGCTCACCATCGGCGCGGGCGGCGGATTGAAGCAAATGCTCGTCAACGCGGGCATCAGCGCGACTATCGGCAAGATCGCGGTGGGCACGCATCTGCCGCTGATCCTGCTCGCATGGCTGATCGCGGTCGCGCTGCGTCAGGCGACGGGCTCGGCGACCGTCGCCACCACGACCACCGCGGGCATCGTCGCGCCCGTCGTGAGCGGACTCACGGCGACGCACAACTCGCTGATGGCGCTCGCGATCGGCGCGGGCTCGGTATTCTTCTGCCACGTCAACGACGCGGGTTTCTGGATGGTGCGCGAATACTTCGGGCTCACGCTGAAGCGCACGGTCGCGGTATGGTCCGTGTTGCAGACGATCGTCTCGGTGGTGGGACTCGTGCTGACGCTCGTGTTGTGGAGCGTGCTGGCGTAAGGACGTTTCAGGCGTTCGGGCGTTCAGCCCGACGCTTCCTCGCGCGCGAGATCGCCGATGCGCGCAGCCGGCGCATCGCGCTTTGCGCGTTCGAGGACGGCGAGCACTTCGCGCGCCGTGTTCTCCGAATGCTCGCGCAGGACCGCCGGCAAGCCATCGCGCGCGGGATCCTCGAGCGCGGCCAGAATGGCTTCGTGCTCGCTCGCGGATTCGGCCCAGCGCAGCGTGTCCGCATTCGCCGCGCCGCGCGCCCGATGCACCTTCGACATCAACGTCGAATAGACGCTCGCGAGCACGGGATTGTCGGCGGCATCGACGATCATTTGGTGAATCTGCTGATTCAGCTTGAAATACTCGACGCGCTTGCCGGCGTCGTGACACTCCACCATGCGCCGGTGCTTCGCCGCGATTGCCGCGATTTGCGCATTCGTGATGCGCTGCCGGACCAGTTCGCCCGCCATCGCTTCGAGGCCGTGAAGCAGTTCGAAGGTGGCGGCGAGATCATCGAGATCGATCTCCGCGACGCGATACCCGATGTACTGCCGGTGCGTCACGCGCCCCTCCGACACCAGCACCTTCAGCGCCTCGCGCAAGGGCGTCTTCGAGACGTCGAACGCGCTGCTCAGTTCTTTTTCGTCGATGCGCGCGCCGGGCGGCAATTCGCCCTCGTCGATCATGTCGCGCAGGCGCGCGGCGATCTCCGCAGCCATGCCGCGAGTGCGCAAAAGGAGGGGGCTTTTGATGGTCTGGTTCATTGCAGTGCAAGCTTATCACGAAGTTGGTGAAAACCCTGCACCAACATTTACCTCGTTAATTTTCAATAAAACCAATCGTTTACACTGTTTGTAATTATAAATTTCTAATCCTATACTCTGTCCAACGTTGCGCGACGTCACGAAAACATCCGCTTATCCAGGAGCCCGTTCATGTCTTCAACATCCGGTGTTGCCGCATTGACGGTGGGCAAATCCACCGTTCGCTGGAAGATTTTCGTCGTCATGCTGAGCCTCATCGCGATCAACTACATCGACCGCGCGTCGCTGTCCGTCGCGATGCCGCTCATTTCCAAGGAGTTCGATATCGGCCCGGCGATGGAGGGGCTTATCCTCTCCTCCTTCTTCTGGACCTACGCGGTGATGCAGATTCCCGGCGGCATGCTCGCCGACCGCTTTAAGCCGCGCGTCGTGATCGCATCCGCGACCGTGTTCTGGGGTTTCTTCCAGGCGATCGCCGCCGTCTGCACCAATGCGCCAGGCCTGCTGCTCACGCGTCTCGGACTCGGCGCGTCGGAAGCGCCGATCTATCCGGCCGGCGGCAAGCTCAACGCGATCTGGATGACGCAGACCGAGCGCGGCCGCGGCGCGACGCTGCTCGACGGCGGCGCACCGCTCGGCGCGGCGCTGGGCGCGATTCTGATCACCGGGCTGATCGCGATGCTCGGCTCGTGGCGGCTCGCATTCGCGGTGGCGGGCGTCGGCACGGTCCTCGCGGGCATCCTCGCCTGGTTTTATGTACGCAATACACCACGCGAGCACCCGGGCGTGAACGAACTCGAAGCGGCCTATATCGAGGAATCGCATGCCCGCGACGCCGCCGCCGAGCCGTCGTCGCTCTCGGGCCGCACGCGCGATTTCTTCAAGTACCGCTCGGTGTGGTGCATGTTCTTCGGCTGGATGTGTTTCAACAGCGTGTTCTACGGCCTGCTCACGTGGATGCCCAACTACCTGCACATGGTCCACGGTTTCGACATCAAGCAGATGGGCGGCTCGAGCTTCATCATCTTTTTCAGCGGCTTCATCGGCGAGTTGATCGGCGGATGGATCGCGGACAAGTGGAAGGCCGCGGGCGGGCGTCCGAATGTCGTGATGCGCACGCTCTTCGGCATCGCGGCGGTCATCGCGACCGTGTCGATCTTCTCGGTGGCGTATGTGACGAATGCGGTCGCGGTCGTCGCCCTGCTTTCGACGACGCTCTTCTTCCTGCGCTGGTGCGGTCTCTACTGGTGCATTCCGTCGTCGCTCGGCACGCGCAACAAGATCGGCTTTCTCGGCGGCTTCATGAATCTCGGCGGCAACATCGGCGGCATCGCGGTGCCGATCATCGTCGGCGCGATCGTGCAGCTCACGCACTCCTACTTCCTTGCGCTGATGTTCTTCGCGGCGGCCGGCATCGGCTTGCTCGTGTGCTCGAGCGCCATCGATTACGAAAAGAAGATTCCCGTCTGAGTGGAATCGGCAGTTCACGCTGCAACGCTTCGCTCAATTCACACAGAGACATCACGATGAAAAAACGTACCTTGCTCGGCATGCTCACGCCCTCGTCCAACACGTCCCTCGAACCGCTGACGAGCGCGATGGTTTCGAACCTGCCAGGCGTCTCCGCGCATTTCGCGCGCTTTCCGGTCACGGAGATCTCCCTCTCCGATCAGGCGCTCGGCCAGTTCGACGATTCGAAGATCCTGCAGGCGGCGCAATTGCTCGCCGATGCAAAAGTGGACGTGATCGCCTGGAACGGCACATCGTCGGGCTGGCTCGGCTTCGAAGCCGATGAGCGTCTGTGCCGGCGCATCACGGAAGCGACGGGCATTCCCGCGACGACCTCCGTGCTCGCATTGAACGAAATCCTGAAGAAGACCGATGCGCGTGAATTCGGTCTCGTCACGCCGTATCTCGACGACGTGCAGGAGAAGATCATCGCGAACTATCGGAGCGTTGGCCTGAACTGCATCGCCGAGCGGCATCTGAACCTGAAGGCCAACTTCTCGTTCTCGGAAGTTCAACCCGATGAAATCCGCCGCATGGTGCGCGAAGTGGCGAAGGACAAGCCGCGCGCGATTTCGATCTTCTGCACCAACCTGAACGCCGCGCATCTCGTGCCCGAGTTCGAAGAAGAAACCGGCATTCCGATCTACGACACGATCACGACCGTCGTATGGAAATCGCTGCAGCTCGCCGATTACGACACGCGCAGCGTCAAGGGCTGGGGACGTCTCTTCAGCGAAGTCGTCTAAGGAGACAGGCCATGTCGAACGAACTCGATTTCGTGATCCGTCACGCCGACGTCGTCACCGCGTCGGACCGGTTTTCGTGCGACATCGGCATTCGCGACGGCCGCGTGGCGATGCTCGGGCATGGCCTGCCCGACGCGCCGCGCGAGCTCGATGCGAGCGGGATGCTGGTGTTGCCGGGCGGCGTGGACGGTCACTGTCATCTCGATCAGCCGATGCCCGACGGCCTGCGCATGGCCGACGACTTTCTCAGCGGCACGCGCTCCGCGCTATGCGGCGGCACGACAACCGTGATTCCGTTCGCCGCGCAAGCCAAGGGGCAATCCCTGCAAGCGGCCGTCGACGATTATCACCGCCGCGCCGAAGGCCGCGCGGTCATTGACTACGGCTTTCATCTGATCGTCGCCGATCCGACGCCGCACGTGCTCGCAGAAGAGTTGCCGCATCTGATCAAGAACGGCTACACGTCGTTCAAGGTTTATATGACTTACGACGATCTCAAGCTCAATGACCGTCAGATGCTCGACGTTCTCACGGTCGCACGCGAGCACGGCGCGCTCGTGATGGTGCATGCGGAGAACTCGGACTGCATCGGCTGGCTGACCGAACGCCTGTTAGGAAATGGTTTGCATGCGCCGCACGCCCATGCGCTCGCGCGGCCCGCCGTCGTGGAACGCGAGGCGACGCATCGCGCGATTGCGTTCGCGGAACTCGTCGACGTGCCGATTCTGATCGTGCATGTATCGGGCGCGGATGCGATCGAACAGATTCGCTGGGGCCAGTCGCGCGGGTTGCCGATTCTCGCGGAGACCTGTCCGCAGTACATGTACCTGACCGCCGACGATCTCGGCCACGGCGAATACGAAGGCGCCAAGTGCGTATGCAGCCCGCCGCCGCGCGATCCCGCGAATCAGCACGCGGTGTGGAAAGCATTGCGCCAAGGCGTGTTTTCGCTCGTCTCGTCCGATCACGCGCCCTTCTCTTATGACGATCCGCAGGGCAAGAAGCCGGGCGGCAAGGAAGTGTCGTTCGATCACATTCCGAACGGCATTCCCGGCCTCGAAACGCGCTTGCCGCTGCTCTTCAAGGGCGTGAAGGAAGGACGCATCTCGTTGCATCAGTTCGTCGAACTCACGTCGCTCGCGCCCGCAAAGCTATACGGCCTGTATCCGAAGAAAGGCACCATCGCGGTGGGCGCGGATGCGGACATCGTCGTGTGGGACCCGGAGAAGCGCGTGACCATCGCGAACGCGTCGCTGCATCACGCGGTGGATTACACGCCTTATGAAGGCATCGAAGTGACGGGATGGCCGCGTCATTGCTTCTCGCGCGGCGAACTGCTCGTCGAAGACGGCAGGCTTCTGAACGTGCAGAGTGGACGCGGTCGCTTTCAGCCAGCCGGCAAACCCAATCTCGAATGAAGGCGAAAGCGATGAAGATGCGTTTGTTGTCACTGACCGCTGCGGCGTTCTGCATGAGCGCACACGCCGCGGAAAAAGATATGCCGAGCGTCGCGCCGGAATCCGTCGGCGTCGATTCAGCGCCGCTCGTACGCATGTCGGAATGGATACGCGCGGACAACATGGATGTGCGCAGCCTCGTCATCGTGAAGGACGGCAAGATCGTGTTCGAGCGCTATGGCGATGGTCTCACGCGCGACAACAACTACGAGCTGTATTCAGTCACGAAGACAATCACTTCGTTGCTCGTCGGCGTGCTCGAAGGCGAAGGCAAGCTGAGTCCGTCGACGAAAGCTGCGCCGCTCATCGCGAAAGCGCGGCCCGATCTCGCCGCTCAACTCGCCGACAAGCAGAGCATCGAATTGCGTCATCTGATGTCGATGTCGAGCGGCCTCAGTTATCAGGCGCGCGAAGGCACCGACCCGCTTTACTACGGCGCGCCGGATCGTTTGCGTGTCGCGGTGACGGCGAAGGCCGCAAAGACGCCGGGCACGGACTTCGATTACATCGACGTGAACCCGGTACTCGTCGGCACGGCCGTGAGCGTCGCGGCACACGAACGCGAGGATCGTTTCGCGCAGAAGAAGCTATTCGAGCCGCTCGGGATGTCGCATTACCGCTGGACCGGCGTCGATGAGACCGGCGCGGTCGCGGGCGGCTGGGGCCTGCGGCTGCGCGCCGTCGACATGGCGAAGATCGGCATGCTCATGCTCGACAACGGCCGCTGGCAAGGCAAACAACTCGTGCCGCAGGCGTGGATCAGACAGATGACGACGCCCTCGCCCGCCGCCGCCGATTATGGTTACTACTGCTGGATTCAGCATGTCGTCGAGAAAGGCCAGCCTGAATTCGGCGCGATGGGCTTCAAGGGGCAATTCATCACGGTCCTGCCGAAGCAACATGCGGTCGTCGTAATAACGAGCCTCTTGCCGACCGATGGCGGATTGCGCGACGCCACTTATCTCAATCAATACCGCCGCATGGTGAACGATTTCATCTTGCCCGCGCTGACACCGACGACGCGTCCTGCCGTGACGGCCGCGAAGACCGAGGCGCTCAGCGAAGAACTCGAACGCAGCAACAAGACACAGGGCGTGCCCGGCACCGCGGCCGCATTCAACGACGCACCCGAGACCTGATCCATGACTCTACGCTCGCTGCTCAAGTGCATCGCGCCGGCTATCGTCGCGATGTCGATCTCGAACGCCCAGGCCGACGCGCCGCTGCGTGAGACGGGTCTCGCCGAGGCATCGCCGGAAGATGCGGGCGTCGATTCGCATGGACTCGTGCGCCTGTCGCAATGGATTCGCGAGCAGAAGCTCGATGTGTACAGCCTGCTCGTCGTGAAAGACGGCAAGCTGATTTTCGAGCGCTATGGCGCGGGCGCATCCCGCGATTCGAACTACGAGCTGTACTCGGTCACGAAGTCGGTGACGTCGATGGTCGCGGGCATGCTCATCGGCGAGGGGAAGGTCAGTCTGGACGATTCCGTCGCAACGAAGCTCGCCGCGTGGCGACCCGACTTGCGCGCCGAGCTCGCCGACAAGCGCAACATCGAACTGAAGCACGTGCTCTCGATGTCGAGCGGCCTGCACTACGACTTCAAGCCGAAAGACGATCCGATCTACTACGCCGCGCCCGATCGTTTGAAGCTCGCGGCCGAAACGAATCCCAAGGCCGAGCCCGGCTCAGCGTTCGAATACACCGACATCAACCCGATCCTCGCCGCCGCGATGTTGAGCGCCGCAGCGCATGAGCCCGTCGAGAAATACGCACAGGCCCATCTCTTCGGCCCGCTCGGGATGAAGCACGCGGTATGGGCGCGCACAGACCGTTCGGGACTCGTGTCGGCGGGATGGGGCTTGCGGCTGCGCGCCGTCGACATGGCGAAGATCGGCATGCTCGTGCTCGATCACGGCCGCTGGCAAGGGCGCCAGATCGTGCCGCGAACATGGATCACGCAGATGACGTCGCCCGGTGTCGCGCCGTACTTCGGCTATTACTGGTGGATCAACAACATCGTGCAGAAAGAGCCGGAATTCGATGCGATGGGCTTCAAGGGGAAATTCATCACGGTGCTGCCCGAACGAAATACGGTGATCGTGATGACGAGCATCATGTCCGTCGCCGGCGGCCTGCGCGATGCGAAGAATCTCCAGACGTTCCGCCAGATGGTGAACGACTATGCGATTCCCGCACTCGACAATGCGCATCACGCGCGGCCCTCGGCGCAACGCCGCGCGACGTTGCGGCATGAGCTTGCCGTCAGCGCGCAAACGAAAGGCATGCCGGGCGCACAAGTGGACCCGACCGATCTTCCCGGCCTTTGACCCTAACGCACGCCGAATTTCCAGACCGTGATTTCGTGATACTCGTCACCCGGCTTGAGTGCGGTCGAGGGGAACGCCGGACGATTCGGCGAATCCGGGAAATGCCCGGCTTCGAGCGCGAAGCCATCCGTTTGCCGGTACGCCGTACCCGACGTGCCGATGGCGCTGCCATCGAGCCCATTGCCCGTGTAGAACTGCAGGCCCGGCTGCGTCGTGTAGACATCCAGCACGCGACCGCTCGACGGATCGTAGGCGCGCGCCGCGAAGCTCGGCTCGCCATTGCGCTGTCCGTTCTTGTTGAGCTTCCAGTTGTGATCGTAGCCGTGCGCATAACGCATCTGCTGATTCGACGAACGCAGCCGCGCGCCTATCGGTGTCAGCGCGCGCAAATCGAGCGGCGTATTCTCGACGCTCATGATCTCGCCGGTCGGAATCGAATCGGCACGCGTCGGCGTATAGCTCGATGCCGCGATCATGATGAGTTGCCCTTCGACACTGCCGCTACCCTCGCCCGCCAGGTTGAAGTAGCTATGGTTCGTGAGGTTCAGGACTGTCGACTTGTCCGTCTTAGCGCGATAGTCGATGCGCACTTCGTTGTCGTCCGTAAGCGTGTAGGTCACATCGACCGTGAGCGTGCCGGGAAAACCGTTCTCGCCATCGGGACTCACATAACGAAGTTGCACGCCCGCGCGCTGCGCGCCCTGAAACGTCCTGACCACGGTCCAGACTTTTTCGTCGAAGCCGTGCGGGCCGCCGTGCAACGTATTCGGCGGCTCGTTGACGGGCAGCTTGTAGCTGCGTCCGTCGAGCTCGAACCGGCCATCGGCGATGCGGTTCGCATAGCGCCCGATCAGACTGCCGAAGTGAATCTTGCCGTTGTACTTCTCGTAGTCGCCGAGGGAGCCGAAGCCGAGCACGATATCCGCGCGACGCCCGCGCCGGTCGGGGACATCGATTCGCGTCACGATGCCGCCATAGGTGACGCAGTTCATAGACACGCCCCGCGCATTCGAGAGCGTGTATTGAACGACCGCTTGCCCTTGCTGCGTCGCGCCATACGGTGTGGAAGTGATCGACGCCGCAAAGCCATGCAACGGCATGAACGTCGCGCATGCAAGGGCGGCAAAACGGATGAGCGTTCGGTTGGTATCCGGCATAAGCGGCGTGAACAGAAGGCTGCTCGATATGGCTGTGAAATCACGCATGGAGCCGAACGCAGCATCGCCTATGCCTGATGAGGCCGGGCACGCACGATGCGTTCGCTTGTCGCATTCAGTTCGACGATGACGACAAGGAGCCTTTCATGAACGAACCAGCCGATCGTCCGACGCCACCGAAGCAGACACCCGACGATCCGAACGTGGCGGATCGCCGTCTGTCCGACGAACAAAAGGATTCAATGAAAAACGAACCGGAGCCGCCGAAGCGTACCGACGAAGGCAATAACACCAAGCTGCCGAATCCGAAGGACGTCGGGGAAGCGGGGTAGTCTTCGCGGGCCGCGGGTTATTCGTTAGATGAATCGGCGGTCCGCACGTACGAATTACATACGACGCTCGCTCGTATGAAATCTGCAATGGCACTTCGCGGCGTTGTCGAGCGCTTTTGTTGTATGGTATTCCGAAACTGTTGCAGCGTTCGAAGCCGCGCCCGGCGACGCGCCTCGCCGGAATAAGGAAGCACGACGCCCATGTACGATCCTGCTCACTTTTTGCCATCGTTCGTATGGCGCGCGACGCGAGACGGAGTGATTCAATACGCCAATCCGTGGGCGTGCCGCTATCTCGGCATCCCCTTTCCGGAACTGGTCGGGCGGCATTGGAATGCTTTTGTCCACCCCGACGACATCCCGCCGGTGCTCGACGCATTGCGGCAAATGCGCGACGGCACGCTTCTCCGCAATGTCGACGTGCGCCTTCTGCGCAACGATGGCGCGTTTCGCTGGCACACGTTGCATCTTCAGGCGCGGCGCGACGAGGAAGGACAAATCAGCGATACGGTCGGCGTCGCGATCGACATCCACGAATGCCGTCACGCCTGGGCGATGTACGAGGAGAGCGAGCGGCGACTGCAGGCCGCATTCGCCGGCGCACGCATGGGCGCATGGGAATGGGACATGAAGACGCGTGTCGTGCGCATGACCGCGCAGCTCGCCGCGCTCTACTCCTTTCCACCCGGCACCGACGCGGTGCTCCTTTCGGAAGTATGGGACCGCGTCGCGCCCGAACACCGCGAGCCGTTTCAGCGCAAGCTCACGGAAGCATTGCGTGACGGCGGCCCGTTCGAGTTCGACTTCATGCTCGAAGGCGATCAGGGACAACAACGCTGGCTGCGCATGCGCGGGCATCCCGAGTTCGACCGTCATGGCGTGCTCGCTCGCGTGTATGGCGTGAGCTTCGACATCAGCGCGCAGCGCGCCGACGAGGAACGCCTCAGTCTGTCGGAAAGGCGCTATCGCGCGCTTGTCGAAACGACGGGTGCGCTCGTCTGGTCCGCCGATGCGAAAGGCGGGATTCGTGCTTCGGGCGGCGAATGGGAGCAGTTCACGGGCAAGTCGCCGGACGTGCTGTCCGGCTGGGGCTGGCTCGACTACATCCATCCGGATGATCGCGAGCGCACGCATCAGGCATGGCTCGACGCACTGCGCGAAGGCGCCGCGCGCACGCTCACCTTCCGCATGTACCGGCGTGACGGACTCTATCGCATGGTGGAGGCGCACGCGGCGCCGCTTTACGACGACAAGGGCAACTTGCAGGAATGGTTCGGCACGACAACCGACGTCACGCCGCGCTATGAAGCGCAGGCCGCGATCGAAGCGCGCAGCCTGCGCCTGACGGTGGCGATGCAGGCCGCGAAGATTCATATCGCATCGCTCGAACTCGAGACGTGGACGCTCTTTCTCGAAACCGGCGGCGAGCGCCAGATCACCGAAACGCTCAGCTACGACGCAGCACTCGCCCGCGTGCATCCCGACGACAGTGCGACGCTCGACCGCTATGTGCGCAGCATTGCGGCAGGCGAAAACCCCGAGGGTCATTTCGAGTTTCGCGTGCGCAACCTGCACGGCGAACAATGGATGCAAGGCAGCGCCCTGCTCCAGCGCAGCAAGGACGGCAAGCCGCTGCGCATCATCGGCAGCGTGATCGACATCACCGAACGCAAGCACATGGAGCTGATGCTGCGTGAAGCGGGACGCCGCAAGGACGAGTTCCTCGCGATGCTTGCGCATGAGCTGCGCAATCCGCTTGCGCCGCTGCGCACGGCCCTCGCGCTGATGCAGAAGGATCAGGATGGCGACACGCATCTGCGTGAGCTGACCGACCTGATGCGCAGGCAAGTGGAGCACATGACCCGCATCGTCGACGACCTGCTGGAAGTCTCGCGTATCACGCAGGGACGCATCGCGCTGCAAACCGAACCGATTCTGGTCGGCACGGCCGTGTATCACGCGGTCGAGGCGATCGCGGGCATGGTCGAGTCGCGCTCGCAAACCATTCAAGTCGATGTATCCGATGCCACCACATGGGTATGCGGCGATCCCACACGCCTCTCGCAGATCCTCGTCAACGTGCTCAACAATGCGAGCAAGTACACGCCCGAGCAAGGCCGCATCACCGTGAGCGTGCAGGCGGACGAGGCATGGGTGTCGATCGTCATCGCCGATACGGGCACCGGCATTTCGGCCGATCTCCTGCCGAAAGTATTCGAGCTCTTCTCGCAAGGCGAGCGCACGCTCGACCGCTCGAACGGCGGCCTCGGCATCGGGCTGTCGCTCGTGAAGAAGCTCGTCGAGATGCATAAAGGCACGATCACCGTGCAAAGCCCCGGACCGGGACTGGGCACGACCGTCACCGTGCGGCTGCCGCGATTGCATCATCACGAAAGGCATTCGGCGCTCGCGCTCTCCGAGACGAGCATGCGCGAGACGCGCGCGGCGCTGCGCATTCTCGTCGTCGACGATAACCGCGATGCCGCCGATTCGCTCGCGATGCTGTGTGAATCGGAAGGACATGTCGCGCGTGTCGCGTACTCGCCGACGGAAGCGCTGGAGGCCGCGCCGCACTTTCAGCCCGATGTGGCGCTGCTCGATATCGGCCTGCCCGATATCGACGGCTATGAACTCGCGCGGCGCCTGCGTCGCAAAGGCGACACGACGCCCATGCTGATCGCGATCACGGGCTATGGACAGGCGGAAGACCGGTTGCGCGCGCAATCAGCAGGCTTCGATTATCACTTCGTGAAGCCAGTGAATGTGGACAGCCTGCTGAAACTCCTGTCGTCGCTGACG
This sequence comes from Caballeronia turbans, assembly GCA_001544655.2. GTDB lineage: Bacteria > Pseudomonadota > Gammaproteobacteria > Burkholderiales > Burkholderiaceae > Caballeronia > Caballeronia turbans. Next base: position 242,846 of record FCOD02000004.1, read on the forward strand.
GTCGCGCGTTGAAGAGCCGCGCTCTACAATGAGCGTTCCATCCAGGTCTTCGAGGACGTCATGACGCCAAAGCCCATCAGCCGCTATCCCGTTCCCGATCCGCAAGACTGGCCGGACGATATCCGCGCCCGCATTCTCGACGTGCAGGAAAAGGCGGGCTTCGTGCCGAACGTGTTCCTCACGCTCGCCCATCGTCCCGACGAGTTCCGCGCGTTCTTCGCCTATCACGATGCGCTGATGCTGAAGGACGGTGGCCTCACCAAAGGCGAGCGCGAGATGATCGTCGTCGCGACGAGCGCGGTGAACGATTGCCTCTATTGCGTCGTCGCACACGGCGCGATTCTGCGGATCTATGAAAAGAACCCGCTCGTCGCGGATCAGGTCGCGGTGAATCATCGCAAGGCGGACATCACGCCGCGTCAGAAGGCCATGCTCGATTTCGCGTTAAAGGTATGTCGCGCGTCGGGCTCCGTGGACGACACCGATTTCGCCGCCCTGCAAGCGCATGGTTTCAGCGATGAAGACGCATGGGATATCGCGGCTATCACGGCGTTCTTCGGTTTGTCGAATCGCATGGCGAACGTGATTTCGATGCGCCCCAACGATGAGTTCTTCTTGATGGGGCGTGTGCCGAAAGAGCCGAAATAAGCACCCATGCGCCTGCCTCCGCTGAAATCCATCATCGCGTTCGAAAGCGTCGCGCGAACGAAGAGCGTGAACCGCGCCGCCGACGAGCTCGGCCTCACGCCCTCCGCCGTCAGCCATCAGTTGGCGAATCTGGAAAGCATCGTCGGGCGCCCGTTGTTCACGCGCCTGGGCCGCGGCCTCGTGCTCACGCCGACCGGCTCGCAATATCTCTCGGACGTCACCGGCGCGCTCGCCGAGCTGAACCGCGCAACCGAGCGCGCGTCGAGCGAAACGTCGGTCGAGATATTGCGGATTCATTCGAGCCCGAGCTTCGGTCTGATGTGGTTGCTGCCGCGTCTCGCCGCATTTCAGGAAGCGAACGGCGATATTCAGATGAATCTCGCGTGCTCATATGAGAATGTGTCGTTCACCTCGGGTTACTACGATATCGACGTGCGTCACGGCTACGCACACTGGACCGATGTCGAAGTGAAGACCCTGCGTCATGAGACCATCGCCCCGCTCGCTTCGCGCACGTATCTCGAACGCTTTCCTGTTTCTTCACCCGAGGATCTGCTCAACCGTCGCCTGATCTTTTCCGAATCGCCGCTCGTCCAGTGGCAGCAATGGTTCGGCAAGTTCGGCGTGGCGGTGAAGCGCAAAGCGTTCGATTTCTCCTTCGACCGCTCGTACATGTCGCTCGAAGCGGCCGCGCTCGGTCATGGCATCGCGCTGGAAAGCACGATGCTCGCGTCCGGTCATCTCGAACGCGGCTCGCTCGTGCCCGTGTTCGGCAAGGAATACGCGGTTGAAGTCGACGCGCATCATCTGGTTTACCCGAGTCAGAACGCCGGATTGCCGCGCGTGGCCAAGTTTCTGCTGTGGATGGATCAGCAAATCGGGCGTCGCGGCGACACCTGAAAATTTCTCAGCAACAGTTGAACCAAACTGCGTTGATCGTCAGGTCAAAGGCGAAGAAACTGCGCCTACACCAGACAACCAACGGAGACAACGATGTTGCTCGACAACCAGGTAGTGATCGTCACAGGCGCGGCTTCGGCTCGCGGCATCGGCAAGGCAACGGCAAAGGCGCTCGCCGCGCAGGGCGCGCGCATCGTAGTGCTGGACCTGAAGGAAGCGGACGCGCAAAGCGCCGCGAACGATCTGGGCGAAGGTCATCTCGGCCTCGCCTGCGATGTCACCGACAAGGCCGCGTGCGTCGCGGCCGCCCGAGCGGCGATCGACAAATACGGGCGCATCGACGTGCTCATCAACAACGCCGGCATCACGCAGCCGATCAAGACGCTGGAGATCAGCGCGGATAACTTCAACGCGGTTATCGACGTGAATCTGCGCGGCACGCTCTACATGTCACAGGCCGTCATTCCGCAGATGAAGAAGCAGAAGAGCGGCAGCATCGTGTGCATGTCGTCGGTGTCGGCGCAACGTGGCGGCGGCATTTTCGGCGGACCGCATTACAGCGCGGCGAAGGCAGGCGTGCTCGGTCTCGCCAAGGCGATGGCGCGCGAATTCGGCGGCGATGGCATCCGCGTGAATTCGATCACGCCCGGCCTGATTCAAACCGATATCACTGGCGACAAGCTCACGCCGGACATGCGCGCGGACATCATCAAGGGCATTCCGCTCGCGCGTCTCGGCGATGCGGCGGATATCGCCAATGCATGCCTGTTTCTTGCGAGCGGCCTGTCGTCGTATCTCACTGGCGTGACGCTCGATGTGAATGGCGGCATGCTGATTCATTGATCGCACGCAATAGCGCACCCGGATAACCGGGGCGTCATAACATGGCTGGAGACATCTATGAAATCCAAACTCGCCGCATCGGCGGCAACGGCTGAATTCGCATCGTCCGAAGATGCAGGCAGCTTCGAGGCGAAGACCTACGCCAAGGTCGGACGCCGCCTCATCCCCTTCCTGATGCTGTGTTATCTCGGCGCGTATCTCGACCGTGTGAACGTCGGCTTCGCCAAGCTGCAGATGCTCAACGATCTGCGCTTCTCCGAAACCATCTACGGCATCGGCGCGGGCATCTTCTTCCTCGGCTACTTCCTGTTCGAAGTGCCCAGCAACGTCATCCTGCATAAAGTGGGCGCGCGCAACTGGCTCGCGCGCATCATGCTGACGTGGGCCGTGATCTCCGCGAGCTTCGTCTTCGTCAAGTCACCGACTACGTTCTATATCCTGCGCTTTCTGCTCGGTGTCGCCGAAGCGGGCTTCGCGCCCGGCGTGATTCTCTATCTCACGTACTGGTTTCCCGCAGCGCGGCGCGCCAAGGCGCTCTCGCTTTTCTTCATGGCAATTCCGCTCGCGGGTATCGTCGGCGGTCCGCTCTCCGGCTACATCATGCACGCGTTCCAGGGCATGCACGGGCTCGCCGGATGGAAGTGGCTCTTCATGCTCGAAGCGCTGCCCTCGCTTTTCCTCGGTGTCGCGATCCTGTTCTATCTCGACAACGGCATCGCCGGCGCGAAGTGGCTTACCGACAAGGAAAAGGCCTTGCTCAAGCGCAATGTCGAAAAGGACAACGCCCAAACGGTGAAGCATGTATCGATCGGCGCATTCATCCGCGATCGTCGTCTGTGGCTCATGGCCGCGATCTACTTCTGCGTCGTGCTCGGTCAGTACGGACTTACCTTCTGGCTGCCGACGATCGTGCGTCGCACCGGTGTAGCGGACCCGCTGTGGGTCGGCATTCTCACCGCGATTCCGTATCTCTGCGCGATCATCGCGCTGCCGCTGATCGGTGCGAGCGCCGACAAGCGCCGCGAACGCCGCCTGCATCTCGCGATTCCGATGCTCGTGTCCGCAGCCGGCTTCGCCACCTTGCCGATGCTCGGCAGCGTAGGCGCCTCGATCGTCTGCGTGAGTATTGCGGCGGCCGGCATTCTCGCTTCGTCGTCGCAATTCTGGTCGCTGCCTACCGCGGTGCTCGGTGGCATGTCGGCAGCGGCGGGCATCGCCGCGGTCAACTGCTTCGCCAATCTCGCGGGCTTCTTCTCGCCAGCGATCGTCGGCTGGCTCAACGACTTCACCGGCAAATCGACGGCGGGCCTGATCTTCATTTCTGTGGCGATCGTGCTGGGCGCGGTGCTCGTGTTCTTCGTGCCCGCCAAAACCGTCAATCGCTGATTTCAGCTTCAATCAAGGAGACAACACATGAATACCCCCGTCATCGAGGAGGTGACGCTCGCCGAGCGCGCCTACCGTATCCGTCGTAACGCCCTGCTGATGGGCGAAGTGCAGGGCCAGGGTTATATCGGCCAGGCGCTCGACATCGCCGATGTGCTGGCCGTCGCCTACTTCGGCGCGATGAACTACCGCCCTGAAGATCCCGACTGGGAAGAGCGCGACCGCTTCCTGCTCTCGAACGGTCACTATGCAATCGCGCTGTACGCCGCGCTTTTCGAAGCGGGCATCCTGCCCCAGGAAGAACTCGAAACCTATGGCAGCGACGACAGCCGTCTGCCGATGTCCGGCATGGCGAGCTACACGCCCGGCATGGAGATGTCGGGCGGATCGCTCGGGCAAGGACTCACGATCGCCGTGGGCCGATGCCTTGGCCTCAAGAGCAAAGGCTCGAAGTCCTTCGTCTACACGCTTTTCTCCGATGGAGAACTCGATGAAGGCGCGATCTGGGAAGGCCTCATGTCCGCTGCGCACTGGAAGCTCGACAACCTCATCGCGATGGTCGACGTGAACAATCAGCAAGCCGATGGCCCCTCGACGCAGATCATGGCGTTCGAGCCGCTCGTCGAAAAGCTCGAAGCGTTTGGCTGGTACGTGCAGCGGATCGACGGCAACGATATCGACGCCGTGAAGCAGGCCTTCGACAACGCACGCAATCTGAAGGACGCGAAGCCGCGCATCATCGTATGCGATACGAAGATGGGCTGCGGCGTGCCGTTCCTCGAACAACGCGAGAAAAATCACTTTATCCGCGTCGATGCCGATGAATGGCAACTGGCGCTTCAGGCACTCGAAGCAGGGAGACAAGCATGAGCACCCGTCTGAAAACTTCCGCGATGATCGCGTCGATTGCAAGCGAAGGACAGGTCACCCGGTCCGCGCCTTTCGGTAATGCGCTGGTCGAACTGGCGGGCACGAAGACGAACGTCATCGGCATGACGGCCGACCTCGGCAAGTACACGGACTTGCATATTTTCGCGAAGGAGTTTCCCGAGCGCTATTACCAGATGGGCATGGCCGAGCAATTGTTGATGGGTGCAGCGGCGGGCTTCGCGCATGAAGGCGCGCAGCCGTTCGTCACGACCTATGCCGTGTTCGCGACGCGCCGTGCGTATGACTTCATCCACCAGACGATCGCCGAAGACAATCTCGACGTGAAGATCGTCGCCGCGCTGCCCGGTCTCACGACAGGCTACGGTCCGAGCCATCAGGCCGCCGAAGATCTCGCCTTGATGCGCGCAATGCCGAACATGACCGTGATCGACCCGTGCGATGCGCTCGATATCGAGCAGATGGTGCCCGCCATCGCCGCGCACAAAGGGCCGGTGTATGCGCGCCTTCTTCGCGGCAACGTGCCCGCCGTGCTCGACGAATACGATTACCAGTTCGAATTGGGCAAGGCGAAGCTGCTTCGCGATGGCCGCGATGTGCTCATCATCTCGTCCGGCATTCTGACGATGCGTGCGCTCGAAACCGCCAAGGCATTGCAAGCCGACAACGTCGATGTCGCCGTGCTCCACGTGCCGACGATCAAGCCACTCGATACGGAAACGATCATCCGCGAAGCGAAGCGTTCGGGACGTCTCGTGGTGGTAGCAGAAAATCACACGACGATCGGCGGATTGGGCGAAGCAGTGGCGACGGCGCTGCTGACCGCAGGCGTAACGCCAACGTATCGTCAGATCGCGCTGCCCGATGCGTTCCTCGATGCGGGCGCGCTGCCTACGCTGCACGACCGCTATGGCATTTCGACCAATGTGATGTCGGCCACCATCAAGGGCTGGCTCGCCTGATGGACGAGCGCCGCGCAGTTCGATGAAACGCGCGGCGCTTGTTCACTTCTTCTTTCGTCCGCCCTTCTTCGCGCCCGCCGCCTCTTTCGCGACGATCACGCCGGGCCCGTTCATTTCTTCCATCCACGAAAGCGCGTCGGCATAGGCGAGGAATTGCTGGAAATAACCCGGCGATACTTCGCGCATGAGCGACAACGAACGATGTACGAGGCTGCTCGAATTGAGCGGTCCCGCATTCCTCGGAACGTGCGCGAGCGAATCGCGCAACTGCTTTTCCGCGCTGACTTTCGACCACACCGCGCGAAAGTATTCGAGCAACTCGGCGTGCGATGTCGCGTGCTTCGAAGACGGCTTCGCGATGTCATCGACCAGCGCAGCAAGCGGTCCGCGTTCGTCGGCATCGTGAGTTGCGGTGCGGTGCAATGCGGCACGCTCGATATCGGTGCGATAAGCATCGAGCAACTGCGCGAGGCGCGCATCGAGCTTGCGGCGCGTCTCGCCGTCGTAAGCCGCCGCGCGTTTGGCGAGCGCATCGATGAGATGAAAGCGCACGGGATTCGCGCGATCGTCGCCGTTCGCGCGCCATGCGTCGAGCATCGCACGTGCCGACGCTGCGTTATTCATGAGCCTTCACCGCGCCATCCGCGGGCCGCGGCACGGCTGAAATCTCGACGCGACGATTTTTCGCGCGCCCGACTTCATCGGCGTTCGAACTCACGGGCTGCTCCGACCCGAACGCCGCAGCGAACACCGACGAAGAAGGCACGCCCGCATCGATCAAAGCGCGTGTCACGGTCAACGCGCGTTTCGCGGAAAGCTCCCAGTTATCCGCGAAGCGCCGGTTGCCTTCGTGCACTTGTTGATCGTCGGCGAAACCGCTGACCATGAGGATCTCCTCATGCGCATGCAGATAGGCGCCGAGCGGCGCGGCCAGGCTCTTCAACACATCGCGGCCCTGCGGCTGCAACTGATCGGAATTGAGCGCGAAGAGCACGCTGCCGCTGATGCCGATGCGCCCGTTCACGAGCGTCACGCGTCCCGATGCGAGCGGCCCCGCGAGCGCCTGTTCCAGCGTCTGGCGGCGCTGCGTTTCTTCCTGGCGATGCTTCACCTCCTCGTCGAGCTTGTTCTCGAGCTGCAATTGCACGCCAATCACGCCGACGAGTATCAGCACGAACGCACCCAGCAGCACGGACATCAAATCGGCGAACGCCGGCCAGATCGGCGCGGCGTGTTCCGCGCCGCCGTCGATTTCCTCGTTCATGCCGCCCGCGCTCCGGCCGCGCGCTGTCCCGCGATGTGCTGCAAGTCCTCGACGATCTGCTTCTGCGACATCATGCTCAGATCGATGACTTCCTTCGCCTGCGCGACGTAATACGCGAGCTGTTCGTCGCTGCGTGCCAGCGATTTGTCGAGTGCGCTTTCGATACGTTCGAGATGCGCGACGAGCTTGTCGTTCGATTCGCCGAAGGACTGCACGGCCGCACCGAACGCGTCCGAGAGGCTCGCCATTTCGACCGCGCTCGTCGCCACTTGCGCGGCCATCGCGCCGAGCTTGCCGGCTTCGGCTTCGACCGTGCCGGTGAACTGTGCGCCGACGCGCTCGAGCAGCGTCGCCGATGTATCGACCAGTGCGTCGATCGCGGCGCGCTGCTCGTTCGATGCGTGATTCACGGCATCGAGCAGTGTTTCGACCGTGGCGAGCAGACGGCTGCGCTCGTCGAGCATCGCGGTGTCGCGGACCATCGAATCGGAAAGCTTCTGGCGCATTTCGGCGACGACTTCCGCTGCGGCCTTCGGTGCTTCCGATGCCGCCTGAACGAGCCGCTCGATCTCCGCGATGGTCGCGCTCGCGTGTGCCTGCGATTGCGCGGACATGTCGTGCGCGGTTTGCGCGAGCGCGTCGCAAATCTCTTTCTGACGATTCGCCGCCACCGCGCTCGTGTCCTGCCATTGCTCCCGCAACGAGGCCGCCATCGTGTCGAGCGCACCGCTCCATGCCGCGAGACGCGCTTCGCCGTGCTGCGCGAGTTCCGCGCGCAAGTCCGCATGCGATCGATCGACCGATTGCACGAGCGATGCCGCGTGCCGCTCGAAGCTGGCCGCTGCAGTCGTCAATGCGTTCTCGTTCTGCGCGGCGGTTTGCTCGCTGGCGCGCGCATGTTGCGCGAGCGCATCGCGCCATGTTTGCGACATGCTGCCCGTCGCGTTTTCCAGGCGCGCTGCAACAGCATCGATCAAACCGGATGAACGCGCTTCGAAGGTCTGTGCGAATTGCGCGAGCGATGCATCCATGCGTGCGACGAGCGCATCGCTCGATTGTGCATGCTTCGCAACCGACGATTCGAGTCCGCCCGACACGCGATCCATGTGCGCAGACACGCCTTCGACGAGATTCGCCGCACGCTGATCGAACGCAAGCGCGAAGCGATCGAGCGATCCGCCCATCTCATCGACGAGCGCCGCGCTCGATTGCGCGTGCTTCGAAAGCGATGCGTTCCAGATCTCCGCGACCTTCACCGACGATGCCTCGAAGCCGCTAGCCAAGCCTTCCAATTGACGCGCGACCGCTTGCTCGACGCTCCCGTGCAGCGAAGTGACTTCGCGCGCGATGCCGTCCATCGTCGCCTGCATGACGGGCTGCAACGCGGCGCTCGCGGCACGCGCGCTATCGGCGACGCTCTGCTTCAGCGACAACTCTACCGATGTAGCCAAACGCCGATACGACGTCTCCGCCTTCGCATGGAACGCATCCTGACTGGCGATCTGGCGTTCGCTCGCCGCGAGGCTCTGCTGCTCGATTGCCATCGTCATCGACTGAAGACGATCGACGAGCTTCGGCATCAATTCGGTCTGAAGCTGCAGCAGCTTGAACGTCTCCTCGCGTTGATGCGCTTGCGTGAAGGCGCGCAGCGTCGTTGCGATTTTCACGTCGAGCTGCTGCGTGACATGCAGGCGTTCACGGCGGCACAGCGCCGACAGCAGGCCGAGCATCGCGGAGGTCGCGACGCCCGCGATCGACGTGCCGAATGCGAAGCCGAGACCCGTGACCGGCGCGGAAAGGGACGCGCGGATGGCCGTCAGATCCGATGCGCTTTGCAACGCCGTGCCGGTGCCGCGCAGCGTCGCGACCATGCCGAGCAGCGTGCCCAGCATGCCGAGCAACACGAGCAGGCCGACGAGATACGGCGCGAGCACCGGACCGGGCAACGCCGCGCGCTCGCCTTCGATGCGCAGGCGCACGGCATGGCGCAAGCTCGGATGCAGGCTGTCGAGCCACACGGCGAGGCTGCGCGGCGCGCTCGCAAGTTGCGTGATGCGCTGTTCGAGCGAGACGGTGATCTGTTGATAGCGGCGTAATTCCGCCGCGCCCGCGAGATAGCATCCGGCGATCACGACCGTCACGGCGAACGCAATCGCGTTCGACGCGATATACGCAATGCCGATGCCCAAAACCGCGGCGAGGCCAATCGAGAAGACAGCGATATTCAAAAGATTTCGGGGCATAGCGAGCCAGTTAGCGGGGGCGAAGAGCCGCGAGCAAGCCTTCGATCGGTTGGAAACGAACATCGAGTTCGGCGAGCAACACGCTTTGCAGATCCTTGCGAAACACGTCGAGCCAGGTGTGGGCCGCGGATGTCTCCAGTGACGCGTGAGCGCTCTTCAGGCGCTCGAAATGCTTGCCGAGCAATGCGGGCACGTTGGCGAGCAGACCGCGCTCGCGCGCGCTCAGCGCCTGTTCCATGACGGCATCGACGACCGCGAGGCGCGCCATGTCCGGCGATCTGGCCGCGAGCATCGATCTCAAACGCGTACGCAGCGCGCCGATGTCGGATTCCATCGCCTGTTGCAGCGACACGTAACGCTGGCGAAACTCCGCATAATCGATGAGCGGCTCGTCCGGCGAAGGCTGCACGGGCGCACGATGCCTGCGGCGCGCAGCCGCTTCGTCGCGCGCGAACGCGCCGGCGAGAGAGGTCCGCACGCGCGCGCACTCTTCTTCCACGTCGCGAGGGGCGGATCGCGCGCCGGACATGGCGGGCGGATCGGTCGCAAGCGCGGTGGACAGCGCGATCGCGTCGGTCCAGCCGAGCCATTGACTCAGACGGTCCGCGAGCGATTGAGCGGGTTCGTGAACTTCGAGATCGGCAAAATGTGCCAGCAGCCGAACGAGCGCCGGGCCGCTGAATGCCGTGCGCTTCATGCCTTGCACAGTATCACCGGGGGCAAAAGGACACTATTTTACCTGCGCAGGCGAAATCGATGCCTCGTTTCTTGTCGAAACGGTGCAACGCGGCTGCGAACGTGGCCTCAGGGCGCCTTCGCAGGCATGAACGCGAACGGCTGTGTGGCGACGAAACTTCCCGCTGTCTCGCCAGAAAAAACCTGCCCCGCATCGATGGTCAGCTTCATCACCGGCGCGCCGGGATTCAGGTTGAGTTTTTTCAGCGAGACCCAGAACGTATCGGGCCGCGTCGCGGAATCGAAGTAATAGATCAGGTTCTGCTGATCCGACACGGTACGCCATATCGTCGACGATAGATTGGGCCGCTCCGGCGTGCTGATGCCGAGTGGCACGCTCACCGAACGCATCACGCTCATCACGCTCGCGACTGCCTGAAACGCATACGACTGCTGCGGCACGCCCGCCATGTAGTTCGGATCGGCCTGCTTCGGGATCGCATCGAGCAGGAAGGATGCGCGCACGAAGCGGTCCGCGGCGCGGTTCGTGCCGGGCAGGAAGCCCACGCCGCCCACGCTCTTCCAATACGTATCGATCGCAAGTTGTTCATCGTAGATCGGCGAGTTGGTCATCACCTTGTACTTCTTGCCCTGATGGATGATCAGCTTGCCGTTGATGTATTCGAAGATGGCAGAATCGCCGCGCGCATCCGACAAGGAGAGATGAATCGTCAGCGGCTTGCCGTTGGGCAGCGGCGGCGCGATGATCTGGAACGGCTCGCGCGACAGCACATACACCGCCTGCCCGACGGTCGCGAAGTTATCGAGCGCGTATTGCGCCCACAGGCTAATCGACATCGGATCGCGCTTCGGATCGGGCTTGCCGTAATCGGTTTCCGCGAGATAAAGCGCATTGGCGACGAGTCCGCGCTCGTTCATGCCGTCGACCGTGCCGATCTCATAGCCCGACACCACCACGCTGCCGTACTTCGATTTCCATTTGATCGAGCGCGGCCCCGCATTGCCATCGCGCTCGATGCCTGCGGGCATCACCCAGAGGTTCGAGCGCATGTCCTCGGACCAGTCCATCGACCGGCCTGTTATCACGAGGCCCTTGTCGCCGACATACAGTGCGCGCGTGCAGGCAAGCGCGAGTGACGTGGAGAGCAATGCAAGCGCGGCGAGGCACGCGATCTTTCGAGTCAGACGGGTCATGGCCGTGTTCCTCATCCGGTTGTGCAGGTTAGCGCTATAAGCCCGCGTGAGCGACAAGTTACTGGACCCGCGCCCTTTCGTCAAAGCATCGCATTGCTGCGCTTTTTGAAATTGCATGCGCCCTGAATCGCAATGTCGATTGCATGAGGCGGTGTTTCGCGTAGATCCACGACACGGCTCAAATAAACATCGAGTTCAGGTATGCGTTCGTATATTGATGGGATCGAAGCGGGCGAAGCGCACGCGAAGTCGCGTGCGCTGAAGACAAGCGGCGTCTATCGAGTTTCAGTGCGTATGACGCTCGGGTTCGAACGGCCTCTTTAGCGCGTGAACAGCGCCGCGCGCGAGAGGCCCCGGGGCCGCGTCATCGTGAAGGAAATCCCGACGCGATCGCCTTGGCGCGTAAGTCGGCGAAGCGGCCGCCCGGCGTCGGCGTCTGCGATGCGCCTTCCGCTGCCTGCGATTTGTCGACGGTGCCGAGGCCCGTTCCGGTCACCGGCGTGGTCGAGCATTGCAGGCCGTACGGCCCTTGCGCCACCGTCAGGGCGGGCGCATCCGTGCGCGGCGCGTCGCTCAGATCGAGTGCATAAGCCATGTTGAACGTGGCCGGATCGCTCGCTCGCGGGCCCAGCGGATCGAGCCCGAAGCGCCACGCGAGCAGTTGATGAATCGAGCTCGGATCGAAGGGATAGCGCGCCACGTTGTTTGCGCGCACGCGCGGCCCGAGCAGCATGCACGGCACGCGAAAACCGAGGCGTCCATCGTTGCCGAGTGCCTGCTCCGCCGACGACACCGGCCTGACCGGCGGCGCGACATGCTCGAAGAAGCCGCCCCACTCGTCATAAACGACGATCATGAGCGTCGTGCTCCAGTTCGGGCTCGTGCGCAGCGCTTCATAGATTTGCGAGAGCAGCGCCTGGCCATTGCGCACATCTGCATGCGGATGATCGTCGTTCGAGGTGCCGTTCGCCTCGCCGCCGAAGCTCGGATCGACCATGCAGAACGACGGCAGATTGCCGCTGGCCGCATCGGTCAGGAAGTCGGCAAAGAGCTTCGAGCGATCGACATAGCGCGTTCCGTAAAGCGCCGTGAACGGCACGTCGTGGAAGTAGTACTTCGACGAGACGTTCTTCGCGTCGAGGCGATCCCAGATCGTCGATAGCGACGAGGTGTCGAGCGTGTCGCTCAGGCGATCGGTCTCGCCGCTATGCAGATAGACCCGGTTCGGAAACGTGTCGGCGAGAATGCCGCTCATGTAGTAGTCGCAGACGGTGTATTGCGTCACCGCCTGGCGATAGAAGTCGAGATCGCTGCCCGTGAAGTAACCGATCGGCAGCAGATCGCCGCGCGTCTTGTTCGTGTCGGGCGTGAGCAGGAAGCCGTTCATCGCGCCGTTCGCGAGATGCGTGCGCCCTGCGTCGTATTCGTGATCCGGGTCCGCGAACTGGCAGCCCTGAAAACCATAGGCCGCGTTGGCCGACAGCGAAAACGTCGGATGCGCCTCGCCGAATGCATCGGTGAACTGCCTGCCCGCCTGCACGCCCTCGACGCCCGGCACCCAGCCGAGCAGGTGGTCGAAGGAGCGGTTCTCCATCGTGACGAGCACGATGTGATCGATGCCCGATGTCGCCGGCGCGGGCAACGCGGGGCGCGGCAGATTTGCGCGATCGGGCGGAATGTCGCCGATGGGGCTCTTCGGCGTGACAGTGCCGGAGTCGTCGTCGCTGCCGCCACCGCAGGCGGACAGCATGGCGGTGCTGGCGAGTGCGGCAAGCAGGCGGCGGCGTACTGCGTCGGGTTCGTTCGAGGTTTTCTTGACCATGACGGCGCACCATGTGAGTGTCGTTATCGAACGCCGTTCGTCTGCAAACTCGGTTGCGCTTCGACGCATCGCACGCGAACGGCTTGTGGGTGCCGCGATATAGCATGCGGCGTTCCCGGCGACTTCACTCACACGGCCGCGCCGCTATGGTTTTCCGACGACCGAGTGGCTCGCGCCGTCCGCGACGGGCGCCTCGATCGAATAGGCATCGACGCCATCGATGCAGCCGAGGTTCACGCGCCAGTTGTCGGGATTCGAGCGCGTCTGATGGAACGTGTAAATTCCACAGTGCTTGCAGAAGAAATGTTTTGCGACTTGCGTATTGAACTGATAGAGCGTGAGTTCGCTTTCGCCTGAAAGGATGCGCAGTTTGTCCCTGGGGAACGGCGGCGACATTACCGCGCCGCGCCGCCGGCACAGGCTGCAATTGCAGCGCACGGCCGGCTCGGCCGGCGTCTCGACTTCGAAGACCACCGCACCGCAATGGCACGCGCCTTTCAGGATCGTCGGGTTGATCACGGGTCTGCCTCCTTCGCGGTTTCTTCTCAGGCCGCGTCCTCCACATATTGTGCGAGTCCGCGTCCGAACGACCAGTCCTCACGGCGATTCGGCGCAAGCACGATCAGCACGTCCTCGGGACGCAAGCCCGGCGATCTCGCGAGCTTCGCCGCCAATGTCGTGTAGAACGTCTTCTTCGTCGCCGTGTCGCGCCAGTCGCTCGCGGTGATGTGAATGAACACGAGGTCATCGCTACGCTCGACCCCGAGATACCCGGGATCGTAAATGAAGTCGTCGCGGTCGTGCTCCTGTATCAGCTGGAAGCGGTCGTCGGCCGGCACCTTGAACGCTTCGACGAGCGCCTCGTGGACGCTGTTCGAGATCGCGCGGATATGATCGCGCGGTTTGCCCTTCACGAGCGAGATTCTGACGAGCGGCATGAGGATTCTCCTTCGAAAGCCGGTTGAGCCAGCACCACTCTACGCCGCACTATGAATGCTGAAAATTCAATAGTTCTGCATCGACCGTTCGGGGAAACTGAATCATCGCGCCCGCAAGGCGTCGACGATGTTCATCCTCGAAGCCCGCAACGCCGGCAGGAAGCCGCCGACCAGTCCCATCACGAGCGAGAAGCCGAGCGTCCTCGCGATGACCGAAGGCGTCAGCATGAATCGGAATGAGAGGTCCGCGAAGGTCTGGAAATTCGTGGTCGAGAACGAAGCGAACTGCATCAGCGCCGCGCAGCACAGCCCCGCCACACCGCCGACCAGCCCGAGCAGCAACGCTTCGAGCAGGAACGCGCCGAGCACGTCGAAGCGCTTGAAGCCGAGCGCGCGCAACGTGCCGATCTCCGCGACGCGATTGGCCACCGACGCGTACATCGTGATCATCGCGCCGATCATCGCGGCGATAGAAAAGATAATCGACAGCGTGAAGCCGAGGATATTGATGAACGTCGACAGCGCCTTCGACTGATCGCCGTAGAAGACCTGCTCGCGCTTCGCCTCGTCGGCGAGACGCGGGTCCACGTCGATATCGGCTTTGAAGCGCTCGAACGCATCGCTGCGCGCGAGCCGCACGACCATCGACGAAAAGCTCGTGCGCCGGAACGACTGCATCAACTGATCGACGTCGCCCCAGATTTCCGAATCGAAACCACTGCCGCCCGCATCGAAGTGACCCACGACGGTCCAGTCGCGCTGCGCGAAGCGCAGATGATCGCCGATGCGCGTGCCGCCGAATCCCTTCGCGATGCTGCTCCCGACGATGATCTCCGACGACCCGCGCCTGAACATGCGCCCCGCCGTGAGCTTCACTTGCGGACGCAGTTGCACGCCCATCGGCGACACGCCGCGGATCACGACGTTCGCGGGCGTGTTCGAGCCGAGCTTGGTGAGCGAAATCAGCACCACGGTTTCCTTCGATGCGAGCGGCTCGCCGTCGCCGTTCATCGCGACCGATGGATGCATCTGCATCACGTTCGCCTGATTGCGGTCGATCGCGCTCTGGATCTCCGTTTCCGCGCCCTTGCGGATCACGACGACATTGTCCGCTTCACCGGTCGAGACGAGCGTCTTCTTGAGGCCCGCGTCGAGCATCAGCACGGTCGCGAACACGAACACGACGAGCGCGAGACCGCCCGCGGTCAGCATCGTCGTGAGCCGGCGCGCCCAGAGATTGCGTGCGACGTAGGAAACGGGAATGGCCATCGCGCGTCCTCAGCCGATCGCCCGAAGGCCTTCGACAATGCGCACGCGGCTCGCCTGCACCGCCGGCACGATCGCCGCCGCCATCGCCACGGCGAACGCGCACGCGGCCTGCAACAGCATGGTCTCGTGCGACACCATGAAGACCGGAAACACGCCGCCCGTCGCGCGCTTGAAGACTTCGGCCATTGGCGGCGTCGCCAGAATGCCGATGCCGCCGCCGATCGCGCAGATCGCCATCGATTCGCCGAACACGAGCATCGACAGGAAGCCAGGACCGAAGCCGAGCGCCTTCAGCGTCGCGTATTCGGTGATGCGCTCACGCGCGCTCATCGCCATTGCGTTCGCCATCACCGCCATGATGATGAGGATGACCACGTACGACACGACGCGTATCGCCGCAATGATCTGATTGGACATGGCGACGAAGCCGAGTTGGAACGCCTGCTCCGTTTCGGTGAGCGTTTCGGCAAGCGAGTTCTTGAAGACGCTGTCGATGTTGCGCGAGACGGCCGCGGCTTCGTCCGGGTCACGAATGCCGACCACATACACGCCGACCTGATCCACGGTGCGTTTGGTCGTCTTGCGGATCGTCTCGTTCAAATAGTCGTAGTGAAAGATGAGTTGCCGCGTGATCGTCGATTCCTCGCGGCCTTCCATGATGCCGCGCACGACGAAGTCCCATGTTCCCGGATAGATCGTGCCCTTGAGCGGAATGACGTCGCCGACCTTGAAGCCATATTGATCCGCGAGTTGCCGGCCGATGAGCGCGCCCTTGCGATCGCGCTGATAATCGGCGCGTTGCTGATCCGGAACGATGAACTCGGGATAGAGATCGAGATAATTGTCGGACACGGCGAACTGCGCGAAGAAGTTCTTCGGGTCGCGATAGACGCCGCCGAACCAGTTCGAACGTGCCACGAGCGTCACGCCATCGACGCCGCGGATGCGGTTCTCGTATGCGAGCGGCAAGGGAAACACGAGCGAGATCGCATTGCGCGTGACGAGCCGCGCATTCGATGCCGCCGCCGCGCCCGCGTACCACGCGTCCACGACCGTGTGCAGCAGGCCGTAAGCGAGCACGGCGATCGTGAGACCGAGCACCGTCAGCGTGGTGCGCAGCTTGTGCCGCAGCGCGTTGCGCAGGATCAGCTTGAGCACGAACATGATGGTCTAGCGCGCGGTTCCATCGATCAGTTCCCCCTTCTCCAGATGCACGAGCGCCTTCGCCGCGCCCGCGGCGTGAGCATCGTGCGTCACCATGATGATGGTCTTGCCGAGCTTGTCGTTCAGGCGTTGCAGCATCGTGAGGACATCAGCGGCGGAGTTGCGGTCGAGATCGCCGGTCGGTTCGTCGGCGACGATCAGCTTCGGGTCAGTGATCAGCGCCCGCGCAATCGCGACGCGCTGCTGCTGCCCGCCCGAGAGCTCCGATGGATAGTGGCTCATGCGGTCCGCCATGTTGACCATGTCGAGGACCATCGCGACGCGCTCGCGCCGCTCCTGGCGCGTGAGGCGCGTCAGCATCAACGGCAATTCGACGTTCTCGAATGCGGACAGCACCGGCATCAGGTTATAGAACTGAAAGATGAAGCCGACGTTCGCCGCGCGCCAGTCCGCGAGCGCGGCTTCGGGCAGTCGCGTGATATCGAGTCCGCCGACGAGCAGCTCGCCGCTATCGGGCCGGTCGATGCCCGCGATCAGGTTGAGCAGCGTGCTCTTGCCCGAACCCGATGGCCCCATCAGCGCGACGAAATTTCCTTCCGCGATGGATAGCGTGATGTCGGTCAGCACCGGCACCGTCTGCACGCCGCGCCGGTACGACTTGACGACGTGGCTGATCTGAACGAGAGGCGTCGTGCTCACGCTATTTCTTCGCCAGCGTGACTTTCGCGCCGTCCCTGATCTTGTCGCCGGGCGCGAGGACGAGCACATCGCCGGGCTTCACGCCCTGCACGGCCAGCAGATCGCCGATGCGCTCGCCCGTCGTCACGGGCACTTCGCGCGCGGTGTCGCGCTCGACGATGAAGACCACCTTCTTGCCGTCGCGCGTGACGACAGCCGCCGGCTGCACGGCGACGACCGCCTTCTTGTCCTCCGGCGGCACGGGCTTCGACAGGAACGCGACCTTCGCGGACATATCGGGCAGCACGCGCGCGTCGCGCTCGACGAAGCGCACTTTCACGAGCACGGTGGCTTTGGAACGATCGACCGTCGGCACGATGCGCGACACGCGGCCCGCGAAGCGCACGTCGGGCAGCGCGTCGAGCTGGATTTCGCACGGTTGCTCGACGGCGATGCGCGAGATGTTCGACTCGGCGACATCGGCTTCGACTTCGAGCGTTTTCATGTCGGCGATGGTCACGACCGCGCCCTTGCTATCCGACGCCGACGAGAAAGGCGTGATGTTGTCGCCGACATTCGCGTGTTTCTCCAGCACGACGCCGTCGAAAGGCGCGCGGATCACAGTCTGATCGACGGCCACTTGCGCGGCCTGCGCGTTGGCCTGGGCCGAAACGATCGCGGCTTCGTCGCTGTTGATGGACGCTCTCGCCTTGTCGTAGCGGGCGAGCGCGGCGTCGTATTGCGTCGCGGGAATGGCCCCTTGCGGGGCGAGGATCTTGTAACGAGCGAGATCGACTTCCGCGTTCTTCAGCTCGGCGCGCTGAAGCTCCAGATTGGCCCGCGCAACCTTGACCTGTGCCTGTGCCTGCGCGAGCGACGCGGCCACGTCATTGCTCTCGAGCCGCGCGATGATCTGACCTTCCTTCACGGGCGTGCCTTCGAGCACGCCGAGCCATTCGACGCGCCCTTGCCCCTTCGACGCGACCGCCGCCTTGCGCTGCGGCACGACATAGCCCGTAGCGTTCAGCAGCGTATAGCTCTGCGACGGATACACGGATGTGACCGTGGCGGTCTCCACGGCCTGCGGGCCGGCGAGACGAAACGCGACGGCGGCGAGCGCGATCAGGATCGCGACGATGACCGCGTATCGAAGCCAGTTGCGCCGGCGCCGCGGCATCGTCCCGGACGGTCCCCGGTCGATTTTGAGTTTTGCGAGATCGTGTTCAGCCAATTTTTGGACGTGCGCCGCCGGATGGTCCTGCGGATCGGGATGCGGTGGAGGGATGGTCAGTATAGCGCCGAGACTTGCTGCGCTTACGAAGTCTTTACTTGACTATTGACACCCCACAAGCCCTGCGCCGGCTTCGGATCGGGCGCGCCGTTATCCATCGATTTACACACCTCTTCTCTATTCGCAACGGAAGGCGATCACGCCCGCTATTTCGGTTGCAAGCCCGACAAAGCGGTTGTACTCCTCGAACGGCGTCAGACGATCGGCGATGGCATCGGTCGAACCTTCCCGTACGAACACGTCGAGCATGTCCTTCACCGCCTTGTGCGTCGCGAGCATCGGTTCGATGGGGCTCAACGTGTAATCGAAGCCCATTTCGTAGGCGTCTTTCATCGAGACACAAGGACTCTTTCCGGTAAGGGCCTGATTGAAGAGAATCGGCTTGCCGAGCGGCTTCAGACGCCGCGTGAGCTCGCGCATATGCTCGATGCTTTCCGGCGCGTCGATGACGGCCATCGACGATGTGCGCGGCCGTGCGCAAGTCCTCGATACGGCTGTTCGTTCATGAACCGATGAACACACGATCCACGGCGAGTTCATCGTGATGCCGTCCCGCGTGCGCGCCCATGCTCGGAACAGGTGCGCCGCGTGCGGGAATTGACGCTGCGGCTGATTGAACTCGACGAATCGCAAGCGCGGGAACTGCGCGCAATCGTCAACGCGTTGCGGCAAGGCGATGTGTCGTCGGCACAAGCGCTATGCCGCAAGAATCGCGGGCGCAATCTTCAGACCCAAATCGAAGCGTTGCAACGCCTCAGGATTCTTGACGTCTGATCGTGAGCACGATGAGATCCGCATCGAGGCGATCGGCTTCATCGGCGATCAGGCGCCCGATGCGCAAGCCTCCGATCATTGGACGAGCCGTTGCGGGCGTCCGTCGTTCAATTCATGTGATCGGCGCCGACAATTAGCGGAAGGTGAGCGTGCGCATCGAAAGAGGTTACGATGCGATAAATCAAACTGATGGGATGCTCATTCGCCTTTCGCCATGAACGATCGTGAACTGCTCAACCTCGCCTATTTGCGCGCGTTCCGTCTCGTTGCGCAGATGGGCAGCGCCACGCGTGCCGCCGCCGCGCTGTTCCGCGCCCAATCGGCAGTCACGCGTTCCCTGCAGGAACTCGAGGCGGCGGTCGGCGAGACGTTGCTGGAGCGCCGTCCGTCGGGCATGCTGCCGACGCCCGCGGGACGCGCCGTGCTGTTGCGCTGCCAGCGCATCTTCGCGGAACTGGAAGAGCTGGCGCAATGGTGCGCGACGCGTCAATCGCGCCGCCGAACCGCGCCCGGAGGCACGCTTCCCGCCTTTCTGCTCAACACGCGGCGGTTGCAATTGTTCTCCGCGCTAGCGCGCCATCGGCATATGCCGAGCGCGGCGCAGACATTGGGCCTCAGTCAGCCGGCTGTCAGCAGCGCGATCCGCATCATGGAAACGGGCTCGGGCATGCAACTGTTCTATCGCAGCCCGCGCGGACTGCTGCTCACGAGCGAAGGCGAAACCTTCGTGCTGCACGTGCGCCGCGCGCTAAACGAACTGCGCCATATCCCCGATGATCTCGCGGCTTTGCGGGGCACGATTCAGGGCTATGTCACGGTCGGCGCGCTGCCGCTCGGCAGAACGTTGATCCTGCCGGGTGCTATCGCGCGCGTGGCCGCGCAATATCCGGGCGTGCGCGTCGTGACCGACGAGAGCGCTTATGAAACGCTAGTCGCGGGACTGCGCGCGGGCGATATCGACTTCGTGCTGGGTGCACTGCGTCAGAACGATGCGTCGAGCGGTCTCGTGAATGAGCGCATGATGTCGGAAGACATCGTCGTGCTCGCGCGTCGCGGGCATCCGCTCGCGAGTGTGAGCGGTTTGACGCTCAAGGATCTGATTGCCGCGCAATGGATCTTGCCGCGCAGTCAGGCGCCCGCGCGGGGCATGTTCGAGGCGCAGTTCAAACGCGGGAAACTCAAGCCTCCGATGCCGACCGTCGAGACTGCCGATCTCGCTGTCATCCGCGGCCTCTTGATGCATACGGACATGCTCGCGGCCGTGTCGGCACAGCAATTGCACTACGAATGCGAATCAGGCCAGCTTGTCGTGATGGACATTCCCCTGCACAACACGCGGCGGGAAATCGGCCTTACGATGCGCGCGGGCGGCACGCCATCGCCGGCGGCACGGGCGCTGATCGATGCGATCAGATTGACTGTCGATCAACTCGGGCATGAACTGCGCCGAGCATCGCCCAACATCGTTCGAGTGCCTATCTAAATCGTTTATCGCCTTGTCGCATCGTTTCCTGGTGCGATCACCGCAGAGAAAAGGGAGAGGCAATGGACGAACAGCAATGGATTGCAATGGATGCGTATTTGTGCGATCGAGCGCAAACGCAGGATGAAGTGCTAGACGCAGCCCTTACGTCCAGCACGGAAGCGGGATTGCCTGCGATCAACGTCGCGCCGACGAGCACGAACACCACCGCGTTCAGGCTGTATCAAGACGGTCCAGTGAACGTGTTCTACTGCAGCGATCACAACGTGATGCTCGAGCCGGCGCACGATGTGTACGCGCACCTGACGCCATCGACGCCGGGTTGATCGCTTACTCGGAAGTCATGCCTTGTCTGTTCAAACCGGACCATCTGCCGCGCAGCGCGGACATGCCCGTTTGCGATCCGGCAGGCGGCAATTTCCTGCATTCGACATGCATGCCTCGCGAAGCCGCGGCCGCCGTGAACTGATCGATCTCCTCGCGTACGTCCGGGTCGACATAGTCCGCGCGTGATGCATCGAAGATCACCGTCGCGCCATCGGGGATGGTGCGCAGAAGATGCTTCAATGTGACCTTGCCGAGAAACGAAACGTCCTTACGGAACGACACCAGATAATGATCGTCGTGTTGCGTCATCGTAATCGGGCGCTTGAGATTCGCGCGGATCGCAAGCAGAAGACTGCACCCGATGCCGAGCAGGATGCCCATCAGCAAGTCGGTCAGCAACACGCCCGCAATCGTCACGATGAACGGCGCGAAGCGTTCGATGCCCTGTTTCGCGATGGCCGCGAACAACGAAGGCTTGGCGAGCTTCAAACCGGTGAAGATCAGGATGGCCGCGAGGCAGGCAAGCGGAATCAGGTTGATTACGCTCGTCAGCGCGAACACACTCGCGAGCAGCAGCGCGCCATGCACGAACGATGACCAGCGGCTCTGCGCACCCGCATGCACGTTCGCCGAGCTGCGCACGATGACCGAGGTGATCGGCAGTGCGCCAATCGCACCGGCCATCATGTTGCCGATGCCTTGCGCTTTCAGCTCACGATCGGGATGTGCCGCGCGCTTCTTCGGGTCGAGTTGCTCGACGGCTTCGAGGCTCAACAGCGTTTCGAGACTCGCGACGATGGCGAGCGTGAAGGCGAGCCGCCACACATCGGGATTCACGAACTGAGAGAAGTTCGGCAATTCGAGCGCATTCGTGAATGCAGCGAACGATTCGAGCGACGGCAGCGCGACGCGATGTTGCGCGGGCGGTGCGAAGCCCGGCGCGAACAGGTCGAGCAACAAGGTCGCGCCGATGCCGAACGCGACCACCGCGAGCGGCGCGGGCACGGCGCGCACGAGCGCAAAGCGGCGCATTGCGCGCGTTTCCCAGCCTGCGAGCATCGCAAGCGATACGACGGCCACGATGCACGCCGCCGCCGATATCGGTCCGAACGGCGTACCGAGCACGCCGGGTCCGCTCGCGGCCGGGGCGCCTCCATTGGCGAAGCCCGCGGCAAGGGGAATCTGCTTGATGACGAGCAGAAGACCGATCGCGGCGAGCATGCCCTTGATCACCGACGACGGCACATAGGCTGCGAAGCGCCCCGCCTTCAACATGCCGAAGCCGAACTGGATCGCGCCCGAGAGCAGCACGGCAAGCAGGAACGCTGAGAAGCTTCCGAGCCCGGCGATGCCATCGACGACAATCACGATCAGGCCCGCTGCCGGACCGCTCACGCTCAGTTGCGAGCCGCTCAGCAACGCGACGACTAGTCCGCCGATGATGCCCGACAGGAGCCCGGCGAATGGCTCGACACCCGATGCATTGGCGATGCCGAGGCACAGCGGCATCGCGACCAGGAAGACGACAGTGCCCGCGAACATGTCACGCGGGAAAGTGGCGATACGGTTACCAGAGTTCATAGTTTTTCTTCGAACGAGTTGGGGCCTGCGAAAGTCGCGAAAGCGACATCGCATCTTCGGGTGATCGATTCAGGAAAGCGGGCTTAAGCGGCTTGCAACGATGCGACCTGCGCGCGCGCAGCGTGCTGCGTTTCCCCCTCATCGGCGTAGCCGGAAGCGAGAACCTTGATGAGGCCGTCATGAAGGCCGAAGATCCAGCCGTGAACGAGCGGCGGCTCGTCGCGCTCGCAAACGATTGCGTGTTGCCGCAAAAGACGCACTTGTTCGAGCACGTTCAGTTCGGCGAGACGGTTCGCGCGCGCATCGAGTTCGGAGAATGCATCGAGCTCGTGTCGATGCCGTTGCCCCAATGCGCACAGCGGCGCGATCCGGCGATTCACGTGCGGCAAGTCGCTCGATTGCGGTAGAAGCGAGGCGCGTACACCGCCGCATCCGTAATGGCCGCATACGATCACGTGATCGACTTTCAGCACGCGCACCGCATATTCCAGCACGCTCATTGTGTTGTCATCGGAAGGCGAGAAGAGGTTGGCGATATTGCGATGAACGAAGAGATCGCCGGGATTGGCATTCGTCACCGTTTCAGCGGGCACGCGGCTATCCGCGCAGCCGAGCCACAACACCTTCGGGCTTTGTCCCTGCGCGAGACGCGGAAAGAACTGCGCATCGGCATGCGCGGTCTCGCGTGCCCACGCAATGTTTTCCAATAGCATTCGTTTCGGTCGATTCATGCATTTCTCTCCAGAACAAGCGCGTCTAACGATGCCGACGCAAAAGAATCAAAAAGGGGCCACATCTGCATTGCAGTGCAGCGAGTTCCTTACGAATTACTTTCGCAGAAAAAGTTCAGCGGCGTCCAGAGAAAAAAATATGACGTTATGCACGCAAATGATGCATGCGGCGGTTGGGTTATCTGCGCCATGGAGCGGCGCGGTTGTCTGATAACCTTGAGCCCTCCAGGTTCAGCTATCGCAAACACATGACCGACCCAGCAGCAAGCATCGACACGACGCGTTTCATCGAATTGAACGGCGGCGCTCATCCGGTGCGCATCGAATATCAGTGGTTGAACCCAGAACGCGCGGATACGCCCATCGCGTTGTTCCTGCACGAAGGCCTGGGCTCCGTCTCGTTATGGAAGGGCTGGCCGCAGATGCTTTGCGATCGTCTGAATTGCCGGGGCCTCGTTTATTCGAGGCCAGGTTATGGGCGCTCGACGCCACGCCAGCCCGGCGAGCGATGGCCGGTCGAGTTTCTTCATCTGCAGGCGCACGAGGTACTGCCTGCATTGCTCGATGCACT
Source organism: Caballeronia turbans (assembly GCA_001544655.2). Classification (GTDB taxonomy): domain Bacteria; phylum Pseudomonadota; class Gammaproteobacteria; order Burkholderiales; family Burkholderiaceae; genus Caballeronia; species Caballeronia turbans. The sequence goes on from FCOD02000004.1 coordinate 266,499, forward strand.
CGGCATTGGCGCTGAAGAACGCTCGCGCATGTGGCTGATCGGGCATAGCGACGGCGCCACGATCGCCCTGCTTTATGCGGGCGCGTTTCCCGAAGCCCTTGCCGGCCTTGCCGTCATGGCGCCGCATGTGTTCGTGGAACCAATGACGGCTGATGGCATCGAAAAGGCGCGCATAACCTATGAAACGACGTCGTTCAGAGACAAGCTGCAGGCTTATCACGAAGATGTGGATTCAGCCTTTTACGGCTGGAACGATGCGTGGCTGAATCCGGCGTTTCTGCATTGGGACATCACTGAAGAGATATCGTCGATCAGGCGGCCCTTGCTCGCCATTCAAGGCTATGACGACGAATATGCATCGATGCTGCAGCTCGACAAGATCAAGGCGGCTGTCGATCACGCGCAACTCGTCAAGCTGACGCAATGCCGGCATTCGCCACATCGCGATGCGACCGATGAAGTGAACGATGCGATCGCCGCTTTCGTGCGCGCGCACCGAACTTGAATCAGCGCTTGATCTTCAGATAGGCGCGGCTGATCGCGGGCCGCGTATGCACCCACAAGCGCGACGCGAGCCACGAGGCGGGACGGTCGCGCACTTCCAGCCGTTTGATCGTACGTTCCGCATCGCTGAATGCGTTGCGATCCAGCGGGTTTGCTCCGACATTCGTTCCGGTGTGGCACGTATAGAAGTGCCTGAAGCCCGCGCTCAGCGCCACTTCGCGGTAGTCGTCATCGTAATAGCCCTGCGGCCAGCAGAGATGATCCGACACTTCGCCGAGACGCGCGCGCAACGCGGCACGTGCAGCGCTCAGATCGTTTTGAAGGCGCTCGCGTTTCTCGTCGGGCGATGTCGTAACCCGATCCCAGCGCACATGCGTATGCGTGTGGCTATGAAACTCGAACGTGCCCGCTCCTAGCATCGCTTCGATTTCGGACCAGCGCAAAATCACATCGTCGATGTTTCCGCTCTCGATTGCGCGTTCACCTGCGTGATGATCGAGCAAGCGCGGCAAGGCCGCGGCAGCATTCGATGCATTCGGACGCACGCCGCCTTCGCCGGGCCAACTGCTCACGAGAAAGCATAGTGCTGTGAAGCCGTGGCGTTTCAATACCGGATGCGCATGCACCCAGTTGTCGAGATAGCCATCGTCGAAGGTGATGACAATGGATTTCGCAGGCACGTCGTCGCCATTCAGGAAAGCGGCGAGTTGCGCCGAGCCGATTGTGCGATAACCCGCGCTCGCAAGGTAGTCCATTTGCGCGGCGAAGTTTTCGGGCGCCACGGTGATCATGCCGGGCGACGTGCTGACGTGGTGGTACATCAGCACGGGAACCGCCCGTGCCTGCTTTGCGCTCATCTGCGATGGCCTCGCTCGTGCAATGCGCGTCGATAGAAGTGCGCTGTTTCGTCCGCCATGTGGCCCACCGTGAAGCCGTGTTCGGTGATGCGCGCACCCTCGTCCCTGAGGCGCTGGCGTAAGGCGGGATCGTCGATCATGCGTGCGATCGCACCGCGCAATGCAACCGGATCATGCGGCGGCACCAGCAGTCCATTCACGTTGTCTTCGATGAGTTCGGGCACGCCGTCTACATGTGTGCCGATGACGGGCAAGCCCGCCGCCATCGCCTCGATGAAAGCCTGGCCGAGCGCTTCCTGATGCGTGGGCAGCACGAAGAGATCGGAACCGCGAAAGATGTTCGGTATGTCCGTGCGAAAGCCCAGCAGGTGAATACGATTTGCGAGACCGAGGCTATCGACGATGCTCTTGATGCTGTCGAAGAGTGGACCATCGCCCGCCATTACGACATGCAGGTTCGGACGCGTGTCGATCAGCGGGCGTACCGCGGCGATCAGGTCTTCATGTCCTTTCTTGTCGCGCATGATCGCCACCATGCATGCGACAAACGCGTCCGGTGCGAGACCGAGCTCCTCACGCAAGGTCGAATGTGCGACGGCCTGCGGCTTCACGATGCCGTCGTAGATCGTCTGGACGCGCTTCTCCGCCACACCCGCTGAAATCAGATAGCGGCGCACGTAATGGCTCACCGCGATGACACGATGCGGGATCCAGTTATAAGTCGCGAGCGAGGATATGGGCAGTGCGAGATGCCGCGTGCGCACGATGAGCGGCGTGCCTGCCAGCCTCCCGGCCGTGCCGGCGACGAGACTGTCGTGACCGCTATGCGTGTTGAGCACGTCGAATGCACGGCGGCGCAAGAGCGCCTTGATACGCAGCATCGATTGCATGTCGCCGCCGCTGCGCATGCGTGCGTGATGAACCGCGAACCCGAGTTCAGCGCAGTGCTGCCCGAGACGCGCATCGCCCGGGCAAATCAGTTCGACGGTATGACCGCTTTCCCGTAACGCGACCATTTCCTTCAAAGTGCGAATCTCCTGACCGCCCCATCCCTTTGAGGACTCGCTATGTAAGATCTTCAAATGCTGGTCTCCACAACCCTCGGCTGCCAAGCCGGAATATTTGGTAATAATTGGAATAGCTTTCTGCTTTCGGTAATTCGTAAAGAAAAAGCAAGGGAATTTAAACAAGCCTCGAACGAGGCTTGTCGTAAAGAGATGCATGGCTTGCAAGCCAGATGTAAGCGCGGCGCTGACAGCGCTCTACATGACCAATCGATGCCCCGCCTCAAGGTCGATTGGCATGGCTCGACATGGCGACCTGATGACCTGATGAGCTAACGGATGAGGCAGGCACCTGGTTGACGCGTACCTGGCAGTTCTGTCAGCTTGGGATCCCTGATCTTAGCGTGACTTTGCGGGAAATGACACTTATCCGTTTGCGCTTCGGGCACTTAAGGAAGCCATAAGAAATGCGTTGCGAGGCGCAAACGTTTGTCGGTCTTTCGGGGGAGGATGTTGCTATGGACAGCCTTTCGACAGAGGCAAATTCGGGTACGCGCCATCACCTGTTTGGTCAACGACCGCGTACTGCGGTCGCTGCCTCATGCGCTGAATCTGTTCGTCAGTTGCTTTGAGCGGAGCACGCAACTTATACCGATTGATGACGTTGGCGGATGGGATTTTGCAAGTGAAGTCCCCGCCTGAGAACCAACGACCGCAATCAAGCCCCGTCCTGCGCCTTAGACGACGCTTCCTGCGCCCGCCGCAGCCTTTCGCGGCTGTTCGAAAGATGCATGCGCATGGCCGCGCGCGCTGCCTCGGGATCGCGTCGCTCGATCGCATCGTAGATATCTTCGTGCTCGCGATTCACGCGATCCAGATAGCCGGCGGGATCGTTGTGTGCGAGCGCGGCTGAATTGACACGCGTGCGCGGGATGATGGTGTTGCCGAGCTGGCTCAGGATGCTGTGAAAGTAGCGGTTACCCGTAGCTTTCGCGAGTTCGAGATGAAATGCGACGTCGGCGGCGACCGCGTTGCCCTCGCCGGCTTCGATGAGCCGTTCGAATTCGTCGAGCGCGCGACGCATATGCGCGAGGTTTTCATCGGTGCGGCGCACGGCGGCGAGACCGGCCGCCTCCGCTTCGAGACTGATGCGGAGCTCGAGAATCGCCATCACGTCGCGCACCGTGAGGTCGCCCGCGGCCTCGATCTGAAAACGGTCCTGATCGCCCGCTTCGAGTACGAATGTGCCGATGCCATGCCGCGTCTGCACGAGGCGCGCCGCCTGCAGCCGCGAGATGGACTCGCGAACCACCGTGCGGCTCACGCCGAGCTGCGCCATGATCTCCGATTCCGTCGGCAGCTTGTCGCCAGGTCGGAGCGCGCCGCTGCGAATCCGCTCTGACAACTCGGCGACGACTTCCTCGGTGAGATTGCGGGAGCGGCGAAGCGCGCCGGACGCGAGGGCTTGGGACATTGAAAGACCGATCTTTGTATGCTCGATTGGCCATTATAGGGCGCACCATAGCTTGTACGATGACTATTGACTGCAGTCGGTACTGTCCGCCTTCGCCTCGTGCACATTTAGACGCAATACTCGCTTTAATAGCGCCCAGTGCCATGTCGAACGGCGCGTGCCGGCAGCCGCTAATCGCCATGATGGAAAACCCCATCAAAATCATGCGATTAGGGACAAAACAAAGCGTTGATAAACCGATTGTTGCGGCGTAAAGTTCAAGTACCGCATGAAGTGCAATCGTGCCAGCCCGGTGGCAGCAAACGCACGCCGGGCGGCGTCGTTCATAAAAGAAGGCTCGCGAATCGATTGCCGCATCCGTTGGATTCGCCATCATCTTGCGCAGTCGCGAGCCCGATCACAGCGGTTCACCGGCTCGTCGCCGCGCGTGTCTATGCGATACGCCACGCGCTTTGCGCCTCTCGCGCGTCTCGCTCATCGATCAGGCGAAAAGCCGGTGCCCGCCCTTATTCACATCCGCGAATTTCGCAGCGATACTGAGGCGCGGCATCGAGTTTGGCAGGCAAGGAGACGAGCAAATGATGCGTGAAGTAATCGGAGCGTTCCATGGCTCCCGTAAGCTGGATGAAGCGCTTGAAGATTTGCGCGCGGAGGGCATCGCGGCCGATCGCGTCCGCGTGGCGAGCATGAGCGGCTTCGCCGATTTCCACACATCGCAGATACAGAGCAACAACGCGCAGACGCAATGGATCGCGGCCGAATACGCGGGCCACGGCGAACATCTGGGTGTGGTCGATACGCACGACTACCCGTACGGGCTGGACGCTTCGAACGACGACATCCTCCCTTCGTTCGGCGCTGACGGCGGCGATGCGGACCTGGCGTGCGGCGTCACGCGCGTAATCGTGAGCATTCGCGACGAAGCGGAGATGCGCGCGGTGTGCGACATCTTCTCTCGCCTCGGCACCGACGACATCGACGTGGAAGGCGCCGCGGCCTGACCCGCACCGTCCGCGGCTCACATCGTCGCATTACTGCGTCGTCGTCGCGGGCTTCGCCTTCTTCTTGTGCTTGAAGTGAGAGCCGCCCTGGTGCGCGCTGCCGGGTGTGGACGTGTTGTCACCGCCGACGGTCGGCCCGGCCGTTGCCGCGCCATGTGCGTTGCCGCCGCCCGAGCCGCCATTGCCGTTACCACCGCCGGACTGCGCCATTGCGGCGCCCGTCACGCCCATCGTCGCGCCCGCCAGCAGCGCGACCAGAAACCTCAATCCAGCTTTTCTCATTTCTTCCTCTTCGATCAGGTTGTTTGCCGGTCGGCGTGCACTTCGCATGCAAGATGCGTTACGCAAAATGCCGTTTGGTATCTGGCATGCTGCGTGCTCGCTCTATTAATTCCGTCGTCGCGTTCAGCAGGAAACCGTACCTATTCATGGATGTCCGCAAATCCACCCGCAAGTCGGCCGATCGCGACGATGCCGCGACTGCATCGAGAGCAGGTTTCGTGCGCGTTCGTGGCGCACGCGAGCACAACCTGAAAAACGTCGATGTGGACGTGCCGCGCGATGCGCTCGTCGTCTTCACCGGCGTGTCCGGTTCCGGCAAATCGTCCCTGGCTTTCGGCACGCTTTACGCCGAGGCGCAGCGGCGCTATTTCGAATCGGTGGCGCCGTATGCGCGGCGGCTCATCGAACAGGTTGGCGTGCCGCAGGTGGACTCGATCGAAGGCTTGCCGCCCGCGGTCGCGCTGCAGCAGCAGCGCGGGGCACCGAACGCCCGATCATCGGTGGGAAGTGTGACGACGCTGTCGAGCCTCGTGCGAATGCTGTATTCGCGCACCGGCAGCTATCCGCCCAAACAGCCGATGCTCTACGCGGAAGACTTCTCGCCGAACACGGTCCAGGGCGCGTGCCCCGTTTGTCACGGCCTTGGGCGCGTCTACGAAGTCACGGAAAAGTCGATGGTGCCCGACGACTCGCTCACGATCCGCGAGCGCGCCGTCGCAGCCTGGCCGCCCGCGTGGCACGGCCAGAATCTGCGGGACATTCTCGTCACGCTCGGCTACGACGTCGATACACCGTGGCGCGACTTGCCGAAGAGCGACCGCGACTGGATTCTCTTCACAGAAGAGCAGCCGACCGTCCCGGTGTATGCCGGCCTCACGCCGAAAGAAACGCAAGCCGCATTGAAGCGCGGCGCCGAGCCGAGCTATCAGGGCACCTTCACCGGCGCGCGCCGCTACGTGCTGCATACCTTCGCGCATACGCAAAGCGCGCTCATGAAAAAGCGCGTGTCGCGCTTCATGATCGGCAGCGATTGCCACGCATGCCACGGGAAGCGGCTCAAGAAGGAAGCGCTGTCCGTGACGTTCGCGGGGCTCGACATCGCCGAGTTCGCGCGTCTTCCAATGAGCCGTCTCGCCGATCTGCTTGCGCCCATCGCACGCGGAGAGTGGCCTTCTCACGACGAAGCGCCGGGTCTCGCGCTCGCAAAAAAAGACCGCATCGCGGCAACGGCCAAGCGCGTGGCCGCCGGCGGGTCGGCACACAAGGCCGCGACCGACGTGCGCCGCACGGCCAATCTCTCCGACGAGAAGCGCGCCGCCGCCGAACGCATCGCGGCCGACTTGCTGGAGCGGCTCGCCACGCTGATCGATCTCGGGCTGGGCTACCTGTCGCTCGATCGCGCGACGCCGACGCTTTCCTCCGGCGAGCTGCAACGCCTGCGGCTCGCGACACAACTCGCATCGCAACTCTTCGGCGTCGTGTACGTGCTCGACGAGCCGTCCGCGGGCCTGCATCCCGCCGACAACGAAGCGCTCTTCGCCGCGTTGCAGCGTCTCAAGGCCGCGGGCAATTCGCTCTTCGTCATCGAGCACGATCTGAATACGATGCGGCGCGCGGACTGGCTCGTCGATGTCGGTCCGGCTGCGGGCGAACAAGGCGGACATGTGCTCTATAGCGGACCGCCGGAAGGCCTTGCATCGATCGAGGCATCGCAGACGCGCAAGCATCTCTTCGCGCCGGAACAGACCATCGAACGCATTGCGCGCGAGCCGCGCGGATGGCTGCGGCTCGAGGGCGTCACGCGCAATAACCTGCATGGCATCGACGCCGCGTTCCCGCTCGGCGCCTTCACGACCGTCACCGGTATTTCAGGTTCCGGCAAGTCGAGCCTCGTGAGTCAGGCGCTGCCGGAGCTCATCGCTCAGCGGCTCGGACGCGCACTCGACGACGCGGACGAAGACGAACAGGATCCGCTCTTCGCGCCAGCAGACGCATCGGCTGGCGGACGCATCGCCGAAGGTATGGAGACGATCCGCCGCCTCGTGCGCGTCGATCAGAAACCGATCGGCCGCACGCCGCGCTCGAACCTCGCGACTTACACGGGCCTCTTCGACTACGTGCGCAAGCTGTTCGCGGATACGCCCGCCGCGCGCAAGCGCCGCTATGGCGCGGGGCGCTTCTCGTTCAACGTCGCGCAGGGACGCTGCCCGACATGCGAAGGCGAAGGCTTCGTCAGCGTCGAACTGCTATTTTTGCCGAGCGTCTACACCTCTTGCGCCACGTGCCACGGCTCGCGTTACAACCCGCAGACGCTGGAGATCACTTGGCGCGACAAGAACATCGCGGACGTGCTCGGCATGACTGTCGATACCGCATGCGAGTTCTTCGCCGATGAACCGAACGTAATGCGCGCACTCGCCGTGCTGCGCGACATCGGCCTCGGTTATCTGCGGCTCGGGCAACCCGCGACGGAGCTTTCGGGCGGCGAAGCGCAGCGCATCAAGCTCGCGACCGAATTGCAGCGCGCGCATCGCGGCGACACGCTCTATATCCTCGATGAACCGACGACAGGCCTGCACCCCACCGATGTCGACCGGCTGATGGCGCAACTGCAAGGACTCGTCGATGCGGGCAACACGGTCGTCGTCGTGGAGCACGACATGCGCGTTGCCGCGCTCTCCGACTGGGTCATCGATATCGGTCCCGGCGCAGGCGAAGATGGCGGCCGCGTCGTCGTGACAGGCACGCCGCAACGCATCGCGAAGCATGCCGCGAGCCGCACGGCGCCTTATCTGGCGGAGGCGCTGGGCTCAGGACAGCGCACGCCCTGAAGGCACGCCTTTGCGATACGCCTCGTCGAACGCGGCTTCGAGTCCGGCGTGCGCCCCGCGCAAACCATCGACGACGCGCCTTGCCCACTCGAAGTATTCCCGCTTTCTTTCCTCGCCCCAGTTCGACGGCGGCATGGCGATAATGTCGCGCAAATTGCAGATCTTGTCCGCGAGCTTCACGAGTTGCGCGCCATGACTGATATGCGCCGCGTGTTCGATCTGCAGGCGCTTTCTTTCGGCCTTCGGCAAGGACTTGTCGTCCGTCACTTCAGCGACGATGTCCGCGACTCCCGCGCCGAACCATCGCACGAGCTCGTCGTGCGACGTGGCCGTATCCTCGATCGTGTCGTGCAAAACGGCCGCAAGCAGCACGCGCTCGTCGTCTATGCCGCCTTCGTTGGCGAGCACGTTCGCAAGCGCGATCGGATGATTGATATACGGCGACGCCTCCGCGTCCTTGCGGCGCTGATTGCGATGTTTGTCCGCGGCGAACGCGATGGCCCGGATCAGTTGATTCACTGGATGGTCTCCCTGCGGCGAATAACGAAAGTATATTCGCCGCGCAAGCGCCGCCGGTCTCAATACAGGCCGAGCCATCGCCACACATAAAAACGTGCGATGCCGACCAGCTCATGCAATGCGCTGTTCGAATCGAACCATCCTCGGCGATGCGGCAGCCACCATGTCAACGAAGGACGGATGTAGGCAACCGCGGGCTGCGGATGCAGTTCGAACGCATCGAACGCGAGCATTGCACGACGCATATGCAGCGACGACGTGATCAGCACCGACGTGTCGTATTGCCGCGAACGCAATATTTTTTCGGTGTTGCGCGCGTTCTCGTATGTGTCGAGGCTCTCGTCTTCGAGGATCAGATCCTTGCGCGCTACGCCAGCGTCGAGAAGCAGGCTGCCGTACAACTGCGCTTCGCTTTGCTCGTGATGCTGCGGATTGCCTCCGCTCACGATCACGAAGCACGCCTTTTCCATCTCGATGCAGCGCTTGTAGAGCGAAGCCGCGAGATCGATGCGCGTCATCGCATCGCCCTTGGGCACCAGACGTCCATGGCGATCGTACGACGTCCCGCCACCGAGCACGACGATCGCCATGCGTGAGCCGAAGCTCGGGTCCTTCATCGAGGCATACGTGTCGTTCGCAAGACGCACGAGCGGCCCGGGCAGACAACTGCCGAGCAACCAGAAGGCCGCGCCCGCCGCGAGCAGGATCGTGCCGCGCCGTTTCTTCCAAACGACGAACAGCGCAATGAATATCAATAGCAAAGAGACCAGTATCAATTAGCTTACCCCGATGGTTGTTTTTCAAAAGCCTTTCGAGTGCGGATACTTTTTACAAGGACTTATGGAAACAGGTGCAGGAGTTACCTACCCCCTCGCAGCAATGGCGTCAGTTTGAATGATCGCAACGGATCGAGACATGCTCGATATCGCACATAACAACGATCTGTCATCGAGGCCGACCGTGCGGCATCGCACGGACGCACTGGCCCGCAAATTCGTTAAATACGATCAAACAAAATTCACAAGAAGACAGCGCGTGCGAGGACGCTCGTGGAATGGTCTTCACGAGACAACACAACACCGCTGCCGATTCGCCCCGGAGCTAGCGACACCCGATAACAACTCATCGTCGCGATCCGGTATTACTGCACCGCTGGCCGGGTACAAGGGAAAACACAGACAATGAAAACTGAATTGCGCCGCATCCTCGCCGAGTCCGCTCGTCTCGACGTGCCCATCGACACGCTTGCCGACGGCGACGATCTCTACGCCGCCGGTCTCTCCTCGCTCGCCACGGTTCACGTGATGCTTGCGATCGAAGACGAATTCGGCATCGAGATTCCCGATCACATGCTCACGCGCCGGCTCTTTTCGAGCGTCGATTCGCTCGCATCGGCCGTCAACGAACTGCGCCGTTCGCAGGCGGCAGCATGAACGCGCCCGCTCAAGAGCTTGAAATGGCCGAGCTCGCGCAGAGTGCGACAGCGCGCTGCGAAAGCGAGTTGATCGAGGCCGCGAAGCGGGTGGCCGCCGTCGCGGCAAAGCACGCCGATGCGGTCGATCGCGAAGCGCGCTTTCCCGCCGAAGCGGTCGCGGCGATGCGCGAGGAGCGCCTCTTCTCCGCGATGATCCCGACGATGCATGGCGGCGACGGCCTGTCGCTCACCGGCGTCGCGCGCTTGTGCGAGGCCCTGGCGCAAGGCTGCGCATCCTCCGCGATGATCTACGCGATGCATCAGAGTCAGGTCGTATGCATCGTCGATCATGGCGCAAACGTGCCCTGGCAGCGCGACTTCCTTGCGCGCATGGTCAACGAGCAGTTGCTGCTCGCATCGGCGACCTCGGAAGAGAACATCGGCGGCAACATGCGTACGAGCGCATGCGCGGTCGATCTCGTCGACAATGCGTTTCGCATCGAGAAGCTCGCACCGACGATCTCTTACGGCAAGTATGCCGATTGCATTCTGGTGACGGCCCGCCGCCATCCCGATGCGCCGCCCTCCGACCAGGTGCTGATCGTGGCGCCGCGCGATACGTTCACGCTCGAGCAGCGCGGCACGTGGGACACGCTCGGCATGCGCGGAACCTGCAGCGAAGGACATCGTCTCGTCGCGAGCGGCTTCGCGGAACAGATCCTGCCTGCGCCGTTCTCGCGAATCGCCGACGAAAGCATGCTGCCCGTATCGCACACCTTGTGGTCGTCGGTATGGTGCGGCATCGCAAGCGACGCGGCGAATCGCGCACATCAGTTCTTCCGCAATCAGGCTCGCGGCAAGCCCGCATTGCCGCCTTCGGCCGCGCGGCTTTCACAAGTGCTCACGCTCATCAAGATGATGCAGGCGCGTCTGCGCGAATCGCTCGCCAATGTCGAAGCGGCTCAGGCCGATCGCACCGCGCGCAAGGCGAGCCAGAGCAATGACGACGACGCGCCGCTCACGGCGTCGATCGGCATCAATGCGGACCTGAACATGCTCAAGCTGGCGATTTCGCAATCGGCTGTGCATGTCGTGCAGGAAACACTGATGATCTGCGGCATGGCGGGCTACAAGAACGACACGCCGTTCAGCGTGGGGCGCCATCTGCGCGATCTGCATTCGGCGCCGCTCATGATCAGCAACGATCGCATCGAATTGAACACGGCGAATCTGCTGCTTGCGCAGCGCGCCGCAACGGGGACCCTTTGACGATATGAACATGCCGACGGAACAGGCCGCCATGATGCAGGCCGAAGCACAAGCACAATCACAAGAGACTCAGGCACCGTACGACAAATCGGACTTGACCTTGCGCGATCGCCTGATCGAAGCGGGCATTCTGCTCGATACGGGCGAAGATGGTCTTTACGGCCGCAGCGAAGTATTCGAGGACGTCGTCGAGCGCCTCAATCAGGCGATCACGATGCTCGGCGCGGATCAGCACGCGGAAGTGCTGCGTTTTCCGCCCGCGATGCGCCGCCGCGATTTCGAGGACAGCGAGTATCTGAAGAGCTTCCCGAATCTCGCGGGCACGATTCACTCGTTCCAGGGCAACGACCGCGGGCATCATCGCCTGCTCGAAGCGCTCGACAAGATCGTGCATATCGGCGAGGAAGAAGAACGCTCCGATGAATGGATGGATCAGCAGAAGCCTACGCGCCTCGTGCTCACGCCGGCCGCATGCTATCCGATCTATCCGCTCGTCGCGAAGCGCGGCAAGCTCGCTGAAGACGGCGCGACCTTCGATGCGTTCTCGTACTGCTTCCGTCACGAGCCGTCCATCGATCCCGGCCGCATGCAGATGTTCCGCATGCGCGAGTACATTCGCGTCGGCAGCCCCGAACAGGTGATGGCATTCCGTCAGAAGTGGATCGAGCGCGGTTCGCTGCTCGTGAATCTGCTCGCACTGCCGTTCGAAATCGACCTCGCCAACGACCCGTTCTTCGGGCGCGGCGGCATGATCGTCGCGGATAGCCAGCGCGCGCAGCAACTGAAGTTCGAATTGCTCGTGCCCGTCGCGACACCCGACCGCCCGACCGCGTGCCTGTCGTTCAACTATCACCAGGACCATTTCGGCGAGCTCTGGCACATCAGCCAGGCGGACGATCAGGTCGCGCATACCGCATGCGTCGGTTTCGGCATGGAGCGCACGACGCTCGCGCTCTTCCGTCACCACGGACTCGATGTCAAGGCGTGGCCCGAGAAAGTGCGTCAACTGCTGTGGGGCGACAAGGGGCCGCTCATCGAAGAAGGCCTCGCGAATCTGGGAAGCCAGACATGAACGCACGCTCGCCGGCAGAAGCCGTGATCGACACGTCCACGTCCGCGAACGGCGAGTACCGTCAACACGCGCTGCATCGTGAAGAGCGCGTATGGCTGGAGACGAACTGTTATGTCGACTTGTGGATCGAGCTACTGCATCACTACGGCTGCGATCCGCATGCGGCGCTCAGCTTCACGGTGACGCAGGCGTTCGAGGGCGATCAGTTCACGTTCCCGAAGTTCTCGCTCGACGATATCTCGCGGCTCTACGGCCTGCAGGCCCAGGAGCTCGCGATCTACGACACGCTGGAAGCGCACGTGCGCGAGCAGACGCGGCGCGGGCACATGGTCGTGGTGGAGATGGACTCGTACTATCTGCCCGATACGCGCGCGACCGCGTATCGGCAGACGCATACGAAGACGACTATCGCCATCGATGCAATCGACACCGACGCGAAGCGCATCACGTACTTCCATAACGCGGGTTATTTCGCGTTGTCGGGCGAGGACTACGATGGCGTGTTCCGGCTCATGCCCGGCCTCGCAAGCGATGTGCACGCGCTCTTTCCGTACGTCGAGTTCGTGAAGCGCGCGCGTGCGCCGCTCGAAGGCGATGCGATGGTGCAACGCTCGGTCGAGCTGCTCGCCTTGCGGCTCGCGGATCGTCCCGCGACGAATCCGGTCGCGCAATGGCGTGCCGCATTCCCCGAGCACTTGCGCGCGTTGCTCGAACGTGATCCCGCGTACTATCACCTCTACACGTTCAACGTGATGCGTCAGCTCGGCTCGAACTTCGAGTTGCTGTCGAAGTATCTCGGCTGGCTGAACCGGCACGGCGTGAAAGTGTCGTGCGACATCCAGACGAGCGCGCAGGCGATTGCCAGCGAAGCGATGGTCATGCAGTTCCGTCTCGCGCGCGCCCGCATGCGCTCGCGCATCGACCCTTGCGAAGATTGCCTCGATTCGATGCAGGCTTCGTACGACAAGGTCATCGAGCCGCTCGCCGCGCGCTTTCTCTGAACGCCAAAGCCGCGCACATCGCGCGGCTTTGGCGTCGTTCTCCGAATCCCGTCAACGAGGTAGGCACATGCACGTCCTGTCCGCGCACGCGCCGCGGCGTCTCTCCGAAGGCTGGCAATGCGTGAGCACGCCTGCGGGTGCGTGCGCGACGCCCGCATCGCTCGATGCGCTCACCACGCAGTGGATCGAAGCGCCCGTACCTGGCACGATCGCGTCCGCCCTGCGCGCGAGCGGCGCCAGCGATGAAGCGCTTGCGCAGCCGTTCGCGTATTCGGATCACTGGTATCGCGTGACCTTGCGCGGGCACGGCAAGCGGCGCCTGCGCTTCAACGGGCTTGCGACCTTCGCCGAGATATGGCTCGATGGTCGCAAGCTGCTCGAATCGGATTCGATGTTCGTCGCGCATGATCTCGATGTCGATCTCGATGGCGAGCACACGCTTCATCTGTGCTTTCGCTCGATCGCGCCCGCGCTGGCCGCAAAACGAGGACGCGCGCGCTGGCGTCCGAAGCTCGCGCAACCCGCCACGTTGCGCAATGTGCGCACGACGCTCTTCGGGCATATGTCCGGCTGGTGCCCGGCCATTCAACCGGCGGGACCGTGGCGGGCGATCGAACTGATCGGCGAGTCGCGTGCGTGCATAGACAACGTGGACATGCGCACGCGTGTCGATGAAAGCACTGGCATTCTCGATGTCACGGTGCGCTACTTTCATGCGCAGGAACAAGCACCGGTTCATATCGAATGCGGCGAAGCGCAAGCCATGATGCAATGGCAGGACCCGTACACGGTCACGGGCCGCGTGCGCGTGCCGGACGTGCGCTTGTGGTATCCGCATACGCACGGCGAGCCGGCGCGCTATGCCGTGAAGCTCGGCGAAATCGAGCTCGGCGAAGTCGGCTTTCGCACCATCGAAGTCGATCGCGGCGTGGACGACAAGGGCTTTCAGCTCGTCGTGAACGGCGTGCCCGTGTTCGCGCGCGGTGCGTGCTGGACATCGGCGGATATCGTCGCGCTCGATGCGTCGCGCGAGAAGCTGGATCACATCTTCGGGTTGATGCGCGACGCGGGACTCAACATCGTTCGCGTGAGCGGCATCACGCTCTACGAATCCGACACGTTCTACGAACTCGCCGACAAGCACGGCGTGCTCGTGTGGCAGGACTTCGCGTTCGCGAACTTCGACTATCCCGACGACGAAGCCTTTCGCGCCAGCGTGCAACGCGAAGCCGAACAGTTCTTGACCCGCACGCGCCGCTTCGCTTCGCTCGCGGTGTTGTGCGGGGGAAGCGAAGTGCATCAGCAGGCGGCGATGCTCGGCCTTCCGTTCGAGGCGTATCAGCAACGCCTCTTCAATGAGCTCTTGCCGAATGCAGTTGCGATGCAACGGCCCGATGTTGCGTATGTCGTGAACTCGCCGAGCGCTGCGCCCGGCGATACCGTGTCGATGCCGTTCGGCACGCACGGCGGCATCACGCATTACTACGGCGTGCCCGCGTATCAGCGTTCTTTCGATGACGTGCGCCGCTCGCAGGTGCGTTTCGCGTCGGAATGCCTCGCGTTCGCCAACGTGCCCGACGATGTCGCGCTGCGCGCCATGCCGAACCCGCGCGCCCATGAGCCGCGCTGGAAAACAGGCGTGCCGCGCGACCCCGGCTCGGCATGGGACTTCGACGACGTGCGCGAGTACTATATGCAAACGCTTTATCGCATGGACGTGCCGCGTTTGCGCTATGAAAACCCCGAGCGCTATCTGGAGCTATCGCGCGCCGTCGTCGCCGATGTGATCGGTGCGGTGTTCTCGGAGTGGCGTCGCGAAGGATCGACCTGTGCGGGCGGCATCGTATGGAATCTGCTCGACGTGCGCCCGGGTGCGGGCTGGGGCGTCATCGACGTGCTCGGTGCGCCGAAGAGTGCGTTGCACGGACTCGCGCGCGTGCTGCGACCGGTGCAGGCGCTGATTATCGATGAAGGACTCGACGGCCTCGACGTGCATCTCGTCAACGAGACCGCGCGCGAGATTCGTGCGCGCGTCGAACTGACTTGCCTGCGTGAAGGCGCGGTCAAGGTCGCGGGCGGTTCATGCGATGTCGTGTTGCAGGCGCGCAGCGTGCAGCGCGTGTCGTCGAATGCGCTGATCGGTGCGTTCTTCGACATCACATATGCATACCGCTTCGGCCCGCGTGCACACGACGCAACGCATGTCGTCTTGCGTGATGCCGATACGGGCGATGTGATGTCGGAAGCGTTCCATTTCCCCGATCCGTCGATTGGCGAGCGCCGCGATATCGGCTTGAATGCGACTGTCGAAAAAGACGACGAGGGCTTTTGTCTCGTCGTCGAAACGGCGCAGCTTGCGCGCTGGGTGCACGTGGTCGATCCGAACTACTTCGCGCGCATCGACTGGTTCCACCTCGCGCCAGGCAGCACGCGGCGCGTTCCGCTCATTGCGCGGCACGCGAACGTGAGCGCCGCGCCCGAGGGCGATGTATGCGCGATCAATGCGATACGGAGCGCCGCCTATCGCGCCGTCTATCGCGCCGTCTAACGCCCGAATGCGTCCGTTTCAACGCGCCGTCCGTTGAGAAACGCATCGGCCACGAGACGCAGCGGGCGCACGTCGACATCGCTCGTCTTCGTTTCGATGAGCGCGTGAAAGTGCTCGTATAGCGCGGGATATTCGCGCTCGCGTCCGATGTCGATGTCCTTGCCCGCGATGGACAAGCGCTTGCCGCCCTCGCGCATCGACAGACGGCCCGCGTCCGTTTCCACGTCGATATCCCATTCCTCGACCGGCCCGTGACGCCAGTCGAACACAGCGCGCACCGGCGCGCCGTTCGTTGCGATGCAATCGAGTTGCGCCGCGATCGGCGTGGACGTATCGCTCGGCATGGTCAGCGTGGCTCCGCGCAACGCGACTTCATGCGGCAAGATGCGCGTGACGATCGACAGCGCGTTGATGCCCGGATCGAACACGCCGAGCCCGCCCGGTTCCCAGATCCATTGCTGTCCCGGATGCCAGCGGCGCACGTCTTCCTTCCAGCGCACTTCGACAGAACGAATCGCGCCTGCGTTCTTCGCAAGCCACTCGCGCGACGGTTCTACGGCGCTCGCCGCGCGCGAGTGCCACGATGCGAACAGCGTGCAGCCATGCGCCCGCGCGACCTCGTCCAGGGCCGCGACTTCGCTCACGCTCGCGCCCGGCGGCTTTTCCAGCATCACGTGCTTGCCCGCTTCGAGCGCGGCCAGCGCCTGCGCGTAGCGAACTTGCGGCGGCGCGCAAAGCGACACGGCATCGATTGCGGGCTCGGCGGCGAGCAGCGCGTCGATATCCGGATAGTTGCGCACGCCATCGACGCTCGCATTGCGGCTCGCGCACGCGACGAGTTCGAATCCTGGCTGCGCCGCGATCGCGGGCAAGTGCTGATCCCGCGCGATCTTGCCGATGCCCACGACGGCGAGCTTATAAACGCCTTTCATGCGATGTCTCCTTTCGCTCCGAGTGTGTTCGAGCGTAAAGATACCCTATCGCATCCATCACGCTGACACAGCCATCTCCACCCGCGCGCGATATCGTTCGATCAAACGCTCGCGCTTCTTCGCGACCGCCGCCATGTTGCGCTCCTTCACATGGCCAAAGCCGCGGATTTCATCAGGCAGCTTCGCGAGTTGCAGCGCCGTGTCGAAGCGGTCTTCATCGAGCGTCGAACAGAATTCGTCGACGAGCGCGAGATAATCCGCGATCATCCGGCGCTCCGTGCGGCGCTCGGCCGTCTTGCCGAATACATCGAGCGACGTGCCGCGCAAGCGTTTCATCTTCGCGAGGACGCGGAATGCGGGCAGCATCCACGCGCCGAAGGTCTGCTTCACGAGATGACCGTGTTCGTCACGCTTTGCGAACAGCGGCGGCGCGAGATGGAACATCAGCTTGTAATCGCGGCCCGGTTCGCCTTCGAACTGCTCGCGCAACTTGTCGAGATACGCGGGATCGGCATAAAGACGCGCGACTTCGTACTCGTCCTTATAGGCCATGAGCTTCGCGAGATTCACCGCGACCGCGCGCGTGAGCGGCAGCTTCGCGTTCAACGCCTTTTCCTTCTCGCGGAGGCGCTCGACCACCGTGCGATACGAGCGCGCATACGCTTCGCTTTGATACGCCGTCAGCAAAGCCTCACGCGTCGCGATCACGTTGTCGAGCGACTCGGGCATCTTCATGACGATCGCATGCTGCGCGGTTTTGAGCAAATCGCCCGCGCCATGTTGCGCGACGTATCGGCCCCAGTCGAATGCGAGCCAGTTCTTCTCGACCGCAACGCCATTCAGTTCGATTGCGCGCTTGAGGCTTTCGAGTTCGAGCGGCAACCAGCCCTTCTGCCATGCGAAGCCGAGCAAGAGCGGATTCGAATAAATGGTATCGCCGAGCAGCTTCAGCGCGAGCGCGTTGGCATCGACGAATGCGCAGCCCGCGCCGATGCTGTCCGATAGCGCCTGCTCCGTTTGCGCGGCGGGAAACGTCCATTGCGCATCGGTGACGAAGGCGGCGGTCGGCGTCGCGCCGCTGTTGATGGCGGCCTGCGTGATGCCATGCCGCGTGCGCGAGAGCACATCGTTCGATGCCGACACGATCGCATCGCAACCGATCACGAGCCGCGCCTCGCCCGTCGCGATGCGCGTCGCATGCAGCGCCTGCGGCTCCGGTGCGATCTGTACGTGGCTCAGCACCGCGCCACCCTTCTGCGCGAGACCGGCCATGTCGAGCACCGTGACGCCCTTGCGCTCGATATGCGCCGCCATGCCGATCAATCCGCCGATCGTCACGACACCCGTTCCGCCGACGCCGGTCACGAGAATGCCGTAAGGCTTCGACAATGCGGGCAATGCCGGCAACGGCAAGGCATCGAAATCGGGCTGCGCGCCCCCGGCCGCTTTCGGCTTGCGAACCTGTGCGCCTTCGGCCGTGACGAAGCTCGGGCAAAAGCCCTTCACGCACGAAAAATCCTTGTTGCACGACGACTGATTGATCTTGCGCTTGGTGCCGAGCGGCGTGTCCATCGGTTCGACGGACAGGCAATTCGATTGCACCGAGCAGTCGCCGCAGCCTTCGCACACGGCGTCGTTGATGAACGCGCGGCGTGCGGGGTCAGGATACGTGCCGCGCTTGCGGCGACGGCGCTTTTCCGTCGCACATGTCTGGTCGTAGATCAGAATGGTCGTGCCTTGCGTATCGCGCAACTCGCGCTGAATGCGATCGAGTTCATCACGATGATGCACGCTCACGCCTTCAGGCAATGCGACTTTCGCATCGTATTTCTGCGGCTCGTCCGTCACGATGACGATGCGCTTCGCGCCTTCCGCGAAGACCTGATGCGCGATCTGCGGCACCGTCAATACGCCGTCGACGGGCTGTCCGCCGGTCATCGCGACCGCGTCGTTATAAAGAATCTTATAGGTGATGTTCGCATTCGCAGCGATCGCCGCGCGCACCGCGAGCAAGCCCGAATGGAAATACGTGCCGTCGCCGAGATTGACGAACACATGCTTGTCGCCCGAGAAATGCATCTGACCGATCCATGCGACGCCCTCGCCGCCCATCTGGCTGAAGGTCTCGGTCTTGCGATCCATCCACATCGACATGTAGTGGCAGCCGATGCCGGCGAGCGCGCGCGAACCCTCGGGCACGCGCGTCGACGTGTTATGCGGACAGCCCGAGCAGAACCACGGCTTTCGTTCGACCTCGACGCGCGGCTTGATCGCCTCGCGCTCTTTTGCTTCGATGGTCTCGACGCGCGCGAGCATGCGCGCGCGCACATCGGCGGGAAGATCGGCGCGCGCAAGACGCCGCGCGATGGCCTTCGCGATCAGCGCGGGCGATAGCTCGTAGTGCGCGGGCAACAGCCAGTCGCCGCGCGGCACGGACCATTCGCCGCCTTCGTTGTCGCGCTCATCGAACTTGCCGTAGATGCGGGGACGCACATCCTCGCGCCAGTTATATAGCTCTTCTTTCAGCGCATATTCCAGGATCTGCCGCTTCTCTTCGACGACGAGAATCTCTTCGAGACCGGTTGCGAATGCGCGTGCGTCCTGCGCATCGAGCGGCCACACGCAGCCCACTTTCAGCACTCGAAGGCCGATCTGCGCGCAGGTTACATCGTCGAGGCCGAGGTCGACGAGCGCCTGACGCACGTCGAGATAGGCCTTGCCCGCGGTGATGATGCCGAAGCGCGGCTTGTCTGAATCGATTACTACGCGATTGAGCTTATTGGCGCGCACATACGCCAGGGCCGCGTACCACTTCTCGTCGAGCAGAGGCGCTTCCTGCGCGAGCGGCGAATCGGGCCAGCGGATGTTGAGGCCGCCATCGGGCATTGCGTAGTCGGTCGGCGTGACGATCTCCACGCGGTCCGGATCGAGATCGATCGATGCGGTGGATTCGACCACATCGGTCACGCATTTCATCGCGACCCATAGACCCGAGTAACGGCTCATCGCCCAGCCGTGCAGACCGTAGTCGAGATATTCCTGCACGTTCGACGGATACAGCACCGGAATGCCCGCCGCAATGAACGCATGATCCGATTGATGCGCGACCGACGACGACTTGGCCGCGTGATCGTCGCCCGCGAGCACGAGCACGCCGCCGTGCCTGTCGGTGCCCGCGGAATTCGCGTGCTTGAAGACATCGCCCGTGCGGTCCACGCCCGGGCCCTTGCCGTACCACATGCCGAACACGCCGTCGCGCGTCGCGCCGGGCCACAGGTTGATCTGCTGCGTGCCCCAGATCGAGGTCGCCGCGAGATCCTCGTTCACGCCCGGCTGGAACACGATGTCGTTGTCTTTCAGATGCTGCTTCGCCTTCCACAGCGACTGATCGAGCGCGCCGAGCGGCGAGCCGCGATAGCCTGAAACGAAGCCCGCCGTATTCAGCCCGGCCTTGCGATCGCGCGCCTTTTGCAGCATCGGCAGACGCACGAGCGCCTGTGTGCCGCTGATATAGACGCGGCCTTTCTCCAGCGTGTATTTGTCGTCGAGGGAAATGGTTGCGGCTTCCAGCGCGGCGCGGTCGGGTGCATTCATCGGGGCTCGTCTCCGGGTTCGGGAATTTTGTTTTTTGCCGAGTATAGGAAGCCGATTCGACATCGTAAAATCACGAATAAACAACTCTGGTATCTGACAATCAGATGGCCTTCGACCTCACGCTCCGGCAATTGCGCTACTTCGTGGCCGCCGCACAAACCGGCCAGTTCTCGATGGCGGCGGCGAACGAGCATGTATCGCAATCGGCGATCACCAATGCGGTGCTCGCGCTCGAGAGCGCGTTGGGCACGAAGCTCTTCGAGCGCCTGCCGCAAGGCGTGGCGCTGACGCCCGATGGTCAGGACTTTCATAATCACGCGCGCCGCGTGCTCGATGCCGCCCGCGACGCCATGCACATGCCGCCGTTCCGTGCGCACGACATGCGCGGCGTCGCGCGCATCGCGGCGTCGTACACGGTGCTCGGGTATTTTTTGCCGGAGTTGCTCGCGCGCTTCCGTGCGACGTATCCGTTCATCGATTTCGATCTGCGCGACATGGAGCGGCCGCAGATCGAAGAAGCGGTGGCGAATGGCGATGTCGATATCGGCGTCGTGCTGCTATCGAATCTGCAGCGACCGGACCGCTTCGACAGTCAGGTGCTGATGCGCTCGCGCAGGCAGTTGTGGGTCGCGCCGATGCATCCGCTCGCGCAGCAGCAGGCGGTGTCGCTGAAGGACATCGCCGAGCATCCTTACATTCTCATCACCGTCGATGAAGGCGAGCAATCGACGATGCGTTATTGGCACAAGAAGCGCCTCGAACCGAATATCGCGTTTCGCACGAGTTCGATGGAGGCGTTGCGCGGACTGGTGGCACACGGCTTCGGCGTCACCGTGCTGTCGGACATGGTGTTTCGGCCGTGGTCCCTCGAAGGCAAACGTATCGAGGCGCGGCCCGTGAACGATGCCATTCCTCATATGGAAGCGGGCATGATCTGGCGCAAGGGCGCGACCTTGAGCGCGCCGTCGACGGCCGTGCAGCAGTTCCTGATACACGCGTGCGGGGCCTGACGCACGCGCGATGCGCTCGATTATTGCGCGCCGGCCAGCGACGTGATGATTGCATACGCGGCCTTCACGCGATCCTCGTTCGGTATGTTCCGGTTCGCCAGCATCACGATGCCGATACGCTCCTTCGGCACGAACGCGATATATGTGCCGAAGCCGTTGGTCGAGCCGGTCTTGTTGATCCATACATCATCGCGCGGGGCTTGCGGCGGATCGATCCGCGTGACGGGCGTCGCGTTCAGGATCATCGCCGATGCGTTCCCGTCTAGCAGCGACTGCAATGCGGCCGGATACGGATACTGCTCCCAGATAAGATCCTGCGTCATCGGGCCGGCCTGGAAATAGCCCGTGTGCGTCGCATCGACGGCACGCTGAAATGCAGGGTCGATGCGGACCATCTTCATGTTGATCTGCAAGAAGCGCGTCATGTCGGCGGCCGTCGATCTCACGCCGTAGGCCTCGGACGACAGCACGCCGCCTTTCATGCGGATCGGCGTCTCGTCCTTCGCATAGCCTTGCGCATAGTCGCGCTGCTTCGACGCGGGCACGTCGATATAGCTGTGCTTCAGGCCGAGCGCTGGAAACAGGCGCGTTTGCATCAGCGTATCGAAGTTTTCGTTCATGCTCTTCGCCGCGATCAGCCCGAGCGTGCCGATGCCCGGATTCGCATAGGTGCGGATCGTGCCGGGCGGCCCGGCGGGACGCCACGTCCTGAAGTACTGCATGAGTTGGGCGTCGTTGTGAACCTCGTCGGGCACTTGCAGCGGCAGACCGCCCGGCGTGTGCGTGCCGAGATTCAATAGCGTTACCTTGCCGAACGCCGTGCCGTCGAGCGACGGAAGGTGCCTGCTCACCGCATCGTTCAGGGAAAGATCGCCTTCGATCTGCGCATAGGACGCGAGTGTCGCAGTAAACGTCTTGCTGACCGAGCCGAGTTCGAAAAGCGTATCGTGCGTGACCGGCTGCTTCGTCGCTTTCGACGCGACACCGTAATCGAACACATACGGCCTGCCATCCACGACGACGCCCACCGCCATGCCCGCGATGCCATGCAGTGCCATCAGCGGCCTGATCGTTCGATCGACCGTCTGCCTGATCTTCGCAGTGTCGCGATCGGCGGCGAGCGCGGCGCCGGACATCGCGCCAAAAGAAAATATGGCAGTCGCCAAGAGACTCAGCGCACGAAACTTCATCGTCTTGATCCTTCGTTCTGGTTTGCATGATTGGAACGAAGCGAAATATCCGCTCTTTTTCGTGCTTCGACAATCGAGGATAATTTGCCGCACGCAATAGAAAATCTTATGCGACCCATGCGTCCTCATCTTCCCCTGAACGCACTGCGCGCGTTCGAAGCATCCGCGCGGCATCTGAGCTTCACGCGCGCCGCGCAGGAACTGAACGTGACGCAGGCGGCCGTCAGCCAGCAAGTGCGCGCGCTCGAGGAACGGCTCGGCACACCGCTCTTCCGACGCCTGCCGCGCGGCCTGAACGTCACCGACGAAGGCCGCGCGCTCCTGCCCGTACTGAGCGATGCGTTCGGCCGCATCGAAGCCGTGCTCAAGCAGTTCGAAGGCGGCCATTTTCATGAAGTGCTGACGGTGGGCGTCGTCGGCACATTCGCGGTCGGCTGGCTGATGCCGCGGCTGAAGGCGTTTCGCGAGACGCATCCGTTCGTCGAATTGCGGCTGCTCACGCATAACAATCTCGTCGATCCGGCGTCGGAAGGACTCGACTTCGCGATTCGCTTCGGCACAGGCATCTGGCCGGCGACGTACAACACGCCGCTGCTCGATGCGCCGCTCGCCGTGCTATGCGCGCCGGATATCGCGCGCCGCCTCGGCAAGCCGTCCGATCTCGCGAACGAAGTGCTGCTGCGCTCCTATCGCGCCGACGACTGGACCGACTGGTTCCACGCCGCCGGCCTCGACGCGTGGACGATGAACGGCCCCGTCTTCGATTCGTCGCGTCTGATGGTGGAAGCCGCGGTGCAAGGCGCGGGCGTCGCGCTCGCGCCGCCGCGCATGTTCGTGCGCGAGCTGCAGGCCGGGCTGCTCGTGCAGCCGTTCGACATCGAAGTGAAGACCGGCGGCTACTGGCTCACGTGGCTCAAGTCGCGAAAGCTGTCGCACGGCATGCGGCTCTTTCTCGACTGGATCCTCGCGCAGGCCGCGCAAGCGCCTTGATGGATTTCATGGCGCCTCAACGCCGCGCGCGACGCCTGCCCGCAGCCCAGTCGTCCGCAAGCGGCACTGACGAGAACAGCAAGAGCAACGCGGCGAGCGGCACGGTCGTGGCAAAGCCGAGATGCGCGAAGCCGATCGCGCCCGCGAAGCCGCCGAGAATGAACATCGCGAAGAGCGAGCTCAGCAGCACGAGGCGCGCGTGATTCGCGCGCACATAGCTGGCATCGTGCCGCGCAATGCCGCGGTTCCAGTACAGACTCTTGCCGATTTCTATACCGATGTCGGTGACGAGACCGGTCACGTGCGTCGTCCGGATCTCGGCCTTCGAGATCTTTGTGATCATTGCATTTTGCAGGCCCATCACGAAACACAGCAGCGCGACGGTCAACGGCACGTCCCACACGCGATGCGTCTCGAGATTCGCGCCAAGAATGCCGAAAACGAGCAGGAGCGCGGCTTCGAGCAGAAGCGGCAAGGCGAACACGCTGTGCGCGCGCCGCTGTCGTCCCCAGCTGATCAGCACCGCCGAGGTCGCGGCGCCGCAGAGAAACGCGCCGACTGCGCCGATCGCTGAAAACACGAACGCCACCTGGCCGAGCACGAGGTTATCGGCGATCGAAGACACGAGCCCCGACATGTGCGACGTGTATTGCCCCACCGCGAGAAAGCCGCCCGCGTTCGCCGCACCCGCGACGAATGCGAGCGCGCAGCCCAGGCGCCGGTTGGCGGAATCGGTGCGGCTGGGCGAAGTCAGGCCCCGGAGGTAGGCGATCGGCATGGCGGCGCGGGCATAAGAACTGAGTGGAAAAGATAGCACGACAATTTGCGTGCCCGACCATCCTTTCACCGAACGCGAAGTGAAAAAAAATCATAAGTCGATAGCATGCTAACGAATAGAGTTCTCGTTATAATCCGGCCGCATGACCCATCTCGACATCCTGCGCCGCTCCGTGAGCAGCACGCTCGTGCTTGCCGCGCGACGCTGGCGCCGCACGAGTCACGGCGTGCTCGCCTCGTACGGCGTGTCGGAAGCATGCGCGGTGCCGCTGCTCACGGCCAATCGGCTCGGCGAGGCGGTGCGTCAGGTGACGCTCGCGGAGCATGTCGGCATCGAAGGGCCATCGCTCGTGCGGCTGCTCGATCAGCTTTGCGCGGCAGGCCTCGTGCGACGCGACGAAGACCCGGAAGACAAGCGCGCGAAAACCATCACGCTCACCGATGAAGGCCGCGCGGTCACCGCGCGCATGGAAGAGCGCCTCGTGACGCTGCGCGCGCGGCTGCTGAAGGGCGTGAGCCGCGAGGATCTCGAAACCACGCTGCGCGTGCTCAATGCGTTCAGCGCATCGCCGGATGCAAAACTGCTCGCCGCGCTGGAAGCGCTCGACGACGCCGCAAAGCCCGTCCGCCCAGCCGGCAGGCGCGGAGCATAGCGCCATGTCCTTTCCTTCCGCGCGCGAGTGGCTCTTTTCCGCCAAGACCTTCGCCGCCGCGATGATCGCGCTTTACATCGGCCTCGCGCTCGAACTGCCGCGTCCGTACTGGGCGATGGCGACCGTCTATATCGTGTCGAATCCGTTCGTCGGCGCGACGCGCTCGAAGGCGCTCTATCGCGCGCTCGGCACGATGATCGGCGCGGCGGGCGCGGTGCTGATCGTGCCGCCTTTCGTCGAGTCGCCGTTTCTCTTCAGTGTGATCGTCGCGTTATGGACGGGCACGCTGCTCTATCTCTCCATGTTCGACCGCAGCGCGCGCAGCTATGTCTTTCTGCTCGCGGGCTATACGCTGCCGTTGATCGCCCTGCCCGCCGTCACCAACCCGATCACGGTCTTCGATCTCGCGATCACGCGCACCGAGGAGATTCTGCTCGGCATCGTGGTGGCGAGCATCGTCGGCAGCGCGGTGCTTCCTAGCCGGCTCGCGCCGACGCTCATCGAACGAACGGACGCATGGTTTCGCGATGCCGCGTTCTATGCGTGCGAGACGCTCTCGGGACATATCGCGGGGGCATCGATTTCAGCGGCACGCCAGCGGCTCGCGGCAACGGTCAACGGCCTCGAATTCCTGCTGAGCCAGCTGACTTACGATCACACGCGGCCCGATATCATCCGACGCGCGCGCGCGTTGCAGGGCCGCATGCAAATCTTCCTGCCGCTGATTTCGTCGATGGCCGATCCGCTCATCGAACTGATCGACAAGCACGGCGCGCATCCTCGAGGTCTTGAACAACTGTTGAAGGACGTGGCCGCATGGGTCGGCTCGCCGATGCCGCGCGCGGAGCAGGATGTGGAAGACGAGCGCGAGCCCGATGCGCTGCGCGAACGCATCCAGGCGATGCGTCCCTCCGTCGAAGCGCTGGCGAGCGCCGACGGCGCACTGCTGTCGAATGCGCTGTGGCGTCTCGGTCAGGTCGTCGATGTATGGCAGGACATTCGCGCGCTGCGTGCGGCGATTCTCAACGAGACGAGCGAATGGCGTCCGCACTTCCGTCACTGGCGGCTCGGCGGCACGGCGCGCTTCTTCGATCGCGGCATGATGCTCTTTTCGACGGGCGTCGCGGTCAGCGCGATCATCGTCGCGTGCGCACTCTGGATCGAATCGGGCTGGAACGATGGCGCTGGCGCCGTGACGCTCGCCGCCGTCGCGTGCTGCTTCTTCGCCGCGCTCGACGAGCCCGCGCCGCAAGTGTTCACCTTCTTTCTCGCGACCTGCATGAGCGTCGTGTTGGCCGGCCTCTATGTGTTCGCCGTGCTGCCCCACGTGCACGACTTCCCGATGCTCGTGCTGATCTTCTCCGTGCCCTTTCTCATCATCGGCACGCTCATTCCGCGGCCGCGCTTCACGCTCGTGACGATGCTCACGGCCGTAAACACCGCGACGTTTATCAGCATTCAGAGCGCCTACGAAGCGGACTTCTTCGTGTTCATCAACAGCAATCTCGCGGGCGTCGCGGGCCTGCTCTTCGCGTTCATCTGGACGCGCATGACGCGGCCCTTCGGCGCGGAACTCGCTGCCGCGCGGCTCACGCGTTCGGCCTGGGCGGATATCGTGTTGAGCGCGTCGGCAGCGGAAGTCATTCAGGACCAGCGCGAACTCTATGCACGCATGCTCGACAGGCTGATGCAACTCTTGCCGCGTCATGCCGCAACGGACTCGCATCGTCACCCATCGATCGAAAGCTTTCGCGATTTCCGCGTCGCGTTGAATGCGCTCGATCTGCGCCGCACGCGCCGCAAGCTGCCGATCGAATTGCAGACCTCGGTCGATACCGTGCTCGATGCATTGCGTCATTACTTCGAACTCTGCATCGCGCGCCGCACGCGTCAGCCGGTGCCTGTCGAACTCATTCGCAGCATCGATGCGACGAGCGCGCAGGTCACATCCCGCGCGATCACGCAGTCGCAAGACGTGGTCGCGGAGAAATGGCTGCGGGACACGCTGCACGCGCTCGTCGGCATGCGCCTGTCGCTGCATCCACCCGCGACGCAGACGCAGCCCGGCATCGCGAACGGCGCGCCGCCGCGCGAGGAGCCGGCATGATCTTTAAATTTGCTCTTTCATCGGAACGCCACACATGATCGGCGAAATCGACATTCTCGGCGTGTTCGTGCCTGCGGTGCTCGTGCTGATGTTCATCGCCTATCTCTTGAATCTCGCGATCCGCACCGTGCTCGCGCGCGTCGGCTTCTATCGCTTCGTGTGGCACCGTTCCATTTTCGATCTCGGCATCTATGTTCTGGTGCTGGGCGTTGTCGTCATCGTTTCGCAGCGGCTCATCTCGTGAAAAAAACCTGGTTCTCCCTCGGGCAGATTCTGCTTACGCTCATCGTCGTCGCGATTGCGTGCGTCGTGTTATGGAAGCTCGTCGATTACTACATGTTCGCGCCGTGGACGCGCGACGGTCACGTGCGCGCCGACGTGATCCAGGTCGCGCCCGACGTGTCCGGCCTCATCACCGACGTGAAGGTAATCGACAATCAGCAGGTCAGAAAGGGCGATGTCCTCTTCGTGATCGATCAGGCGCGCTACACGCTCGCGCTGCGCAATGCGCAGGCTACCGCGCAGCAACGCCGCGCGACGCTCGATCAGGCGCGGCGCGAAGATGCGCGCAATCGCGCGCTCGGCAATCTCGTCGCGCGTGAAGTCGTCGAGGAAACGCATTCGCGCGTCGAGCAGGCGACCGCCGCGCTCGCCGATGCCGAAGTCGCCATCGACACGGCGCGTCTCAATCTGCAACGCACCGAGATTCTCAGTCCCGTCGACGGTTATCTCAACGATCGCGCGCCGCGCGTCGGCGAATTCGTGTCGGCGGGACGCGCGGTACTCTCGGTCGTCGACATGCATTCGTTCCGCGTCGATGGCTACTTCGAGGAAACGAAGCTCGGCGGCATCGATATCGGCCAGCCTGTCGATATCAAGGTGATGGGCGAGCCGGGCCTCCTGCGCGGACATGTGCAGAGCATCGTCGCGGCAATCGAGGATCGCGACCGTCAGCAAAGCTCGAGTCTTCTGCCGAACGTGAATCCTGCCTTTAGCTGGGTGCGTCTCGCGCAGCGCATTCCGGTGCGTGTGACGCTCGATGAGATTCCGGCGGACTTTCGCATGATCGCGGGCCGCACCGCGACGGTCTCGGTGCGCGGCATCGGTCCGAAGATCGGCAAGCGCGCGGCGTCGGAGACCTCGCCGGCTTCTGCGCCTGCGCCGACTTCGAGCGTGTCGGCCCCCGCGTCGGGCGCATCGCAATGAAAGCGGTCGCCATCGCTGTTTCGTCTGCCATCGCGCTCTTCGGCTGCACCACGGTCGGCCCGAACTACACGCTGCCCGATCACGCGGCGATCAAAGCGCCCTACGCGAACGCGGCCATCGACGGCGCGGATCGCGCGCCCGTCACGCAAGGCGAAGTGCCCGCCAAATGGTGGCGCCTCTATGACGATCCCGTCGTCGATCAACTCGTGGCCGCGGCGCTCGCGTCGAACACCGACCTGCGCGTGGCCGCCGCGAATCTCGCACGCTCGCGCGCCGAAGTCGAATTTGCGAACCGGCAAGGCGGATTCTCGGGCAAGACATCGGCGGCGTTTCAGCGCGCGCAGGAATCGGCGGAGCAATATCTGTTGACGGAGAAGATTCCTGTCGTCAATGAAGGCGCGCTCGATCTTTCCATTTCATATGAGATCGATCTCTTCGGCAAGCTGAAGCGCGGCGTCGAAGCGGCGAATGCCGACGATGAAGCCGTCGAAGCCGCGCAGGACCTCGCGCGCATCACGGTCGTCGCGGATGTCGTGCGCGCGTATGTCGAAGCGTGCTCGGCGGGCGAAGAGCTGGAGATCGCACAGAAGTCGCTCGATTTGCAGAAGCAGCGCGTGAAGCTCACGCAACGTCTGCGCGACGCGGGCCGCGGCAATCAGTCGGAAGTCACGCGCGGGCAGACTCAGGCCGATACGCTCGCCGCCGACATTCCGCGCTTCATCGCGCGCCGCCGTGTCGCGCAGTATCGGCTTGCGATGCTGCTTGCGCGCGCGCCTTCGGACTTGCCCCGAGCCGCCCTCGCCTGCAAGCGGCTGCCGAAGCTGCGCGCGCCGATTCCTGTCGGCGATGGCGCAGCGCTCCTCAGACGCCGCCCCGACGTGCGTCAGGCGGAGCGGCAGCTCGCGTCATCGACGGCGCGCATCGGTGTGGCCACCGCCGCGTTGTATCCGTCGGTGAGCCTTGGTGCGTCGGTCGGGTCGGTGGGTGTCGTGGAAGATCTTTTCGGCGCGAACACGAACCGCTGGGCGTTCGGGCCGCTCATCAGCTGGAGCTTTCCGATCAACGGTCAACGCGCGCGCGTGCATCAGGCCGAAGCGGCGACGGGCGGCGCGCTTGCACAGTTCGACGGCGTCGTGCTGAAGGCGCTGCAGGAGACGCAGAGCAGCCTCGCCACATACGCATCCGATACCACGCGCGCCGATGCATTGCGCACCGCGTATAAATCGGCGATCGAATCGGCCGATGAAACGAACCGGCTGTATCGCGCGGGCCGCGAGTCGTTCCTCAACGACCTCGACGCGACGCGTACATTGACCGGCGTCGCGGCGCAGGTCGCGGCCGCCGAAGGCCAGGTCGCGATCGATCAGGTGAACCTCTTCCGCGCGCTCGGCGGCGGCTGGGAAACCGACGAAGCAGTCGCGAAGAACTCGAAGCAAAAATGAGGCGATCGTGCGTGCGAGCGAATATCGATTCATTACCGTCTGGAGGATCGCGGCGCCGCTTCAATCCGTGTGGGACGCGATCCACGATCCGTCGGCGTGGCCGCATTGGTGGGCGTGCGTCGAACGTGTGATCGAAGTGGAAACGGGCGCGCGCGATGGCGTCGGCGCGTTGCATCGTTATACATGGAAAGGACGTTTGCCGTATCGCGTGCGCTTCGACATGCGTGTTACGCGCGTCGAGCCGCTGATGTCGCTCGAAGGGGAAGCGAGTGGCGATGTCGAAGGCTCGGGGTGCTGGCACTTTTCATCGCAGAATGACGTGACGATCGTGCGATACGAATGGCGCGTGCGCACCGGACGCGGATGGATGAAGCTGCTTGCGCCGATCGCGCGGCCGCTCTTCAAATGGAACCACGACTACGTGATGCAGCGCGGCGCCGAAGCGCTTGCAAGGCGGCTCGATGCGCGGCTCGTGGGCGTGGAGCATCGTGAAGCGCAGAGGTGAGGCGGGCTTGGCACCGGATCACCCCCGCACCGCAATCATGTCCTCGTCGCGGATATTCCACGTATTGATCCTCATCCGTTTTAGCCTTATCCCGCCGGCCTTAACGATTACACGGCAAGCGCCGCGCAATCACGCCGCGCCGCGACGATGCGCCCGCCATTGCGCACAGAAACCTCGTGAGGTCCGCGGCGGGCATCGGCCGGCACAGTCCGTCTGCATCCCATTGCGCGATATTGCGGCACACATTGCGCAACACCCAGTCGCCGATCTGAACGATGAGGCACGAGCGCATCGCGAAAGGGCGAGCTCGCGCAACGGGATCGATTCATAGCGACGTCGCCTGATCCAGCACCGATGCCAGAATCATCGCGCCCGCGTTGCCCGGAACCGGCCGCGGATTCGGCCCGTACACACGGTCGCCCGGACGGATCTCGACGCCGCTCATCGCGCACACGCCGGCGGTGCGCGCGCGCATCGCGCGCCACACCTGATCGCCATAGCAGCAGCGCGTCGGATCGCGCCATTCGATCGTCGCCGTGGTGCTCGACGGACGCTCGATCAGCTTCACGGTGACGCGGCGCTCGCCCGTTTGACTGAAGGGACGCCTCGCCGAAGGCGCCTCGAAACTCACGCCATCATTCAGCGACGTCAATCGAAAGATCGTCTGTGCCCACGGATCGAGCGCGATTGCAGCTTCGGCCATAGCCGGCTCCTTATTGAAGAATGGGGTGAACCGATCCGCTCACGCCGCCTCGAGCGGGTTTGTCTGCCAGTGCCTCGCCGTCGCGGCGACGAAGCGCCTGCGAAGGCCGCAGCGAAGCGCGATATCGAGAATGCGCATCGCGACCACTCCAAATTAATCAAACGAAAATCACGCGCCTAGCCGTACATACGGTTGACGAGACCGCCCATTGGTTGAGTCAACCTATATGAAGGTTTGATTCGCGCAGGGCTCGGCGAGGAGCTAACACCTTCGTATGAGCGCGTCAGACGCGCGCATGAGACGGCTCATCCGCACGTCGCATGCGATGCAGCCGGACGGTTCGATCCACGGCGCACGCGCCATGCGAACGTTTAGCCGATGCACCGATGGTTGGTGCGAGCACGCTCCTTCGTAGGTGTAGTCGAGGCGCGCGCCGGGCGATACATTGTCATCAAGGTCGCAACACGAACACAGACCGACGGCCTTGACCAAGGGAAACCGAAGAGAATATTTATTTCGGATACCCGAATACATACGCATCATCCACCAGGAATAGATCATGAAAAAATACCTCGTCAGCTTCACCCTCGTTGCCGCCACGCTCGCCGCGCCCGCTCTGGCATTCGCGCAGTCGAACGGTCCCGTCACACGCGCACAGGTCCGCGCCGATCTCGTCGCGGTCGAAAAGGCAGGTTATAACCCCGCGCTCGCGAGCGATCCGTACTACCCGTCCGACATTCAGGCGGCAGAAGCGAAGGTCGCCGCGCAACATGCCGACGCAGTGCGGACGTACGGGGGCGCGCAAACCGGCACGAGTGCATCGGGTGCACCGAAGCATGTCTCGATGAACAACACGTGCGTCGGCCCGATCGACTTCTGTCAGCCGTTCTTCGGTAGCTGATGCGCGCGTCCGGATCGATGATCTCTCATTCGCACAAGCGGAGTCCTTCATGAAGCGAATCTTGCAAGCAGCCTCGGTGCTGGCGCTGTCGGCCGGTGTGTTCGCATCGGCTGGCGCAATGGCTCAGAATGCCGCCCCGGCCGCCGATGCCCATGCGCCCGTCAGGAACATCGTCCTCGTTCACGGCGCGTGGGTCGATGGCTCGGGATGGAAGCCGGTCTACGACATCCTGACCCGGGACGGCTATCACGTCACGATGGTCCAGGAACCCCTGACCTCGCTCGAAGGCGATGTCGCCGCAACCAGGCGCGTGCTCGACCTGCAAAACGGTCCGACCATTCTCGTCGGCCATAGCTACGGCGGGTCGGTCATCACGGAAGCGGGCGTGCATACGAATGTCGCCGGGCTCGTCTACGTCGCGGCGCATGCGCCGAATGTGGGCGAGGACGAAGGCGCGCTCGGCAAGAAAACGCCCAGCTTCCTCGCGAAGCAGACGGACGCCGTCGAAAAGACAGCGGATGGCTACACGTACCTGAACCCCGCCGTCTTCCCGAAAGACTTCGCCGCGGATCTGCCGCTCAGGCAGGCCACGTTCGAATCGCGCTCGCAGATTCTGACATCGGCGCAAGTCTTCACGACGCCGCTGACGGCTGCATCATGGACGTCGAAGCCGAGCTGGGGCATCGTCGCGGGCAGCGACAAGATCATCAATCCGGATCTCGAACGCTGGTACTACGAGCGCGCGCATAGTCACATCACGGTCATTCCCGGCGCGAGCCATTCCGTGTATGAATCGAAGCCGCAACAGGTCGCGGCGGTGATCGAAGATGCCGCGAAGCATGCGGTGCAATAGGTGACGCGATCGCGCGGCCGTCGTGCCCTTGCACGGCAGCCGCGCGTATTCGTCTGCGGTTTTCCCTTCTTGCCGCTTTCGCCGTCGATGCCTTATAACGTGTGTGGCCGCGCATGTGCCGCACGAGGTATCGAATGATGAGACGGAGGAAGCGATGGTTCGGCTGGTGATGATTCTTCTCGGCGTGGACTATCTGCGCACGCGATGGCGCTCGGTGATGACGCTCGGGCTGCTCAGCATCGCGCTCGGCGGCGTCATCTTCACCGACGCGCTCGACGGCTCGCTCTACTTTCCCATCATCCCCTTCGCGCTGATGATGCTGCTCGAAGGCCTCGCCACACTCGCCGTCGCGTGGACCGGCATGGGCGGTCAGCGCAAGCTGCGCTACGTGAAAGGCACGACGTTCTGCCTCTCGGCGCTGCTCGTGCTGTTCGGCGGCGAGCACGGCAACTTCGTGCTGTCGCTCATCTTCGGCACGCTCTTTCTCGTCGATGGCGCGTTGCAGATCGTCTCCGCGCGCGTGGTCCGCTATCGCAAATGGCGTCTCGCCACGGCAGGCGGCGTGCTCGAAATCGCAATCGCAATCTTTTTCTATCAGCCTTATCCCGATCACTATGCGGGCACGGTCGCCTATTGCGTCGCGTTCGGCCTCTTCTTCGGCGGCTGGAACATGATCCTGCTCGCGGCGCGCGTGCGGCGCATGGCGGCGAATCCCGCCGTCGAAGGCGAATCGGCTACGGCGGCGCAGGCAGAACCCGCGCGCGCCGCGCCGTCGTTCGCCGGCGCGGTCTTCGACGGCCCGCCCGCACCCGATGAAGCCGCGCTGACCGTGCACGTATGGACGCCGGTCGGCACGGCGAAGTCGCAGCCGAAGCGGCAGTTGCTGGTCGATCGCTATATCGCCGCTGTCGACAGGAACGGCACCATCTCGACGGGCCACGCGGCGCTGGAAACGCCCGAAGGCGTCTACATCAGCCTGTATCCCGCGGTCGAGATCGACCGCTCGCCGAACGAATTCACGCGCACGCTGCGCGCGACACGCGAGAACGACGTGCCCGGCCTCTTTCAGCCCGACTATGAAACCGAGTCGAAGGCGTGGTGTCCGTCGACGCAACAGGTGCGCATCCGCAACTACGATCCGGTGAGGCTCGCGCGCTTTTGGCAGGCGTATCGGCGTGACACGACCTATAACCTCACTTACCGCAATTGCTCGAGTTCCGTGGCGCGGGCGCTGGAAGCGGCGATCGAGGGTGCGTCGGCGCGCGTATGGGGCAAGGGCGGCGGATGGAAGCCGCTCGTGCGCATCATGACGACACCGGAGCTATGGGTCGCGGCGCAAGTGCGAAAGCGTGCCGCGACGATGGCCTGGACGCCGGGCCTCACGCTCGATTACGCGCGCGCGCTCAGCATGCTCGCCGACCCGCGTCACTCCGGCTGGGTGAAGATGGCGCGCATCGCGGTCGCGACGATGTATCGCTCGCGGCAGCGCTGGCGCGCCGAAGAGCATGCGGCGGCGCGCGCGCAAGGAGAAGCGTCGGTGGAAGCGGAACGGCGCACCGGATGAAGCGATGATTCGATGCGCGCGATTTACTGATCGCTCGCCTTGTCGATGGCCTTGCGCGAGCGGCTGCCGCGCGATGACGATTTGCGCGATGGCTTTTCCGCCTTCGATTCGGCAACCGGTCCGGCGGCGATCACCGCGCTTTCGTTCGATACATCGGCGACGCTCTGCTTCGTCGCAGTCTTGCGCGCACGGCTCCGCGCGGCCGGCTTTTTCGGCGCGGATGCGGGCGCGGGTGTAGCTTCCGCTTGCGGTTCGAACGTCTCGCGTTCGACCGGCATCGGTGCCTCTTCCACGAACGCGACCGGTTCGTGCGCGGCTTTCCTTGCGTCTCGTCGCTCTCTGCGGCTGCTTTTCCCCGCGCCTTCGTGTTCTGTCGGAGCGACCGGCGTCGATGCTTCTTCCTCGAACACGACGGGCTCGGGCGCGGCCGCGTGCGCACTCTTCCTTGCGCCGCGGCGCTCTCGGCGTCGGTTGTTCCCAGCGCCTTCGTTTTCTTTCTGGACGACCGGCGCCTCGGGTTGCCTCACATCGACCGCCGCGGCCTGAGCGGACTGAGCGGAGCGAAACACGAATGCGCCGGATTTGTCGTCGCGGCCCACTTCGAGCAGACCGCGCGACTGCGCTTCATCGAGCAGATTGCCGAACGCACGAAAGCCATATTGCGTTTCGCTGAAGCCCGGCTTGCGGCGCTTGATCGCGCTCTTCAACACCGACGCCCAGATCTTGCCGCTCTCGCCGCGCTCCGATGCGAGCGCCTCGAACGTCTCGACGGTGATCGCGATGGCCTGCGACTTGCGCGAGTCCGTCTCCTGCCTGGGATGCCGTTCTTCATCGGGCGCGCGTTTCGATTCGCGCTGTTCGCGCTTGGCGATGGCGCGTTGCTGCTCGCGCACGAGGTCGTCGTAGAAGATGAACTCGTCGCAGTTCGCGACGAGCAGGTCGGACGTCGATTGCTTCACACCTACGCCGATGACCTTCTTCGCGTTCTCGCGCAGCTTCGACACGAGCGGCGAGAAGTCGGAGTCGCCGCTGATGATGACGAACGTATCGACGTGTGATTTCGTGTAGCAAAGATCGAGCGCATCGACGACGAGGCGAAT
Organism: Caballeronia turbans; assembly: GCA_001544655.2. Classification (GTDB taxonomy): domain Bacteria; phylum Pseudomonadota; class Gammaproteobacteria; order Burkholderiales; family Burkholderiaceae; genus Caballeronia; species Caballeronia turbans. The sequence continues at coordinate 301,802 of FCOD02000004.1, forward strand.
GTCGGCCGAGTTCTTGCCCGACTGGCGCACGTGCGGAATCTCGATCATCTCGAAGCTCGCCTCATGCATCGCCGATTTGAAGCCTTTGTAGCGATCCCAGTCGCAATAGGCTTTCTTGACGACGATGCTTCCCTTCAGCAGCAGGCGTTCGAGCACCGGCCGGATATCGAATTTCTCGTACTTCGCATCGCGAACGCCGAGCGCGACGTTTTCGAAGTCGCAGAACAACGCCATGCTGACGCTTTCCTGAGGTCCAGCCATATGATTCTCCAGCCCGTGCGGCTTGTTTGGAATGCGCACATGATAGCTTGTCGGCCCGATGGCCGTTCATGACTCGCCGCCCCCGACGTTCAAGGTCTTCTCGCGTCGCGCCAGCAGATCGTCGAGCGTCTCGTTCGCCTCGCGCATCAGACGTTCGACGACTTCGCCCGCGGATGTCCGCTCGCTCACCAGCGCCGACGATTCCCCCGCGAAAAGCGCCATTTTTTCGAGATCGCCGGTCGTCGATCGCAGCGGAGAGATCGTGCTGTATTTTTCGACGGCACCCCATTCGTCATGCGCGATGACTTCGCGCGGCAGCGCATAGGGATCGTTGCCGAAGAGATGATCGCGCGCCGCATCCGTCACGCTGTTCGCGAGCACGCGCACCGGTGAGCCGGCGGGCCAGTTGATCGCGTAGAGGTCGGTGTGGACGGTGTCGCCCGCGCGCGCATCGATCACGCGTTGCTTGTGATAATCGTGCGCATAGGATTCGTGCGTCGGCAGGAAGACAGTGCCGCAATGCACGCCGCTCGCGCCCAGCGCCAGCGCCGCAACGAGCCCCGCGCCCGTCGCGATGCCGCCCGACGCGACCACCGGCACACGGATATGCGCGGCGATTTCGGGTAGCAGCGTCATGATGCCGGTCGAGCCGCGCACATGGCCGCCCGCCTCGACGCCTTGCGCCACGATCACATCGGCGCCGGCCTTTTCCGCGCGAAGCGCATCTTCGAGCGAGCCGACCTGATACAGCACGAGCGCGCCGCCGTCTTTCGCGCGCGCGACGATATCGGGGTACACGTCCCAGAAAAAGCAGATCGCCGGCACCGCCAGTTCGAGGCAGGCGTCGAGCTCGGCGGCCAGCAAGCCGGGTTTCGTGCCCGTCGGAATGAGGTTGACGCCGAATGGCCGATCCGTCGCGGCGCGCACGGCGGCGACTTCGTCGGCGATCGTCTCGGGCGATTCGCGCACCATGCCGAGCAATCCGAAGCCTCCCGCACTCGACACCGCCGACGCGAGTTCCGCACGCGCGGGGCCTCCCATGCCGGCGGAGATGATCGGATAAAGGCAGCCGAGCACGCGGGTCAACTCGGTATCGAAAGGCGCAGCGTTCGCGGTCATGTCGTCCTCGCGCGATGAACGGCCCGAAAGCAAGTGCCGGACCCTCGCCAAAGCCTAGTCCCGACCGGACTGGCTTTCAAGCTGACTCATGACGGATGGCGCTTCGTCGGCGAGAGCGCTTCGCGGACTGTGGCCTGAGAAGCGCAGTCAGGGCTTCGCATGACGCGCGGCGAGCGCGGCAAGGTCGCGGCGGACCCAGTCGGCGTCGGCGGCGAATTTTTCGTCGGACATGCCGGGCTGGCGGAACAGCGTGAGCGCCACTTCGGCGCCCGCGCCGTTCTGATAAACGCGCAATGGTACGTAGACCTCTTCACCGTTCGGCAGACCGACGTAATGATCCATCACGCCGAGCGCGTTGTGACCGGTGAAGCGGATCGTCACATCGCCTTCGGGACCGCGGGCGCGCCAGTGGTCGCCCAGGTCTTCGAGCGTGGACTGCGCGAGTCCGGACGCCCATGTCGGAAAGACCTCCGGATGCCAGATCGCTTCATAGAGCTCGCGCCAATCGCGATCGATCGTGACGGTGAGGGTCTGCGTTTGCATCGTCACATGAAGATCACGTTTCGATCTTCGACATCACCGCGGTCGCCGGATCGTAGCGATAACCCTTTTGCGCGAGCTGCTGCGCCATCTTGTCGCCGATCATCTTCTGCTGCGACTCGCGGAACACGAGTTCGTGATCCGGCTTCAGGCGCTCCAGCTCGACCGCGAGCCTGCGCATCAGCGCGACTTCGCCGGTGCTGCGAGCATCGATAAAGAGGATCTTCTCGTTGGCCACATCGAGACGCTGGCGCAAGTCCTTCGCGTAGGTGACCCATTGCTCGGCGTTGGCGCGGAGATCGTCATAGGCCTTCGAATGCGCCTTCGCCTGCGCCGAGATCTGACGCTGCAGCGACGCGAGCTCCGACTCGTCGCCCTGCTCCTTCTCGACGAGGCGCTTCGCGAGATCGGTCGCGTTCTTCTCGGCGGCCTCGGCGCGCTCGCGCAACGCGTTGACATCGTTCGACACGCGCGCGAGTTCGGCGCCCTGCTCGGCCTTCTCTTCCATGAACGCGCTGATCTGCTTGCGGGCTTCATCCAGCTCGGCGCTGACACGGCCAGCGTGATCGCGGTACGCGGTAATTTCGGCGTTTCGCGCAGCTGCGTTCTCACGCTCCGCCGCGAGCGCGACGCGCACTTCGTTCAACTCCACCTCCAGTGCGGCGACGTGCGCGAGGCTTTCGCTCGCCTGCGCCTCGGCGGCCTGCGCGCGCCCGTGCGCGGCGATCGCATCCTGCGACCAGCGTTCGACTTCAGCCGATTTCTCCTGCGATGCGAGGCTCAACGCTTCATGCTGTTGCCGCGCCTGATCGCGCTCTTGTGCGATGCGCGCGAGCTCGTCGTCCTTGCCCGCCATCAATGCATGCAGTTGCGCGTGATCCTGAAGCACGCGGTCGCGCTCTTGCGCAATGCGCGCAAGCTCTTCGTCCTTGCCCGCGAGCGATGCGCTCAACTGCTCGTGCTGCTCCCGCGCCTGATTGCGCTCGTCGGCGATGCGCGCGAGTTCCTCGTCCTTGCCAGTCAGCGACGCGTGCAAATTGCCGTGCTGCTCGCGTGCCTGATCGAGCTCATCGGCGAGACGCGCGAGCGCTTCGTCCTTGCCCGACATCGACGCATGCAATTCCGAATGGTCCTGCCGCGCCTGATCGCGCTCTTGTGCGATGCGCGCGATGTCTTCGTCCTTCGCCGACAACGCCGCGTTCAGCGCATCCTTCGCGCGCCGCTCTTCTTCGAGCGACGCCTTCACGGCTTCCAGTTGCGCCTCGCCCGCCGATACGCGCTGCAACGCTTCCTCGACGCGCGTCTCTGCGGTCTGCGCGCGCGCCGTGACGGCTTCGAACTCCTGGCGCAAGCGCGCGACCGACTCTTCCGATGCCCGCAACGCGCTCACCATCTCCGTCATTTGCTGGCGGCTCTTCGCGGCCTCGTCGCCGGTCTTCTGGAACTCGGCGAGCGCCTCGTCACGCTCCGCGAGCGCGGTCGAAAGCCGCTGGCTCACCGCAGACAGACGCTGGCCGGACATCCGTTCGGTTTCGTCGCGAGAAACGGTCCAGAGCCGCCGCGCGACGTTCACGAGCGTCTCGGCGAGGTCGTCGGGGAGTCCGGTCGGCGCCTGCTGCTGCGGCACGTCCGGGGAACGCGCCTCGCGCCAGCGTTGCAGGCCTGCCGCGATGGCGACGACCGAGCCGCTGCCGGCCTCCGTCCAAACGGTCACGGGGGAAACCTTGCGGCCTTCTTGCGTCAGGCGGTCGGCGATCGACGCGATTTGCTCGTCGGTAATGATGTCTACGTCTGTGGGCATAAGCGCCTCGAAAATCAGTGGCGTCGCACTCAAAAAACTGCGATACGTTGTTACATTCGGCTGAATCCGCGCCAGGGCGGAACGGGATGATACCCATTTTCCACGCCTCGCCATTGCGCAGCGCGTCACGTGCCCTCGAAAACGGGATTTTGCAGCGAGAGTGTATCGCTTGAGAGGCGATAATTTCGAGACGTAATACGTTATTCACAGAAACGCATCGAGCCCGGACGGGCCATCCGTCCGGGCTTCATTGAATCGAGCAAACCGCGCGCTTACGGCCTTGCGAAAACCGGACCGAGCCCGATGACGTTCGCATCTGTCGAACGCGCGCCCGATGCAAAGGCGCCGTTCACCGGCGCACCGTAGGCGGTCAGGCCCTTCGCGGCATCGACGCGCGCCTGCGCGGCCTGGATGTTTTGCGGATACTGCGTCTGGTCGCTCGCCGGATCGTAACCGGCCTTTTGCAGCTCGACGAGCTGCGCGCGTACTTCCGCACGGGTGATCGGCTGGTTCGACTGCGCGAACGAGAAAGCCGGAAGCGCGACAGCGGCAGCGACGATAAGCGATTGGATGACTTTCATGATTGACCTCCAGAGAATGGGATGGAAACCCGTCTTGTCGATCCGCGCCGTGTTGCGAATCGTTCGGGCATGGAGGTATTAGAACCGGCGCACGTATCTGGCTTGTTTCGCGGCACGCAGGTTATGAAACGCCGTGTGTCGGGCTTCACTGCGGATACAGTGCGATACAAAGAGGACGGCCCGCCGCGCCGTCTACAATCGGCTTGCCGTATCGAAACAGGACACGATCGGGACCACACAGGGAGGAGACCCATGCAGACCCCGCGCCCTTCGCTGAACGCCCTGCGCGCGTTCGAGGCCGTGGCGCGCCTGCGCAGCATGACGCTCGCCGCGCAGGAGCTGTGCGTCACGCACGGCGCGATCAGCCGGCAGGTGAAGGCGCTCGAGGACACGCTCGGCCTCACGCTGCTCGTGCGCTCCGCGCAGTCGTCGGACCCGACGCCCGAAGGCAGGCGCCTCGCCGAGGGACTTACTACCGCGTTCAATCTCATCGACGCGAGTATCGAGCAGTTGAAGCCCGAGCCGCTCACGCTGTCGTGCTCCGCGACCATCATGATGAACTGGCTGATTCCGAGGATCGCGGGGTTTCATCGGCGCTATCCGCAGACCGAGCTCAAGTTCAACATGAACTACGACCAGATCGATTTCGTGCGCGACAAGATCAGCGTCGCCATTCGCGCGAACACGATCGAGCCGCCGAAGGACGCGGTCACGCGCACGCTCATCGACGAATGGATCGGGCCGGTGTGCTCGCCGGAGTATGCACAGTCGATCGGACTCGCAACGCCTGCCGATCTCGCGCGCGCAAAGCTGCTGTCCACCCGCACGCGCCCGGAGGCGTGGACGGACTGGTATCACGCGACGAACCTCGCGCCGATCGCCGGCGCGAGCGCGGATGCCTACGATCACTTCTATCTGCTGATTCAGGCGGCCGTGTGCGGTCTCGGCGTGGCGCTCGTACCGCAGTTGCTCGTGATGAACGATCTCATGTCCGGCAAGCTCGTTGCGCCGTTCGGCTTCGCGCCGGGTCCGCGTCAGCTCGTGCTGTGGGTCGCGCCGCATCTGCGCGCGCATGCCGACGTCGCGCAGCTGGAGCGCTGGCTGATCGAAGAGATGAACGAAAGTCTGGAGCAGATGACCGCGTTCCTGCGCGCGCGGGACGACGAAGCGCTCAGGACGTGAAGAACATGCCGTAGAGCGCGCTCGCACGCGAGAGGCGCGCGTGCATCGCGATCGCCGCGGCGATGCTCTCGTTGATCCGCCGTGCCTCGCAGAGCCATCGAAATCGCCCGTCTTCGATGAAACCTCACGAAGCCCCGGTCCATGAAGCGCCGTCGCGCACGTCGCCGAAGAAAGACGCGCGGCCGATCTGTCCGCCTTTCAGCACGATTTCGATCCCGTCGCGCGCCGGATCGTCGGACCACGCGCGGCACAGCGGCGCGCCCGGCGCCATGGCCGCCGCGACGCTCAATGCCGTGATGCCGAGCCTGCTCGCCACTTCGCCGGAACTGTCGCCGCCCGCGACGACGACGCGGCGCAACGGCGTGCGATCGAGCAGCCGGCGCATCACCTCGGCAAGCGCTTCGCCAACCCGGCGCGCGGCGTCCGCGCGGCTCAGTCCGGCGTGCGACGCCATGTCGTCGAATGCGAGCACGGCGGGGTCGTCCGGGCCTTCGGCGCTGAAGACGATCGGGCTTTCGCCAGCGCACACCGCACGAACCGCGGCGCCGGTCACGCGTTCGATTTCGGCTTCGCGAGATTGCGCATTATCGAGTGCGCGGCGCAAGTCCAGGCGCTCGACGCAAAAGCCGTGCTCGCGCGCCCAGCGAATCTGCCCCGCCGTCACGGGCGAACAGCTTCCGCTGACGGCCGCGATCACAGCGGCGGGCGATGCGTCGGGCAAGCCCGGCGTCTGCGGCACGAGCCCGTTCGCGCGCCAGTGCGCCGCGAGCGCGTACTGCAGTCCCGACGACGACGCCGTGAACACGCCCTCGCCGCGCGCCTCCCACACGAGCTTGCCCGCGGCGGCGAGCGTCTCCTCGTCGAGCACGTCGATCATGACGACGGGCGTGCCGTCGTTCGCGAGCGCGCTCAGGCGTTCGCGAACATCCGGCGAACGCAACTGCACGAAATCGATCAGGCGGATGCGCCGCTCCGTCTGCCGGCCCAGATGCACGCGCAGGTCCGCTTCGTCCATCGGCGTGACGGGATGACGCGACATCGTAGGATGACGGTCGAGCCGATGGCCCTCGCCGTCCACTGCCGCGAACAGATTGCCGAAGGCCTGATAGCGCTTGAGGCGCGGCGCGCCGACGATCATCGGCGACCACCTGCCGCGCATCTGCGCGACGCCGATGTCGATCGCGCGGCCTATCGAACCCGTGTGCGGCGATGAATCGAAAGTCGAGCAGACCTTGTATTGCAGGATGGGCGCGCCCAGCGCGGCGAGGCTCGCAAAGGCGTGCGGCAACTCGTCGTCCATCCATTGCGGACTGCGCCCGCGCGATGATCCCGCCAGCCCGACGCAACGCACATCGGGAAAGCGCGCGAGCAGTTCGGGCGCGGGCGCTTGCAGGCACAGAAGCGTCGGCACGCCGGCGGCGGTCATCGCTTCCATCGCGTCGGTGGAACCGGTGAAGTCGTCGCCGTAGTACGCGAGCAGCAGGCCGTCCGGCCATTGCGTGCTCATTTCCAGAACTCCAATGCGCTCTTCAGCGCAGGGCTGCGTTGCGCATGACGGGCGAGCGGCACGCCTTCGATCGCAGCGACCCAGGACTCGCGCAATGCCTCGACGCCCGCCGCGACGCCGCCCGGATGCCCGAAAATGCCGCCGCCCGCCGTGTGAATGAGATCCGCGCAGCCGATTGCGGCATACGTGTCCGCCGCCTGCAAGCCCGTCTGGCCCGAGCTGAACACGGGCATCGCGGTCAATGGCGCTTCGTCCATCACCGGCGACAGGACCGCGCGGGCCGCCGCGATCACGCTTTCGTCGGATTCGCTGAACTTGTTGCGCAGGCCGTTTACGTGCAGATGATCCGCGCCCGCGAGCCGCCACAGCATCTGCCACGGCGCATAGTCCCAGCCGAGCGCTTCGGCGCGCGTCAGATAACCCCAGCCCGCGCGATGCGCGTGGATCGGCAACTGACTGTGCTTGCGCAACTCGGTCATGCCGACGAGACCGATCGAATTGAGCACCGCCATCACGCACGTGCCGCCCTGTTCGAGCACGAGATCGTGACGACGCTTCATCTGATCGAGATCGCCTGTCACGTTGAACGCGACCATCACCTTCTTGCCGGTGCGCTCGGCGTGATCGTTCACGACGCGCATCACCGCGCGCACGCGTTCGTCGAACGGGCAATGCGAGCCGTCGCCTTGCAATTCGTCATCCTTGATGAAGTCGATGCCGCCCGCCACCAGTTCCTTCACCTGCGCGGCGGTTTCCTGCGGCGAAAGCCCGACGCTCGGCTTGATGATCGTGCCGATGAGCGGACCGTGCGACACGCCCGACAGCTTGCGCGTACCCTCGATGCCGAACGCGGGCCCCGGATACGCCGCCGCGAATGACGCGGGCAGGCGCAGCCCGGTCAGACGCAAGCCCGACACCTGCCGCAATTCGAAGAGATTGCCCGCGATCGTCGACATCAGATTCGGCAGCGACGGCCCGAAGTTACCGATCGGCCACGAAAGTTCGAGCACGCATTGCGTATAACGCTTCGATGCGGCGCCTCCCGGGAGACTCGGCGTCTCGGCATGGCCCAGCACTTCGAGCCGTTCGATGCGCGCGCCCGAGCGAGCCTTGAGTTCGGGCGTCTCGTTGGGCAGCGCGATGAAGGTGCCGCTCGACTGCTCGCCCGCGATGGTCTCGGCGGCAAGGCCCGGATCGACGCCGGTTTCGAGCCAGTAAGTGGCGTGGATGCGTTCGGTCACAGTCAGTTCCTCGATGGCGATTCGGTTGCGATCTTGCTCGTGCAGCGCGCAATTTTCAGGTGATACGGCGAATGCTCTCCGCGATTTCCTCGCGGTCGAACACCTTCTTCCAGTCATCGCGCATCAGGCGCGGCTTGCCGAATTCGATCGCCTTGTTGCACGCATCGGAGAATGCGCCGGGAATCTCGTTGAAGATCACTGCGCCGAGAATGTTCATGTGGCCGAGCAGGAAGTCGCGCGCCGCCTGTTCGGGCACGCCGCGCCTGATCGTCTCATCCATCGCTTCGCGCATCACGTAGAGCAGCGTCGCGCAGATGGTTTCCGACAGGCCCGGCTCCAGGATCGCCATCTGATCGACGGTCAGCCGATACGAACGCAGGATCGGCGCGTAGATCACCTTCGCGACGGCCTCGCCCAGATCGAACGCTTCCTCCGGCCCTTGCATCAGCGCGCTGACGATCGACTGCTTCGCGTGCGCGCCGCCGAAGTGGTCATGCAACGACTTCTCGTCGAGGTCGTAGTTGAAGATGATCGGATGGCACGGATGCGCGACGAAATACGTCAGATCCTTGCGGTCCGGAAGATGGCCGGCGAAAGGCGCGGCGGCATCGAGCGTCATGACCATCGTGCCCGGCGACAGCTTGGGCGCGATGTCGTGCGAGAGCTTGCCGATCAGCGTATCGGGCACGGCGAGGATCACGACCTGCGCACCGTCGAGCGCGGCATCGGCGCTGACGCATTCGATACCGAGTTCATCCTTCAGCCGCTTCTGTCCGGCCGCGCCCGGCTCGACATGCGCGACGCGATAGTCCGACTTCAGCAGGTTGCTCGAGAGGCGCACGCCCATCTTTCCGCCTGCTCCGAATAACGCGATCTTTTCCTTCATTTCGATGACTCCGGTGTGAGGTGAGTGTTCAATGTGCGTTGGCCGCGACGGCATCCGGCGCGCGTTCCTGACTCGTGCGTCCGATGGCGAAGGCGAGCGCGGCGGACATCAGCATCATTGCGCCGACGATCAGCATCGGCAGTTGATACGAGCCCGTCGCGTCCTTCGCCATGCCGGTGATGTACGGCGCGACAAAACCCGCGAGATTTCCGACCGTGTTGATGAGCGCGATGCCCGCTGCCGCCGCCGCACCCGAAAGAAAGCGCACGGGCAGCGCCCAGAAGTTCGGCAGCGCGGAGAAGATCGCGCAGGCCGTCACGGTGATCACGGCGATGGTCGCGGCGGGCGAGCCCATCTGCATCGCGAGCGGCACGCTCAACGCGCCGATCAGCGCCGGCACGCCGATATGCCACGAGCGCACGCCGCGCTTGGTTGCGTCGCGGCTCCACAGGAACAGGGCGATCGCGGCCGGCAGATACGGAATCGCGGTGATCAAACCCTTCTGGAACACGTTGAAGTGCGTGCCGAAGCGCGCCTCGAAGCCGCCGATGATGGTCGGCAGGAAGAACGCGAGCGCGTAAAGCCCGTAGATCAGGCCGAAGTACATCAGCGCGAAGAGCCAGACACGGCCACTCATCAGCGCGGCGACGGGGTTGCCGTGGACCTTGCTGGCCGATGCGCCTTTCGCGCGGTCTTCCTCGTCGAGGCGCGTCGTGAGCCAGTCGCGCTCGGCGGCCGTGAGCCAACGGGCGTCAGCGGGTTTGTCCGCGAGATAGAACCACGCGATCACGCCGACCAGAATGGCAGGAATCGCGACGCCGAAGAACATGATGCGCCAGCCGGCGAGATCGAAGAAGCCGTGCGCCTGGATCAGAAGCGCGGCGAACGGCGCGCCGATGACGATCGTGAGCGGTTGCGCGAGATAGAAGAGCGCGAGGATGTGGCTGCGATGCTTCGCGGGCACCCACGTGCTCAGGAAGAGAATCGCGCCGGGAAAGAAACCCGCTTCGGCAACGCCCAGCAGAAAGCGCAGCGTATAGAGCCCGTTTACGCTGCTCACCCAGGTAAAGAGCAATGCGACGATGCCCCACGTCACCATGATGCGCGCGAGCCAGCGGCGCGCGCCGAACTTGTGCAGCGCGAGATTGCTCGGAATCTCCAGCACGATATAGCCGATGAAGAACACGCCCGCCGCGAAACCGAACTGTGCGGCGGTGAGGCCGAGATCCTTGGTCATTCCGTTCGGGCCGGCGAACGAGATCGCGGTCCGGTCGAGAAAGTTGATGAAGAACATCAGCGCGACGAACGGCACGAGCCGCCACGACACTTTTCTGATCGCCGATCGCTCGACGGACTGCGTTTGCACAACGTTCATGTCTCCTCCAGGCGTGGCGCACGAGTGTGGTCAACTGGTGTGACGAGTAGACCATCGCCGGAGGGATGCGAGACATAGGTGCAAACGCCGAATCGGATCGATTTTTTCTCACAGCTTACGGCGATATATTCACGTCTTTATCCATAAACCGCCATAGTGGTGCTGCGAAAATCTCACAGCGTTCGGTCTCCGGGCCGAGCCGGTCGTCGAGCCGAAGTGTCGCCGGCTGCCGCTCACGAATTCAGCGGCGTCGCGGGTGACCCAAAGCCTCATCGACGCGTGCATACCGAACAGGCATCGACCTTCATCGGGATGACTCGCCGATGAAGGTCGTTCGCGTCAGCGCCTTCACGCCGCGACGCGCAATGCCCGCGTTCCGCCTTTCCCCCGGCTCACCGCTGCCAGCGCCGCGAGGCTGATCACCGCCGTGAACATCATGTAGAAGCTGGGCGCCGCCTTGCTGCCCGTCGCGCTCAGCAACCAGATGATGATCGCGGGCGTGAATCCGCCGAACACCGTCACGCCGATGTTGTAGCCGATCGACATGCCCGTCGCGCGCGTGGACACCGGAAAGATTTCCGACATCAGCGCAGGCAGCGCGCCGAAGTAGATCGCCTCGAGCAACGCGAGCCACGCGACGAGTGCGAACAGTGCAGGCACCGACACATGCGACACGACATACGCGAACGCCGGATAGCCCGTCGCGAAGAGCAGCAGCGCCGCCGTCGACATCTGCTGCTCGCCGCGAAACCCGTCGATGCGTCGAGATGCAGCTCGCGGATCGCGAACGTCGGCACATACTGCAACAGGTAGTTCACCGCCGTCGATACCGTCAGCGCGCCGATCGAGACGAGCAGCAACGCCTTCTGCTGCGTGAATACATCGCGCACGGGCGTGGCCGTGTGGTCGGCTTCGGTGTAATCGGCCGCGTCTCGCAGATAGCGTCGCAGGAACAGGCCCGCCGGTCCGATCAGCAAGCCGAAGAAGAACGGAATGCGCCAGCCCCACGCTGCGAGCTCCGTGGCGGGCATCATTTCGGCGCGCTCACCGGCGATCACGCTCGGCAGCGCGGTCGCGCTCGAAGGCGACCCCCGCCCGCCGACGCTCGTCGCCACACCCATCGACGAGCCTTTGCTCAACGAGCGCCTGTTGCAGGTCACCGTGATGCGCGAGCGCCGACTTGCGCCTGCGGTCGATCAGTTTCTGAGCACGCTGACGAACGCGTTGCGCGAAAGTCTGGGCGCGCCGCCCGCCACGCGCGAAGAGAAAAAAACGTTAGGCGGTCATTGCGTGGCGACCCACCACGTGGTGCCGGCGGCGTCGCAAAAGCCGCCTCTGAAGTCGTCATCGGCGCGTTTGCGCGTGGGCGCTTGCACGCTTTGCGCGCCGTTGTGGATGGCGCGGTCGTAGACGGCCTGTACGTCGCGCACGTAGACGTGGATATGCGGCCCCGGCGATTGCTGATCCGTTGCGCCACCGCCGATCATCACGATGCTGTCGTCGATGCGCACTTCGGCGTGCATCAGCGAGCCATCAGGACGATCGAAGCGGCGGACCAGTTCGGCTTCGAAGACTTTCTGCAGAAATGTGATGGTCGCTTCCGCGTTTTCGCAGATGAGGTACGGACTGATGGAGGGGTAGGTCGGGGGTTTCCAGGCGTTCATGGCCATGCCTCGTTTGATCGTCGCGGCTCATCAGGGTAATGGAATCCCGCGTGGGCTTCAAACCCCTTCCACCTCATCCACCTCATCCACATCGACCAACTTCTTCGACACTGCCTTAGGCACCTCGGCCGTCGCTTGCGGCGCGGGCTCATACCGATGCACATCGTGCGTCACGAAGCCCAGATCATGACTCGGCACTTCGAACCACTCCGGATGCCCGAACGATCGACGAATATCTTCCAGCCCGCTTGCCCAGTGCTCGTCCATCGTGTCGTTGCTGAACTCGTAGTCCTTGTAGTGCCCTTCGAAGAACTTGTTCTTGTAGATGAGATGCACGACGTTCACCGCGCCGCCATCCGCGATTTTCTGCGCCTCGCGCAACAGCGGATGCGAGCGCCGCGTCTTCTCGGGAACGTGCTCCAGCAGTTCCTTGATAAGCCGCGCATGCTTTTGATTATGCGAAACGAAATCGGTGATCGCGCGTGTTCGGCTCGAATACTGAATGTCCTTCGTGCGTTCGCTCACGTCGAGAAAATCGCCCGGCAGCGTGCCGCGCGCGCTCCACAGATCCACCTGGAACACGAGCGTGTCCTTGTGCTGGCTTTCGCGAATGATCTCCGTCAGCGGGGTGTTCGACACGAGACCGCCGTCCCAATAGAACTCGCCCTCGATCTCGACAGCAGGAAAGCCCGGCGGCAACGCGCCCGACGCCATGAAGTGCTCAGGCGCGAGACGCATCTTCGTATTGTCGAAGTAGACGAGGTTGCCCGTGCGCACATTGACCGCGCCCACCGACACACGCATGGCGCCATCGTTGATGCGGTCGAAATCGGCGAACTGCAGCAGCGTCGAGCGTAACGCGGACGTATCGTAGTAACTCACGTCGCTCGGGCGCTTGCTCTTCGTGACCGGTCCGAGATCGGGCACATGCACGCGCGGCGAAAAGAAGCCCCTCTGTCCTTCGGTCAGCGCGCGCGCCGCCGCCCACATGCTCGAAAACTTGCGGCCGATATTGCCGAAGCCGAACGCCGCAGGCAGGAACGCGCCGACATGTCCGATCAGATCCGCAGGCTGGCAGATCGTGTTCCAGAACCCGCGCAGCGCGGCCACGCGGTTTTCGGGCGCATTGCCCGCGATGATCGCAGTATTCAGCGCGCCGATGGAAATGCCCGATGTCCATGTCGGATCGACGCCGACTTCCGCGAGCCCTTCGAACACGCCGGCCTGATAGGAGCCCAGCGCGCCGCCGCCTTGCAGCACGAGGCAGACGTCATCGTAATCCGGCAGCGCGACGTGGTTCGCCTGCGTGAGTGTGTTGCGTTGACTGCGGCGCATGGATTCCCCTTATTGCATGAACCAGCCGTGGCTCACCACGACCGACTGCCCTGTCAGCGCATTCGATTCGAAGCCCGCGAGGAACGCGACCGTGTTCGCGACATCGGCGACGGTCGTGAATTCGCCATCGACCGTTTCCTTCAGCATCACGTTCTTCACGACTTCTTCTTGCGAAATGCCGAGCGCCTTCGCCTGCTCGGGAATCTGCTTCTCGACGAGCGGCGTGCGCACGAAACCGGGGCACACCACATTGGCGCGCACGCCGCGCGATCCGCCTTCCTTCGCGACGACACGCGCGAGTCCCAGCAAACCATGCTTCGCCGTGACATAAGCCGACTTCAGTTTCGATGCCTCATGCGAGTGCACCGATCCCATGTAAATGATCGAGCCGCCCTTGCCCGATGCGTACATGTGCTTGATCGCGGCTTTCGTCGTGAGGAACGCGCCGTCGAGATGGATCGCGAGCATCTTCTTCCAGTCGGCATACGCATACTCTTCGATCGGCGCGACGATCTGAATGCCCGCGTTCGACACCAGCACGTCGATGCCGCCCAGCTTGGCCACCGCCTCTTCGATGCCGGCGTTCACCGCGTCTTCGCTCGTCACGTCCATCGATAAGGCGATCGCCTTGCCGCCCGCCTCTACGATGCTGTCCGCAACTTTCTGCGCATTCGCGAGGTTCAGGTCGGCGATGACGACCGCCGCGCCGTCGGCCGCGAGCTTGCGCGCCGTCTGTTCGCCGATGCCGCTCGCTGCGCCCGTGACGAGCGCGACTTTTCCTTGCAGTGCCATGTGCTTGTTCCTTAACGATTCGAAGTTATTGATTGACGGCGAGCCTGAGCTCATCCGGCGGCGCGAGATAGTCATAGGCGACTTCGCCGATATCGAGCGTGAGATTCGCGACGACATGCCGCGCGCCGACCACCTTGCGCACCGGCAGATCCGCGACGGGCGCGAGCGCATGCGCATGCAGTTCCAGCGCGGCCGGGCCTTCCCATGCGCCGAGCACGCTCACGTCGCGCAGAAAGAAGCGAACCAGTTCGCACACGCGCGCGGTGCCATCGACATGCGGCAGCACCTTCAGCAAATAGTTCGGCGTATCGGCGAGCTTCTTGCGCTCGGCTTCGAGATCGAGCGGACGATACTTGTAGCCCATCGTGCCCGTCGCGATCCGCTGCGTGCCGTAGTCGAGCGTGCCGAGCAGCGTGTCCTTGCCGTCGACTGAAAGACGCGGCGATGCGAGCTTCTTCGGAAAGCCCCAGATCTCGCGGCCGCCCGCAATCGGCCCTTCGTCGTCGAGATACATCGCGTGCGTGTAGCTGCCCTTCCGGCCATCCGGATCGATGACGGAGATCACCTGGCCACTTTCGGTGTAATCGCCGAAGCCGGATGAATCCGGCATGCGAATGAACTCGTAGTGCACGAGACCGTTGTCGACTTCGAGCGGCTCGGGGACCACGGCGCGCAACGCATCGAGATCGGTCTCATAGGAGATGATGAAGTACTCGCGATTGAGAAAGCGGAACGGCGGGCGCGGATAAGCAGGATTGTGCACCGGCATGGCGAACGCATTCCTGCGGATGTCATCTTGTTTCACTGGGTCGCCCCTAAGTTGAGAACAGGCACGATAGTAGATGCAGTCAATGACATTTGTCGCAGACGGCAGGCAGCGAACGCACGCATGCCGGCGCACTGCAACCGGCAAATATCCCGCTGCGTCAAAGTCTTATGCACGCCCGCTGATGAATTGCAGTTTTTTGTGCAATATACTGTTGCCTCAGCGGCGCAGACACGGAACGAGCGTGACGTTGCCGCCCGGCTCACACACGCATGAGCGTGATCGGCCGGTGTACCCCAGGTTGAAGCGGAATATCGAGTCGTTTGTTTCTTGCGGTGCGAAGCAACGGCCCACGCGTTGCTTTGCCTTTTCGAAGGCCATCTCCTCCAAGCGAGTCTCCGATGAAAACGTCCTTGAAAAAATCCCTCGTGCTTTTGGTGCTGACGGCATTCGCGGCGCCGACGCTGTCATTCGCGGCCGCAGAGTACCCCGACAACAAGCCGCGGCCCGCGTATCACAAGAAAGGCCAGAAGCATCATCACAAGAAGTCGACGCCGCCCGCCTCGCAATCGCAATAAGCGGCACTGCTCACACACGCACGGGCGTCCGTTATGGACGCCCGTACATTTTCTTCTGGCGCCGTCCGGCGCGATATCAGCTTGCCTGGATACGGTGCGCCGCGAGACTCAGCACGCGTTCGGGCACATCGACATCGATGGGCTTCACGAGATGTTGCGCAAGCGATCCACCGCGATGTGATGCTCGCCATTCGGCGAGTTGCCCGTCGTTAGCGCAAATCGGCACGGCGCGCGACAAGATCCAGCCCAGCGAGCCATGCGCGCGCACCACGCGATGCTCCGGCTCGAACAGGCTCCGCGATGCGAGCGCCGCTTCGATCGCGCGCAGCACGGGCTGATGCTCGGGACGACCGTAAGTACCGAGCCATTCCGCGTTCTCGGACAAGGTGTCCGCGAGAAAGCCGCGACCGTCGAGCGCGCGCATGCGGGTCCAGTCGGCGCTCATGCGATACACCGCATACGACCCGGATGCGACCAGCGCCCTGAAGCGCGATTCGCTCACACGCAGCGCTTCCTCCCTCACGGCGCGTTCGACGAGATCCGCGGCCTGGCGCGGCACGAGCCCGACTTCAAACAATTGCGTCTGATGGACGCACGCGCGCGGAAACTATTGCCCGCTCGAGACGAGACGTGCGCGCATTGCATCGAGGCGCGCCGCGTCGATATGGCCGCGCGTTGCCATCGCTTCGAGCGCCGCCAGCACAGATGCCGTGCCACAAAGCGATGCCGCTTTCGCGTCCGCATCGAGCTCGAAGGCGGCGGAGCGTTTTGCGCCGCGCGCGCGCCAGATTTTCGCGCACGCGAAGAACGCCGCGACGAAGGCGAGTCCGGGGAGGCTCACGCGCCACACATCTTCATCGGATGAGATCGCGAAAACGATGCAGGGTATCGACAAGAGCGCCGTCACCGAAAGCACGGTCCATGCAAAATCGAGCAAGATCGTTTTGCGTTGCGTCGCGTGCCCGACTTCGTGCGCGACGATGATCTGAAGCAAGGGCTCCGGTAACGTCAGCGTGGCGCGATCCACATCAATGCGATTGAACAAGGCTTCGTAGCAGGGCCCGGCGCAGCCCGTGACGAAGCGCACATGCGGCGGCGTAACGTGCAGCGCGGCGGCATCGGCGGCAACGAGCGCGAGGATATGCTGTTCTTCCACGCGAAGCCGCTTCATGATCATTGCCCCGGATGATCGGTCCACTCGCTGCGCGCCTGCCACGCATCGATCTCGGCGGTCAGCTTCGCCAATTTGGCGCGCACGAGCTCGAGCCCGGGGCCGCCCAGCACGAGATGCCCCGGCGGCTCGGACGACGTGACCGCTTCGATGATGACCTGCGCGGCGCGCGCCGGATCGCCCGGCTGCTTGCCGCTGCGCTCCGCGATGGCCGCGCGCCGGCTACCCGAGGTCTGTGCGTAATCGTCGATCGGCCCGCGCGTCTGTTTCAGCGACCGGCCTGCCCAGTCCGTGCGGAACGGGCCGGGCTCGACCGCCGTGACCTTGATGCCGAGCCCTTCGGTCTCGCGGGCGAGCGCTTCGCCCAGGCCCTCGAGTGCGAACTTGGTCGCCGCGTAATAGCCGCTGCCCGGATTGCCGACGAGCCCGCCCACCGACGTGATGTTGACGACATGCCCGGAGCGTCGCTCGCGCATGCGCGGCAGCACGGCCTTGATCATCGCGGCGGCGCCGAAGAAATTCACTTCGAACATCGCGCGCACTTCTTCGTCTTCGCCCTCTTCGACTGCCGAGAGATAGCCGAAGCCCGCGTTGTTCACGAGCACGTCGATATGGCCGAATGCTGCGTAGGCATCGTCGATTGCAGACTTGATCTGGTCGGTGTGCGTGACGTCAAGCGGCACCGCGATTGCGCGGCCCTGGGCGCGTTCGACGATATCGGCGACGCTCGCCGGATCGCGGGCGGCGACGACGGCGCGCCAGCCCTTGTCGATCACGGCGCCGGCCAGTTCGCGGCCGAAGCCGGTCGAGCAGCCGGTGATGAACCAGACGGGGGTGTCGTTATTGCCGTTGGAAGCGGACATTGCGCTACTCCATGAAAAACGCGCGCACACCGCTCATTCTGACCGGAATGCGCGACGCGTGTGTCGCAGGGATCGAAACGAATATGCGGGCCTATCGCAGCGCGGGCATGCGAATCGCCCGATGATTGCGCGGCTCGAACAGAACCGTCTGCTCGATGCGGGCAGCGATCTGCTTCCAGCCGGCGAGCTCCTCGTCGAGCACGGCGAGCGTCAAAAGAATCCGCTCACGATCGTGTTTCGTGGGCGCGGCTTGTGCGTTTTCGCGCAGCGACGCAAGCGCCGCCTCACGCGCGGCAATCTGTTTCGCGATTCGTTCCCGAAGGCACTTCAGTGATTGGTCCATTTTCGTATGACAGGATGATGTCACCGATGACCTCAGCAAACCGCGCGCCTTGCAGTGCGCTTTCACGAGCGCGCCGCGTTGACGCGTTTCTGCAGCGTTATCCGGCATCGCCCGAACTGATCACGGATTGCATGCTCTTCAATAGCTTCGTCAGATAGCGAAGCAAGCCGACCGTATCGCCAAATTCGACGAAGCCGGGCCTGACACCATCGCTGAAGAGCAGCGTGCCGTCCAGCGTGTTATCGACAATCAGCCCGGCGTACGCGGCGTGTGGTCTGTATTCGTCGGCAGCGAGGCTGAACGTATTGCCGTTCACAGCGGCATCACGCAGACGCATGAGAAATTGCACTTCGGGCGCGCGCGACGCGGATAACCGGTGAAGATCGAAGTACTCGGCGACCGCAAGAATTGCATTCGTGCACGGGACGAGCAGCGCAAAAGCGATGCGCTTTTCAGCCGTGTCGAACGATGGCCACGACAGCGCGTCTTGCGGCTGCGGGCTTTTGGTCGGCGTGCCGTCTTCGCTATGCGTATGCGCTTCAGGATGCGAACGTTTGCGCGCAAGTAAGGGCTGTGCCTTCGCGAAGTCCGGCGGCGGCGCACCGCGCTCGATCCAGTCGGAAAAGAGGCTCGCGTAAGCGTAGAGCGTCGTCAGTTGCGCTTCGATGAAGGCGACGCCCACTCTGCAGGCGTCTGGATGGCGACTTTCGGACATGGCGTCTCCTTTGCGTTTCCTCCCTGTATGCAATCACCGGGCCTGATTCGAAGTCGGTTTGCGTCATTGACAGTTAGTTGCGAGAAGGGACAAAGCTGGCCAACGCGAATCGTTCTATATATTTTGGATACCGAATCAATTTCAGCCACGCCAAACCGCCTCCGACACAAGGCGGAGTCACGCGAATACAGAAGACATGCGATGCGTTCGATCTGAAATCGAAGCGTACGAAAGGAAAAGGGGCAATGACGCGCGCGGGTCGGACCGCGCGCGGCGCGTCGCGTTACTTGGCCGCTTCCTCGGTCTTCGGCGCAGGAGCCGATCGCGCGAGGCGATTCGTTTCCAGGTACACGGCGCGTTCCGCATCCGCCGCCGAAACTTCGCCGGCCGCGCCGCCCGTGAGATCGATTCGGGGCGCGCCCTGCACGAGGCAGGTCCAATAGCGATTGCCGCGGCACCAGACCTTGATCGCGCTACGCAGTTCCTTCTCGTTGAGCCCGAGCTCCTCCGCGTGCGTCATCAGATCCTCGAAAATGCCGACCTTCAGCGGAACCTTCGGCGCAGGATTCTTCGGAAACGCGAGCGGAAACCGCTTCTGCAGCTTTCCGATCGTATGCACGACAGGGTCCACCGGTTTCGATGGAGTCCCGGATTTCGCGGACTTAGCGGGATCGGCCGGCTTCGACGCAGCCGGCGGCGCGGGACGCCGCGCGCGCGGCGCCTTCTTCTTCGCTGCATTGCTTGCAGCCTGTTTTGCGAGTTGCTCTTTCAGTCCGGCGAGTTGTTCGAAGCCCATCACATCGTGCCTGTAGAAAACGTACCCGGATTTTAACAGCCTCCGGTGACGACCTCGTGGCCGCCGGCGGCGGCCTCATCGGACAAGCATCTGGCCCCGAAAAGACCGCCCTGCCGACATCGCGCTTACTGGCCGCCCGAATAGACGTTGCAGAATGGTCGCGGCGCGCAGTTGTTCGACATGGCGCCAGTCCAGTTCGATGTTCGCCCGCTCGCGCTCTGGCCCATCGCCACGCCGCCGTATGCGGTGTCGCCGGAAATTGGTGTGCTTTGGACGTCTTGCTGGCGGGGTGCGGGAATGGACTGCAATGTGTCGGTGGGTTCTTGTGCCTGAGTCAGAGTTCCGATTGAAAAGGCGGCCACGAGCGTGGTCGTAACGAGGAAGGTCTTCATGACTTTCTCCTTCAACGAAAGACTTGCCGCTGCCTGACGATACAGCCGCCAGGTGAACCAGGTGCGCATGAAACGCGCACCTATCAAACATATACCCAAGCCGCCGCGAAGTTAAATCTGAAAGTTCGTGCGACTGGTCTGGCGAGCCGAATCCCCGCATGAACGTTCGTCCGCGCATCGATCAATTGGATGCCCGCGACGGCCCTTCACTCTCCTTGAGCCGTGCCCGATGCGCGGCAACCTTTGCCCGATTCCCGCAGATGGCCATGCTGCACCAGCGCCGCGCATGCCCGCGCGTGTGATCCGCGAAAAGCAGCGTGCATTTCGGGCCTTCGCACGCCTTCACGTAAGTAAAGTCCTCTTCGCAGACGAGTTTCGCAAGCGCTTCGACCACCGGCATCAACAGCGATTCGGCGTTCGGCCAACGTCGCTGCATGCTGAACGCGAGACCGCTTGCAGCATTCGCATCGGCGACGATCACCGCATGTTGCTCGTCGCGCTGCAACACGCTGTTTAGCGGCTCGAGTTCGGCCAGATCCTTCGCCGATAACGGCCGCCCTTTCCTCTTTCGCACGAACGCACGAAACCATTCGCGCAGTCCGCGCGCCTTTGCTGCGACCTCGTCCAGCTCGGCAGGCGCGATTTGCGAACGCATTTGCGCCAGCACGTCGGCGGGCACCAGTTCCGCCTGTTCAAGCCATGACAGCAAGCCTTCGCCATCGCCGATCCAGTCGACGGGCTCATCGACCGGCGTCGCGATCGAGTTGAGGAAATGGAGGCCGGGCGCGTCGGCCACAAAAATCGCCGGGATGGGGCGGTAGTCCATTTTGCAATTCAGACGTGTTTCTAGGATGCCCCCATCGTAACCACTAAAAATACTCTTGACAAGTTACGGCGTTCATCCGTAACCTTCTTCACAGGCTTTTAACGGTTACACAACTTTTCCTGACCCTGCGGAGAAACGCTCATGTCCACCATTGCGCATCGTCATATCGACGTCGACGGTTTCAACGTGTTCTATCGCGAAGCCGGTCCGGCAGACGGCCCCAAACTGCTCTTGCTGCATGGCTTTCCCAGT
This sequence comes from Caballeronia turbans, assembly GCA_001544655.2. Classification (GTDB taxonomy): domain Bacteria; phylum Pseudomonadota; class Gammaproteobacteria; order Burkholderiales; family Burkholderiaceae; genus Caballeronia; species Caballeronia turbans. Next base: position 322,788 of record FCOD02000004.1, read on the forward strand.
TCGAGCCACATGTTTCGCGATCTCATTCCGCTGCTCTCCGAGCGCTTTCATATCGTTGCGCCCGATCTTCCGGGTTTCGGCCTGTCCGATATGCCGAGCCGCGACGCGTTCTCGTACACGTTCGATAACATCGCGAACGTGATCGATCGCTTTACCGAAGTGATCGGCTTCGATCGCTATGCGGTATATGTCTTCGATTACGGCGCGCCGACCGGCTTTCGTCTTGCGCTCAGGCATCCAGAGCGCATCACGGGGATCGTTTCGCAAAATGGCAACGCCTATGAAGAAGGATTGAGCGACGGCTGGAATCCGATTCGCGCGTACTGGCAAGCGCCCACGCAAGCGAACCGCGATGCGCTGCGCGCGCTGCTCACGAAGGAGACGACGAAGTGGCAATACACGCACGGCGTGCCCGACCTCTCCACGATTTCACCGGATGGCTACGCGCTCGACGACTACTACATGAGCCGCCCTGGCGCGCATGAAGTACAACTCGATCTCTTCGGCGACTACCGCAACAACGTCGCGCTATACCCCGCGTTTCAGGCCTATTTCCGCGAGCATCAGCCGAAGTTGCTGGCGGTGTGGGGCAAGAACGATCCGTTTTTCCTGCCGCCGGGCGCGGAAGCATTCAGGCGCGATATCCCGCATGCGGACGTGCGCTTCTTCGATACAGGCCACTTCGCACTCGAAACGCACGCGGCGCAGATCGCGGCAGCCATCACCGAATTCCTCGCTCACTAAAACGCGGACCTTCACCGCGCTCATCCGTTACAGGAGAAAGATCATGCGTGCAATCGTGCTCGACAAGTTCGGCGGAATCGACAGCCTCGTGTATGCCGAGATTCCGGATCCGGAACCGCTGGACGGACATGTCGTCATCGAGATCAAGGCATTCGGCATCAATCACGCCGAGATGCACATGCGGCGCGGCGAATGGGCCGAAGCTGCGAGAGTGAGCGGCATCGAATGCGTGGGCATCGTGAAGTCGTGTCCGGGCGGCGAGTTTCCCGTCGGCGCGAAAGTGGCCGCGTTGATGGGCGGCCTCGGGCGCACGATCAACGGAAGTTATGCGCAATTCACGCGCGCCCCGGTTTCGAACGTGGCGCTGATCGAATCCGATCTGCCTTGGGCCGAACTGGCCGCCATTCCCGAAACCTATGCGACGGCGTGGACGTGTCTCTTTCGCAATCTCGAGATCGAGGCAGGGCAAACCGTGCTTATCCGCGGCGCCACATCATCGTTCGGGCAGGCCGCAGTGAATCTCGCGGTGAATGCGGGCGCGAAGGTCATCGCGACGACGCGCAATCGCGATCGCATCGCGAAGCTCGAAGCGTTGGGCGTGTCGCGTGTCGAACTCGAAGGGCCTGCGTTGAGCAAGCGCATTACGGAAGCGAAAGAAATCGATGCGGTGCTCGATCTCGTCGGCAACAGCACGATCCTCGACTCGCTCGCGATGCTGCGTCGCGGCGGACGCGCGTGTCTCGCGGGCTGGCTCGGCGGCCTTGCGCCGATTGCGGATTTCAATCCGCTGCTGCAGATGTCGAGCGGTGTGCATCTGACTTTCTTCGGCAGCTTCGTGTTCGGCACGCCCGGCTTTCCGCTGTCCGATGTACCGCTGCAAGCCATCGCCGCAGACGTTGCCGCGGGACGTTTCAACGCGAAGCCGTCACGCGTCTTTTCGTTCGACGAGATTCACGAAGCGCATCGCGTGATGGAAGCGAATGAAGCCAACGGCAAGATGGTCGTCGTTCATTGAAAACAATCGCGCGTTTTCCAGTCGAAACGGGTATCGCGCATTACGGCACGCCGGAAGAGATCGCGGAGTTGATGGCGTTCCTCGTGTCGCACGCCGCAAAATGGATGACGGGCAGCACGCTGAGAATGGACGGCGGCGAAGTCAAGTCGATATGAGCGGCGATCGGCCAACCCAGAGTCCATGAACCCCGTGCGAACCTCGAACGTGCGCAAACGCGAGCGAACGAGTAAGGTGCTATTTTTCCGCTCATTCGAGGCACTCCGCACGATGCAGCCAACCGATCCCGACTTCGTCACGCTCCTTTGCGAAAGCTATGCGCGCCTCTTGCGCAAGCCGCTCGTTCCCGATAAAGACCTGACGCCCGCCGAAGCCGCGCGCTGGCTTTACGAGGACGCACCGTTCGGCATCCTCGCGCACGACACCCGGCCCGATCCGGTCTTCGTCTACGGCAACTTGCGCGCGCAACGCCTGTTCGGCTATACCTGGAACGAGTTGACTGCGTTGCCGTCGCGCCTGTCGGCCGAGGCGCCCGAGCGCAGCGAACGTCAGGCGTTTCTGGAACAGGTAACGCGCGATGGCTATGTCGACGGCTATCGCGGCGTTCGCGTCACGAAATCCGGCAAACGCTTCTGGATCGAACGCGCGACCGTGTGGCAATTGTTCGATCGGGACGGCGTGTATCGCGGACAAGCGGCGCTGATTCCGCATGTCAGCGACATCGGCTGAAGCATGACACGCGTTTCAATCAACGCGCGACAAGCTTGCGAATCACGTCGACGAGTTGCGTCTTGCCCTTGACGATCGCTTCCCGGTGACCTTCGAAGTCGATCCAGCCTTGATTGAAACCGTCGAGCATTTGAATGCGCGGCATCGGGTACTTCATGCCCTGGCCCACGAACAGTGCTTCCCACGTTTCGCGCGGGACCGCCTGTGCGCGCACCGGCTTGCCGAGCACTTGCGCGAATGCGGCGGCAATGTCATCCGGACTCGTGCGCCGCGGCCCTTCCAGTTCGACGATCCGCACGCCCGCCCATTGCTCCTGCATGAGCTTCGCCGCGAGTTCGCCGATATCGTCGGTGGCGATCATCGGAATCGCGCGATCGAGCGGTTGCAGAAATGAATGCACGATGCCTTCGTTACGCGCCGAGTCGATATCCCACCCGCAATTCTCCATGAACCAGCCCGGACGCAAAAACGTGACGGGTATCGGCTGCTTGCTGAGCGCCTCTTCGAGCAGCGTGCGCTGCGTCAGCAGATTGGTCTGCGTGGCCTGCGCGCCAATCGTCGACAGACATACGATCTTGCGCGGCTTCGCACGCGCCACAGCCGCGACGATCGTATCGATGACTTCCCGTGCTTCCGGAAAGCCAGGCGCGGGATCGAATTCCGGCGGCGGGAGAATGAACGCGGCTTCGGCGCCTTCGAAGGCTTGCGCGAGCGCATCGGCGTCGGTCATGGTGGCGAGGGCAAGCTCGCAACCGCGCGCCGACCAGACCGCGCCCTTCTTCTCATCGCGTACGACAGCGCGAACGGGCTTGCCCGCTTCCAGCAGCGCGTGTGCGAGCGCCCCGCCGACTTGTCCTGTGATTCCGGTGATGACGTACATGGTCCGATTCCTTTGTGCAATTCATATGGATAAGATGGATTGCATGTTAGCGGGCGGACTTCCCGCGAAAAATGACTTGCAGGTTATCGGATCGATGCCTCGGCGTTATGGATCGTGCCGCGGTCCGCTCGCGGGCAAGCGTGAACAGGTTGATCCTCTGCCCGGCACATGAAACGGGTATTGCCACTCAGCGAAACATTTCCTTAAAGTCTGCCTATCCACCAGGATCCGCTGGCCGGCTCCAGCAACGGAGACGACACCATGAAAACGGAAAGCGCCGCCGATATCGTCGCGCCCACCTCCGTCGCGGCGCTCGCCACCACGCTCGATTACGATGCCGCGCCGAACGAAGGCGACGCGCTTGCGCCCTTGTGGCACTGGATTTTCTTCAGGCCGATCGTGAGGCAATCGCTCATCGCCGAGGACGGGCATCCAAGGAAAGGCAGCTTCCTGCCGGAACTCGGCCTGCCGCGCCGCATGTGGGCCGGCGGGCGTTTGCGCTTTCCCGCGCCGGTGATCGTCGGTGAACGCATCACGCGCGAATCGAGCATCTTCGATGTCAGCGAAAAGCAAGGCCGCACGGGCAAGCTCGGTTTCGTGACGGTCGGCCATCGCATTTGCTGTGGCGATGTCACCGCGATCGAAGAAGAGCACGACATCGTGTATCGCGAGCCGGCCGCGCCCGGCGCGCCTGCACCGGCCCCGACCGCCGCGCCCCGCGACGCGCGATGGCAGCGCGACATCGTGCCCGACGAAGCGCTGCTGCTGCGCTATTCGGCGCTGACCTTCAACGCGCATCGCATTCACTACGACAAGCCGATAGTACGCTCGCGACGATTCGATCGCACTGCGCGCCGCCGAAGTCGAACACGTCGCGTTCGGCGAGATCGAATGCCTGCGCCAGCGCTTCACGCAACATGCTGCGCGCGCGAAAATGCCGGCTGCGCACCGTCGCCTCGGGAATGTTCAGCCACTGCGCGGTCTCCTCGACGCTCATCTCCTCGATCGAACGCAACACGAACACGATGCGAAATAGCTCCGGCAATTCGTCGAGCTTGCGTTCGAGCAGCGCCCGAACTTGGGAACGCGCGAGTGCGTCATCGGGCGCGGGGTCATCGTGCGTAGTCGTCGCTTCGACCTGTTCCGCTTGGATGTCACGTCGGAAACCCGCGTTCCCGGCTTCCGGACGATGCGTTCAGCCTTGCGAGCGCTTGAGCCGCATCGACACGGAAAAGCGCTCCGCCGGGTGCACCGTCACCGACACTTCGAACGTCGCGCCGCTCGCATCGAGATAGCGGCGCACGATTTCGAGGGCAGCCGTTCCCGCCTCCACGCGCAGGCGCCGCGCCATTTCCGCCGGCACGTTGATGGCGCGCACGTCCTGCTGAATCTCGTCGATGCAGCGCCCATAGCGCGCTTCGATCAGCGAGCTGATGAGCGTGTCCGGATTCTGCTTCGCGGCTTCGGCCACATCCTCGTATGCCGGATCGATATACACGTCCGTCCATCCGAGGGGCGAGCTGTCCTTGTCGCCGTCGATACGCAAGCTCGACACCCGCAGCCACGGCGTGCCCTGCGCGCAGCGCAAAGTCTTTGCGAGCCGTGCCGATGCCTCGATGTGCTGCGTCGATTGCACGAGACGCAAGTGCTCCGAGCCGAACTGCACCAGATCGTCGACGGACGCGAGTGACGGGCGGAAGTCATTGCGCGGCTGCATCGACTCGACACGCGTGCCCGCATTCTTGCGCCGCGACACGAGGCCCAGTTGCTGCAGCTCGTGCAACGCGGCGCGCACCGTATGCCGGCTCGTCTGATAGTGGTCGCGAAGTTCCAGCTCGGTCGGCAGATAGGAGCCCACGGGAAAGCGGCCCGACGTGATTCCTTCGGTCAGCTCGCGCGCGATATCGGCGAAATGCGGTCTGTTCATGCTGTGATGGCGATGTTTTCGGGTGGTCAGGGTAAATCATAGCTTGATCGATATGTTCGAACATATTAATCTGCATATGTCCGGACATATTGCATGTCCTGCCCCGTTTATTTCGTTTGAACATGAGGTCACGATGACAATTTCCGTTTCTCCCCTCGCCAGCACCGTGTTCGATTCCGTGCTGTTTCGCGACGCCTTCGGCACCGCGAAGATGCGTGCGCTGTTCTCGGATCACGCGCTGGTGCAGCGTTATATCGACGTCGAAGTGGCGCTCGCAAAGGCCGAGGCGCGCACGGGCGTGATCCCGGCGGAGGCCGCCGAAGTGATTGCGCGCGAATCGACGATCGAGCGCATCGACTTCGATCACATGCGCGAGGAGACGGACATCGTCGGCTATCCGATCCTGCCGCTCGTGCATCAGATGGTCGCCATGTGCGGCGACGCCGGACGTTATGTTCATTGGGGCGCGACGACGCAGGACATCATGGATACCGCTGTCGCGCTGCAAGTGCGCGATGCGCTCGAATCCATCGAGGGCGACATTCGCGAATTGCGCGCGATTCTCGCGGACCTCGCGAAGAAGTATCGCGATACGCCGATGGCCGGCCGCACGCATTTGCAGCAGGCGCTGCCCGTCACGTTCGGCTACAAGGTCGCGATCTGGCTCGCAATGTTCGATCGACATCAGGAACGCGTCGCGCAGATGCGTCAGCGCGTGGCCGTCGTCCAATTCGCGGGCGCGGCGGGCACGCTGGCATCGCTCGCAGACAACGGCTTCGCGGTGCAGAAGGCGCTCGCCGATGAGCTGAAGCTCGGCGTGCCCGCGACGACCTGGCATGTCGCGCGCGATGGATTCGCCGAGGCCGTCAACCTGCTCGCGCTCGTCACCGGATCGCTCGGCAAGATCGCGATGGACATCATGATCATGGCGTCGACGGAATTCGGGGAAGTGTACGAGCCCTTCGTCAAGGGACGCGGCGCGAGCAGCACCATGCCGCAAAAGCGTAATCCGATTTCGAGCGAACTCATGCTTGCCGCGGCGAAAGCGGTGCGACAACACGCAGGGCTCATGGTCGACGCGATGATCCAGGACTTCGAGCGCGCCACCGGGCCGTGGCATGCGGAATGGATCGCGATTCCCGAGAGCTTCATTCTCACGTCGGGCGCGTTGCATCAGGCGAAGTTCGCGCTAGGCGGCCTGATCGTCGATGAAGCGCGCATGAAGCATAACCTCGGCATCAGCCGCGGCCTGATCGTGGCGGAAGCGGTGATGATGGGCATGGCGCCTTACACGGGACGCCAGCAGGCGCACGACATCGTGTACGACGCATGCCGCACGGTGAACGAACGAGGCGGCACGCTCGCGGAAGCGCTCGCTGCATTGCCCGAGGTGACGAAGCACTTCGACCGCGCCGCGATCGATCGCATGACCGATCCCGCGAACTATCTCGGTCTCGCGCCGCAAATGGTGGATCGGGCCATTGCGCTGTCGAGAGACATCTGATTACCGAAGGTCATGGAGGAGCATGCGATGCAAAACGAACACGCCTCACACGACGACACGACCGTCGCACCGCCGAAGAAGCTGCCGTGGTATCGCAAGCTCGGCATGCAAGTGCTTTTATCGCTCGTGATCGGCATTGCGGTCGGTCTCGTCTTTCCGAAGTTCGGCGCGCAACTGAAGGTGCTCGGCGATATCTTTCTCGCGCTCATCAAGGCCGGCGTCGCGCCGCTCGTGTTTCTCACGATCGTGCACGGCATCGCTTCGGCGGGCGATGTGAAGAGCGCGGGGCGCGTCGGCTGGAGATCGATCGTCTACTTCGAAGTCGTGTCGACTATCGCGCTCGCGGTCGGCCTGCTCGCGGGCAATCTGCTGCAAACGGGCAAGGCGATGACATCCGTCACGGTCGGCGCCGTGCCTGTGACAGCCGCCAAGGCCGCGCCACAAGGCTTCACCGAGTTCGTGATGCATGTCGTGCCGGACAACTTCATCGGCGCGTTCGCGAAAGGCGAGCTGCTGCAAGTGGTCGTGCTCGCCGTGATGGTCGGTATCGGCATTCTCGCCATTCCCGAGCGCCGCCGCATGCGCATCAACGAAGGGCTGGATCTCGTTTCCGAAGTGCTGTTCTCATTCATCAACCTCGTGATGAAGCTCGCGCCGCTCGGCACGTTCGGCGCCGTCGCGTACTCGGTGGGCAGCAACGGCACGGCCGTGCTGGTCGCGCTCGCACAACTCGTTCTGAGCTTCTATGCGGTGGTGGTGCTGTTCATCGTCGTGGTCATGGGCATCATCGCCAGGCTCGCGGGCTTTAGCCTCTGGCGCTTCCTGCGCTATATCAAGGACGAGATCTTCATCGTGCTCGGCACGGCTTCTTCGGAAAGCGCATTGCCGCGTCTTCTGATCAAGCTCGAACGGCTCGGCTGCGCGAAGCAGACCGTCGGGCTCGTGCTGCCGACTGGCTATGCGTTCAATCTCGACGGCACGTCGATCTTCATGTCGATGGGTGTGATGTTCATCGCGCATGCATATGGCGTGCCGATCACGCTCGAGCATCAGATCGGCATTCTGTTGCTGATGCTGCTGACGTCTAAGGGCGCGGCCACGGTCTCGGGCGGATCGTTCGTGGTGTTCGCCGCGACCCTCACGTCGACGGGCATCCTTCCCGTCGAAGGTCTCGCGCTGATCTTCGGCGTATACCGCTTCATGTCGATGGCGATCGCGACATGCAACACCATCGGCAACAGCCTTGCGACGGTCGTGATCGCGAAATGGTCACGCACGTTCGATGCCGCCATCAGCGAACGGCATCTCTATCCCGAGCGTTATCCGGAGATCGCGGAAGCGGACCAGCGGCTCGCGGACGGCAACCTTCTTCCGGAAGACATGAACGACGCGAATCCCCATCCGGACGGAATCTCGCTGAGAAGCGCGGGAACGCGATAAACCCGGCACGTCGTAATTTTCGCAGCGCGGCAATGCCGCGCTTTTTTCACTTCGCTTATCATCGGAGAACCGCGCATCGAACCCATTGGATGGCTATCCGGACCGGAGATCGCATGCCACCGCTACGCGCAATCCATCTCTTGCAAACCAAAGAAGGCGCTCGCCTGCATGGCGCCGAACTCGGCCAGTGGCGACGCTGGGGACCGTATCTGAGCGAGCGTCAATGGGGCACCGTTCGCGAGGATTACAGCGAATACGGAACCGCCTGGGATTACTTTCCGCACGATCATGCGCGCAGCCGGATGTATCGCTGGGGCGAGGACGGCATCGCCGGATTCGGCAACGACCCGCTTGACTGGTGTGCGTCGCTCGCATTGTGGAACGGGCGTGACCCGATCATCAAGGAACGGCTCTTCGGCCTCACGAACGAGCAAGGCAATCATGGCGAGGATGTGAAGGAGCTGTACTTTTATCTCGACGGCACGCCGACGCATTCGTACATGAAGATGCTGTACAAGTATCCGCACGACGCCTATCCGTATCAGCAGCTCATCGACGAGAACAGGCGGCGCGGCCCGGCGCTTCCCGAATACGAAGTGCTCGATACCGGTGTGTTCGATGGCGATCGTTACTTCGATGTCTGCGTCGAGTATGCGAAGCACACGCCCGATGACATCGTGATGCGCGTAACCATCGAGAATCGCGCGAACGAGGCCGCGACGCTGCATGTGCTGCCGCAGTTCTGGGCGCGCAACCGATGGTCGTGGTCGAGCAAGTGGGGCAAGCCTTCGCTGACGTTCGAGCAGCACGCGCGGGAAGGGGCGCGCGTCGTCGCGCACAATCCTTCGTATGGCGCGATGCTGGTTACGGCCTCGGCAGAAGCGCCCATCGAATGGCTCTTTTGCGAAAACGAAACGAACGTTCGTCGCATCTTCGGCATCGAAGGCGCGGGATCATTCAAGGACGGCTTCAACGACTATATCGTCGAAGGCGACGAGCACGCGATCCGGCGCGACCGCGGCACGCGCAGCGCCGCGCATGCGTGTCTGCAACTCGGTCCGCATGAGCGCTCGGCGATGTATCTGCGCTGGCGCCCGGCATCGGTTTCGAACGATCCGCCGCTCGACCTGGCGCAGCTTTTCGCGCGCCGCGAAGCGGAAGCCGACGAGTTCTACGCGACGCTGCAACACGACATCGACGATGCCGACGCGCGTCTCGTGCAGCGCCAGGCGCTCGCCGGCATGTTATGGACGAAGCAGTATTACCAGTTCGACGTCACGCGCTGGCATGACGGCGATCCGGGCCAGCCCACGCCGCCCAGAGAACGTCGGCATGGCCGCAATGCGGACTGGCGGCACATGTGCAACGGCGACGTCGTATCCATGCCCGACAAATGGGAGTACCCATGGTACGCGTCGTGGGATCTCGCGTTTCATGCGGTCGCGTTCGCGACGATCGATCCGGACTTCGCGAAGAAGCAATTAGCGCTGCTCGTGAAAGAGCGCTACATGCATCCGAACGGGCAATTGCCCGCGTACGAATGGGCCTTCGGCGATGCGAATCCGCCCGTTCACGCATGGGCGACATGGCGCGTGTTCGAGCTCGATCGCGAGATGACCGGCATCGGCGATCACGCGTTTCTCGAAGTGATGTTTCACAAGCTGCTGCTCAACTTCGCGTGGTGGGTCAACCGCAAGGACGCCGACGACCGCAACATTTTTCAGGGCGGTTTTCTCGGGCTCGACAACATCGGCATCTTCGACCGCTCGCAGCCGCTGCCGACGGGCGGACGCATCGATCAGGCAGACGGCACCGCATGGATGGCCTCGTATGCGCTCGACCTCATGCAGATCGGCCTCGAGCTCGCGATGACCAACGAGTCGTATGTCGAGATCGCGGTGAAATTCTTCGAGCACTTCCTGTATATCGCGGAAGCAGTGAGTTGCGGCGAAGTCTGCAACACGGGCCTGTGGGACGGCAGCGACGAATTCTTCTATGACGTGCTGCATCTGCCAAATGGCACGCGCGTGCCGATGCGCATTCGATCCATCGTCGGGCTGATACCGCTTTTCGCGGTGCATGTGCTCGAAGAGCGCGTGTACGGCGATCTGCCGGGACTGCGCGAAAGGCTTGCGTGGTTTCTCGATCATCGGCCGAATCTCGCGAAACTCGTGTCGCGCTGGACCGAGCCCGGCAAGGGCAACACCACCCTGCTTTCGTTATTGCGCGGACATCGCATGAAAGCGCTTTTGCGGCGCACGCTCGATCCAGGCGAATTTCTTTCCGACTATGGCGTGCGCGCATTGTCGCGCGTGCATTGCGACAAGCCTTATGTCTTCGATCACGATGGCGTGAACGTCTGCATCCGGTACGTGCCCGCGGAGTCGGATTCGCGCGTGTTCGGCGGCAATTCGAACTGGCGCGGACCGATCTGGATGCCGGTCAACTATCTACTGATCGAATCGCTCTACGAGTTTCATCGCTACTATGGGGATGAATTTCGCGTCGAGCATCCGACGGGATCGGGCAAGATGCATTCGCTGAATGAAATCGCCGACGATCTGTCGCGGCGCGTCAGCACGCTCTTCCTGAAAGATGCCGATGGCAAGCGGCCCGTGATGGCTGCATATCCGATGCTGCAAGCCGATCCGCGCTCGCAGGATCTCATTCTCTTTCACGAGTACTTTCACGGCGACAGCGGACGCGGCGTCGGCGCTTCGCATCAGACGGGTTGGAGCGGGCTCGTCGCGCTGCTGCTGCAACCGCGTCTGATGAAGCTGTCGCACGTGGGGCCCGAAGCGCCCGTCATGACCGTGCGCCTGCATGAAGAGGCTGCGGCGGCGATGGGCCGCTAGCATTCATCGCGTGCGCTGAAGGGAGCCTGGGCGGATGTGATTTTCGTGCAGGCTGCCCGGGCGCTCGCCTATACTGGAATTTCCCTCATGTCCCCAGAGAACCGGAGGACGTCATCATGTTCAACCATCTGCTGGTTCCCACGGACGGTTCCGCGCTATCGGAAGCGGCGGTGCGCATGGCGGTTGCGCTCGCCAAAGAGAACAACGCGCGCATTACCGGTCTTTATATGGTGCGGCCGCTTCATACGACCGTGTACAGCGCCGAGATGGCCGGAGCGAATCAGGATGAGCTTCAGGTCGCCGATCAGGCGCGCGCCCGGCTCTACCTCGATAATCTCAGGAGCATCGCGGTGCAGGCGGGCGTGGAGTGCGACACGGAAACGCCTACGGGAACGCACCCGTATGAGGCGATCCTCGATACGGCGAAGACGCGGCACTGCGATCTCATCGTCATGGCCTCACACGGTCACGGCGGCATTCGCGGGCTATTGCTCGGAAGCGAAACGCAAAAGGTGCTGACGCATAGTCATTTGCCGATTCTGGTGGTGAGGCCGCCGGAGTGATGGCGGGTCGAAGCCCTACCGCTCCAGATTTCCGAAACAGACGTACTTCGCCTCCAGATACTCCTCGACGCCCGAGGACGCCCCCTCGCGTCCCATCCCGGACTCCTTGATGCCGCCGAACGGCGCGACTTCGTTGAAGACGAGGCTGTCGTTTACGCCGACGACACCGCATTCGAGCGCTTCCATCACGCGAAACGCGCGGCTGATATCCGCCGTGTAGAAGTAAGCCGCGAGCCCGGTGCGCGTGTCGTTCGCGAACGTGATGACGTCGTCCTCGTCCCTGAACGGGAGCACGCTCGCGATCGGCCCGAGGACTTCGTCGCCGCACACGCTCATCGACGGATCGACGCCCGTCAGCACCGTCGGCCTGAAGAAATTCGATCCGGGCGCGACACGCGAACCGCCCGCCGCGACCGTCGCGCCGAGCCTGACCGCTTCATCGACGAGACTTTCGATGCGCGTCACCGCCGCGTCGTCGATGAGCGGGCCGATCTGCGCGCCTTCGTCCAGCCCGTCGCTCACCTTGAGCAACGCGACCTTCGACACGAGCTTCGCGACGAAGGTCTCGCACACGTCTTCATGCACGAAGAAGCGATTCGCGCACATCGCCGCCTGGCCCGAGTGACGGAAACGCGCATCGAGCGCGCCTTTAACGGCAAGGTCTATGTCCGCATCGTCGAACACGATGAAAGGACAGTTCGCGCCCAGTTCGAGCGACATCTTCTTCACGGTGGACGCGCACAGGCTCATCAGCCGCTTGCCTTCGTCGATGGAACCGGTGAACGACACTTTGCGCACATCCGGGCTCGCGAGCAGCGTGCTTCTGATCGGCTCGCCCTCGCCCGTGAGCACGGACAGCACGCCGCGCGGCAAGCCTGCGTTCTCGCCGAGCGCGCACAGCGCGAGCGCCGAGTACGGCGTCTGCGGATCCGGATGATGAATGACCGTGCAGCCCGCCGCGAGCGCGGCGCCGACGCGTCGCGCGACCATCGACGAGGGAAACGTCCATGACGTGATCGCGCCACATACGCCGACCGGCTGATGCAGCACGCGGATGCGCTGATTGCGGCGCGGCGCGGGAATGTTGTCGCCGTAGATGCGGCGCGCTTCCTCGGCGAACCAGTCCAGATAATTCGCGGCCTGCGTGATTTCGGAGCGCGCTTCGTGCAGCGGCTTGCCTTGCTCGCTGCACAGAATGATGGCGAGATCGTCGCGATGATGCTCGACGAGGCGTGCCCACTCCCTCAGCACCGACGCGCGCTCGCGGCTGCTCCAGTTGCGCCAGTCCTGCAACGCCGCACTTGCGCACTCGATGGCATCGGTCACTTGCTCCGCCGTGACTTGCGGCACGGAGCCGATGATCTCGCCCGTGGAAGGATTCGTGACAGGCACGCGCGGCAGCGAAGTGTTGTCGACCCAGGCGCCGCCGATATAAGCCGACTGCTCGAAAAGACTGGGGCACTGCAATTGCATGGCTCGCTCCAATGCGTAAGGCGCTTCCTGCACGGTTCCATCGAGCTTAACGCATTTTTTACTCGCCATTCGCGACGCGCGCGGCATCTCCGGTATACGAATGCGGCGGCGCATCGGACAACGCGCCGCCGCTGGGCGATCAGTGGCTCGCGCCCTCGACCGCGCCGATGCCCGTTTCGGAACGCACCGTCTGCGCTTCGAAGCCGGCCTTGTCGATGCGCGCACGCGCGGATTGGTCGGTCACCGAGAAGAGCCAGATGCCGATGAAGCCGATCGCCATCGAGAACAGCGCGGGCGATGCATACGGGAACGGCGCGCTCGCGTAGTGGAATACATCGACCCACACGGCTTTGGAGAGCACGGTCATCACGACCGCCGAGAGCAGGCCGAGGAAGCCGCCCACGGCCGCGCCGCGTGTCGTGCAGCCGCGCCACAGCACCGACATGAAGAGCACCGGGAAGTTGGCCGACGCCGCCACCGCGAACGCGAGCGACACCATGAACGCGATGTTCTGCTTCTCGAACACGATGCCGAGCACCACTGCGACGATGCCGAGCACGATCGTCGTCATGCGCGACACACGCAGTTCGCTCGCGCTCGACGCCTTGCCCTTCTTGAACACGGTCGCATAGAGATCATGCGAAACCGCCGATGCGCCCGCAAGCGTGAGACCCGCGACGACCGCGAGAATCGTTGCGAACGCAACCGCCGAGATGAAGCCGAGGAACACGTTGCCACCGACCGCGCTCGCCAGATGCACCGCCGCCATGTTCGTGCCGCCGAGCAGCTTGCCGCCCGCATCCTTGAAGATCGGGTTGGTGCTCACCAGCACGATCGCGCCGAAGCCGATGATGAACGTGAGGATGTAAAAGTAGCCGATCCACGTGGTCGCCCAGAACACGGACTTGCGCGCTTCCTTTGCGTTGGGCACGGTGAAGAAGCGCATCAGGATGTGCGGCAGGCCGGCCGTGCCGAACATCAGCGCAATGCCGAAGGAGATCGCCGAGATCGGGTCCTTGATGAAGTTGCCCGGCCCCATGATCGACGCCTTCTTCTCGTGCACATCGACGGCCTTCGCAAAGAGCGCTTCCGGACTGAAGTGGAATTGCCACAGCACCATGAACGCCATGAACGAAGCCCCCGCGAGCAGCAGGCATGCCTTGATGATCTGCACCCACGTCGTCGCGGTCATGCCGCCGAAGAGCACGTACACCATCATCAGCGCGCCGACGATCACCACCGCGATCCAGTATTCGAGGCCGAACAGCAACTTGATGAGTTGCCCCGCGCCGACCATCTGCGCAATCAGATAGAACGCCACGACGACGAGCGTGCCCGACGCCGCGAACGCGCGAATCGGCGTCTGCTTGAAGCGGTATGCGGCGACATCGGCGAAGGTGAAGCGGCCGAGATTGCGCAGACGCTCCGCCATCAGGAACGTGATGATCGGCCAGCCGACGAGAAAGCCGATCGAATAGATGAGGCCGTCATAGCCATTGCTGTAGACCGCCGCCGAGATGCCGAGAAACGACGCCGCCGACATGAAATCGCCCGCGATCGCGAGCCCGTTCTGAAAGCCGGTGATGCCGCCGCCCGCGGTGTAGAACTCGGCCGCCGAGCGTGTCTTTTTCGCGGCCCATTTGGTGATGAAGAGCGTCGCGATCACGAACGCGATGAACATGGAGATCGCGGTCCAGTTGGTCGCCTGCTTCACCGCCTGACCGAGGTCGCCGCCCGCGGCGAAGGCGCCGGCGGAGGCCGCGAAGAGCGCGCCTGCTGCGAAGATACGTTGCGGCTTCATGCGGCCTCCCGCTTGATCTGGTCCGTGAGTTCGTCATATGTGCTGTTGGCGTGGTGCACGTAGAGGCCCGTGATCACGACCGTGAAGACGATCACGAACAGGCCGATCGGCATGCCCCAGGTCATCACGCCCGCGCCCATCTTCGCGGCGAGCAGATCCTTGTTGAACGCGATGAGCAACACGTAGCCGTAGTAGACGACCAGCACGAGCGCCGTCAGCGTCCATCCGAGCTTCGAGCGTTTTCGCACCAGTTCGCGGTAAGCGGCGCTCGACTTGATTTTTTCTACGACCTTGAGATCCATTTCCGTCTCCTGCATGAAAGTCTCTTCTCTGCGTGCGACAACGCCCGCGTTCGGCGCGGCGCGCGAACGATCAGCGATGCGTATGAGTAAGGAAATCCCCGGGGCGGGGACGTCAACCGATGCTCTCGCGCATACATTTCAGGCGAGTTCTGTTTTCGATGCGCTGGAGACTAAGGTAAAAGCGCGCGCTTACCCGTTTCTTACGCGAGGCACTTTCTTTTGACGGGGTTTACGCGAAGCATGGCGCCTGCTGCCGTAACGCGCAACAGACGATCGAGCGTTCGCTCCCACAGCGTCAGCGCACAATCGGTGCCGACGTTTCACATTGCGCCATACCCTTTCCGAAAGCGTGCGAGACAATCCTCGCCCTGCCAGTTGTTCAGTAATTGCTGCACATTCCGATCCACAGCGTTCAGTGGAAATGGCATTAAACGCTATGGCGTTTTCATCCGTATTCAGCTATTAGTAGACTCGTCACGCACGTCACGCTACGCCGTGGCGAATCATGAGCATCTCTGGCTATAACTCGACCGTCAAAACCGGAGGCAGCTACGACACATCACAAGCATCAGGCTCGCGCTCGCTGACGTCGCCCAAGAGTCCTGTCCCGCGCGATTTCATCGCATGGCGAACGCATGCCTTCCGGGCACGCATTCGCTGAAACGCACACCGCGAGCATGTCGTGGCGAGGCGCCTGCCGGCGCGCTCGCTCATCAACGATCGGCCATCCCAAGAGGGAGGCGCCTATGGCGTTCGTGTCGGAACAGATGCTGGACTGCTGCTCGTTCGCTCAACCCTCGCGCCGGGTGCGCGCGCTGCGTCTCGTCGCGGCCGCCGCGCTCGCATCGCTCTCGCTCGTGGCGTGCAGGAAGCCGCCGCCCGAAGCGCCGAAGCCCGCCGTCGATGTCACCGTCGTGACCGTCGCCGCGCAAACGACGCCCGTCGATTTCGAATTCACCGCGCAGACGCAGAGCTCGCGTGAAGTCGAAATACGCGCGCGCGTCGACGGCTTCCTGGAAAAGCGCGTGTACACCGAAGGCGCGCTCGTTCAGGCGGGCCAGGTGATGTTCATCATGGACAAGCGCCCCTTCGAAGCCGCGCTGCAGACCGCCAAGGGCTCGCTCGCGCAGCAGCAGGCGCGGCTGCTCGTCACGCAGCAGAATCTCTCGCGCGTGAAGCCGCTCGCCGCGATGAACGCGTTGAGCAAGAAGGATCTGGATGACGCCGTCGGCAACGAGAAGAGCGCCGAGGCCGCCGTCATCGCCGCGAAAGGCGAAGTGCAGACCGCTGAGCTCAACCTGAGCTACACGACGATCCGCTCGCCGCTCAAGGGCCTCT
The DNA here is from genome assembly GCA_001544655.2 of Caballeronia turbans. Lineage (GTDB taxonomy): Bacteria > Pseudomonadota > Gammaproteobacteria > Burkholderiales > Burkholderiaceae > Caballeronia > Caballeronia turbans. Next base: position 339,356 of record FCOD02000004.1, read on the forward strand.
CCAGCTTCGCGCGCGTGCAGGAAGGCAGCTACGTGACGCCGACGCAATCGGGCCTGCTCACCTACGTCTATCAGCTCGACCCGATGTGGGTGAATTTCAGCATCTCGGAGAACGAGTTGCTGACTTATCGCGAGCAGATCAAGAAAGGCCAGTTGCGCTTTCCGTCCGACAACAAGTTCGATGTCACCGTCATCCAGGCCGACGGCTCGGTCTATCCGCAGACCGGCCGCATCGACTTCACGAATCCGGCCTTCAGCACGGAGACGGGCACGTTTCTCGTGCGCGCGGTATTCGCGAATCCGCAAGGCACGCTGCGGCCCGGCCAGTTCGTGAAGGCGCGTGTCACGGGCGCGCTGCGGCCCAACGCCATTCTCGTGCCGCAACGCGCCGTGCTGCAGGGCGCGAAGAGCCACTTCGTGTGGGTGCTCGACGAGCAGTCGAAGCCGCATCAGCGTGTCATCGAAGTCGGCGAATGGCATGGCGACGACTGGTTCATCACGAGCGGCCTGAAGGCGGGCGAGCGCGTGATCGTCGATGGCGCGATCCGGGTCGGAGCGGATTCGCAGGTTCGCGTCGTCGCGGCACCCCCGGCACCCGCAGCGCCCGCCGCGGGCGGCGCGGCGGCGTCGGGCGCTCAGGAGGCGTCGCTCGGGCAGACGAAGAACGCAAGCGGCGGGACGGAAAAGTGATTTGATCTGACCACTATCGAAAGCACGTCGCGCGGAAGAGGCCAATGAACATTTCACATTTCTGCATTGACCGTCCCATTTTCGCGTCGGTCATTTCGATCGTCATCACGCTGGGCGGCGCGCTGACCATGCTCGCGCTGCCCACGGCGCAGTATCCCGACATCACGCCGCCGCAGATCACGATCTCCGCGACCTATCCGGGCGCGAGCGCGGACGTGGTCGCCAACAACGTCGCCGCGCCGATCGAGCAGCAGGTCAACGGCGCGGACAACATGATCTACATGAGCTCGTCGAGTTCGTCGACGGGCAACCTGACCATCAACGCGTACTTCCAGATCGGCACGAACCCGGAGCTCGCGCAGGTCGACGTGCAGAACCGCGTGAACCTCGCTTTGCCGCAACTGCCGCAGTCAGTGACGGCGCAGGGCGTGCAGGTGCAGAAGAAGTCGCAGGCGTTCATGATGGTCATCGCGATCTATTCGCCCGACGAACGCTACGACGCGACGTATATCGCCAACTACGCGAACGTGTATGTCCTCGACGCGCTCAAGCGGATTCCCGGCGCGAATCAGTCGAGCATCTTCGGCACGCCCGATTACGCGATGCGCATCTGGCTCAAGCCCGACCGCATGGCGCAACTCGGCATCACCGCCGCCGACGTCCAGCGCGCCGTCGCCAACCAGAACCAGCAGTTCGCCGTGGGCCGCCTCGGGCAATCGCCGACGGGCGCGCCTGTCGAGCAGTCCTTCGCGGTGACGACGACCGGGCGGCTCACCGAGCCCGCCGAGTTCGAGAACATCATCATTCGCGCGCAATCGGGCGGCGCCGCGATCGTGCGTCTGAAGGACGTGGGCCGCGCCGAGCTCGGGCAGAAAGACTATTCGATCCGCAGCCGCTTCCAGGGCAAATCGGCGACGGTGCTGGCCGTCTATCAGCAGCCGGGCGCGAACGCGCTCGACGTGTCGAAGCAGGTGCGCGCGTCGCTCGCCGAGATGAAGAAGACGTTCCCGCAGGGCATCGACTACGAAATCGCGATGGACACGACGGAGTTCACGCGCGCCTCCATCTCCGACGTGGTGCATACGTTCTTCGAAGCGGTCGTGCTGGTCGTCATCGTCGTGTTCGTGTTCCTGCAAAGCCTGCGTGCCACATTGATTCCGGTGCTCGCGGTGCCGGTGTCGATCGTCGGCACGTTCATGGGCATGGAGGCCCTCGGCTTTTCCATCAACATGCTGACGCTGTTCGGCATGGTGCTTGCAATCGGCATCGTCGTGGACGATGCGATCGTCGTGATCGAGAACGTCGAGCGCAACATGACGGTGCACAAGCTCGATCCGAAGACCGCCGCCAAGAAGGCGATGGACGAAGTGGCCGGGCCGGTCGTGGCCATCGTGCTCGTGCTCTGCGCGGTGTTCGTGCCGGTGGCGTTCCTGAGCGGCATCACGGGGCAGATGTACAAGCAGTTCGCCATCACGATCGCGATCTCGGTGGTGATCTCGGGTCTCGTCGCGCTGACCTTGTCGCCCGCGCTCGCCTCGTTGCTGCTCAAGCCCGGGCATCACGAGAAAAAAGGCTTTTTCCGCTGGTTCGATGCCCAGTTCATGCGCATGACGCACGGCTACACGAGCGTCGTGCGGCTCGTCATCAAGCGCTTCGCGATCGCGCTGCTGCTCTTCGCCGGCATGATCGCGCTCGCCGTCGTCATGATGCGCGACATACCGACCGCGTTCCTGCCGCCCGAGGATCAGGGTTATCTGCTCGGCGCGGTGATCATGCCCGATGCCGCATCGCTCGACCGCACCGGCGCGGTATCGGACCGCGTCACCGAATACTTCATGAAGCAGCCGGCGGTCGGCAGCATCACGACCGTCGATGGCTTCAGCATTCTCGATAGCCAGAACAAGAACAACTCGTCGACGTTCTTCGTCGGCTTCAAGAGTTTCGAGGAGCGCTACAAGTCGGACAATATCCGCACGCAGAATGCGCGCGCGGTGCTCGTCGACGCGTACAGGCATCTGTCGCAGATCAAGGAGGGCATCGTCGTGCCGTTGAATCCGCCGTCGATTCCGGGCCTGGGCACGACGGGCGGCACCGAGATGTGGATTCAGAGCAAGGGCGACGCGACCATCGGGCAGTTCGCGGCCCTCGTCGACGATTTCGTCGCCAAGGCCAAGGCGCGCCCGGAGCTGACGGGAGTCACCTCGACCTTCAACGCGTCGTCGCAACAGATGCTCGCCAATGTCGATCGCGACAAGGCCGAAACGCTCGGCGTGCCCGTCGAGGATGTCTACAGCGCCATGCAGACGATGTTCGGCTCGCTCTACGTGTCGCAGTTCAACCGGTCGAGCCGGCTCTGGCAGGTCATTCTGCAAGCGGAGCCGCAATACCGCCTGAAGCCGGACGACCTCACGCAGATCTTCGTGAAGAGCAAGAGCGGCGAGATGGTGCCGCTCAAGTCCATGGTCACGACGCGCTATGTGACGGGGCCCGATCTCATCACGCGTTTCAACAACTTTCCGGCGGTGAAGATCACGGCGAACGCCGCGCCCGGTTACGCGTCCGGACAGGTCATGCAGGCGCTGGAAGATATCGCGCGGGACCTGCCGTCGGACTACGGCATCGGGTGGAGCGGCGAGGCGTACGAGGCGAAGCAGTCGGGCAGTTCGTCGGCGCTCGTCTTCGTGTTCGGCCTGATCATGGTCTTCCTGATTCTCGCCGCGCAGTACGAGAAGTGGAGTCTGCCGTTCGGCGTGCTGATGGCGGTGCCGTTCGCGATCTTCGGCGCGCTGCTCGCCATTCTTCTGCGCGGCCTCAACAACGACGTGTACTTCCAGATCGGCCTGACGATGCTCGTCGCGCTCGCCGCGAAGAACGCGATTCTCATCTTCGAGTTCGCCGTGCTGAACCGCGAAGCGGGCGCGTCCGTGTACGACGCGGCGATGACCGCCGCCGAAGAGCGCCTGCGCCCGATCGTGATGACCTCGCTCGCGTTCATTCTCGGCTGCGTGCCGCTCGCCATCGCGACGGGCGCGTCCGCGAACAGCCGGCATTCCATCGGCACGGGCGTGATCGGCGGGATGCTCGGCGCGACGGTCATCGCGGTGTTCTTCATTCCGATGTTCTTCTGGGGACTGGAAACGATGTCCTCGCGCTCCAAGAAAAAGAAAGGCGACGAAGCGCCCGCCGCCGATGCGAAGCCGCATAACGCACCGGGAAGCGGCTCGAATGCTTCGCCGTCCGCTCCGAACAAGGGAGACTGACATGCGGCGCACTCTCGTCAGCCTCGCCGCGGCACTATCGCTCAGCGGCTGCCTGCTCGGCCCGAACTACTCGCGCCAGCCGGTCGATACCCCGGCGACGTACCGCTTCGCCACGGCCGAAGTCGCCGACACCGCGAACACCGAATGGTGGAAGCAGTTCCAGGACCCGGTGCTCGATGAGCTGATCTCGACGGCCCTCGCGAACAACAAGGACGTGAAGATTGCGGCGGCGCGCGTCGAACAGTTCATGGGCCAGTTCGTCACGACGCGCGCCGCGCTGTTCCCGCAGGTCTCGGCAGGCGCGGCGGCCGCGCGGCAGCGCACGTCGGCGGCGGGGCCGCAGCCGCTCAACGGCTTCGGGCCGGTCTACAACAGCTTCGAGGTATCGGTGTCGGCGGCGTGGGAACTCGATATTTTCGGCCGCAACCGGCGGCTCACCGAGGCGGCGCGCGCGAATCTGCTGTCGAGCGAGGAAGGCCGGCGCGCGACAATTCTGTCGCTGGTGGCTTCGGTGGCGTCGGCGTATCTGAATCTGCGCAGCTTCGACAAGCAGCTCGAAATCGCCAAGGCGACGACGCAAAGCCGGGCCGAATCGGTGCATGTGTTCACGTTGCGCTTCGAAGGCGGCGAAGTCTCGCAGATGGAGCTCGCGCAGAGCCAGTCCGAATACGAAGCATCGCTGGCGACGATTCCGCAGCTCGAAACGCAGATCGCTCAGCAGGAAGACGCGCTCTCGGTGCTGCTGGGCGCGAATCCCGGGCCGATCATGCGCGGCCGCGCGCTCGGCGAACTCTCGACGCCCGTCATCCCGGCGGGCCTGCCCTCCGATCTGCTGGAGCGGCGCCCCGACCTGCTTCAGGCGGAACAGGATCTGGCCGCGGCCAACGCGCTCATCGGCGCGGCGCGCGCGCTCTACTTCCCGCAGATTTCGCTGACGGGGTTGCTCGGCACCGCGAGCGGCCAGTTCTCGTCGCTCTTCACGGGGCCGGCGCGCGTGTGGTCGTTCGCGGGTCAGATCACGCAGCCGATCTTCACGGCGGGCAATATCTCGGGCCAGGTGCAGTCCGCCGAAGCGCAGCAACAGGCGGCGCTGCTCACGTATCAGAAGTCGATCCAGGTCGCGTTCCAGGAAGTCGACGATGCGCTCATCGCGTCGCAGAAGCTGCACGAGCAACTCGAAGTGCAGGGCCGGCAGGTCGTCGCGCTCTCCACTTACTCGCGGCTCGCGCGGGCGCGCTACGAAGGCGGCTACACGAGTTATATCGAAGTGCTCGACGCCGAGCGCAGCCTCTTCAACGCCCAGCTTTCGCAGACCCAGACGCAGGCCGCCGCGCTCGTGTCGTTCGTCACGCTCTACAAGGTGATGGGCGGCGGCTGGGTCGTCGCGGCCGACAAGATGACGACGCAGCAACAATCGGCGACGCCATCCGGCGATTCCGCCAAACCGGGCCAGCCCGCTTCGCAGACGGTGCAATGAACACGGTCACATCCGAAGATCGCGACCAACACGACGCGCGCCCGCTGATCGCGTGCCACGAATGCGATCTGATCCAGCGCGAAGGCAGCGTGCCGCCCGGCGGCGCCCTGCGCTGCTGCCGCTGCCGCGCCGTGCTCTATCGCCGTCGCGGACGCGGCTTCGACCGCGCGCTCGCCTTTGCGCTCGCCGCCTCCGTGCTGTGGCTGATCTCGAATGCGTTTCCGATCGTCGGCCTCGCGGTGAACGGCGATCTCGTCGAAACGACGCTGATCGGCGCGGTGCGCGTGCTCTATCGCGACGGCATGTGGCCGCTCGCCGGCCTCATCTTCGTCACGACGATCCTGATGCCCGCGCTGCAGGCGCTCGGCACGGTGTGGCTCGTGCTGCCGCTGTATCTGAACCGCAGACCCTGGCACGCCGACGCCGTGTTCCGTCTGCTGCGCGTCGCGCGCAACTGGGGCATGACCGAAGTGCTGATGCTCGGTCTCCTGGTCGCGGTCGTGAAGCTCGCGCATATCGCGTCGGTGGTCACCGGGCCGGCGCTGTGGTCGCTCGCCGCGCTGATGCTGCTGCTCGTCGCGGCGACGTCCGCGTTCGACGAGCGCGCGATGTGGATGCGCATCGAAGGCGCACCGCCCGGCATGCCCGCCGACACGCCGCTTCACGGGCGCACGGCGGCGGCGAGCGGCATCTGCGTCTGTCACGAATGCGGGCTCTCCACGCGCGGCACGCTGCGTCATGACCATCTGTGCTGCCCGCGCTGCGGCGCCCATCTGCATCTGCGCAAGCCCGCGAGCCTGTCGCGCACGTGGGCGTATCTCATCTCCGCGGCGGTTCTCTACGTGCCCGCGAACCTGCTGCCGGTCATGAACACGAGCTCGCTCTTCGGCGCGCAGAAGGACACGATCATGAGCGGCGTCGTGTACCTGTGGCATTCGGGATCGTGGCCGCTCGCGATCATCGTGTTCATTGCGAGCATCGCCGTGCCGATGCTCAAGATTCTCGCGATCGGCTATCTCGCCGCCACCGCGAATCTGCGCATGACGCAGCGCAACGTGCAGCGCGCGCGCATCTACCGCATCGTCGAGCTGGTGGGCCGCTGGTCGATGCTCGATATCTACGTGATCGCCGTGCTCGTCGCGCTCGTGCAGTTCAGCGCGATGGCGACGATCGAGGCCGGTCCGGCGGCGATCGCGTTCGGCGCGGTCGTCGTGCTGACGATGTTCGCGGCGATGTCGTTCGATCCGCGCCTCATTTGGGACAGCGCGCCGCCACGGGAAGAAAGGCGATGAACACACCCGGCGATATCCCCGATGCGGAAGTTGCGCCGAAGAAGCGCTGGCGCATTCCGTGGGTCTGGGTCGTTCCGGCGGTCGCGGTGGTGATCGGCATCTGGCTCGCCGCGAAAACCGTGCTCGAACAGGGACCGACCGTCACGATCAGCTTCAAGACGGGCGAAGGCATCGAAGCCGGCAAGACGAAGATCAAGTTCAAGGACGTGGACATCGGCCTCGTGAAGTCGGTCGCGCTGTCGAAGGATTACAAGCGCGTGGTCGCCACGGCCGAGCTGACGCGCGACGCGACCAACATGCTCGTCGAGGACACGCGCTTCTGGGTCGTGCGGCCGCGCGTGGCGGGCGGCTCGGTGTCGGGCATCAGCACGTTGCTCTCGGGCGCCTATATCGGCATGGATATCGGGCGCGCGAAGCAGGACCGGCGCGATTACACCGGCCTCGAAACGCCGCCGGTCTTCGCGAGCGACGTGCCCGGCCGGCAGTTCGTGCTGAAGGCGACGGATCTCGGCTCGGTCGATGTCGGCACGCCGATCTATTTCCGCCGCCTGCAGGTCGGCCAGGTGACGTCCTTCGAGCTCGACAAGGACGGCAGCGGCGTCACGCTGCACATATTCGTCAACGCGCCCTACGACCGCTACGTCAACGCGGATTCGCGCTTCTGGCAGGCGGGCGGCATCGACCTCACGCTCGGCACCGACGGGCTCAAGGTCAACACGCAATCGCTCGTCTCGATCCTCGTGGGCGGGCTCGCGTTCGAGACGCCCGCCGTGTCGCTCAGCTGGGCCGAGGCGCCGCCCAACACGACCTTCAATCTGTATCCGACACGGGCCGAGGCGCTGCGCGTGCAGGAGCGCATCGTCGATAACTATGTGTTCGACTTCTCGGGCTCGGTGCGCGGGCTCGCCGTGGGCGCGCCGGTGGAATTCCGCGGCATCCAGGTCGGCGAGGTGGCGGCCATCAACACGCGCTTCGACCCGGTCACGAAGCGCATCAGCATTCCGGTCGAGATCAGGCTGTATCCGGAGCGCTTCACGTCGCGATTCGCCACGGGGCCGACGGGCGGCAGGGTGGCGACAGACCGGCGCGCGCTCGCGGACGTGCTCGTCTCGCGCGGCCTGCGCGGGCAGTTGCGCACGGGCAGCCTGCTCACCGGCCAGTTGTACGTCTCGCTCGATTTCTTCCCGGGCGCGAAGAAGGCGAGCATCGACTGGAACCGCAGTCCGCCCGAATTGCCGACGACGCCGAGCGGCCTCGAATCGATGCAGGATTCCATCAACCGCATCATGACGCGCATCGACAAGCTGCCGATCGAGGAACTGACCGCGAGCGCGCGGCAGACGCTCAACAGCACGACCGCGCTGATGCAGGGCCTCAACACGCAAGTCGTGCCGCAAGCCGCGACCACGCTCGCCGCCGCCCGCGCCGCGCTCGATGCGGCGCATTCCACGCTCATGCCGGATTCGGGCCTGCAGCAGGACACGGCCGAAGCGGTCCGGGAACTGACGCGCACGGCGGCCTCGTTCCGCAGTCTCGCGGACTATCTGCAGCAGCATCCGGAAGCGTTGCTGCGCGGCAAGCCGGAGGACAAGAAGTGATGCGGTCCACTCTGCTCTCTCTCTTACTCGCCGTTCTGCTCGCCGGGTGCGGTTCGCCACCCGCGAGCTTCTACCGGCTGAGCACCGATCCCTCGCTCGCCGCGACGGCCGCGCGCACGAACTCGCGGCCGGTGATCGTCGGGCCGGTGACGGTGCCCGATCTCGTCGACCGGCCGCAGATCGTCACGCGCAACACGAACAACGAAGTCGCGCTCAACGAATACGCGCGCTGGGGCGAGCCGCTCAACAGCAGCATCGCGAGCGCCATCGCAGGCGATCTCACGTTGCTGCTCGGGTCCGATCGCGTCGCGCCCGCCTCGCGCTCGCTCGCGGACCCGCAAGCATGGCGCGTGCGCGTCGATATCCAGCAGTTCGAATCCGTTCCCGGCGATACCGTCGCGATCGACGCGCACTGGTCCGTGCGCCGCTTCGGCGACGAAAACGGGCTGTCCGGCCGCTCGCTCGTGCGCGAGCCCGTCGCCGGCGCAGACTGGAATGCGCTCGTGGCCGCGCACAGCCGCGCGCTCGGGAGCGTGAGCCGCGACATCGCCAACGCGATCGCGCGCAGCGCCTCGCCCTGAGCGACGCGGTTACAGGACCCAGTGTTCCGCGCCATCGAGCGCGGTGCCGGCGGGCGGCATGTCGCGCCGCGCGATCCGCACGAACTCGACCGCGCGCGTCTGCTGCGGCTGCATCGGCATGCGCGCGAGCTGGATGGTGACTTCCGCGCCGCATTCGTCGCTGCCCTCTTCCACGAGCAGGTTCATCTGATTGATGCACAGCGTGCGCGGCGTGACGCTGATGAGCGCCGCGGGCTCCGCGAGCAGATCGACGAGCGTGCGAAGCTGCACGTCGACGGCTTGCGCCCGCGAGCCGAGCGCGGCGAGCGCCGCTTCGTTCTCCGCGACGTCGCGTTGCAGGCGCGCCATGTCGCCCGATGTCCCGACAGACGAGACGAGACCGCCCATGCCCGTGCCGCGCCGGCCGAGCATCTGCATTCGCGCGCTGAGCAGTGCGCGCTCTTCGTTGAGCGCCTCGCGCCTCGCTTCCTGCGCGGTGAAACGCGCCATCGCCTCGAGCGTCAGTTGCTCGACCATGCGCAGCACGATGTCGCGCCTGAGCGCGTCGTCGGTTTCCGCGCAGATGCGCATGCGCTTGTCCTCGAAGCCGATCGTCGTGCGCGCGACGTCCGCGCGCATCACGCCGCCTTCGAGCGCGGAGCCGAGCACGCGCCGCTCGATCATCCGGCTGCTCAGCACGGCATGGACGTGGTCCGCGGTGAAATGCTCGTCGAACCAGCCGCGCACTTCGTTCGATTGCCCGATGACGCTCACGATATCCTCGGGCGTCGCGAACATCGCGCGCAAATGCGGATCGCCCGCCCAAGCGCCGGGTGTCGCATCGCGCGGCGGCGGCAGCGCGCAGACGAGCTCGCGCGCGAACCCGAGCGTCTTGCCGATGACGGGCGCAAGCCGCGCTTCGAAGCGACTCGCGAGCCTCACCTGCGGCGCAATCGCGACGATGCGCTCGAGCGCCTGCCGCACGTCCTCGCGCGACGCCTGAGGCTCACTCGCCCTGCGATTGAAGAGCCGGTCGAAGAGTTTCATCCCATGATGTGCACGCCGCCGTCCACATAGAGCGTTTCGCCCGACAGCCGCCGCGCATAAGGCGTCGCGAGGAACGCGCATGTGAAGCCGACGTCCATGATGTCGACCAGTTCGCCGAGCGGCGCGCGTTCTTCGGCTTCGGTCAGCAACAGGTCGAAGTCCTTGAGCCCCGACGCCGCGCGCGTCTTGAGCGGGCCCGGAGAGATCGCATGCACGCGAATGCCCTGCGGACCGAGCTCGTAAGCGAGATAGCGCGCGCACGCTTCGAGCGCGGCCTTCACCGGGCCCATCACGTTGTAGTTGGGGACGACCTTGTTTGCGCCGTGATAGCTCATCGTGAACATCGCGCCGCCGTTTTTCATGAGCGGGGCCGCGAGCCGCGCCATGCGCACGAACGAATGGCAGGAGATGTCCATCGCCTTCGCGAAGCCTTGCGCCGAACAGTTCAACAGGCCGCCTTGCAGATCGCCCTTCGGCGCCCACGCGATCGAATGCACGAGGATATCGAGCCTCGCCCACTCGCTCGCGATGCGCGCGAACACCGCGTCGGTCTCCTCCTCGCTCGATGCGTCGAGCGGCATGAAGATCGGCGCTTCGAGATCTTTCGCGATCGGCTCGACATACGGGCGCGCCTTTTCGTCCGCATAGGTGATGGCGAGATCGGCGCCCAGTTCGCGGAACGCCTTCGCGCAGCCATACGCGATCGAATGCTCGTTGGCGATGCCGGTGACGAGCGCCTTCGCGCCCTTCAACACGGGATGTGGCACGTTCAGCGTCATGCGCGCGCTCCTTCGATCAACGCGAGCGCATGACGCGCGATCATCAGTTCCTCGTTGGTCGGAATCGCCCAGGCGCTCACCTTGCTCGACGCGGTGCTGATGCGCGGGCCGCCGCTCTCGTTGGCTTTGGCATCGAGCTCGATGCCCCACCATGCCGCCTGCTCGCACACGCGCTGACGTATCTCTTTCGAATGCTCGCCGATGCCCGCCGTGAACACGACGGCATCGAGCCCTTGCAGCGCGGCGCTCATCGAGCCGAGCTCGCGGCCGATGCGATACACGTAAAGGTCGATGGCGAAGCGCGCGCGTTCGTCGCTGCTCGCGAGGAGCGCGCGCATGTCCCCCGAGATGCCCGATACCCCGAGCAGGCCCGAGCGGCGATACAACAGGTCTTCGATCTCGCGCGCGTTCATGCCGAGCTCGTCGAGGAGATAAAGGATCACGCCGGGATCGAGATTGCCGCAGCGTGTGCCCATCATGAGGCCATCGACGGCGGTGAAGCCCATCGTGCTCGCGACGCTCCTGCCCGCGTGTATCGCGCACAGGCTCGCGCCGTTGCCCAGATGCGCGACGACCGTGCGCCCGCGCGCCGCATCGGGCGCGATATCGGGCAGCGTACTCGCGATGTATTCGTACGAGAGGCCATGAAAGCCATAACGCCGCACGCCGTTCTTCGTGATCGATTCGGGCAGCGCGAACGCCTGCGCGAGCGGCGCCTGATCCGCATGAAAGGCCGTGTCGAAGCAGGCGATTTGCGGCAGGCCCGGATTGCGCTCGGCGATGATGCGGATCGGCTTGAGATTGTGCGGCTGATGCAGCGGCGCGAGCGGCGTGAGCTTGTCGAGCTCGTCGAGCACGTGCGCGTTCGTCAGCACGGGCTTCGTGAAATGCGCGCCGCCATGCACGACGCGATGCCCCACGCCGATCAGACGATGCCCCACGCCATGACCGCGCAGAAAAGCGCCCAGATATGCGATCGCATCGGCATGTTCGAGCCTTGCGCCCTCACCCCACGCATTTTCGCCGGTCTTCTCGCCTTGCGCATCGAACGCGACGAAATGCGGCGAGCTGAAGAGACCTTCCACTTGTCCGCGCGTGACGAGTTCGAGCGCTTTGCCTTCGACATCGAACGCGCTGAACTTGATGCTCGACGAACCCGCGTTGAGAACCATGATGACGTCGGCCATGGCTTACCCCGCCACTTGCGCTGCTTCGCGGCGCTTCGACGCCACGAGCGACGCGATCGCGCACGACGCAAGCCGCGATTGCAGCGAATCGGCACGGCTCGTCAGGATGATCGGCACGCGCGCGCCGAGCACGATGCCCGCCGCATCCGCGCCCGCGAGAAACGACAGGCTCTTCGCGAGCATGTTGCCCGCTTCGAGATCCGGCACGATCAGCACGTTCGCGCGCCCCGCGACGGGCGAATCGATCTTCTTCGTCCTCGCGGCTTCGGGATCGATCGCGTTGTCGAGCGCGAGCGGGCCATCGACGAGCGCACCGGTGATCTGATGGCGATCGACCATCTTGCAGAGCGCTGCTGCCTCCAGCGTCGACGGCACTTTCGGGTTCACCGTTTCCATCGCGGAGAGGATCGCGACCCTGACCTCGTCCATCGGCAGCGCGTGGCAGAGATCGATTGCGTTCTGCACGATATCGACCTTGTCGGCGAGCGTCGGCGCGATGTTGATCGCGGCGTCGCTGATGATGAGCACGTTCTCGTGGCCCGGCACATCCATGATGAAGCAGTGCGACAGGCGCCGTTGCGTGCGCAAGCCGCGCTCGCGTTTCACGACGGCGGCCATGAGCTCGTCGGTGTGCAGGCTGCCTTTCATGAGCGCCTCGGCTTTCGCTTCGCGCACGAGTTCCACCGCCTTTTCCGCGGACGCATGACTGTGCGGCGCATCGACGACAGGAAAGCCCGCGATGTTCAGCCCGCATTCCTCCGCGACCTCGCGAATGCGCTCGCGCGGCCCGACGAGAATCGGCGCGATCAGGCCCATCTCATGCGCCTTGACCGCGCTTTCGAGCGATGTCCGGTCGCACGGATGCGCGACCGCCACCGCGAGCGGCGGCAGTGCCCTGCAAATCTCGATGAGCCGTTCATACTTCTCGTGCGTATGATTCATACCGCCTCCCGTTGAACGTGAGATGCGCCGCCGATGCCTCAGTGCGCGGGCGCTGAACGTCTTGCCGCGCGCGCGGCCTTGACGGGCAGCGCCGCGCGAATGCGCGCGAGCATGTCGTGCTGCGCGGCCGTCGGCTCGAAGCCTTGCATGCGGCTGTCCGCGTGCAGCTTGTCGAAGAGCGTGATGAGCGTCTTGCGGTCGTCGTTGTCGTCGAGGAGATCGGGCAAGGTCGCGAGCGCCTGCTCCGGCTCGTAGCGCACGATGATTTCCTGCTCGCCGCGGATGCGCCGCCATTGGTCGGGCGGCATCTGCGGCAGATATTCCGCGTAGTCGGCCGCGAGCGCCTGCCGCAAGACCATGCGCGTGAGCGGCAGCGGCTCGTCGTGCCGCATCAGCAGGCACGCGACGCGCGCGACGGCCTCCGCATACCCACCGTGCCCGATCGATGCAAGCGCGTCCTGAACGAAAGGCAGATCGCGCGGATCGGCTACAGGCTCCGGCGCCTCCTGCCGTTGCGCCTGATGCGCGGAGAAGAGGTTGCCGTAGACGGAGAAGAACATTGCTTCCGTCGTGGCATCGCGCATCGCACGATAAAAGTCGAGGCTCGCGCTGATCATGTCGGAGCCGCAATGCTCCGCACGCCGCAGCACACTGGTTCCGGTGTCGGGCTTGCGCGCGGCCCTGACCGCATCCGCCGCGGGGCCGAGCCATGCGAGCCACGGGTTGTAATCCGAGAACATCCAGCGTTGCGCGCGCAATGGATGAAACGCGCGCAGCATGCTCGCGGTGGTGTCGTTGGCCATCGCCTGCACGAAGGGCTGCGCGAAAAGTTCATAGGCGCGCTGATTGAAATCCGATACCTGCTTCACCGCTTCGAACGGCCGCTCGTCGACGCGCTCGAAACGATTGAAGCGTTCCTTCACCTCTTCCAGACGGCGCTCGCGAAAGCTCACGTCGTACTCGGTCTTGCCGCCCTCGCCCTTTCGTTCGGCGATCTCCATGCCGTACAGCCCCGGCGGAAACGATTCGATCGCCTCCAGCACCGATGCGATCTGCGTGTACTCCTTCTTCGCGACCTTGCCGCTCACGAAGATGCCGAGGTGGCCGATGTTCTCATGCATCAATCCGACGATCACCTGGCCGCGCGCCTTGATCTCGTCCGTGCTGCCGTAGATGTCCGCGACCCAGTTGAACGCCTGCTGCGGCGGCGTGATGTTGTCGCCCATCGACGCGAAGAGGATGATCGGCGACTTGATCGCCCGCAGATCGAAGGACGCGCCCGACACGCCGCGCACTTCACCCGACCATAACTTGTTGCCGACGAAAAGATTGCGCGTGATCCATTCGATCTCTTCGCGGTTCATCAGGTAATAGCCGCCCCACCAGCGTTCGAAGTCGAGAAAGCGCGGCGGTTCGGTGTCGATGTTGTCGAACAGCTTGTAGTACTTGTCCCAGAAACTGTTCGCGGGATTGAGGTTCTCGAAATTCTCGACGAGATACGCGCCGTCGAACTTGCCGTTGCCGAGGTCCGCCGTCAATGACGCGAGCCAGGTGCCGCCCAGCATGCCGCCGGAATAGCGCATGGGGTTGTCGCCCTCGCCTTCGCTCCATGCGCCGCTCCAGTACGACATCGGCGCGCCGTTGATGACGAGCGGGCCGGTATCGTCGGGCTGCGAGCTCGCAAGCATCATCGCGGCCCAGCCGCCCTGGCAGTTGCCGACGATCGCGGGCTTCGCGCTGTCGGGATGCAGCTCCCGCACGTGCCTGACGAACTGCTGTTCGGCCGCGCATACATCGAGCAGCGTCTGACCGGGTTGCGGGTCGCGGAAGAACGTGACGAAGTACACCGGATGACCCGCGCGCAACGCGACACCCACTTGCGAATCGTCCTTGAAACCGCCGATGCCGGGACCGTGCCCTGCACGCGGATCGATGATGAGATAAGGCCGTTTCAACGGATCGATGCTCACGCCCTCGGGCGGCACGATGCGCAGGAGCGCGTAGTTCACGGGCCGCGCGAAGGTCCGGCCATCGAGCAGCATTTCATGCGCGAAGTGCAGCACCGGTTCGAGACCGCGCTTCGTCTGCTCGATGAAATTGTTGCCGCGCTGACGCAGCGTGTCCCAGAAGAGAATCGAACGCTGCACGAGATCGAGCGCATAGGTGTAGCCGTTCAACTGGCCCGCTGCGTTCGCGCCCGCATCGCTGAAACGATCCGCGTCGCCGTTGCCGAAAAGACGCGTGCCCGCATCGCGCGTGCGCTCGCTGAATTGCTGCTGCGCCAGTTCCGCGCGCTTCTCGAACACGCGCGCGACTTTTTCCGCGATTTCCTGGCTTCGCGCCAGTTGACCTGCATACGGCATGACGTGACCTCCGCGAAGAGAACGTGCAAGGGATGAGGCTCAAAGCAGATGTATCGGCCGGCGAGATGAACGCATGGACCGATGAATTGAATACCATCATTAAAATATATGCGCAATGTGCGACAGGGAAGTGGCAAATAAGGCAACTCAGGTTCGCGCGGCGGTATCGCCGTCGGGCGAAACAATCTGCCGGTACTTCGTCACAACATGTTCGAGGTTGTAGAACATGCGCGATTCGCCGAGCGCTTCGCCGAGCGGCGAGCGCCGCACCGCCGCGAGCACGCCCGGATTCAGGCCCGCGAGCCAGAGCGTGGTGCCGTTCGCGGCGAGGCGGGCTTCCGCTTCGCTCATCATCTTGAGCGCGGTGTATTCGATATCGAAGACGCGGCTCAGGTCCAGCACGACGACCTTCGCGCCGGACTCGCGCACGAGCGGCCGGATCTTTTCGGCGACACGTTGCGCATTGGCGAAAAATATCCGTCCCTCGGGACGCAGCAGCAACAGGCCGGGAAACGATTCGTCATCGGGATGTCTCGACGAATCGCGGCGAAACACGTTCGTGCCCGGTATCCGCCTGAGCGCATAGACCGGCGGATCGGACACCTGATGCGCGAGCGCAAAAAGCGACACGACGATCGCGACGACGATGCCCTCCAGCGTGCCCAGCAGCACGACGCCCGCGCATGCCGTCAGCGCCCAGACGAACTCGGTGCGGCGGATCTTCAGAATTGCGTCGAATTCGGCGGGGCTGAAAAGCCCGATGGAATAGAACACCACGACGGCGGCGAGTGTCGCGTGCGGCATCAGCGCCATCAGCGGCGCGAACAGCAGCATCACGGCGAGCGCGACGAGCGCCGTCATGAGGCTCGCGAGTTGCGTGCGCGCGCCCGCTTGCCGGTTCACGGCCGTCTGGCTCGTTCCGCCGCCCGCAACCATCGCGCCGAACAATGCGCCGCCCGCGTTCGCAAGACCGGTCGCGAGCAGTTCGCGGTTCGCGTCGGGCACCGGCTCGTCGTTGCGCGCGAAGGCGCGGGCCGCCGCAATGCTTTCGGTGAAGCTCATCAATGCGATGCCCAGCGCGTCCGGCCACAGCTTCAAGGCAAGCGACAAATCCGGCTGCGTCCACGAGGGCAATCCCGCCGGCACCGCGCCGACCGTTTCGACGCCGTGCGCGCGCAGATCGAAGGCGGCGACTGCAATGATCGCCGCCGCGACGACCAGCAACGGCGCCGGCGCGCGCGGCGTGAAGCGTTCGAGCAGCACGAGCGCGACGAGCGTGAGCATCGCGAGCGCGAGCGTGCTCGCCGAAAGATGCGGTAACCCCGCGACGAACGCGCCGACATTGTGGAAGAACGACCCTTTCGGATAGTGGATGCCGAACAGTTTCGGCAACTGATCCATGACAATGACGATCGCCACGCCCGCCTTGAAGCCCACGAGCACCGGCTCGGAAATGAAGTTGGCGACGAAGCCGAGGCGCAGGCACGCTGCCGCGACGAGCATCACGCCGACGAGCATCGTCAGCGTGGCATTGGCGATGGCGAGCGCGTGCGTGTCGTCGTTGCCGATCGTCGTACTCAATGCATTCGCGGCGAGAATCGCGAGCGTGGTCGTCGTGCTCACGGAGAGCGCGCGCGACGATCCCGTGAAGGCGTAGACGATCATCGGCACGCATGCCGTGTAAAGGCCGGCCTGAACGGGCAGGCCGGCGATCGTCGCGTAGGCGAGCGCCTTCGGAATCACGACGGCCGCCGCCGTCAGACCCGCGATCGCATCGGCGCGCGCCCACTGTTTCTCATAATGAAACAGCCATTCGGGAGCGATGGGCGCGCGCGGCGGCATGACGAAACCCGTGCGCCGGTGTCGCGCTCAGAAGCGCTCGGGCACGTAGCGCAGCGGCCGGTCGCTCTCGCGATAGCCCTCCGGCTTCTGGCGCTTGGGCAGCTTCACCTTTTCCCTCGGCACGGCCGTGTAGGGAATGTTCGTCAACAGATGGCTGATGAGATTCAGGCGCGCGCGGCGCTTGTCGTCGGAACGTACGACGTACCACGGTGCGAGATCGGTGTCGGTTGCTTCGAACATGTCGTCGCGGGCGCGCGAATAGTCGTACCAGCGGCTGTACGAGCGCAGGTCCATCGGCGAGAGCTTCCAGATCTTGCGCTCGTCGTGGATGCGCTCTTCGAGGCGCCGCGTCTGTTCTTCCTGGCCGACTTCGAGCCAGTATTTGAGCAGGATGATGCCCGAATCGATGATCGCGCGCTCCACGAGCGGCACGCCTTTCAGGAACGTTTTCGCCTGCTCCTCGGTGCAGAAGCCCATCACGCGTTCGACGCCCGCGCGGTTGTACCAGCTCCGGTCGAAAAGCATGATTTCGCCCGCCGCCGGCAGATGCGGCAGATAACGCTGCACGTACATCTGCGTCTTCTCGCGCTCGGTGGGCGCGGGCAGCGCGACCACGCGGAAGATGCGCGGGCTCACGCGCTCGGTGATCGCCTTGATCGTGCCGCCCTTGCCCGCGCCGTCGCGCCCTTCGAATACGACGCAGACCTTCGCCCCCGTGTGGACGGCCCATTCCTGGAGCTTCACGAGCTCGACATGCAGACGCGCAAGCTCCTTCTCATACTGCTTTCGGCTCAGGCGCTCATGCACAGCCGCGCCTTCGCGCACGCCCCTCGATTCGCCGACAGCCTTCTCTTCTTTCATCGCTGTCTCCCCATGTGGTTCGATGCAACCCGTGCGGCCGCCCCGCGGCCGCCGTCGAGACGATGCGCGCGGCACCGGGTCGCGGCCTCGTCATGACGCCATCAGGTTTCGTTGCGCTCGGGCACAACCTGCACCATGAGCGTGCGATTTTTCCAGAACATGTTGTGAATGCGCGGCTGAAACGTGCGCAGCACGTGCGGCTCGACGTTATCGAAGCTCACGACGGCGGCCGGATGCTCTCCGGTGCCGGGCACGCGCTGAATCGAATCGTACGGAGGAAAGCCGTAATTGCAGAGGAACTGCCGGATTTCATCGTCGGTCGTGGACTCGTCTACATTGCCTATCCAGAGATCACCCATTGCGAAATTCTCCGTTGAGTTTCGTGTTGTTTCTGCTTCTATAGCCTAGTACACGAACGGCCGATCAGGTCGATTCATCGCGCTTTCCCGATCTTCGTTGCGCGAGCGGATTCAACGCGACGACAAAGGTCACGATGCCGATGCCGAGCGCCCACATGCCGTAGCGGAATTCCGGCTTCACGTCATACAGCAGACCATGAATCGTGAAGTAGAGGCCGCCGAGCCAGATGAAAACGCCGATCGAGGCAACCACCATGCGCGGCTCGTTCAATCTCATCGTTCTCTCCTGATGTTGCGCGGAATAGATCCAGTTTAGGAAATCCTGGGTCGCCGTGTGAACGCTCTCGTATGCGTCGGGCTTGGCGCGCGCCGCCCGGTAGGCTACATTTCCTGCGTGTGACCGTGGGATCGTTCAAGGGCTCCGCGCATGCGATGTGCATCGGCACATCGGCGGAGCAGCCGTTTGCAACGTACGACCAATCAGCCGTTCAACGTTCGAGCGCTGCGCACATGCGAAAGCCGATCCTTTCTTCGATCCGGTTGCGCATCTTTTCGATGCTCGTCCCGATCGCCCTCGCACCCGTCCTCGCGCACGCGCAGGCCGCGCCGGACCGCGCCGTCGTCGGGGCGAACGTCAAGAGCTACGCGAACGCCGTGCTCGCGATCATGTCGTACACCGCGGTGCCGGATGTCACGACGAGTTCGCTTTCCATCAACAGCGGCACCACCGGCAATCCGGGCTTCGGCCAGACGCAGCTCGGCGGCGGCTTTACCCTGAGCCGCTCGTTTCCGCTTTACCTCGAAGGGACTGTGGCGTACAGCCGGTACGACCCGACCTTCATCGCGACCGAAGGCAATCAGCAACGTCCGGTGCCGGCGAAATGGAACACCGCGAGCACGACCATCGGCATCGGCTGGGATTTCCCGATCACCGACGAGTTGCGCCTGCGGCCGATCCTGAACGGCATGATCGGCCGTGTGGCGAGCGATCTGCGCGTCGCTCAGACCGTGTTCAACCGTGTCGCCAACTCCAACCTCCAGTTCCTCGAAGACGGCGCGCTCAATGCGTACGGTCTCGGCGGCTCGCTGATGCTCGATCTGGAGCACTACCGCGAACACTACGAGATCGATCTCGAACTCCGCGCAACCGATATCTATTTACGCAGCTTCGGCAGTTCGTCGGAAGCCGTTCAGGGATCGGCGACGGCCCAGCAATTCAGCCTGTGGGCGCGCTGGCGTGCCCCCACAGGCCTTGCCGCGCTCGACCGCCCGGTGCGCTATGTGCTCGAAACCGCGTACTCGCATTACTTCGGCGACAGCGCCGGCGTACTCGGCTTCAACGACCTGACATCGCTCGGTGTCGGATTGGAGCTCGACAGCAGCCGGTATCCGGTCGTCATCACGCGCACACGCGCGATGGTGCGCTACGTGTTCGGCCACAACGTGCACGGCGTGTCGTTCGGCTTCGCCGTCAGCTTCTAGATTTGCGCGCATGCCTTCATCGTTCCCGCGTCCTGAGAAAGTGCGCGGGTTCACGCCCATGTCAGGCGCCGTTCACAGCACGTTGCGCTGGCTGGGATCGTATTTCGGGTCCGGCTGCTTCTGCGTTTGCCTGAGCACGCCCTGAGCGTCGAAATAGAAGTGAAAGAGCATATGGTCGATGTTGTTCTCTATATACCGATACGACCACACCTCACGATCCATCCGCTTGAAATAGGCCGTCTCGAACGGACGGCCGAATGCGACCAGCACGTCGTTGCGCGTCCATTTGTTGATCTCGGCCCGATAGAACTCGTTTTCCTGAAGCACTTGCCGCACACTGACCGTGTTACCCGACGCGTCGAGATCGACGGCCGTGGTCGTCGATCCCATAGGCTGCGTGGGCCACATGAGACGCTTGCCGCCATTGGGCAGGTCGTAGGTTTCCTTCGGTGGCCCGAGCTTCGCGATGATCGCCTGCTGATCCATGCCGGGTTGCACGCGCTGCTCGGGCTGCGCGCAACCGGCGAGCGCGAGCGCGACGGCGCACGCGCCATGCGTCATCGCGAATGCGAAGCGTCTTTTCATGGTCTCCCCCGCGTTGCCGTGATGCTCGTTTACGCTTATTTCTTCGTGGCAGGCTCGACGGAGATCGCGAGCGCTTCCGTATAGACCGCTTTCACCTGATCGCCCTTTTTCACGCGCTTCAGGCGGTCCGGGTCCTGCACGCGCAGGTCCACGATTTCGCCGCGCGGCCCGCGCAACGTGACGATCTTCGCATGACGATCGACGCCGATCACATCCGCGATGACCGTCACTTCCCGGCCGAGTGCGCCGCCGGGCTTCGCACCGCGCGGCGCACGCTCGGCCGTGTCGTTCTCCGAGCGTGACGCCTGCGTTTTCTTCTCGATGAGACTCAGCGTCAACGATTCCCGATACCGCGCCGTGACGACATCGCCGAGCGCGAGCTGGTCGAAGTTGCGCGCCTCGTTGGTCACTTCCAGCTCGATCACCTTGCCCGCCTGCGTTTTCAACGTGACGGTGCGCGTCGCCGGATCGATGCCGACGATCGTCGCCGTGACCTTAGCGACGCCCTGCACCGTGGCGCCGTTCGCATCGCGCGTGACGCTCACGTCGTTTTCGGGCTCGGCGGACAATGCGCTTGCGGATATCGCAAGGCACGACAAGACAACGAGACTTACACGTTTCATGATCGTGCTCCCTGTTTATATCCGCGCCGCAACGAAGTTACTGGATCGAGTAGCCGCGTCCCTGCATGCAGGCTGCCCACGCGCGGTAGTACGTGGACATCGCGCCCTGGCTCTGCGCCTGCGTGTTGGCTTCCTGCGCGCGCTTGTTCTGCCGCGCGCGCATTCCGCCCGCCATCGTGCCGGTGGCCGCGCCGATCGCCGCGCCCTTGCCCGCATCGCCCGCAATCGCGCCGATCACCGCGCCACCCGCCGCGCCGCGCGCCGCGCCGCCCACGCGCTCACCGCCGCCCACGGCCGGCCCGCCCTGCGGAGGCGGCGCCGCGGAAGCAGTCGCCGGGTCGATGCCCGTGTTGCTTTTTGCCCAGCTATAGCACGCGCCGTCGTCGCTTTGCTGTTGCTGCGCACTCTGACCTTTGGACGGGTAAGCGATCGGTTTGCTCTGTGCGACGGCATCGAGCGCCATCACGGCGATCACGATGGCGCAGCCCGCACGCAATCTCTTTGCATTCATGGTGACTCCTTCCCTGAGTTCGATAATTCAAGCCATTCAAAATTTCGGCGCTTCCGCGAAATCCGCGCCCCGGTCTTCCTTCGAGGCTTCTGCAAGCGGGCCAGGACCGCCGCGATCCAAATTCCGTGCGCTTGCGCGGACGCACCGCAATCTTTTGATACACGACGCCGTTGCTATTCACAACGAATGTCGTCGCGCCGTGCTGCGAGGGATACGCGGTCATCGCGAAGCCCGCCAGCATGCGCCCGTCGATGATATAGCCGGAGGCGCCGTCCTGGCGCATACTTTTCGCTATTTCGTGAGGATTCGAAAGTAATATCCTTGATAAGCGTCAACCGGGTTTCGATCCTTGAAATGATTCGACGATCCGGCCGATATCGGCGCTCATCTTTTTCATGACTTTCGCGCAATTGGGAAGCGCATTCAAGGCATCCGGCCACGCTTCGTTCACAGGCTGATTCGTCGCGATGGCGCGCGAGTAAAACGCGACAAGAGGCACGCGGCGATATCCGGCTACACGGACCTCTCCAGACTCAGCAATCGGAGGCGTGGGAAAACCTGTGACCAAATCAGCGTCTTCGTATTCTGTGTTGCCGTTTGTCGCTCGATGCCCGCTGACGTTTCATCCCCGCGGAAAAGGGCTCCCTCTGCAAGATATGCGAACCTTTCAGCGATTTCAAGAATGGCAACGTAGGTGTTTATTCGCTCGTTCGGCGAACGCCCCCGGTTTTGGTTATCCGCCTAAGGCGATGATCGCCATCGTCAGGAGCACGCCCAGCGCCATCATCGAAAGCCCCGCTTTCCAGCCCTTCCAGCCCGCATAGCGGCCCAGTGCAAAGCCGCAGAAGAACAACATCACGAGCGTCAGCACGCGCGAGATCAGCAACGCCGTCGGCACATGTTCGAAGATGACAAACGGCGCCGCGACGGGAAACGTCGACAGCACGATGATGATGAAGATGCCCAGCGCCGCGAGAAAGTCGTCGCGTACGAAATGCGCGCGCTCGGGCAGGCTGCCGCTTTCGGCGATGCGCCTGCGAATGGTCTCGAGATCGGCGTCGGTCACGAACGGATCGAGCGCCGTGGACACGCGCTCGCGCAATGCGCGCACGCCCGCCGCCGCGTCGCGCTCGCGTTGTATGGAGAGCGCGAGCGCATGCCTGCGCGCGCGGTCCGTGATCGTGCGCACGAGATACATGACGGCGTCCGCGAGACCCCACGCGAGATTGCAGCCCATGGCCGTGTAGAGCATCTTTCGCCCCGCGTCCTCGCCGCCCGTCGCCGCCGATACCGTGCCCACGAACGTCAGCGCCATGAAGAGGCCGAAGCACAGTTCCGACACGCGATCGACCGTGTCGAGCACGGGCTCGCGCGCGCGTTCCTTCGGCGGATTTCCGGGAGTCATCGGCGCGCGCCGCTATTTGGCCTTCACCTCGTTTTCCAGCGGCTGGTTCTTCTCGAAGGCCGTGATGCTTTGCAGCGTGGTCTCGCAGATCGTCGTCAATGCTTCACGGGTCAGATACGCCTGATGCCCCGTCACGATGACATTCGGAAACGAGACGAGCCGCTGGAAAATGTCGTCGGTGATGATTTCGCTCGACAGATCGCGGAAGAAAAGATCTGCCTCCTGTTCGTAGACATCGATCGCGAGACCGCCTAGCTGCCCGGTCTTCAACGCCTCGATGACGGCCTCCGTATCGATCAGCGCGCCCCGGCTCGTGTTGACGAGCAACGCACCGGGCTTCGCGCGCTTGAGCGACTCTGCATTGATGATGTGATGCGTCTGCGGCGTCAGCGGACAAAACAGCGCGACGATGTCCGCCCGCTCGCCGATCTCTCCGGGCGTCGCATAGTGCAGGCCGAGCGCCTCGAATGCCTTCGACGGATAAGGATCGTAGCCAATCACGTTGCAGCCGAAGCCCTGCATGATCTTCGCGAAGACGCAGCCGATCTTGCCCGTGCCGACCACGGCGACCGTCTTGCCGCACAGATCGAAGCCGATGAGCCCGTCGAGCGAAAAGTTCGAATCGCGCGTGCGGTTGTATGCGCGATGCACCTTGCGATTGATCGCGAGCAGAAGCGCAACCGCGTGCTCCGCCACCGAGTTCGGCGAATAGTTGACGACGCGCACGACCTTGATGCCGAGCTTCGCGGCGGCCGCGAGATCGACATTGTTGAAGCCCGTGCAGCGCAGTGCGACGAGACGCGTGCCGCCCTTGTGCAATGCTTCGAGCACTTCGGCATCGGCCTTGTCATTGACAAAGATGCAGACGGCGCCGTAGCCCGCCGCGAGCTCGACCGTATCCATATTGAGCGACATCTCGTGATACCTGAGCTTGTGCTTCTCGACCTTGTTCGCTTCGTCGAGATACTCGCGCTCGTAGGGCGTCGAGCTGAAGATCGCCACTTCCATGATGTTCTCCTCCGAGATTTTGACGGCATGGTGACGCAAGGCTAACCCGCGGCAAGCGATATGGCGATCTGCACGAAAAGCACTTTGACGATGGTCATCGACGGGAAGATCATCGCGTACATGATGTCGGGCTGATCGGTCGGCGCGACGCGATTGGCGAATGCGAGGATCGCCGGATTGCCGGTCGCGCCGCAGATCACGCCGACCGACGTATCGAAGGGAAGCCTGAAGATCCACAGGCAGCAGACTGCCGTCACACTCACGAGAACCAGCAGCGTGATCACGCCGTAAAGCAGCAGAAGCGGCCCGGCCGTGGCCACGGTCGCGACGAACTTGGGCCCGCAGGAAATGCCCACTTGCGCGAGGAAGATCGTGAGGCCGAGGTTGCGCAGCACGAGATTCGCCGACAACGGCATCACCCAGACGAACGGCCCGTTGCGCCGCGCCTTGCCGAGACACAGCGCGACCAGCAGCAACGCGGCGAGCCCCAGGCTGAACGCGCCGAGGCCGGGAACCGGCAGCGGAATCGCACCGACGAGCAAGCCCAGGGCCGCGCCGATGCCGAGGCAGATGAAGCTCAGATCGGCTGTGCCCTTGATCGAATCGCCGAAGAACGTGCGCATCGTCGCCTGATGCGCGCGATTGACGAGCAGGCCGACGCGGTCGCCCGCTTCGAGGATCAGATCGGGTGTCGAGAGCATGTCGGCGTCGCCGCGGCGCACGTGCGCGATCGCGCAGTTGACGCCATCGGGAAAGCGAATATCGCCGAGCGCCATGCCGACGACCGCCGGATTCGACGCGAACACCCGCATGTAGTCGAGGTCTTCGCGATGACTCGTCATCCGTCCCGGCTGCAACTCGCCGCACAGCGTGGCGGCTTCGTCGAGCAGGCGGCGGTCGGTGGCCGTGGCGAGGAGCACATCGTCGGCGCGCAGCGTGAAATCGGCCGTGGGCAACTGATTGTGATGCGCGCGCCGCACCGCGGCGATCGCCACGCCGGAAGGCAGACGACGAGTAAGCTCCGCCAGCTTCAGACCGACGAAGTTCGCGTTTCTCAGCGCGATCTCCGCCGATTCGATCAACTTCGCCGGCGGCTTCTGAATCTTTACTTTCAGCGCCACGCTGAGCAGATAGATGAACAGGATCGGACCGGCAACGCCGAACGGATACGTGATGCTGTAGGCCACGGCTGCATCGTTGCTTTTCATCGATGCGATCGCGACCTGCAGGCTCGCCGTGCTGGTTCCGCTGCCGGCGAACATGCCGAGCGCATCGGCGAGCTTGATGCCGAAGTGTATGAAGGCGCAGGAAACGAGGCCCGAGACGACCACGCCGATGCACGCCGCCGCGTTCGCCTTCGCGCCCTCGCGGCTTGTCAGCCCGTGAAAGAACTGCGCGCCATACTGAATGCCGATGCCGTAGAGAAACAGCAGCAGCCCGAGCGTGCCGAGCAACGCCGGGGGCGCGGACTTCGGCGCGAATGCACCGATCGCGAGCCCGACGAACAGAACCGCGCCGGAACCGAGCGCCACGCCTTTGATGTTGATCTCGCCGATCAGATAACCCAGCGCAATCGTCAGGAAGAGCGCGAACAGCGACTGATTCTCGAGGAAGGTCCTGACTGCATCCATGCCGCCTCCTGTGGGTAGACAAAGCAACTCAGCAGTACACGAATATTAAAGGCGCTTTGCGCGGCGCAGTCCAGCATCACCGCGTAATCGACGCACGATCAACATGCAACCGATGCATCAATCCGATTCGAGCACGACGACGCTGCGTGCGCCGGCCCGGCACGCGCCGCGTTCGATCGCCGCCGTTTCGACATCCGGAACAATGTCCCTGGGCGATTCGGCCGACGTATCCACGATACGCCGCCAGCTCCGGTTGTCGAGGACGGGCAGCGCGACATCACGCGGCTCGTCGTGCATGTTGAAGACGATGTGCAGCATCGGCTCGCCCGCCGCCTGTCCAGCGAGTGTGAACGCCACGAGGCGCGCGCCCGGGTCATGCCACGCGGGCGCGTCGAGCCGTTCGCCGTGCCATGCGACATCGGGCTGCGTTTGCCCGTTCGCGGGTTGTCCTGTCAGAAAGCGCCGGCGGCGCAGGCTCGCGTGACGCTTGCGCAGCGCGATCATCTCGCGCACGAAGCGCAGCATGGCGCGGGCGTTGTCGGAGAGCTCCCAGTCGATCCACGAGAGCGCGTTGTCCTGACAGAAGGCGTTGTTGTTGCCGCGCTGGCTGCGCAGGATTTCGTCGCCGGCGAGCAGCATCGGCACGCCCTGGCTCAGAAGCAGGATCGCCATGAAGTTGCGCGCCTGTCGAAGCCGCAGGCCGATGATCGCCGGGTCGTCGGTCGCGCCTTCCGCGCCGCAGTTCCACGACAGATTGTCGTTGCTGCCGTCGCGGTTGTCCTCGCCGTTCGCCTCGTTGTGCTTGGCCTCGTAGCTCACGAGGTCGTTCAGCGTGAAGCCGTCGTGACAGGTCACGAAGTTGATGCTGTTCGCAGGCAGCCGGCCATCGCTCTGATAGAGGTCCGCGCTGCCCGCGATGCACGTGCACACCTCGCCGACGATGCCCGGATCGCCACGCACGAAACGCCGGATCACATCGCGGTAGCGCCCGTTCCATTCGGTCCACGCCATGCCGGGAAACGAGCCGACGTGATAGAGGCCGCCCGCATCCCAAGCCTCGGCGATCAGGGGCACGCGCGCCAGCACCGGCGAAGCTTCCATCGCCCACGGTAAAGGCGGCGTGCCCAACAACTCGCCGTTCTCGCCGCGCACGAACACGCTCGCGAGATCGAAGCGGAAACCGTCGACGTCCAGTTCGCGAACCCAGTATTCGAGGCAGCGCAAGATGAAGGCCGATACCAGCGGATGATTGCAGTTGAGCGTGTTGCCGCATCCGGTGTAGTCGCGGTAATGTCGCCCGTCGTTCGCATCTATCTGATAGAAGGTCTCGTTGGCGAAGACCTTGAAATGAATCACCGGTCCGTTCTTGCCCGCCTCCGACGTGTGATTGAACACGACGTCGAGCAACACGCGGATGCCCGCCGCGTGAAGTGCGTCGACGAACGCGCGGAACTCCTGCGGCGCGCACGCGGGCTCCACGCAATAGCGCGGATGCGGGCTGTAAAAGCTGTGCGTGCTGTAGCCCCAGTAGTTGCGCAGGCCACGCGCCGCGGCGGAAGCGGGAATGTCCTGTTCGTCGAAGGCCATCACCGGCAGCAGTTCGACGTGCGTGACGCCGAGCGCCTTCAAATAAGGAATTTTCTCGATGAGACCCGCGAACGTGCCGGGATGACGCACGCCGCTCGACGGATGCCGGGTAAACCCGCCGACGTGCAGCTCGTAGATGATCGCCTCGTCGAGCGTGCGAACCTCGACGTCGTCGTCAGGGCGGCCGAGCGGCTCCGTGACGATGCCCCGAAGGGACGCGTGCCCCGCCGCATGCGCGTCGGCGGCATGCTGACGATCATAGAAGCGGTCGCTCACGCCGCGCGCCTGCGGATCGATCAGTTCCTTGCGGCTCGCGGCCTCGTCGCTCATCTGCGGCACGCCGAGGGGACCGTATGCGCGCCACGTATAACAACTGCGCAACGGAAGATCCTCGACGAACACATGCCAGAAGAGATACGTGCGGTTCGCGTCGCCCGACAGCGCGATGACCTGAAACGGCTCGGCACTTTCTTCCGATGCGTACAGCAGCAGCTCGACGCGCGTAGCGCGCCGGCAGAACGCGCAGAAGTTGACGCCGCCCGGCATGACCGTCGCGCCGATGGGAAAGCGCGAGCCGGGCTGCGTGCGATAGATCCTTTGCGCGTGCGCTTCAGGACTGAGCAAGATCGATCCTCACCGGATGCGTCGTCCAGATGCGCTCGCAATATTCGCGGATCGCGCGGTCCGACGAGAACTTGCCCGAGCGTGCCGAATTCATGATCGACATGCGCGTCCATTGCCGCGCATCGCGCCATGCTTCGCTCACGCGGTCCTGACACGCGACGTAATCGGCGAAATCGGCGAGCACGAGGAAGGGATCGTGTTGCAGCAGGCTATCGACGAGCGGGCGGAACATCTCCTTGTCCCCGCGCGAGAAGCGGCCTTGCGCGATCTCATCGAGCGCATCGCGCAAGTCATCGTTGCCCTGCGCGTAGTCCGCAGGCCGATACCCCGCGCGCTTCAGCTCGTCCACTTGCTGCGCGCTGAGGCCGAAGAGGAAAAAATTCTCCGCGCCCGCTTCCTCGCGAATCTCCACGTTCGCGCCATCCAGCGTGCCGATCGTCAATGCGCCGTTGATCATGAATTTCATGTTGCCCGTGCCGGACGCCTCCTTGCCCGCCGTCGAAATTTGCTCGGACAGGTCCGCGGCGGGATAGATCCAGTGCCCGTTCTTCACGTTGAAGTCGGGATAAAACACCACTTTCATCCGGCCTTTGAGGCTTGCATCGTTGTTCACGACTTCCGCAATGCCGTTGATCAGGCGGATGATGAGCTTCGCCATCGCATAACCCGGCGCGGCCTTTCCGCCGAAGATGAAGCAGCGCGGCGCCGTATCGAGATCGGGATTGCGGCACAGGCGCCGATAGAGACTGATGATGTAGAGCGCGTTCAGATGCTGACGCTTGTATTCGTGGATGCGCTTCACCTGGATGTCGAAGAGCGCGCCCGGATCGACGTCGATGCCGGTCGTATTCCTGATGCGCGCCGCGAGCGCAGTCTTGTTGTCGCGCCGGATCGCGCGCCATGCGTCCTGGAAGGCGGTGTCGTCGGCGTGGGCCGCCAGCGCGTCGAGTCGTGCGAGATCGGTGCGCCAGCCGTCGCCGATCGTCTTATCGAGAAGGCGCGCGAGCCCCGGATTGCTCAGCATCAGAAAGCGGCGCGGCGTGACGCCGTTCGTCACGTTAAGGAAGTGCTCCGGGAACATCTCGGCGAAATCGCGCAGCACGGTCTGCTTCAACAGGTCCGAATGCAGCGCCGCCACGCCGTTGACCGCATGACTGCCGACGGTCGCGAGATTCGCCATGCGCACTTTCCTGTCGCCGGTTTCGTCGATGAGCGACATGCGCTTCACGCGCTCTTCGTCGCCGGGATACTGGCGGCGCACGTCATCGAGGAAGCGGCGATTGATTTCGTAGATGATTTCGAGCGGGCGCGGCAACAGGCTCTGAAAGAGCGGCAGGCCCCATGTTTCGAGCGCCTCGGGCAAGAGCGTGTGATTCGTATAGGCGAAGGTGCGCCGCGTGATGTCCCACGCCGCATCCCATGAAAGCAGACGCTCGTCGATGAGCAGGCGCATCAGCTCCGCCACTGCGACCGAAGGATGCGTATCGTTGAGCTGCGCCGCGAAAAGGTCCGCGAACTGGTCGATCGACGTGCCCTTCGCGTCCATCATGCGCAGCATGTCCTGAAGCGAGCAGGAAACGAAGAAATACTGCTGCGCGAGACGCAGTCGCTTGCCGGCCTCGGGTTCATCGTTCGGATAGAGCACTTTCGAGAGCGTCTCCGAGACGACCTTTTCCTCGACGGCCTCGTAGTATTCGCCCGCGTTGAAGTCCTGAAAATCGAAAGACTCGACCGCCTCGCTTTTCCAAAGGCGCAGGATGTTGCACGTATCGACGCGATAACCCTGCATCGGCATGTCGCATGCGACGCCTTTCACCTGGCGCCGCGCAATCCAGCGCACGCGCAGCCTGCCATCCGCATCCGTTTCGCTTTGCGTGTGTCCGCCGAAAGACACGTATTGGCTGATATCGGGGCGGACGATTTCCCACGGGTTGCCCTTTTGCAGCCACTTGTCGGTGGTTTCCACCTGCCAGCCGTCGCGGATCTCCTGATCGAAGATGCCGAACTCGTACCGTATGCCGTAACCCATAGCCGGGATTTCCAGCGTCGCGAGCGAATCCAGATAGCACGCGGCGAGGCGCCCGAGGCCGCCGTTGCCGAGCCCCGGCTCTTCTTCGATGGCAAGCAGCTCGTCCAGATCGTGACCGAGCGCGTGCATCGCTTCGCGCGCTTCGGCTTCCATGTCGAGATTGAGCAGGTTATTGCCGAGCTGCGGGCCGATCAGGAATTCGGCCGACAGATAGCAGGCGACCTTGACGTCCTTCGCCGCATAGACCTTCGTCGACGCGGCCCAGCGCGCGAGCATGCGATCCCGCACGCTGTACGCGAGCGCCATGTACCAGTCCTGCTGTGTCGCGATGTCGGGATAACGCGCCTGACGGCAGATGAGATTCCTCATGACGTCGTGCTGGAACGCATAGCCGGGCACGTCGCTCGCGGCGGCTTTCGCGTTCGCGACTGCATCGGTTGCGGAAACATCGCTCATGGCCGTCCCCCGTTCGGTTCATCACACTGAGCAAGGATATGTTAGGCGGCGGGGATTACAAGCGGCACGCGCGTTGCATCCACGCGTGCCGACAGCTTCATTGTTTCGATTCGCGCAATCGGTACACCGGGCCGTGGAGCGCTATTGCACGCCTTCGAGCAAGCCGAGCGCCATGGCGCGGCGCACCGCGTGCTTGCGCGAACTCGCGTCGAGCTTGCCGAAGAGATTCTTCAGATGCCACTTGACGGTGCCTTCGCCGACCGCCGCCGCGAGCGCAATTTCCTTGTTGCTCAGGTTGCGCGCGAGGAGTTCGAGAATCTCGCGCTCCTTCGGCGTGAGGATCACGCTCGGCAACGCGCGCGGGCCGCCCTCGCCGGAACGCGGCGGCACGCGCACGACATGCGGCGGCACGACGGGCCGCTCGCCCGGATTCACGTCGCCGGCTTCGCTCAGGCGCCGCGCCCAGTCCGCGAGCGCCGGATGCGCGTCGATCAGCACGCGCCCGAGGTGATACGTGCGCGCGAGGTTCAACGCTTCGAGAAACGGCGCGTGCCCTTCGCCGTTCGCCCGTTCCTGCGCGAACGCGCGCAAGGCCATCAGTTCGATGCGCTGGCGGCCGAGCTTCATCGTCGCGGCGAGCTGTTCCGCGTGCGCGAGCGGTTCGATGGCGGCCTGCCAGTCCTCCCGCGCGAGCGCCGCGCCGCCGTGCGCGGTCGACTGGAGCATGTGCATCGAGCGGCACCAGATCGGCCCGCGCGTCGCGCCGTGTTCATCGACGATCGCATCGATGCGCTCGACGAGCGCGTCGCAGGTCTGTGCGCGGTAACGGCCCGCGTGCGCCCGCACCTGCTCGGCAAGGCTCGTCGCGCAAAGACGCGGCAGGTTGCGCGCGACGCCCATCGCGTAAAGCATTTCGAGCAGATCGAGCGCGCGATGCTCGTCGCCGCGCACGGCCGCGATGCGCGCCGCCGTGCGGTAGGCGAGCATGACCGTTTCGGGCATCGCAGCGTGCTCGAGCACGTCGAGGCGATTGGCGAGCAGCGCGCCGGCCTCGTCGATGCGATCGTCCTCGTAGGCGATCGAAGCGCACGTCGCCGCGAACATGCACGTCAGCGGATGACGCCGCCCGAGATCGTCTTCGGCGCTCGCGAGCGCGGGCAGCAGCACGCTTTCGGCGAGCTTCACCTGTCCTTCCTGCAGCCACGTCAGGCCGACCATGTGATCGCCCCAGCGCACGACATAGCCGAGCCCCTTGCCGGTCTGCGCGCGCGTCACCGCCTGCTGGAGCCTGCGCGCCTGCGCGGGCTCGCCGAGCAGCATCGCGCGGGCGGCGAGGCGGTTCGCGTGCGCCTGCGCGAGCCATGAATCCTTCGGAGGCGGCGTCTGCGCCCACGGCTCGAAGAGCGCCAGGAAGCGGTCGGGATCGTCGGCGTACCATGCGGCCGCGCTCAGGATCAGCGCGCATTCGTAGCGCAGGGCGTCGTCGGCGCCCTGCGACGCCAGCACGCGCTCGACCTGACGCTGCGCCTCCTGATGACGTTCGCCCAGCGCGAGCGCCCAAGCGACGGCAAGGCACAGGCGCGGGCGTTTTTCCAGTTCGTCTTCCGGCAGGCGCTCCAGCCAGTCGAGCACGGTGCCGAGCTGGCCTTGCTTCACGGCATCGTGCAGCGACCGTTCCGCGAGTTCGTATGCGTGCTCGCGCTCGCCCGCCGCGTGCGCGTGACGCGCCGCCTGTTCGAGCATGCCGCGCGCGCCGAGCCAGCGCGCCGCACGCCGATGCAGCGCCGCGCGTTCATCGTCCGGAAGTGCGGTGAGCCGCGCCTGCAGCACGTCGCGCGCGAGCGGATGCATGCGGCACCAGTCGCTTGCTTCCGCCGAGACGAAGACGGGCGTGTCGCGCACGAGGCGCGCGAGACGCTGCGGCGCGTCCGCGGCGCCGGTCAGGCCGGCGCACAAATCGGGATGCAGCACGTCCACCACGCTGATGTCGACGAGAAAGCGCTCGTCGTCGGATGAAAGCTCGCTGAGCAGCGCCGCGACGAGCGGCTCGCGCAGGCCGCGCGGCCCCGCCGCGAGATTGTCGAGCGCCGCGCGCGGGTCCTGGGCGCGCGCCATCGCGGTGAGCGCGAGTTGCAGGCCGAGCGGCCAGCCATCGGTGATTTCGAAAAGGCGCGCGGAAGCATCGGCGTCCACGCGCCCGCCGAAGCGCTGCGTGACGAGCGCGATGGTGTCATCAACGCGAAAACGCAGCGCCTCCGGGCCGATGAGCTCCGCCTGCCCGTACGCGAGCAATTCCGCCGCCGGCTTGTCGAGCCCCTGACGCCCCGCCGCC
The DNA here is from genome assembly GCA_001544655.2 of Caballeronia turbans. GTDB lineage: Bacteria > Pseudomonadota > Gammaproteobacteria > Burkholderiales > Burkholderiaceae > Caballeronia > Caballeronia turbans. The sequence continues at coordinate 371,885 of FCOD02000004.1, forward strand.
ACGATGCGCAGATTCTGCGGCGCGTTGTGCATCACGTAGTCGAGCATGTGTGCGCCCGAGGCGGGCAGCCGGTCGGCTTCATCGACGATCAGCACGACATCGAGCGATAACTGCGCGAGTTCGGCGAGCCACGCGGTGGCGAGTTCGAACGCGCCGGGCGCGCCCGGACTTTCGGCGATGAACCGCCCGAAGCCCGGACGCGCGCAGCCCGTGCGGATGGCGTGGACGAGCGCGCGCAGAAAACGCTCGGCGTCGTCGCGCTCGTCGGCGAGCAGCCACGCGACGGCCGCGCCGCGCGCCAGAAACTCGCGCCGCCACTGCGCGAGCAACGAGGTCTTGCCGTATCCCGCGCCCGCCTGCACCAGCACGATCTGGCTGCGGGCGCTTTCCGCGTTCAGGCGCGCACGCGCGAGCAGGCCCGACGGCGCGCGCGGCGCCATCGTCTTCAATACGAGTTCCGTGGAGGGGGAGTCGGTGGTCATCGGTCGATTTTTGTAATGCGCCTAGCATGGTTCGGATGGCGCACACGCGTCAAGCCCCCTCCCGCCGCGAGAGGGGCGCGCACGCGATGCGCGCACTACGATGCCCTCATCCGTGAAACTGCAAGCCGAAGGACCACCATGTACCGACATCTGCTCGTGCCCATCGAACGCAGCGACGCGTGCGTCGAGGCGATCGGCCATGCGGCCGAGCTCGCGCGATCGCTCGGCGCGCGCATAACGTTCTTGTGCCCGCAGGCGGGCGCGAGCGACGATGCAGCGCAGCATAGGCAGGCCGCGTCGCTATTGGCCCGCGCCGAAGCCGCGGCGCGCGCACAGGGCGTGCCCGCGTCGGTGCTGACATCGCATGGCAGGGCGGCGTTCGAAGGCATCGGCGGGCAGGCGGCGCGCGAGTACGACCTCGTGTGCATCGCGCACGGCGGGTCCGTGCCGCCCGTGCCGGGCGTCGCCGTGCTCGTGTGCCCGCGCGACGCCCGCCCGATGGTCGAAAAGGCGGTCGGCGCATTGCTCGCCGTGCATCGTGCGCGTTCGGATGCCTACGACGATGCGCTGCGCATGGCGCGCCCCGATGCCCGCACGATCGAGCGTCTTCGCGAAGCACATGGCGAAGAACACGCGCTGACGATGGCGTTGCGCGAGCGGACATCGTCGCTCGATGCCGAACTCGACGAACTCGCGCGCCTCGCCGGGCGCGAAGCGGCCCTGCTCGCGCGCATCGCGGAATCGGTCACGCACGACGGGACCGCCGGCGACGACACATTGCATGCGTGCGCGCGCTTCGCGTGGGAACGCATGGGACGCATCGAAGGCGTCGTGCTGCCGGCCGCGCGCCGTTATTTGCGCGACGAAGACTGGAGCGCGCTTGCCGGCGCCCCGCGCTGAACGTAACGAACGACACCGCAGACGAACAGAATGGCCCGTGCGATCCGCTTTCACGAAACCGGCGGCCCTGAAGTCCTGCGCTGGGAAGCGGTCGGCGTCGGCCAGCCCGCACCGTTCGAGGTGCGTCCGCGTCATGAAGCCGTCGGACTCAACTTCGCGGACACCTGCTTCCGCTCGAGCCTCCATCCGCTGCCGCTGCCCTCGGGCATGGGCGTGGAGGCCGCGCGAACGTCGCGCATCTGAAGGAAGGCGATCGCGTGACCTACACTGGATTCATCGACGCGAAGACGTCGCCGCGCGCGTGCGCGAACTGACCGACGGCAAAGGCGTGAACGCCGTTTTCGACAGCGTCGGCAAGACGGCCTTCGACGCATCGCTCGATTCGCTCGATTCGCTCGCGCGGCAAGGTCTGATGATGTGGGTCGGCACGGCATCGGGGCCGGTTGCGCCCTTCGATCCGCAGCTGCTCGTGAAAAAAGGCCCGCTATATCTGACGCGTCCGGCGCTCGCCGATTACATCGCCGATCCGGCCGAGAAGAACGCGCTCGCCGATGCGCAGGACGCGCACCGCGATGTCGAAGCGCGCAAGACCACGGGTTCGTCCGTGTTCGTCGTCTGAGGAGACAACATGCATATCGAGCAGCTCACTTGCGCAATCGGCGCGGAACTGACCGGCGTCAATCTCGCCGATGCCATTCACGACGACGCGCTCTTCGCCGGAATCCGCCGCGCGCTGCTCGCGCATCGCGTGCTCTTTCTGCGCGATCAGGAGATCACGCGCGCCGAGCATGTCGCGTTCGCGCGGCGCTTCGGCGAGCTGGAGGATCATCCGGTCGCGGGCAGCGATCCCGAGCATCCGGGACTCGTGCGCATCTACAAGTCGCCCGATCAGCCGAACGACCGCTACGAGAACGCGTGGCACACGGACGCGACATGGCGCGTCGCGCCGCCTTTCGGCTGCGTGCTGCGCTGCGTGGAATGCCCGCCGGTCGGCGGCGACACGATCTGGGCGAACATGGTGCTCGCATATGAGAATCTGCCCGCGCATGTGAAGGAGCAGATCGCGGATCTGCGCGCGCGGCACAGCATCGAGGCGAGCTTCGGCGCGGCCATGCCGATCGGAAAGCGTCTCGCGCTCAAGGCGCAGTTTCCCGATGCCGAGCATCCCGTCGTGCGCACGCATCCGGAAACCGGCGAGAAGGTGCTGTTCGTGAACGCGTTCACGACGCATTTCACCAACTATCACACGCCCGCGCGCGTGCGCTTCGGGCAGGACGCGAATCCCGGCGCGGGGCAGTTGCTCGCCTATCTGCTGAGCCAGGCCTGCATACCGGAATATCAGGTGCGCTGGCGCTGGTCGAAGAACAGCATCGCGATCTGGGACAACCGCAGCACGCAGCACTACGCGGTGATGGACTATCCGCCATGTCATCGCAAGATGGAACGTGCGGGGATCATCGGCGACGTGCCTTTCTGACACTTCCGGCTGACATTCACTGACCGACAAGGAAATCACCGCATGAACGCATCACCGGACGCGCCGACGATCCTCATGGTTCCCGGCCTGCGCGATCACGTCGAAGACCACTGGCAGACGCATTTCGCCAAGGCCCATCCGAACGTGCGCACCGTGCCGCCGCTGCAACGCGACAAGCTCGATCGCAGCGCGCGCGTCGCCGCGCTGGAGGCCGAGCTGTCGCACATCACCGGGCCGGTCGTGCTCGTCGCGCACAGCGCCGGCGTGATGATCACCGTGCACTGGGCGCGGCAGCACCGGCGCGAGATTCACGGTGCGCTCCTCGTCACGCCGCCCGATTTCGATGCGCCACTGCCCGCAGGCTACCCGACGCCCGATGAGCTTCGCCTGAACGGATGGCTTCCCACTCCGCGCGAGCGCCTGCCGTTTGCGTGTGTCGTCGCGGCAAGCCGGAACGATCCGCTTGCGCGCTTCGAGCGCGTGGCCGGCATGGCAGATGACTGGGGCGCGCGGCTCGTCGATCTCGGCGAGGTCGGCCACATGAATCCGGCGTCGGGATTCGGCGTATGGCGCGAGGCGGAGCGGTTCATCGCGGAGATCGGCTGACGAGGTCGCGCAGCATGTCCGCCGCCGCCCGCGCCGCCACTTCGCAACCCAGCACGATATGCGCCTCGGCCGTATCTTCGATGAAGTCGTGACTGACGCCGCCGATGCTCGGCACGAACAGCATGCACGCCGGCACGTGATGCGCGATGACCTGCGCATCGTGCGACGCGCCGCTCGGCATGCGCTCCCACTGACCCGGCGCGAGCGCTTCGGCCGCGTTCGCGAGATGCGCCTGCAACGCGGCATCCATCGTCACGGGCTCTTCGGGCGGCTCGCTGTCCGTCATGGCGACGCTCGCACGGCCTTCGGCGTTGAAGTCGCAAATCAGTGAGGCGAGCGCGGCTTCCATCGCGCGCAGACGTGCGGCGCTGGCGTCGCGGAATTGCAGGTAAAGGTCCGCCGCGCCCGGCACCACGCTGAACGAGCCCGGATCGAGCTCGATGCGCCCGACCGTCCACACGGTATCGGCATCGGCGAGCTGGCGGAACGCTTCGTCCATGCGCGCGATGAACGCGACGAGCGCCGCGCCCGCGTCGCGGCGAATCGACATCGGCGTGGTGCCGGCGTGATTGCGCTGACCCGTGAAATGCAGCTTCAATTCGCGAATGCCCACGATGGTCGTCACCACGCCGATCGACTTCCCGTGTGCTTCCAGCCGTCCGCCCTGCTCGATGTGCGGCTCCAGATACGCTTTGTGCCGTGTCTTGTCGATGCGCACGCGCGCGGCTTCGGCGAGTCCGGCCTGCTTCAGCGCATCGCCGAGCAGCACGCCTTCGCGATTGCGCGCGCCGCGCACGGCGTCATCGACATTTTCGCCGACGAAGCTGCGGCTGCCGAGAAAGCCCGAGAACGTGCCTTCTTCGTCGATCCACGATGCGACGTCGACCGCGAAATGACGCGTCTGCCCGCATTCGGCGAGCGCGCGTGCGATCTCCAGGCCGTAGACGACGCCGAGCGCGCCGTCGAGCCAGCCGCCCGTCGGCTGCGTGTCGGTGTGCGAGCCGATCAGGAGCGCCGGCCCCGCGTTGCGCGAGCGGCCGAACACGGTGCCGACGCCGTCGATGGACGCGCTCAGGCCCGCGTCGTTCATGCGGCCGGCGAGCCAGCGGCGCGCGGCCATGTCGACCGGCGACAGCGACAGGCGCACGACGCCCGGGCCGGTCGCGCCGAACGTGCGCAGATGCTTGAGGTCGCTCAGCAGGCGGTCGGGGTTTATGTTCGACACAGCTTGTCCTTGACGTTGACGTTGACGTTGAGTACGTGAAAAGCCGAGTATCAGACCGACGCCCGCGCCTCGCGCCGCACTTCCTGCGGCGGCACGCCGAAGCCGCGCATGAACGCCTCGCGCATATGCCGCCGGTCCCGGAAACCCGTTTCCTGCGCAATCGTTTCGAGCGAATGACGGCTCTTTTCGATCATCAGGCGCGCCGCTTCCAGCCGCAAACCCTCGATGGCCTTCGCCGGCGATTGCCCCGTCTCCAGCGTGAACACGCGGCTGAACTGGCGCGGGCTCAGATGCGCCTCGCCCGCGAGCTCCTCGACCGTCAACGGCCGGTTCAGGTTCTTGCGCGCATAGTTCAGCGCGTTCTGGATGCGGTCCGACTTCGGCGCGAGATCCAGCATTTCCGAATGCTGCGACTGGCCGCCCGCGCGCCGCTGATGCATTACGAGCTTGTGCGCGACAGAGCGCGCGATCTCCGCGCCGAGATCCTTTTCCACCATCGCGAGCGCGAGATCGAGGCCGGCCGTCATGCCCGCCGACGTCCAGATCGGCCCATCGACGATGAAGATGCGGTCTTCCTCCACGCGCACATCTGGGAAACGCTGCTGCATCTCCCGCGCGTAGGCCCAGTGCGTAGTCGCGCGGCGGTTTGCGAGCAAGCCCGCTTCGGCCAGCACGAAACCGCCCGTGCAGATGCCCGCGATGCGCCGCGCGCGCTTGCCGGCGCGGCGCAGAAACGTCACGACGTCGGCGGGTGCCGGCGTCATGAGCGGCTCGTTGACGCCCGCCGCGATCCACGTGTCCACTGCGGTACGCGGGGTGATCGGCCGCGTGTTCACCTTCATGCCGAGCGACGAGCGCACTTCGCCGCCCGCCGTCGAATGATTTTCGATGCTGTAGAACGCTTCGCCCGCGGTGATGTTCGCGTACTCGAACACCGATTGCGACGCGAGCGCCATCACCTGAAAGCCTTCGCTCAACAAATAGCCGACGCGATGCATGTCCGTTTATCCGCCTCGATGTCCTGAATCCGTACCTTATACGTCATTTGCGCCACCGTCAAACCGGCCCACAATTCACTCACGCAACCCCACCTTTTCCTGACGGAGTGAAATCATGACGCAACATCTCGGCACGGCGCTCGTCACGGGCGCGTCTTCCGGCATCGGCGCAGTCTATGCGGAACGTCTCGCGCGGCGCGGCTACGACCTCGTTCTCGTCGCCCGCAACCGCGACCGCCTCGCGACGCTCGCCGCGCGGATCACGAACGACACGCGCCGCAGCGTCGAGATTCTCGATGCCGACCTGAACGACCGCAATGCGCTCGCCGCCGTCGAAGCGAAACTGAAGGAAGACGCGAGCATTACGCTGCTCGTGAACAACGCCGGCGTCGGCACGCATACGCCCTTGCTCGACAGCGACGTCGACGCGATGACGCGCATGATCGACCTGAACGTGACCGCGCTCACGCGCCTCACTTACGCGGCGGTGCCCGGCTTCGTCGGGCGCGGCAACGGCGCGGTCATCAATATCGCGTCGATCGTCGGCATCGCGCCGGAAATTCTCAACGGCGTGTACGGCGGCACCAAGGCCTTCGTGCTCGCGTTCAGCCAGTCGTTGCATCGGGAACTGGCGGACAAGGGCGTGCGCATTCAGGCCGTGCTGCCGGGCGCCACGGCCACCGACTTCTGGGAAACGGGCGGCCTGCCGCTCGAAAACCTCGACAAGGCGATCGTCATGTCGGCGGGCGATCTGGTCGATGCGGCGCTCGTCGGCTTCGATCGCGGCGAGCTCGTGACGATTCCGTCGCTGCACGACGGCGCGAAGTGGGACGCGTATGAAGCCGCGCGGCAGGCGATGGCGCCCGAGCTTTCCACGGACACGCCGGCTGCGCGTTACGCGGCGTGAGGCGTGAATCCGCGCGCGGCGCGGGCGTGCACATGACGCGCGGCATCGCCACCGGTCTTTACGCCGGCGAACCGTGTCGCCGACGCGCCGCTCGCGAGATCGAACGGGTTCAATGCGGTGCCGCGCAGTGAAGGCGGCGCCCATGCAGCGGCCACGTTCGCAGGCGAGCGACGCGCGCGCACCGATCCGGGCGGTCGGTCCATGAAACGGGAGGAGGAACGCGCATACGGTATCTGCCCAGTCTCCCGCTACTTCTGATGCACATGCAGCGCGGCATGCAGAGTGGCGCGAAGCTCGATCAGATCGAGGCGAAGCTGCGCAGTGTAGGTATCGACGTCTTCCGCCCAGCTTTCCGATTCCCGCAGCAACGCGCGCAGTTCCTGGCACTCGTCGACCATCATCGACGGACCGAGCACCGTCAGGCCGCCCGCGAGCTTGTGCGCCCAGGCGCGCAGCTTGCGCGCGTCCTCGCGCTTGCAGATGTCGTCGAGCGCGACGATGTCTTCCTCGATCTGCGCGAGGAAGTCGGACACATACGCCGCCGGGATCTGCGGGAAGCGCGAAGGAAGATCATCGTCTTCCTGGCGATCGCTTCCGCCAGGCGCGTCCGTATCCGCCGCTGCATTCGATTCGACCGGGCCGACCGTTTGCAACACGCCCGCCAGCACGGCGAGCGGAACGGGCTTCGTCAGATAGTCGGTGAAGCCGCGCGCGCGCCCTCGTTCGACATCCTGCGCGCTCGGGCTCGCGCTGATCGCGTAGATACGCATGGCCGGATCGAGCGCACGGGCCGCGGCGAGCAGTTCCGCGCCGGACATCTTCGGCATGTCCATGTCGGTCAGCACGATATCCACGCGATGCTTGCGCAGCAGTTCGAGCGCCTCTTCGCCGTCGTGCGCCTCGAGCACGGATGCCCCGAGCGTGAGAAGCTGATCGCGCAGGAGGCCGCGATTCAGACGGTTGTCTTCCGCGATCACGACGACCGGCCCGGTCTTGCGCGCATTCGGCGAAGGCAGCGCCGCGCCGGTAGCCGGGCGTGCGGACGCGCGCTGCCGCCCCTCGATGGCCGCGACCGCATCCCTGAAACCCTTGAGGCTGAAGATGCTGACTTCGAGCACGCCGTCGGCCCAATGCACGGGCACGAGCGGGCCGTTCTGCGTCATGCGGATGACGCGCGCCTCGTCTTTCCACACCGCCTGAATCTCCTGCTCGCTGAACTCGTCGGTGACAATCAGATACTCGCAGCCCTTGGCGAGCGCCGCGTCAGGATGCGTCATGTACGTGACGGACGCGCGATCCGGATCGTAGAGATTCTCGAACCATTCGCGATATTCGCTCGCGCGGCAGAGAATGGCCGCCTTGCCTTCGAGCAGTGCGGCGTCGCCGCTTCCCGGCGATTCGTCGGCGAGAAGCGGCAGCGACACCTGGATGCGCGTGCCGACGCCTTCGGTGCTGTCGAGCGAAATCTTCCCTTTCATCAACTCGCAAAGCCGCACGCAGATCGAGAGACCGAGCCCCGTTCCGCGCGCCTGCGTGAGGCGATGCGCGTCGCCCTGCATGAACGGCTGAAAGAGCTTCTCGCGCTGCGATTCCGGGATGCCGATGCCCGAGTCCGCGACGCTCAGTTCCAGCGCGCCGCTCACCCATCGGGCGCGCACGACGACTTTTCCGGAATACGTGAACTTGAGCGCGTTGCCGAGCAGGTTGTTCAGAATCTGCGAGACGCGAATCGGATCGAAGAAGAGCTTTCCGGGACACGCGCGGTCGATCACGACGAACAGCCGCAAGCCCTGCCGGTTCGCGAGCGGCGCATGCGCGACCATCACGCGCACGACGAGCTCGCGTATCGAGCCCCATTCCTCCGAGAGCCGCATTTCGCCGATATCCATCTTCGAGAAGTCGAGGACATCGTTCACGACATGCAGCAGCGCGCTCGCCGACGCCTGCATCGCCTGCACGCGCGCTTCCTGCTCCGCGGCGAGCGGCCCCAGCGCGACCAGTTCCAGATTCCCGACGAGCGACGACAGCGGCGTGCGGATCTCGTGGCTCATCGCGGCGAAGAAGCTGAGCTTGGCTTTCGCGGCGGCGTCGCTGGTTTCCTTCGCGCTGCGCAACAGGCGCTCGACTTCGTGTTGCTCGGAGATGTCGGCGATCGCGCAGAACAGCACGCTGGTCTTGTTGACGACGGCCGACGCGTACGACACCTTGAGATGCAGCGCGTCGCCGCCCGATTTATGCAGCGTGTACTGGATTTGCTGGATCATCGCCTCGCGCCCCTCTTGCGCCGGCGCGATGCCTGCCGCCACGAAAGCCTCGCTGAGGCCGGCGGGCAGCCGCATCGGGGAGGCATCGGTCAGGTCGAACAGCGAACGCGCCACCTGATTGGCCGCGATGAGGCTGAAATCGTCTTTCAATGCGATGCACAAGCCCACGGGCGTCGCATGGGCCAGCAGATGGTTCAGTATTTCGCCTTCGACCGCGCGGCAGGCCTGCTCGTACGAGCGGGTAAGGAAACGAAAATTCCAGTAGCGGTACATCGCGAGCAACATGGCGGTGAGCGCCCCCGTGACGATGAGCAGGATCGTCAGTTGCACGCGCTTCGCGGCCAGCTCGGTCGCGAGCGGAAGCGCGACGACGATATGTCCGATGCCCAGCGCAAGCATGTCGAGTCTCGCGCCCCAACCTCTGCCGAGCCACTGATACACGCCGGCTTGCGCTTTCGCGAGCCGCCCGTTGACGTAGCGCAGGTACTCCGTATCGTCGCCGGCGAGCACGCGATTCTCGTTATCGAAGATGGCGATCTGTGATTCCAGCAGATCCGACGTCGACTCGCGCAGCACGTGGTCGAGCGTGACCCGTGTGAAGACGAGCGCATAAGGCGTCTCGTCGCGCGCCACCACCATGAACATGATGACAGTCGGCTTTGGGAAGCCGAGCGACGCCGGGGCGACGAACCACATGACGCGCCGCATGCGGGCGGCGTCGAACGGCGCGATGCCGCGCGTGTTCATGTAGATCTTTGCGAAGGTTGCGAGCGCGGCGAGTCTCTCGGGCGGCGCGACCTTGTCGTCGGTATCGGCGAAAAATCCAAAGCCAGACGAGGCGGTGCCGTCGAAGTCCGAGAACTGCAATATCGGCTTCGTGCTTTCCTCGGGGATCATCTGATGCGCTGCCTGGCACGCGGCGGCGAGCGCCTGGTCTTCCCGGCCGGACGGATAGGCCTTGCATCGAGGGTTGTCGGGCGCCTGGAGCACGCCGCTCGTCGGCTCGGTCGCGCCGACATCCAGCATCAGGGCGCCCAGCGTAAGCATGTTGTACCGGCTGAATATGTTGACGTTCGCGCCGCGCATTGCCGCCTGCGCGATTTCCTCTTCGTTCTTCAGCGACGACGTCAACATGAAGAACCCGGTGACGCCCGCTCCGCAGACTGCGGTGAAAATCAGCAGGCCCACCGCGACTGCGAAGATGCGCCGCTCCCGTCTGAGGTTGCTTTCGAGCATCCGCAGCATATGCAGAGGAGAATTCTGCGATGCGGCGAAAAAGCGCTCCATCAGGCCAGTCCCATCCTCGCGGCATACCTGACGAGGTCTACGTGATTCTCCACATGCAGCTTGCGCATGGCGGAACGCTTCTGGGTGGCGACCGTCGGCACCGAACGGTTCAGCGTCCGTGCGATTTCAGTCACGGAAAGCCCCTGCGCGAACAGCCGCACGACTTCCAGCTCGCGCGGCGAAAGCGGCTGCTCGCGCGCGAGGTCCTTCGTCGTCGAGCCTTCGCGCGCGAGACGGAGCTGGATCTTCGGTGAGAAGATCGTCTCTTTCGTGGCGAGCGCGCGCAGGCTGATCCGCGCAAGCTCGCTCGGCGGCTCTTCCTTGCTGACGATAGCCGCGACGCCGAGCTTGCACAACTCATGGAACATGCCGCCGCTTGCCATCATCGTGAGGACGACGAGCGGGACATCGGGATGCGAGCGGCGCAGCATGCTCACGAGCCGCAAGCCGTCGAGTTCGACTTCCTCGTCGCCCTGCATGACGAGATCGGTGATGACGAGATCGGCCGGCTCTTTATCGAGCACGCGGATCAACTCCGCGCCCGAGTTCACCGTAGCCGTGATGACGAAGCCGGGAAGCTTCGAGAACTGGTCGGAGACGGCCATGAGAACGATGGGATGGTCATCCGCCAGCACGACGCGAACCGTGCCCGTGTGCGCACTCATGGACACACCGCTCGCGGCGTCTTCGATAATTGATTCAGAAGTCGAAACAGACGCGCTGCTCGACGCGATCGATGCAACAGACGAACGGAACAGTGCATTGACGCGCCCCCCGACCCGGCTGGAATAGAATGAGTATGTCTTAGGATACCGGGATTCGAATTCAAAGACTAGCGCTGAGCCTCGCATGTGCGCGAGCCCGCCGGACTCCAGAGCCGCATGGTTCATTTCCGGCCTTCACAGTAAACGTTGCAGGTGAAACAGCCAAGGCGCAGGCGCTTGGCACTAGAGCGGCACAGGCTGCAATTCGGCTTTGCGCCTTTCCATGGCTCGCCGCACGCATCGGATGCATCGTCCGCTTGCTGCGTGGTTCGGGCGAAATGATGCAGCGGCATCGACATGACACGGGAACTCGCGCGCTTTCTGGTTTCACTGCCTCCGGCGACGAGCATGCAGGTGATCACGAGCATCGATCCGATAACGATGGCCGCGATCAGCACCAATATCATCCACTCCGACGTTTTCAGGCAGAGCGCGGCGACGATGACGAACGACATGCCGACGAACATCGAAATCAAGAGCGCCGATGCGAATCCCGCTGCTTCACTACACTTCCGGAAGGCGTGGCTGATCGAATCTAAAACGAGCATAAGGGCACCTGGCTAGCAATGCGGCGTGCAAAGGATGACGCGACCGTCTCCCGATCAGCGATGCATTGCGCGTCGAAGCGCAGCCGCCACCGGCATCGCGCACACGAGGCCTTGCGTCAACGCCTTGGTCTGGATCGCATCACTGTAGTCAAACGCGACAGGACCATGTATCGAACAATGTCGATAACGTGCGGCACCGCGAGGCACACACCGTTTCGATCGTCGAAACCGTCCCGCTTTAAAAAAAAAACCGCCTGGATAAGGCGGCAATCTGGGCCGAAGCAAGGTCGGATGTCCTGACGGGGCGGCGCGCGAAAGGTTCGACACGCGACGCGCCTTTCCCGAGCTTTACCGCTTGCCTTCATTTTCAAACGTCGAGGACGCAGCAGCTATAGATGGAATTCGATTCGCGACGAACGCCATCGCGCGCTCAGTTAAACCGCATGCCGAGCCACAAGTGCGTCATCACGCCGAGCGCGAGCCCCATCAGACGGCCGACGAACATGGCGTCGAGGGCGGGCTCGCGATCATGGAAAGAGCGGCGCGGGTTCCTGCGCCCCGCCGTCAGCGCGGGCCGCGCGAATACGATGCACGTTGCCCCCGCTATGCCGATCAACGCGCGCTGCGGGGCCGTACACGCGCTGCACGCACGGTGAACGAAGTCGGCAAGCCAAAGCAGCACGCCCGTTGCAAGCATGAAGTTGCAGACGAAGCTCGCGAAAACGCGGCCGACAGAAACGCGTTCCTTCATGCGGCCTCGCGCGATGCGTTCTCGTCCAGCAGACACCGCAAGTGTCCGCCGATGCGCGCGACGACTTCCGACCAGTCGCAACCGAAGCGGCGGCGGAACAGGCGCATCGTCGGATACCAGGGGCTGTCTTCACGCGTGTAGTGCCAGCGCCAGTCGCCATAGGACGGCAACATCAGCCACACCGGTTTGCCCATCGCGCCCGCGACGTGCGCAACCGACGTATCGACGGTCAGCACGAGATCGAGTGCCGCGATCACGCTCGCCGTTTCCGCCATCGTGTTGAGATGCGCGCCCACGTCGTGGAAGTTCCCGCGCTGCTCCGCGTACTCAGCGGCCTCGTCGGCGCCCGCGCCCTTCTGCAGGCTGAAGAATTCGATGCCGTCTACCTTGAAGAGATCGTTCAGCACGGCAAGCGACGGGAGCGAGCGGCTGGCGTCGTTCTCGTGCGTCGGGTTGCCCTTGAATACGATGCCGACCTTCAGCTTCCCGGGCGCGACCTCGGGCAGCTTCGATGCAACGGCTTCCGGCGCACGCAGATAAGGCACGGTCGGCGGCAGCGCATCGAGTTCGAGCGGCAGTTGCGCGGGAATCGCGTGCGGGAACACCCAGTAATCGATTCCTGACAGGTTCGCCGCGTCCCGCACGTCTACGACATCGCCGGCATCGAGCGACGCTTCGTAAAGCTCGACGAGCGGCGCCTGACACACGACGACCACGCGCTTCGCGCCGCAACGCTCGCGCATGATCTTCGCGAAGCGCAGAAAGAAGATCTCGTCGCCGAGGCCGAACTCGCTCCAGATGGCGATGGACTTGCCGCTCAACGATTCGCCCTTCCACTCCGGCACGTCGCGCGGAGGCTGCGTGGTGGTGCGGCGTTTCCATCCCAGCGGGCCCATCAGCGCTTCTCGGAGAGCGAAGCCTTCGTGCAGCTTGCCTCGCGCGATGAGGTGCAATGCTTCGTAAAGACGCGGCAAATGTTCGCCGGGCAGGCGCTCCACGCACTGCTTCCATATCGCGTCGGCATGCTCGGGCGCATCCCAGCGCAGCAGCGCCAACATCGCCTGATGGTAGATGTCGAAGCGGTACGGATACTGGCGCACCGCTGCCTGCGCCGCGGCGATGGCATCGCGGGCGTTGCGCGCGTGCCCGATCGCGTGCTTCAGCGCTTGCGGCGTGGCCACTGCGCGCTTGCGCAGCACGATTTCGATGACGCATTCGGCATGACTGTCGGCGGTCTGGTCGGCGTCGCGTCTGGCGGCATCGAAGTGGTCGCGCACGAGCGCGATACGTTCGCAATCCGCCACGGGCGACATCGCCTGCACCATGTCGAGCACGTTCACCGATCGCGGCAGCATCTTCTCGGCCTTGTGGATCGTGAAGCTCGCCTTGTGCGCGCTGTTGAAGCGGTTCGGCCAGACGCCCTTGCCGTAGAGATCTTCGTCCGGCACGGTCACGATGACATGGCCGCCCGGCTTCACGAGTTCGAGCCAGCGCGCGAGCGCCTTGTGAGGATTCTGCTGCCCGGCCAGCACGTGACTGGCATGCAGGAAATCGAACGCCGCTTCGTCGGCTCCGCTCATCGACGACAGATCGCCCTTCGTGGCGGACCATGACGTCACGTTGCGCAAACGCGGAAAGACGTGTGCATGCGATGCGAGGGAATCATCGGCGCTGCAGATGTCGATGCCGTCGCCCACGAAATAGTGCTGGATGAATGCCGGTTCGCGCGAACGGCGCAGACTTGCCTTGCTGGTTTCTTTCATGTTTACCTCACTTCGCTTCGGTTACCGCAACGCGTGCCTGGGCACCATGCAGATTTTTCAACAGCGCCTGAATGCGCTCGCCGAGAATCTCGGGACGTCCCTTGAAAATCAGCTTCTCGATGGCTTTTTTGCCTGCGAGCGTCCGCGCGAGATCGCGCCGCTCGCTTTCGTTTTCGATGAGGCGCAGCGCCGCCGCCTTGTAGTCTTGCGTCGTGCCGGCGATGGTCCATTCCGGAAAGCCGAGACGGCGGAACATGCCTTCGTCGATGTGCTCGTGCACTTCGCGCCCCGTCTTGCATACGCCGACGAGCCCCGCCCACACCGTGTCCACGATGCCGTTCGTGTTGCCGAACGGGAACGGGTTCAGGAACATGTCGCAACCCGCGATCACCTTCATGTAGCTCGCGTAGTCCTGATGCTTGTGCACCACGGCCTTGTCGCCCATCAGGCGGTGCACGAGGTTGCGCACCTGCGGGAACGTGAGGCCCGTCGCCTGACCGACGAGAAAGTGAAACTCGACAGGCACCGGCGCTTCATTGGCGATCTCCGCGCACGTTTGCAGGAAGCCGGGATTGAGCTTGATGGTCGTGCCCGCGACAGCGATCTTCACGGGGTCGGCCTTGAGGCGCTTGCGCTTGGGCAGATCGAGTTCGAGCATCGCCGCAGGCGGACGATACGGCATGCCGTCCGAAGGCAGCTTGAGCAGCTTCTCGCTGAAGCACGCTTCGTCGCCTACGTAGTCTTCTTCGACGACCACGTAGTCCATCGCATGACCGTGCGTCGTCGCGGGATGACCGAGCGCCATCATCTGCAGGGGCGCGACGCGCAGGCACGCCAGCGCCATCGTGGTCGGGAACATGCCGACGCTCGGCATGTACATCGCCTGAGCCTGACGCGCTTCGCTCACTTCGCGCACCTGGCGCACGTGCTCCCACAGATTGGCGCCCGCGAGCGGAATGAATTCGTCGAATACTTCGCGGCCTGTTTCGTCGACGCGGCCTTCATAGCCCATGCCGACGAGATGAAACTTGTCGCGCATCGCCACCATCGTCTGCGAGTGCGTGCGATAGATCGAATGATTCTTCGAGAACCATTCGAGCACGACGAGCAGCACGGGCTTGTCGTCCCTGGCGGCCGGTTGCGCAGCGCGTTCGACATCGTGAATGCCGAGGTTCGCGAGCTTGCTGCGAATCAGCGTATTGATGGGCTTCTTGATGTCGTGCTTGCCCGGCAGGTCCGCATAGCTGCAATGCATGTACATGTCGTGCAGCACGCCGAACGGGAGCATGTCGATGCTCTCGATCTGGTCGAGCTTGCCGGGCAGCCAGCGCAGCAGCATTTCGCGCTTCTGATGCGCGGCGGGCGTGCCGAGAAAGCGCGAGGACATGATGGTCGTCGCGAGACTCGCCGTGGCGATCTTGTCGTGATTCCAGAGAACGTCCCAGTCGAGCCGCACTTCGGACTCGGGCGTGTAGAACAACTGGAACTTGCGCATGTCGCCGGCGCGCAGTTGCACGGAGTGCCGCGCTTCTTCGTCGAGACCGAGCGTGCGGAGAATGTGATCGGCGTTGCGGAACGGACTCGCCGCGAAGAGGCCCGCGAGCCAGCGCTGAAACACCTGCGCCTGACGGATGCCGACGTCGGACAGCTGAAAGTCCGGATCGCTCATCAGCGCCGTGATGGCCGACGTGATCCGCGTGAGCAGGTGGTCATCCATGATGTTCGCCGCTTCCGAGGACTGCGCCCAGCTATCTACGTTCATGAGAAGGCCGTAGTTCTCGTCGATTCTCGCGAGCAACTTCAACAGCTCACGGCCAGCGGCTTCCTTTTCGCGGCGATAGCAGAGGTACTCGAACTTGTTGATGCTGAATTGCATGATTCCGTTCCGGTTGTTACTGCACATGAGGTTCGCCCGCTGGCCTCGCGCCAGAGCGGACCGCGCGATCAGTGGTTCCAGGTGACCGAGAGCCAGTACTGCGTCGGCTTCTTGCCGGGCTCCACCCATGAGGTCTCGGAGAAGCGATACGGTCGCGATACGGACGCGGACACCGTCGCGCCGAAGGGCGTCAGCCAGTCGACGCTCACGCCGTAGCCGGCGAGCACGCGGTTGTTGGTCACGCCGTCCACGCCGGGATACGTGGTCTCCCATCCATCCCACGGCGAGTGATTCACGCGCCCATACGCGAAGTCGCTGAAGACGCCCAGCTGAATCTGATGGCCGGTTGCAACGGGGATGCGTTGATAGAGGCCGACGCTCGCGACGACACCTTCATCGGCGGAACCTTCGTCGGCGCGGTAGGCGCGTACGGCGTCGGGACCGGCAAGGCCGAGTTTCTCGCTCGCGTCCAGATTGCGGCTCGCGAGCTGACCGGTGACGCGGCCCGAAACAAAGGTGTTGCCGCTCTTCGAAAGCGCGAAGGTGCCGAAGTCCGTGGTGGTCAGTTTTGCGTAGTTGCCCGCGCGCTGCGTGATCGGGTCCGAGGGATCGTCGTTGCGTTGATGCCCGAACGTCAGCGCGATCTGCCCCGCCGCGAGATTGGTGCGCAGGGCGCGGGCGCGTTCGCCGTTATCCGCGGTCAGCGAGAGCTGCACCGAATCGAGCTTGCTGTGTGACGTTGCGCCGAAATCCTTGAAGTCCGTCGAGGTCTGACTGTGCAGCAGCGATGCGCCGCCCCACACGTTGGCGTCGAGGCCGCGCGCGAACGGATACTGCACGCCGGCCTGCCCCGTCGTCGCCACGCCCTTGACCGGCGTTCCCGCGTTGATGAAATATTGCTGACGCGTGACGCCGCCGGTCATGCGCAGGCCGTCATCGAAGATCGGCGCGCTACCCGTCAGGGCGCCCGTCCACATTTTCTTGTCCGTGCTGGTGATCGTGAACGCATAGGCGTCGCCGGCGCCGAACAGATTGTTCGCCGATGCCGTCACGCCCATCCGGTACGTCCCCGTCGATTCGACACCCTTGTTGTCGAGGATCAGATCGACCTGGGCGGGCTTGCCGTTCTGCGCGATGTTGAACACGACATCGACTTCGCCGGTGCTCGCGCCCCGCGAGAAACGCGGCGCGCCGTCGATCGCGACGCCGGGAACGTCCTGCAGCAGTTGCGTCGCACGCTCGAGCCGCGATGTGCGCAACAGGCACGCGCCCTCCACGCCGTCACTGCCGCATAGCGCATGCGTGATGAGCCGTTGCAGCCGCGCATCCGCGACGCGCGATTTGTTGTTGACGACGATGTGGCGGATACGCCCCGGAAACACCGTGAATTGCGCCTGGGCGCCCTTCTGTGCTGCGCGCCAGTCGGCATCCGTCATCAGCACCAGAGCGAGCGGAAAGCCGCTCTGACGCAATGACGCGGTGAGCACGTCCGACCAGCGATCGACTTCCTTCAACGTGCCCGGCGCATCGCCGAGCTTCCTGATATCCGCGGCGACCAGTTGCTTCACCAGCAGCGCATCGGCACCTTGCGCCGGCACCACCTTCACGCTCACGCCGCTTTCGCTCGCCGCCGTGTCTGCCTTGACGGGCATCGCCTTCTGAACCACCGCTTCTGCATCGGTGACTTCCGATGCCATCACGCGCTCCGCACCCGCCATGCCAGCCAGCACCACCGATCCGACACACACCAGGCGGCGGGCCGCTTCCGCAATCTCGTTCATCTTCAACATCACACGTATCCTTGCATTGAACCAAAACGCCTGAACGTCGCGTCTGGTTCATCAACCTTTGTCCGCGTATCGTTCTCAGAACAAAGGTTAAGGATTGAGGTGCTTTGATCGAATAGAACAAGTTCTAAAGTACCGTCCAGCAGGGCTGAAACGCTGCATTTCGATGCTGCTTTCACCCGCAGGCACGCTTCGAATGCAAAGAACCCGGCGCGATGGCCGGGTTCCTGATTCCTCGATGCGACTGACGCGTTCGTTTATGCGAGCGCTTCGGCACGCTCGGCTTGTTTGACGTTGCCGCTTCGCAGTTGCGCTTGCCAGAGCGCCTGCATGCGCTCGCCGAGAATCTCCGGCCGGCCCTTGAAAATGAGCTTTTCGATAGCCTGCGGTCCCGCGAGCTTCGCGGCCAGTTCATTGCGCTCGTCGGCGTTCCCGATCAGGCGCAACGCCGCAGCCTTGTACTCTTCGGTGGTCCTGGCGACCATCCATTCGGGAAAGCCCAGGCGGCGGAACATGCCTTCGTCGATGTGTTCGTGCACTTCGCGCCCCGTCTTGCACACACCGACGAGCCCCGCCCACACCGTGTCCACGATGCCGTTCGTGTTACCGAACGGGAACGGATTGAGGAACATGTCGCAGCCGGAGATCACCTTCATGTAGCTGCCGTAGTTCTGGTGCTTGTGAACCGTCGCCTTGTCGCCCATCAGGCGGCGCACGAGATTGCGCACCTGCGGATAAATGAGGCCGTTGGCCTGCCCCATGAGAAAGTGGAAATGCACCGGCACTTTCGACTCCCGCGCGATCTCCGCGCACGTGTTCAGGAAGCCGGGGTTCTGCTTGATGGTCGTGCCGGCCACGGCGATCTTCACGACGCCGTCCGGAGCCTGCTTCGGCGGCAATTCGAGTTTGAGCAGCGCCGCAGGCGCACGATACGGCATGCCGTCCGAGGGCAGCTTCAGCAGTTTTTCGCTGAAGCACGCTTCGTCACCGACGTAATCTTCCTCGACGACGACATAGTCCATTGCATGACCGTGCGTCGTGGCCGGATGACCGAGGGCCATCATCTGCAGCGGTGCGACGCGCAAACATGCCAGCACCATCGTGATCGGGAACATGCCGACGCTCGGCATGTACATCATCTGGGCATTGCGCTCTTCGCTCGACTGGCGAACATGCTTGGCGACCTCCCAGAGGTTTGCGCCTTGCAGCGGGATGAACTCGTGGAACACTTCCTTGCCCGCATCATCGACACGGCCTTCATAGCCCATGCCGACGAGATGGAACTTGTCGCGCATCGCCACCATCGTCTGCGAATGCGTGCGATAGATCGAGTGATTCTTCGAGAACCATTCGAGCACGACGAGCAGCACGGGTTTTTCGCCCTGTTCGACCGCTTGCGCACGGCGTTCGACATCGTGGATGCCGAGGCTCGCGAGCTTGCGGCGAACCAGCGTATTGATGGGCTTCTTGATGTCGTGCTTGCCCGGCAGGTCGGCATAGCTGCAGTGCATGTACATGTCGTGGAAAACGCCCATCGGCAGCACGTCGACGCTTTCGACTTCGGCAAGACGCTCGGGCAGCCAGCTCAGCAGCATCTCACGCTTGGCGTGTGCGGAAGGCGTCGCGAGAAAGCGCGAGGACATGATCGTCGTGGCCATGCTGGCCGTCATCACCTTGTCGTGCTTCCAGAGCAGGTCCCAGTCGAGGCGAACTTCCGACTCCGGCAGATAAAAAAGCTGGAACTTGCGAAACTCATTGTTGCGCAGTTCGAGGGAATTGCGCGATTCCTCGTTCGCGCTGAGCGAACGGAGGATGTGGTCCGCGTTGCGGAACGAGCTGGCGGCGAACAGCGCGGCGAGCCATCGCTGAAACAGCATCAGTTTGCCGATGCCGTGGTCTGAAATAGTGAATTTCGGATCGGACGCCAGTGCCGTGATCGCGGAAGTGAGGCGCGTGAGCAGGTGGTCGTCCATGATGTCGCGCGCTTCGGCGGATTGCGCCCACGTGTCGACGTCCATGAGAACACCGTAATTCTGGTCGATCTTGTTGAGCAGTTCGAGAAGCATGCGACTCGCCTTCTCGTATTCGCGGCGATAACAGAGGTGTTCAAACTTTGCGATGCTGAATTTCATCTTTCGGTTCCTGGTCGTTTGTTCCGATGCGCCTCTGGCCGCTGTTTCGCTCGTGCCTCGCGACTGCCTGGCGCTGACAAGGAGAAGATTAAGGTTTCGACCGGACCTCACGAATAGAAGAAGTTCTAATTTCGCGGCGCGAATGTCGCGAGCGGGCACAAAAAAGCCCGGCGCAAAGGCCGGGCTCGATACTGCGTAAAACGGGCGATGCATCGTTTCTCATGCAAGGAAACGCTGCCCCGCCCCGATTCACACGACGAGCGTGCTACTGCTCGTCGTGCGCATCATCAGGCGCGTCCGCCCGCTTCGGCCACGGTGGAATGACCATGAACCGCCATGCCCGGCTTGAGCCAGCCATGCGACTTGACGACATACGGCTTGCCGTCCTTCACGCCGCTCTCCGTGTAGAAGTATTCGCGCGTGTTCATGTTCACCGACAGGTCCGCCTTGGTCTGCTTCTTGTCGTCTTCGAACGCGTAGTGCTTCACGCCGTCCGCGCCGTCACGATATTGCATGTGACGCGACAGTAGGCCCGCGCGGGTCAGCAGATCGACATCCGCCGTCTCGGTGGTCAGGTCGATCGAGACTTGCTCGACGGTTGCATCCGTCCAGAAAGCCGCGTCGCCCAGTTCCATCGTCAGCGGTTGCGCTTCGTCCAGATACATGTGCATCGCGCTTTCGTAGATCAGGTACGACAGACCCCCTGCCAGACCGACACCGCCGACAATGGCCGCCGCCGTGCCGCCCGCCGAACTGCCCGAGCCGCCGTGAGCATCGGTGTTGCCACCGTTGTCCGTGCCACCGCCGTTAGCGCCGCCGTTATCCCCACCATTCGTGCCGCCGTTGTTGCCACCGTTCGCGCCACCGTTGGTGCCACTGTCGGTGCCGCCGTTTTGGTTCTGGCCGCCGCTACCCGTATGCCTGATATCGCCGTTGTCGATCACGTTCACCGTACCGTTGCCGTCGGTGTTGTACGTGCCGTTGTCGTCGATCACGCCCTGGCCGTTGGTCGAATTGCCCGAGATGTTCGTCGTGCCGTTGTCCGAGGTGTTGATCGTGCCATCGTTGATCACGCCCGTGCCGTTGGTCGAGTTACCCGAGATATTCGTCGTGCCGTTGTCGGTCGTGTTGATCGTCGCGTTCG
>FCOD02000025.1 GCA_001544655.2 Caballeronia turbans
GCGACCGGGTCGTCAAATCCCGCCCTAAACGGTACACCGTTCGTTATCTAAGAAAAGACCTTAACTGAACGGCATTACCGGCTTGCCGGGGTTTTGTTTTTCAGCGCGGACAGGACGTCACTGCGGGTTCGTACCCGTATCGCCCGCCATCATGCGCGCCTTTACCGCCTCGCCCAGTTGATACACCGCGAGCGCGTAGAAGAAGCTGCGGTTGTAACGCGTGAGCACGTAGAAGTTTTTCAGTCCGAGCGTGTATTCGGTCGCGCGGCCGGGCGTGGGCAGATCGACCACGGTGAGCGGCGTCGGCGCTTCAGCCTCGATGTTGAGTCGCGGCTCGTCGAGCAGCATGCCGGCCTTCGTCAGTTGCGCGAGCGACCACTTCGGCTCCGGCGAACCATCGGCGGCGGCCTGCGCGATGCCCTGACTGCCGACGTCGCCGGCGATACGCCACACGACCGGCCGCCCCGGCTCCCAGCCGTTTTGCTTCAGATAATTCGCCACGCTGCCGATGGCATCCGCCGGACTCGTGCGCAGATCGATACGGCGGTTGCCGTCGTAATCGACCGCGTATTGCACGATGCTGCTCGGCAGGAACTGCGGAATGCCGATCGCGCCGGTGTACGAACCGAGCACGGTCGTCGGATCGATCTGCGAATCGCGCGTCCATACGAGCAGGTCTTCCAGATTCTTGCGGAAGGTCGCCATGCGCTCGGTGCGGTTCGGCGTGTTCGGATAATCGAAAGTGAGCGTGGTCAGCGCGTCGAGCGCGCGGAAGTTGCCCATGTATTTCCCATAGATCGTCTCCACGCCGATGATCCCGACGATCACCTCAGGCGGCACGCCGAATTGCTCCGCGGCGCGCTGCAACGTCGCCTGATTCGCACGCCAGAATTTCACACCCGCATTGATGCGCACCGGCTCGATGAAACGCCCCTGATACGCGCGCCAGTTTTTGGCTTGCGGCGTCGGGGACGGCAGGACCAGCTTCGCCGCCGTCGCCGAATAACTCACGCGGGAGAACAGGTCATGCAGCGCCGACGAATCGAAGTCGTAGCGCGCGACCATGTCGTTGATGAACGCATCGACATTCGGATTGTTCGCGTAACGCTGCGGCACGATCTCTTCTTCGAACACCTGCCCTTGCGGCGTCGCGGCCTGCGGCTGCTGCGACTGCGCAAAGGCACTGTTGCCGGAGAGAAAGCCGAGCGCGCAGACGAGGGAAGCAATGAGTGCGCGCTTTGCCGGCGTGAACGAAGCCGTGAAGTCGAACGGAGCAAACTGGAAAGTCATAGTGTGCGGGGTTGGGGGCGGTAGGGGCGATGCCTGATGCGCGAGCGGCCAGAACGTCTGTGAGGGTGAATCCATGCGAAACGCTCTGCAACGATTCTTAACGGAACGCAACGGCCTGCAACATGCTGCGCGCAAGCGCTCGCCCGGCAAGGCGTCGGGGCAGTATAACCGACGCTTCGCGCCCGGACTGCCCGTATGCCCGGGCGACGGCGGACGCGCCAAACGGTGTGGTAACTTAACGTCAAATGCGCGGCACGTGGTCGCGTATGACGAAAAAACACGAGACATGAGCCGACGAAAGCGGCATTGCGAGACATCATGGCCACCGGCTTCTACTCCCACCCCGACTGCCTCCGGCACGACAACGGCCAATGGCATCCCGAATGTCCGGCGCGGTTGCAGGCGATCGAGGATCAACTGATCGCGAGCCGGATCGATTCGCTCATCGAGCGCGAGGAAGCGCCGCTCGCCGAGGAAACCGAACTCGCACGCGTGCACACGCAGGCGCACATCGACTACATCAAGAGCCGCACGCCGGAGTCGGGGAGAAGCGAACTCGATCCGGATACGTCGATGTGCCCCGAGTCCTATCGTGCCGCGTTGCGCGCTGCGGGCGCGGCGATCGCGGCCACCGATGCCGTAATCGAAGGACGTTACGACAACGCGTTCTGCAGCGTGCGCCCGCCGGGCCATCACGCGGAGCCCGCGCGCGCGATGGGCTTCTGCCTCTTCAACAACGTCGCGATCGCCGCGCGTCATGCGCTCGAAGTGCACGGACTGCAGCGGGTCGCGATCGTCGATTTCGACGTGCATCACGGCAACGGCACCGAGGCCGCGTTCAGCGGCGACTCGCGCGTGCTCATGTGCAGCTTCTTCCAGCACCCGTTCTATCCGTTCAGCGGCGCCGATAATCACGCGCCGAACATGGTCAACGTGCCGCTGCCCGCGCGCACGAAGGGCATGGAGGTGCGTGAAGTCGTCGACCTGTTGTGGCTGCCGCGGCTCGAGGATTTCAAGCCGCAGATGATCTTCTTCTCCGCCGGCTTCGACGCGCATCGCGAAGACGACATGGGCAACATGGGTCTTGTCGAGGACGATTACGCGTGGATCACCGAGCAGATTCGCGCGGTGGCGAAGCGTCACGCGCAGGGGCGCATCGTGAGCTGTCTCGAAGGCGGCTACAACCTGTCGGCGCTCGGACGTAGCGTCGTCGCGCATCTGCGAGTACTCGCGGAAATCTAGCCGGGTGCGTGCGTGCGCGCGTAGTCGGCGCGCACCAGAATCCAGTCGATGAGCTCGCGGATCACGCGCTCGCGGTCGAGATCGTTGAGCGTTTCGTGGGCGCTGCCTTGGTGGATCGCGAGTGTGCTGTCCGTCGATCCTGCGTTCGCTTCGAATTCGCGGCTGCCGGCAGGATCGCAGATCGCGTCGGCGCTGCCGTGGAAGACGAGAAGCGGCAGTGTGATGTCGCGGCGTTTCGTCGCCAGGCGCTGCATCGCGGCGAGAATCTGCGCGGCGGTGCGCGCCGGGACCGCGCCGTGAAGCACGAGCGGATCGCGCTTGTACGCTTCGACGACGCCCGGCGCACGCGAAAGCAGCGCCGGGTCAATGCTGAACGCGGCAAGGCGCGGCGGCACGGTCCCGACGATGCGGGACAATTTCGCCCTCCAGCGAGGCGTGCCTGCGCCAATCTTCAATGCCGGACTCGACAGAATCAATCCGGCCAGTTTTCTCTCCCGCGCGCGTTCTGCGGCATAGAGCGCCGCGACCGTGCCGCCCATGCTGTGGCCCATCAGAAAAAGGGGCGTGGCGACGGGCGGCGTCGCGGCGCACGCTTCGAGCAACACGTCGGCATCGCGCAGATAGTCAGTGAACACGCGCACCCACGCCCGATCGCCTGACGACTTCCCATGCCCACGCAGATCGATTGCGATCAGTTCGATGCCCGCCGCGTTCAACGCGATCGCGAGCGCGTCGTAGCGTCCCGCGTGCTCGCCGAGGCCGTGAACGAGCGCGACGCGCGCCCTGAGTTCGACCTCCGGCGCGGGCTGCCAGCGATGCAGGAACAGTTCCACGCCGTTGCGCGTCGTGACGGCGCTCGTCGAATAAACGTTCCGGGACATGGGCTGTAAATATCTCCGCGTTATTAGCCGATCTGAAATCATTATTAAACAGAATGTAACGCGTCCGGTAAAATCTCGGGCGACTACACAGCTACGAGTACGAACAGGCGGCGGCCGGCGGCCCGGGTGCGTTTCACCCGGCGAGCCTTCCGCCGTTTGCATTTTTCATGATCGAAATACGCAATCTCTCGCAACGCTTCGCGGGACCCCGGGGCTGGGTCGAAGCGCTGCACAACGTCAATCTGACGATTCCCGCCGGCGAAGTGTTCGGCATCATCGGGCGCAGCGGCGCGGGCAAGAGCACGCTGGTGCGCACCATCAATCTGCTGACGCGGCCGAGCGAAGGCAACGTGATCGTCGACGGACGCGATCTCACGACGCTCGGCAAGGACGATCTGCGTGCGGCGCGCCGCGATATCGGCATGATTTTTCAGCACTTCAATTTGCTGAGCTCGCGCACGGTGTACGACAACGTCGCGTTGCCGCTCGAGCTTGCCGGCAAGAAGCGCGCGGAGATCGAGGCGGCCGTTTTGCCGCTGCTCGATCTCGTCGGCCTCACGACGCACAAGGACAAATACCCCGCGCAGATCAGCGGCGGGCAGAAGCAGCGCGTAGGCATCGCGCGGGCGCTCGCGAGCAAGCCGCAAGTGCTGCTGTCGGACGAAGCCACGTCCGCGCTCGATCCGGAAACCACGCGCGCGATTCTCGATCTGCTGCGCAAGATCAATCGCGAGCTGGGTCTCACGATCGTGCTCATCACGCATCAGATGGAAGTGATCAAGCAGGTGTGCGATCGCGTCGCGGTGCTCGACGCGGGCCGCGTGGTGGAAGAAGGCAAGGTCGTCGATGTCTTCATGCAGCCGCACCACGAAGTCACGCGCGCGCTGATCGGCGATGTAATCGCGCACGAGTTGCCGCCCGCGTTGAAGGCGCGCGTCATCGAACGTCTTAAGACGGGTAGCGGCCATTTGCTGCGGCTCGCGTTCACCGGCTCGGGCGTCGATCAGCCGATTCTCTCGGAAACGATCCGCCGCTACGAGCTCGATTTCAACATCCTGCACGGCCAGATCGATGAGATTCAGGGGCAGGCGTTCGGCTCGCTCGCGGTGCTCGCGGGCGGCCAGCCGGTGAAGATCGCGGAGGCGATCGAGTATTTGCGTTCTCAAGGTGTCGTCGTGGAGGAGTTGTCCCATGTTGAGTGAAATGTTCGACATGTTCGTGCAGTCGTTCTGGGAAACGCTGATCATGGTCGGCATCTCGGGACTCGTGGGCGCGGCCGTTGGCCTGCCGCTCGGCGTGCTGCTCTATCTGACCGATCGCGATGGCGTGTTGCAGAACATCGGCGTGAATCGCGTGCTCGGCGGCGTCGTCAATGCGGTGCGCTCGACGCCCTTCATCATCCTGCTCGTTGCGGTGATTCCGTTCACGCGCCTCGTCGTCGGCTCGTCGATCGGCACCGCGGCCGCTGTCGTGCCGTTGACCATCGCCGCTGCGCCATTCATCGCACGGCTCGTCGAGACCGCGCTGCGCGAAGTGGATCGCGGTCTCATCGAAGCCGCCCAGGCGATGGGCGCGACCACCCGCCAGATCGTCTTCAAGGTGCTGTTGCCGGAGTCGCTGCCGGGTGTCGTCGCGGGGCTCACCATCACGTTCGTGTCGCTCGTCGGCTATTCGGCGATGGCGGGCGCGATCGGCGGCGGGGGTCTCGGCGATCTCGGCATCCGCTACGGCTATCAGCGCTTCCTGCCCGAAGTGATGATCACCGTCGTCGTTATCCTCATCGTGTTCGTGCAACTCGTGCAATCGTTCGGCGACTGGCTCGTTCGCCGTCTCAGCCATAAATAATCACTCAAGAAAATCATGCAACGTCGATTCGTTTTGAAGTTCGCCGCCGCGCTTCTGGGCGCAACGCTGTTCAACGGTGTCGCGCACGCCGAGGACGCCATCAAGATGGGCGTGACCGGCGGCCCGCACGCGCAGATCATGGACGTGGTGAAGCAGGTCGCCGCGAAGAACGGGCTCAAGATCACCGTCGTCGAATTCTCCGACTACGTGCAGCCGAACGCCGCGCTCGCCGCCGGCGACCTCGATGCGAACAGCTATCAGCATCTGCCGTATCTCGACGCGCAGGTGAAGGATCGCGGCTACAAGCTCATCAGGGTCGCCGATACCGTGACGTTCCCGATGGGCATCTACTCGAAGAAGCTGAAATCGCTGTCGGCGCTCGGCAATGGCGCGCGCATCGCGGTGCCGAACGATCCGACCAACGGCGGGCGTGCATTGTTGCTGCTGCAAAAGCAAGGCCTGATCAAGCTGCGCGCGGACGCAGGCCTGAAGGCGACGCCGCTCGATATCGTCGAGAATCCGAAGAAGCTGAAGATCGTCGAACTCGACGCGGCTCAGATTCCGCGCTCGCTCGACGACGTCGACGCCGCCGCCATCAACACGAATTTCGCGATGGAAGCCGGGCTGAAGCCGAAGTCGGACGCGATCGCCATCGAAGATCCGCATGGGCCGTACGTGAACATCATCGCGATCCGCGCGGCCGACAAGGACAAGCCGTGGGTCGCCAAGCTGATCGCCGCTTATCATTCGCCGGAGGTGAAGCAGTTCGTTGAAGGCAAGTACGCAGGGGCGGTAATCACGGCCTGGTAATCGTTTTCATGGCGATCTTCGGGTTTTTGTGGATAGAAATAGAACGATCGTTCGATAAAATTCAGCCCATACCTATTGCATGACGACTCAACCCACCCCATTCCGCGGGGGCTAGCCAGCGCGTCGCTCGTATAATGACGCTGGGTTGACGTAATCGTAACTTTGGAGCGTGTGCATGAAAATTCTGGTGCCAGTCAAGCGCGTGGTCGACTACAACGTGAAGGTCCGGGTGAAGTCGGATAACACGGGCGTCGATATCGCCAACGTGAAGATGTCGATGAACCCCTTCGACGAGATCGCCGTTGAGGAAGCGGTGCGTCTGAAGGAAGCGGGTGTCGCGACGGAAGTGATCGCCGTATCGTGCGGCGTGACGCAGTGTCAGGAGACGCTGCGTACGGCGCTGGCCATCGGCGCGGATCGCGCGATTCTCGTCGAATCCGCTGATGAACTGCAGCCGCTGGCGGTGGCGAAGATCCTGAAGGCGCTGGTCGATCAGGAGAAGCCCGAGCTCGTCATTCTCGGCAAGCAGGCAATCGATGACGATTCAAACCAGACCGGTCAGATGCTGGCCGCGCTCGCGGGTCTGCCGCAGGCGACGTTCGCATCGAAAGTCGTAGTCGCGGATGGCAAGGCAACGGTGTCGCGTGAAGTCGATGGCGGTGCTGAGACGCTTTCGCTGAAGCTGCCCGCTGTAGTCACGACCGATCTGCGCCTGAACGAGCCGCGCTATGTGACGCTGCCGAACATCATGAAGGCGAAGAAGAAGCCGCTGACGACGGTGAAGCCCGCTGATCTGGGCGTCGATGTCGCGCCGCGTCTGAAGACGCTGAAGGTCGTCGAGCCGCCCAAGCGCAGCGCAGGCATCACGGTGCCCGACGTGAAGACGCTGGTCGAGAAGCTCAAGACCGAAGCCAAGGTGCTTTGATCGACACACACGCGGAGAAAACATGACGATTCTGGTAATTGCGGAACACGATAACGCGTCGATCAAGGCAGCGACGCTGAACACCGTTGCGGCGGCGGCGAAGATTGGCGGCGATGTGCATGTGCTGGTTGCAGGCTCGAATGCGCAAGGCGCGGCGGATGCAGCGGCAAAGATCGCGGGCGTCAGCAAAGTGCTGCTCGCCGATGCGCCTCAACTCGCCGAAGGCCTGGCAGAAAACGTCGAAGCGACGGTGCTGAATATCGCGAAGGACTATTCGCACATTCTGGCGCCCGCGACGGCTTACGGTAAGAACATCGCGCCGCGCATCGCTGCGCATCTGGATGTCGCGCAAATCAGCGATATCACCGCGGTCGATAGCGCCGACACGTTCGAGCGTCCGATCTATGCGGGCAATGCGATTGCAACGGTGCAATCGGGCGATCCGATCAAGGTGATCACGGTGCGCGCGACGGGTTTCGATCCGGTCGCGGCAGAAGGCGGCAATGCTGCGGTTGAAAAGATCGAAGCCGCCGCGGATGCAGGCATCTCGCAGTTCGTGAGCCGCGAAGTGACGAAGCTCGACCGTCCGGAACTGACGAGCGCGCACATCATCGTGTCGGGCGGACGTGGTCTGGGCAGCGGCGAGAACTACACGAAGACGCTGGAGCCGCTCGCCGACAAGCTCAACGCGGCGCTGGGCGCATCGCGCGCGGCCGTCGATGCTGGCTATGTGCCGAACGACTATCAAGTGGGCCAGACCGGCAAGATCGTCGCGCCGCAACTGTATGTGGCCGTCGGCATCTCGGGCGCGATTCAGCATCTCGCGGGCATGAAGGACTCGAAGGTCATCGTTGCGATCAACAAAGACCCCGAAGCGCCGATCTTCAGCGTGGCCGACTACGGTCTCGTCGGCGATCTGTTTTCGGTCGTGCCGGAACTGGTGAAAGAGCTCGGCTAAACCGCGCCGTGTGAGTCGAACACTCGCCACAGAGAAAAAGAAAGGGCGCGACAAAACGTTGCGCCCTTTTTTTCGCACCGAAGTATTTGTAAAAAAAGGAGACAAGACGATGAGCTACAGCGCCCCGGTCAAAGACATGCTGTTCGTCATGAAGGAACTGGCGGGTATAGACAGCATCGCCGCGCTGCCTGGTCACGAGGACGCGGGCTTCGACACGGCACAGGCCGTCGTCGAGGAAGCCGCGCGTTTTTGCAGCGAAGTCCTCGCGCCGCTGAACGTCGCCGGTGACCGCACGCCGAGCGCATGGGCGAACGGCGAAGTCACG
Source organism: Caballeronia turbans (assembly GCA_001544655.2). Classification (GTDB taxonomy): domain Bacteria; phylum Pseudomonadota; class Gammaproteobacteria; order Burkholderiales; family Burkholderiaceae; genus Caballeronia; species Caballeronia turbans. Next base: position 8,277 of record FCOD02000025.1, read on the forward strand.
ACGACGCCCGGCTTCAAGGGCGCGTTCCGTCAGTTCGCGGAAGGCGGCTGGCAAGGTGTCGTCCATCCGGCGGAGTTCGGGGGCCAGGGCTTGCCGAAGCTCATCGCGACGCCGTGCATCGAGGCGCTCAACTCGGCCAATCTCTCCTTCGCGCTCTGTCCGCTGCTCACCGACGGCGCGATCGAAGCGGTCCTCACGGCAGGCAGCGACGAACAGAAGGCGCGCTTCCTGCCGAAGTTCATCTCCGGCGAATGGACCGGCACGATGAACCTCACGGAGCCGCAAGCGGGCTCCGATCTCGCGCTCGTGCGCACGCGCGCCGAGCCGCAGGGCGACGGCACGTACAAGGTCTTCGGCACGAAGATCTTCATTACTTACGGCGAGCACGATATGGCGAAGAACATCGTGCACCTCGTGCTCGCGCGCACGCCCGACGCGCCCGAAGGCCTGAAAGGCATTTCGCTCTTTCTCGTGCCGAAGTTTCTCGTCAACGACGACGGCTCGCTCGGCGCGCGCAACGACGTGCATTGCGTGTCGATCGAACACAAGCTCGGCATCAAGGCCAGCCCGACCGCCGTGCTGCAATACGGCGATCACGGCGGCGCGACCGGCTATCTGATCGGCGACGAGAATCGCGGTCTCGAATACATGTTCATCATGATGAACGCGGCGCGTTTCGCCGTCGGCATGCAAGGCGTCGCGATCGCCGAGCGCGCGTATCAGCAGGCGGTCGCGTACGCGAAAGAGCGGGTGCAGAGCCGTCCCGTCGATGGCAGCGCGAAGGAGTCCGTGACGATCATCCATCATCCCGATGTGCGCCGCATGCTCTCGACCATGCGCGCCTACACCGAAGGCGCCCGGGCGCTCGCGTATGTCGCGGCGGCGCATAGCGATCTCGCGCACGGTTACACCGACGACGACGCGAAGAAGAGCCACCAGGCGATCTACGAATATCTCGTGCCGATTGTGAAGGGCTTCAGTACGGAGATGTCCGTCGAGGTCGCGAGCCTCGGCGTGCAGGTGCACGGCGGCATGGGCTTCATCGAGGAGACGGGCGCGGCGCAGCATTATCGCGATGCGCGCATCCTGCCGATCTATGAAGGCACGACGGCGATTCAGGCGAACGATCTCGTCGGCCGCAAGACCGTGCGCGACGGCGGCGCGACGGCGCAGGCGCTGCTCGCGCAGATCGATCAGACCATCGCGGCGCTCGCCGAGCTGGACGGACAGCCGTTCAGGTCGATGCATCGGCATTTGAGCGCGGGAAGTCTGTCGCTCGCGCGCGCAATCGAGTTCATCATCGCAAAGTTCAAGAGCGATCCGAATGCCGTCTTCGCGGGCAGCGTGCCGTATCTGCGGCTCGCGGGCATCGTGCTGGCGGGATGGCAGATGGCGCGAGCGATGCTCGTCGCTCACGCGAAGCGCGCGGAGGACGAGCGTTTCCATGGCGCGAAGATCGCGACGGCGGAATTCTTCGCCGAGCACATTCTGTCGTTCGCGCCGGGGATCGAGGCGTCGATCATCAGCGCGAACGGCAGTGAAGGCGTGCTCGCGCTGAGCGAAGATCAGTTCTGAAAACGAGAAGGGCGCCTTCGTCGAAACGAAGGCGCCCTTGACTTTCCTGTGATAGAAGAATTACGCGTTCGCGTATCCCGGACGCGTCTTCACGCCGACATCGCCGAAATAACGATGCACGGAGAGATCGTCGGCACGGATGGCGGGCTGCTTGCCCGACATCAGATCTGCCAGCAACTGGCCCGAGCCGCACGACATCGTCCAGCCGAGCGTGCCGTGACCGGTATTGAGGAACAGGTTCGGCACCGGCGTGCGGCCGACGATCGGCGTGCCGTCCGGCGTCATCGGGCGCAGGCCGGTCCAGAAGGTGGCGCTCGCGGTGTCGCCGCCGCCCGGGAACAGGTCGTTCACGCACATTTCGAGCGTTTCGCGACGCGCCTGCTTCAGCTTCTTGTCATAGCCGACGATTTCCGCCATGCCGCCCACGCGGATGCGGTCGTCGAAACGCGTGATCGCGATCTTGTACGTTTCGTCCAGCACCGTCGAGACCGGCGCGCGTTCGGCATCGACGATGGGCGCGGTGATCGAGTAACCCTTCAACGGATAGACCGGGATCTTCACGAGATCGCCGAGCAGCTTCGGCGAATAGGAGCCGAGCGCGACGACATATGAATCTGCCGTCACCAGTTCCTTGCCGCACTGCACGCCGGCGATACGGCCGTTGCCGACGGTAAGCGCGTCGATCGACGTGTTGTAGCGGAACTTGACGCCGAGCGCTTCGGCCATCGCGGCGAGGCGCGTCGTGAACATCTGGCAGTCGCCCGTCTCGTCGTTCGGCAGGCGCAGGCCGCCAGTCAACTTGTGCGAAACCGCCGCGAGAGCGGGTTCCGCCTTCTTGAGCTCATCTGCCGTAAGCAGTTCGAACGGCACGTTCGCGTCCTTCAACACAGAGATGTCCTTGCCCGCGCCATCGAATTGCTGTTGCGTGCGGAACAGTTGCAACGTGCCGCCGGTGCGGCCTTCGTAGTGAATGCCGGTGTCGGCGCGCAGCGCCTGGAGGCAGTCGCGACTGTATTCGGCGAGACGCACCATCCGGCCCTTGTTGACCGTGTAGCGATCTTGCGTGCAGTTGCGCAGCATTTGCCACATCCACTGCAACTGGTTCATCGTGCCGTCGAGGCGAATCGCGAGCGGCGCGTGCTTTTCGAACATCCACTTGACGGCTTTGAGCGGGACGCCCGGCGCGGCCCACGGCGATGCGTACCCCGGGGAGATCTGACCTGCGTTCGCGAAACTCGTTTCGAGCGCGGGTCCGGCTTCGCGGTCGATGACCGTGACTTCGTGGCCGGCGCGAGCAAGGTAGTAGGCGCTCGTGACACCGACGACGCCGCTTCCGAGAATAACGATTCGCATGTGATCTCCATCCAGATTCGATGAACTTCCGCATGCGCGTGCTTTAAGGCGATCGACGCGACAAACCGAAGTTCGTATAGTGTTATCGACTATGGTATGGACTTCGAGGCAGTTTTAGTTATTGTATTTGGTCGATTTTCAGGAAAAACCAATGCGCACACAGCGAAATCCCGTCCGCGCCCTCGACAAGCTCGATCACAAGATTTTGAACATCCTTCAGGAGGACGGCCGCATCGCGATGAAGGATCTGGCGGAGCGCGTCGGGCTGTCGGTGACGCCTTGCATCGAGCGCGTGAAGCGCATGGAGCGTGATGGCGTGATCATGGGCTACTACGCGCGCGTGAATCCGACCGAGTTGGGCGCGGCGCTGCTCGTATTCGTCGAGATCACGCTCGATCACAAGAGCGGCAACATGTTCGAGCAATTCCGGCGCGAAGTTCAAAAGATTCCCGAAGTGCTCGAGTGCCACCTCGTGTCAGGCGATTTCGACTATCTGATCAAGGCGCGCATCGGCGAGATGGCCGACTATCGCAAGCTGCTCGGCGACATCCTGCTGCAGTTGCCGGGCGCGGTGCAGTCAAAAAGTTACGTGGTGATGGAGGAAATCAAGGAGACGCTGAAGATCCTGGTCGAAACGTGATTTTTTGCTTGCGACGATGACTCGATACTGTATATTTATACAGTATCAATGGATGGACTTCGTCGCAATGTCATCGCCCGATCGTGAGTATCCCGTCGCGCCGCCCGCTCCGCTCAAGGGGCGCGGGGCGGTCACAAACGTTCAGGGGCGTTTCGAGAAGGACGAGCGCGAACGCGTAGACGACGGCTGGGCGCACACCGCCGATCCAGAGGACCAAGGCGCACCACCGCTGCGCACCCAGATTTTTGAAGAGCGCGCGAAAAGCATTCTCACGCGCAACAGCTCGCCGGACATCCCGTTCTCCGTTTCGCTCAATCCCTATCGCGGCTGCGAGCACGGCTGTATCTATTGTTTTGCGCGCCCTACGCACAGCTATCTTGGTTTATCGCCGGGACTCGATTTCGAAAGCAGGATCTACGCGAAGGTCAACGCGCCCGAATTGCTCGAGCGCGAACTGGCGAAGCCGACCTACGAAGCCGAGCCAATTGCGCTGGGCGTCAACACGGACGCGTATCAACCCGTCGAGCGCGATCTGCAGCTCACGCGGCGGGTCATCCAGGTGCTGCACGATTGCGGGCATCCTTTCGCGGCGATCACGAAGAATTCGCTGATCGAACGCGACATCGACCTGCTCGCGCCCATGGCCGTGCGCGGTCAGGTGATGGCGGCGATCACCATTACGACCCTCGACGCCGATATCGCGCGAACGCTCGAACCACGCGCCGCGACGCCAGCACGGCGTCTTCGCACGATCCGGACGCTCGCCGAGGCGGGCATTCCGGTAGGCGTGAGCATCGCACCGGTCATCCCGTTCGTGACTGAGCCGGACATGGAGCGTGTTTTGGAGGCGTGCGCCGAGGCGGGGGCGACGAGCGCGAGTTACATCGTGCTGCGTCTGCCGTGGGAAGTTGCGCCGCTTTTCAAGGACTGGCTCGCCGCGCATTTCCCCGATCGCGCGGATCGCGTGATGAGCCGCGTGCGCGATATGCGCGGCGGCAAGGACTACGACTCGAACTTTTCGACGCGAATGAAAGGCGAGGGCCTGTGGGCCGACATGCTCAAGCAGCGTTTTCAAAAGGCGACGAAGCGACTCGGCCTGAACGCGCGGCAGCGCGGCATTCTCGACATGTCCGAGTTCCAGCGGCCCGCGAAGAAAGCAGCGGCGCCGTCCAGCCCGCAGCTCGACTTGTTCTGACGTTTTATTGCGACAGCGTTTTCGCCGCCTCGACCTGACTTTCGAAGTACGTCTGGAACGTGAGCGCGAGACCGGTCATCAGCAGGAACGCGCCGATCAGGAGCGAAAAAATCACGACGAAGATGACCGTCCAGCCGGAGCGGCTACTGCGGCCGGTGTGCGCGTTGAACTGCGCATCCCATTTGGCGTCGGGGCGCAGGCCGTAGACGATCGCGGAGAGAAAGGCGGCGAGCAGCGATATCGCGCCCGGGAACGCCAGCACCCAGCCGAGAAGCGAAGTGCGCTCCGTCTGCGCGAGCAGCAGGTAGCCGAACGCACCCAGAATGATGCCGGCGATATGCGCCCAGCCGTACTTGTCGCGCATTCCATACAGATAGAAGCGGTGCAGGCCGATGGAACCGAACAGAAACGCGAGCGCGGCGGTCAGCGTCTTCGAACGAAAATACGATGGAACCTGCTTGCTGGCCGGCTGCGAGCCGGCTTGCGTGGCGACGGACGAGGAAGTCATCAGCGAAAGCGGTGATAGAAAGAATCGGACGTCGCTTCAAGCGGACGCGGTCAGCCATTTTACGCCGACGCGTGTCCGCGCCACCAATCGCACGTCGCCGCGTCAATGTAAGACTCGCTGGAACGGTCCCCAATCCGCCGTGCATCCAAAAAATGCGTTAAGTGTTTGTTGGCGCTCCGGATTACAGCTATAATCGCCTGTTCTCGTTGTTCCGAACCCCGGTTTTCAAGGATTTCAGCATGGTCATCATCCGCTTGGCTCGTGGCGGCTCGAAGAAGCGCCCGTTCTACAACATCGTTGCAACTGACTCGCGTAGCCGCCGTGATGGCCGCTTCATCGAGCGCGTTGGTTTCTACAACCCGGTCGCGACCAAGGGCGAATCGCTGCGCATCGCTCAGGATCGCCTGACGTACTGGCAAGGCGTTGGCGCACAACTGTCGCCGACCGTCGAGCGTCTCGTCAAGCAAGCTCAGCAAGCCCAGCCGGCTGCTTAAGCTCGCTTGGTCGACGCTGTAACAGCCGCTCGAAACCTGCCCAAGGATTCGTCGATGCCCATGCGCGATTCTGAATCCGGCCGCGCGTCGGAAGGTATCGGTCGAGCCAAGCCGGGGCAAGATGAAGGTTCCGCCACGTTTGGCGCGTTCGTCCGCAAGCCGGGCGCGCGCCGCGTGGCGGTCGATCTTTCGAGCGCGAAGGTGCCGGAAGGCGGAATCGAGCCGGTCGAAGCTTTGCCTGAGGACGCCGTCGAACTCGGTTTCATCGCCGATGCATACGGTCTCAAAGGCTGGGTCAAGATCGTGCCGCACGCGAACGGCAAGCAGGGCGGCGACGCACTGCTGAGCGCCAGGCGCTGGTGGCTCGCAAAAGGCCGCGATTACAAGTCCGCCCGTTGTCTGCAGTCGAAAGTGCACGCCGATACGATCGTCGCGCGCTTCGCCGGCTGTGATGACCGCGATACGGCACTTGCGCTGAAAGGTCACACGGTGAATATCGCGCGCAGTGATTTCCCGAAGCTCGACAGCGAAGACGAATTTTACTGGGTCGATCTGATCGGCCTGGATGTCGAAAATGAAGCGGGCGTGGCTTTGGGCCGCGTTGCCGATCTGATCGACAACGGCGCGCATTCCATCCTGCGGATCGAGTATCCGGGCATCGACAAGGATGGCCAGCCCGTCACCGGCGAGCGGCTGATTCCGTTTGTCGGCGTGTATGTGAAGACGGTGGACCGGGCGGCGAAGCGTATCGTCGTCGACTGGGACGCCGACTATTGAACATCGTCACGTTACGGAGAGAGCGATGCAGTTCGATGTCGTGACGCTCTTTCCCGAGATGTTTCGCGCACTGACCGACTGGGGCATCACCAGCCGCGCGGTGAAGCAGGAGCGGTTCGGTCTGCGGACGTGGAATCCTCGCGATTTCACCACGGACAACTACCGCACCGTCGACGATCGCCCTTACGGCGGCGGCCCTGGCATGGTGATGCTGGCGCGCCCGCTGGAAGAAGCGATCCATGCGGCCAAGGCTGCGCAGCGCGAGCAGGGCATTGTGTCGACGCGCGTCGTGATGATGTCGCCGCAAGGTGCGAGGCTGGACCACGAACGCGTAATGCGGTTTGCGCAGGAGCCGGGTCTCGTGTTGCTGTGCGGCCGTTATGAAGCGATCGACCAGCGTTTGATCGATCGTGAAGTGGACGAAGAAGTGAGCCTCGGCGACTTCGTGCTGTCCGGCGGAGAGCTCCCCGCGATGGCGCTGATGGACGCCGTGGTGCGCCAGTTGCCCGGGGTGCTGAACGACGCGCAGTCGGCGGTGCAGGACAGTTTCGTAGACGTATTGCTCGACTGTCCACACTACACGCGTCCCGAAGAGTACGAAGGCGTGCGTGTTCCCGATGTGCTGCTCGGCGGTCATCACAAGGAAATCGACGCCTGGCGCAGGCGCGAAGCACTACGCAACACATTCAACAAGCGTCCCGATCTGATCGGGCGCGCGCGTGAAAGCAAGATGTTGAGCCGTGCCGACGAGGCATGGCTCGCAGAACTCGCAAAGGAAGCGTCGAAATCTGCATAGATTTCGGGCGGACGAGCGGGATAATGGGGGCGCTGGCTAATAACCGGCGCCTGAAGCAAACCCATCCTCTACCGGGGCCTGACGCAAATACAAGGCACGCAACTTCGGCAAGATGGCACAAGGAGTCAGTAATGAATCTGATTGAACAACTCGAGAAAGAAGAGATCGCACGCGTTCTGGGCGAGAAGAGCATCCCCGACTTCGCGCCGGGCGATACCGTCGTCGTCAACGTGAACGTGGTCGAAGGCACGCGTAAGCGTGTCCAGGCTTACGAAGGCGTCGTCATCGCCAAGCGTAACCGTGGCCTGAACTCGAACTTCATCGTTCGCAAGATTTCGTCGGGCGAAGGCGTCGAGCGTACGTTCCAGACCTACTCGCCGCTGCTCGCGAGCATCGTCGTGAAGCGCCGTGGTGATGTTCGCCGCGCGAAGCTTTACTACCTGCGTGAGCGTTCGGGCAAGTCGGCTCGAATCAAGGAAAAGCTGGTCTTCAAAGACAAGACTGCTGCTTCCGCAGAGTAAGTCGCCGGCAAAGCGTAGTACGGAAAAAGCACCCCATGTGGGTGCTTTTTTCTTTGGTGTGTTCAAATTGAGGCTTCGACAGCCCAGTTCTCGACCCGTGTCCACCGGAAAGACTTCGACTCCCCGCATCCTCGAACCCGAAAAGATGCCCGTCCTCTCGACGGGTGAGACACTCCCGCCCATCCCGCCAGAGCGCCTCACGCCGGAAGGCTTGCGCGCGCGTTTCGCGATGGATCTCGACTGGACGCAGGAAGAGCGCGAGCAGCGCATCAAGGCAATCGGCGGCGATCCGCGTGTGGCTTCCGTGCTGGTGCCGCTCGTCGTGCGCGACGGCGGCTTGACCGTGCTCCTGACGCAGCGGGCCGATCATCTGTCGGATCACGCCGGGCAAATCAGCTTTCCGGGCGGGCGCCGTGAGCCCGAAGACGCCGATGCCGCCGCCACGGCGCTGCGCGAAGCCCACGAAGAAGTCGGCTTGAGCGCGGAACATTGCGAGATCATCGGGGCGATGCCCGAGTATCTGACGGGCACGGGTTTCAAGGTGACGCCCGTCGTTGCGCTGGTGTATCCGCCGTTCTCGCTGAAGGCCGATACGCGCGAAGTCGCCGACATCTTCGAAGTGCCGCTCGCGTGGCTCATGAATCCGGCGAATCACGAAGTGCGTGTCTTTCGATGGGAAGGCGGCGAGCGTCGTTTTTTTGCCATGCCGTATACACCGGGTGAAAGAAAGGCTCCTCATTTCATCTGGGGCGCAACGGCCGGCATGTTGCGCAATTTTTATCGCTTCCTCGCGGCTCGCGCGTGATGGCGCACGAAGTCCGCGCGCCGGCCGTGCCTCGCGCAATTACTCGGCGCGCTAAAGCGGTCAGGCGCTGTGCTATCGTTACGCGAAACTCGAACTAATCCGACTGTTTCGGCGCTGCGCATGACTTTTTTCTCCGTATTGCTGGCCCTCATCATTGAGCAAGTGCGCGCTTTATCGCCGCACAATCCGATTTCGGCGTTGCTCCAATATCATGCGGAATCCACCGCGCACGGCTTCGATGCCGGCAAGGAGAAGCACGGCATCGTCGCGTGGCTGGTCGTCGTGTTGCCGTGGACGCTCGTCGTCGGGCTCGTTTATTACGTGCTGTACCGGATCAACTTCGTTCTGGCTTTTCTGTGGAACGTGGTCATCGTGTACTTCACGCTCGGCTTCCGGCAGTTCAGCCACTATTTCACCGATATCCACCTCGCGCTCAACAACGACGACGTGCCGCGCGCGCGCGAAGTACTGAAGGAATGGACCGGCCTCGACACGATCGACATGCCCGTCAGCGAAATCGTGCGGCATACGCTGGTTCACGCGGTGGTGGCGTCGCATCGGCACGTGTTCGGCGTGTTCTTCTGGTTTCTGATTCCGATCGGCCCGGCGGGCGCGGTGCTGTATCGCATCGCCGAATATCTGGCGCGCGCGTGGTCGAAGCCGAATCCGGAGCGCACCGCCGAGTTTTCGTCGTTCGCGCAGCGCGCGTTCTTTTTTATCGATTGGGTGCCCGCTCGTCTGACCGCGCTCGGCTTTGCGATCGTCGGGAATTTCGAGGATGCGATCTACGCCTGGCGCAATCACGCGCGGCAGTGGCCGGACGCGAACGAAGGTGTGTTGCTTGCGGCGGGCAGCGGCGCCCTGGGCGCGCGTCTCGCGGGTCCGCTGGCGGAGCCGCTTTCAGTCGAAGCGCTTGCCGTGGGCGATGCGAGCCCGCTGCCCGTCGGCGACGACTGCACCCCGCGCACGCTGCAATCGGCCGTCGGCCTGGTGTGGCGCGCGGTGATTCTGTGGATGCTCTTGCTGCTGATGCTGACCATCGCCGTGTGGCTGGCGTAACCCTATTCAGTCGTCGAGAGGATCGCGCGCCATCTGGCAATTCCAGCACACGGTGAATTGCGGCTCCAGCCATTCGCCGCACTGCTTGCATCTCCAGGGCCGGGCGTTCGCGTCCGGCCCTTTTCTTGCGCGCTCCAGAAGGCGCAAGGCCAATGCTTCGTCGCGATCGTCGACGATCCATATTTCCGGCGCGCACTGATCTGCCGGAATCTCTCCCATCGCGCCGTTGAGATAGCGGTTGTGCAACTCGCACGGCACGCCCGCCGTCGTCAGCACGTTCACCCAATGCTGCGCCGTGATCAGGTTGGGGGCGCGCGTGAGTCGCTTCATCGAACGATCTGGCTGGCTTCGTGGACGAGTTGTGCGTAGAGCGCGTGACGCTCGGGGCGGATCTTGCCGGCGTCGACAGCTTCGAGCACCGCGCAGCCCGGCTCGTGCAGATGGTGGCAGTTGTAGAAGCGGCAATGCCCGAGATAGGGCCGGAAATCCGCGAAGGCGCGCTCGAGCTGGCCTTCGGACAGATGGTGCAGGCCGAACTCCTGAAAGCCCGGCGAATCGATGAGCGAGCCGCCGCCGGGCAACTCGTACAGACGCGTGAACGTGGTCGTGTGGCGGCCGCTGTTGAGCGCCGATGAAATCTCGCGCGTGGCGGCGTCGGCGTCGGGAACGAGCAGGTTCACGAGCGTCGATTTGCCCATGCCTGACTGGCCGAGCAGGATCGTCGAGCGGTCTTTCAGACGGCTGTCGAGTTGCGGATGGACGTCGCCGGGCGCCATCTTCGCCGACAGCTCGATGACGGCATAACCGAGTTCGCGATACGGCGCGAGCCGTTCGCGCGCGAGCGGGACCGCGTGTTCGACGTCGATCTTGTTGAGCACGATGAGCGACTCGAGTCCGTGCGCCTCAGCCGCGATCAACGCGCGTCCGAGCAGGTCCTCGCTGAAATGCGGCTCTGTCGCGAGCACGATCAGCAGTTGATCGAGATTCGCGGCGAAGAGCTTCGACTTGAACTGGTCCGACCGGTAGAGCAGATTGCGCCGCTCGCCGATCTCGACGATCACGCCCTGATCCGCCGACGATTGCTCGTAGATCACGCGATCGCCGACCGCCACTTCGCTTTTCTTGCCGCGCGGAAAGCACTGAAGCATCGCGCCGCCGTCTTCCGGCGTCACCAGATAATGGCGTCCGTGCGCCGCGATCACCGTGCCTTCGAGGCGCGCGCCCACGCTCGGACGCTTGAACCCGCGCGTCATGCGGCGTGCTGCATCAGGCGGTCGATGCGCTGCGAGGCGGGCGGATGCGAGTAGTAGAACGCGGTGTAGATGGGGTCGGGCGTGAGTGTCGACGCGTTGTCCTCGTAGAGCTTCACGAGCGCGTTCACGAGATCCTTCGGATCGGTCTGGCTGGCGGCGAAGGCATCGGCTTCGAACTCGTTCTTGCGCGAAGTCAGGCTGCCGAGCGGCGTGATGAAGAACATGAACACCGGCAGCACGAGCATGAAGAGCACGAGCGCGAGGCCGTTGTTGCTGCCGACGAGCGATGGCCGCACACCCAGGCCCTCGTAGAACCACGTCGTCTGAATGAGCCAGCCGAGCAGCGCGAGCATCGCGAGGCTGATGCCGAACATGACGATCATCAGCTTCAGCACGTGACGGCGCTTGAAATGGCCGAGCTCGTGCGCGAGCACCGCTTCGATCTCGCTGCCGGAAAGGCGCGCGAGCAGGGTATCGAAGAAAACGATGCGCTTCGCCGCGCCGAAGCCGGTGAAGTACGCGTTGCCGTGCGCGGAACGGCGGCTGCCGTCCATCACGAACAGACCCTTCGCAGCGAAGCCCGTGCGCGACATCAGATTCGTGATGCGCGCGACGAGCGCCTCGTCCTTCAGCGGCTCGAACTTGTTGAAAAGCGGGGCGATGAAGGTCGGATAGATGATCATCGCGAGCAACTGAAACGCGACCCATACCATCCACGTCCACAGCCACCAGAACGTGCCGGCGCGGTCCATCAGCCAGAGCGTGAGCAGCAGAAGCGGCGCGCCGATCACGACCGCGAGCACCGTGCCCTTCACGAGATCGACGAAAAAGAGTTTCTTCGACATGCGGTTGAAGCCGAACTTTTCTTCGATCACGAAATGGCGGATGTAATCGAACGGCAAGTCGATGATGCTCGTGATCGCCACCACCGACGCCACCAGCGCGATCTGCCCGAGATAGCCGCGGCCGAGCCAGTCCGAAATCGCGAGATCGAGCGCCTGAACCCCGCCGAGCAGCGTAAGCGCGACGAGCACGACCGCGCTCGTGACGACCTCGATCATCGTGAGGCGCGTGCGCTCGACGGTGTAATCCGCGGCGCGCTGATGCGCGGCGAGCGGGATCGTGCCGGAGAATTGCGACGGGACGCCGTTGCGGTGCGCGGCGACGTGGCGAATCTGACGCGACGCGAGCCAGAGCTTGGTCGAGACCATCGCGACCAGGGCGACGACGAAGATCGTCGAGAAAGCGAGAGTGAGGTTGGTCATCCGGGACTTCCGATTGAACTATGCGAGAATTATAGGTTCTAGGCCGTGCCGACGCGCAGTGTTCGAACTCGACATCCCGCAATGGATCAGATAGCGCGCGGGCACGGCGTTTTCATCTCTCAGGCCGCTTTCATGACCGACATCTCCGCCACCCCCGAATCAGACAACAACGCTCTCGTGCGCAGCGACATGAACCTCGTGTGGCTCGACATGGAGATGACCGGTCTCGATCCGGACAACGATCGCATTATCGAGATCGCGGTGGTCGTCACGAATTCGACGCTCGACAGGCTGGTGGAAGGACCGGTGCTCGCGATTCATCAGACGGACGAGGCGCTCGGCCGCATGGACGAATGGAATCGCAACACGCACGGCCGCTCGGGGCTGACCGAACGAGTCAAGGTGTCGACCGTCGATGAAGCAGAAGCCACGCGCCAGATCCGCGATTTTCTCGGCCAGTACGTGCCGCCCGGCAAGTCGCCGATGTGCGGCAACTCGATTTGCCAGGACCGCCGCTTCATGGCGCGTTGGATGCCCGAGCTCGAGACGTTCTTCCACTACCGCAATCTCGATGTCAGCACCTTGAAGGAACTGTGCCGCCGCTGGCAGCCGGCGATCTACAAGGGCTTCCAGAAGCGCGCGATGCATACCGCGCTCGCCGATATCCACGAGTCCATCGACGAACTCAAGTACTACCGCGAGCATTTCCTGATTCCGTCGGCGCCTGCCGCCGCGTCTTAATTTTTCGGCGGGCGGATCGCGTTTTTCGGGCGGAACGCGGCAACCACGTCGGGCCGCGTTTCCACGTAGGGTCCGCCGATCAGGTCGATGCAGTACGGCACGGCCGCGAAAATGCCCGGCACTTTCTGCTTGCCGTCCGCGTTTTTCAATCCTTCGAGCGTTTCGCGGATCGACTTCGGCTGTCCCGGCAGATTGATGATCAGCGCGGCGTGATCTCCAGTCTCGCGGATCACCGCGACTTGCCGCGAAAGAATGGCCGTCGGCACGAAATTCAGGCTGATCTGGCGCATTTGCTCGCCGAAGCCGGGCATCGGCTTCGTGGCGACGGCGAGCGTCGCCTCGGGCGTCACATCGCGGCGCGAGGGGCCGGTGCCGCCCGTCGTGAGCACCAGGTCGCAGCCGTGTGTATCGACGAGTTCGACGAGCGTCGCGGAAATGGTCGCGGCATCGTCCTGGATCAGGCGCGTTTCGGCGCGAAAGGGCGTCGTGAGCGCCTCCGCGAGCCACGCCTGCAACGACGGCAAGCCCTTGTCCTCGTAGACGCCTTGCGACGCGCGATCGCTGATCGACACGAGCCCGACGATCAACTCGTCCGGGTGATTACGCTTCGGTTTCATCACGATCGTCCTCATCGCCTTCGATGTCTTCGTCGTCTTCCGCCCCCGACGCGTTCTTGATCCACTGGAAGAGCTCGCGGTAATAGCGCGGCGGCTTTTGCTGCTCGCGCTCCTTGCGCGCGTTGCGGATCAGCGTACGGCCTTCCTGCGGATCGACGCCCGGATGATTGCGGATGAATTCGGTGAGCGCGGCGTCGTCGGCGAGTAGCTGTTCGCGCGTGCGCTCGATCCAGTGCAGCCGCGCGGTTTCGGACTTGTTCACGCCGCGGTGCGTATCGAGCGCCGTGCGCAGCGCGGCGACCTCGTCTTCGGTCAGCGAGCGCATGACCTTGCCGACGTACTGCAACTGGCGGCGCTTGCCTTCGTGGTCGGTGATGCGGCGCGCCTCGCGCACGGCGTCGTCGAGATGCTCGGGCATCGGCATGCGTTTGAGCGCGTCTTTGGGCAGTGCGATAAGCGCCTCGCCCAGTTCCTGCAGCGCGTGCATTTCGCGCTTGAGCTGGGATTTGCTCGGCCGGTCGTAGCCGTTTTCGTCGATCTCGCGCTCGTCGTCGCGGCCGGAATCGATCGGTTGAATGCGGGTTTTACGGTTCATCCCGACATTGTAGCTTGCGTGCGCACCATGCCTGAACCTCGCGTACGGCTCTGCGACAAAGCTCGGCGGGTGAATGCACGCCGTCCTTGCTATGATCGCGTGATAGGCCATTTCCGTCGCCCGATGCCCGATTGCGTGCGCATCCGGCCGGGAATTCCGAAGCAACCACGACATGCGCGGGCGCACGCCGCCCGACTTCCAAAGGCAACCAAAAATGGCAGCAGACATGGACGTCAAGCAACGCTACTTCCCGCATACGCAGGACGAACTGAAGGAGATTGCCTCCGACATCCTGCGTTACGCGAAGGAACTCGGCGCGAGCGATGCCGCCACCGAGATCTCCGAAGGCGACGGCCTGTCAGTGAGCGTGCGGCGCGGCGAAGTCGAGACGATCGAGCACAATCGCGACAAGATGGTCGGTGTGACCGTATTCATCGGCAAGAAGCGCGGCAACGCGAGCACCGCCGACTTCACGCGCGACGCACTGCGCGACACGGTCGCCGCTGCATACAACATCGCGCGCTTCACGGCCGAGGACAGCGCGGCGGGGCTCGCCGAAGCCGAACTGCTCGAGAAGGCGCCGCAGGACCTCGATCTCTATCACCCGTGGGACATCGATGCGGAAGAAGCCGCCGAGATCGCGCGCCGCGCGGAAGCCGCCGCGTTCGCCGTCGACAAGCGCGTGACCAACTCGGAAGGCGCGAGCGTCTCCGCGCAGCATTCGCAGTTCGTGCTCGCGACCTCGCGCGGCTTCATGGCGGGCTATCCGTACTCGCGGCATTACATCGCGTGCGCGCCGATCGCGGCAGCGGGCCGCGACATGCAGCGCGACGACTGGTACACGTCGAGGCGCGACGCGGCCGGTCTCGCCGACCCCGAAGCGGTGGGACGTTACGCCGCCGAGCGCGCGCTCGCGCGCCTCGGCGCGAAGAGTCTCGACACGCGCAAGTGCCGCGTGCTCTTCGAGGCGCCGCTCGCGGCGGGCATCCTCGGCGCGTTCGTGCAGGCGGTCAGCGGCGGCGCGCTGTATCGCAAGACCACGTTCCTCGTCGACAGCCTCGGCAAGCCGGTGTTCGCGCCGCATATCCAGATCGTCGAGGATCCGCATCTGAAGGGCGGCATGGGCAGCGCGCCGTTCGACGAGGAAGGCGTGCGCACGCAGCGTCGCAGTGTGGTCGAAGATGGCGTCGTGCAGGGCTATTTCCTGTCGACGTACTCGGCGCGCAAGCTCGGCATGCAGACGACCGGCAATGCCGGCGGCTCGCACAATCTGACGATGAAGAGCACGCACACGAAACCCGAAGACGACTTCGAAGCGATGCTGAAGAAGCTCGGCACCGGTCTGCTGCTGACTGAGCTGATGGGCCAGGGCGTGAACTACGTGACGGGCGATTACTCGCGCGGCGCGTCGGGCTTTTGGGTCGAGAACGGCAAGATCGTGCACGCCGTGGAGGAAATCACCGTCGCGAGCACGTTGCAGGAGATGTTCCGTCACATCGAAGCGATCGGCGCGGACACCGTGGTGCGCGGCACGAAGGAAATTGGCTCGGTGCTGATCGAACGGATGACGATCGCGGGACAGTGAACCGCATTCGTCAAAAGACGAAGGCTCCGGAGAGCGTCCGGAGCCTTTTTTCATTCGGAAGCGGCGATGCGCTCGTAGGTCACGAACGCAAACGCGAAATCGTTCGGCGCCGCCGCGCGATGCGGCTCACGGGACACTTCGCGCCACAGTTCCGGATCGGGCGCGGGAAAGCGCGTGTCGCCGTCGAAATCGGCGTCGATCTCGGTGACGATCATCTTGTCCGCGCGCCCGATGGCATCGCGATACAACTGCGCGCCGCCGATCAGAAACGCTTCCTTCGCCGGCTCGAGCGCGAGCGCCGCTTCGAGGCTCGTCACGACGTCGCAACCCTCGTAGTGGCGCGTGGCATCGCGCGATATGACGATATTGCGCCGCCCCGGCAACGGCCGGCCGATCGATTCATGCGTCTTGCGGCCCATGATGATGGGCGCGCCCATAGTCGTGCGCTTGAAGAATGCGAGGTCCTCGGGCAGGCGCCAGGGCAGTTGGTTGTCGCGTCCGATCACGCCATTGCGCGCGCGGGCGACGATCAGGGTCAGCGTCGTCATGTGAAGGAGGTCGAGGCAAAGCGGCGCGCGGGCCGCGCCGTCGGGGCCTCGATTCTAACCGACACGTCCGGCCATATTCGGGATCGAAGCGTCGCGCGGACTCACGTCTCGGGCGAATCGTCGGCGAGCGATGGCACGTAAGCAGGAGCCGGCGCGATCTCGTCCCAGAGCGTCACGCTGACGCCTGAGCCCGGCGGGCGAATGGCGCACTGGCGCATGCCGTCCGATTCGTCCGCGTCTTCACGGTTTTGTTGCGCGTCGCTTGTTTCCTCGCGCCGGAATGAACTTTCGAGTGCCATCGTAACGACATAACCCAAGGTAACTATTTCCGGTATTGAATCATCCGGAAATAAAGTAATCGTCTGGCCGGTATAAACGATTAACCTGAAGTGAATGCAGGAGAAATATGGAACGCTCGTTCTGTAGACAGTATTTCTTACCTTCCGGCAGTGGGGAAGAGGAGCGAATTGCGTGCCATCGGTCAGAAAGCTTTGCCACGCAACGAACGGCGATAATGAGACGCAGACACATTGAGGAAACATGGGTGAAAACGTTTCACGGCTGAAACATGAAGGCAGAAAAACATGAAGTTCTCGCGAAATCGGTATAAGATTTTGTCGTATTAAATTGTGCGCAAAGTTTTTAATAATCGTGTGAGAAATTCTTGTGAGGCCCGTCCTGTCAAGCTTTTGTGGCTAATCCGGCGGCTCTCGCGATATTTGTTTTCGGGGTTTCTGGGTTATAGTAGTCTCTCAAAAACGGCACAGAATCAGACATAAAGGGTTTCGTGGAAGAGTGCGTGGTGTGTCGCGCTATGGCCCGGGGGCGTCGTAACGAATGGCAAGTCCCTCCCCAGACGTTTGCGAGAAACGTGCGAGGGCAGCGAAGTCTGCGATGTAGTGCGAGCCTGAACTACGTGACCTTTTCAACGAATGTTGAACAAAGGATCTGAATAATGGACGTCGCTCGGCGGCAACTCATCTATGTGACTCGCGATCCAAGCGAGACGCTGTGTGCGCGATTCGAGGAGCGCGGCTGGCATATCGAAATCGTCGCGAGCGCGCGAGACACGCGCAAGGCACTGCGTAGCGATCTGGCGACCGGCGGGCTGCTGGATTTGTCGAGTCATTTCGAATCGCATGAACTGGCGGCGTTCGAATCGTCGCTGACGATGACCAACGTGGGCTGGGTCGCGGCCACCGTTGCCGGACAACTCGAAGACGCCGCCGTGCGGCGCCTGATTCGCGACTATTGCTTCGATTACGTGACGCTGCCGACGTCGAACGACCGCATCGTCGATTCCGTCGGTCACGCGTATGGCATGGTTTCGCTGCACGACGCCGCGTCGCACGATGCGCGCAGCGAGGGCCGCGCCGAGGGCGAAATGGTCGGTTCGTGCGACGCGATGCTCGCGCTCTTCCGTTCCATCCGAAAAGTCGCGATGACCGACGCGCCCGTCTTCATTTCGGGCGAATCCGGCACCGGCAAGGAGTTGACGGCCGTCGCCATCCACGAGCGTTCCGCGCGTCGCGATCAGCCGTTCGTCGCCATCAACTGCGGCGCGATTCCGGCGCATCTGCTGCAATCGGAGCTCTTCGGCTACGAACGCGGCGCGTTCACGGGCGCGAATCAGCGCAAGATCGGCCGTGTCGAAGCGGCCAACGGCGGCACGCTGTTCCTCGATGAAATCGGCGATCTGCCGCTCGAAAGTCAGGCGAGCCTGTTGCGCTTCCTGCAGGAACGCAAGGTGGAGCGCCTGGGGGGTCACGGCTCGACGCCGGTGGATGTGCGCATCATCTCGGCGACGCACGTCGACATGCAGACCGCGATGATCGAAGGGCGTTTCCGCGCGGACTTGTATCACCGCCTGTGCGTGCTGCAGATCGACGAGCCGCCGCTGCGCGCGCGCGGCAAGGACATCGAACTGCTCGCGAAGCATATGCTCGACCGATTCAAGAAGGACGCGAGCCGGCGCCTGCGCGGATTTTCGCCCGATGCGATCGCCGCGATTCACAACTACGGCTGGCCGGGCAACGTGCGCGAACTGATCAACCGCGTGCGGCGTGCGATCGTGATGTCGGAAGGGCGGCAGATCACCGCCCGCGATCTCGAACTCGGCGAGTACGTCGAAGTGGCGCCGGTTTCGCTCGCGCAGGCGCGTGAAGCGGCCGAGCGGCAGGCGATCGAACTCGCGCTCCTGCGCCATCGCGGACGCCTCGGCGACGCGGCGCACGAACTGGGGATCTCGCGCGTGACGTTGTATCGCCTGTTGAGCGCGCATGGGATGCGTCACATCGAGGTCGATGCGCCGTCAGAGCACGCTACGCGCGGCTGACGGCAAGTAGCCGCGATCCACCCCCGGACGGGCGCTTCCAGGCGCCCGTTTTTTCGTGCCGCTGCATTGAGCGCCGGCCCCCGTCGCTTGGTAAAATCCGTCTTTACGCCTTCCGTTCGCGAGGGCGCGCAGCATACCCCAGGGAACATCGAATGAAACAGTATCTCGAGCTCGTCCAGACGATCCTCGATACCGGCACTTGGCAGGAAAACCGCACGGGCATCCGCACGATCAGCATTCCCGGCGCGATGCTGCGGTTCGACTTGCAGCAAGGCTTTCCCGCCGTGACGACGAAGAAGCTCGCGTTCAAATCGGCGATCGGCGAGCTGGTGGGCTTTCTGCGGGCGTCGAAGAGCGCGGCGGACTTTCGCGCGCTCGGCTGCAAGGTCTGGGACGCCAACGCGAACGACAATCCGCAATGGCTCGAGAACCCGTACCGGCAGGGCCCGGACGATCTCGGCGACGTCTACGGCGTGCAATGGCGCAAATGGCCCGCGTACAAGCTCGTCGATGCCTGCGCGGGCGACCAGATCGCCGACGCCACCAATCGCGGATTCCAGGTCGTGACGAGCTTCGTCGAAAACGGGCGCGAACAGGTGCTGTTGTACAAGGCGATCGATCAATTGCGCCAGTGTCTCGATACGATCATCGAGCGCCCGACCGACCGGCGCATTCTGTTTCACGCATGGAATCCGGCGAAGCTCGACGAGATCGCGCTGCCCGCGTGCCATCTGCTGTATCAGTTCATCCCGAACGCGGTGACGCGCGAGATTTCGCTGTGTCTTTACATCCGCAGTAACGACGTCGGACTCGGCACGCCGTTCAATCTGGCGGAAGGCGCGGCGCTGCTGCATCTCGTGGGCCGGCTGACCGGATTCAAGCCGCGCTGGTTCACGTATTTCATCGGCGATGCGCACATCTACGAGAACCAGCTCGATATGCTGCATGAGCAACTGAAGCGCGAGCCATTGCCGTCGCCGCAGTTGATCATCTCCGATCGCGTGCCGGATTACGCGGTCACGAAGCGCTACGAGCCGGAATGGCTGGAGAAGATCGAGCCGAAGGATTTCGCGCTCGAAGGGTACAAGCATCACGATCCGCTCACGGCCCCGATGGCGGTCTGAGCGGGCGCTTCAGCGCTGCATGCGAGAACGCGCGGCTTCCGTCCGCGCGTTTTTCGTTTACCGGCTGCTCATCGCCTCAACTTCGATGATGCTTGTTGCCGCCGCCGTGTTGCGGCTGCTGGGCTTGTTGAGGCTGCTGGCGAGGCTCCTGATGCGGCTGGTGCGCGTAACAAAGCTCTACCGCGTGGATAGGAACCCTTCGAAATGCCGATGTCCCGCCGGCGTCACGCGCAAGACACGGCGCCTCGCCGTGTGCTCGATCCAGCCGTGCGACTCGCACGCTTCGAGAAATGCCGCGCCGAGCGCGCCGCCGAGATGCGGCCGGCGCTCGCTCCAGTCGATGCACGTGCACGCGAACCGCCGCCGCCGCGCGCGTTGCGCCTTCAGGTCGATGCCGAGTTCGGCAAACGCCTGCGCGCCTTCCGGCGTCGCGTCGAGCGCGGCGGGGCCATGCGCCTGTTCGTGATCGTCGGAGGCGATGAGCCAGTTGCGCGCGAGCATCCGGTCGAAGATTTGCACGGCCAGTTCGCCCGCGAGATGGTCGTAGCAAGTGCGCGCGAAACGCATCTCGACCGGCACGGCGGAAGGCGGGCGTTCAGGCGCACGCTGCGGCGCGCTCGCCCGCGCGAGATTGGCGAGCGCCTCGATGGCCGCGGCGATGTCCGGCGTCGCGATGCGGTAATAGCGATGCCGCCCGCTCACTTCGAGCGCGAGCAGCCCGCCTTCGGTCAGACGCGCGAGATGCCCGCTCGCAGCCGACGGCGACAGCCCCGCGATCATCGTCAGTTCGCCGGCGGGGCGCGCGGTGCCGTCCATCAGCGACCAGAGCATCGCGGCGCGGCCGGGATCGGCGATCAGCGCACCGATGCGCGACAGTCCGGGGAAATGGCGCACGCGGGATTCGGCTTCATCGAAAGCGGAGTTCATGGCGATGTCCCTGTCGGGCGTGGTAATCGACCTATCCACTCTATAGCGGCTCCGCATCCGATGTTTCACCGCGCGCCGAAATGTCGATGCACGAAGCGCGGCGCT
Source organism: Caballeronia turbans (assembly GCA_001544655.2). Classification (GTDB taxonomy): domain Bacteria; phylum Pseudomonadota; class Gammaproteobacteria; order Burkholderiales; family Burkholderiaceae; genus Caballeronia; species Caballeronia turbans. The sequence goes on from FCOD02000025.1 coordinate 29,095, forward strand.
AGAATGACCGCTGGCATCTCAGACAGCAGGAAAACTTCCATGTCCAGATTCTTTCTCGCGAGCGTGATGGGCGTTCTCATGCTCTGTGCGGGCTGCGCGGGCGCACCGTCGTCGGCGGGCGGTGGAGGCAGCATCACGATGTACGGCACCATCGATCAGGGCATCACCGTCCACGACTGAATATTGCCGACCCTATAATCGGCATTCATTTCCGCATCAGACGGGCACCCCATGAATACGCCGACCTCAACTCCCATTCCCGCAGTCCCCAAAAGCCGCGCCGAAACCACCTTTCGCTTTCTCGCCGAGCCGACCTCGGTGAACTTTGGCGGCAAGGTGCACGGCGGCGCGCTGATGAAATGGATCGACGAAACCGCGTATGCCTGCGCCGCGATGTGGTCCGGGCGCTACGCGGTGACGGTGAGCGTCGGCAATATCCGCTTTCGGCGGCCGATTCTCGTCGGCAACCTGGTGGAGTTGCGCGCGCGCGTCGTGACGACCGGACGCACCAGCATGCACATCCACATTTCCGTGCATGCGGGCGATCCGAAGGTCGGCGAGCTCGAGCAGACGACCGATTGCCTGATGGTCTTCGTCGCCGTCGATGAAAAAGGCCAGCCGACGCCCGTGCCTTCCTTCGTGCCGGAAACGGAAGAGGAAAAGCGCCTCGCGAAATACTCGATGGACGTAAAGGATGCGCTCGACGCGATCGTCGAACTGAAGCCGGAAGAGGTTGCGGCGGGCAAGGTCTGATCCCGCCGCTTTTTCTGAAGAAGAACGCGCCTACTTGTTGCCGACCATGTCGCCCGGCTTGACCCATTCGTCGAACTGCTGCTCGGTGACGTGACCGAGCGCGAGCGCGGCGGCTTTGAGCGTCGTGCCTTCCTTGTGCGCCTTCTTCGCGATCTGCGCGGCCTTGTCGTAGCCGATATGCGGATTGAGCGCCGTCACGAGCATCAGCGATTCGTTGAGCAAACTGTCGATGCGCTTCTCGTTCGGCTCGATGCCGACGGCGCAGTTGTCGTTGAAGCTCTGCGCGCCGTCCGCGAGCAGGCGCACGGACTGCAGCACGTTATGCGCGATCATCGGCCGGAACACGTTCAGCTCGAAGTTGCCGCTCGCGCCGCCGAAGTTCACCGCGACGTCGTTGCCGAACACCTGGCAGCACAACATGGTCACGGCTTCGGATTGCGTGGGATTCACCTTGCCCGGCATGATCGAGCTGCCCGGCTCGTTCTCCGGAATCGACAGTTCGCCAAGCCCGCAGCGCGGCCCGCTCGCGAGCCAGCGGATATCGTTCGCGATCTTCATCATGCCCGCGGCGACCGTCTTCAGCGCGCCGTGCGCGGCGACGAGCGCATCGGCGGCGGCCATCACCTCGAACTTGTTCGGCGCGGTCTCGAAGGGCAGGCCAGTGAGCTTGCCGATCGCCGCCGCGACCTTCACCGCGAACTCCGGATGCGCGTTCAGTCCCGTGCCGACCGCCGTGCCGCCTTGCGCGAGCTGATACAGATGCGGCAACGTCGCCTCGACATGCCGGATGCCCTGATCGAGTTGCGCGACGTATCCTGAAAACTCCTGCCCGAGCGTGAGCGGCGTCGCGTCCTGCAGATGCGTGCGGCCGATCTTCACGATCTTGTCGAAGGCCTTCGCCTTATTGTCGAGCGTATCGCGCAGCGTCTTCAGCGACGGAATGAGATGCTTGTTGATCGCCATCGCGGCGGCGACGTGCATCGCCGTCGGAAACACGTCGTTCGACGACTGGCCGCGATTCACGTCGTCGTTGGGATGCACGAGGCGTTCTTCGCCGCGCGAGCCGCCCATGATCTCGCTCGCGCGATTGGCGATCACCTCGTTGAGGTTCATGTTGGTCTGCGTGCCCGAGCCGGTCTGCCACACGGCGAGCGGAAATTCGTCGGGATGCTTGCCGTCGATGATTTCCTCGGCGGCCTGAATGATCGCCTTCGCCTTTTTCGAATCGAGCACCTTCAGCCCTTCGTTCACCTCGGCGGCCGCGTGCTTGATGATCGCGAGCGCCGTGATCAGCTCGGGCGACTGCTTTTCCGTCGAAATCTTGAAGTTCTGCAGCGAGCGCTGCGTCTGCGCCCCCCAGAGCTTGTCGTTCGGCACCGCGATTTCGCCGAACGTGTCCTTCTCCATCCGTACGTCGCCCTTCGCATTCTGTGACATGGCCTGAGTTCCTTACGAAGTTGGATCAAAGCTGCTTGTCGACGGGCAGAAGCATGAAGAGGCCCGTCATCGCATTGCGATAAAACCCTGCCTCGGGATCGAAATTGTAGGTGACGAGACTGCCGTTCGCCTCGGTGGTCCAGACGAGGCCCGACTGCGGCGCGCCCGTGCGCCGCAGTTCCTCGGTGACCGCCGCGCTCGCCAGTTGCACCTGCCAGCTCGTCTTCGGCGAGACGCTGTTCGCGAACAGTCTCGCGGCTTCCTCCGCGACCGGCTTGCTGTGAATCACCAGCGCGAGCTCGGTATTCAGTTTGGCCGAGCGCGGGTCGAGATTCATGGAGCCGATCACGAGGATACTCCGATCGATCACATAGGCCTTCGCGTGCAGGCTCGCGCGCGACTGCGAGCCGAACAGACCGGCGCGCGGGCTGCTTTCGCCCTCGGCCTGAATCGGCTTGAATTCGTACAGCTCGACGCCGTTTTCCAACAGCGGAATGCGATACGGCGCGTAGCCCGCCTGCACGGCGACGGCGTCGGTTGCGGCGAGCGAATTGGTCAGCACCGCGACGCGCACATGGCGCTTCGTCAGATCGCCGAGCGCCTTCACGCCCGCGTCGTGCGGCACGAAGTAGGGCGAGAGAATGAGAAATTCGCTCTGCGCATCCTTCAACAGTTCGATGAGGCGCTGCATCGGCGGGCTCTTGTAGTCGTCGCTCGGATGCTCGATCTTCGATGGCGAATCGACCCGGAATTCCGTCGGCGCCCACACGAGGCCCATTTCCTCGCGCGCGATCTGCTGCGCGAGCGGCGTCGCGTTGAGGGGCTTCGCGTTCAGCGGATCGGCCTGCTGACGCCAGTGGGCGCGCAGGTCGTCGCGGGTCTTGTCGAGTTCGGCGGGATCGAACTTTTGCTTGTTCAGCACGCGCAGCGGGTAGGCGAGCGAGCTGTTCCAGTAGTCGTCGAAGCTCGCGGAGATTTCCTGCGTCACCGGACCGGCCGCGAAAACGTCGAGATCGCGGAATTGCAGCGTCGGGCTCGCGTTGAAGTATTCGTCGCCGAGATTGCGTCCGCCGACGATCGCGATCTGATTGTCCGCGATCATCGCCTTGTTATGCATGCGGCGCGTGAAGTGGCCGAGATTCGTGAAGAAATTCTGCGTGCGCTCGGAAAAGCTGCGCTGCGCGCTGCCAAACGGGTTGAACACGCGGATCTCGATCTTGTCGTGCGAATTGAGCGCCGCCATGATCCGGTCGATGTCCTTGAAGTTCAGGTCGTCGACGAGCATGCGCACCCGCACGCCGCGATCCGCCGCATGAAGCGCCGCGCCCAGCAGCAGCTTGCCCGTGTTGTCTTCCTCGGCGATGTAGTACTGCATGTCGAGCGTCTTCGTCGCCGCGCGCGCGAGCGCGATGCGGGCCTGCAGCGCGTCGGTGCCGGTCGACAGGAGGCGCACCGCGGACTGATCCGGATGCTGCCGTTCCAGCGGCGCGAGCGCGCTTGCGAGCGGCGTCGCTTCGCTCGACGCCAGCGCGTGGCTCACCGGCCGATCGAACGCCGTCGCGGGCGGGCGCGTCGCGCAGGCGGCGAGCGCCGTCGTCAACAGGACGATGGCTACAGTGCGCACTGCGGCGCGGGATCTTCGTTTCCGCGTGACGCCCCGACCGATGTTTTCGTGATGTCCGTCACGCCCCGCAACTTCCCACTTCCCCCGGCTTTCCGACACTTCGATTCCTCGTTTTTGGTTTGTCGCGACTCCGCACGACTCGACACATTCGGCGGACGGCACGATGAAGCAAGGCGCGTTCTTGCGCCGCGCGTCTCGAAATTATTTTATGGGAAACCGGAAAAAGGTCGGACGGAATGCCCGCGAGTGAGGGATAGAGGACGCTGAAGACAAAAAAAAGCCCGCTGGCTGAAAGCGGGCTGACAACCCCTGTCACAGATGTCTCAAGGAGGAGACGGGTTCATCGTAGCAATGCACGCCGCGCGGCCCAACCAAGCATTCGTGCTATGCAAATCGGCGCGCGCGTCGTGTGCTTATCAGACGTGCCCGTGCGGCGCGGCGCTCGCGGCATCGGTGTCGTCCGGCCCGGGCGCGATGCCCGTCTCGATGAAGCGCCGGCTGATGCGATGAAACCGCAGCGTCATCAATGCGGCGACGCTCGCGAGCCCGGCGGCGAGTCCCCACCACAGGCCCTTTGCGCCCAGTTCGAAGTGGAAGGCGAGCACATAGCCGGTCGGGAAACCGACGCCCCAGTAGCCGAACGCGGCAGCGAGCATCGGGATGCGCGTGTCCTTCAATCCGCGCAGGCAGCCGGAGCCGACCGTCTGCATGCCGTCGACGATCTGAAACACGGCCGCGACGCCGAGCAGCGACGCCGCGAGCGCGACGGTATGCGCGTTGGCGGGATCGTCGAGATGCAGATACAGGCCGACGATCGCGCGCGGCACGGTGATGAGCACGAGTCCCGAGCACATCATGAAGCCGACGCCGAGCGCGAGCGCGACGAAGCCCGCGTGCCGCGCCGCCACCGGCACGCCCGCGCCGACCCAGTAACCGACGCGCACGTTCGCCGCCTGGCCGATCGCGAGCGGCACCATGAACGCCACCGACGCGACGTTGAGCGCGATCTGATGCGCGGCGAGCGGCGCCTCGCCAAGGAGGCCGACCATCATGCCGGTGGCGAGAAAGAGCGTCGATTCGACGCCGTAGGTGATCGCGACGGGCCAGCCGAGGCCGAAGAGTTCGCCCATCAGCGGCAGGCGCGGGCGCGCGCGCACGACGAAGTGTCTGTAGCGCGGCCGCAGATGCAGCACCGCGACGAGCGCGATCGCGATGCCCCAGACGGTGATCGCGGTCGCTGCGGCCGAACCGAGAAAGCCTTCGCGCGGCAGGCCGTACGCGCCGTGAATCAGCCCGTAGTTGAGAAAGCCGTTGACGAAAACTCCGCCGATGGAAATCCACAGGAGCCGGCGCGCCGCGCCGATCGCGGGCAGAAACGCGCGCATCATCCCGACGCCGATGAGACTGCCAGGCGTCCCCCAGCGCAGCACCGCGCAATATTCACCGACGTTCTTCGCGAGCGTCGCCGGTTCGTGGAATGCAAGCAGGATCGGCTCGGCGTAGCTCAGCAGCACGAACGCTGGCACGGCGAGCAGGACGGAAAGCATGAGCCCCGTCCAGTAGATGCCGGGCACCCGATCGTCGGCATTCGCGCCGCGTGCATGCGCGACCGATACGGAAACCGACGTCAGCACGCCCTGCAGCAGCGTCACGACGACGAAAAAGAGATTCGCACCGAGACCGCCGGCGGCGAGCGCGTCGGGGCCAAGCGAGCCGAGCAGGATGGTGTCGGTGACGCCCATCGCCATCTGCGCGAGCTGGGCGATGGCGAGCGGCGCGGCGAGACGCGCCGTGTCGACGGCGTGCCGCGAGAGGCTCGGCGGTCCTTGATGCGCGCGCGCGGCGGGCGTGACTTGCGGTTGCATGGCTGATCGGATGGAAACAAAGGCGGCGCATCAGTCAATGCACTGAGCGTCGCGGACTGGAATGCGGAAGGGCAACAAGCGGAGCGCACTGCGAAACGTGCGCTGACGGGAAAACCGACGCTACAGACCCGGCGCTGAAACCAGAACGAAAGACGACTAGCTTATTGCCTCGCGTGCGGCCTGTCGATGACGTGATCGCTTATGAGCCGGATTTCTCAAGCGCGTGGCGCGTGCGCGCAAGCGGCGCGGTGCTACTCGGGCGCGCGCACGTGGATCGTCTGGCCGTCGAGCTTCACCTTCTGGCCCGCGCGGATCTTGCAGGTCTTGCGCAGCTCCACTTTGCCGTCGACGGTGACATCGCCCATCGCGACGCGCGCCTTCGCCGAGCCGCCGCTATCCGCGAGGCCCATCAGCTTGAGCAGATTGTGGAGTTCGACGTACTCGCTCGTGAGGGTGAATTGGAGTGGCGGCATGGGACGGGTGAAGCGGGAAAGGCCTCCATGATAAACCACGAACATGCGTGCGCCGGGCATGCGCCGTGCTGTGCCATCGCGGGACCGGTAATCGGAACGCAAGTGAACAGGTTGGCAAATGTAGCCAGATGAAACCGTCGGTAACAATGACTGGTTTTCGCGAACTTGCCCGATCGTCGCCCGGTCCGACCGGTTGATCGATGCAGCTTCGGTCATCTTTCCAATCGACAAAAGTCGCGCGGTTCGCTCGCCATGATCAGAGCCGCCGACGCCAACTAAAGAGAGGACTAGCTCATGACTCGCGCACGAATCCTTTTGATCGGCTCCGCCATCGCCACGCTCGCCGCTTCGGGCGCTTATGCTCAGACCGCGCCCCAAGCCGCCCCGATGCAGCCTCAGACCGTGCAGCCGATGCAGGCTGCGCCCACGCAGGCGCCCGGCCAGATCGGTAATGCGATGCCCGCACAGGCCCAGCAGCCGATGACGCCGCCGCAGCAGAACATCGTCGCGCCGGCGCCGACCGATCCGCTGGTCCAGCGCCGCACCGCGAACGCGCAGGCGAACGCCGAGTATCGCGCGTCGAAGAAGGCGTCGAAGGCCGAGTTGAAGGCGCAGAACCAGCAGGCGAAGGCGCAGTACAAGGAAGAAGTGCAGAACGCGAAGATCAATCGCAAGGCGGACAAGGACGCCGCGAAGGCGGAACTGAACGCGACGGAGCCGGGCACGCCGAAGGACACGGGCCTGCAGCACTGAGCGTGACGCGCCGCGAGTCCGCGCGGTGCGGCTCGCGGCATCTACAAAAGGGAGGACATCATGAATCGAAAAATCAATGCGCTACTGGCGGCGCTGATTGCCGGAACGTTCGCGAGCGTGAGTGCGGCATCGTTCGCGCAGACGACGTCCGACGCACCGACCGCCGCCGATCAAAAGGCCGCGAAGGAACAGACGAAGGCCGACAAGAAGGCGGCCGTCGCACAAGCCAAGGCCGACAAGAAGAAGACGGAGGCGCAGTCCGACGCCAACGAAGCCGCCGCCGACGCGAAGCTGAAGAACGCGAAGAAGGCGGAGTAGTACGCGCTTTCCGTACCAATGCGAGCCCGGTTCCCCGCGAACCGGGCTCGCTGCTTTTTGGGGCCGAAACTCCAGTCGAGCCAAAGGCTTGCGTGCGCGGGTTGTATGGATATACAGTGTGCGTCACTCATTTCCGCCGCCTTCTTCCACGTGCTCACGCTTCCCGACACCGCCGACGCCGCTTCCGATTCCACCGCGAAACAGGTCGCCGACTATCTCGCGAAGCTCAACGAGGCGCAGCGCGAAGCTGTCGAATTCGGCGTCGACGAACCGGGGCGCGCGGGCGGGCCGCTGCTCGTGATCGCCGGCGCGGGCTCGGGCAAGACCAACACGCTCGCGCATCGCGTCGCGCATCTGCTGGTGAAGGGCGCCGATCCGCATCGCATTCTGCTGCTCACATTTTCGCGCCGCGCGGCGCTCGAAATGACGCGGCGCGTCTCGCGCATCGCGATCAACGCGCTCGGCAAGAAAAGCGCCATCGCGCAGGGGCTGACGTGGTCGGGCACGTTTCACAGCGTCGGCGCGCGGCTGTTGCGCGATTACGCCGATCTCGTCGGACTCGCGCCGTCTTTTACGATCAACGATCGCGAAGACTCCGCCGATCTCATGAATCTGGTGCGGCACGAGCTTGGCTTGTCGTCGAAGGAGAAGCGCTTTCCCGCGAAATCGACCTGCTTCGCGATCTACTCGCGCGTCGTGAACACGGGCGCGTCGCTCAGCCACGTGCTCGATCAGTCGTATCCGTGGTGCCGTGAGTGGGAAGCCGATCTGAAGCGTCTGTTCGCGGCCTACGTCAGCGCGAAACAGGCGCAAAGCGTGCTCGATTACGACGACCTCCTGCTGTACTGGTCGCATCTCGCGGCCGAGCCATCGGTGGCGGCGGATCTCGCGAGCCGTTTCGATCACGTGCTCGTCGACGAATATCAGGACACCAACCGCCTGCAGGCGTCCATCCTGCTCGCGATGAAGCCGGACGGGCGCGGCCTGACCGTCGTCGGCGACGACGCGCAATCCATCTATTCGTTTCGCGGCGCGACCGTGCGCAACATCCTCGATTTTCCGGGCCATTTCGATCCGCCCGCCGCGACCGTCACGCTCGATCGCAACTATCGCTCGACGCTGCCGATTCTCGAGGCATCGAATGCGGTGATCGGGCTCGCGTCGGAGCGCTATACGAAGAACCTGTGGACCGACAAGGCCTCGGCGCAGAAGCCGCGCGTCGTCTCCGTCGCCGATGAAGCCGACCAGGCGCGCTATGTCGTCGAGAAAGTGCTCGAGGCGCGCGAGGCGGGCATGAAGCTCAAGGCGCAAGCCGTGCTGTTCCGCGCCGCGCATCACAGTGCGACGCTCGAAATCGAACTCACGCGGCGGAACATTCCCTTCGTGAAGTTCGGCGGACTCAAGTTTCTCGATTCGGTCCACGTGAAGGATGTGCTGGCGGTGCTGCGCTGGGCGGAGAATCCGCGCGACCGCGTCGCGGGCTTTCGGGTCGCGCAGTTGCTGCCGGGCATCGGTCCGGCGATCGCGGGGCGCTTGCTCGACAGCGTTGCGCAAGACGAGGCGCCGGGTGCGATCGCCAGGTTTCAGGCGCCCGCACGCGCCAGCGAAGACTGGCCGCGCTTCGTCGGGCTGATGGCAAAGCTCTGCGGCCGCGAATCCGGCTGGCCGGCGGAGTTCGAAATGATCCGCCGCTGGTATGAGCCGCATCTGGAGCGCAATCACGAGGACGCTGCGATCCGCATCGGCGACGTGCTGCAGATGGAAAGCATCGCGTCGACGTATCCCACGCGCGAGCGCTTTCTCACCGAGCTCACGCTCGATCCGCCCGACGCGACGAGCGACGAATCCGGCGTGCCGATGCTCGACGAAGACTATCTGATTCTCTCGACCATCCACTCGGCGAAGGGCCAGGAATGGCGCAACGTGTTCGTGCTGAACGGCGTGGACGGCTGCATTCCGTCCGATCTGGGCACGGGCAGCGAAGAGGAAATCGACGAGGAGCGGCGCCTGCTCTACGTGGCGATGACACGTGCGAAGGAAGATTTGCACATCATCACGCCGCAGCGGTTCTACGTGCACAACCAGACGCATCTGGGCGACAGGCACGTCTGGGCGCAGCGCACGCGCTTCATCCCGCCGCATCTGATGCAGAACTTCGAAGCGGCCGCGTGGCCGCCGGTGATCGCACCCGCCGCGCCGACGGCGGCGGGGCTGGCGGCCGCCGCGAAGGCGAGAATCGATATCGCGGCGCGCCTGAAGGGAATGTGGGAGTAGGGCGAAGCGCGTTCAGCGCGGCGCGCGCGAGGTTCGCGGCGCGCGTGGCGATGGCGCGAAGATGCTGCGCAGCCAGGCGGCGAAGCGCGTGAAGCCGTCGTAAGGCTCTTCGATGAACAGCTCGGGCCGCAGCGAGCGCAGGTACTCCAGCACCTGCTGCGCTTCCTGCTTCTGAATCGACCCATAGAAAATGCCGAGCCGCAGCAGGCAGCGCAGTTCGCCGAGCTTCTCGCGCGCGGTCGAGCCGATGCTCGTCTCCACGGCAATTTTCGTTTCGTACACGCGCTGGCGCAGCGAATCGGCAAGACGGAAGGCGGGCGTCTGCATTTTTTCCTCGACTTCGCGAATGTCCGCCGCCGCCGATTTGATCTGTGCCGCGAGCATGTCCACCTGCGACACGTCGCCCTTCGCCTCGGTGACGATCGCCGTCGCCCATTCACGCGACGCCTTGATGAGATCCTCGGCGGTCCAGTCGGCGCGGATCGCGAACGCGAAGCCGTGCTCGGCCGCCTGACGGATCAGGATTTCGACGACATCGGGAAACTCCTTGTCGAGCGCGCGCTTGGCCCACGCGTACTGGCCGTGCGTGAGCATGCGCTGCACCGCCTGCTCGGTGAGCGGGGTGTCGTTGTCGAGCAGCTTTGCGCGCAGGAAGTCCTCGAACGTCGGCGTGACGAATTGCGGATCCAGCTTCAGCGACAGACGCGTGAACGCTTCGAAATCGCGATGCAGCGAAGCGATCGTCTCGTCGCGAAACGAAAGGGTGATTTGACGCATGTTGGTTCCCGGTTCCGCTTCCGATTGATTCGGAGGCGGGCAGTGCCTTCGGCTCCGCCTCTCGGGGCGGAGTCCATTCGTTTCTGATATCGGCGCGCTTTCCGGGAACTTGAGGATTTTTCGAGGCTTTTTGAAAGCCGTTTAGCGGCTGATTGACGGTTGAGCGGCGGAAAACATTTAGCGCAGCACGGCGAACTGCCAGACGAAGAACACCGCCAGCGACACGGCAATCGTTAAAAGCGGCCGTTTGGTGAGCGCGCAGACGATGACCGCCACGATCGCCGCCACGAGCTGCGGATTACGCCAGGTGATCTCGGCCTCGTTGCCGTGCGGCGAGACGGTCATCGGCACGATGATCGCCGTGAGCACCGTCACCGGCACGTACGAAAGCGCGGTGCGCACGATCGGCGGAAACGGCAGGCGCTCGCCCAGCACGAACACGGCGGCGCGGATCGTGTACGTGACCAGCGCCATGCCGAGGATCAACGTGATGTAGTTCATTGCGTGCGCTCCTTGGCGTTCTTCAGGCGATGCTTCGCGTGCGGCCGGTTTTCCATCAGCGTGAGCACCATGCCGACCGCGACGCCCACGAACACCGCCGCGAGCAGCCCGAGCTTGTATGGCCAGCCCTGCCACGCGAACGACAACACGCCCGATGCGAGCGCCGCCGCGACGAAACGCACGGCGACCAGTTGCGGCACGATGATCGCGATGAACGTCGCGACCATCGCGAAGTCGAGGCCGAGCGATTTCAGACCGGGAAACGCCGCGCCGAACACCAGGCCGACGAGTGTCCACAACTGCCAGTTCAGATACATCGAGACGCCGGAGCCGAAGAAGTAATGCGGGCCGGTTTCGCCCGGCGCGCGCTTCTGATAGTGCGCGTAGGCGACGGCGAAGACTTCGTCGGTCAGGAAGCCCGCGAGCGCCCAGCGCCAGCGCCGCGGAAAATGCGCGACATACGGCGCGAGTGTCGCCGAATAGAGGACGTGACGCAGATTGACGACGAGCGTCGTCGCCCAGACGACGGCGAAGCTCGCGTGAGACGCGATCAGGCCGACCGCGATGAACTGCGCGGACCCCGCGAACACCGCGAGCGACATCAACTGGCCATGCCAGAGCGTGAGCGGACTTGCGGTGACGAGCGTGCCGAAGATCACGCCGAAGGGCGCGGCGCCGATCATCATCGGAATGGTGTCGCGCGCGCCGGCCGCGAATTCGCGCAGCGCATGGCCGGACGTTTGTGTGGAACGTTGAGCGGGTGTTGCTTTCAAGATTTCCTCCTATGGAAGCGAGGATACGCAAGACGCCGCTCGACATGCTTGTACGTTCTTGCGCTTTCCTGGCTGGCCGGAAGCTCAGCGCCAGCGGCCGGGCGGCACGCCGAACGTGCGCTTGAAATGGCGCGTGAAATGACTCTGGTCGGTGAAGCCGCTCGCCGCTGCGACGTCGGTCACGGAGGCGCCCGCGCGCAACGCCGGCAACGCCCGCACGATACGCAACTGGTTGCGCCATGCGTGCGGCGCAAGACCGGTTTCGCGCGTGAAGAGACGCGCCGCGTGAAAGGTCGAGAGGCCGACCGTCTGCGCGAGTTCGGCGAGCGTGACCGGTTCGAGCAGATCGTCGGCGAGGCGGGATTTCATCGTCGTGACGCGATGCGCGTCGGCGGCGGGCGGCGCGATGCCCGGGCGCTCGCGGGCGTGGCGGCCGAGCAGCGTCGTCACGGCATCGACGAGCGCGAGTTCCGCGGCGAGCGGATCCGCGCCGGTTTCCAGCAGGCGATGCGCGACGACCAGGCGCCGCGCGAGATCGGGATCGCGGATGATGTCGTCGGAGAACCAGGGCGCCGATTCATGCCGCCCGGACATAGCCCGCGCGAGGCCTTCGACGAACGGCACCGGCAGATAGAACACGCGATAGCGCCACCCCGCATCGACGGCCCGCGCGCCGGTATGCACTTCGCCGGGATTGATCACCGGCACCGAGCCGGCTTCGGCGACGTGATGCGTGCCGCGATAGTCGTAGCATTCCGCGCCGGCTTCGATGACGGGCACCGTGTAGGCGTCGTGCCAGTGCGGCGAGAATTCGTGATCGTAGTATTCGGCGGTCACCATGTCCGCGTCCGGCACGAGCGGAGATCGCCAGTAGCGTGCGGCATTGCGGAAATGGTCGGCGTTCATCGTTCGGGATTGCTGGGGCAGGCGGAATCGCTCAGTTTACAACCTTGCTTTCCGCCCGGCCGGACAGTTGCGCATCACTTCACCGGTATGGTCGTGCCCTCGGGCACCGGTACGGCCGTCACGCTGTTCTTCGGGCTGCCGGTCGCGATGCGGTCGCTATATGTCAGATAGACGAGCGTGTTGCGCTTCGCGTCGACGATGCGCACCACGTGCAGCGTCTTGAAGATGAAGGACATGCCGGCCGAGAAGACATCGGTTTTCAGCTTGAGCGGCTGGGCGAACCTGATCGGCCCGACCTGGCGGCAGGCGATCGATGCTTCGGTCGGATCTTCCGCGATGCCGAGCGTGCCCTTCACGCCGCCCGTGCGGGCGCGGGACACATAACAGGTCACGCCCTGAACGAGCGGATCGTCATAAGCCTCGACGCTCACGCGGTCCGAGCCGGTGAAACGGAAATTGGTGTTGACGCTCGCGATTTCCTCCGCGTGCGCGAGGCCCGCGCCGCAGAGAGTGGCGAGCGCTGCGGCGAGCGCAACGACGGAGCGTTTCATCGTCATCCTTCGGAAAAGAGAAAGGGCGTCGTATTGTATCGACGCCCTTGGCTCTTCAATGCATCTCGCGCTTGCATGCGGTCAATGAAAGATCAGATACAGGATCACCAGCACCACGACCGGTACGCCGAGCAACCATCCGAGTAGGTAAGGCATGTCGTTCTCCTTCGCATGTCGTTAATGACGATTCCAGTATCGCGAGGAAGGCCGGCGCACGTTAGCGGTGCATGTCCGATATACGTGTAGGTGCTGTCCTATCAGGACTTTCTCGATGCTTACAGATTCGTAAGGCGATTCGCTCAGGCGACGTGATTGCGCTTCGCCGCGAAGCCCGCGTAAAGCGTGCGCACGTAATCGAGATGCGCGCCCGCGCACTCGCGCGCCCGCGCCGGATCGCGCGCGACGATCGCATCGAAAATCGCGCGATGCTGCGTCATCAGGTTCGCTTCGACTTCGTCGTCGTAATCGACGAGGCGGTGCGAGGTCAGCATCGATTCGCGGACCAGTTCGTTGAGACCGTGCATCACGTGCGTCAGCGCCACGTTGTGCGTCGCATCGGCGATTGCGAGATGGAAGGCGGCGTCCTTTTCCGCGATGCGCGTGCTTTTGTCGGCGACGGCGGTCTGAAGCGCGTCGAACGCGGCAGCGATGCGCGCGATATCAGCGTCGGTGGCGCGCTCGGCGGCATAAGCGGTGGACAGCGTTTCGAGGCCGTGGCGCAGTTCCAGCACGTCGGCGCTCGCGTTCGGTTGCTGCTCGAGCAGCGCCGCGAGCGGATGCGACACGAGGGGCGCCGTCACGTCAGACACGACGAAACCGCCGCGTCCCGCCGCGCGAATGAAGCCGTCCGATTCCAGCCGGATCAGCGCCTCGCGCAGCGACGGTCGTGAGACGTTCAACTGCTCCGCCAGATCGCGCTCCGCGGGCAGGCGCTGGCCGGGCAAGAGCGTGCCGTTCGAGATCAGTTCGCGAATCTGGCCGGACACGACATCGGAGAGGCGCACACGGGCGTACGAATGCGCATGGACGGGCTGAAAACTCATCGTTGGATGTTTATGCCGGATGAAAGCTGGAGGAAGTCCGAGTTTGACACGAAAGAGGCATCTCATTAAAGTCTTGGTCAGACCAAGCTTACCAAAACGATTGTCCAACCCACGATCGGACCTCATGAAAGTTGCCCTGTTCGTCCCCTGTTTCATCGACGCGTTCTACCCGCAAGTCGGCATCGCCACGCTGGAACTGCTCGAGCGGCTCGGCGTGGACGTCGACTATCCGCCGGATCAGACGTGCTGCGGTCAGCCGATGGCCAATAGCGGCGCACACAAGGACGCCGCGGGCGCCGAGCGCGTCTTCGCGCGCAATTTCGCCGACTACGACTATGTGGTCGGGCCGTCGGCGAGCTGCGTGCATCATGTCCGCGAACATTTCACCGCGATCGAGCAGACGAGCGCGGTCGAAAAGGTTCGTCGCAACACGTACGAGCTCGTCGAATTCCTGCATGACGTGCTGAAGGTGCGCGAGTTTCCGTGGGCCGAGTTTCCGCACAAGGTCGGGCTGCACAACAGTTGCAGCGCGGTGCGGCATCTGCGTGAGACATCGAACTCGGAAGTCGCGGGCGCGCCGTTTTCGAAGCCGCGCGCGCTGCTCGAAGGCGTGAAAGGCATCGAGTTCGTCACGCTCGCGCGTCCCGATGAATGCTGCGGGTTCGGCGGCACGTTCTCGGTCACCGAAGAGGCCGTGTCCGTGCGCATGGGTCAGGACAAGGTGCGCGATCACATCGGGGCGGGCGCGGAGTACATCGTTTCGGGCGACATGTCGTGTCTCATGCATCAGCAAGGCTGCGCGGAGCGCATGAAAGCCGATGCCAAATTCATTCATATCGCGCAGGTTCTGAACGGAGTCCGCGCATGAGCAAAACCGTTCGCATCGATCACGCGAAGGCGGCGGGCGCGTTCCTGCAAAAGCCGGATCACGTCGCGTTCCACGACAAGCGTCTGTGGGATTTGCGCAGCAAGCGCGACGCGCAGGCGCACGGCATCCCCGAATGGGAGACGATGCGCGATCTCGCGTCGCAGATCAAAGAGCACACGCTTTCCAATCTCGCCGATTACATCGCGCAGTTCGTCGATCAGGCCGGGAAGAACGGCGTCGTCGTGCATTTCGCGGCCGATGCGCAGGAGCACAACGAACTCGTCCACAAGCTGATGAGCGAGCGCGGCATGACCTCGCTCGTCAAGAGCAAGTCGATGCTCACCGACGAGTGCTACATGCGCGACTATCTCGAGCCGCGCGGCATCACGGTAATGGAAACCGATCTCGGCGAGCGTATCCAGCAGCTCGATCATCAGGACCCGAGCCATATGGTCGTGCCGGCGGTGCACAAGCTGCGCGCGGATGTGGCCGAGCTATTCGGCAAGACCATCGGCACCGATCCGAAGAACAGCGACATTCACTATCTCGCCGAAAGCCAGCGCATGAACACGCGGCCGTACTTCGTGCGCGAGAAGACGGCGGGCATGACCGGCTGCAACTTCGCGGTGGCGGAAACGGGCACCGTCGTCGTGTGCACGAACGAAGGCAACGCGGATTTGTCGGCGAACGTGCCGCCGCTGCATATCGCGTCGATCGGCATCGAGAAGATCATTCCGACGATCGCCGATCTCGGCGTGTTCGTGCGCATGCTGTCGCGCAGCGCGCTGGGTTCGCCGATCACCCAATACACGTCGCACTTTCGAGAGCCTCGTCCGGGCACGGAGATGCACTTCATCCTCGTCGACAACGGCCGCTCCGAGCGGCTCGCGATGGACGATTTCTGGTATTCGCTCAAATGCATCCGCTGCGGCGCGTGCATGAATACGTGTCCGGTGTATCGGCGCAGCGGCGGGCTTTCTTATGGCGGAACGTACTCCGGGCCGATTGGCGCGATCATCAATCCGACTCACGATCTGAAGCGCTATAGCGCCCTCCCGTTCGCCTCGACGATGAACGGCAGTTGCACCAACGTCTGCCCGGTGAAGGTCAACATTCACGAGCAGATCTACAAGTGGCGCGAGGTGATCGCGGAGAAACACGAAGTGCCGTTCGTTAAGCAGGAAGTCCTGAAGATGGCGGGGCGCCTGCTCGCGAGTCCGACGCTCTATCGCGCGACGGTCGCATCGCTCGGCGGCGCGCTGAAGCGCCTGCCCAACTTCGTGCTCTACAACCCGCTCAACATCTGGGGACGTCAGCGCGATCTGCCCGAAGCGCCCGCCGAGACTTTTCATGAGTGGTACAAGAAGAACCGGAAGCTCGAAAAATGACGACTCGCGAAGCTTTTTTGTCGAAGATCCGCGCGGCGCAGCCTGCATCACGTCCGCGTCCCGATGTGCCGATTTTTCCGGCACCCGAAGGCGATCTCAAGGCGCGTTTCACGGCGGCGCTGACCGCGATGGGCGGCACGTGCGTCGACGCCGCCGAGTTGGGCGATGTGACTGCGCTGATCGCGTCTCGCTTTCCGAATGCGAAGGTGATCGCGTCGGCGGTGCCGGGCATCGACGGCACGCGACCGCTGTCGCCCGATACGCTGCCCGCGTCGCTCCAGGATGTCGATGTGGGCGTCGTGAGAGGGCGCTTCGGCGTCGCCGAAACAGGCTCGGTGTGGTTCAGCGAGCAAGAGTATGTCGTGAACTCGATCGGCTATCTTTCGCAGCATCTCGTCGTGCTGCTCGATCCCGCGCTGCTCGTCGAAGGCTTGCAGCAGGTGTATCGACGGCCCGATTTCAAATCGGCGCGCTATGCGGTGCTCGTCACGGGACCGTCGGCGACGGCGGATATCGAAGGCGTGCTGATTCGCGGCGCACAAGGCGTGCGCTCGCTGACCGTCGTGTGGCTTGCATGAAGCGTCAGCGCTTCCAGAAGATCGCGACGGCGATCCCGCCGAAGGCCAGCCATTTCACGAGGTAATAGACGGTCCGGTTCCACGCTTTCAATCGCTTGGCCGACGAGCCGGATCGAATACAAATACTTGAACGCGCGGTTCAATCCGCCGGTGCGGTCGCTGACCCCGCTTCAAATAGCAGCGCCGCCAGCCGCGCCGGAAAAGTGAATTGAAGCCAATATCGTTGTATTTGGCGGCCGCCTGGATCTTGTTCGCGTCGAGCAGTGCGATGGCCTCGGCGCGTATCGCTTTCCAATGCGCCCTGATCGGGCGAGTTCGGGAAAGAACGTGGATTGCAGGTAGTGCGACGACGGCACGCGCCAGAACAGATGGATGAAGCCGTTTAGCGCCGACATAAACGTCGAATGATCTGAAAGCTGTCGGAAGAACCCGTGCCGGATCTTGCCGCGCCCGTGTATGTAAGCCGCACAAGCAATAAAGATCGCCAACACCAGCCAGCGCATTTATTGCTCCTTCGCGCACAAACGGCTACACAAATCCGGCCTGGACGGCAGGCTGGCGTTGGGCGCGCGAAAGGCGGGGCCAAAAAGCAAAAAGCCCAGTTGCGTGACTGGGCTTTTTGGCTGAAGCGCTTGGCTCCCCGACCTGGGCTCGAACCAGGGACCTACGGATTAACAGTCCGGCGCTCTACCGACTGAGCTATCGGGGAACAACTTAAACATGTGCAACTGAGATAAAAAACCCAGCCGATTGACTGGGTTTTTTTGAAACCGACTTGCTGGAGTATTTGGCTCCCCGACCTGGGCTCGAACCAGGGACCTACGGATTAACAGTCCGGCGCTCTACCGACTGAGCTATCGGGGAACATCTACAGCAGAGAAGCGAAAGTATAGGGGGCCAAGATTATCGTGTCAACGCCCAATCTTCACTCAATAACCAATTTTTTCAATTGGATCGAAACATTCGCTCTGGCGCGCGAATCAACGCTCGAGCAGATTCAGCTTGTCCTTGACGTCCTTGAACTCGTCCGCCTCGGGAAGCGATCCCTTCGTCTTGGTAATGCTCGGCCAGTTACGCGCCAGTTCAGCGTTCAGTTCTGTGAAGTGCTGCTGGTCCCCGGGCACGTCTTCTTCGGCGTAGATCGCGTTCACCGGGCACTCGGCCACGCACACGGCGCAGTCGATGCACTCGTCCGGATCGATCGCGAGAAAGTTGGGACCTTCGCGGAAGCAATCCACCGGGCACACGTCCACGCAATCGGTGTACTTGCACTTGATGCAGCTTTCGGTCACAACGTGAGTCATTCGGGCTCCTGCATGCGAAATTCGTGGGGGCCGCGCCCTGGGCGGCTACATGGGCCGGGCGGTGCGCGTGCCGAAACGCATATTGTAGCGTAACGGTAAAAACGGGCGCGAGCCGTACGCAGCGCCCTTTATATCGATTCGTGATGTATGTATGCGCCGCTTCGTAAAAGGACCGAGCACTGGCATGCCGTTGCGCGCATTCGGGTAACATGGCCCCAAAGGCACAAGGCCTGGCGTCGGCAGAAGGCCGAGCGCATGGCCAACCCGCGTGGATGTTCCATCAGAACCATGATCATCAATTCGCTGCTCGATACCGACCTCTACAAGTTCACGATGATGCAGGTCGTCCTGCATCACTTTCCCGCCGCGCATGTCGAATATCGCTTTCGCTGCCGCACGCCGAATGTGGATCTCGTGCCGTACATCGACGAGATTCGCGATGAAGTGCGCCAGCTCTGCAATCTGCGCTTCAAGGAAGAGGAACTGGATTATCTGCGGCGCATGCGCTTCATCAAAAGCGACTTCATCGATTTCCTCGCGCTCTTTCATCTGAACGAGAAGTCCATTCGCATCGCGCCGTCGCCGAAGAAAAATGGCGAGATCGACATCGAGATCGAAGGGCCCTGGCTGCACACGATTCTCTTCGAAATTCCGGTGCTCGCGATCGTCAACGAGGTCTATTTCCGCAACACGCAGCGTAAGCCCGAGTACGAAACCGGCCGCGAGCGTCTGCGCGACAAAATCAAGCTGCTCGCCACGCCGCCTGAATATTCCGATTGCAAGATCGCCGATTACGGCACGCGCCGCCGCTTCTCGGGACAGTGGCACGAGGAAGTCGTGCTGACGTTGAAGGACAAGCTCGGCGCGCAGTTCGCCGGCACGAGCAACTGCTTCTATGCGATGAAGCACGGCCTGCGTCCCTTGGGCACGATGGCGCACGAATACTTGCAGGCGTGTCAGGCGCTGGGTCCGCGTCTGCGCGACTCGCAGATTTTCGGCTTCGAGATGTGGGCGAAGGAATATCGCGGCGATCTCGGCATCGCGCTGTCGGATGTCTACGGCATGAAGGCGTTCCTGCGTGACTTCGACATGTACTTCTGCAAGCTGTTCGACGGCGCGCGTCACGATTCGGGCGATCCCTTCGACTGGGGCGAGCGTCTTCTCAGGCATTACGAGGAGAACCGCTGCGACCCGCGCACCAAGGTGCTCGTGTTCTCCGACGCGCTCGACATCCCCAAGGTGCTGCAACTCTACGAGCGGTTCCGCGGGCGCTGCCAGCTCGCCTTCGGCGTCGGTACGAATCTCACCAACGATCTCGGCTATCAGCCGCTGCAGATCGTCATCAAGATGGTCCGCTGCAACGGCCAGCCGGTCGCCAAGCTGTCGGATTCGCCCGGCAAGAACATGTGCGACGACAAGGCGTATCTCGCCTATCTGCGTCAGGTGTTCGGCATTGCGCAGCCGGTGGGCGAAGACTGACGGCCCCGCATTCGTGCATTCGGCCTATGCCGTTCGGCCGAGGTTCGTGCGCGAACGTCGCTCGCTATAATTCGAACGCGTCGTCGATCAGTCCGGCGCGCACGAATCTCAAGCACGCCAGACAGAGGACGGCACCATGGATACATCGGCCGCGCGCCGCAATATTCTCATGCGCATTCGCAGCGCGCAGCGCCGTCGCGGCACGCCTACGGAAGCCGAGCGCGAGGCGGCGCAGGAGTATGTCGAGCGGCATCCTGCGGGTCCGCGTCCTCCGCTGCCTCAGAACCGTGATGAGCTGATCGCGCGCTTCAGGCTCGAAGCCGAGCGTCTTTCCACGACGGTCGCCAACGTCGAATCGCTCGCGGATGCGCCCGCCGAGGCCGCGCGCTATCTGCAATCGCTGAATCTTCCCGTCGATGTCGTCGCGTGGCCCGCGCTAGGCGCTCTGCCTTGGGCGCAAGCGGGCATTCAAGCGGCGCTGCGCAAGCCAGCCGACGCCGATCTCGTCGGCATCACCGGCTGTTTTTGCGCAACGGCCGAAACCGGTTCGCTCGTGCTGCTTTCGGGCGCCGATACCCCCGCATCGGGCGCGCTTCTGCCTCAGACGCATATCGCGATCGTGCCGGCGTCGCGCATCGTGGCGGCGCACGAAGACGCGTTCGCGTTGATGCGCGCCGAAAGGGGCGAGTTGCCGCGGGCGGTGAACTTCGTGTCGGGGCCGTCGCGCACGGGGGATATCGAACAGACCATCGTGCTCGGTGCGCATGGGCCGTATCGCGTGCATGTGATCATCGTGCGCGGAGCCTGATCCGATGCGGCATTTTCTTTCCGGCGCGGTCTGCGCCGGGCTGGCGCTGACCGCGGCGCCAGCCTTCGCGGCAGCGCCCGATGGCGCAACGCTTCCTGCAACGTGGGGCATCCCGTTCATCGGCATCCTGCTTTCCATCGCGGTGTTTCCGCTTGTCGCACCGAAACTCTGGCATCACCACTTCGGCAAGATCGCGGCCGCGTGGACCGTCGCGTTTCTCGCGCCGTTCGCGCTCGCGTTCGGTCCCGGCACGGCGGGGAGCGTACTGGTTCACGCCCTGCTCGAAGAATACGTGCCGTTCATCGTCCTGCTGGCGTCGCTTTATACGGTGGCGGGCGGCATCTGCGTGCGCGGCAATCTGCACGGCTCGGCGCGTCTCAATACCGGGCTGCTCGCGCTCGGCGCCGCGCTTGCGAGCATCATGGGCACGACCGGCGCGGCCATGCTGCTGATCCGCCCGCTCTTGCGCGCGAACGACAATCGCAAGCACGTCGTGCATGTCGTCGTGTTCTTCATTTTTCTCGTCGCGAATGCGGGCGGCTCGCTCACGCCGCTCGGCGATCCGCCGCTCTTCCTCGGCTTTCTGAACGGCGTCGGCTTCTTCTGGACGACAGTGCATCTCGCGCTGCCGATGCTCTTCGTCTGCGGCGTGCTGCTCGTCGTGTTCCATGTGCTCGACAGCTACTACTGGCGCCGGCACGACGCGCGGCCTGCGTTTCTGGATCCGACGCCCGATACCCCGCCGCTCGGCATCGACGGCAAAGTCAACTTCGCGCTGCTCGCGGTGATCGTTGCGCTCGTGTTGATGAGCGGCTTATGGAAACCCGGCATCGCGTTCGACGTGTTCGGCACCGAAGTGAAATTGCAAAATCTCGTGCGCGACGTGCTGCTCATGGCCGTACTGCTGGCCTCGCTCGCGCTCACGCCCAAGCGCGCGCGCGCGGGCAACGCATTCGACTGGGCGCCCATCGAGGAGGTCGCGAAGCTGTTCGCGGCCATCTTCATCACGATCGCGCCCGTCATCACGATCCTGCGCGCGGGCGAGGCGGGCGCATTCGCGGGCATCGTGCACGCGGTGTCGGATGCGCACGGCAAGCCGATCGACATCGCCTATTTCTGGGCGACGGGGCTGCTGTCCTCGTTTCTCGACAACGCGCCGACCTACCTCGTGTTCTTCAATCTCGCGGGTGGTGACGCACGCACGCTCATGACCACCGACGCCACCACGCTCGCCGCCATCTCCGCGGGCGCTGTCTTCATGGGTGCGAACACGTATATCGGCAACGCGCCGAATTTCATGGTGAAGGCGATCGCCGAATCGCGCGGCGTGCGCATGCCGAGTTTCTTCGGCTATATCGCATGGTCGGGCGCGGTCCTCCTGCCGATTTTTGCCGTTCTGGGTTGGCTATTTTTCTAGGAGCAATCGATGAAGAAGGTACTTGTCGCGCGTCCCACCTTTCCTGATGTGATCGAGCGCCTGAAACAGTATTTCGATGTCGACGTGAACCTCGGCGACGTCCTCCCGCAGGAAGAGTTTGCGCGCCGTATTGCCGACAAGGACGGCGCATTCACCGCGGGCGAATGGGTGGGCGAGAAGGAACTGGCGGGTGCACCGAACCTGAAAGTCGTCTCGAACATGGCGGTCGGCTACAACAATTTCGACATGAAGGCGTTCGACGCGCACAAGGTTCTCGGCACGAATACACCGAACGTGCTGAACGAGACCACCGCCGATTTCGGCTGGGCGCTGATGATGGCGGCTGCCCGCCGTGTCACCGAATCCGAGCACTATCTGCGCGCGGGCAAGTGGCAGAAGTGGTCGTTCGACTCGTTTCTCGGCGCCGATGTGTACGGATCGACGCTCGGCGTGATCGGCATGGGACGGATCGGCCAGGCGCTCGCGCGGCGGGCGCGCGGCTTCGACATGCGCGTGATCTATCACAACCGTTCGCGCGTCGCGCCCGACATCGAGGCGCAGCTGAACGCCGAATATGCGTCGAAGGAAGACCTGCTCAGGCGCGCAGATCATGTCGTACTTGTCTTGCCGTACACGAAGGAGAGCCATCACACGATCGGTGCGGCCGAGCTCGCGCTGATGAAGCCCACGGCGACCCTCACGAATATCGCGCGCGGCGGCATCGTCGACGATGCGGCGTTGATCGTCGCATTGCGCGACAAGCGCATCGCGGCGGCGGGCATCGACGTATTCGAGGGAGAGCCGGACTTCAACCCGGATTTCCTGCTGCTCGATAACGTGGTGCTCACGCCGCACATCGCGAGCGCGACCGAGGGCACGCGCCGCGCGATGGCCAATCTCGCGGCGGACAATCTCATTGCCGCGCTCGGCGAAGGGCCGCAAGCCGGAAATCCGCCCAACCCGATCAATCCGGAAGTGCTGAAGAAATGACGGAATTGTTGTATGGCGCTGTCGCTTCGCTGGCGATCGCGCTGGTCGTGTCGCTCATCGCGCTCATCGTCGCGATGCGGCGTAATTCCAATGCGCACATTTACGATGAGTTCGAGGCGCTCACCGATCGTGTAAACGATATGGGCGAGGCGCATGCGCGCGCGCAAGAACGGCTCGAACGTGGTCTGCGAGGCGACATTGCCGAGAGCGCGCGCGTGTCGCGTATGGAATCGCAAAGCGGCTTCACGCAATTCCATCAGACGCTCGCGACGCAACTGGCGAGCACGTCGAGCGTGCAGAACGCGCAGTTCGACGCGCTCGCGCAGCAACTCGCGCAACAAAGCCAGCAGGCGCGCGAGGATCAGGGCAACGCGCTGAAGCGCTTCGCCGATTCGATGTCGCTGCATCTCTCGCAGCTATCGGAGGCAAACGAGCGGCGACTCGGCGAA
Organism: Caballeronia turbans; assembly: GCA_001544655.2. Classification (GTDB taxonomy): domain Bacteria; phylum Pseudomonadota; class Gammaproteobacteria; order Burkholderiales; family Burkholderiaceae; genus Caballeronia; species Caballeronia turbans. Next base: position 52,424 of record FCOD02000025.1, read on the forward strand.
GTGCGTGCGACCCTCGAAGCGCGTCTGAAGGACATCGAGGCCAACAACGCGACGAAGCTCGACGAGATGCGCCGAACGGTCGACGAAAAGCTGCACGCAACGCTCGAACAGCGCCTCGGCGAATCGTTCAAGCTCGTGTCGGACAGGCTGGAGCAGGTGCATCGCGGCCTCGGCGAAATGCAGACGCTCGCCGCCGGTGTCGGGGATCTCAAGAAGGTGCTCACCAACGTCAAGACGCGCGGCATCTGGGGCGAAGTGCAGCTCGAATCGCTGCTGGAGCAATTGCTGACGCCGGACCAGTACGCGAAGAACGTCGCGACGATTCCGACGAGCAACGAGCGCGTCGAGTTCGCGATCAGACTGCCGGGCCGTCACGATGCGCCTGGCGCCCCGGGCGATGCCGCGACGCCCGTGTGGTTGCCCATCGACGCGAAGTTTCCCCGTGAGGATTACGAGCGTCTGATCGACGCGCAGGAGCGGGCGGACCTGGCCGGCGTCGAGGACGCGTCGCGCGCGCTCGAAGGCCGTTTGCGCGCGGAAGCGAAGTCGATCGCGCAAAAGTACGTCGCGCCGCCGCACACCACGGACTTCGCGCTGCTCTTTTTGCCGACCGAAGGACTCTACGCCGAAGTGTTGCGGCGCCCGGGCCTGAGCGATTCGCTGCAGCGCGATTATCGGGTGACCATCGCTGGACCGACTACGTTGACCGCGCTTCTCAATAGTTTGCAGATGGGATTTCGCACGCTCGCCATCGAGAAGCGTTCGAGCGAAGTGTGGCAGGTGCTCGGGGCGGTGAAGACGGAATTCGGCAAGTTCGGCGAAGTGCTGGCAAGAACGAAGTCGCAACTCGAAACCGTCACGCGCTCGATCGAAGCGGCGCAGACGCGCACACGGCAGATGGGCAAGCGCCTGCGCGATGTCGAGGCGTTGCCGGGAGAACAGGCGGCGGGGCTGTTGGGTGATGCGTCATCGCCCGAAAGCGACGACGACATGTGACCTACTGGGCGAGGCGTTCGAGCGGCTCGCCCGTCACACGCACGATGCGCCAGTCGGGCAGCACCGTCGCGCCCATCTTCTCGTAGAAGTCGATGGCGTTTTGGTTCCAGTCGAGCACCGACCACTCGAAGCGGCCGCATTGGCGCTCGACAGCGAGCGCGGCGAGCTTCTTCAGCATCAGCGTACCGAGACCGCTGCCGCGCATCGACGGGCGCACGTACAGGTCTTCGAGATAGAGGCCGCGTTTGCCGAGGAACGTGGAGAAGTTCTGGAAGAAGAGCGCGTAACTCACGACTTCACCTTCCTGCTCCGCGACGAGCGCTTCGGCAGCGGGACGCGCGCCGAAGAGGGCCTCGTGAACGCCTTCCTTGGTTGCGATGAACAGATGCGTGAGCTTCTCGAACTCCGCGAGCTCGTACATCAAGCCGAAGATCGCGGCGACGTCGGCGGGCGTGGCCGCGCGGATCGTGACATTCCCGTTCGCGGTACTCACGCTTCCTCCGGCGCATCGGACAGCACGATCTCGATGCCGCCGAAACGCGACGCCACCCAGTTGTACGCGTGGCAGGCGATCCACAGCAGGATGAAGCCGAGAATCGCGTTGAGCAGCAGCGCGCTCGTGACGGTGCTCACTTCCACCGAGCCGTATCGCACGAACGCGACCACGACGCCGAGCAGCACGATCGGCACGCTGAAGGTCAGGTACACGAGGATCAGCGCCTTGGCGGTCTGTCCGGGTGCAATGAATGAGATCTGCTTTTTCATGGAAGGAAAGCCCCGTCTATCGATGTAGGAATGTTTGTGCTGGCGACGTTCGTTGCGGCGTGCGTCAGATCAGACCGTCAAATGGCACGATCTCGACTTCGTCGCCGATGTCGATGTCGCCGCGCGCGTGCTCCAGCACGATGAAGCAGTTGGCTTCGCTCATCGAGCTGAGCACGCCGGAACCCTGCGGGCCCGTGGTGACGGCGCGAAAGCGGCCGTCGTCGCCACGCGTTGCGATGCCGCGCTGGAACTCCGTGCGGCCCGCGCGTTTCTTCATCGGCTCGGCGGCGATCGCGCGGATGACCGTGAGCGGCTGGCGCGTCGCGCCCGACATTGCAAGCAACGCTTCGCGCACGATGAAGTAGAACGTCGCCATCACGGCAACCGGATTGCCCGGCAGGCCGAAGAAGAGCGCCGACTTGCCCGTGCCCGCGCGCTCGCCCGACCACAGGCGACCGAACGCGAGCGGCCGGCCGGGGCGCATCGCGATCTTCCAGAAGGCGACGTCGCCGAGCGAGTTCATCAGTTCGCGCGTGAAGTCCGCGTCACCGACGGACACGCCGCCCGAACTGATGACGACATCCGCGCTTTCGGTCGCATGGCGCAGCGCCTTCTCGAGCGATGCCCGATCGTCGCGCACGATGCCGAGATCGACCGTTTCTACGCCGAGTCGCTTGAGCATCGCGAAGAGCGTGTAGCGGTTGCTGTCGTAGAGGCTGCCCGGGCTCAGCGTTTCGCCGACCGAGCGCAATTCGTCGCCCGTCGAAAAGAAGGCGGCGGTGAGACGCTTGCGCACGGACACTTCGCCGATGCCGAGCGACGCGAGCAGGCCGAGATCCGATGCGCGCACGATGCGGCCCGCGAGCAGTGCCGGTTCGCCCTTCGCGAGATCCTCGCCCGAGAGGCGCCGGTTCTGGCCCGCGCGGATTTTTGCGGTGGAGAAGCGGATCGCGTCGCCCTCGCGCGTGACGAGCTCCTGTGGCACGACGGTGTCGCAGCCCGCCGGAATGAGCGCGCCCGTCATGATGCGCACGCATTGGTCCGCACCCGGCGTGCTTTCGAAAGGCCGTCCGGCGAGCGCCGCGCCCGCGACGGACAAATCGAGCGTGTCGCTGCCGCGCAAGAGCGCCTCGCTCGCGAACGCATAGCCGTCCATCGCGGAATTGTCGAACGCAGGTACGTCGATGGGCGAAACCACGTCATGGGCGAGCACGCGTCCGAGCGCGTCATAGAGACCAACGCGTTCGACCTGCGCGTCGCGCATGCGCGGCATGGCCCATTGACGCACGATTTCCTGCGCGGCTTCGACGGGAAGCGCGTCTGGATCGTACTGGGCGACGCAGGCGGAGAGTTCCTTGGACGTGGTCATGAATCGCGTGGATCGCGCCGGAACCCGGCGAAGAAGCAGCCACGAGGCCGCGCGGTGATTGAACGCCCGAACGCGGATTGCCGCAATGGCGGACGTGAGAGTCAGCGGCGTTCCAGCTCGGCCAGCTGCTGTAAATCGTTGATATTGTAAAACGCGCGTTCATCGTGAAATCGGACTTCCATCGCCTTGTGGCGCGCGTACCACGCGCGGACCTTGCGCTCTCCCTGGTCGAGCGAGGCGTCGAGATCGTCGGCGAGCGAGGTGCGCAGAAGTGCGAAAACCGGGTGCGCCATGACTTGTCCGGATCCATCGACCGTTGCGGCGTACGCGATGTCGCCGCCGTGCGTCTCGAGCGCCTGCATCAATGCGGCGCCGATATGTTCATCGACGAAAGGCGCGTCGCAAGGCGCGGTCAAGACGTATTCGGTGGTCGCGCCGCGTAGTGCGGCGGCGATGCCGGCGAGCGGACCGGGATATTCCGCCCGCGCGTCCGGAATGACGCGCGCGCCGAACGCCGCCCCCAGGCGCTCGTAGTCTTCGATGGAACGGTTTGCGCTGATCAGCAGCGCGCCCGCCTGAGGCGCGATACGGCGCATGACATGCAGTGCGAGCGGCTCGCCGCGAAACGGCTGCATGCCTTTGTCGACGCCGCCCATGCGCGAGCCGCGTCCGCCCGCGAGGACGAGGGCGGTGACATTCGATGAGGAGTGAGCGTTCAGCACGAGCGAGCGCCGCTCAGCCGCCGATGTACGACATCTCGACGCGACGCGCATCCTCGCGCGACGGTGCCGACGTGCTGCCGCGCAATTGCGAATAGCGGTCGCCGCGCGCTTCCCAGATGCGCGCGATGGCCGTCGCCACTTCCTCGTCGCTCGCGCCGCCGCGGATGAGCCCACGCAGGTCGTGGCCCGACACCGCGAAAAGACAAAGGTAGAGCTTGCCTTCGGTCGAGAGCCGCGCGCGCGTGCAGGAGTCGCAAAAGGCTCGCGTGACGCTGGAAATCACGCCGATTTCGCCGCTGCCGTCGCGATAGCCCCAGCGCTGCGCCGTTTCGGCGGCCGTATGCGCTTCGAGCGGTTCGAGCGGGAAATGCGCGTCGATGCGCTCGACCACTTGCGCCGACGGCAGCACTTCGCTCATGTTCCAGCCGTTCGACGCACCGACATCCATGTATTCGATGAAGCGCAGAACCGTGCCGCTGTTTTTGAAATGACGCGCCATCGGCACGATTTCCTGATCGTTCGTGCCCCGCTTCACGACCATGTTCACCTTGATCGGATCAAGCCCGGCGGCCTGCGCCGCTTCGATGCCGTTCAGCACGTCGGCGACCGCGAAATCGGCGTCGTTCATGCGGCGAAAGAGTGCATCGTCCAGAGCGTCCAGACTCACCGTGACGCGTGACAAGCCCGCGTCGTTCAGAGACCGGGCCTTGCGCGCGAGCAGCGAGCCGTTCGTGGTCAGGGTCAGATCGAGCGGGCGGCCTTCCGGCGTGCGCAGAAGCGCGAGCCGCTCGATCAGAAATTCGATGTTCTTGCGCAGGAGCGGCTCGCCGCCCGTCAGGCGAATCTTCTCGACGCCGTGCGCGACGAACACGCGAGCGAGGCGCTCGATCTCCTCGAACGAGAGCAGGGCGGCGTGGGGAAGGAACTGGTAGTCCTTGTCGAACACATCGCGCGGCATGCAGTACACGCAGCGGAAGTTGCAGCGGTCCGTCACCGAAATGCGCAGGTCGCGCAGCGGGCGCGCGAGCGTGTCCGTGAGCAGTCCGGCCGGCGACGTCGCCGCTCCGGAGAAATCCGGAATCGCGCTGATATCGGCGAGAGGAATGATGCGTCGGGACATGATGACTCGGCTCGGATCGGCCACTGCGGCCTTGTTCGAATGACGGTTGTAACGTCTCATTTTAGCGGAACCGGGCGTTCACACGCACCGACCCGAGGTCGCGGTTTTCCCGCGGTCCGGCTTTTGGCGGGGCGAAAAAAAACGCCATCGACGGAATCGATGGCGTTTTTCTGCTTTTGCCGGTTCGCCGAAGCAAACCGGCTCACGCGCGCTTAGTGGACGTGCTTGCTGGTTTCCACTTGCTGCATCGGCGTGGTGTCGGCAGGCGGGAGCGCCTTGCGCTCGCGCGGCACGCGCACCGCAGCCGGCTCGCGTGCGGCAGCGGCGTTCGCCTCGCGCAGCTTGCCTTCGTCGGTGTTGACCCAGACGAGACCCGCGCGCTCCAGCATCGGCTGGAGCGTTTCGACGGCGATCGGCGTCGACGTCGCGGGCGCGGCCGGCGCGGCGGACTTCACCGGCTCCGCAACGACGGCGACGGGCGCTTGCTCGGACACGGGGGCTTGCGCTTGCGTGCTCTCGACCGGCTTCACCGGCTCGACGATCGTTGCCTCCGGCGTCGGCGCGACCGCGGCGGTTTTCGCCGGCTCGGCTGCCTCGGCGGATTCAGCCGCTACCGGTTCGGCAGGCTCCGGCGCCGTTTCGACCCGCTGGGCCGCTTCGACAGGCTTCGACTCTTCCGTCGCGGCAGACGCGAACGGATCGGCCGTCGTCGTCTCGGCAACCTTGGATGTCGGTCCGAACGGGTTCTCGATCGCCGCGGAAGCGGGTTTGGCGAAGAGATCGAACGTGGCCGGCTCGGGCGTCTGCGCCTTCAGTTCGAAGGGCTCCGCTTCGATGGTCCGGGCAACCGGCGCTTCTTCTGCTGCGGCGGGCGCGTGCTCTTGCGGTTTCGCCTTGGCTTCGACCGGCTGAGCGACGGGCTGCTCGATCGCCTGCTCGACCGGCTGAGCTGCGGCGGGCCGGCTTTCGCGACGCGCGGCCGCTTCCTGCGCGGCTTCGGCGTCGAATACGCCGGCTTGCGCGGAGACGCTTTCGGCCGAACCTTCCGCCTCGGCGACGTCGGCTGCGTGATTCACCGTCATGCCATCCTCTTCGCGCTCGCGGCGGCCGCCACGGCGGCCACGGCGACGGCGGCGGCGCTCTTCACCTTCACGCGCGGCTGCCTGCTCGGCGGCGGCATCGATGCCGGCCTGTTGCGCATCGACATTGACTTGCACCGCTTCGACGATCTCCGACGGCACCGTTTCGCCCTGCGTCAGCGCCTCGACGGCGGCTTCCGGTTGCGGCTTGCGGCGCTCGCCACGTTCCGCGCGATCAGGACGTTCACCGCGTTCGGTGCGTTCGGTGCGCTCACCGCGTTCGACACGCTCGCCACGGTCGGGACGCTCACGGCGCTCCTGGCGCTCGGTCGCTTCCGGACGAGCGGCGCGTTCCGCGTTGCGATCGCGGGCTTCGCGCGGCTCACGCGCTTCACGCGGCTCGCGGGTTTCGCGCGCCTCACGCGGTTCACGAGCCTCGCGCGGCTCGCGGACTTCCCGCAGTTCACGTCCTTCGCGGCCGCCACGCGCCTCGCGATCTTCACGACGCGCGCCCTGGCGGCCCGCACCGTTGCCACCCGTTGCAGCGCCTGCGGCTGCGCCTTCACGCCCGGCGCCGCTGCCGCCACGACGGTTGCGGTTGCGATCTCCGCCGCCCGCGCGCTCGCCGCGTTCGCGCGGAGCGCGCGTGGCCGGCTCAGCTTCGACGGGCGCCGGAGCGGGCTGCGCTTGCGGCTGAATACCGAACAGATTCTTGATCCACGCGATGAAACCGCCGCTCGCCGGCACCGCGGCCTGCACGGGCGCGGCTTCGACGGGCGCGGGCTTGACCGGTGCGCTCGGCGCCGGCTTTTCGGGCGTGATGCCCTTTACGGCCGCTTCCTGCTTCGGTTTCACTTCTTCGGTGCGCTTGCTGTAGCCGGTTTCCGACTCCAGTTCGCTCGCTGCTTCGACGGCCATCTTCCACGACGCGCGCGGCTCGTCGAGGCGAGCATCGTCATGACGCAGACGTTCCAGCTTGTAGTGCGGCGTCTCGAGATGCTTGTTCGGGATCAGGACGACGTTGACCTTGAAGCGCGACTCGATCTTGTTGATTTCCGAGCGCTTCTCGTTGAGCAGGAAGGCGGTCACCTCGACCGGCACCTGGCAATGGATCGCCGCGGTGTTTTCCTTCATCGCTTCTTCCTGAATGATCCGCAGCACTTGCAGCGCGGACGATTCGGTGTCGCGGATATGACCCGTGCCGTTACAGCGCGGGCAGGTCACGTGGCTGCCTTCGGACAGCGCCGGACGCAGACGCTGGCGCGACAGCTCCATCAGGCCGAAACGCGAGATCTTGCCCATCTGTACGCGTGCGCGGTCGTGCTTGAGCGCGTCTTTCAGGCGTTGCTCGACTTCGCGCTGGCTCTTTGCCGACTCCATGTCGATGAAGTCGATCACGATCAGGCCGCCCAGATCGCGCAGACGCAACTGACGTGCGACTTCATCGGCGGCTTCGAGGTTGGTGCGCGTGGCGGTTTCCTCGATGTCCGCGCCCTTGGTCGCCCGCGCCGAGTTCACGTCGATGGCGACGAGCGCCTCGGTGTGATCGATCACGATCGCGCCGCCCGAGGGCAGCGGCACCGTGCGCGAGTACGCCGTTTCGATCTGGTGCTCGATCTGAAAGCGCGAGAAGAGCGGTACGTCGTCGTGATAGCGCTTCACCTTTTGCAGGTTGTCGGGCATCACGATATCCATGAAGGCGCGCGCCTGATCATGAATTTCGGTCGTGTCGATGAGAATTTCGCCGATGTCCGGCTGGAAGTAGTCGCGGATCGCGCGGATCACGAGGCTCGATTCGAGATAAATGAGCATCGGCTGGCCGGCGACGCCGCTCTGCGACGCGGCTTCGATCGCGCGCCACAGTTGCATCAGGTAGTTCAGGTCCCACTGGAGCTCTTCGGCCGAACGGCCGATGCCGGCGGTCCGCGCGATGATGCTCATGCCTTCGGGCAATTCGAGCTGCGCCATGGTTTCGCGCAGTTCCTGCCGTTCGTCGCCCTCGATCCGGCGCGACACGCCGCCGCCGCGCGGGTTGTTCGGCATCAGGACGAGATAGCGGCCGGCCAGCGAAATGAACGTGGTCAGGGCCGCGCCCTTGTTGCCGCGTTCTTCCTTCTCGACCTGAACGATGAGTTCCTGGCCTTCGCGCAGCGCGTCCTGGATGCGCGCGGAGCGCATCTCGACGCCATCGCGGAAATACTGGCGGGCGACTTCCTTGAACGGCAGAAAACCGTGGCGGTCCTCGCCGTAGTTGACGAAGCAGGCTTCGAGCGACGGCTCGATGCGAGTGACGACTCCCTTGTAGATATTGCCTTTGCGCTGTTCGCGCCCGGCAGTTTCGATGTCGATGTCGATGAGCTTCTGCCCATCAACGATGGCGACGCGCAATTCTTCTTGCTGCGTCGCGTTAAACAGCATGCGTTTCATGAAACGGCTCCAGAGCGGCTCCGTCCTTCCTCGTCGTGCGAATCGGCGTCAGTGACGTCAAACATCACGCGCGCGAAGCGGGAGGGTGGGCGTGCCACGCTTTTTGTGTGTTGTCACAAAGCACGCTGGAGCGGGACTTCTGGCGGGAGAATTGCCGAAAGCAGGCTGCGGCGCCCGAATGGGGCGGCCGCGCCGTGGGGCTCATTGCGAAGCGACTGCGAGGCGTTCGATGCGTCGCGCGGCGCGTGGCGAGGATGAACGGCGGCGCTGCGGTTCCGCGTCTCAAAATGGACGCGCCGAACCAACCCGCGCTCTTGCGAAGAGCCTGATTCCTCCCAACGGCGGCTGCGGGGCCGAGCGGTCTCGCACAAACCAGCGCGATGCTTCGTGACCGATCTTCCTTGCTGCCATGCCGCGCCGTCGCGGCCGCGGGCCCGATTGCTCCCGTCGGCGCGCGGCCGTGTGTCTCGCCTCATTTGCGGCGTTACCGCGCTTCGCAGAAATCAGCGCAGCAGCGGTTTTCGCCGGCAGTTGTTCGCAAAACCGGCGAGCTTCGATTTGTCTGTTTCGCCCGCTCGATGGCAGGGTCGATCCAGGCTGGCATCCGGATTTGCTTGCCGGGCGCCGTCGCTTCTCGCCGATAAAATTCTTTTTGACCAAAAATCCGTTACCGTCGGCGATCGACCCGACCGAACGCGCCTGTGGGCTCCGTCCCTGCCGGTGATATCGCCGTGCGTGCAACTCGTCGCTCTCGATTTTCCGGGTGAGCAACCGACCTTGGGCGCAAGTAAAATGATGGTTTATCGCTTGCACCTGTACAGTCTGATTAATTCCGGCCGCTGCTTGATCCTAAGCGTCGACTTTTTCAGGCTGCTCGCAAATTATATTCAGAATGAATGAGTTAGGCAAAACATCCCATAAACAGGTCGCAAGCGAACAGGTCTCGATGATTGAAGTCGACGAAACCGCCGCGGGTCAGCGAATCGACAATTTTTTGCTGCGCGTGTGCAAGGGCGTCCCCAAGAGCCATATCTACCGCATTCTTCGTAGTGGCGAAGTGCGCGTGAACAAGGGGCGCATCGACGCGGCGTACCGGCTCGAACTAGGCGACCTCGTGCGCGTGCCGCCGATCCGCACGGCGCAGCCGGACGAGGCGCCGGTTTCGTCGAACGCGCCGGCCGCCGAGTTTCCGATCCTGTTCGAGGATGACCATTTGGTCGTCATCGACAAGCCGTGCGGCGTCGCGGTGCATGGCGGCAGCGGTGTCGCGTTCGGCGTGATCGAGCAACTGCGCAACGCACGGCCGCACGCGAAATTCCTCGAACTGGTGCATCGGCTGGATCGGGAAACTTCCGGCGTGCTCATGCTCGCGAAGAAACGTGCCGCGCTCGTGAACCTGCACGAGCAGATCCGCGAGAATCGCATCGACAAGCGCTATTACGCGCTCGGTTATGGCGACTGGCAGAGCGATTGGGGCCGCAGACGCATCGTGAAGGCGCCGCTGCACAAGTACGTCGCGGCCGATGGCGAACGGCGCGTGCGTGTCGAGGAGAACGGGCTGCCGTCGCACACGGTATTCAATCTGATCGAACGCTGGCGCGGCTACGCGTGGGTCGAGGCGGAACTGAAGACGGGCCGCACGCATCAGATTCGCGTGCATATGGCGAGCATCGGCCTGCCGATTGCGGGCGACGCCAAGTACGGCGATTTCGCGTTGAACAAGGAACTGGCCCGTCCGAGCGCCAAGCCGTCGCTCAAACGCATGTTCCTGCATGCCTATCGCCTGAAAATTACCCATCCGGCAACGGGCGAGCCTTTGCAGTTTGAAGCGCCGCTGCCCGCCGAATGCAAGCGCTTCATCGAGCAACTCAAAAACGGAGAACCAGCTTAAATGGCGCGGCAGCAATTCGATCTGATCGTTTTCGACTGGGACGGCACGCTGATGGATTCGACCGCCCATATCACGCGCAGCATTCAGGCGGCGTGCCGCGATCTCGGCCTGCCGGTTCCCGCCGACGAGTCCGCGAGCTACGTAATCGGTCTGGGCCTGAAGGACGCGTTGCAGATTTGCGCGCCGACGCTCGATCCGTCCGACTACCCGCGCCTCGCCGAGCGTTACCGCTTCCATTTCCTGACGATGGGCCAGAAGACCGAGCTCTTCGACGGCGTGCGCGAGTTGTTGCAGGAATTGCGCGACCTCGGCTATTTCCTCGGCGTCGCGACGGGCAAGAGCCGCGTCGGACTGAATCGCGCGCTCGACGAATCGCGGCTCACGAGTCTCTTCGACGGCACGCGCTGCGCCGACGAGACATTCTCGAAACCGCATCCCGCAATGCTTCACGAACTCACGCGCGAACTCGGCCAGGATCTCGCGCGCACGGTGATGATCGGCGACACCACGCACGACCTGCAGATGGCGATCAACGCGGGCGCCGCGGGCATCGGCGTCGGGTACGGCGCGCATCCGGCGGACTCGCTTGCGGTGCTCAAGCCGCAGTTTTGCGCCGACAGCGTTGCGTCCCTGGCCGGCTGGCTGCGGGAGCACGCATGACGGCGCCCGCGCAGGATGCGGTGCGCGTGTGCGCTGCGGAAGAACTCGTCGATGGCGGCGCGGGCGTGCGCGTTCCGGCAACGGAGGCGAGCGGCGACGCCGTCGTCTTCTTCGTGCGCTACGACGGCAAGCCGCACGGCTATCTGAACCGCTGCGCACACGTGCCGATGGAGCTCGACTGGAACGAGGGCCAGTTCTTCGAAAGCTCGGGCCTATACTTGATGTGCGCGACGCACGGGGCGATCTACGAACCCGACACCGGAAAATGCGTCGGCGGTCCGTGCCGCGGCGCGCGCCTTCGGCCCGTGACGGTCGAGGAACGCGATACGCCGGAGGGCCGCGCGGTCTTCTGGCTCCCTGACGACGCGTTGCGTCCCGCCTGATTCCCTTCTCAACACGTTCATCACGCATGTCCGACAACCTTCCGCCGCGCGGCAACGACAATTGGGAGCGCGACGCGCTCGAACGCATCGCGCTTGCCGCCATCCGCGAGCAGCGCGCCGCGCGGCGCTGGCGTATCTTCTTTCGCTTCGTGTTTCTTGGCGTGATCGGGCTGATCGCGTGGGGCGTGTTCGATTTCACCGGCGAGCGCGTCGCGAAGGCGGGCAAGCACACGGCGCTCATCGACCTGCAAGGCGAAATCTCCGCGAACAGCAATGCGAGCGCCGACAACATCGACGGGGCGCTTCAGAGCGCGTTCGAGGACGAAAACACGGCGGGGGTGATCCTGCGCATCAACAGCCCGGGCGGCAGTCCGGTACAGGCGGGCATCATCAACGGTGAGATCCGGCGGCTGCGTACGAAGTACCCGAAGACGCCGCTGTACGTGGTCGTCGACGACATGTGCGCCTCGGGCGGCTATTACGTCGCGGCGGCGGCCGACAAGATTTACGTCGATCGCGCGAGCATCGTCGGCTCGATCGGCGTGCTGATGGACGGATTCGGCTTCACCGGCCTGATGGACAAGCTGGGCATCCAGCGCCGCATGCACACATCGGGCGCGAACAAGGGTGCGTTCGATCCGTTCTCGCCCGAATCGCCCGCCATGAACGCGCACGCACAGGAGATGCTCGATCAGATCCACACGCAATTCATCGACGCGGTGAAGCTGGGACGCGGGAAACGTCTGAAGGACGACCCGGAGCTCTTCTCCGGGATGTTCTGGACGGGCGAGAAAAGCGTCGAGCTCGGTCTCGCGGATGGTTTCGGCGATGCCAGCTACGTGGCGCGCGAGATCGTCAAGCAGCCGGATATCGTCGATTACACGCAGAAGGAGAGCATCAGCGAGCGTGTCGTGAAGCGCTTCGGCGCCTCGGTCGGCGATGCCGCCGTGCGCGCGCTCACGCTCGGCGGCAAGCCACAGTTGCGCTGATTACGACGCGAGCAACAGAAAAATCGCCGGACGCTTGTGCAGGTCCGGCGCGGTTTGTTTCTTCCAGTCGGCTGCGGTGCGCGTGACGATGGTTTCGCCCGGGAGCGTCAAGTCGACGGCGACGCAAATCAGCGTCGACGGCGCGCAGGTCGCGATCAGCGTGTCGAGCATCGCGCGGTTCCGATAGGGCGTCTCGATGAAGATTTGCGTCTGATTGGCTTTGCGCGATAGCTGTTCCAGCTCGCGCAGCCGCTTGCCGCGCTCGCCGGCATCGACGGGCAGATAGCCGTTGAACGCAAAGCTCTGGCCGTTCATGCCCGACGCCATCAACGCAAGCAGAATCGAACTCGGACCGACGAACGGCACGACTTTCACGCCGCGCTGATGCGCGCGCCGCACGAGCAGCGCGCCGGGATCGGCTACGGCAGGGCAGCCGGCTTCGGAGACGAGACCTGCGTCGGTGCCGGCCAGAATCGGCGCCAGAAGCTTGTCGATGTCGGCGGGCGGCGTGTTGACATTCAGCTCGCGCACGTCGATTTCCTGAATCGGCCGCTGCGTGCCCACTTTTTTCAGAAAAGCGCGCGTCGTTTTCGCGTTCTCTCCGATGTAATACGCGAGCGCAGCCGCCTGCGCGCGCACCGGTTCGGGCAGGACGTGCGCGAGCGCGTCGGCGTCGCCTTCGCCGAGCGTATTCGGGATCAGATACAGAACGCCGCTCATGCCGCCCCCAGAACCGGATATCCGGCGTTCACCAGCATGCCGGTCAGCGCGATCAGCGGCAAACCGATCAGCGCGGTCGGATCGTTCGAATCGATGGCTTCGAGAAGCGCGATGCCGAGGCCTTCGGCCTTCGCGCTGCCGGCGCAGTCGTATGGCGTTTCTACGCGCAAGTACGTCTCTATCTGCGCGTCTGAATAGCGGCGAAACCGCACGCGTGTGATGACGTCGGCGGATTGCGCGTTGCCCGTGCGGCTGTCGAACAGGCATAGCGCACTATGAAATTCCACGCTGCGGCCGCGCATCGCCTGTAGCTGTGCGACGGCTTTTTCGTGCGTGCCGGGCTTGCCGATCTGCTTGCCGTCGAAGGTCGCCACCTGGTCGGAGCCGATCACGAGCGCGCCGCCCCCGTGGCCATCGATGCGCTCGGCCGCGGCACGCGCCTTGGCGATCGACAGCCGCACGGCGGTCGCCTCGGGGGTCTCGCCGGCGAGCGGCATCTCGTCGATATTCGGCGAGACGACATCGAAAGGAATGCGCAGGCGCTCGAGCAACTCGCGCCGATAAGGTGAACTGGACGCCAGAATGAGGCGCAGCGGCGTTTTCAAAGCTTCGGACATGGAGCGGATCCGGCAAAAAGGGGTGTAAAAACGACGGACGGCAGGTCCGCCCTTAAGTATTTGACTCGAAAGAATAAAGCCGATATGATTTTGGGCTTTTCATCGGTACTTGCGCGGCGAACTTGCCTGCTCGGGCCGATGAGCCCGGTAGAAGAAGCGGGGCAGAGGCAAGCAGAAGCAGAAGCGCTTTCAGCTGAAAATGCCTGGCAGCACGCCAAGAAGCACGAATGTCGGCCCGATGCAAATTCGGGCAAGCCACGCGTGGTCCGGTGTAGCATCGCGGTGCATACTGAGCACTCACCGGAAGCACTAACCCAGCAAGGCCCAAGCAGGAGCGCACATGACTCAGAATCCTGGCAAACCTGTGAGCCCCGCCGATCTGCGCGCGCTCGACATTTACGACTTCGCCAAAAGCGGCAGGCAAGCGGCCGGCGCGCTGCGCTTGTCGCAGATGCCGCGCATGTTAGCCGAAGTGCCGGCGGAAGCGCCAGACCGCGACACCGTGTTCACCTGGCAGGGCGAGGGCTCGACCCAGCCGGAACTGCAGGACGACGGCACGGAGGCGCCGCAGCCGTATCTGCGCCTTGCGGTGCACGGCTCGGTGTGGCTCATGTGTCAGCGCTGTCTTCAGCCGTATTCGCAACATCTCGATGTCGACGCAACGTATCGGATCGTGGCGACGGAAGAAGAAGCGGACGAATTTCCGCTCGACGACGATGAAGTCGAAGTGATCGTAGGCTCGCGCCAGTTCGATCTCGTCGACTTGATCGAAGAGGAATTGTTGTTGTCCTTGCCGCTCGTGCCCAAGCACAACGTGTGTCCCGAGATCCACGAAAGCTTGCTTCCGGGCGCTGCGGACGACGAGCCGGATGAAGGCGGTGCGCAGGAAGCGGACGAAAAACCGAATCCTTTTGCCGTGCTGGAGAAGCTGAAGCAGGGCGGATCCGACAACAAGAAGCACTGAAATGGTTTTGTAGCACGCAACAAACTGGTAGCGCGATGTGCGCACCCGATGGCCGAACGGCCGAGGGCTGTCGGCGGATCGGGCTGTGTTAGAATTCGCAAAATTTTTCTGGAGTAATCATGGCAGTTCAGCAAAACAAGAAGTCGCCGTCGAAGCGCGGCATGCACCGTTCCCACGACTTCCTCACGACGGCTCCGCTGGCTGTCGAGCCGAGCACGGGTGAAGTGCATCTGCGCCACCACGTGAGCCCGAACGGCTACTATCGTGGCAAGAAAGTCATCAAGACGAAGAACGACTAAGCGTTCGTCGACGCCTGATGCGCCCGTCGTAACCGTTTTGCGGGCACGCGGGCGCAACTCGCTCTTGACACTTTCCCGGTACGACGAGAAGGCGGCATTTCACTGCCGCTTTTTTGTGCCCGAAATTCGTCGCATTCCATGACTGTAAAGATAACCATCGACTGCATGGGAGGCGACCACGGTCCGGCCGTGACCGTTCCCGCTGCCGTCAATTTCGTGCGCTCGCATCCCGACGCGCACCTGATGCTCGTCGGTCTCGAGCAGCCCATTCGCGCTCAGCTGAAAAAGTCGAAGGCCGTCGATGAGCCGCGCCTGACCGTCGTTCCCGCAAGCGAAGTCGTCGCGATGGACGACCCCGTCGAAGTGGCGCTGCGCAAGAAAAAAGATTCGTCGATGCGCGTCGCGCTCAACCTCGTGAAGGAAGGGGAGGCGCAGACCTGCATTTCCGCCGGAAACACCGGGGCGCTCATGGCGGTTTCCCGCTATGTGCTGAAGACGCTCGCCGGTATCGAGCGTCCCGCCATCGCGTTCGCGATGCCGAGCCAGAAGGGTTACACCACCGTGCTCGACCTCGGCGCCAACGTCGATTGCGAACCCGAACATCTGCTTCAGTTCGCGGAAATGGGCCACGCGCTCGTATCGGCGATCGAAGGCCGCGAGCGGCCCACCATCGGCCTGCTCAACATCGGCGAAGAAGTCATCAAGGGCAACGAAACGATCAAGCGCGCGGGCGAGCTCCTGCGCGCGAGCACGCTCAACTTCTACGGCAACGTCGAAGGCAACGACATCTATAAAGGTACGACCGATGTCGTCGTGTGCGACGGTTTCGTCGGCAATGTCGCGCTGAAGACTTCCGAAGGTCTCGCGAAGATGCTCGCCGACATCATCAAGGAAGAGTTCAGCCGCTCGTTCGCTTCGAGGGCGATGGCGCTCGTTGCGCTGCCCGTGCTCAAGCGATTCAAGAAGCGTGTCGATCCCGCGCAATATAACGGCGCGGCATTGCTCGGCCTGCGCGGGCTCGTCATTAAAAGCCACGGTTCGGCCGAGGCCTTCGGGTTTGAGTGGGCTATCAAACGCGGGTATGATGCCGTCAAAAATGGCGTGCTCGAACGCCTGGTGCGCGCGATGGAAGAGAATGCGCCCGCCGCGCGCGAGGCCGACGCGACCGTTTTCGCGGCGAGTGCGCCGGCTGCGGCGGATCAATCGATCCAGCAGCCCGCTTCACAGCCCGCTTCCCAGCCCAACTCGCAGCCGAACCCGCCGGGCGAGTCCGGTACTGCTCTACACTCGAAGGCATAATGGCTCAATCCAATCTTTACTCTCGCGTGCTGGGCACCGGCAGTTACCTGCCGTCCGAGCGCGTCACGAATCAGGACTTGGCGGACCGTCTCGCGAAGCAGGGCGTCGAGACGAACGACGAATGGATCGTCGCGCGCACCGGGATTCACGCCCGTCATTTTGCGGCTCCGAATCAAACTACCAGCGATCTCGCGCTCATCGCGTCGCAGAAAGCGATCGAGGCAGCCGGCATCGATCCTCAATCGATCGATCTGATCATCGTCGCCACATCCACGCCGGACTTCGTGTTTCCGAGCACCGCCTGCCTGCTGCAGAACAAGCTCGGCATCAAGAACAACGGCGCGGCGTTCGACGTACAAGCCGTGTGCTCAGGTTTCGCGTACGGCGTCGCGACCGCGGACAGTTTCATTCGCAGCGGCCTTAACCGCACCGCGCTCGTCGTCGGCGCCGAGACGTTCTCGCGCATCCTCGATTTCAACGATCGCACCACGTGCGTGCTGTTCGGCGACGGCGCCGGCGCGGTCGTGATGCAGGCGTCCGAAGAGCCGGGCGTGCTGTCGAGCGCCCTGCACGCGGACGGTAGCTATTCCGACATTCTCTGCACGCCGGGCAACGTGAACGGCGGGGTGATCGAAGGCAGTGCGTTCCTGCACATGGATGGTCAGGCCGTGTTCAAGCTTGCGGTCAACGTGCTGGAAAAGGTGGCGCTCGAAGCGCTCGACAAGGCGAAGCTCGCACCGGAAGACATCGACTGGCTGATCCCGCATCAGGCCAATATCCGCATCATGCAGAGCACCTGCCGCAAGCTGCATCTGCCGCCGGAACGCATGGTCGTGACGGTCGGCGAGCACGGGAACACGTCGGCGGCATCGATTCCGCTCGCGTTCGACGTCGCAGTGCGCGACGGCCGCATCAAGCGCGGCGACAACGTGCTCATCGAAGGCGTGGGCGGCGGCTTCACGTGGGGCGCGTCGGTCATCCGTTACTGATCGTTCATCGATTCCCTCTACTCATTCGCAACTGATCCCTTCGTCACGATAGCCGCCGCGCGCCGCATGCGCGCGTGGCGCGTGCACAGACACCGACGACATCGCGGATCATTCCAATCAACGAGGACGATATGAAATTTGCGTTCGTTTTCCCCGGACAGGGCTCGCAATCGGTCGGCATGCTCAACGCCTTTGCCGATCACGCCATCGTGCGCGAAACGGTGCAGCAGGCATCCGACGCGCTCGGCCAGGATCTCGGCAAGCTGATCGCCGAAGGCCCCGCCGAAGAATTGAATCTGACGACGAACACGCAGCCCGTTATGCTGACCGCGGCCTACGCAATCTACCGCGTATGGGAAAAGGAAACGGGTCTGAAGCCGGCGCTCGTCGCGGGTCACAGTCTCGGCGAATATACGGCGCTCGTCGCGGCCGGCGCGCTCGCATTCACGGACGCCGTGCCGCTCGTGCGTTTCCGCGCGCAGGCGATGCAAAGCGCCGTGCCGGTGGGCGAAGGCGGCATGGCCGCGATTCTCGGCCTCGACGACGACACCGTGCGCGCCGTGTGCGCGGAGGCGTCGTCGGCGGGTGTCGTCGAAGCGGTGAACTTCAACGCGCCCGCGCAAGTGGTGATCGCGGGTTCGAAGGCGGCGGTCGAGAAGGCGTGCGAAGTGGCCAAGGCAAAGGGCGCGAAGCGCGCGCTGCCGCTGCCGGTGTCGGCGCCGTTCCATTCGTCCCTGCTGAAGCCTGCATCGGACCAGTTGCGCGCCTATCTTGCGAAGGTCGAGATCAAGGTGCCGCAGATTCCGCTGATCAATAACGTCGATGTCGCGATCGTCTCCGATCCGGTCGCGATCAAGGACGCGCTCGTGCGCCAGGCCGCCGGTCCGGTGCGCTGGGTGGAATGCGTCCAGGCGATGGCGAAAGAGGGCGTCACGCACGTCATCGAATGCGGTCCGGGCAAGGTGCTCGCGGGTCTGACCAAGCGTATCGACGGCAATCTCGTCGGCGGCTCGGTCTTCGACCCGGCATCGCTCGAGGAAACGCGCAAACTGATCGCTGGCTGAGGAACAACGACATGAGTCTGCAGAATCAAGTAGCAATCGTCACGGGCGCGTCGCGCGGCATCGGACGCGCGATCGCGCTCGAACTCGCGAAGCAGGGCGCGACGGTCATCGGCACGGCAACGAGCGAAAGCGGCGCGGCCGGCATCAGCGAAGCGTTGCAGCAAGCCGGCGGCAAGGGCCGCGGCGCGGTGCTGAACGTGAACGACGCGGCCGCGGCGGATGCGTTCATCGACGGCATCGTGAAGGAATTCGGCGCGCTGAACGTGCTCGTCAATAACGCGGGCATCACGAAGGATCAGCTCGCGATGCGCATGAAGGACGACGAATTCGACGCCGTCATCGACACGAACCTGCGCGCGGTCTTCCGTCTGTCGCGGGCCGTGCTGCGCCCGATGATGAAGGCGCGCGGCGGGCGGATCATCAACATCACGTCCGTGGTCGGTTCGTCGGGCAATCCGGGTCAGGCCAATTACGCCGCGGCGAAGGCCGGCGTCGCGGGCATG
Organism: Caballeronia turbans; assembly: GCA_001544655.2. Lineage (GTDB taxonomy): Bacteria > Pseudomonadota > Gammaproteobacteria > Burkholderiales > Burkholderiaceae > Caballeronia > Caballeronia turbans. Next base: position 71,280 of record FCOD02000025.1, read on the forward strand.
ACGCGCGCGCTCGCGCGTGAAATCGGCAGCCGCGGCATCACCGTGAACTGCATCGCACCGGGTTTCATCGACACGGACATGACCAAGGTGCTGCCGGAAGAGCAGCGCACCGCGCTGACCGCGCAGATACCACTTGGCCGACTGGGCGCGCCGGAAGATATCGCGCATGCTGTGGCGTTCCTGGCATCGCCTTTTGCCGGCTACATCACGGGCACCACGCTGCACGTGAACGGCGGCATGTACATGTAACGCCTTAATAGGCATTTCGCTGAATTTCGCTTAATATCCGCGCCGGGACGGGCGCGCGAAATGCTCAAGAAGCTTCGTGCGCACCGCTTCAGCGCGGCAGTGACAAATTGATGCGACTGCGGCGACAGCCCTCTTGATGAAGGGCGTCGGACGACGGAGCATGGAACTGACGCGCCGTATTTTGCGGGTCCAAACCTGATAAAATGCGCGCACTCGTATTTTTGAACTTTTTTCCCTCGGAGGGCTGCATGGACAACATCGAACAGCGCGTGAAGAAGATCGTCGCCGAACAACTGGGCGTGGCGGAAGCCGAAATCAAGAACGAAGCATCGTTCGTGAACGATCTGGGCGCTGACTCGCTCGATACGGTCGAACTCGTGATGGCGCTGGAAGACGAATTCGGCATGGAAATTCCCGATGAAGAGGCCGAAAAGATCACCACGGTTCAGCAAGCGATCGATTACGCTCGCGCGAACGTCAAGGCCTGAGGCCGGACGCGCCAGCGACTCATCGCTCAACCAGTTGATGCATCGTCGCTGCAAACCGATTTGACAGCCACAGGGCACACAGGGCGTTTCCTGTGGCCGCTGTGGCTTTTGTTTTTCGTCATTCTATGGATAAGGGGTTACCGTGAGCCGTCGTCGAGTTGTTGTTACAGGCCTGGGGCTCGTTTCGCCTGTCGGCAATACTGTTGCCGACGGCTGGGCCAATCTGGTCGCGGGCAAGTCGGGCATCGCCAATATCACGAAGTTCGATGCGACGAACTTCTCCACGCGTTTCGCCGGCGAGGTGAAGGGCTTCAACATCGAAGACTACATGCCCGCCAAAGAGGCGCGCCATATGGATACCTTCATCCATTACGGCTTTGCCGCGGGCGTCCAGGCCGTGCAGGACAGCGGCCTCGAGATCACCGATGAGAACTCGGAGCGCGTGGGCGTCGTGGTCGGCTCGGGCATCGGCGGTCTGCCGATGATCGAAATCACGCAGACCGAGCTGCTCAATCGCGGCCCGCGCCGCATTTCGCCGTTCTTCGTGCCGGCATCGATCATCAACATGATCTCCGGCCATCTGTCGATCCGCTTCGGCCTGAAGGGCCCGAACCTGTCGATGGTCACGGCCTGCACCACCGGCCTGCATTGCATCGGCGAGGCGTCGCGCCTGATCGAATACGGCGATGCGGATGTCATGATCGCCGGGGGCGCGGAAGCGACGGTTTCCCCGCTCGGCATCGGCGGCTTCGCGGCGGCGCGCGCGCTTTCGCAACGCAACGACGATCCCGCGACGGCGAGCCGCCCGTGGGATACCGACCGCGACGGCTTCGTGCTCGGTGAAGGCGCGGGCGTGATGGTGCTCGAAGAGTACGAGCACGCGAAAAAGCGCGGCGCGAAGATCTATGCCGAGGTGCTCGGTTACGGCATGAGCGGCGACGCGTACCACATGACCGCGCCGCCGGAAGACGGTGACGGTGGCCGCCGCGCGATGGTCAACGCGATGAAGAACGCGCGCATCAATGCGGACGAGGTGAACTACGTCAACGCGCACGGCACGTCGACGCCGCTCGGCGACATCGCCGAGACGATCGGCATCACGCGCGCGCTCGGCGATCAGGCAAAGAAGGTCGTCGTGAACTCCACGAAGTCGATGACGGGTCACCTGCTGGGCGGCGCGGGCGGTCTGGAGTCGGTGTTCACTGTGCTTGCGATCCACAATCAGGTGTCGCCGCCGACCATCAACATCTTCAACCAGGATCCGAAGTGCGACCTGGACTACTGCGCGAACACGGCGCGGGAAATGAAGATCGACGTAGCGGTGAAGAACTCGTTCGGCTTCGGCGGCACGAACGGCTCCCTCGTCTTCAAGCGCCACTGAGCACGGCGCGCTCGTCATCAAGGGAATCGATATGGCGGGCGCGCGGGAAGATCGGCCGCATCGGGAAATCGGCACTACGCCGGGCGTCGCGATGCGGCCGTCGCGTTTTCTGCTGGGCGCGATGCTCGGATTCGCGGGTGTCGTGGGCGCGTCGGTGTTTCAGTGTGTCCTCGCGCACGCCGAACACGCCGGGCATGCATCGGTGGCCTGCGCGGCGACGTTGGCGGTGCTTGCGCTCGCGTCGTATCGGTGGATGCGGGCTCAGCCTTCGGCCATCGGCCTTCTGTCGGACGGCCTCACGATCCGGAGCCGGACCGGGGCGGTGCGGTACACGCGCATCGCGGGATGCGCGCAATGGAGTGGACAACTCCTCGTCCTGACGGTTCTGGACACGCGTGAGCGGCGCGAAACGCTCGTCGTCGCTGCCGATTCCGTCGATTCCGATACCTTTCGGCAACTCTCGGTGCAGGCCCGCCGCGCCGCAGCTTCCCACCTGTAACGACTGTAACGGCACATGAGCGTACCGGTTGCCTTAAAGGCGGTAACGCTACAATAGCCCTCCGCGCAACACCCAAAGTTAAACGGATTTCACAGGTGAGCGAAAAAGAAATCGACCAATTGCTGGTCGAGCGTGTCCAGAAAGGTGACAAGGCCGCGTTCGAACTGCTGGTCGCCAAATACCACCGCAAGATCATTCGACTGATCTCGCGCCTCGTGCGCGACCCCGCCGAGGTCGAGGACGTCGCGCAGGACGCCTTCATCAAGGCCTACCGTGCGCTGCCGCAATTTCGGGGTGAATCTGCGTTCTATACCTGGCTCTACCGGATTGCCGTCAACACGGCGAAGAACTACCTTGCGACACAGGGCCGCCGCGCTCCCACTTCTACCGAGGCCGATGCTGAAGAAGCGGAAACTTTCTCCGACGCGGACCAACTAAGGGATATCAACACGCCTGAGTCGATGTTGATGAGCAAGCAGATCGCCGAAACGGTCAATGCTGCGATGGCGCTGTTGCCGGAGGAATTGCGCACTGCCATCACGCTCAGGGAAATTGAAGGTCTGAGTTACGAGGAAATCGCTGAAATGATGGATTGCCCGATCGGCACCGTCAGATCGAGAATTTTTCGTGCTCGCGAAGCCATTGCGGCAAAATTGCGTCCGTTGTTGGACACTCCCGAAGGCAAGCGCTGGTAGGCAGCGGAAATCCTAGGGGCAGGGACGCGATATCTGGGTTGGTGGTGTCACAACGGGGTGTGGTCAAGGATGGGGAGCATCATGGGGTCGGTCTCGATGCAGAATCAAACACAGGCGGGTTTGCGCGGCGAGCGCATGTCGGCGTTCGTCGACGGTGAATCGCTCGAAGAAATGGGCGGTGTCAGCCAGTTTCTCGCGGACCTGAAAAGCGACGAACGTGCAGCGTGGTCGGCCTATCACCTGATCGGCGACGCCCTGCGTTCCGACGATCTCGCGGTCAGCCCGGCGCGCAGCAGTGCGTTCATGGCCGCATTCTCCGAGCGCTTCGAAGCCGAAGCGCATGTGCTTGCTCCAGCCGCGGCGGCGAAAGCGCGGGGCGGCGTGCTGCGCCGTCGCGTGATGCCGGCCTTTGCGGTGGCCGCGGCCGCCGCCACACTGACGTGGATCGTCGTGCCGCAACTGCAAGGCGTGGGCGGCCGAGCCGACACCCAGGTGGCGAGCGTCGCACCGGCGGATTCGATGCAGCGCGTCGCGCTCGCGTCGGTGCCCGCGGCAACCACGCGCACGCCGATCGTGGAAGCGAACATCATCCGCGACGCGGATCTCGATCAATACCTCGAAGCGCATCAGCAATTCTCCCAGCAGCCTTCGATGCCCGGTTCCATGCCTTTGATTCGCGCGGCGGCTACGTCGCAGGGCCAATAATTTGATGCTGAATGTGCGGTTGAATAAAACAAGATACTGGGGGCGGCTGCCGGCGTTGATGCTCTGCGCAGCCGCGTTGTTGACGGCGGCATCGGGTTCCTACGCCCAGGGAGACGATCCCGCCGCTGTTCGCAAGACAGCCGCCAGCCTGCTCAACCGCATTCATGAAGCGGCACAGCAGCAGAATTACGAAGGGACGTTTGTCTATCAACGCGGCGCGACGGTTCAATCGTCGCGTATCACGCATGTCGCGACGCGCGGCGACGGCGAATACGAATCGCTCGAAAGTCTCGATGGCGCGCCGCGCAAGATGCTGCGTCACGACGACGACATGTTCACGTTCGTGCCGGAACGGCATCTTCTCGTCGTCGAGCATCGGCAGAACCGGGATTCTTTCCCCGCGCTGCTCGCAACCAGCGGCGACCAGGTGCTCGGGGTCTACGAGCCGAAGCTTCTGGGCAACGATCGTGTCGCGGGCGTGGACAGCCAGGTGCTGGAACTCGATCCGAAAGATTCCTGGCGATTCGCCTACAAACTCTGGGCCGACGCGAAAACCGGCTTGCTGCTGCGCGCGCAGACGCTCGATCCGGACGGTCAGGTGCTCGAACAGCTTTCATTCTCGCAAGTGCGCATCGGCGGGCCGATCGACAAGGCGCCGATCGCGAACGGCATCCGCGGCACGTCGGGCTGGACCATCGTGCGGCCGCCCGTTCAGCCGGTCGACATGGAAGCGCAAGGCTGGCAACTGACGCCGAATATCGCGGGTTTTCGCAAGATTCGCGAGCTTCGCCGTCCGATGGCGTCGAGCCAGCAGGGCCAACCGCCGATTCCGGTCGATCAGGCCGTGTTTTCGGATGGCCTCGCGACGATCTCCGTTTTCGTCGAGCCGGTCGAAAAAAATACGCGCAAGGAAGGCGCGGGCAATAGCGGCGCCACGCATGTTTTGGTGAAGCGCCGCGGGGATTTCTGGATCACCTTGCTGGGCGAAGTGCCGCAAGCCACATTGCAGCAATTTGCTTCTACCATAGAATACAAGCCTTCCAAGTAATCCAGATCCCGGCCTTACATATGAGCAACTTCTCGCTGCGCAAGTTCATCGCGGCCGCGGCGCTCGCCGTGTGCCTGCCGTTCGTATCGCAATCTGCGTCAGCGGCGCCCACGGTGAACCTGCCGGACTTCACGACGCTCGTCGACAAGGTGGGGCCCTCGGTCGTGAACATTCGCACGACCTCGCGCGTTGGTTCGAGCAGCGACCTGCGCGGTCTGCCGCCGGGCCTCGATGAAGGCGATATGTCCGAGTTCTTTCGCCGCTTCTTTGGCATTCCGATGCCCGGCCAGCCTCCGCGCGGCGGCGGTGGCGGCAACAACGGCGGCGGTGGCAGCGGCGGCGACCAGGGCAAGGGCGGTAGCCGCAGCGCGCCCGACGACAACCAGGACAACTCGGAGCAAAGCAGCGGCGTCGGCTCGGGCTTCATCCTGTCCACCGATGGTTACGTGATGACCAACGCGCACGTCGTCGACGATGCGGACACCATCTACGTCACGCTCACCGACAAACGCGAATTCAAGGCGCGGCTCGTCGGCGTGGACGAGCGCACGGACGTGGCCGTCGTGAAGATCAGCGCGACGAATCTGCCGGCGATCACCATCGGCGATTCGAACAAGGTGCGCGTCGGCGAGTGGGTGCTCGCAATTGGTTCGCCGTTCGGCCTGGACAACACGGTGACCGCGGGCATCGTCAGCGCGAAGGGCCGTGACACGGGCGATTACCTGCCGTTCATTCAGACCGATGTCGCCGTGAATCCGGGCAACTCGGGCGGTCCGCTCATCAACATGGCGGGCGAGGTGATCGGTATCAATTCTCAAATCTACAGCCGCACGGGCGGCTTCATGGGCATCTCGTTCGCGATTCCGATCGACGAAGCGATGCGCGTGGCGGATCAGCTGAAGGCGTCGGGCAAAGTCGTGCGTGGGCGCATCGCGGTGGCGATTGGCGAAGTGACAAAGGATGTCGCGGATTCGCTCGGGCTGCCGAAGGCGCAGGGCGCACTCGTTTCTAGCGTCGAATCGGGCGGTCCGGCCGACCGGGCGGGCGTGCAGCCGGGCGACATCATCCTGAAGTTCAACGGCCAGAACGTCGAGACCGCGACCGATCTGCCCCGCATGGTCGGCGACACCAAGCCCGGTACCAAGACCACGCTGACGGTCTGGCGCAAGGGCCAGACGCGCGATCTGTCTGTCGTCGTGGCTGAAATGCAGCCGGACAAGGTCGCGAAGACCGAGCAGAAGAAGGCGCCGCAACCGAAGGAGCGCGCGAGTAATTCGCTCGGGATGGCGGTAAGCGACATTCCGGCCGACCAGAAGAAGGCGCTCAAGCTGTCGAGCGGCGTTCAGATCGATGCCGTCGAAGGGCCGGCGGCGCGCGCAGGCTTCCAGAAGGGCGACATCATCATGCGCATCGGCGATACGGATATCACGAGCGCGAAGCAGTTCCAGGAAGTCGCGCAAGGTCTGGACGCCAGCAAGATGGTCGCCATTCTCGTGCGTCGCGGCGACAACACGCAGTTCGTGCCGCTGCGCCCGCGCGTGCCGGCGCAGAAGTAAGCGCATGACGTCGTCTTCGGGCGCGCCTTTTGTGCTGTACGGGCGCGCCTGGTGTCATCTCTGCGAGGAGATGCGGGCCGAACTGGAGCCGATCGCCGCGCGGCACGGTATGGCGATCGAATGGATCGATATCGACGAAGATCCGCTGCTGGAGGCGCGCTACGACGAGCGCGTGCCCGTGCTCACGCTCGACGGCGTCGAGTTGTGCCAGTACCGGCTCGATCTTCGCGCCGTGTACGCGGTGCTCGGCGCGCGTGAGCCGTAAGTGCGGCAAAGGCGAAATCCGCCGGGCCACCCCCGTTTTCGGCTAAAATGCAGAAGTTTTCCCCCAAATTTTCAAGGCGTGCTCCGCGTTGGTGAGGGCGCGCCTTTTTCGCTTTTTTTGGCTTGCGGCACTGAATGGATCATATTCGAAACTTCTCGATCATCGCGCACATCGACCACGGCAAGTCGACGCTCGCTGACCGCATCATCCAGTTGTGCGGCGGCTTGTCCGACCGTGAGATGGAAGCGCAGGTGCTCGATTCGATGGACCTCGAGCGCGAGCGCGGCATCACGATCAAGGCGCAGACCGCGGCGCTCACCTACAAGGCGCGTGACGGCAAGGTCTACAACCTGAACCTGATCGACACACCCGGGCACGTCGACTTCTCGTACGAAGTCAGCCGCTCGCTGTCCGCGTGCGAAGGCGCGCTCCTCGTGGTCGACGCGAGTCAGGGCGTCGAGGCGCAGACGGTGGCCAACTGCTACACCGCGATCGAGCTGGGCGTCGAAGTCGTTCCGGTGCTCAACAAGATCGACCTGCCGGCGGCGAATCCGGAAAACGCGATCGCCGAAATCGAGGACGTGATCGGCATCGACGCGACAGACGCCGTGCATTGCAGCGCGAAGACCGGTCTGGGCGTCGAGGACGTGCTCGAATCGCTGATCGCGAAAGTGCCGCCGCCGAAGGGCAATGTGGACGCGCCGCTGCAGGCGCTCATCATCGATTCGTGGTTCGACAACTACGTCGGCGTGGTGATGCTGGTGCGCATCGTCAACGGCACGCTGAAGCCGAAAGACAAGATCAAGATGATGGCGACCGGTGCGCAATACCCGGTCGAGCACGTCGGCGTATTCGCGCCGAAGTCGACGAACCTCGCGCAACTGTCGGCGGGGCAGGTGGGCTTCGTGATCGCGGGCATCAAGGAGCTGACGGCCGCAAAAGTGGGCGATACCGTCACCCTCTCGAATCGCGCCGCCGAAGCGCCGCTGCCGGGCTTCAAGGAAGTGAAGCCGCAGGTTTTCGCCGGTCTCTATCCGGTCGAGGCGAACCAGTACGACGCGCTGCGCGAATCGCTCGAAAAGCTGAAGTTGAACGACGCCTCGCTGCAATACGAGCCGGAAGTGTCGCAGGCGCTCGGCTTCGGTTTCCGCTGCGGCTTTCTCGGCCTGCTTCATATGGAAATCGTGCAGGAGCGGCTCGAGCGCGAGTTCGACATGGACCTCATCACCACGGCGCCGACGGTGATCTACGAGGTCGTGCAGCGCGACGGCACGACCATCTCCGTCGAGAACCCGGCGAAAATGCCGGAGCCGCCGAAGATCGAGGAAGTGCGCGAGCCGATCGTCACGGTGAACCTTTACATGCCGCAGGAATATGTCGGCTCGGTCATCACGCTGTGCACGGCCAAGCGCGGTTCGCAGGTCAACATGCAGTATCACGGCCGTCAGGTCCAACTGACGTACGAAATCCCGATGGCGGAAATCGTGCTGGACTTCTTCGACCGCCTGAAGTCGACATCGCGCGGCTATGCGTCGATGGATTACGAGTTCAAGGAGTATCGCGCGGCCGATGTCGTCAAGGTCGATATGCTCATCAACGGCGACAAGGTCGATGCGCTGTCGGTCATCGTGCACCGCTCGCAAAGCCAGCATCGCGGCCGCGAAGTGGCGTCGAAGATGCGCGAACTGATTCCGCGTCAGATGTACGACGTGGCGATTCAGGCGACCATCGGCTCGAACATCATCGCGCGCGAAAACATCAAGGCGCTGCGCAAAAACGTGCTCGCGAAGTGCTACGGCGGCGACATCACGCGCAAGAAGAAGCTGCTCGAAAAGCAGAAGGCCGGCAAGAAGCGCATGAAGCAGGTCGGCTCGGTCGAAATCCCGCAAGAGGCTTTCCTCGCGATTCTGCGCGTCGATGAATGATGCTGGCGCCGCGAGGCAAACAACGATAACAACCGGAAGCGATTGATGAATTTCGCATTGATTCTTTTGATGCTCGTCGTCTTGACGGGTATTGCATGGGTGCTCGACAAACTGGTGTTTCTGCCGCAACGGCGGCGCGCCGCCGAGGCCACAGTGGCGGAGTTCGACCGCCAGCAGGAGCGCGTAGGGGAACGGTTCGCTGATGAAAACGCCGCGCAGACGCGCGCCCGCCTGCGCGACGACAAGCTGCGTCAGCCGTGGTGGCTCGAATACACGGCGAGCTTCTTTCCGGTGATTCTTGCGGTGTTCGTGGTGCGCTCGTTCATCGTCGAGCCGTTCAAGATTCCGTCGGGCTCGATGGTTCCGACCTTGCTCGTCGGCGACTTCATCCTCGTGAACAAGTACGAGTACGGTCTGCGCATGCCGATCACCAACGCGAAGCTGACGAACGGCAGCCCGTTGAAGCGCGGCGATGTCGTGGTGTTCCGCTATCCGAAGGACGAATCGGTCGACTACATCAAGCGTGTCATCGGTCTGCCCGGCGACACGGTCGCGTATGAAGACAAGAAGCTCACGATCAACGGCAAGCCGGTGCCCGAAACGCCGCTGCCGGACTATTTCGATGACGAGCGCATCGGATACGCGAAGCAGTTCGAGGAAGACCTCGACGGCCGCAAGAACGCGATCCTGAACAATCCGCAAGTGCCGCCGTTTGTCGTCGGCGCGGACGACTTCCCGTTTCGCGACAACTGCAACTACAACGCGCAGGGCGTCACGTGCAAGGTGCCCCCGGGCAATTACTTCATGATGGGCGATAACCGCGACAACAGCGCGGACAGCCGCTACTGGGGATTCGTGCCGGACAACAACATCGTCGGGCGCGCGTTCTTCATCTGGATGAACTTCAGCAATCTGAAGCGCATCGGTTCGTTCCAGTGAAGCAAGTAACGCCGGTTGGTCTCCATCAGACGACCGGCGTTCGTCACGATTAAAACAAGCTTCGAAACGGCGTGAAGAAGCGCGGCTAACACCGTCTCGCCACGCGTTTTCCGGCGTCGGCCGGCGGAATCGTCCGCCCCCGCGCCCGCGTTATACTCTCTCCATGCCATCTTCTCCGTTGGAAAGCCGGCTGCGGTACGAATTTCGCAATGCGGAATTGCTGCGCCAGGCGATGACCCACCGCAGTCACAGCGCCACGCACAATGAACGGCTCGAATTTCTCGGCGATTCCGTTCTAAATTGCGTGGTGGCGGCGCTTTTGTTCCAACGATTCAGCAAACTCGATGAAGGCGACCTGTCGCGCGTGCGCGCGAATCTGGTCAAACAGCAGTCGCTTTACGAGATCGCGCAGGCGCTCAACGTGTCCGAAGGCCTGAGGCTCGGCGAAGGGGAACTGCGCAGTGGCGGTTTCCGCCGTCCGTCGATTCTGGCCGATACCCTCGAAGCCATCTTTGGCGCGATCTTCCTCGATGGCGGTTTCGACGCCGCATACACGGTCATCAAGCGGCTCTACACGCCGGTGCTCGATCACATCGATCCGCGCACCATTGGCAAGGATGCGAAGACGCTGCTGCAGGAGTATCTCCAGGGTCACAAGATCGCGCTGCCGACTTATACCGTGATCGCGACTCACGGCGCCGCGCACAATCAGCAGTTCGAAGTCGAATGTACGGTGCCGAAGCTCGACGTTAAGGTGTCGGGTTCCGGCGCGAGCCGCCGCGCCGCCGAACAGGCCGCCGCTAAAAAGGCGCTCGACGAAGTGGTGGCCGCCGCGCCGACGCTCGGCGTCAAGCCAAAGCGCAAGGGCGCGCGCGCCGCGAAGCAGGTCGAACCCGAAGTGGTCCCCGGCGTCACCGGCATTCAGACGGCACTCGATCTGCGTTCTCCCGACCGACGCGAGCGCCATCATGCTCAGCACGGCGCGCAAGCAGGCGCGCCGGAACGTCCGGCCACCGCGCCGCTCGCCGTGATCCGTGCGACGCATGTCGAGCCGTCCGCGGGCGCCTATGCCGCCGCCGACAAGCCCGACCGCGCCGTGATCCACAAGCCGGAGAAAGCGGCGAAAGGCGACACGATGCAGGCGTCCGAGCGAAGCGCCAACGCAGACAAGCCCGCGCCATCCGACGATCGCGACGACGAGCCCGCAGCCGACACCGAGACGCGCAACACCACGAGCCCGGATGTGATCGCGGGCCGCATCGTGCGTGCCGCCGACGCCGGCCACTGACGCGCGCCGCCGCGCACATCGCGCACACGCGCCCCAACGATTTCTTGCCGCACACATCTATGAACGCTCCTACTTCTTCCGGTTTCCGCTGCGGCATGGTCGCGATCGTCGGCCGTCCCAACGTCGGCAAGTCGACGCTGATGAACGCGCTCGTCGGTCAGAAGGTGAGCATCACCTCGCGCAAGGCGCAGACGACTCGTCACCGCATCACGGGCATCAATACGCTCGACGACGCGCAGTACATCTTCGTCGATACGCCCGGCTTCCAGACACGCCATAGCACCGCGCTCAACCGCTCGCTGAACCGTGCGGTGACGTCGACGCTGACTTCCGTCGATGCGATTCTCTTCGTGATCGAAGCGGGCCGCTTCGGTCCCGACGACCAGAAAGTGCTCGACCTGATCCCGGCCGGCACTCCCACGCTGCTGATCGCCAACAAGCTCGATCGCGTCGGCGACAAGGATTCGCTTTTTCCCTTCATGCAGCAGATGTCGGCGCTGCGCGAATTTCGCGAGATCGTGCCGCTGTCGGCCAAGCATCCTGAGGACATCAAGCGGCTTTTGTCCGTCGTGAAGCCCTATTTGCCGGAAGGCGAGCCGATCTACGGCGAGGACGATCTGACCGATCGCAGCGAGCGCTTCCTCGCGGCCGAAATCCTGCGCGAGAAAGTCTTTCGCTGGACCGGCGACGAGTTGCCGTACACGAGCACGGTGCTCATCGAAAAATTCGAGACCGAAGGGCGCCTGCGCCGCGTCTTCGCGACGATTCTCGTCGACCGCGACGGTCACAAGGCGATGATCATCGGCCAGAAGGGCGCGAAGCTGAAGCAGATCAGTACCGAAGCGCGACTCGACATGGAGAAGCTCTTCGATGGCCCCGTGTATCTCGAAACCTTCGTCAAGGTGAAGAGCGGCTGGGCGGACAACGAAGCCGGCCTGCGCGCATACGGCTACGAGTGATGCATGGACGACGGCTCGAACGACGCCCGGATGATTCCGCCCGCCGATGATCGTCCCGACGACGATTTCGACGCGGACGAGCGCCCGGCCACGCGCGCCGTGCCGAAGCGCAAGCGGGCGTCGCCGTCATCGTCGTCGTCCGTTACCGGAAGCGGCGAGAAGCGGCCACGCGCCGCGCCGCGCTCCGACTTTCGTATCGCCGAGCAGCCGGGCTTCGTGCTGCACAGTTATCCGTATCGCGAGACGAGCCTCATCATCGACGTGTTTTCGCGCGATTTCGGCCGTGTCGCGCTCGTCGCGAAGGGCGCGAAGCGTCCCCATTCCGCGTTGCGCGGCGTGCTGCAGACGTTTCAGCCGTTGGGCCTGTCGTGGTCCGGCAAGGGCGAAGTCCGCACGCTGACGACCGCCGAATGGGTGGGCGGCATGCTGCCACTGACCGGCGACGCGCTGCTCTGCGGCTTCTACGTGAACGAACTGCTCGTCAAGTTCTGCGCGCGCGAAGACGCGCATCCGGCGCTCTTCAACCACTACGTGCTGACGCTCTCGCGCCTCGCTCACGACGAGCCCGCCGTGCAGGTGTTGCGCTCGTTCGAGCGCGTGCTGCTGCGCGAAACCGGCTACGCGATGAATCTCACGCGCACCGTCACGCGCCAGCCGGTCGAGGCTGAAGGCCGCTACGTCTTCGATCCCGACCGCGGCGTGCGCGAAGCGTCGGACGACCTTCCCGCGCCCTGGCCGGTGATCTCGGGACAGACGCTCATCGACATGGAGCGCGACGATTACACCAGCCCGCAGACGGCCGCGCAGAGCAAAACGCTGATGCGCTTCCTGCTGAACCACTACCTGGGCGGCGCGCCGCTCGCCACCCGTCAGATATTGATCGACCTGCAAAAACTATGAGCTTCTTTCTCTCATCGCCGGCGAGCGTGATCGATCTGGGCGTGAACATCGATCACGTCGCCACGTTGCGCAATGCGCGCGGCACGTCGTATCCCGATCCCATCCGCGCGGCGCTCGCCGCCGAAGAAGCGGGCGCGGACGCCATCACGCTGCACTTGCGCGAGGACCGTCGCCATATCGTCGATGCCGACGTGCGCACGCTGCGCCCGCTTTTGAAAACACGCATGAATCTCGAGTGCGCGGTGACGCGCGAGATGCTCGACATCGCGTGCGAGATCAAGCCGCACGATGTCTGCCTCGTGCCGGAAAAGCGCCAGGAAGTGACGACCGAAGGCGGCCTCGATGTCGCGGGCCGGTTCGAAGAAGTGAAGGCCGCGTGCAGGCAGCTCGCCGATGCGGGCGCGCGCGTATCGCTTTTCATCGATCCGGACGAGACGCAGATTCGCGCGGCACAGGAAGCGGGCGCGCCCGTGATCGAGTTGCACACGGGCCGTTACGCCGAGGCGCACGACGAAGCCGAACAGCAGCGCGAGTTCGAACGCGTCGCGTCGAGCGTCGATTTCGGCAACTCGCTCGGGCTCAAGGTGAACGCGGGCCACGGACTGCACTACACGAATGTCCAGGCGATCGCCGCGCTGCCGGGCATCGTCGAGTTGAATATCGGGCACGCGATCGTCGCGCACTCGATTTTCGCGGGCTGGGAGAACGCCGTGCGCGAGATGAAGGCGATCATGGTCGCGTCGCGCCTCGCGTCGATCCACACTCGCTGAGCGCGCACGTCATGGCCATCTACGGAATCGGCACGGACGTCGTGCAGGTGAGCCGCGTCGCGGCGGTGATGAAGCGCACGAAGGGGCGGTTTGCCGAAAAGGTGCTCGGCCCCGACGAGTTGCGCATCTATCACGCGCGCAACGCGCGCTCGGAAGTGCGCGGGCTCGCGTTTCTCGCGACGCGCTTTTCGGCGAAGGAAGCGTTCTCGAAGGCGATCGGCCTCGGCATGCGCTGGCCGATGACCTGGCGCGCGCTGCAGACGCTCAACGAGCCGAGCGGCAAGCCGATGATCGCCGCCTCCGGCGAACTGGCCGAGTGGCTCGCGCAACGCGGCATCACGGCGAAGATCACGGTCAGCGACGAGCGCGATTACGCGGTGTCGTTCGTCATTGCGGAAGTGCCCGATCAGGTCTGAGTTCAATCCAACCAACACACAACAATCCAATTGAATCCGATGAAACGCACTCCCGGGCCCGTCATGTTCGACGTCGCCGGCACGACGCTGAACGACGCGGATATCGAGCGCCTCACGCATCCGATGACGGGCGGCATCATTCTCTTCGCGCGACATTTCGAAAACCGCGCGCAGCTCGTCGCGCTGACGGATGCGATCCGCGCGGTACGCGACGATATCCTGATCGCTGTCGATCACGAGGGCGGGCGCGTGCAGCGCTTTCGCACGGACGGCTTCACCGCGCTGCCCGCGCCGGGCAAACTCGGCGAGCTTTGGGACCGCGACGTACTGGCCGCGACGAAAACCGCGACCGCGTTCGGCTACGTGCTCGCGGCGGAGTTGCGCGCGTGCGGCATCGACATGAGCTTTACGCCGGTGCTCGATCTGAATTACGGACAGTCCAAAGTCATCGGCGATCGCGCGCTGCATAGCGATCCGCGCGTCGTGACGATGCTCGCGAAGAGCCTGAATCACGGCCTCGCGCTCGCCGGCATGGCGAATTGCGGCAAGCACTTTCCGGGTCACGGTTTCGCTGAAGCCGATTCGCACGTCGCGCTGCCGTCCGACGATCGCCCGCTCGAAGAAATCCTCGACACCGACGTGCGCCCGTATGACTGGCTCGGCATGTCGCTGTCATCGGTGATTCCGGCGCACGTCATCTACACGCAGGTCGACGATAAACCCGCTGGCTTCTCGCGCATCTGGCTGCAGGACATCCTGCGCGGCAAGCTTGGCTTCACCGGCGCGATCTTCAGCGACGATCTGTCGATGGAAGCCGCCCGCGCGGGCGGCACGCTCACCGAAGCGGCAACCGCCGCGCTGAGCGCGGGCTGCGACATGGTGCTGATCTGCAATCAGCCGGAGGAGGCGGGCAAGGTGCTGGAACAGTTGCGCTATACGCCGCCGAAGGCATCCGAACAGCGCCTGAGGCAGATGCGTCCGCGCGGCAAGGCGTTGCGCTGGAGCAAGCTGCAGGCGCAGGCCGACTATCAGGCAGCGCGCTCGCTCGTCAAAGAGACGCTCGGCTAAAACTAAAACGCCACGACCTGAATCGTGGCGCTTTGCTTCTGGCGCCGTCGTGAATCACGACGATTCCAGCTTCATCCGCTGGAGCTTGTTGTAGAGCGTCTTCGGGCTGATGCCGAGCAGCGTCGCCGCGCGATGGCGCGTGCCGCCGACCGCTTCGAGCGTCGCGCGGATCAGCATGTCCTCGACGTCCGCGAGTGCCGTGCCGACCGTCACCTGCACGCTGCTGCCGTTCAGGCCGCGTCCGCCGAGACCGCCCGGCTCATCGACGCGCAGCGTTTCGATCGTCTCGCCTGACGCGTGATACGCGCGCCGCACGCGCTCGCGCATTTCGCGCACGTTGCCCGGCCATTCGCTCGCGATGCACTCTCGAATGAAAGCCGGACTGATCCGCTTCGGCGACCCGCTCGTGATCCCGGCGATGTGGTTCTCGCGGTTCAGTTCATCGACGAGCGTCTCCGCGATGAGTGCGATGTCGTCGTCGCGATCGCGCAACGGCGGCAGCACGATCGACGACGCCGACAGCCGCTGAAACAGATCCTCGCGCATTGCGCCGCTCGCGACCGCCTCGCGCATCGGCAAGCGGGAGGCGGCGATCAGCCGGAAGTCCGTCATGATGCGGTTGCTGCCGCCCACGCGCATGAACGTCTGCGAATCGAGCGCGCGCAAGAGCGCTTCCTGCTGCGCGGCCGGCAGCGAATCGATCTGATCGAGGAAAAGCGTGCCGCCGCCCGCCTGTTCGAGCAGGCCCGGCTCGCGGTTCTCCGCGCCGGCGAATGCGTTGCGTTCGTGGCCGAAGAGGACGCTTTCCATCGAACGCTGCGAGCCGTCGCCGTTGCGGCTCGCGGAGCAGTCGAAGGTGACGAACGGGCCTTTGCGCCGGCGGCTCAATTGATGGATCGTGCGTGCGGCGATCTTCTTGCCGGTGCCCGGCTCGCCGCAGATCAGCACGGCGGCTTCCGTCGGCGCAGTGTGCTCGATCAGATCGTAGACGTGCTGCATCGCGGCGCTGCGGCCGATCATGTCGCCGAAGTGGCCCAGCTCGCGCAGCGTCGAGCGCAGCGACTGGACTTCCTCGGTGAGCTCGTACGGCCTCGGAATGCGCGCGAGCAGGCTGCGCAAGCGCGGAATGTTCACCGGTTTGAGCAGGTAGTCCCAGATGCCGTGCCGCAGGCCTTCGATTGCGCTTTCGACCGTCGCGTTGCCGGTCATCACGATGACGGGCAGTGCGCCATCGGGCGGTTGCGACGGCAAGCTCGGCAGGAGGTCGAGGCCGGAGCCGTCCGGAAGATTCAGGTCGATCAGCACGACATCCGGGATGAAGCGGGTCAGCGCGGAGCGCGCTTCGGCGAGCGTCGTGGCGGTATCGACGGAAAAGCCGTCTGCCGTGAGGATCGCGGACAGGCCGGAGAGGCTATTGGGATCGTCTTCGACAATCAGTGCGTGTGGCATGGCGAACCAACGTATCAAAGTGGACTGTAGTGCGCCGTCTCCGCGTAGGATCCGGCGAGTCGTGGGCGGGCAACGGCGCCTCGTTCCGGCGTCTGGCGCGTAGCCCGCTGCGGTTTTCGTCCTGCGTTACTCGTTCTTCATCTCGTGTGCGAGCGCGTCATTGCGACCTGAGATGCAATTCGTTGCTGACGGATTGCACGCCCGGTACGCCTCGCGTCACGGCGAGCGCTTTCTGAATCTGTACCTCCGAATCCACATACCCCGACAACTGCACGACGCCGCGATACGTCGCGACGCTCATCGGCAAGACTTTCAGTTCCGGGTCCGCGACGAGCGCGGCTTTCACACGAGCGGCAAGCGCAGCGTCGTCGGTGATGATCTCGCTGGCCCCGTTCGTGTTCGCTGATGTCGCCGGGCTGGACTTGCAGCCGGCGGTGAAAGCGAACGCGGGCAATGCGAGCGCCGCGACGACCAGAAACCGGCTTCGGATGAAAGGCGTGCTTGGCATGTCGGTTCTGAAATCTGGATTTGCACGTTCGAGCAGAAATCGTGCCACGCAGTTATTTTTTCCGATGGAAGCGCTTCCCGCAGACCTTTCGCGGATGTTTCATTTGATCGCAATCGAGCCTAAACGGGGCGCGACCGGTAAAGTTTGCCTGAATTTGTCAAAAAATTCATGCAAAAGAAAAAGCGCCCGCGATGGGTAATGCCGTTCAGTTAGCGCTGAACGGCATTTTTGTTTATGGGGTGAGAAGTGGTTGTAAACGGAGCGCCGGGCTGTTAACTTTCCGGTGCGATGCTTGC